>NZ_MDGP01000001.1:45000-1448333 GCF_001747095.1 Roseivirga sp. 4D4
GGGAAGAGATAAGCGCTGAAAGCATCTAAGTGCGAAACTCCCCTCAAGATGAGACTTCTTTATAAGGGACGTTATAGATGATGACGTTGATAGGCTGCAGGTGTAAAGGCAGGAATGTCAAAGCCGAGCAGTACTAATTACCCGTAAACTTTCCGTAGGCCACCTACTGACTTGTTCAGTAGGTGGCGCCAAACACTTTTTTGTGTGATACTCTTACAATTAATATGTCACTGTTAGTGATAAGGTATAAGGATAAAGATTTAAGGTGAGCCTTAAGACTTAATCCTTACCCCTTAAAACTACAGTTAAGATTTTATGGTGATTATAGCGGTGGGGTCCACCTCTTCCCTTTCCGAACAGAGAAGTTAAGCCCACTTGCGCTGATGGTACTGCCTTTACCGGTGGGAGAGTAAGTAGTCGCCAGATTTTTATTAAAAACCCTTATCCATAACAGATAAGGGTTTTTTTATACCCAATATTCAGATAAAACCAGTGGCGAATGAAACGGTAAAGAAGAGAGAAGGTAGATTAGGCTCCAGCCACACTGAGCGTTAAGGAGTTGGTTTTCAAATACTGAATGGCCGTTTCCATCAAAACTTCAGCTGAGATACCCTTGATAGATGACACATAGCGACTATAGAAACTGTGATCAATACCTTGAGAGTGCAGGGTCTTGAACTTGTCTATTTGGGCGAAAGGGGAAGAAAAAGAGTTTAGAAAAACTCCGATCATGTAATTCTTCACGGTATCTAGCTCTTCATTACCTACAAGATCAGATTGCAGAAGTTGAATTTCTTTAAGGACCTCATCAATAGTCTCCTGCTCATTCTCCTTATTCACATCTGTGCCGATAAGAAAGTAACCGTCATGAAGAAGAGAGTACAGATTTGAATGAATACCATAAGTAAAACCCTTTTCTTCACGAATATTCTTCATTAAACGTGAGCCAAAGAAGCCACCTAATAGCTCATTCAGAACAATGAATTTGAAGTAGTCGGGATTAGCACGATTGAAAAGACGTTTACCCAACTTGATTGAGCTCTGGACGAATTTTGGGTTTTTATAAGAACTATCGACAGCTTTATCAACAGGGCTTGAAATGTCAGGAGTCTGTTTAGAACCGGTAAACGGCTGAAGATATCTCCCAATTAGTTCTTCGAAGTTACTTGGTAGATCACCAGCTATATACACATCAAAGTTCTCAGTGTGATTCTTATGGAAGTTTGTAATGTCGTCAACAGTAACAGATAAGAGCTGAGTGGTCTGCAAGTGCCTTCCATATGCATGTCGTGAACCGAATAGACTCTTGCGAAGATTGATGGACGATATATAACTGCTCTTCTCAAGGTTTGTCTTCAGTTTATCAACTTCGCGATTCTTTAGCTTGTCTAAGCTGGTGTTTGAGAAGTCTGGCTGATAGACGAGTTCTGATAGTATTTGAAGGTTTTCTTCGAAATACTTTGCGAGGCCATAGATGGAAATAGTGGCATAATCGAACCCTGGATTTATTTCCAGAAAACTCCCGATAGAATCAACTGCCTCAGCGAGTTCTGCACCAGTTTTTGATTTTGTCCCTTCATTTAGGAGCCGAACAGCCAATTGAGATAGGGCCGAAGTCTTTGAATACAACTGACTTCCCTTGGTCAGAAGTTCAATTTTAAATGTACCCGATCCCTGATCAAGATATGAGTGCGTATCTATTCCATTAACTGAAACCGATCGAATAATTGGTAAATCAACATCAGTCACGTCATGTACTAAAGGAGGAATCGTACGATCGAGAATCATGGACTAGTTGTCGTCTGAAAGGCGAGATAAATCCAAGATAGCTCCGAAGCGGAGTGTCTCAGCGAGAGGGTGCTCTTGGAATTGAGGTACAAGGTATGAGAAGTTGAACTCAAGCTTGTCTACTTTAAAACCTAAGCCAGCTGTAAAGTACTTTCTATTCCCTTTATTTCTATGCTCATAGAAGTACCCTGCGCGAATGGCGAAGGTTTCTTTATACTCATATTCCGCACCGAATGAAATGGAAACTTCTTGAAGCTCTTCGCTGAAGCCCCCTGGTGCATCACCAAATGAACCGAACATTCCTGCCAAAAGGGACTTGTCACGTTCTGAACCATCAGGCTGCGGTGTAGGAACCATCAACTTATTAAAATCTAATGCAAATGTCACTTTGTTATATGGGTCCAGGAATGAAGAAAGGGCAGAGCCAATCCTTAGGTTGGTCGGAATGAAATCCTCTTCATCAGCACTGTTATAAGAAATCTTTGAGCCTATGTTACTGATGGAAGCTCCATAGGAGAGTTGGGATTGTTTCTGAAAGACCATCAATTCGGACTTATAGTAAACCCCGATATCTGCTGCAATACTAGTTCCTGGTTTTGGGTCTGTAACAGGGCTGGTTGTGATATTACCTGAAAGGTTAGAATAGATATACCTTCCTGTGACGCCAACACTGAGTTTGCGGCTTAATTGTCTCGAATAGGTTGCCGACAAGGCAAATTCCCTGGGGGTAAAATCTCCAATTGAATTCCCCGCTCCATCTGTCAATTGAATATCTCCAAGATTGAAATAGGTTAGGGAAGCTCCGATCGCCTGTTGGTCGTCAAGTTTTTTGAATCCGGTCAAATAGGAGACCGACATATCATCAACAAACTTTTTAAGCCAAGGTGTAAAAGTGAGTCCAATACCTCCGTTTTTATTGATGAAGGCTAGTTTTGCTGGGTTCCAGAATGTAGAGTTTACATCAGGGTCAGTCGCAACACCTACATCACCCATTGCCCCAGAAACAGGATCTGGTGCAATTAACAGAAAGGGAACAGCAGTAGTTATTACGTTGATAGTTGTGTCCTGTCCGTTAATTCCAATGGAGTTTTGCGCACGCAAAGCAGGTGCAAGAAATAGGGACAAGATTAGAAAGGTGAAAATGCTTGCTCTAAGGCGCATGAAATTTTTGTTCAAAGATAGTACTATATAATTAATTTGAAATAATGAGTTTTTGGCGCTTGACTCCTGACTTTCCACTGGTTTTAGAGTAGATTTTGATAGCGTAAATATATATTCCTGGGTTGAGTTTTTGACCATAATTATTTGTGCCAGACCAAGGGACAGTGATTGTTTCTTCCGCACTTAATATTTCATTAAAAATCGCGGTAACTGGTTCTCCATTAGTATTTCTTATCTCAATCCCCACTTCGAGGTTTTCGCCCGACATCAAATGTTGAATACTAAAGTGTGTTTCTTCTCTAAACGGGTTAGGACTGTTTTTTATTACTGTGATGTTCGAAGTATTTTCATCAATGATTAAGTCTTGAGTAAGTATTGAAGAATTCCCATGCGTATCCCAAACTTTAATTTCAATTCTGTTGGGCCCAGGCTGCAGATTACTTACTTCAAAACTTAGGTGACCAAACCGAAAATCATCAAGGTCTGCATTATAAGAATCATTCAAGTTGTAATTGATAGAGTCATTGACATTAAGGTTAATGTGTTGACCAAGGCCGTTGCCTGAGATGTTGATACCACTTTCATCAAAAAGTCTTAGAATTAGGTTTATGTTAGGATCGTACTTCTCTTGTATGGTCTGTGTAGTATCATTAACAAATAGGTCGATAGTCGGGGGGATATTATCGACTACAAAGTCTTCAGCGGTACCTCCAATTACAAAGTCAACGGATGTACCAAGCGCATCAATTTGTGAGTTATTATCTATAGCATAGATAACCATTTTGCCATTTCCGAAACTATAATCAATGTTTTTAGGAACAATAAATTCCACTTGAAACGAGCCATTTTCAACCCGACCAGTTCCTCGAAAAAGCTCACTATCTCTTTCTAGATAGCTAAAGGAATCTCCATCACTTCCCAACGTCTCCTTATCATTCGCCTTGTCAAAAAGGCTAAAGCTTAATGTACCATTGAAGTTTGTGTCCACATCGTCATTTTCCAACACTCTTCCGTTTATAACCACACGTTGAAGTGCGCGAATAGTGTCACTGGCATTTGGAGTATTTCCGTTAATTTCTTCGATTTCAATGGTCTTATTAGGGTAGGACAAGCGCATGCTGGGGTCACCTAATAAAATAAAGTTCCTATTGAGACTACCACGCAAACTGTTGTTCTTGGTGAATTTGATGATGTCTCCTAATCGTTGATACTGACCGGATTCCTGTCGTAAGACTGAGCCGTACAACGCTGTGTTCAGGTCAAAGTTGGTACTTGAGAAAACGGGTCTTGCGGTAGTTACCATTGAAACTGCACCCCCAGTATTCTTAAAAAGAAGGTTTTCAGCTCCTGAGAAGGTATTGGGATCGTCATTTCGGCCAAATTCACAGGTCGCGGTGACAACAAATGGTAGACTAAAAGTATTCCTCCATTTTTCCATTAGGTCAAAGGTCAGTACCTGTTCCTGCATCCAGCCAGTTTCTGAACCATGGCCTGTGAAGTTAACAATGAGTGCACCCTCATTTACTGCATCAATAATAGCTTGTTCTGCGCTCGGAGAGGTTTCTCCGTTCGGTAACCTGATCTGTTCAAACGCATCGAGATATATCTTCTCGATACTAAAGTCAATGAATGTGGAGTCAATGAGTTGTGTCAGAGCATCAGCATCTTTTTGATGTCTGTTATTGTCTCCATCATCGGCAATAAAGACCAGCTTACTTCGCCAGTCTCCGAAGGCACGTTGATCCGTCTGATATAGTATGATTTTGTCAATGGCTCTTTTGGCTTGGGCATTACTGGTAGCCGGTATCCTTCCAATGCCAATATTCAATTCATGATCTCCTGCAGAAGACTCCACCCACTCACCTTCAGTGTTATCCAGAAACCCAAAGTAGTCGTCAGAAGAGTAGGTAAGTAGTGGGTGAATCGAGTTTCTTGATTCGTAGGTAGGGACTAAATTGGTGTTATTTTCGAGTCGATCTAGGTAATCATATGAGCCTTTGCCTAAGAAGAGTACATACTTCAAGTCCCCCAGGTCATATTGCCATTTGATGAAATCTCTAATGGCGGTTACATCCTGTCGACCTGAGCTAAATTCATTGTAAATTTTGTTGACTGTTGTCACTAAAACATTCAGTTGGTCATGGGACCTTCTAAAAGTTGCCAACCTTTCTGCTTGATCTAGCAGGCTTGAATGGGTGATGATGATAAAATCTGCCGATAGAGCTCCATGAAGATTTTGATTTTCAACTTCTTCAAATACCTCAGGTGATGGTAAGTTATTTGGGTCAAAGATGATGAATTCCTCGAGTTCGTTCGAAAAAGCGCCAAAACTCATTATGTCGTTACTGAAACTCGTGTTTTGTAGAGCCGTTTCTGTAGGTTCCGTTATCCTCCATACTTCAAGGTTGCTCGAGGCATTGGTCAGTTCATAAGTTGTTATCGCCTGATCGAGTGACTGGATGTTTCGGAATAGAATGGGGCTTCCATTGTAGCTTAATTCGGTTGGTATATTCAATAAGTAGTTATCCAAATAAGCTACAGCGTTGTTCGCACCAGATTGATCATATACCATTTGAAGCGTTAGGTTGCTCCCTGATATAGAATTTGATGGGACCTTATAGTTGCCCGATCGTGAATTACCCTTAATACCGTACTGAGTATTCGGGATGGCGCTGAAGTTAAGCTCTCCTATGTTGGTGGAATTGACTTCAATATCCATACTAGATGAGCTGAAGGATTGTGCGACAACATTCAGTGAAATATCAATTTCTTGATTGGGCGCAAGGGACGATATATCATGATTAAATGTCCGAGTATTCTGAGTGTTGAACTGCTCGCCTAGCCATTCGCGACCAGAACTTAGCAAATTGACTTCATCAACTTCGTGGTATATCAAACGATTATACCAATCAAGCTTGGGGTGATTAGTACCGAGATTGTCGAGTGTGTTTTGCCTCTTGGCATTCATATCCTTTACAGTAATGAAGTAATAGTTCTTTGTAGCATATAGGTTTTTGGTGACCTCAAAACTACCTGATTGCTCATCGTAGTTTGTGTTGTCGACTTGATCCACGTAAAAGAGAATAAAGTCGTTTTCATTGAAGATGCCGTCTTCTTCACCTTCTACCCTAATGGCATTTTCAACTAAGTCTGAGGGTCTATCTGTAGACAAAGACTGAGGAAGCATTCCTCCTGTGGCTCCATAAATGGCAATGTTGCGAGGGTCTAGTTCAGCTGGTGTAAATCCAAGTTCATTCAGGGTATTATGATCTATCTTATAGACCCCAGGTTCAGTGAATTCCATCTTTACCCACTTGCCTGAACTCAAAACGCTGTTGGTTTGGCCAAGGATGGATGTTGCCAGAAGCAGGCAAAATAGAAATGTTATGGTTGATTTTAGGTTCAGCAAATTCCTTTAGGGAAATAACTCTGAAAGATAACGATAATTAGCCTTCGCTATTGGAAGAAACCCCTTTGAAATAACTTGTAAAAGACAAACCAATGTATATGATCATAATATATGGAGCAGCATCATATTGCCACAGTATTATGAGAATAAGGGAGGTCAGTATGAGTAAAATCCTATCCCAATTGTCTATAAAACGGAGGTTTTCAAATTTGAAAGACATCATTCTAACAGGGGAAACCATCAGAAATGAAAAGAACAAGGCCAAAACCCCAATAGCCATCTCATTATCCGCTAAGTACTCCCCAAACCAAGTGGATTGGTGATATAAAATAATGGGTAAAACTGCTGCAAACAGGCCATGTGCAGTAGTTGAAATTCCTTTAAAACTGGTTGTTTGAGAATTGTCAGTATTGAATATCGCCAACCTTATAGCTGAACAGATAGGAACTAAAAGAAGCAAGAGACCCCAGCCCTCAAGTTGGACATATTGAGCATAAATAAATGTAGGAAGTACTCCAAAGGTGATCAAATCGGCTAAAGAATCAAGCTGCACTCCAAATTGTGAAGCTACATTTAGTTTCCTGGCCAACAAACCATCGAAAAGATCAAAGAAGGCTGCCGCAAAGATGAAATAATGAATGGTGGGTTCAACTGTCGGATCGCTTGTCAGGATCAAATGAATACCCAATACACCTAATGAGAGATTCATTAGGGTAAATAGGTTCGGTATGTTTTTCCTAAACCAGAGCATCTATCGGATTGCACAAAAAGGATTAGTGGCTTTTTCTTTTCCAATGGTTGTTGTCCCTCCATGACCAGAGTAAACAACGGTATCATCATCAAACTTGAAGAACTCGTTATGAATGCTGGCAATTAGCGTATCAAAATCTCCGCCTGGCAGATCAGTCCGTCCTATACTACCGTCAAAAAGTACATCTCCGCCAATGATAAAACCTTCCGAATAGAAAGCAATGTGGCCAGGTGCATGCCCTGGTACAAATAGAATGTCCAAACGCGAATCTCCGAAGCTGATACTCTCATCCGCCTTCAAAAGCTTGTCAGGAGATATGGCTTGATAATTTTGAAAGCCATAACTAGGGGCATAAGCTTCAACCGATCGTAGGGTATCAAGGTCCATTTCACCAATCCATAAAGGAACATTGAAGTGATTTTTCGCGAAGTAATTACCCAAGACATGGTCAATATGGCCGTGGGTATTCAGTATTAACTTCACTTCTAATCCATTGTCTTCGATATAACTAATGAGTTCTTGCTGTTCCCTTGGGTCATAACAGCCAGGGTCAATAATTACAGCTTCTTTGGTTTGGTCATGGACAACATAAGTGTTTTCCATAAATGGGTTAAAAGTGAAGGCTTTTACCTGCATAGCTTGAATTCGTATTCGGCTTAAATTTCATTTAATAAACCGCATTTATCAAAAATACTTCATTTAATTTCGCTCCATGCAGGTGGATTATTTGGTTGTAGGGCAAGGCTTGGCTGGAACGGTTTTTTGCGAACACGTACTCCGTTCAGGGAAAACGGTTTTAGTGATAGATGACCCGACACTCTCTAATTCTTCAAAAGTTGCAGCTGGCCTTTATAACCCCATTACTGGTCGAAAATTGGTTAAGACATGGAACTGCGATCCACTGTTTGAATATCTAATACCATTTTACCGATCATTGGAAGAGAAGTTGGGGCAGAAATTTCTTGTCGAGATGCCCATTTATAGACCTTTCCCTTCCACCGAAGTACTTAATGAATGGATGGGCAAAAGTGCCGAGGCTAGTTATGCTCCTTACGTTAAAGAAATAAAGAGTACTCCGAGTTTCACAGATGATATTAGCAACGACTGTGGTGGACTTTTGCTGAATAAGAGTGGCTATGTTCATACGGATAAGCTCATTAGCTGTTACCGAGAATACCTTAAAGCCGAAGGGTTGTTTCTAAATGATAAGTTCGACCATACGCAGCTTATTATCGAAGATGGGGGTATTAGGTATAAAGAAGTTAGTGCAAAACGCATTGTATTCAGCGATGGGAAGTCGGTTCAAAACAACCCCCACTTTGACTGGCTACCACTAAGACCTGTTAAAGGTGAACTTCTTTATATAAGGACAAATGCGGTTTTCGGTGTTATATATAACAAGGGGGTATTCGTAATCCCACTTTCTAATGGTATTTGTAAGGTGGGTGCCACTTATGACAATAAAAACCTTGAAGAAGCTATAACTTCTGAAGCCAAAGATGAGTTAGTTAATAAGCTGAAAGAACTGGTGAAATTCGACTTTGAGGTAATTGATCAAAAAGTAGGTATTCGACCTGCCACAAAAGACAGAAAGCCTTTTGTAGGCAGGCACCCAAAATTTAGTAACCTAGTAATTTTCAATGGGCTAGGAGCAAAGGGTGTTTCTTTGGCTCCATTTTACGCTAAACAACTACTAGCTCACTTAGAGCAGGGAGATGAATTGGATAAAGAGGTCAATATTGAACGCTTTTTTTCGTTATTTTAAAAATTCTTTGGGGATCGTCACTTCTATGAAAAAAGCCTTACTAAGATTGCCGGCAGTATGCCTGTTACTTCTATGCTTCTTGGCGAATCAATCGCTGAATGCACAAGCTTTTAAGGAAGAGTTCGGCAAGAATAGGGTTCAGTATAAGACTTTCAACTGGAGCTTCTACAGTTCGGAAAATTTTGAGGTTTATTATTATGGCAATGGTAGCACTATGGCCAATAGAACAATTGAATACCTCGAGGCCGAATTCAGTAAAATAACAGAGACCATAGGTTATTTCCCTTTTGCGAAAACAAGGGTGTTTTTATACAACTCTGTTGTTGACAAGCAACAAAGCAATGTTGGACTCCGGAGCAGTGACTTTACAGTTGGTGGACAGACAAATTTTGTCCAATCCCAAGTAGAAATAGCGAATACAGGTGACTTCGCATCGTTCAAGAAGAAAGTCATGTTCTCGATCACAGATATGCTCATACAAGAAATGCTATATGGCGGGAACATTGCTGAAATGTTTCAGAGCTCACTGACATCTCCAATCCCAGTATGGTTTACGGGCGGGATATCTAGTTTTATCGCTTATGGTTGGACAAAGGAGTCGGACGATGCAGTAAGGGATTTCATTGCTAATAATACTCAGAATAAGTTTCAGAAGTTAAGCCCACAAATGAACTTGTTGTTGGGTCAATCACTCTGGAACTATATGACCCAGCGATATGGTCAAAGAAGCATATCCAATATCTTAAATCTGGCCCGGATCATTCGTAATGAAGAGAACAGTATTGAAAGAACTTTGGGAGTTCCTTACAGTCAGTTTTTGGATGATTGGAGAGACTTTTATGAAACCACCAAGACTGTTATAAGCCAAGATACTCAAGTACCTAATTCGGATTATATCATTAGCGGCAAGAATAGATCCTCTGCTATTTTCACTGATGTTGCTTTCAATTCAAGTGGTAGTTATCTGGCATATGCTAAGATGTTGGATGGACGTTTCGAAATTGATGTAGTCAATACAAGGAGCCAGACTACCTCAAACATTTATAAAGCAGGTTTAAGACTAATCGACCAGGAAGTTGATCGTACATTGCCCCTTTTGAGTTGGGCGGATTCCACCACTTTAGGTATTATTTATGTCGAAGAAGGGTTTAATGTATTGGCTGTGAAGAGAATGGGAGTGAAGGGGGAACAAAAATTACGGATTCCACTCCTCTCTAATATTCAGAGTTTTGAATTTAAAGAAGGTGGCCGACAGGCTGTCATGACTGGTGACATCAACGGAGTTAGTGATGCTTTTCTTTATAACCTCGTGAGAGGCCAGGTCAGAAGAATCACTAATGATACTTTTGATGAGCGAGACATTTCGTATATCCCGGGTACAAATCAGGTCATTTTTAGTTCTAATAGAAAGTCCGATAGCGTCTTCGTTACAGGACCTTTGAGTCTGGATGAGGTGGATGATAATCAGTTTAATTTGTTCTCTTACGATTTAGACTACCCTGATAGCTCATTTAACAAGCTTACGAATGCACTTGCCTCTAATGTGAAGTCATTTGCTCCTAATACAACTGACGTTTATTATTTAAGTGATCAGCAGGGAATTCACAACATATTTAGATACAACGGTCTTGATTCCATTAGTACCCAGGTGAGTAATTTCTCATATGGCATTAAGGATTATTCTTACGACTACCGAAACCGTAGACTTGCTTATATATCCATTTCTGATGGAAAGGAAGGTGTTTTTTACCAGAGTTTTGATGGAGTGACTTCTACTTTTAGTTCTGTCACGCCAAGAAGGGCCCTGGAAGTAAGCAAGATATTAGCAGAACAAAGGAAAGCACGAATCGCTTCTGATCCTGCATTGGTGGATTCTATTCAAAACAGTATAGAGTTTACCCAAGTAAGACCACCAGAGCAAAAGCTTGATTCATTGAAGGCGGGGGCAATTGATACTGAGAACTATCAGTTCAACAGGAAGACTAAGGTCGATACGAGAGATTATCAATTTGAGAAGCCCAAAGACGATCCTACTACAGCCGGAAGGGGATTCTTGAATATCTATCAAAATAGTGAGTCAGAAGAACGCATTCAGGGGCCTAAGCTCTATGAAAACAGGTTCCAGACTGATAATCTCCTGACCACATTTGTCATTGATGAATTAAGGGCGTTTTCTCAGCTATTTGAGATTCAGATGAATGATTATCTTGAAAATCATAGATTACGTGGTGGACTTCTTGTGCCTATCAGTCTAAACCAAGGTTACGATATCTATGCTGAATATGAATACTTGAAGCATCGAATTGATGCAAAAGTGAAGTACTTCAGACAATCAATCGTAACAAGGGACAGAACAACTTTCTTAGATCAGCGCTATAATCTAAATCGTATCGAGTTGGGCTTTAGTTACCCGATCAATCCGCTTTTGAGAGTTGAAGCCAATCCTTTTTATACACAGACGCGATTTATTGATAGGGATTTTAGGTTGTTGATTCCTAATCCAGCGGTAAATCCTTCGCGTTTTAATGATGAGGCCAATGCGACCGCCTCTTACGTGGGATTAACCTCAACTTTAGTTTTCGATAATAGCGTTGTAGTGGGTACTAATTTACATGAGGGCACTAGAGCAAAGCTTACATTTGAAGCACATGGTGGACTTAATGCTGCCAGCAGAAGCTTCAATAATGTTGAACTGGATGTGAGGCACTATCAAAAAATCAACAAAGGTATTTACCTGGCTGCACGATTCTATTTTGGATCATATTTCGGTAAGGCTCCTAAACGGTATTATCTGGGAGGTATCGATAATTGGCTTTTCAATAGCACTCAGATTCGAGATCCTGAAACCGATGATTTGGCCTTTCAACCCCTTTTTACTTCAGTGGTGAACAACACTGGTGTCAACCCAAACAAGAGTGATATACTCTTTAACCAGTTTGTCAATCTTAGAGGCTATGATTATAACACATTCCAAGGGAGAAATGTGATGACTTTCTCTGGCGAACTTCGTTTTCCTCTTGATCAGCTTTTGATCAATAGCGATTTGAAGTCTAACTTCTTGAAAAATCTTCAGATCATTGGTTTCTATGATATAGGTTCTTCATGGGACGACTTATCACCTTTTGAAGAACGCAATAATCAGAACATTGAAGAGATCAGAACTGATGGTTCACCTTTTTCTGCCGTGATCAATAACTTCAGTAACCCTTGGCTACAGACTGCCGGAGTTGGTATGCGAACTATGCTGTTGGGCTTCTATTCGAGACTGGACTTTTCCTTCCCAATCCAGAATTTCTCTGTGCTAAGCCCTACTTTTCAATTATCTGTCGGATACGATTTTTAATCCTGTTTTATTAACGAGCTAATTCGTCTATTTTTACGCCCTAGACGAAAAATATATGCTAAAATCTATGACCGGCTTTGGCCGATCCAGGGGACAAAGAAGTGGTTACAATGTGACGGTTGAGTTAAAGTCATTGAACTCTAAGTTCTTAGACGCTCAAATAAGAATCCCAAAGAATTTTTTAGATAAGGAATTAGAGCTGAGAAGCCAATTGGCCAAAGGCTTGAATCGAGGTAAAGTGAGCTTGTCCATTGACTTAGTCAATGAAGAGGGAGGCGTAGATGCACAGCAGGTAAATGAATCCCTTTTTAAGGCTTACTATAGTGATTTTGAACGTTTGGCGGACGAGGTTGGAGCCGCCAAGGAAGATCTTTTTCGAATTGCATTGCACAGTCCAGACGTTCTAATCCCTCAAATGGAAGATGAGGAGTTACTGAAGGAGCAGTGGGGTTTTATTCAGGAGCATTTTCAACAGGCGATAAAGGCAATAGATGAATTCCGTATGCAAGAGGGAGCCACACTTGAGAAGGAATTGAAAAACTATATCGCCAATATTGACACGTTTTTGAAAGAAATAGCTGTCCATGATCCTGAACGAGTACTCGTGATCAAAGAACGGATTCAAAAGCATCAACAGGAACTATCTACCTCAGATATATTCGATGAAAATCGGTTTGAGCAGGAAATGATTTATTATATCGAGAAGTTCGATATCAGTGAAGAAATTGTCCGTCTTACTAATCACCTGTCTTACTTCAATGAGGTTATTGGGGAGAAGGATTCCCAAGGGAAGAAGCTGGGCTTTATCTCTCAAGAGATAGGTAGAGAGATTAATACCATTGGCTCTAAGGCCAACTACGCACCTGTACAGAAGTTGGTAGTCAATATGAAAGATGAGCTAGAGAAGATAAAGGAACAGTTGTTGAATATTATTTAAAGAAGGAGCCTTAAGGCTCCTTTTTTATTTGAGTTTAAAGGTGATAAATAATGTCATAGGTGACTTGACAGGCACACCACGCTGTTTACCAGGGTTCCATTTAGGAGATTGCTTCAGAACCCTGATGGCTTCTTGGTCACATCCATTTCCTATGCCTCGAAGCACTTCTATATCAGATAGATTGCCTTCGGTATCAACATAGAAACTGAGGAAGACCCTCCCTTCGATGCCGGCTCTTTTTGCGCGTTTTGGGTACTTAAAATTCTTTTTTAAATATTTCATCCATGCTTGGCTTCCTCCAGGAAAGGAAGCTTGTTCTTCGACTATTAAAAACTCCCTCACTGCCTTTTCGGGTGGCATTGGAGGCTCTTCAGCGACCATTGGTATTATATCTTGAATGGGCTCAGGCGATGGCTCGAGAATCTTACGCGTGTCAATCCTGGGTACTTCTGATATGACCATAGCTTTAGGAAGTTTGGGCTTAGACAGCTGTGGCTTTTTCGGCTGATCAAACTCGGTAATGGGAATAGGAGGTATGTAGGTATCAAATGGAAAGTCTGGTACTGGTAACACTTCAGGTTGATAGCTAGACCTGATATTGAAGGTCATTGAGACCAGAAGGGTACTTATAACAAGTCCTATTGTAAGTAATAATGGTCTGTGAAGGTTATAGTCAATGTTTCGATTCTTTTTGATTTCCATAACTATTTATTTAGTTCATACATATAAAAAAAATGGACTATCTCAGACTAAAGACTACGCGTATGGTCATCCGAGATTTTACAGCTCTTCCTCTTTGTAAGCCGGGGTTCCACATTGGAGATAAACCGAGTACTCTTGCAGCTTCTTCGTCACAACCGCCTCCCACTTCCCTGATCACTTCTATATCCGATATCATTCCTTCCTTGTTTACCACAAATGATAGCATGACGGCACCACTTAGATTCATGCGTTGTGCTTGCCTAGGATATTTGAGGTTGTCTCTGAGAAACTTTCTCCAAGCTTTCTGTCCTCCAGGGAATGATGCTTGCTGCTCAGGAAAGAGCACAACTGTTTCTGCAATTTCCTCGTCAGGTTCTGGCTCAAAAACGACATCATCAATTTCAGTGTCCTCTGTGATATCTACATCTATGTCAATGTCAATTTCCTCATCAATCTCCTCATCATCTGGAATATCAATGATCTGAAAGTGTTTGACTTTGGGAGGGTCCTTGGGAGGTTGCTCAGTTTGTGGTATTTCTAGTATATCAGGGAAGTCATCATCTAATGTTCCTAAGTCCATTAAATCACCCATGCTAGTATTTTTCCATTCGAAGGCGGCAACTGTTATGCTTAGGCTGATCACAAGGCCTATCATCATAAATAGGGCTGACTTACGTGAAAGATCGGCTTGTATTGTTTTCTTTCTTTCCATAGCTGTATTTTTAGTTTAATAACTAATAATTTAGTTATACAATTTAAAATAAAGACCCAACTCTGTGGGCCCTTAATATTATTTAAGTCTAAATACGATTCTTAAAGTCATTCGCTGAATAACAGCTTTTCCTCTTTGCTTACCTGGAGTCCATTTTGGAGATGCTTTTAGCACTCTAACAGCCTCTTCATCGCATCCGCCACCAACTTCTCTGATCACTTCAATATCAGAAATGGTTCCGGTTCTGTCTACGATAAAAGAAAGGTAAACATTACCCTCAATACCCATTCTTTTAGCTTGCTTAGGGTACTTTAGGTTTTTTCTAAGAAATTTATTCCATGCTCCCGGTCCACCAGGAAAAGCAGCGTCTTCTTCAACAACCAAGAATACCTTATCGGCTTCTTCTTCTTCTGGTTCTTCTTCGAAAACAATTTCTTCTACCTCAGTCTCTTCAGTAATTTCAACGTCAAGATCGATTTCAATCTCTTCCTCGATTTCTTCTTCGTCAGGGATCTCAATAATTTGAGGTTGCTTCACTGGCGGTGGCGGTGGAGGTGGTTGCTCCGTAGGAGGGATTTCCGTTAGTTCTTCAAAATCGTCATCTGCCATTCCCAAATCCATCAACTCACCTTCATCGTATTGCTTATACTCAAAGGCCATTAATGTGATTCCGAGGCTGACAATCAGACCGACCATGATAAACATGGTTGACTTCTTGTTTACGTCCGCTTGCGGAGTCTTTTTGGCTTCCATAATTTTCGGGTTAGATTTTAAAACTATAACATTAGTTTATAAATCGCAAACTTATTTTTGTTAAATATATAAAAAACTAATACACCAAAAATAGCCCCTACGACATTTGCGATTAAATCGTACAAATCTGTTGATCGGCCAGGTGAAAAATTCTGAAGAAATTCTAACCCAGTACTATAAACTATACTTATAGTTAACGATCGGGCTAGCAAAGATGTTTTAGTTTTGCCTAAAAACTTAGTTTTGAGTCCTCCAAATAGTAAAAGCGCACTGAGTAAAGCAAATACGCCTATGTGGGCCAATTTATCGTAAGAAAGTAATTTTGATTCTGGAAAGGACTCTTGAGGCAATAGCATCAGAAAAGCCAATATTAATGCCCAAATTATTGCAGGCATTAAGTACAGCCAATTTTTCTGTCCAGTCTGGATATTATCCTCCAATATGAGCTTGATAAGATTCAGCTGCCATTAGGTTCTCAACCTCGCTGGCATCACTGATTTTTATCTTGATCATCCAACCATCTTCGTAAGGACTCTCGTTAACAGTTTCAGGACTGTCTTCCAGGTTCTCGTTGAACTCAACAATTTCTCCAGAGAGAGGCATAAAAAGATCTGATACTGTTTTTACCGCCTCTACAGTACCGAACACTTCGCCTGCATCAATGGTTTCTCCTTCAGTTTCAATTTCGACATAAACAATGTCTCCTAATTCGCCTTGAGCGAAATCGGTGATGCCAACTGTGGCGATATCACCTTCTACTTTGATCCATTCGTGATCTTCGGTGTATTTGAGTTCTGATGGTATATTCATAATCTGGATTTTCTAGCGCCTCAAAAATACACGCTTTCATGAGAATTGCAGAATTATTGAGACAAATTGAATTGAATTCTCCCACCAAAGGAAGTTCTGGCATTTAAGAAACTGGTTGACACTCTTGGGTCGTTAACATTTCTATCAAAATAGAGTGTCAATTGAAGGGCTTGGCTGATATTATAATCAAGTGTTGGACTGAGTCTGAAAATCCGAATTCCATCTGTCACAATTGTTGATTCTCCAATCCTTCTTTGAACGGTTTTGCTATCGCTAACCGTGAATAGCATATTGAATCGGAGTTCGTTCGGCAAGCTCTCTTTTCGTCCATTAATTCGGAAAGGTATTTTTACACCTGTCTTGGCAAAGCCTACATTCAGTTGAAGCGCATTTGAAGTGAGTTCTGTCACCTGAATGTTGGATAGATTCAGCGCGATGTTACGTTCTCTAGAATAGTCGAAACTTAGATCCCAGTTGCCTTTAGTTTTGACCTGAAGTCCTAGGAATGGTGCCATTGTTTCTGATAGCACCACTTGTTGTGCCAGGTAGACAGGTACGAGAGCACCGTTTTCATTAAACTGGTTGGCAAGACCTGCATCTGTTACACTATTGTCCAAGGTAAGTCCCAGCGTATAAAGTGGAGAGTTGACATAGTTGCTGACATCATATCTACTGGCATAGGAGTGGGACAAGTTAATGCTGGTAAAAATCTCGCTTAAGGCTTTAATTTTTGAAAGCCCTCTGTAGTTCAAACTCCAATTTGGAATAGGGAATTTTGGAAATGGACTGGTATTGACGGTTTCTGGATCTTTACCACTATATGCAGCCACAAAAGCAGGGATTACCACTTCTTGAGAATTTATGTCGTACGTGCCAGCTTCATTCAGCAGGTCAAGTCTGTCTTTGACAACAGACCTGTAGTTTTCAAAATTGGCAAACAAGGGAGATTCGTTGTCATCATTGTCCTTCTCGAATGCTGTTTTCAGCATGATATATGAGACGTTATAAGTCCCTGATCTATTAGGGTTCACGCTAATGAATGCGTCAGCATCAGCGTCATTCCTGAATATCTCCTGATAATTCTCTGTGAATGTCTTTCGGCCGGTTAGATTTATTCTGAAGTCCTGAAATGGCTCAACTGCGGCATTGTAGGAAAATACTGTAGCCCTGTTTTGGCCAAAGGGAGTAGTAAGAAACTCACTTGGTGCATATTGACCGTTTCGTACTAGCCTGTCTCTAATACCTGGGTCTTGTCCACCTAAAATAAAGCCAAACCCTGGGTTGGAGAAATCCCGATCGAGGCCAAATAAGAATACGTCTGGCATATATCCGGGGAGTACTGTGCCCTCAGATTTATTATAATTGAAGTCAATACTTCTGATTGACATCAATGTCCTCAAGAAGCCTTTTACAAATGGGATTTCTGTCAGAGGTTTTCTAGTCTTCACTGTGTCTGGAGCTGTATTGACGGATCGCGCCCTTGATCTACTCCGTTGGGGTGAATTTATTTTCTTCAGAGCACCGATGTTATTATATAGACTGACTAAATCCAGTTTACCGCTGAGTGTAAATTCACGTGTGTTATTGGCGTTATTACCCAGTGTGTCTCTTTGTCCAATGGCTCCAGCCTGCCAATTGAATGTCGCATTGTAACCAAGGTCCGCACTGATCCATTCTGTGAGTGGAATTTTATCAAAGGGTAGGGTGTAGGTGGCAGTTATATTATGATTAAAGTCTTTAATTCTTCCGAAGCTTTTCAGGTTATTCCAAACCGAATCGCGTTCGGCTTCGGTATCCAGGTCACCCTCTGGTTCATCTATAATCGCTCTGGCATTTGCCGTATAATCTAGTGTTATGCGCTCTGCCAGATTCCAATTCAAAGCATAAGCGCGATCCATAGTAAATGACTTTTCGAAGTACGGATCAATTCCTTCGATGCCTAACTCTGCATTTCGGAGCTGAGTTCTAAGGAAACTCCTGTTCAAATTGGCACTGACGATAATCGAATTTGGTACGGGATTGAAATTGAAATCCTTGATGAGCTTTAACCACTTGGAGTTTAAAAAGTCAACATTTTTGAATGGTTGAATATTCACTTCCTTCGGTTGGTAGGCATAGTTAACCGCACCTCGATAATTTCGATAGTCATAAGAAGCTGTATTGATATTGCTTCGGGTTACTTCATTGTAAGCGTAGGTGAAACTGAAGTTTTCAATGTCATATGGCATTGCTGGTTTCTCTGTCGTACGTTTCTTCCGAACATTTGAGAAGTTCAAACTTCTTCGGTTAGAAACGTCAACCACTTTGTCGAAATAGTCATCTCTTTCTTCCTCGGTGTCAAATGAGTTAAGTACATCGTCCAAGGGTAGGTCTGGATCTAGTGGATCGAATTGTGGTACTGATCGTGATCTTTCAAAACTGAAAAAGGCTGGTATTTCCAAGCCCCAGTCCTCAGGGAAGAACTTGTGTAGATTCAGCCTTGTGGATACGTCATACTGGGTAGTGCGCTCTCTGCTTCTGTCAGAAATCTTATCCGAGATCGCTCCAAAGCCAATGGATGAGTGACGTAGGGAAGCCGAAACATTTCCTAAGTCAGCCAACTGTGCGTCTAATCTCGCGTTGGCAGCAAAGCCTGATTTGCTATCGAAATCGGTAACTCTTAGCTCGTTTGCCCATAAGAAGAAGGTCTTCGGTTCTGAGTCCACAGAACTTGGGTTTCTCATACCGATCATTAATGTTTGGACTGTGCTAAGATCAGGTCTGCCCACAACGGTAATGTTATATCGACCTACTTGTTCTGTAAATGGAAGGCTCAGGTTGGCATTTGATCGATTTCGATTGGCTTTAACCTCGTAGAGACTGCTGAAAGCCACATCTATTTCATTTTCTTCTGGCCAGATTTCTCTTGGCGATATTTGTCCATCTAAGGTCATGGTCAATGGTACTTCAATCTCATAATAGTTTTCTGTGAAGTCTGTACCGAGTCGCAAGAAGGCTGTCACTTCACCGGGAGCAATTTCATCAGGGCTATCCGCATGCAGGAACATCTTGAGTCTACCGTAATTGACCATGTCCTGACTTACATTCTTGAATACCGCTCTGGCATCCCGATCACGAAGATTCTCAACACTTAACTGAAGGGACTGCTCATTTCTTCTTCTCTGAACTGCTGAAGTATTGTCTCTATCGCGGATGATACCAGGAGGTAATACATATGGCGGTCTGCCTTGGCCACCCAGACTGTTCTCCTCAAAGCCGACTACAGAAACGGTGAAGTTGGGATCAGAAGGTTCTGGGATTTCAAACAGTCCTTTCTCAAAGAGACTTTCATTAAATATTCTCCATTGACTTCCCACAAGTCTGAAATTTACCATCCTCATCACGATCGGTTCAGAAAAGTCTGTGAGGTAAGTTCTTAGATATCGTACTGACTTAAATCCATTAATATTTCCTTGAACACGATCCGGTTTTCTAACGGGAATTCTGAAAAGATACCAATCAACGTCATCACCATTGACTGATCTCGTGATCTTATCAACCACATTATTTCTTCCGACCTGTAAGGCTCCTGGTCTTAAATCAATCTCATATTCATAATACTCTTCCAAGTCAGCAAGTGTGTTATCTCGGTTGAGGTCTTCGTTGTCTGGTAGGTTAGAATTTGATGGAGTAAATAACTGGCTTCCAGCAGAAATAGGACTGTTACCCTCCATTCCATTGAATCGCTTGTATCGTTCTAGGATTTTTGCGTCTGCCGCATCAAATTCATCCCCAAGGTAGTAGCGAAAATTGTCGTTTGAAGGATCGTCAAGAATCGCTTGTCTGGCTTGAGGACTTAGATTTAGGGCATTAAGATAGTCTTGAAAGAATGTCTGTTCCTCAGTGGTTTGAATTCCATCTAGACCAACATCCTGGTTTGTCCTGGCCTCAGCCGTATTGTCAAAAGCTGGGTTCAGATAAGGCTGTCGGGTTACGCGGCCCCATTCGTTGGTTATCACATCATCAGGATCAGTTGAGCCATCGGTAGGCAAGCCTTGCTCGAATGCATGACGTTCATCGCGCATAACATCTTCAGAAATACTTCCTAGGTTAAACCTTAACTTTCCTCCAGTGGTGTTGGCTCTTGGCGTATTGATACCGTCATCAATAAGTCCTCTAGGGTTGTTGAGGTCTCCATTAGTAACATTAATGAACGGATCCATCATCCAGAATTCAATGTATTCGATATTCGTTTTATCAAAGTCTACCTCATTAGTGATTGCTCTGGTAATCGCTCCATAGTTTTGCTCCGGGTTCGGTAATGATCCATCATTGTTAAGGTTTGGATTATAGTTGTACATGCCTCTTTCGGAAGGGTAGTAGGCAATATCTAGGGTAGGTTCGTTGACGATGATTTGTTGTGCATCTCGATTGATCACCTCATTTTGACCGACAGATCGGACATAGTGGTTCTCTAAATCTTCAGGTGTAATGTTTTCTGGCCTGGCACGACCAGTTGAACGGTAGAAAACATTGTCTACAGTATACCAGGCAATCTTTGCTCGCCTATAATTTGCGCCAAGTCTATCAGGTGTTTGACTGGAAAGATCAAAACGATTGTCATCTGTTTTTGGTGTTGCCCCTAGGCGCCAAGCCTGAACGCTACTAAGGCTAAAAGGGGTGACCGTGGCTTCGAAATCATCAATGTATGAGGTGCCTTCACCATCTACTTGATTTGAAGTGCCGGGGATCAATTGGGCGAACTCACCGCTAAAGGACAATTTGGAAGGTGCCTTGGTATCAATAAATGGCAATGCATCTACTAATTTGGTTAACAGTCTGGAGTCATCACTGTAGTTCACGTCAAGCCCCCACATGGTATTACTGACCGGTTCATTACCAATTCCGATACGAGTAATTTGAGGCCTTTCATTTAAGTGCATTAAAGTGAGTCCTACGTTGGTTCTTTCATTATAAACATAGTCGAACCTGGCACCTAGAAGGTTCCTGGCTTGAAAATTAAATAGGTCAGCCTTTTCATAGGTCACCCTAATTTTCTTTCCAGAATTGGCTATCGATGGGTTGATGATGGTGACTTTTCCCTGAGCATAATCCACCTGATAGTCTTGGCCATCAACAAGAGGGGTGCCTCCTGCGGTAACCACAACACTGCCCTCAGCCACTTGAAAGGCGTCTAGCTTAATTTCGCTAGCGGAACCTGATTGCAAGCTTCCTTTGATGAAAAACTTATCCAGACGAGAAACGAGTTGAGCATCGGCCTTGGTCGTTCGATAGAGCGTATCAAATACATATTTCTCCCTAAGGAATTGTTCACTAGGTAGAAATTGTTCATCCAGCGTACGACCAAAAGGTTCTAGTTTTGGGAATATCATATAACCCCCGTCTGGATTGATGGTGATACCTTCGACATAATCGAAATTGCCGTCTTTCTGGGGGTCTCCGTTTTGATTAAGCCTATCTAAGCCCATGATTTCTATCAATGGGATATCTTTTGTGTTTTGACCCTCGTGTAAACTAGGATTGTCGATGCCAGTATCATCATCTCTATAGATCACTCTGAGCTGGAATGATTGTCTATCGATTTGAGCAGCATTGAGGTTGTAGATATTTTTCATCATCAAATCCCAGGTGGGTACTTGGGTATTGATTTTATTCGGTCTCAAAAGTTTGAGAAAGATTACCTCGTCCTCTGACCTATTCTGATAGTCTTCTGTGAGCTCACCCACCTTGAAGTTTTGACCTCGGAAATTATACTCGTAAGAAACGGCAAGCACTTCATCGTTTTGAAGCTGTCTGTTTAAAGAGATGAAACCCAATTCTCTATTGAATGTATATTCGGCAGGATCGAGTTTTCGAGCTCCAGTCACTCGCTCAAAGTCCTGACCTTTTTCCAAACCTTGACTTTCAAGTAAGCTACTTACCTGATCGGCCTGTCGGAGATTAGGATTGTTTTGCAAATTTTGGAATAGACTGTTAGCACTATTGCTTGTAGGAGCGTTATTCGCACCACTTCCGACAAAGGGATTCCCATTTTGGAATACATCACCTTCACCCAAATCCATAAATCCTACAAAGTTTCTTAAGGTTTGCGTGTTATTCGATCGATTGAGAATATAGATTTCTACTCTGCTAATTTGAATACCTGAGATAATGGAGGGTATGCTTTGGTTCCAGTTTTCGTAGTTATTGCGAAAGAACTGGCCAAGGAAGAAGTGCCTGTTCTCATCATAGTCCGATGCTCTAATTTCAAATTCGCTCCGCTGAACTCCACCATCTATTTCAATGGATTCGGAGCTACCTCGCTGAGAGGCGGCTAGTACCGTGGCGTAAAGTCTGCCGAACTGCAATTGGGTTTTGAAGCCAAATAGATTTTGTCCTCCCTGAATTAGACTGTTGGCGATCGGCATACTCACATTACCGATTTCTAGGGATTTAATAATGTCTGATTCCAATCCGCTAAATTCTACTTTCAGTTCATTCTCAAAGTCAAAGGAGTTATTGTTATCAAAGTTGGCATTGAGCCTTAATTTAGAACCTATGGTACCTTGGAGACTCATTTGGATGTTCTGATCAAATTCAAAAGTTCCATTCCGCTGTTGTCTGATAGGAATGGCCGGATTATCTACTCTTTGAAACCTTCCTCCAAGATCTAGTTGCACAAAGCCATTGGTATTGATGAGTATTTGATCTCCTCCAAAAAGCCTATCAAAGAATGGGTTTAGTGCAATAGGAGGGATAAGTTGGCCTCTATTACTGATGGCACTTTCCCCATCTAGCGCTTTTGATTTTTCTCTAAAGAAGTTTCTATTTCCTAGTTGAAGTGACTTTTGTACCGCTTGATTAAATGGGACAAGCGTAGGAGGGCGGTAGAGTGAGCCTCCAATTTGCTCACTAAAAATGAGATTCTTGCCGGTATCCAGGGCAATATTCTTCTTAAGATGACTTCCGCCATTAAACCATAGAGGAGATCTCAGTTGTGGTCTGAATAATGGGTCACCCAAAGGGTAGATGGACCTGTATTTCGGATAAGGTGATTTTACATATTTGCTGGTATCCGATTTTGCCTTGGTTGTGTCCTGTGTTTGTAAATCACGGGCATAGGTTGGCATGCAAATGCTGGTAAGCATCACTCCAAAAAATATGAGGACTAATATTTTCCTACGTTGTATCAAGTCTTAAGAAAATACCTCAAGCTGCTTTGAGTGCTAATTTTATCAATTGTTCGAGGCTTATATCGCTGGAGCTTTCCTTCAAAATCTTGTCAATACTCTTCTGCGCAGCGGCTTTATTAATGCCTAAGGTTACTAACGCTGCAAGGGCCTCGTTTCGTGTAGTATTTTTATTAGAAATTGGTAGGTTCAGCAGATCGCCACCTACATTGTCTTTGCCGACTTTATCCTTAAGTTCTAAAATGATGCGTTGGGCGGTTTTTGCTCCAATGCCTTTTACGGCCTGAATTGTTCTTACATCTTCACTCAAAATGGCATGTTCTACCTCCTCAGGATTCAATGAGGAGAGTACCATAAGTCCAGTGGAGGGACCTACTCCTGAAATGGAGATCAAATGTAAAAAAGTCTGTTTTTCATGCGTATCGGAAAAGCCAAACAGGGTTTGAGCATCTTCTTTCACATGAAAGTGTGTGTACAATTGAATGTTTTCCTGATCCTTTATTTTGGAAAATGTATTAAGCGATATTTTCACCTCGTATCCGACACCGCCAATGTCAAGAATGACAAAAGTGGGGTCTTTATGGGCTAGTTTTCCCTTGAGATAAGCGTACATAGACTGGGTTAAAGTAGCTAAAAATAAAAATGGCAAGTTCAACTTGCCATAATGTTTAAAATTAAGAAGAATACCTTAACCTCAGTCAAATGAGAAGGATTTTCGCTAACTCACTCTAAAGGTTGTCAGCAGGGATTCCATTTCACGAATCAGCTCTCTATGATCTTCACTTGGGTGGATCACAAAACCTTCGATGTAGTACAATCTTTCTGTGCCCTCATCAACAAAAGTGTAGCTCACGAAAGTACCTCCAACTGAAAAGTTATTGGTTTTCCAGGCACCTTTCATTTCTACCGTATACTGATCATTGAAATTGATATTTCTGAAAACCGGATCCATATATTCGGTTTCAGTAATCATATAAGACTCCTTGTTTTCTGGGTCTCCATAGATATACTTCTTCCCAGCCTCATTGCGCAGCTTGATAATGTTTTCGTACTTGAACTCATCTTGAGACGTATAAGGCTTGCTGTAAACAAAAAGGTTTTTGCTTGGGCCAACTGCTGGTAAAGCTCTTACCCACATAAAGTCATCTTCAAGCATGGAAAGCTCATAGCCTGCCGGGATTTTGATGTTAATCCCCAGTCGGTCATTGACTTTTCGAAGAATTCCCTTTGAGGCAGTCGACATTTGAATCGTACGTGCGAGTCGCTGCTTTTCTGCTATGTTGAAGAAGTTTTGAACCAGTCCTTTATTCTCTTTTAAGTTTTTGATCAATGAAGCATCATCTTTTCCAAAGAGCTGAAGTATCTTTTGTCCTTTTGAATATTGATCTTCAGACGTTTGCATAAAGAGGTCTGGGTTATTAAAGATTCGTTCTCTGGAGGTCTCACTGAAAGTTCCTTGAAGCCACTTATCGGCAGCAGAACTACCTTCAAAAGAAGTGACATAGACTAGGTTTCTTGCTACTCTGAAGATTCGATTGAATTCGAAAGGTTCTATGACACGGATAGTGAACATTGGCTCTGGCCTTGTCAACCCGGGAACAGTTTCCCTGAAAACCTCTTTGATGGCTTCCCCTAATGCACCATCATACTTACGCTTGTTAATGATTATTACAATTTCTCCGGATTCACCAGTGGCATCAGGTAAAAAAGAAGTATTCTTTGCATTACCTTCTTTTTCTTCGCCTACTTCCTGTTGATCTTTTTCTCCACTACAAGCAATAAGGCTGGCTATAAACAAAAGGGCTAAAAGCTTTTTCATAGTCAATATTTTAGTCTGTGTTCAAACAAATGATTAATCAGAGGAATAACAAGAAAAATCTACTAAAAGTTTAGTTGATTGAATATTTTACCCTACCCTCAACGGCATTCCCGGTTTGATAGAACTGCTTTTGAGGTTATTAAGTTGCCGGATTTTGTCAATGCTTAACCCTTTGTACATACGGGAGATATCCCATAAGGTGTCACCTGGTTGTACGACATGGAGCTTCGAATCGGGGATGGGTTGGTTGACCAATCTGACGGTGCTCTTTTCATAGAAATCAGGGCCAATGTAAATATTCAGCCTTTGACCGACTCGTATCAATGAACCACGGATATTGTTCCAGGCTTTTAAATCTCTAAGCCTAACACCGTGTTTTCTGGCTATAGTACCTAAGACATCTCCGCTTCTGACTCTATAGACAACTTTTTCCTTACCAAATGTGCTTCCAGGCATATTCTTAGCCAGTTTTTCAAATTCGCTTTTAGCCGCTTCAGCTTTGGCCAAAATGAAAGTTTCATTCTTTAAGAAATTGGATTTGCTTGCTTTTGGAATGCGCAATTCGAAATCTTTTGCTTTTGCAGGGATGGCTCCTTTCTTCACTGCAGGATTCAGCTGGTTTAAGGTTTCCAAGGGGATACCACTTTCTTCAGCAAATGCCTTTAAGTAGATGAATTGATTGGTTTTGACAATATCAAAATCGATTGGGTACAGCGGGTCTTCGGTGTAGATATTGTGAACGTCAGCATATTCCATTGCATATACAATGGCTGCGAATTGTGGTACGTATGAGCGTGTTTCGCGTGGCAGGTAGCGATACACCTTCCAGAAATCGTTCCGGTAGCCGGCTCTCCTTATGGCTCGCTTCACATTACCAATGCCACTATTATAAGCTGCCAGGGTGAGTTTCCAATCCTTGAATACACCGTATAGCCATTTGATGTATTGACAGGCAGCTTCAGTAGATTTTTCCGGGTCCATCCGTTCATCGATGTACCAGTCTATTTTTAGGCCTCTTTCTCGGGCTGTCGGAGCCATAAATTGCCACAGTCCAACGGCTTGAGGGCCGGATGTGGCTTTTGGGTTAAGTCCGGCTTCTATAATGGGCAAATACTTAAGCTCTTGGGGCAGATCGTAGGCTTTGAGATACTTCTCGAAGATGGGAAAGTAAATCTCCTTTCTTCTGAGCATTTCACGGGTATAATCCCTGTCTCTAACAGTGAAGTAGTTGACGAAGGCATCTACACGATCGTTGAAGGCAATATCTATCGTTAGATCTAAATTATTATATCGCCTTTCGATGTCTTCATAGGCTATATCAGGCGCATAATCATAGACTTCATATAGAGGTTTTTCCTTTTGCGCCAGCAATGTGCTCACACATAGGAGTAGAACTGATATGAATTTTATGACGCTTTTGTTCACCAACGGGTCAATCTTCTTTTAATAGATACTTCGAAATTGCAAAAAGTTTATTTTCATCAAAAGCCCCTGACATAATTTGAAGACCGATCGGCAAATTATTGGCATCACTACCAGCGGGGATTGAAATAGCAGGTATGCCCGTTACAGAAGCCTGTACCGTAAATAAATCTGCCATGTACATTTCGAGAGGGTTGTCTTGGTGCTGACCTAATTTAAACGCTGTTGTAGGCGTTGTTGGTATGATGATAAAGTCAAATTGCTCAAGAATTTTCTCTGTTGCCTCTTTGATCAACTGTCGTGCTTTTTGAGCCTTTGTAAAATAGGCGTCATAATAGTCTGCACTAAGCACAAAGGTGCCCAACATGATTCTTCGTTTCACTTCCTCTCCAAAACCTTCGGTCCTTGAAAGCTTATACATAGATTCCAGATTCGAGGTATTGGGACTTCTGTGTCCGTAATGCGCTCCATCATACCTCGAAAGGTTGGTGCTAGCTTCTGCCGTAGTCAGTATGTAGTAGGTCGGTAAGACATAGTCAAGCAACGGGAAATCCAGTTGTTCAACAAGATGCCCTTCACTTTTCAGTCTGTCCACAGTGTCTCTTAAAACAGACTTGACCTCTTCTTGGACGCCTTCGCTCGTCAGTGCCTCATGAAGGTAGGCGACTTTGTACTTCTTGTCTTCAAAGGCCTTTGGATCAAATCCCTCAACCGACTCAGAAGAGGAGGTACCGTCCATTTCATCTTTCCCTGCAATCACTTGAAGTACTAAGGCATTGTCTTCGACTGATTTTGAGAATATTCCTATAGTGTCGAATGAGGAGGCATAGGCGAGTAATCCCCATCTTGAAATTCTTGAGTAAGTTGGTTTAAGGCCAATAACACCTGTGAATGCGGCAGGTTGCCTTACAGATCCACCGGTATCTGTGCCTAGGGAAACTTGACACATATCTGCTTGAACTGCTACGGCTGATCCTCCAGAAGATCCTCCAGACACTCTTGAGCTATCAACTGCATTCTTTACAGCCCCATGGGCTGAGTTTTCATTGGAGGAACCCATACCAAACTCATCGCAGTTTTGTCTGCCGATTACGATGGCATCTTCATCCAGAAGCCTCTGAACAGCTGTAGCCGTAATTTGAGATTCAAATCCCTTTAGGATATCGCTGCTGCCGGATACTTGATGATCTTGGTAGCAAATAAGGTCTTTTATACCAAAAATTAAGCCGGCTAACTTGCCGGCTTGGTTATGCTTTATTTTGAGATCAATCGCTTTGGCCCGTTCTCTTGCCTCCTGTTCGTATACCTCTACAAATGCGTTGAGGTTAGCGTTGTCCTCTATGTTTTTAAGATAGTGTTCAACGAGGGAGAGACAAGAAATTTTTTGCAGCTTAAGGTCTTTTTGAATCTCATCTAAGCGATGATAATTCTTCACTTCTCCCTTAAGGTTTGTCTATTTCTTTACCTGCATCGTCTACCTCTTTCTTAATTTCTTTGGTAGCATCCTTAAACTCTCTGATCCCTTTTCCGAAACCTCTTGCAAGATCTGGAATCTTCTTCGCTCCGAATAATAGAAGGACAATGAACAAGATCACGAATATCTCCGGTCCACCTGGCATTCCTAATGCTAATATTGTTTCCATGACGATGTACTTAATGTATATAAAACAAAGATAGGTAAAAACTCTTACCAGTTCACGTAATTCAAGCGGCTAAGTTTAGTTGATCTTTCGTTCAAGCCAAGTTTCGGGGTTCACAGTAGTCTTTTGATCAAATACTTTGAATTTCACTTCAGAGACATCATTGTTGTCAGTAAGTACCTGTCCGAGTACTTGCTGGGCTTGCACTTGCTCACCTTTTTTGACCACTACAGCCTTTAATTTAGAGTAAGCTGTGAAGTATTCTCCGTGCTGAATGAGTACTGTATTTCCTTGGCCTGGTATAGACATTATTGCACTGACTTTACCTGGGAACACAGATTTAACACTTGCATTTTTGGTAGTTTGAATGTCGATCCCTTTGTTGGTGAGCATAACTGTCCTGAGTGTTGGATGTCTATGTTTTCCATATTTGGACGAAACAAAGCCTTGGTCTACTGGCCATGGAAGGCGTCCTTTCTCTCCTTCGAAAGCTGCATTGATATCTGACATGTCAACAGCTGAAGCTAGTGCGGCCAATCTTTCAGCT
This sequence comes from Roseivirga sp. 4D4, assembly GCF_001747095.1. Taxonomy (NCBI): domain Bacteria; kingdom Pseudomonadati; phylum Bacteroidota; class Cytophagia; order Cytophagales; family Roseivirgaceae; genus Roseivirga; species Roseivirga sp. 4D4. Next base: position 73,729 of record NZ_MDGP01000001.1, read on the forward strand.
TCAATGATGGCATCAATTCTGTCACTCAATTCTTTTTCCGAGGCTCTTTGGCGAGCTAAATCTTGTCTGATTTTATTCTCTTGTTGCTCGAGTTTGGTCACTAATGACCTTTGCTCACTTTGGAGGTTAGAGAGTTTTCTATTTTCAGAAAGTTCTTCATTGAGTAGGCTTTGCTTAGAAGACTTCTGTTCTTCAATTTCCACGATTTGCTCATTGAGACTTTGTTGAACAATTTGAATTTGCTCTACCTGTTTCTTCCGTGCTTCTCCATACTGCTTCATATATTTCATTCGCATGAAAAGCTGATTGAAGGTTCCAGAAGCAAATAGAAAAGTGAGTTGATTAAACCCAGAGCTTGTTTTTTGCGTGGCGTAGATCATTTGTCCGTACTCGTCTGTCAATGCATTGAGGTCATTTTCCATTGCATCAATAATGCTCTGATCTTCGGCTATTTCTTCGTCTAAAAGGGTTACTTCTCCCTTTATAGCATTGACAAGAGAGACTCTTGATCTTATCTGATTGTTTAATGCTCTAAGCCTACCCAGAGAGTTGTTCTTTTTACTAGCTGTTTGGCTAAGAATTTTCTGAGTCTCAAGAATCCTATCTTGTATTTCTTGTTTCTCTTTTTCTAATCGCTGGCGTTCTGTCTGGGCCTGTGAGACATCAAAGGCCAATATGATGAGTACTAATACAACTGTTATTCTACTGCCGCTCATAGCGTGATGGTATATTGAAAGGGAACTTTAATGGTTTCCGCTCAATTCTTGCTCTATTGTGTTCAATATCAATGGTAGCTTCTTCCTTCTTGCCTTCCTTAAAATAGGTAAGGAGCATTACTGCCTTGTAGGCAAATGGCTTATCGTCAAGAAGCTTGAAATCTCCATACTTTAATTCCAACGTGTTTTGATTCTCTAAAGTACTGGCAAATAGGTTTTCTAGCCTTCTGTTCTTCGAACTGATCTTATTTTGAATTCTAAGGTCGCCAGCTTTTTGCGTGACTAAGTAATTGTTGGCCTGCTTTTCTAAAACATCTGCTTTTGAAACGTCTACGGGAAGATCGCCTACCAATACCGCTTGAAACAAGTCAAAATTGAATTCGAAATTGAAGCGTTCACTTAGTGTTTCGAAACTGAAGCTTGTCACCTTCTTATTAACCCTATCAATGACTATTAACGAATCTCGTGTCATTTTACCCCTGAAGCCTTCTATACCAACTCCATTGCTGAGGGTGAACCAAATGAGGCTATCTTTCTTTATTCTGATGTTGGCTCGGGCCTTCTGCTTACTTTCCCCGTCTTTGTATTTGAATTTGGTGGAGGTAGAGAGATATTCAAAATCGATTTCTTCAAGTGCCAGTTCTGCTTTTGGATCATAACCAAAGCCTAAGAATTTCTTGCTACAGCTGCTTAGGGTGAGTATTAAGCTAAAGATTAGCAGAAGGGTGAGGTATTTAGTTGAATTGTTTGTTCTCAATTTTCTGATCGAGTTTATCTGATGTATTCCCTAGCCCTTTTGCAGACTTCCATTGTGCCAAAGCTTCGTCAATCAGATTTAATTTAAAAAGGATATCTCCACTAAGCTCAAGCGTTTTACCATTCCATTGGCTTGTAAATTCATTCAAACCTTGGGTTAGCAATGCGTTTGCCTCTGAATAGTTTTTCAAAGTAAAGAGTGCCTTTGCCTTAATCCTAATGAATTGAAGGTTTTTAAAAGGAGAGTCTATTACGGAATTAATTAAACTGATGGCCTTTTGAGGGTCGGACGCTGTTAGAAACTCTGCATAATTAGCAATGCTTTCAGGGTGTGCCTGACTTAAATTAATCGATTGCTCGAATAGGCTCAAAGCTTCATCTTCTTTGCCCATCGCTAATGCTAACGAGGCTTGTTTTCCCAGAATTTGACTCTTAAGCGATTCGTTGGATAGTGCCATACGACTTGCCTGCTTCAGAAGGCTTTCGGCTTCACTAAACTCCTTTAATCCTTGATTAGCACTGGCAAGGTAGATATAAAAGACAGCCTGGTTAGGGAATAGATCTAAGGCTTCTTCTGATGACTCGGCAAGCGTTTCCCAGTCTTCCTTTTGATATTCATAGTCTAATATTCTATTCCAAACCTGGAAATCTCCAGGGCGCAGTTGAGTGAGTCTCTTGAAATAGTCAATGGCCTTGTTCTCATAAATGATCCGTTGTTCACCACTTGCTGTCTTGGCTAACTTAGAGTAGAGTAGACCACCATTTTCTATGACCAAAGGTTCTTCAGGGTAATCAGCGTTCATGTTGTTTTGAAGGCTATCAATTAGGTTGGCCTTATCACTCAGATCATCGGAAAATGCCCATTGCCCAAGGAGAAGAGTCTTCATGCTGAGGCTTGCTTCTGGATCGCTATGGACTTCGAAAATCAAATCTCTTTGCTTGTCTACAGCTCCAGTTTTCTGGTAGTTTTCTACCAATAATAAAATAAGCTCGTTGGTCTTCAACTCATTTTGCTCAAGCAGGTCGATCGACTCATCGATTTTTCCATTGGAGGCGAGGGTATATGCGTATTTATAAAAAACCTCATTGTCCTTTGGGTTTTCCCCAAAAAGTATCGCCAATTCACTAATAGCATCTTCACTCTTTCCAGCTTTAATGAGCAGGTCTATTCTTCTAGACTTTTGATCGAAACTCAAAGCTTCTCCCTTTTTCTCGGGTCCATTTAGAACTTCCAGCGCTTTGTCTAATTGGTTGAGGCTTTCATATACCTCAGTGATTTCAATAAGGTAGGCATTGAAGTCTTTAGCGTTTCCGAGCATGAGCTCATAGTATTGAGCGGCACCCGCCATATTTTGACTCGCCTTTTGAATTTGGGCTGCCAGTACGTAGTAATATTTGTTGTCCTGCCTTAATTCAATGGCTTTTTCAATGGCCGTGAGTCCTTGAGTATATTCTCCCTCTATCAAATGAACCTCGGCCATCTTGAAGTGAGCAGCATGGTTTTCTTGATCAACCTCTATTGCCTTTTCTAGGAAGGCAAGTGCCCGTTTATAGTCCTCAAGGAGAAAGAATTTCTGGGCTTCGATCATCAGGAACTCAGAATTGGCTCTTTCATACGGTGTAAGCTCTGTCTTCAGATTAGCCTCAGCTTCATTCTTCTTTTTCTGCGCTAGTCCTTCCGAGGGGATGAGAAGTATCAGGCAGGCAATTAGTGATATGGTGTTAAAGGCTTTCAACAAAGGCAATTACGAAAGAAACGAATAATATTGAGCTTAAGTTTACAGAATTCTATGAGCTGATGATTTCAATCTATGTCGATTTGTATTGAATTTTTCTGCCTTCAATTAAAAACATCACCCCAGCGAAACCTAATGTGACCACTAGTTTGAAACCATAAGACCACCATTTGTTTTCAATTTGGATAAAGTCAACTCCGTAAATTAGGATGACCCCCAAAGCCAAATACAAAAAGAGCGGTTTGAAATTATAAGGTATAGGAAAGAACTTTTTGCCTTGGGAGTAGCATATCAAGCTCATGGCACCATAGCATACCAAGGCAGTGACGGCACTTCCATAATATCCCAGTTCCTTGATTAATAACAGATTGCCTACTAAGGTAATCACAGCCCCAATGAGCGCATAGTAGGTGCCATATATGGTTTTATCTGTGAGCTTAAACCAAACACTCAGGTTGACATAAACGCCATAAAATAGTTTGGCAATTAGGAGAATAGGGAGCACAAAGAGTGCTTCTTTGTAACTATCGTTCCTCAAAAACACGTCTGCAATAAGCTCTGTATTAAGTGCTACACCAACTAGAACGACAACATTAAACACCACGAAGTAATGCATAATGCGCGCAAAGAGCGCAGGCGCCTCTTTGTTTTCAGCATGACTGAAGAAGAAAGGCTCTGCAGCATAGCGAAACGCCTGAATTCCAAGCATCATGATCACCGATAGCTTGAAAGCTCCACTGAACACACCCAAGGCATCGCTGCCTGAGACACCTAATTCTTCTGGGAAAACATGCTTTAATATTAGCGCATAGCCTTGCTCGTTAAACATGCCACCGAGTCCCATCAAAAAGATGGGCAAGGCATAAACGAGCATAGGTTTGAAAGTTGTCCAATGAATAGAAAGTCTGACCTGAGAGAGCTCTCTCCAGAGTAAGGGCAGATAGAGGAGGTTGGCTAGAAGGTTTGCAATAAAAATATAGCCTATGCCGATAGATGGGTCATATATTTTCTGAACTGCTGATTGGAGGCTGACTAAATACTTACCATCATAGATGTCAGGCAATACAATGATCAAAAGCAAGTTGAGGAGAATGGTAACCGAGATCACGCCAACTTTTATTAGCGCAAATTTCAAGGCTTTTTGCTCAAGCCTCAGCTTAGCGAATGGTATAGCGATAAGCCCATCAATAAATAGAATGGCAGCCATATACTGAACGTATTGCTGCTCCACACCATTACCGAGCAAATGTGCAATAGGGCCAGAAAAAAGGTAAATGAGACTTGAAAAGAATGCGGATGTAGTTAAAACAGCCGTGGCTGTACTCTGATAGGTTTCCTTTTTATTGGACTTATTGCTAAACCTAAAGAAAGCCGTTTCCATACCGAAGGTATAGACAATGAGACATAGCGCCACGTAGGCGTATAGTTCTGTGACCGCACCATACTCGCTCCTGACCAGCCGATCCGTCCAAATGGGTATTAATAGAAAATTGAGTACTCGCCCGAGTATACTGCCAATGCCATAATAGGCCGTCTGGCCCGCGAGTTTTTTAATTTGACTCATAAAAAAAGGGAGTTTTATTCTCCCTTGAACTCAGGTTTTCTTTTTTCTAAAAATGCCGTAGTGCCCTCGGCAAAGTCTGTGGTTTTGGTGCAAGCAGCAAAACCATTGGCCTCTGTCTGATAGCCATTTTCTTGTTCGTTATTGACAGCATTGATACAATCAATTACTAAGCCAATGGCTACCGGAGCCTTTGAGGTTATTTTATTAAGAAGCTCTTCGCACTTTGCAAGTGCTTCGGTAGGACTTTCCACTACATGATTGATCAACCCTAATGTTAACGCCTGATTGGCATTAATCATATCTCCGGTCATACATAACTCAAAAGACTTAGCCTTACCGATCAATTGTGTTAATCTCTGAGTGCCACCATAGCCAGGAATAACTCCCAAATTTACTTCAGGTTGCCCAAACCTGGCATTGGCAGTAGCCACACGCATGTGACAGGCCATCGCCAGTTCGCAACCACCCCCAAGGGCAAAACCATTGACTAGAGCAATTACTGGTTTATGGCAGTTTTCAATTGCACTGAATACTTCCTGTCCGCTTTCGGCAAAATTCCTAGCGTTCAATTCATTCAATTCAGCTATTTCTGAGATATCTGCACCTGCTACAAAGGCTTTTTCCCCAGCTCCGGTTATAATGACGGCTTTTATGCTGTTGTCATCATAAATTTCTTCGAAGGCTACTTTAATGTCCTCAATGGTCTGAATATTGAGTGCGTTCAGTTTGTCAGGTCGATTGATGGTTAAATGAACGGTTCCTTCTTTATTCTCGAAAAGTATATTTTGATAATTCGCCATGATTTGGGTTGAGCGTGAATTCAAAGATAACAGTCAGTATAGAATTGTAAAACTACGCTATTGATCATTAATATTTTCCACTTGTAAACAATGTTTCAAAATGCAGGTTTACAATTTCGATTATGAATAGATGGTGATTACATTTGCCGTCAAATTTAGGAGGTAACTACCAAGTAAAATTATGAGGACACAATCAAGGATAACCGTTGCTCACGGTGATGGAATAGGGCCAGAAATTATGGATGCCACACTACGCATCATGGATGCTGCAAATGTGGGGCTGACTTATGACACCATCGAAATAGGGGAGAAGGTCTACAAATCGGGACACAAATCGGGTATCAGCCCAGAATCTTGGGAAATATTAAGAGGTAATAAAGTATTCTTGAAAGCTCCAATCACCACTCCTCAGGGTGGAGGATATAAGAGTTTAAATGTGACCATCAGAAAGTCTTTGGGTCTTTATTCAAATGTTCGCCCTTTTAGGGCTTATCCGCCTTATGTGCCATCTTTCTTTCCTCACATGGATGTGGTAATTGTGAGGGAAAATGAGGAGGACCTTTATGCAGGTATTGAACACCAACAGACAACTGAGGTAGTACAAACCTTGAAGTTGATCTCTCAGCCAGGAAGTGAAAAGATTATTAGATATGCTTTTGAATATGCAAGGGCATATGGTCGTAAGAAGGTGACTTGTATGACAAAGGATAATATTATGAAGCATACTGATGGTATGTTCCATAATATTTTCGATGAAGTCAAATTGGAATATCCGGATATCGCTGCTGATCACTGGATCATTGATATTGGATCGGCTGTGGTGGCTGCCAGACCTGAGTCTTTGGATGTAGTGGTTACCCTGAACCTCTACGGTGACATAATCTCTGATATTGCTGCAGAAGTAGCTGGTTCAGTAGGTATGGCCGGTTCTTCTAATGTAGGTATGACGCATGGAATGTTTGAGGCCATTCATGGGTCAGCGCCTGACATTGCCGGACAAAATATTGCTAACCCTTCAGGGTTGTTAAATGGAGCAACTATGATGTTGGTTCAGATGGGGAGGGCAGATAAGGCTGAACTCATTCAAAATGCCTGGTTAAAGACATTGGAAGATGGAATCCATACAGGAGATATCTACCGTGCTAACCGAAGTGTAGAAAAAGTTGGTACGAAAGAGTTTGCAGATGCGATTATCGATCGTTTGGGCCAAAAGCCTACGAAACTCGCTGCAGTTAAGTATAATGAAGATGTTGCCATTTCCGTGTCTATCGAAGAGAAACCAGCTAAGAAGAAAGAGCTTGTTGGAGTAGATGTTTTCATTGATTGGAGAGGTGAAAGCAGAGATGCAGATGAAATAGGGGATCGTTTGTTAAATGTTGCTTCTACGGAAAACCTAAAATTGAAGCTTATTTCGAACAGAGGAGTGTTGGTTTATCCTGGCGGAATTCCTGAGACTTTTAAGACAGATCATTGGAGGTGTAGATTCGTGAATCCTGAAGGAAAGATTTTGAATAACTCTGATGTGCTTGAGTTGCTTCAGAGCGTTCAAGATGCAGGCTTCGATTTTATTAAAACGGAGCACCTATATCACTTCGATGGAGAAAGAGGTTACTCTTTGAGCCAAGGGGAATAAGAACGAGATATTATAGATAAAAAAAGGGGGCATTGCCCCCTTTTTTTATCTAGTACTCAAGGTGTAGACACCACTATCTTTGAGTTCATATTCATAGTCGCCAGACGCTACTAAAATGTCGAACGACACACGCCATTGGTTGGCCGATATCTTTTGACCTGAAATATCATTTCGTAAGAACCTGAAGGTTTCAAAAGCGCAAAAACAGGACCTGACATAGTAGAATTCTATCTCAGGATGTGGCACATCGTTGCTCGTATTAATGTTGAATTCTGTAGCATCTGCCGGTAATTCAATCCAAAAGAACTCTGTGAGTTCATCGTCCGCAATATTCTCTTCGTCAGGGTGAGTATAGGCAAAACGAATGGCAGTTTTATCACCTTCTTCCCACAGCACCCAAGTACCATAGTCATCATCTGGAGATGATAACTCAGAGTTTTCATAGTAAACCCGTTCAAGACTGCCGTCATTGGTATTGTCACAAGACGAAACGATCAGCAAACAAGTGACTATTGCAAATAGCTTTTTCATGTTTTTGACTTTTCTTCTTAGACTCCCAATGTGATAGATAGGTTGGAATCAGAGGGGTTACTGCAAACTGTCTAGTAGCTTTTTCACAGCTGGGATTGCTCCTTGATTGATCATTTCATCCAGGTTGGACATATATTTTTGAAGATCAAGAAGTTCATTTTGGTACCAGTGAAATTCGGGTTTTAGATTACCCTGACGATCGTAAAAATTGATTGGTGTGTTCGAGATAAGTTGATTATCGCATAGCTGATTGAAACGTTCTATTTGTTTGATGACCAGTTGCACATTATCATAACCACCACTTAGGCTGGCTGCCAAACTCGCATCTAGCTGAATAAATACATCATCATTGAAACCTGCCCTTGTGATCAGCATAGGTGCTTCGAAAATGATGTTAACAGGTTTTGGTATTGGTTTTTCACCATTCTCTGCGGCAGTCTGAAAGTTGGTCAGGGCCTTGTTAATCGTTTTTTGGGCATTGCGAATGTCGAAAGACAGCTTATTTAGTTCAGAGCTGAAACTTGAAAAATAACGCTCTCGAATTTTTGTTTCTCTTTTTGTTTCTTGATATCTGTTGAGTTCAAAAGCACCGTATACCCCAACAAAGACAATAAGCAATTCTGCTATAAATTTGACTAAACCCCTTCTTTCTTTTGCCATAACCATAAGAGTGCTAAAGCTACAAAAATGTTGCAGGTTAGGCCTGTTCGAACTCGCTTAACAAGGCCGGCAGGTTTTCTAAAATATCTGAGGTCATCTTGTCCAAATCATAATTTGGTGACCAACCCCAATCGTTTCTAGCTACAGAGTCATCTATACTATCAGGCCACGAATCGGCAATCGCTTGTCTAAAATCTGGCTCATAACTAGCAGAAAATTCTGGAATCTCTTTCTGAATGGCTGCCACGATCTCTTTTGGTGAAAAGCTAATGGCTGATACGTTATAACTCGACCGAACTTTGATATGATCTGCAGGTGCTTGCATTAAATCTAGAGTGGCCTTAATGGCATCGCTCATATACATCATTGGCAGATAGGTGTCTTCGGATAAAAAACACTCGAAAGGTTCGTTTCTCAGTGCTTTATGGTAAATGTCTACCGCATAATCTGTGGTGCCACCTCCTGGTAAGGACTTGTATCCGATCAAGCCAGGGTAACGCAGGCTTCTTACATCAACACCATATTTTTCGTGATAATACTCGCACCATCTTTCGCCCGCTAACTTGCTTATGCCATAGACCGTGTTGGGATCCATTACCGTGTCTTGAGGCGTGTTGGCTCTAGGAGTAGAAGGACCAAAAACGGCAATGGAACTTGGCCAATAAATCCTTAACTGATTTTCTTTAGCCGTTTCCAAAACATTGAGTAAGCCAGTCATATTGAGGTTCCATGCCCATTTCGGATTCTCTTCTCCTTTAGCGGAAAGAATTGCAGCTAGATGATAGATTTGAGTAATGCTATGTGTTTTGACAATGTCATTCAAACGATCGGCATTCATCACATCCAACTGTTCAAATGTAAAGTCCGAAATGGCGGATACCGGTTGGGAAATGTCAGAGGCGATGACATTCGAATTACCAAACAGCCTTCCAAGCTCATTGGTCAATTCTGAACCAAGTTGGCCACAGGCTCCAATCACTAAAATTCTCTCCATTGATTTCTATTTCTGGCTTGCAATATTAATTAAACAGCTCAATATGTAAAACGTTTGCATGACCAAAGGTTGGTTGCAATACATCTTATATATTTGCCCTGTCATGGAAGAGATGAGTTTTGACGATTATCTGGTAAAAAAGAAAATTGACCCGAAAACTTTCCAAGAAGGAGAGCCTAGGCAATACGATGGCTTTAAGGCCCTTTTCGATCAGGTACATCCGGACAGCTTCACTGCACAAAAACTCTTTTTAATTAATAAAATAAGAAGGGCATATCCGCTCAAAGAGCAGGAAGTAGAGAAGGAAGTAAAGAAGCCCATGATGAGACCCAAGATAGCAAGACCTAAAACCAATTGAAATGTACGATAAATTAAAGCCACAGCTACAAGCAGAGATTCAATCCATTAAGGAAGCAGGACTCTATAAACAGGAACGTGTAATTACTACCCCACAAGCAGCTGATATCAAGACCGATGATGGAAAAGAGGTAATTAACTTCTGTGCCAATAATTATTTAGGTTTATCGTCACATCCAAAAGTGGTTGCAGCGGCTAAAGCGGCTATCGATACCCATGGCTTTGGTATGTCATCAGTGAGATTCATTTGCGGAACGCAAGACATTCATAAAGAATTAGAGCAGAAGATTTCTGAGTTTTTAGGCACTGAAGACACCATTCTTTATGCGGCTGCATTTGATGCTAATGGAGGCGTATTCGAACCTTTATTTGGACCTGAGGATTCAATTATTTCTGATGCTCTAAATCATGCCTCAATCATTGATGGAGTCCGACTGTGTAAGGCGATGCGCTTTAGATACAAGAATGCTGATATGGCAGACCTTGAAGAGCAACTTAAGGCTGCGGATGCCAAGGGAGCAAAGCAAAAAATCATTGTGACCGATGGTGTTTTTTCTATGGACGGCACCATTGCCCCGATGGATAAGATTTGTGACCTAGCGGATCAGTATAATGCACTTGTGATGACGGATGAATGTCATTCAACGGGCTTTATGGGTAAAACCGGACGTGGTGTTCATGAGCATCATAACTGCATGGATAGGGTAGACATTATCACAGGAACTCTGGGTAAAGCCTTGGGTGGCGCTTCTGGTGGTTTTACTTCTGGTAAGAAAGAAATTGTTGACCTCCTGCGTCAGCGTTCCAGGCCTTATTTGTTCTCGAATACATTAGCTCCATCAATTGTAGGTGCATCCATTGCAGTGTTTGATATGCTATCGGAAACGACCGCCTTGAGAGATAAACTTGAAGAGAATACTAAGTACTTCCGTGAGCAAATGACTGCTGCTGGTTTTGATATAAAGCCAGGAGAACATGCCATTGTACCAATAATGCTTTATGATGCGGTCTTATCTCAAAAAATGGCCAGTGCCATGCTGGAAAAGGGTATTTACGTGATTGGCTTCTATTTTCCCGTGGTGCCGAAAGGGCAAGCCAGAATTAGAGTGCAGATTTCAGCTGGTCATGAGAGACATCACTTAGACAAGGCGATCGCTGCCTTTAAGGAAGTAGGGAAAGAATTGGGAGTGATTTAGGAAGCCACATCAAGTGGTTCGTTTCCTTCCGGATCGATTACCTCAGGGATAGGCTCTCTTTCCTGATGGTAGTCATTGATACGCTTTCGGATTTCAGGAATAGAGAGGTTACTGTCAATCAAACCATTTCTGGCTAAAGACATTTGACCAGTCTCTTCGGAAATGATTAACGTCAAAGTATCCGTAGCTTCCGACATTCCCAATGCAGCTCTATGGCGCATACCAAACTGTGCCGGCAAGTCTCTTTCGCTAACTGGTAGTATGCACCTGGCAGCTCTTACTTTTCCTTGGTTAATGATGACGGCACCATCGTGCAAAGGGCTGTACTTATTAAAAATTGAGATTAAAAGTCGCTTAGAGATGGTGGCGTCCATAAAGTCTCCTGAATCGACATAGAATTTGAGTTCAGAGCTTTTAGAAAATACAATAAGGGCACCTGTATTGGTACTTGAAAGTGCTTTGGTGGCTTCAATAATAGGTGTGATATTAAAGGATTCTTTGGCTTCTCGCTTTTTCCAGATCATGATAGACTGCAGCAGGTCGTTTTGCCGGAAAGTTGTTTTGCCTAGAATGAGCAGGAATTTTCGGATTTCTTGGGAGAAAATGATAATGGCGGCCAATACTCCAACTCCCATAAATTGACCAAGGATTCCAGCGAGTAGTTCCATTTGTGCTGCGCGCACGACTAAGTAAACTAAGTAGAGCACTAAAAACCCAATTAGTACTCTTACTGCTACACTACCTTTTAAGAGTTTATAGACCTGGTAAAGCAGAACACTGACCAATAGGATATCCAGGATGTCAATCCATCTTACATCTAGAAACCCTATTTTAAATGCGTATATCAACCCTTGTATGCCTTATAAAGCTTTATTGTTTCCATCGCCTCCTTTACATCATGGACTCTCAATATCGATGCACCATTGATCAAGGCAGCCATATTTAATGCTGTTGTTCCATTGAGTGCTTCTTCGGCAGAGGTGTCAAGCGTTTTATAGATCATTGATTTTCTTGACAGGCCAGCCAGTATCGGCAACTTCAATCTTTTAAAATAACCCAAATTCCGAAGGATATCATAGTTCTGCGCAATCGTTTTTGCGAAGCCAAACCCAGGGTCAATAATTATGTCCTTAACACCAAGACCCTTTAGTACTGAACATTTAGCAGAAAGCTCGGCACTTATATCATTCAGAAGGTGATCATAGTCTGTATGGGTCTTCATGGTCGCAGGAGTTCCTCGCATATGCATAAGAATATAAGGGACATTGAGTTTCGCCACAGTTTTGAACATTTCACTGTCCAGATTACCCCCAGAAACATCGTTGACCAGTGAAGCTCCGGCATTTACTGCAGCTTTGGCTACTTCTGATCGGAATGTATCTATTGAAATATACGCCTTTGGAAAAGCCTTGTTAATGGCTTCAATGGCTGGAACGGTCCTTTCTAGTTCTGTAACTTCGGTAATATCCTCAGCACCCGGCCTGGTAGAGTATCCTCCAATATCTAGTATAAAGGCCCCGGCTTCAAGCATCTTCCCGGCTCTATCGACAATTTCCTGAAGACCATTGGCTCTGCTCCCCTCATAGAATGAGTCAGGAGTGGTATTGAGAATCCCCATGACTTTTTGGCTATCCAGAGAAACCAGATTTCCCCTGAGATTCAATGTGCTTTTTGTACTAAATAACTTATCTTTCGCTTTCAAGAATTGTCCCAAATTTTAAATAAGCGATTACTTTGGAGGAGCAAACGGTAGGCGAATATAAGCAAGTTATTAAGGCCTGTAAAGACATATTTCTCAAGAAAACTCAGGACTATGGTACGGCCTGGAGAGTGTTGAGATTACCTTCTATTACGGACCAGATCTTTATAAAAGCACAACGGATTCGCTCTATTCAGGAGAAAGGTGCTCAGAAAGTGGATGATGATATCTCAGGAGAGTTTATCGGGATAATTAACTACTGTGTGATTGCCTTAATCCAAATGAACCTCACGGATGATGATCCCATGGAAATGGATGTGCAAGTGTTGGAACCGCTTTACGATAAACATGTGAAGGAGACCATGGAGCTTCTATTAAATAAGAATCACGACTATGGTGAGGCATGGAGAGATATGCGTGTTGCTTCAATAACGGACATCGTATTGATGAAGCTTTTGCGTGTTAAACAAATTGAAGATAATCAAGGGAAGACGATCATTTCAGAAGGGATTGATGCCAATTATATGGATATGATCAATTATGCCGTTTTCTGTATGATTCTGATGGGATTTGCCAAATCATGAAAGTATTAAACGCAATAGCACGCTACATAGTAGGGGGCCTCTTTATATTCTCAGGCCTAATCAAAGTCAATGATCCCGTAGGAACCCAAATAAAATTGGAGGAGTACTTTTCGGTTTTTGCCGTTGATATTGCTCCGTTCTTTGAATCGCTAAAACCGATCTCATTGTTTCTGTCCATGCTGCTTTCGACTTTGGAAGTAGTATTAGGTATTGCCTTGCTTCTTAAGTACAGAGAAAAACTAGTGACGACACTGTTGTTGGCAATGATCGTCTTTTTTACTTTTTTGACTTTCTACTCTGCCTATTTCAATAAGGTGACGGACTGTGGGTGTTTTGGAGATGCCATTAAGCTTACCCCATGGGAATCTTTTATTAAGGATATAGTCCTTCTTGTCTTCATTGTGGTGCTCTTTGTCAATAGAAAGAAGAATCAACTTCTGGAAGAGACGAAACTCAAAACAGGTATTGTTGCTGCTTCATTGGTTTTTTGCCTGGCTGTGGCTTTCTGGTCCGTTAATCATTTGCCGACAATTGATTTCAGAGCCTACAAAGCCGGTACCAGTATTCCTGCGGACATGCTTCCTCCTGCAAATGACCCCAGTGTTGTGCCTAAGATTACCAACTTCGCTATTTATGGAGATGAGTCTGACCACACGCAAGAAGTGCTGAGAGGCAATAAACTTTTGGTGGTAGTCCATGAGACAGAAAAGACTGATATTGATTCTTATAATATGCTGAATAGCCTGATTGGTGCCTTAGGAAATCAAGTAGATGTGGTTGCTATTACGGCATCATCTGGTCCACAATTCGAGGATTTACGCCATACGGTTCAGCTTGCTATCCCGTATTACTACTCTGACAAGACTTTGCTCAAAACGATGATTAGATCAAACCCGGGACTCGTGCTGTTGAATAACGGAGAGGTAATGAAGAAATGGCATTACAATGATATCCCTGATGCCGGGGAGTTACTATCTAATTTGAATTAATGAATTTTAGAAACGGTATTTTCCTGATCGGACTCGCGGGGTCTGGTAAGTCGACCCTTGGGAAATCCTTGGCAACAAGGCTCAGCTATAAGTTCATTGACCTAGATGCAGAAATTGAAAAGAAGGAGGGGGTGACAATTCCAGAGATTTTCAAGAAGTATGGGGAAGGGCAATTTAGAATCTTTGAGAGAGAAACTTTACACCAACTCATCGCAGTTGAGGATCACTTTGTGTTAGCAACGGGTGGTGGTACTCCGTGCTACCATTTTAATATGGATGCCATGAATGAGGCGGGTATGACCATATACCTTGATGTTGCCCCTGGAGACCTAGCCTTAAGAATTATTGAAGATGGTGTAGAAGGCAGGCCCATGTTCAAAAGCTATGATCATGTAGACTTGATTCAGGAAATTAGAGAAATGAAGGCCAGGCGTGAAGAATACTATGAGCTGGCCAAAATAAAAATTAGAGATAATCGGATTTCCGCGGAAATGATTATCTCTAATATCAATGCGGCTAAAGACTAGAAGTTCAGCCCAAAGCTTATTCTCGCATTATTCAATGTTGTTTCAGTGATCGATGTTGGTCCAGCACTATCAGCAAAGGAGAAAGATGTAAATGATTCTTCGAACCTAGTTTGACTATATGAGAAGTCTAAGAAGTACTTACCAAGATTAAGGCCAACACCTCCGGAGATCACGGTTCTAGACCGGTCTACATCACTAAATGTATTGAACCTTCCATTTGTCGGGTCACCTAACATCGCATAACCTGCTCTAAACCTAAAAATCTTGTAACGGTACTCAGCGCCAAGCCTCAGGTTGTTGACCGATTCGAAGTTATTTCGGATTGTTTCATTATCATTATCGGCAATGAAGTCTGCTGAAGAAACATTAGCACTTCCGTAGTTAAGCCTTTCGTAGTCCGCTGTAATAAAACCGTTCTTTCCTAAGAAGAACGCGACACCTGCATTGAATCGCAATGGAGTTCTCAGTTCGTAGTCAGAGAAGAAAATATTAGTCTGAGTCTGTAAACTATTCAGGACTGTATCTTCTAGAATAACACGGTTTCCATTGTCTAGGAAAGTTGAAGCATCGAAGTTATTCCACTCTGAATTATAAATGGCATCACTTTCTTCGCTGAAGTTATACCAGGTCGGTGAGGTCAAAGAAACTCCAAACCGAACGAAGTCTACCGGTCTTACAATTACTCCGATATTAGCATTGAAGCCTGTGCCTGATACATCAAATCGTTCATCCAATGTGAATGATGACAATACCGTGTTAGAAAACTCTTCGGTATAAATACGATTCGAAGTGTAATTTGTAGATAGGATGCCAATTCCAGCTCCTAGATAGATTTTGTCGTCATAGTTTCCACCAAAGGCTATGTTAATTTGATCGGTAAAACCGGTTCTGTTAATTCTTTCTCGCTGAATAGGGTTTCCTGCCACTGGTGACAAATAAAAGTCTTCAGCCCCAGGTAATGGATTGATCAAAAAATGATCGTAGCCTACCTGTTCAATACCACCAAGTTCTTCAGGAAAGAAGAGGTCCGCTCTGTCAAGCATTGCATCAATAATCGAAGTGCCTATACCTTGACCAGAATAGCTCAGTTGTTGTCTAAAATCATTAACCCGATTGAAAGTAATGGCTAAAGAGCCACCACGCCATCCCCCTGGGACGTAATCGCTTTTATTGAAGTTAATGATCAGACCAAGGTTTGCAATATTCAAGTTGGAATCCTCTGTTCTTGAATCATTGAGCAAATAAGTCGACTCAAACTGATTGAAATTAAAACCAGGTGTTAGCACAAACTGAGATCTGTTATAAAAACCTAAACCTGCTGGGTTCAATATGGCTGAGCTTACATCTCCACCGAGAACCGAACCTGAGCCGCCTAAACCTAAGATTCTTGCCGAACCGAAATTGTTGAGTTGGCTAAACCTCAAAGCATCTTCATAATATCCGAATGAACCGGGTTGTATTTGAGCCTGAGCTCCAAACTGTAGGCAAAGCGCTGCCAAGCCTACTAGCATAAGCTTTCTTATTCCTTTCATCTTCTGAGTTTTTGTTGTTTGTTAGTTACCTCTACCTGATCTAGACGATGAGCTTCTACTTGATGAAGATCTACTGCTTCCACCGCTTCTTGAACTTCTGCTCACCGACCCTGAAGATCTTGAGCTTGAGCTTCTGCTCACACCAGACCTAGAGCTAGATGACCTAGAGCTACTTCTTGAAACACCTCTTGAGCTAGATGACCTCGAACTGCTTCTAGACACACCCCTAGAACTTGACGATCTAGACGATGACCTACTTACGCCAGACGAAGACCTAGACGAAGTGTTTCTATTAAAAGATACCCCGCTTGTTCTGCCCGAAGTACTTCTATTTGAAGCGCGCCCTCCGCTGAATGTTGAAGTATTTCGAGATGATCGTGAGGTTCTCGAAGTCACTGCACTGCTCCTGCCTCTTGAAGAGCTAGAACTCACACGTGAGGACGTTCTGCTTGAACTTCTTGAGTCATTAAACCTGTAGGCATCAGTTCTTACACGATTTGATCGTGTACTAACGACTTGGCTTCTCGAGCTTCTACCACTACTAGTAGCCGATCTAGAAGATCTTGAACTCCTAACACTGCTTGAACTCACACGTCCTGTTCTTGAAGATCTGTTTTCTATAGCGCTTCTTGATACTCTTGAAGTACCTGAAGTTGAAGCCAATCTTTGAGATCTAGTCTGAGCTACACCATTAGTAGCATCTGATCTCACATTTGCTACAGACGTAGATGTCAATCGACCGCCACGAGTAAACGTTCTGTTATTTCTGGCAACAAATACCTCTCCACGATAGATATATTGATTGCTAAAGATGGGTGGGCAATAAATTCCACCGCCAAATCCAAATCCGCCACCGAATCCGAAGCCCCAGCCTCGGTTCCATCTGTTCCAACGATTCCACCTGTTCCATCTATTGAAGCCAAAGCCTGCATTGAAGAAGAAAGGATCATAAAATGGATCAAAGAAAGGATCATAACCGAAGCCTACAGGTGCAAAGAAAGGGTCATAGAAGCCAAAGCCAGTCCCGAAGCCTACGGATACATTGATGCCTGGACTCCAGAATCTATTTCCAAATCCGTTCCTGCCAAATGTGGCCATAGAAGTTCTTGCTATGCGACCATTGCTTGCCGTGATATATCGATCCATTCTAGTGCTATTGCCCAGATAGTATTGATCATACCAAGCCAGCCTGAATTCAAAATCGTTGTAGACTAGATTATTGAAATATCGCTCGTCCCACTCTTCAGCCCAATCTACTGGTAGGGCATAAGTAGCTAACAATTGATTTTCATAATCCCAGACGAAGTCATCATAATTCAATTCACTCGCCTTGGTCACTCTCGGGCCACCTTCGCCTTCAACAAAGTATTCGACCTCTTTACTTTCGTTGTTGTTATAACGATTAAGCAATGTCGGGTCTACTGATGCTTTAGACTGATTTGCCAATGTGATCACATTGGCGGTATTAGCCGCTTGAACCTCTTCAGGTTTTGCAATAACCTTTGGGGCTGTTTTACGATCGGCCGATGTAAAATATACATCGTCATATTCTGAAGCTTGTTGGTATTGATCTGGTGAGCATGCAAACACCGCTAGCATGCTGAGTGGTGCCATTAATAATTTGAGATGAATTCGACTTTTCATGACTTTCCTTTCTGGCTTAATAAGTTAACGTCTATTTATCGTTTTTGGTCGAGAAAATATCCGAAAACTATATATTTGTCGGATATTCTATCAACGCTAAAACAGCAAGGATCATACCAAATCTGAGAACATGAGCAAAGGATTGCCTAAAAGGAGTGAAGATTATTCATTATGGTACAACGAATTGGTCAAAAAGGCCGATTTAGCTGAGAACTCACCAGTACGAGGTTGTATGGTCATTAAGCCCTATGGCTTTTCTATTTGGGAGAAAATGCAAGCCGAGATTGATCGTATGTTCAAAGAAACAGGTCATACCAATGCTTATTTTCCTCTTTTCATCCCGAAATCTTATTTGAGTAAGGAAGCTGACCATGTGGAGGGTTTTGCTAAGGAATGTGCTGTTGTAACACACTACCGTCTTAAAAATGATGAGAATGGTAATGGGGTAGTAGTAGACCCTGATGCTAAGTTGGAAGAAGAACTTATCGTGCGTCCAACCTCTGAAACTGTGATTTGGAGTACCTATAAAAATTGGGTGCAGTCTTATCGTGATTTACCAATACTTGTTAACCAGTGGGCCAATGTAGTCCGTTGGGAAATGAGAACGAGACTCTTTTTAAGAACCACTGAGTTTTTGTGGCAGGAGGGTCATACGGCCCATGCTACCAAGCAGGAGGCGATTGATGAGTCGGTTCAAATGATGAATGTCTATGCTCAGTTTGCGGAAGAGTTTATGGCCGTACCGGTTATCAGAGGGGTGAAATCGGAAAGCGAACGATTTGCCGGTGCTGTAGAGACATACTGCATAGAAGCCTTGATGCAAGATGGTAAAGCACTGCAGGCAGGAACTTCACACTTTCTAGGACAAAATTTCGCTAAGGCATTTGATGTGAAGTTTGCTAATAAAGAAGGTAAGCAAGACTTCGTCTGGGGAACCTCTTGGGGTGTAAGTACTCGATTGATGGGAGCACTTATCATGGCGCATTCTGATGACCAAGGGCTGGTGCTACCTCCTAGACTGGCGCCTATTCAAGTCGTGATTGTACCTATATATAAAGGAGAAGAGCAGCTAAGAGCTATTGGTGAGAAAGCCGATGGTATTATCGCTTCACTAAAAGCAGCCGGTATTAGCGTCAAATTTGACGATCGTGATACCTATAAGCCAGGTTTTAAGTTTGCCGAGTGGGAATTAAAGGGAGTGCCGGTTAGAATCGCCATCGGGCCCAAGGACATGGAAAATAATTCTGTGGAAATTGCCCGAAGAGATACCGGTATAAAGGAGATCTTCAGTCTTGAGAATGATTTGACATCTAAGATCACAGGTTTGATGGATGAAATTCAGGAGTCTATTTATACCAAGGCCCTTGATTTTAGAACTGAAAACACTCGCCCGGTTGATACCTATAATGAGTTCAAGCAAGTACTCGATACACAAGGTGGTTTCGTTTCAGCACATTGGGATGGCACCGCTGAGACTGAAGAGCGAATAAAGAATGAGACCAAGGCAACGATCCGTTGTATTCCTATCGGAGCCAAAGAAGAGGAGGGTACATGTATCTACTCCGGCAAGCCATCAAAAAGAAGAGTTCTTTTTGCCAAAGCATACTAAGCTTCATCCGTTTATTGGTATATTAGGCTATTGACCTTTTAGACTTATGGACGGTTGGTTAGCCATCATTTTACTGACTCTGGTAGGCCTCGTGCTTATTTATCTTGAACTGATATTTGTTCCCGGGACCACAATACTTGGACTCTTGGGGCTTGTCTTGACCGGCATCGGAATTTACATGGCTTATGAAAGACATGGAGTTACATCAGGCTCCATAGTTTTAGTAGCTTCACTTTTAGTGACGGTTGTCGCTTTGGTTTGGAGCTTTAGGTCCAATGCATGGAGTAAGTTCTCTTTGAAAAAGCAGATTAACTCTAAAGTCAACGAACACTATACGGATGATCTTCATTTGCATATGAAAGGGATCGCTGTTTCTGATTTGAAGCCGATCGGCAAAGCTGAGTTTAATAACAAGGCCTATGAAGTGACTTCACATGGACATTTGATAGACTCTGGGGCCGAGGTTGAAATCATAAGAATTTCTGGAAATAAAATTATTGTAGAATCAATAAATACTTAAATCAATGGGAGAATATACTACCCTCATAGCTGTTATAGCTGGTGTCATTTTACTCTTCGTTTTCTTGTACTTCGTACCAGTTAACCTATGGATTACTGCACAGTTTTCTAATGTTCGAATAGGCTTGCTAGAGCTTGTGTTTATGAGAATTAGAAAGGTGCCTCCAAGTATAATCGTCAAGGAAATGATTACCGCTAGAAAAGCTGGATTGGACGTGCAAACGGCCGAACTCGAAACGCACTATCTGGCAGGGGGTAATGTTCCATCGGTTATCAAAGCATTAATTTCTGCAGATAAGGCCAATATTAATTTGGGGTTTAAGCAGGCAACGGCTATTGACTTGGCCGGCCGAGAAGTATTCGAAGCAGTTCAGATTTCTGTAAACCCTAAGGTAATTACTACACCCAAAGTGGCTGCAGTAGCACAGGATGGTATCCAACTCATTGCAGTTGCGAGAGTAACAGTTCGTGCTAATATTCAGCAACTTGTTGGAGGTGCTGGAGAAGATACAATTTTGGCGAGGGTAGGAGAAGGTATAGTGACTTCTATAGGCTCTGCCCAGTCACATCAAGCAGTTTTAGAAAATCCTGATAAAATCTCAAAACTGGTATTACAGCGTGGTTTGGATGCCGGCACCGCATTTGAGATTCTGTCAATTGATATTGCAGATATTGATGTAGGGATGAACATTGGGGCAACCCTGCAAACTGATCAGGCACAGGCTGACCTTAAAGTAGCAGAGGCCAAAGCAGAGGAAAGAAGAGCAATGGCGGTAGCTAATGAGCAAGAAATGAAGGCTAAATCTCAAGAGGCAAGAGCAAAAGTAATCGAAGCAGAGGCTGAAGTTCCACTGGCATTGGCCGAAGCTTTCAGATCAGGTAACCTCGGTGTAATGGATTACTATAAGATGGAAAACATCCAATCTGATACCGAGATGAGAGAATCAATTGCCAGACCAGGACAAAGGAGCTCTTCTACAAGGAAGAAGCCTGGAGGAGATAAAGACTAGAACGAAGCAGTAAGGAATATCGAAGGTCGCGTTTTGCGGCCTTTTTTATTGCAAATCAATCAGCTTCCATTGAGAGGCTTCTGAAGCTAGAAAGCGATTGCCTAGTTGTTGGATGGACTCATAAGAAAGAGGAATGACATCCTCTCCCCTTAGGTTAATCACTCCTTTTAATCCATCTCGGCCAATCAAGAAGTAACCACCTGCAAGTGCTTTAATGGAATCATACTGAGGAGATCTAATCAACTTGCCTTTAGCATCGGCCAGTCCAAAAACCTCATTCGAATTTAGAATAATGTAATCCTCTTGTCTATCAATGGCTGTAAAGTCTTCGGGCAAAACTGATTTGCCTGAGCTATTTATAATACCAAAAAGACTATTCCTTGATACTATCGAGAGGCCTTTGTAGAAAGGCGAAACCTGATCATAAGTAGGTTGAACAATTAATTGCTCGTTCTTATCTATGAAACCCCATTTACCGATCAGTTTCACGGCAGATAAGCCTTCAGAAAAGGCTTGAATGGCTTCATATCGGTTGGCTATTCTTAGCCTACCATCCTCAGCAATCTGTCCCCATTGATTATCTTTTTTTACAGAAATCAGGCCTTCGGAAAATTCTCCCAGCAAAGTTATTCCTGAGTCTAAGGCTATGTCATTAGCGTTATTAGGGTTGAACAAAAAGAAACGGCCGTCACGTTTTAGTCCGTATAGGTCCTTCTTTATAACCTGAATTGTGTCGTAAAGATGATCCAACCAGAGGCTATCATTTTCGTCTCTGAGCTCATAACCCTTCCTTGTCCATTTGCTATAGCCGCGCGGTAAATTGGTAAGCAGTCCATAAGCTCTTACGGTTTCCTTCCCATCGAAGTCGACTAGTTTCCATTCTGAACCTTGTTGTAGCCTGATAACGTCTTCCTGAATTTCGATATGGTCATTATAGGGGGTGATCACCCAATTACCTTTCATATTAATCACGCCATAACTACCCTGATAAGCCACAACCGCCAAGCCATTTTTAAACTCACCAATACCATCATAAACAAAAGGGCTCAGGTCTTTTCCATTTTCATATAGCAGGCCCTTCTTTCCATTCCTTACGGCCTCAATCAGTCCATTGTCGAGTTGCTTAAATGATTCATATTGGAATGGGCTTTGCCTAGCGCCAGACTTATTAAATACAGTCCAGTCTTGCTTATCTAGACGCTTTACCTGTCCAACAATCACCTTATTAAAGATTCTTATGCTATCGTAATTCACCGGAAGAACCAATTTGCCTGAAGCATCCATAGCCCCTTGAAATTTTGAATCAACATCTTCAACTATCGTAATTTCGTTGATTGAAGAGATGATATTTAGGTTGGATAGGTATTCAATGTAATTTTCATCTTGATCGATAATGCCGGCCTGTTGACCACTAGAGATCGCAAAGCGATCCTGATTGATGATTTGCATCTGATCAAAGTAATAGGTCGTGTCTAGCGAGTTTTCTGAGTACAAGTCCCACTTTTTGAAGGGTAATGCACGGACTCTTTGACCGGAAATTTGGATGTTTTTATAGATAGTCGGTATAATCAACGTTCCGCTTCTATTCAAAATGCCTCGTTTATTAAAGGATTTTGCCAATAACAGCTCGTCAGTCAGTTTTTCCAACGACTCGTATTCGAAGGCCGTAATGGCTTTGCCACTAGAGGAGTAAACAGCGCTAAGGTTATTGTCATTCTGAACTGAAAACAGTGTTTCATCGATGGCTAAGATGTTCTTGAATGTGAAAGGAATAATTGATTTGCCATTTCGATTGAGTAGCCCATACCGATCGTCAGCGCCAACCCTTTTCGAAGCGATTAGTAGGTTGCCTACTGGTTCCATTCTAACATAAGACAAGTCAATTACTGACTTTCCTTTTGCGTTGATGACACCATAATTGGCAAGGATTGAGTTCGATTCTCGTTGGCTGGCGATGAATAAGTTGTCTAGATAGGGGGTGAGCTGTGCATAGCGATGAAGGGTGACCTTTCCTCCTTCGAGATCAATTAGCGCCCACTTCTCGTTTTGGCGAGCACCGATCACATTGCTAATTACTTTAAAGGAGCCATCCGACCACCCAATAGCTTCATATTGAGGAGGAATAAGCACTTCGCCTGAAGTGACATCCTTAATTCCATATTTGCCATCAACTCGGAAAGGCTCGTATTCCCCAGCCCGTAAATTGACTTGACAGAGTATCAGAATTAGAATGAAAAAGAGCTGTCGGATTAATGGCATTAACAGGTAATACGCAATTGCTAGGATTTAGCTGACGAAAATAATGCTCAGGAGTAAACAAATTGACGAAAAGAGCTATTATTTCTCCTTTGTCTCTTGTTCTAGGTTGAAAAGATCGTTCAAGACATCAATCAGCTTATCTGCTTCTCCTCTTTGGCAAGCAGCTTTTAACTGCAAGACAGGTAGCTTCATGATTTTTTGTGTGATACTCTTAGATAGCTTGTCCGCGAAGAATTCCATCTCCTCAGATGAGTTTTTGAGGTGCTTTTTCAATTCCTCTTGTCGGATTTCTTCGAGCGTGCTTTTTAGTTTTTGGATGGTAGGAGAAACTTCCATTTCCCGCGACCAAGCCCTAACATCCTCCATAGCATCTTCGATGATGGCTTCAACATGAGGAATGGCTGCTTTTCTCTTTTCAACCGCTCGAGACGTCTTTTCTTGAATCTCGTCAATGTTGTACAAAGAGATGCCCTTAATTGATTCTACTTTAGGATCAATGGATCTTGGAATAGAAAGGTCAATCAAAAACTTGAGGCCTTCTGCATTTTTAGACAAATGTTGAGGACCAATAAAGTCTTGAACTGGTATGCTTGAAATGATAATATCGTAGGCGCTCATCTTCGCATTCAAGTCTTCAAATGCGATTTGATTTAGAGCGAGTTCAGTGGCCAAAGCTTCTGCCTTGGCCGTTGTTCTATTGGTGAGTGTAACAGAGAATTGCTCACTAACTAAATGCTTAGCTACATCTTCTCCGATTTCACCAAGTCCGACAATCAACACTTTGGCATCTACAAAGGACTCAGCTAGTGTTCGAGTAAGTTCTGCAGTGGCATAAGACACACTAGCCGCACCATCTCTAAATGCTGTTTCTTGGAATACTTTCTTGTTTGCAAAGAATACAGTGTGCAGGATTCTATGCATGAAAGGCCCCGCAGTATTATTATCCGCAGCAATTTGATATGCCTTTTTTACCTGATTGATGATTTGAAGGTCGCCTATAACTTGTGCTTCAAGTCCAAGGGCTACTCTGAATAAGTAGGTAGAGGCCTCGTAACTATCATTGATTACTGTAAAGAAAGGAATGAACTTAGTAATGTTATCAATTCCCTTTTTTCTAGCCAATAGCGATATGATTTCTCTAGAGAAATCCTGCTCTGCGTTGTAATAAACTTCGGTTCTGTTACAGGTAGAAATGATTAAGGATTCATGTAAGCCGATTACTTCACGAAACTCATTAAGTAATGTCGTGATCATAGCATCATCCAAAGCGATCATCTCACGAATGTCCACCGGAGCATTCTTGAATGAGAGACTTATGACTTTGAAATTACTTTGCATCTTTCCTTTGTTTCTGCGGGCAAAAATAAGCCCTAAATGAGCACTAAAAAAGTGATTTTTATCAGTTTTTGATATTTATAACGTTTCTACCTTTTTGCTACCCAACCCTCAGCTTTTCAATTCATTTGTTAAGCCAATTGTTTAAATAGTCTTATCTTCATTTACTCTCAATCAAACACACGGTTAAATGAGACTAAATAAACTCATTCGCGACTTTTTTGGTTTCAGTAGAACAGAGGTTAATGGGACATTAGTGCTCATACCTCTGATAATTCTTCTGCTTTTCACACCCTATCTATATCGTCAAATCCTGAGTTCTGATCCCTATACATCTGCAGAAGATAAAAGGCTGCTTGATAGTCTGGTTTTTTTAATCAATGCCAATTTTGAGAAACCCGAGGTGAGCGAATCCATTGAAGTTGAGTACTTCGATTTCGACCCTAATTCAGTGTCTATTGAAGAATTAGTCTCATTGGGAGTTCCCCAATTTCTCGCCAACAGAATTAATAACTACCGATCAAAAGGAGGTAAGTTTTATGTAAAAGGTGACCTACTAAAGATCTATGACTTTCCCGATAGCGTATATCAAAGACTATTTACTTATATCCTATTACCTGAGAAGAAGAAAGAAGTCAAAGTGTCTAAATCTCCTAGTCCTGATAATTTTGGCGAACCTGTCAGTGAAGCTGAGATTAATGAGGCCGAGGAAAAAGAAGTAGTCCTTGTTGATATCAACACGGCCGATAGTACCCTTTTCAAAACGCTTAAGGGGATTGGCTCAAGTTATGCTCGTAGGATTGTGTCGTACAGAAAGTTATTAGGAGGCTATTACTCTATAGATCAGCTTAAGGAAGTTTATGGTATGACCGATAGTCTTTTCCAAAACATTCAACCTTATCTGCAATTGACGGATACTGCCACAATAAGGAAGGTTCCGATTAATATGGCCACTTTCAAGGAGCTATTGGCACATCCGTATATTGACTATGAACAGACAAAAGAGATATTGAATGTGAAGAGTAAAAGTGGTAAATTCAGAAAGGCTGAGGATATGTACAGATTGTCTTTGATGGACAGTGTAATGATCAAGAAGTTGTTGCCTTACCTGGATTTTAGATGAAGAGAATAATTACCGCAGAGCAAGTTAGGACGGCAGACCAGCACACCATCGCGAATGAGCCAATTGCCTCGATAGATTTGATGGAGAGAGCCGCTAAGGCATTCTCAAAATGTTTCCTTTCTTTAATCCCCTCTACCTGTTCAATACATGTGGTATGCGGTACAGGGAATAATGGAGGAGATGGCCTGGCTGTCACCAGACTCCTGAGAGAAAAGGGCTATCACGTACGGTGCTCTTTGGTGAATGTGTCTTCAAACCTTTCTCCCGATTGTCAGGAAAACCTAAATCGACTTATAACTCCTCCTGATCTCGTTTCTGAAGCTGATGATCTGGTTATCGAAGAAGATGTGGTTGTAGATGCCTTATTCGGTTCGGGCCTCAACCGCTCCGTGACAGGGCTTTTCGCGGAAATAATTGAGAAGATAAATGCCTCAAAGGCTAAGACGGTTAGTATTGACATGCCCTCCGGCCTTTTTTCTGATCAGGTCGATCCGTCCGGAGCAATCGTTAAGGCTGATTTGACAATTGCTTTCCAAAGACCGAAGCTGTCCTTTTTAATTCCTGAGTCAGGAATGTATGTCGGGGAATTTCAGATCGCTGATATCGGCCTTGACGAAGCGTTTATTGAATCACTGCCGTCAGACTATTTTCTAATCGAGCAAAGTGATATTGCGGCCTTTTTGCCCATTCGGAAGAAGTTTCAACATAAAGGAGATTTTGGACGCGTACAGATATTTTCTGGAAGTTTTGGCAAAATAGGCGCAGCCTTTTTGTGTGGAAAAGCTGTATTGAAAGCAGGCGCAGGTTTACTGACCGTTCATATTCCTAAATGTGGGTATGAGATAATTCAATCAACCTTGCCTGAAGCAATGGTCACTGTAGATGACAGCGACAATCAGATTAGCTCTGGAGAAATTTTTGAAAACACTTATGCACTTTGTGTGGGGCCGGGTTTGGGAACTGATCCAGCAACGGTACAGTGGTTGGAATTGGTGCTAAAACAAAACCATAAGCGAATGGTGATCGATGCAGATGCCTTAAACATTCTTGCGGCACACCCCAAATTGATGGACAATGTTCCTCAGGGTTCAATACTGACACCGCATGTGGGAGAATTCAATCGACTCTTTGGGCCAAGTACTGATGGCTTAGGGAGAATTGAAAAGATGAGAAGCGTTGCTTCTGACCGAAACTGGGTTATTGTATTAAAGGGTGCTCATACTGCAGTAGCACTGCCAAACGGGAAAGTGGTTTTTAACACGACTGGCAATTCCGGAATGGCGACCGCAGGGAGTGGAGATGTTTTGTCAGGAATAATTACTGGCTTGATGTCTCAGGGCTTGAAAAGTGAGGAAGCTGCTATGGCAGGCGTTTATCTACATGGGATGGCCGGAGATTTGGCTGAAAAAAGTGTAGGAGAAATGTCATTGATGGCATCAGATTTGCTTCATAAACTCCCAGAATCAATTATTAACGTAAGACATGCGTCTTTTATTTGAAAAAATCCTAACTTTAAGTAAACCTTGACACCTTAAAGTGGGTCTTATTACATAATGGAAATCTTCAATCACCATATTACGCTCAGAAAGCTAGTCCTTGGACTGGCCCTCCTCTGTATAGCGTCTATGGCGTCAGCTCAGTCGGAAAGACTAGCGAATGTTTCCAATGATAATGGTGATGAAAAGATCAAAGTTGAGGTTTTCCCTAATCCAACTTCAGATTATTTGACAATTGATCTAAGCAATCTTGAACTTCGTAAGCCTAAAATTGAGATCAGAAGTATCATCGGTACTAAGATGAGAGTCAATCTTGAAAAGAGCGGTTTGAAAAAGTATAAGGTAGACGTACAATCCTTTCAGCGAGGCTACTATCTGGTGCTGGTCATGGATGACCAATCCAAATTCCAACAAACTGTAAGATTCAGCAAGAAATAAAAACCCCGAAGACATCGGGGTTTATTGTTTTAGAATGCAGCGTTTCCTGGTGTTCTTGGGAACGGAATTACATCTCTAATATTTCCCATTCCAGTGACGAAAGTCATAAGCCTTTCGAAACCAAGTCCAAAGCCACTGTGGGGAGCCGTACCAAACCTTCTTGTGTCGAGATACCAATCAAGCTCTTCTTCAGGAATGTTCATCTCAGCCATGCGACTGGTAAGTACATCAAGTCTTTCTTCCCTTTGAGAACCGCCTACAATTTCTCCTATGCCAGGAAATAGTATGTCCATGGCTCCGACAGTATTGCCGTCCTCGTTCATCCGCATATAAAATGCTTTGATATCTTTCGGGTAATCTGTGAGAATAACAGGCTTCTTAAAATGCTTCTCAACCAGATAGCGCTCATGCTCCGACTGAAGGTCAGCTCCCCAACCATCAATCAAGAACTGGAACTTCTTTTTCTTGTTCGGCTTAGAGTTTCTGAGTATCTGAATCGCATCAGTATAAGAAAGCCTTTCAAAGTCATTTTCAACAACAAACCTGAGCTTCTCTGTTAAAGTCATTTCGCTTCGTTCAGCAGCCGGTTTGTTTTTTTCTTCGTCTAAAAGTCGTTTCTCTAAGAACTCCAAGTCTTCGGCACAATGCTCGAGTGCATAGGCCACCAGGTATTTGAGAAATTCTTCCGCCAAATCCATATTGTCTGTCAGATCATAGAAAGCCATTTCTGGTTCGATCATCCAGAACTCAGCCAAGTGTCTGGTAGTATTAGAGTTCTCAGCCCTAAAAGTAGGTCCAAATGTATATATGTCGCCAAGCGCCATAGCACCCAATTCGCCTTCTAATTGACCAGAAACGGTAAGATTGGTCTCCTTACCAAAGAAGTCCTGACTATGATCGACAGAACCATCCTCTTTTAAAGGAGGGTTTATGGGGTCAAGCGTTGAAACTCTGAACATTTCACCAGCTCCCTCTGCGTCAGAGCCTGTTACAAATGGTGTATGCCAATAGTAGAAACCCTTTTCATTAAAGAATTTATGAACTGCAAAAGACATCGCATGTCGCATTCTGAAAATGGCACCGAAAGTATTTGTTCGAGGCCTTAAGTGTGCGATCTCTCTCAAAAACTCTAGCGAGTGTTTCTTGGGTTGAAGCGGATACTTTTCTGGGTCCGCTACCCCGAGAACATCAATGGATGCTGCTGTAATTTCAACACTTTGACCTGAGCCTTGGGAAGCGACTAGTTTACCTTTAACAGAAATACTGGCTCCTGTCGTAACATGTTTAAGTATGTCCTCTCCGATTAAATTAGGGTCAGCAACCACTTGAATGCTATTGATAGAGGAACCGTCATTAAGGGCAATAAAATTCACATGTTTATTGCCTCTTTTTGTCCTTACCCAACCTTTTGCTACCACATCGACATCCATTTCGGCGCTTTTCAGAAGTATGGCAATTTTGGTTCTCTTTGTTTCCATGGTTACTGTACTCAATGAATTCTAAAACGAACGCAAAGCAATCATTTTTTACTCTCAAACACAACTAATTGATAATCATTTACTAGGCTCAATTAGGTAAGTGCTTTTGTAATTATGTACTAAATAATGCGTGTAGGGACATTTTTTCTAGAATTAGAATTTTCTGCATGATTTTTGTTAAAAAGTGTTACAATCTCAACGCTTCTCTCGTTCTTTCCTTTAAATTTGAATTAATAGAAAGAGCGATTTTTTATACCTAATGCAAAAACTCAGCCTTAGTCAATCTCTTAGCCAAAAGCTGTCACCTCAACAGATTCAGTTTATAAAACTGTTGCAGGTACCAACGGCTGAGCTCGATACTCGAGTAGAGGAGGAGCTTGAAATCAACCCTGCCTTGGAGGAGGGGAGAGAGGAAGAGGCTGCACCAGAGCGCGAAGAGTTTGAAGAGGGAGAAGTAAGTTCTACAGAAGATCTGAATGTTGAAGACTACTTAGGTGATGACGATTTCTCCGGATATAAGATGCAAGGTGATGGTAACTACAACGATGAAGAAGATCGTGAGATGCCGGTGGCTATGCAAGCGTCTTTGAATGATCAGTTAGAAGCTCAGCTTGGCTTTTTAGGCTTGGACGAACGTCAAGAGAACATTGCCAAGCAATTGATCGGCAGCATTGAGACAGACGGTTATATCAGGCGAGAACTGGATGCGATTGTCAACGATTTGGCCTTTGCCCAAAACATTGAAACGGATATTGAGGAGTTAGAAGAATTGTTGAGTCAGATTCAACAATTCGATCCTCCTGGTATTGCGGCACGAAGTCTTCAAGAATGTCTGTTGATTCAGATGGAGCGAAAGAGTGATGATCTTGAAGAAGATGAAGTCATTCAGACGGCTATTCGAATTCTTTCACTTTGCTTTGATGAGTTTACCAAGAAGCACTATGATAAAATCCTTAAGAAGCTAAACCTCGATGATGAGGGCTTGCTCAAGGAAGCAGTAAGTGCGATAACAAAATTAAATCCCAAGCCCGGAGGGATCTCTGGAGGTCTGGTTAAAACTCAATACCTCATACCCGATTTCTTGTTGAGTAATACCGATGGTGAATTTGACTTAACGTTAAACAGCCGTAATGCGCCTGAATTGAGAGTAAGTCAATCATATTCTGAGATGTTTTCAGCATATGATAAGAGCGATAAGAAGGATAAGAAGTTAAAGGAAACCGTAAGTTTTGTTAAGCAAAAGTTAGATGCTGCAAAATGGTTTATTGATGCAATCAAGCAACGACAGAACACCTTGCTTCGAACAATGGAGTCGATTATTAAATTTCAGTATGACTTCTTCCAAGATGGAGATGAGTCTAAACTGAGGCCAATGATTTTGAAGGATATTGCTAATGAGATCAATATGGATATTTCCACGGTTTCTAGAGTGGCAAATTCAAAATCGATTCAGACTGACTTTGGAATCTTTCCTCTAAAATACTTTTTCAGTGAAGGGATTTCCACGACAAGTGGAGAAGATGTCAGTAGTAGAGAAGTCAAGAACGTATTAGCCGAGTTGATCGATGGTGAGGATAAGAAGAAACCATTGTCTGACGATAAACTTGAAAAATTCCTAAAGGCCAAGGGATACAACATTGCCAGAAGAACTGTGGCAAAATATCGGGAGCAACTCAATATCCCGGTAGCACGTCTGAGAAAAGAACTCTGATTTGACTTTTTTAGCGAAATTCCTAACATACTTATTTCAGCCTTTAATAATGCCGACTTTGGTGTTCTACACCATTCTGTTCCACCTAGGAAATAGTTCAAACTTGACCGACAAAGGACGCTGGACGGTTGTTTCACTGATATTCGTGACAACGTGTTTGGTTCCTGTCCTTACGGTAGTCATGTTTCGAATTACAAAAGTCATTAAGGATCTGCATATGAACGATAGGAAGGACAGGTATATGCCTTTTGTATTCATATCGCTCTTTTATTTGGTTGTGTCTTTCATGATCAAGGGGCAAGAATGGATGACACCCGCAATGCATATTACTTTCCTGGCTATTACCACTGTTGTGATTGCCACCAATGGAATTACGTTTAAGTGGAAGATTAGTGCCCATGCAGCTGGTATAGCTGGATGGCTTGGGTTCATTGTTGCCTATAAACATGCTTTTCAAGCAACCAATACTTTGTTTTGGCCCCTAATTGTTGCAGTTGCATTGACAGGATTAATATCTTGGGCCAGATTATATTTGAATGCTCATAAGCCTGCCGAAATTCTGGGAGGCCTAATACTTGGGTTTACTATTAGTTACGGATCAATCGCTTTATTTCTTTAGACCATGTTCGAATTTCTCAAATACGATATCAAA
Organism: Roseivirga sp. 4D4; assembly: GCF_001747095.1. Classification (NCBI taxonomy): domain Bacteria; kingdom Pseudomonadati; phylum Bacteroidota; class Cytophagia; order Cytophagales; family Roseivirgaceae; genus Roseivirga; species Roseivirga sp. 4D4. The sequence continues at coordinate 105,277 of NZ_MDGP01000001.1, forward strand.
GATGGGGTGGCCACCATTACACTCAATCGCCCGGATGTGTATAATGCACTCAACAACGAAATTACTTATGAGCTTCAGGCAGCATTGAAAGATGCCAAGCGAAATAGTGAAGTGAGGGTAGTTGTATTGACTGGAGAAGGCAAAGCATTTTGTTCGGGCCAGGACTTGAAGGCTTCTTCAGCCGAACCTAATCGATCGTTTTCAGATTCGATTCATAAAAGGTATAACCCTATCATTAAGGCCATCAGAAACTTGCCTAAGCCAGTGGTGTGTCGCTTAAATGGTGTCGCGGCAGGGGCTGGTTGCTCTTTTGCTATTGCCTGTGATATTGTAGTTGCCGCGGAGAGTGCCAAACTCATCGAAGTATTCGTAAATATTGGATTGGTACTTGACTCTGGTTCCTCTTATTTCCTACCAAGACTGCTAGGCTCTTCTAAGGCATTTGAACTGGCGACTATGGGTACTAGAGTGAGTGGCAAAGAAGCAGAGGCTATGGGCTTAGTAAATAAGTGTGTTCCTGATGAGGCTTTGGACGAAGCTGTGAAAGCTTATACAGATTATTATGCTAAAGCGCCAACCAAGGCAATAGGGCTTATGAAGAAGATGCTGAATAAGTCGCAAGGAGCTACTTTATCTGAAATGCTCGACTATGAAGCCTACAATCAAGATATAGCAGGAGCTACCTTTGATCATAAAGAAGGAGTTCAGGCTTTCTTAGAGAAACGCCTTCCAGAATTTAAGGGAGAATAGTCTTAGAAGCCAGTTAAGGAGATTCCTAAGGTAAGTGTTCTCGTATTTTCTCCACCTGTTGGCGCAATGTCCCACTTTTCGGATAACTCGTAGAATCCGAAAAGGCTAATGCCTCCCCATCCAACACGTCCCTGGACACCGTAGCGGAAACGGTTGAAGCCTAGGTCTTGACGGTCTTTAACTGTACGATTATCGCCTCCTCGATCCTCATAACGGAACTTTGTAAACGAAGAGTAAAGTACACCGACTTTCATGCCCAGAGCAGCTCTGAAACCTCTATTGTATTGGTTCTTACTTTTGTAATATCTGAGTTCTAAAGGAATGTCTAAGTAGTGTAGTGCTAGTTTTGATTTGCCAAAGCTAATAGGACTACTCGTCAGCGAATTCAAGTCGGTCGCCTCTACCGACCTTACACTACTGGTATTTACAGAAGATGTAAGGGTGAAATTATTCTCAAAGGAGTACCTTTCAAGACTCAGTCCTATTCCAGGAGTAAAAGTAAACCCATTGGTGCCGATCGGTAGGTCATAATAATAGGTAATATTTACTGTCTTCGACTGAAAGCTGTTTAATGAGATGTCCTCGGGTGCGTTGCTCCAGCTATTAACCCCTATGTCCACCAGTAAAGCCCCTGGCAGATCAGGACGCTGTGCCTGAGCCGAAAGACTCATGAAAACCAAACCTACAACTCCGAGTAACAACTTCTTCATGGGTATGCTAAATTTAAGCGGTGGCAAAGATAGTATTTTTTAAAAGTATATAAGGACGTCTTTTGCAAAGAAAAAGAATTAATTACCTTTGCAAACGCATTTAACGGACTTTAACGTCCGTTTATTTTTGGCCTCGTAGCATAACTGAATAGTGCACTTGATTACGGCTCAAGAGGTTACAGGTTTGAATCCTGTCGAGGTCACTTAGCGCAGAGAAGCCCCTGAATTTCAGGGGCTTTTTTCATGCACAAAATCAGAAGCTTGCTTCGAGATTTTGTGCATGAAAAAAGGAGAGTGCGTAGCACGGGGCTTTTCTATGGTCAGGAGTGGGGAGTCGGGATCGCGAGAGCAATCCTTCTATCAGAAGCTTGCTTCGAGATTTTGTGCATGAAAAAAGGAGAGTGCTTAGCACAGGGCTTTTCTAAGGTCAGGAGTGGGGAGTCAGGATACGCTAGCAGTCCTTTTTTCAAAAGTTCTCTTCTAGTTTTTCGCATTATGTGAAATATTCGCGACCTCGCTGCGACATATTTATCGTAACCACTTACATAAAATTTGAATTGACTTTCTGTTTAGCTCGTTAGATTGGTTTAAAGGTCAACTCAATGATAGCTTATAATGGTCAACATACTGTTCATAGAAAGGGTGGACAGATTTACTGGCGTGCAGAACATGGTCAAATCGAAGGCATAAATAACGGTTATGCTCATTTCACTTCCCAAGGGTTAATGGGTGAAGATCAGAAAACTAGATTTTCCATTCGTTTCGGAGTGAAAGGCACACAGCTCTACCACATCAATCAATCGCAGCTTCGCGTAAATACAGATCAGTTCTTGGTCATGAATCATGAAACTGAATATTCAGTGACATCTGAACATTCGGAAGATGCCACCATGTTGGCATTCTGTTTTAATGAGAACTTCGTTAAAGACTTTGTTGCTTACCATAAGCAGACACAAGCAGGGCTCCTAGATGCTTTCGCTTTATATGATTTGAGTAAACCCCTTCCGGAGTTTCCATTACATACCTTGCCCGTCACAGAAGAACTGAGGAGGAGAATTGAACATATGATTGGGAATAAAATGAGTACTCAGCCTAGCGAGGTTGATGATTATGACCTATTCAGTGGGATGCTCGAAACTGTCTTTATGAGTGCCAATGCGTCTTTGAATGTTTTTAAAGACCAAGAAATTGTGAAGCGATCTACCAAGGTTGAACTGTATAAGCGACTTTCCATTGCTCGCGATTATATTCAAGCGCATTTTTCAGAAGATGTAAACCTGAACGAGTTATCTAGAGTAGCCTGCCTTTCCCCATATCATTTTCACAGGGCTTTTAAGCATACTTTTGGCATTACACCTAAGAAGTTCGTGACAGGCCTAAGGATAGAAAAAGCAAAATGGCTGTTGCTTAATAGGTCTTATTCTGTGCAAAGCATATGTAACGATGTAGGCTTTAAGGATGTCAGTTCATTTACCCGTTTATTCACAAGTTACACTGGTCAAACACCATCTGTTTTCAGGAACGAATCGAGGCAAGTCGTTTCAAGTTTGGTGTAGTGGACGCTGTTCAGATGTTTCTTAGCCGACATTTATAGAATCTGAATCCATTGATATGAAATTAATTTTGAGAATACGGAGTTAAGGCTCTAAATTCCCAATGGATGCCCTCTGATAAAACAGCAGTATTATTCTTTTCCAGAACGCTCAATGATGAGTTTGGAGCTAAATCTTTGGGCTTGAATAGGAAGAGGTTTTCATCCCTTTATAAGTTTTTTGTCAATAGGACACTTCAGACGGTAAAGGACTCGGGTTTACCACTTATAGAGTTTTATTCAAATCAACAGGTTGGTAATACCTTCAATGAGAGACTTGTTCATTCGCTCAGGGTAGTTGCCGAACAAGGCTTCCAAAATGTAATTATTATTGGGAATGATACGCCTGAACTATCTGTGGATGACCTTATGCGTGCCGATAAAGCATTGCAGAAAGGTCAAAACGTTTTGGGTAGAGATTCTCACGGAGGCGTCTATCTAATGGGGCTGAACTTGGATGAGGCAAAGTCAATTGACTTCAAAGCCATACAATGGCATTCTAGTTTCGTATATCAGCAACTTTGCGATCAACTTGAAGGAGTTTTTATACTTGAGGCTAAAAGCGATCTCAATACGCTAGAAGATTTTAATGTCGTTCTTCGACTTAGAACCCGACTCAGTCGTGGTTTTCGATTATCCCTAAAACGAATCCTATTTCATAAAGCCGAAAGAGCGCAATTTTTCATGGGCTTCAGTAAGTTCAAAACTACCACTTGGATCGTTAGAGGCCCTCCGCAAATTGCTTTTTAGCCGGCAGTTGAAACTCTAGAGATATTCGCTAGAGCCTATTTTCTATACAATAAAGCAATCACCATGTCTAAGACTTATTATAAACCTGAGGACCTAAAGAAGTTCTCGAAGATTACCGAATTACAAGAAGAACTAGGTACTAAATTTTTCGATTGGTATGGCAGTGTCTTCAAACCAGGGGCATTGACCGCCCGCGAAAAGGCACTTATAGCCTTGGCTGTATCCCATGCCGTGCAATGTCCTTATTGCATTGACGCCTATACCGATTCCTGCATGAAAAAGGGTGCAGATGAAGAACAAATGATGGAGGCTGTTCATGTAGCCGCTGCCATCAAAGGAGGGGCTGTACTTGTACATGGCGTACAAATGATGAATGAAATGGAAGATAAACTAATGTAAAATGGCACTTGCAACACAAAGCCTAAAGAAAACTAAGCATTGGTTATCCACTCCTGAGGAGCAGATCAAAGTGCTGAGCGATCATAAAGCCGTAGGTATACCTTCTTTTGAAGAAAAGATAGCTGATGCTGGCATAGACGTCCTTAAACCGGTGAGCGTTGAGGTTTTCCAGATCAATGTTGGCAAGATGTGTAATCAGGTATGTAAGCACTGTCATGTGGATGCCGGTCCTGATCGGAAAGAGATTATGACCAGAGCAACTATGCAACTTTGTCTGGATGCCCTGAAAAACCCAGAGATCAAGATAGTAGACCTTACAGGTGGAGCGCCTGAGATGAATCCTGAGTTCAGATGGTTTGTAGAGGAGCTTTCGAAATTAGGTAAGCAGATCATTGTCCGCTGTAACCTGACCATCATTTTGGCTAACCCTAAATACAACGACCTACCAGAGTTCTTCAAGAAGCATAAGATCAATGTCGTTTCTTCACTGCCTTCTTTTACCGCTAGACGGACTGATGCACAAAGAGGGGATGGAGTCTTTGAAAAATCGATCAAAGCGCTTCAAATGTTAAATGCCGTGGGCTACGGAAAAGAAGGAACAGGGCTCAAACTTGACCTGGTCTATAACCCTTCAGGAGCCTACCTTCCGGATGACCAGGTGGTGCTTCAACAAGAGTACGAGCGAAAGCTCAAAGAGACTTATGACATTGTGTTTAATGACCTTTTTGCCATAACCAACTTGCCAGTCAGTCGATTTTTGGATTACCTCATCAGGTCGGAGAATTATGAGGATTATATGAATGAGCTCACTAATGCCTTTAACCCAATGGCGGCCGCAGGTGTTATGTGCAGAAGCATGGTTTCGGTAGGTTGGGATGGTTACCTGTATGATTGTGACTTCAATCAAATGCTTGAATTGAAACTAACCAACGGAGCGCCAAATCATGTAAGTGATTTTGACTACGAAAAGGTAATGAACCGCGAAATTATTATTAACCAACACTGTTTTGGGTGTACTGCAGGAGCAGGGTCAAGCTGTGGAGGAACTACTACCAATTAATTGATTTATGGAAACTTATTTAGAAACTACAAAAGATATATACAAAGCAGCAGCCGAAACCCCTGATGTCGGGCTTTGCTGTACGACTACGCCTGTTTGGGCATTTCCAGAGTTAGAAATACCGCAAATCATGCTTGATATGAATTATGGCTGCGGTAGTACCGTGCACCCCAGGGATTTGATCAATAACCCAAAAGTCCTTTACGTAGGAGTAGGGGGAGGAATGGAGCTGCTTCAATTCTCTTATTTCAGCCGTCAGAAAGGTGGAGTAATTGGTGTCGATGTGGTAGATGAGATGATAGAGGCATGTGAGAATAATATGTCAGAAGCAGTTGCTAAGAATGCTTGGTTCGATCCATCATTCATTGATGTAAGAAAAGGAGATGCCCTTAATTTGCCGATCGAAGACGAGAGTATTGATGTCGCTGCACAAAATTGTCTCTTTAATATCTTCCATGAAGACGATTTGAAGAAGGCCTTGGAAGAAATGTATCGCGTTTTGAAGCCAAGAGGAAGGCTTGTATTGTCAGACCCTATCGCTGAGCAAGCAATGCCAGATTCGCTTAAGTTTGATGAAAGACTGCGTGGATTGTGCCTTAGTGGTGCCTTGCCGTTGGAAGATTACATTAAAATGATCACTGATGTGGGTTTTGGAACAATTGAGATTCGTGCAAAACGGCCTTATAGAATACTCGATCCGGAGAACTACGATACACCCAATAGAATCTTTATAGAAAGTGTTGAGGTAGCTGCCATTAAAGACCCCATGCCTCAAGATGGTCCATGCGTTTTCACTGGTAGAACCGCAATTTATACGGGTGACCAAGAATATTTTGATGATCATAAGGGTCATGTATTGCTTCCTAATCAACCCTTAGCCGTTTGTGACAAGACAGCGGCTAATCTTGAAAATTTGGAGAATAAGAACATTTGGGTTTCAGGAAGCACCTACTTCTACGATGGTGGTGGATGTTGCTAGGAACTAATCTTAAGACTGTAAAAATGCCAGCATCAGCTGGCATTTTTAATTTAGGGCCTTTGTGCTAAATTCATGCTTCAACTTTAGACTATGGCGCAATTAAGAAGACCTGATGACAACGAAGAGGGCAAGTTAAGACGATGGGTTTCCAACCTGCAATTAGAAAGTTGGCAACTAGAATTGTTGATCACAGGGTTCTCAATTTTCCTGTTGGCCACTGGTGTAGACCAGTATGAGGAGTTTAGTGCTTCGATTAACTTTAACAAGCTTGTTCCAAGCTCTTCTTCTAACGTAGTCTTCGTCAGCGCTGGAAGCTTTATTGTGAATACAATTCCGATAGCACTGAAATTCTTCTTGATCAGTTTGTTGATCCATCTGTTGCTCAGGGGATTCTGGATCGGGATTGTAGGGCTGAGTTCAGTGTCTAACTCAATTGACTTGGATTCTCTAAAGTTAAAAGGACCTTTTCGCAAGAAGTTACCGGGAAAGGTGAGGAGTCTGGATGATTTGATCTTCTATCTGGATAAGGTGTCCAGTGTGATTTTTGCCTATACCTACTTACTGGCCTTCTCCATTATATCGGTAGTGCTGGTATCAGCATTTTTGTTTTCACTATTAGGGGTTGGTGCTTTTTTCCAAAATTACATTGGAAGTAGCCCTGCGGTTACCATGATGATATCGGTACTATTCCTGATTCTTTCGGTGATATTGACTATATGTGCAGTAATCTATTTCTTGGATACCATCTTTTTTAGCACCTTCAAAAAGTCGAAATGGTTTTCAGTGCTCTACTATCCGATATATAGACTGTTTAGTCTTATTTCTTTATCGTTTGTCTACAGGAGCATTTACTATCACCTGATCACCAATTACAGTAAGAAGCAAATCATAAGTGTTACCCTGATACTCGGTGGTACCTTGTTTCTTGCGCAGCGTATCAATACATGGGAGACTTATCCATTCTTTCCAGAAGTCAGAAGTGCCAATCAGTACACCATGAATAAGGTGCACTACGATGATGAGCGCAGTAAAGGACATATACGTACAGCGAGTATACCTTCAAAGTTTGTCAAGAATGACTATTTGGAACTTTTCATCAGGTATTCACCACGAAGTAATCAGGTTTTAGATTTTCTGTGTCCAGAATTTAGAGGTCTCGAAAGGACCAATTCTTTCACCGAAGCTATGAATGCAGGTATGCGATCAGCACAAGATAGTACTGTGACTATGGAAGATCTTCTTGGTACGGATGAGAAATACGAAGAATTGGTGAAGTCCTCGTCACAGTGTCTGGGTAGCCTGTATGAAGTCTATTTAGACGGTGAGAAAATCGAAAATCCTGATTTTTTCTTTACCAGGCATGAAAACAAAGGAGAAAGAGGGGTAGAGACGGTGATAGATATCACCAATCTTGATCGAGGTCGTCATTTAATTCAAGTAAATCGTTTTGAGTTTAAGGGAAACCCATTCTTTGCTGAAGAAGTGTCTGAAGATCGTTTAGAGAACGAGATTTTTGTGAAGATTTCATTCTGGAAGGAATAGATTGGTGTAGTTGTTAGACGATCTTATGGGTCAATCATTAACCAGTTTATAGGTTTACTTTGACCCATTGGGCCGTTCTGACATGATTGATGTTTGTTAACCTCTTATTCTCAGACCCGTCTACCCTAATTTTCCACACATTGTCGGAATTTGGTTGTTTGGTAGGGTCAGAACCCACATAAAGGACCCATTCTTCGTCCGGAGATAGACTTAAAGAACTCTTCTCCAAGGGTTCCATATCTGTTAGTTGCAGGTGCGTACCTAATTCTGTGTTAATTATGACTATTTCGTTTTTTGCTGAGTTTGGATCCTGCCTTACATTTGCTATCAGCCTTTTGTTGTCCTTAAACCAAGCATGGTTTTCAACAAACACAGATTCAAACTGAGGAGCTAGTAGTCGATCATCAGTGCCATCGCTGTTCATTATTCTACTGGTTCGAAAATCAACTCCGAAAAGAGATGTTCTATCTTGTTTAAAAACTTCATAGACTATTTGACTTCCATCTGGTGACCAGATGGGAGTAGTAATCGCTTCACTAAAGGACCCTATGAAGATCGGATTAGAACCATCTCTGTTAATCACACAAACCCTCCAAAGTGCTTCCGTTTTTTCATCATTGGTGAAGTGGCGTGTTGCAAACGCTACTTTAGTACCGTCTGGAGACCATCTCGGTTTATAATTGTCTTTTATCTCAAGGTTAATAATTGAGGCCAGATTTATTTCTTCTTGCCCGTCCATGTCCAGTATAACAGCATCGTTTCTGTTTCCACCCGACTTAACCACAGCAATGGCAGAACCATCTGGGGATAACCAAGGGTCAGAGTATGTTGTTAGGTTTTGACAGCCACGAGTTAGAGCCCTGGCGATAGAATTTGTTTTTCTCTCAAAAGAAAGTGTAATCGGATCCAAGGAAAATATGTCTCGGGTTAAACATGGGCTGTTGACAGATGCGTGAAAGGTCACTTTAGAATAGTCGTTGGAAGTAGAGATAAATCCTGTCGACATTGAAGTATTGTGGGTCACCTCAGTGAGACTGATCCCTTCAGGATCTATGCATTTTAGCTCTCCAGTAAATTTTGAAAAAGGAGCACCTTCTGAATTTTCTATAAACAAGATCCTCAGATCAGAGGGTTTGACATCGATTGGCTTTGCATCATCCGTTTGGCAGGAATGTAGAAATACCGTCAAGGCAGCTGTGAAGAGTAAGTATTTTCCTTTCATACCTACATAGTAGAATTCACATGTGAATTCGCTGCATATAAAATCAGTGGTAAAAGTATTGTGAGTCTAAGCTTTAGAGGGTGTAGAATAATACGACCAACAAAATAATCCGCAAGAATTAACTGGTAGACTATTGATATCTTAATTGTGAAAACCCGATAGCATGATTAAGAATTACATCAAAGTAGCACTCAGAAATGTAGCCAGACAGAAGTTTTTTGCGTTCATCAATATCACCGGCCTTGCTGTGGGCATCAGCTGTTGCTTGCTGATTCTAACCTTCGTAATGGAAGAGTTGAGTTATGATAACTTCCATCCTGAAGTAGAAAGCACTTACCGTGTGGCTCTGGATAGGAAGTTCCCGGACAACCAGTTTATCTATGCGAGAAGCCCAATGCCTATGGGTAGAACTTTGGCTAGGGATTTATCTGCCGTGAAATCTTCTACTAGGATATTCAATCAGTTTGGAACCCTTACTTTTCAGATAGACGATCGATTTTTTGACGAAAGAAGTGTCCTTGCCGTTGACTCTACCTTCTTTGACTTTTTTGCCGTTGACTTCATAGAAGGGGACAAGGAAACAGCTTTAGACCTTCCTAACTCCTTAATCATTACTGAGGCGATGGCTACCAAATATTTTGGCAATGAGGATCCTCTTGGCAAGCAACTGACCATCCAAAATGTAGGAGAGATGCTGGTGCGAGGAGTCGTGAAGCCTATGCCTTCCAACACCCACTTTCATTTTGATTTTCTCTTTTCTTTAAGCACCGTTCCAGGATTGTACCGAAATGAGTTTTGGGGATCTTACAATGCTCATAACTACATCAAACTTGAAAGAGGAACTGACCCTGCGGAAATAGAGGAGCAAATAGAGGGGATCATAAAGACCTATATGGAACCACAAATTCAGAGTATTCTGGGGATCAGTTGGGATCAGTATGAAGCCGCTGGTAACGATCATAATTACTTTCTTCAACCGGTGTCTGATATTCATCTGAAATCTAATCACCAATGGGAACTGGAAGCCAATGGCAATGAAACGATAGTCTACCTCTTTGCCGCTATTTCCCTTTTTATCTTACTTATCGCGTGCATTAATTTCATTAATCTAACCACGGCCCGGGCGGCAAATCGAGCCCGAGAGGTTGGTATGCGAAAGGTATTGGGAGCTCTTAAGAAGCAGTTGGTTGTTCAATTTTTGACCGAGTCTGTGTTCATGTGTCTTTTCGCTACAATGGTGGCAATGGCCTTGGCCATTTTGCTAGTACCTTATTTCAATTCTATTTCGGGAAAGGCGCTGGACATCCAAGGTTTACTAGAACCAATTTTCATTGTCGGTCTTATAGTCTTCTCAATCATATTAGGTGTGGTTTCAGGCTTGTACCCTGCTTTCTTTTTATCTGCATTTAAGCCAGTAGCGGTGCTGAAAGGAAAAATGAGTAGTGGAGCAAAGAGTTCTTGGTTGAGAAATGGACTGGTTGTTTTTCAGTTTGGTATTTCGATCGTACTCGTTATCGGAACACTAGTCATCTATCAACAGATTCAATTCTTGAATGATAAGCCGCTTGGCTTTAACAAAGATCAACTGATTATTATCGAGAGGGCAGACCTGCTCAGAGATCAAGTTGAAACCTTTAAAAATATATTGCTTGATAATCCACAGATATTAGAGGTTTCTGGTACGAATACGGTGCCAGGCAGACAAGTCAATGGAGGAACATTCACTGATGTTACCGGTAATGCGAGTGATCGTTATCTAATGCCAAATATCAGAGGAGATTATGACTTGATCGAAACTATGGGTTTTGAGATCGTTGAAGGAAGAGCCTTTGACCCCGCTATAGTGACGGATTCATCGGCTATTATTGTCAACGAATCGGCTGTCAGAACTTTTGGTTGGCAAGACCCAATTGGCAAGCAACTGCAGCCGATTAACGGTCCAATCTCAACTGTAATTGGGGTGGTTAAAGATTTTCACTTTGAGTCTTTGCATCAACCCATTGGTCCTGTGGCCCTGTTTGCGGCTGATTTACAGGTGAGCAATCCTAATATCTTCTTGGCTAAAGTTTCAACACAAAACCTAGCCAGTACACTGGCTAGAATTGAAAGTGCCTGGGACGACTTTGTACAACAGCGGCCATTAGAAGTGGCCTTTGTTGATCAGGAGTTTGGACAATTATATGATGCCGAGGAAAGGAGCGGCAGGCTCTTTACTGCCTTTTCAGTTTTAGCAATAGTTATCGCTTGCCTAGGCGCTTTTGGATTGGCAGCATTTCTTGCGACACAAAGAAGCAAGGAGATAGGAGTTAGGAAGGTGCTTGGAGCATCTACTAGTAGTATTGTAGCGCTTCTGTCAAAAGAATTCGTCAAACTAATTCTTATTGCCAACCTGATCGCTTGGCCGGTGGCTTTTCTTTTAATGAGACAGTGGTTAGAGACTTTTGCCTACGCCATCGGTATCAACTTAATGGTCTTCGTACTAGCCACCTTAGCATCCTTATTTATAGCACTTTCAACGGTCTCGTTTCACAGTATTCGGGCAGCCTTGAAGAACCCCGCAGAAACTTTGCATCAAGAATAATTTGAAAAAGACTTGACTCTTACGTAACGTGAGCCACTTTCTTTGTTTGCAATGGAAAAGGGTCATCAGCAATATTCAGTAAAACAACTCTCTCAGTTGGCAGGAGTTAGCATTCGAACCTTACATCATTATGATGAAATCGGTTTGTTGAATCCAGCCAAACGGTCTGAAAAGGGTTATCGTTTCTACGGAAAGGAAGAACTCTTCAAGCTTCAGCAAATCATGTTTTATAAAACCCTTGGCTATGGCTTGGGGGAGATAAAATCAATTCTTAATGATGAGGGTTTCGACCTTATCACTGCATTGCAGTCGCATAGGGAAGTCCTGAAGAAACGAGCTGTTCATTTGGATAAACTGATGGTCACCATTGATAAAACAATCAATGAACTTAAAAACAAAGAAGGTATGATTACAGACAAAGAAATGTATGAAGGCTTTGATCCAAAAGAGGTAGAGGCAATTAAGACTGAAACGGCCGACCGATGGCCTGATGAAGCTAAGGAGACAGAGCATCGGATAAAGTCTATGAGCAAAGCAGCCTGGAAAGAAACCAAGCAGGAGGCTGAAGAGATTAACCTATGGCTTTCAAATCTGATGCATAAGCCTGTAGAAGATGTGGAGGTACAGAAAGTGGTCAAGCTCCATTTTGAACATCTACATCGGTTTTATGAAGTGTCAGAAGAGCATTATCGTGGTTTAGCAGAAATGTACGTGGAGGACGATCGTTTCAAAGCACATTATGATAAAGTCAAGCCCGGACTAGCGGAGTTTCTAAGAAAAGCAATTCAACAATTTTGCGACAATGGCATGGAGGTAGCATAATCTACCTCCATTTAATACGATTAAAGGTTTTGGCCTTCCGAAAGTGGGAAGGGATGTTTTCCAAAATTGCTCCTTTAATGATTTCTAATATGGCCTCTTTATTAAAGCTTTGGTGTACCACCATACTGATTTCTCTACTGGGTTCAGGTGCATCAAAACGTTTGATTCGATCATCTGAAGAAATCGTCTCCATTACCGAGAGTTCCGGAACAAGGGTATACCCCATATGATTCTTTACTAAGTTTTTGAGTGTCTCAATAGAGCCGCTCTCATAGCTTAAGTTGTTATTCTGAGCATTCTTCTTTTGACTACATACGCGTAGCACTTGATTTCTGAGGCAGTGCCCTTGGTTCAGTAACCATAAACCCTTTTCAGGAAGGTCAGAGGGTTGAATGTGCTCTTGAATGAAGAGTGGGTGTTGTTCAGCGCTATAAATAAGAAATGGCTCATTATACATGGGTATTTCGCGAAGGCCGTTTTCATCCAGTGGTGTTGCTAGAATGCCTATGTCTAACAAATCGTTTTTGAGGTCAGCAATGATCTGTTCAGATTCAATTTCTCTGATGACCAGATTAATCTTTGGGTTTTCATCTACAAACTGCTTCAGAAACCTCGGCATGAGATAGGGCGCCACTGTTGGTATTACACCAATCCTGAAAGTACCACTAAGATCATCTTTCTCCATACTGATAAAAGACTTCAGGCTATTCACTTCTCTAAGAATTTGTCGGGCACTCTCAATAACACGCAAGCCAGTTTTGGTTGGGGCAATAGGGTGCTTTGAGCGGTCGAAAATCTGAACACCCATTTCGGTCTCTAGCTTCTTGATCTGGAGGGTAAGTGTAGGTTGAGTAACGAAACAACTCTCAGCGGCATTTACGAAATGCCTATGCGTGTCAAGCGCAACGATATACTCTAATTGTTGCAATGTCATATAGATAAAATCTATATCAAATCTAGGAACATAAAGTTTATAAATAAAGTTATTCTAGTGCGAATTGATCAGAAAACTTAAAAGACAATAGATATGGAAACAACAATAGAAAATGCAGTTGTTGAGAAGCTCAATCAACTCTTAATTAACTATCAAGTTCACTATCAAAATTTGAGGTTATTCCATTGGAATGTGAAGGGTCCATTTTTCTTTATTCTTCATGAGAAGTTTGAGGAGTTGTACAATGAGGCTGCTCTTAAAATAGATGAGGTGGCGGAACGCATACTGGCCTTGAATGGTATACCAAAAGGCTCGCTTAAGAACATCTTGGCAAATGCCGATGTGGAATCGCATGAGGAAATTATGGAGGCTGACGCTATGGTAGAGGCTATCACTAAAGCAAATTTGGTACTCGTATCAAACTTGGGAGAACTTCTTGAAGAAGCAGGAAAAGCAGGAGATGAAGGTACTTTGGATATATTTACCAGCTATCTTCAAGAGTTACAAAAACAAAACTGGATGTTGAAATCCTTCTTAAATAAGAGCCTATGAATTTTCACACGCGCAAATGGGTAAAACCTGAAGATCTTAACCCTAATGGGAGCCTTTTTGGAGGCCGGCTCTTGGAGTGGATCGATGAGGAGGCCGCTTTGTATACAATTGTTCAGTTAGAAAACCGGAAGATTGTGACCAAGTTCATGTCCGAGATTAATTTTATTAATGCTCCGGTTCAAGGGGATATTATTGAGATTGGCATAGAAGCGGTGTCCTTTGGAAGAACTTCATTGACCATGCGATGCGAAGTCAGAAACAAGCTGACCAGAGAAGAGATACTCAGTATTGACCGTATTGTTATGGTGAACTTAGGACCAGATGGCAAATCGGCCCCTCATGGTAAAACCAAGGTGGAATTCGTGAAAGATAGATTGGAGGATTAAGGAGAAATAAGAAAAGGAAGGTTTAAACCTTCCTTTTCTTATTTCAAGCGAACTTTGCTTTGTAATCCTCTATACTCTTTTGAAAGATTTGTTGGGCCAGTGATCTGTTTTGAAATTTTTCGACAACGACCTCTTTCTTTTCGAGTTTCTTATAGTCCTCGAAGAAATTTCTCAACTCATTCAGCGTGTGCTCTGGAAGCTCCTCAATATTTTCGATATGACTTACTGACTTATCATGTTCTGCAACGGCAATGATTTTATCATCCGCTTCCCCTTGATCCAGCATTCGCATAACGCCAATGATTTTGGCTTCAACAATGCACATAGAGACGATAGGGATTTGTGAAATCACAAGGATATCAAGCGGGTCATTATCATCACAGTAGGTCTGAGGGATAAAACCATAGTTATGAGGATAGTACATAGAGCTATAAATGACACGGTCCATTTTAAGAAGACCACTTTCCTTGTCTAGCTCATATTTGGCCCTATTGTTTTTAGGAATCTCAATGATTGCATTAACGGTGGTGGGAAGGTTATCTCCCGGAGATACATCATGCCATGGGTTCATAGTCTTGTGTTTGCTTTATCGTCTGTTATCGTAATCTTCTAAAATACTTAGGTAGCTGTGATATCTGGATGCCTCAATCTTACCTTCTTCAAAGGCTTCCAAAACCTGACAACCAGGTTCGTTAGTGTGTAGGCAATTATTGAATTTACATTCACCCAAATATGCCCTCATTTCAGGGAAGTAATGACTGATCTCAGCAGCTTCCATATCGACAAGGCCTAGCTCTTTAATTCCTGGAGTATCAATAATCTTCGTGGAATTATCCATTTCGAACATTTCGGCAAAGGTAGTGGTGTGAGTTCCTTTGTTAGCGTACGTAGACACTTCTCCAGTCTTTTGCACTTGCCCGGGAACCAGTATGTTCAAAAGTGTGGACTTGCCTACACCTGAATGGCCAGCGATTAAGGTCGTTTTGCCTTTTAATAGACCCTTTAATTCCTCAATGCCTTCGTCTTCTAGTACAGAGATAAGGCTTCCCTTATAGCCGAGTTCTTCATACATCTTGATCAATTCATGACAAAAGGCAATACCATCATCATTTAGTAAATCCTTTTTATTGAAAACCACCAAAGCAGGGATTCGAAAAGATTCGGCACTGACCAAAAACCGATCAATAAACCCTAAAGAGGTCTTGGGAAAAGTGACGGTTGCTAAGAGTAATGCTTGATCTACATTGGCGGCAAGTATGTGGGAAAACCCTGTTTTGCGCGTAGATTTCCGAATTACATAGTTCTCACGGTCATGGATTTTGGTAATTACGGCTGACTTATCACCTTTTTCTTCTTCTTCCATCTCAACCCAATCCCCAACAGCAATTGGGTTATTGATCTTTATGCCATCCATTTTAAATTTTCCACGCAATCGGCTTCGAAAAACTTTGCCAGAGGCGTGTTTTACTTCATACCAGCTGCCTGTCGATTTAATCACCTGACCCTTCATACATTTTGATTTTTCAAGTAACTAATAATATGGTCTGTAGCGCCAGCGTTATTGAGAACATAATCTCTGCAAATATCCGATGTTGCAGATCTAAATGAATCATCTGAGGTAAGCTTTTCAAGGATTGTTGAAGCCTCGTCTTTTGATTTAATACTAAAGGCTCCTCCAAGCTGCTGTAACGCTAATGACTCAGGAAATTTCTCGAGCCCTTTGTCTCCAAAAACAACAGGTAAGCCAAAGGCCACGGCCTCTAGTATATTATGCAAGCCATCTCCAAAGGCACCACCGATATAGGCAAAATCACCATACTGGTAAACGGAAGATAGCATACCCATAGTGTCAAGTATGAGGACCTTTGTGTTACTTGGAATTTCTTGACCTGAAGTAAACCGATGCGTTTTCACTTCCAATCCCGATGTGATTTTCTTCACATTGAGATCATCGACAAGGTGCGGTGCTATGATGAATTTCAAATTTTGCGGTGAGGTGTTGATAAACTCGTCTAACACTTGCATATCGCTGGGCCATGCACTACCAATAACCATCAATAGTTCACCTCCCTTAAAGTTTTCTATGTCTTGGTAATGATCCGGTTGATCAATGGTTTTGAGTACTCGGTCAAATCGTGTATCCCCTGAAATACTGGCCTTCTCTATACCAAGGCCATTTAGTAATTGCAGCGATGACTCGTTCTGAACAAAGGTATGGTCAAAGAAATGCAGCATTCTTCGATGAAAAACTCCGTGACTTTTAAAAAAGATATGGTCTACTGTGAACAATGCCGAAAGGCTATATAGCGGTATATTTCTTTGGTTGACCTCATTCAAATAATGAAACCAATACTCATACTTGATAAAAAAGACAGATTTGGGCTTTACAATGTCTAAAAACTGTTTTGCGTTACGCTTTGAATCGATCGGCAAGTAGAAAACCCAATCTGCAATAGGATGGCTTTTTCTTTCCTCATAACCAGAGGGGGAGAAGAAAGTCACAAGAACTTGATTTTGTGGAAATAGCTCCTTGTAGGCTTCCATGACGGGTAATCCCTGTTCAAATTCGCCTAGAGAAGCTGCATGAAACCAAACGATGTTTTCGTTATCGTTTATAGCGTTTTTAAGGTCAGTTAATAGATTCTTTCTGCCGCTTACAAAGAGGCCTGCCTTCTTATTGAATAACGAAGCTATTTTGATGAGAAAATAATAACACCTGATCCCCAGGCTGTAGAATACAAGCATCGAATGCAAAAATAGGAAACTGACCAAATAGTAGTCTACTTAATAAAGATAATCAGGTTGCGAACAACATGTAAGTGCTTACTAATGAATAAAATCAGAGCAATACCATGAAGAATTTCATATTTTAGTTCCAGATAAGCTAATATTAGCTCATCAAACTCTTTGACACTAAAAACTAAACATCAAATCAATGCGCAAAACTTTTTTTCTAATTGCTTGTCTAACTGTGATCCTCTGGGGTTGTGGTGATGCAGGTGTTCAATCTGATGTTTCGAAAAACATTGGGATTGATCCGATTTCTGTGCGACTATCTGTGCCTGCTGCAGCAGTGGGGGTGTTGGTTGGACAAACCCCACCTATTAATGTTAATACCGGCCAAATTAATATCAGCTCTGACGAGTTTGATGAATATTTGGACGATACCGAGAGGTTTACCATCAATCAAATCACATATACAATAGACAACTTTCCAGCCGGAAGCTCGGCTGATTTGACTATTGATATGACCATTCAATTACAAGGGCAGAATCCTCAACAATTATTAACGACTAGAATTGATGATGTTCAGAATAACCCTGTAGACGTTCTCTTATTTGACAAAGATGCACCAGGCTCAGTGAATGCAGCAGCCATAAGCAGTCTTGAGCAAGCCCTTAAGGATGGTACTTCTTTCCAAGTTGCAATGACCATTGTAGGTGAAGATGTAACACTTCAGACCCAAGATGTCGATTTCGACTTCATTTTTAAGTTTGACGTCACCGCTAGAATTCAACTGGTAGATTAACCCTAAAACATTCACTACATGAAAAAGACTTTACTAATACTTTTTGCAGCATGTTTTTTGGCTACTACACCAAACATGGCGAAGGCGCAAGGCCTTGATTTTGACAGTTTTCTCGAAGCAGGTATCGATGATGCCAGTTTACTTTTAGAGAGTTATTTGCAACCGGCCTTTGAAGGCTTTGGTTTTGGGATGAACAGTGGTTGGTATAATACTGCCAAGACTCATAAATTCTTGGGCTTTGACCTGACCGGAAGCATATCACTTGCTAGAGTGCCTGATAGTCGACAATTCTTTACGCTACCGACAGGGTTAACGAATGTAAGCTTGACCAATCCATCGGATACACGGAGGTTACCTACCATCTTTGGTCCAAACTTAGGGGCTGATGACTTACCGGAGTTACGTTTTACAGATGATAATGGCGAAGAGGTCATTAGGATATCAGCACCAACGGGTCTGGGTATAGACGAGGATATAGTACCTTTTAACGCAGTGCCTGTACCAATGGTACAACTTGGCTTAGGTCTTTTCAAAGGTACAGAGGTCAAGTTGAGATACATTCCAGAGCAAGATTTTGACGGAGATGGTGGTATTAAACTCTTCGGTATTGGCGTAATGCATGATATCAAGCAATATCTGCCAGCCGAAAAGCTCTTGCCTTTTGATCTTTCATTGTTCTTAGGATATACGAACCTTGAGTCTTACGTCAATATTGATGAAGATGCTGGGCAAACAGCAGAGTTTAATGCTAGTGCATGGACCGTTCAAGGAGTGATATCTAAGAAAATATTATTCTTCACCGCCTTTGCAGGACTTGGGTATTCGAATTATGATATTGACTTCAATATGTTGGGTAACTATACTACCGAGACAACCACTTTTACTGATCCGGTCAGTCTGACTTACAAAGACAATGGAATCAGAACAAATATTGGTGTGCGGGTCAAATTGCTTTTCTTAACAATAACAGGAGAGTATGCCTTACAAGAGTACAATACCTTGACTGCTGGTGTGGGTATTAGTATTAGATAATAATCAAAACTAAAAAGCTACGTCATTCTGAACCTGCCTACCGGCAAGGCAGGTTTATTTCAGAATCCAAAATACTGGATTGAATAGATCCTGACTCAAGTTCAGGATGACGTTTTCTTATTTTATCTAACTAGTTTCCTTTAAAATCTGGTTTTCGTTTTTCAACAAAAGCATTCATGCCTTCCTTCTGATCATTTGCGGAGAAGAGCATGTAGAAGTTCTTTCGTTCAAAATGAAGTCCTTCTTCCAGATGAACCTCGTAAGATCTTTTGACTGATTCCTTAGCCATTTGAACCGCAATTGGAGACATGGCTGCGATCTCTTTGGCAAGCTTTATAGCCTCTTCTAGATAGAGCTCTATCGGAACGATTTTATTGATGAGGCCATACCCCAGAGCTTCATCAGCTGAAATGAACTTGCCAGTTAGGACCAACTCCATGGCCTTGGCCTTTCCTAAAGCTTTCGTGAGTCGCTGAGTACCACCGGCTCCAGGCATTACGCCAATTTTTATCTCAGGCTGACCGAATTGTGCCGTTTCGGATGCCACTATCATATCACAGGTCATAGCAAGTTCACAGCCACCTCCCAAAGCAAAGCCTGAAACGGCAGCGATAATTGGTTTTCTGGTCTTATTGATTTGATCCCAAGTACTGAACTGATCAACTTTCCACATATCAATGGTGCCTTTGCCTGCCATTTGCTTGATATCGGCCCCTGCAGCAAATGCTCTTTCATTGCCCGTGATTATGATCACTCTTACATCATCGTCCTGATCGAGTTCTTTTAGCGTATCTCTAATTTCTCCCATTAACTGAAGGTTGAGCGCATTCAATTCTTTCGGACGATTCAACTGAATCAGGGCGATATGTTCTGCATATGCCTTATCAACTTTTATAAATTCCATAGGTATGATTAAGCTAATTGATTGTTTTTGCTATTCTCATGCTAATTTAAGAGTCTAATGGAGATCAATGAGTAAAGTGAAAGTCTTATTTGTATGTTTGGGCAATATATGTCGTTCGCCTTTGGCCGAAGGTATATTCAGGCAAAGGGTCATAGAACAAGGTTTGTCCGATCATTTTGATATGGATTCTTGCGGCACTGCTGCTTATCATATTGGAAAAGGCCCTGACACCCGATCGATGGCCAATGCTGAAAAGAATGGTGTTATATACGATCATTCAGCGAGACAATTTGATGTTCAGGATTTCTATGACTTTGATATCATCCTGCCAATGGACGATTCTAATTTTGAAGACGTCATCAGTTTAAGGCCGCCTGATGCCAAGGCCAAGGTTATGAAAATGAGACATTTTGATCCTGTCGACAGAGAAAGTGATGTGCCCGATCCTTACTACGGAGGAGAAAAAGGTTTTCAGGAAGTTTTTGAAATTCTGGACCGATCGATTGATGGACTTTTGGAAGAATTAATAATTAATAATGTAACCTTCCTATCAGCCATGTAGTATTTCCCAATACCCAATACCCAATACCCAATACCCAATACCCAATACCCAATCACCCAATACCCAATACCCAATACCCAATACCCAATACCCAATCACCCCCGATAAACCATTTGAAAGTTATTTCTTGAGCGCTGTTCAATAATGATCTGCTTGCCCTGCATATGCTCGTTAATCGCATCTTGGTCGTAGTTTTTGATGGTAATGATCTCTAATCCCTCATTATAATAGATTAGAAACTCATCCATCAAAGCTGTTCTCAATTGCTCCCTCTTTTTTGGATTGTCATCCATACAAATAGTGAAAGAGATAGCAGAGTTTTGCATCAGGTTGATAGTAAGATTGAGTCTTTTTATATGCTCAAATATCAAGTGAATGTGATGCTCATTAATAAAGGAGAAGTCACTGATCTTAAAAGAGATAACCGTCTGCTTATCCTTATGAATGATGGCAGGGGCAAGGTTTGGTATGATGGTCTCTTCAATAGTCGTTCCTTGGCTTTCTGGCGACTGAAACGAACGGACATACAATGGTATTCCCTTCTGAGCCAGCGGTTTAATTGTCTTTGGGTGAATAACAGAGGCACCATAGTAGGTCATTTCGGCAGCTTCTTTATAAGGTAGCTTTTCGTAAAGGCTTGTCTTCTCAAACTTCTTTGGATCGGCATTTAATACTCCGGGTACGTCCTTCCAGATGGTTACAGATTCAGCACTGACTGAGGTAGCAAAAATCGCTGCACTGAAGTCACTGCCTTCTCTACCAAGTGTAGTGGTCTTAAAATCTGAGTTACTCCCAATAAAGCCCTGGGTCAATACAAGCCCCTCTTCTATAGATCGATTCACCTGAGCTTTGATCATGGCTTGAGAAGCACCCCAATCCACCTTAGCTTGTCGATGCAACCCATCAGTTTTAACGACTTTTCTAGCATCCAACCAGGCAGTGTCAATTCCCTGATTATTTAAAAAGGCTGCGATGATTTTTGTAGAAAGTATTTCGCCTAACGAAACTGTCTGATCATACATGTAATCGTAGCCCATGCTAGAGCTAAATTCATTCAGGCCATTTTCCAACTGCTCGAAAATATCAGAAAGGTCCTTTTTCAACACCTCGTTAGACGAAATGCCTAGATCGTTAATGATGGTTTGGTGAAAATCTTTGATTTCGGAGAGTGCTGTATCCACTTCTCTTTCCTCCATTGTGAGGCTTAGGAGTTGCTCAAAGGCATTCGTCATTTTGCCCATTGCAGAGACAACAACGATTAATTCTTCAGCTTTGTGAGCCTTTATAATCTCACACATGTTTCTGACAGAATCGGCATCTTTTACAGATGCGCCACCAAACTTAAATACTTTCAAGGGACGTGTCTAAATTTTACTAATTTCGCTGCAAGTTATTAACGAATTCCGATAAAAAAATTATCACGTACCTATGGGAAAGGCGGAGAATTCGAGAATTGCGTTGCCGGTGGGCTCGAACCTCGATAGATTTATTATGCGTAATCAGGAGGACTTTCCATTTGCCAGTGGAGAGTTGTCTCAGCTAATCAGAGACTTAGCTTACGCGGGTAAAGTAGTTAACCGCGAAATCAATCGCGCAGGTTTGGCCGACATTACGGGCTCCTATGGCGCAGAAAATGTACAGGGTGAAGCACAACAAAATCTGGATGTTGCAGCTGATATTCGTTTTACGAGAGCGCTTAAGAAGGGCGGAGAAGTAGCGGCCATCATTTCTGAAGAAGTCGAGGAGGTTATTGACCTTAATAACCCAAGAGCAAAGTATATCGTGGCCATAGATCCGTTGGATGGCTCTTCAAACATTGATGTGAACGTCTCTGTAGGAACTATCTTTTCTATTTATAGGAGAGTATCACCAATGGGAAGCCCGGTGATCAAGGAAGATGTATTGCAGAAAGGCAAAGATCAGGTAGCCGCGGGTTATATCCTTTATGGCTCTTCAACCATGTTTGTCTATACCACAGGTAAGGGAGTAAACGGCTTTACTTACGAGCCATCTCTTGGAGAGTATATACTTTCTCACCAGAACATGAAAATTCCTAAGACAGGCTCGATTTATTCCGTAAACGAAGGTGCATCGGGCTCTTTTCCAAATGAGGTCAAGGATTACATTGCAGCGTGTAAAGAGAGAGGGTATTCAGCTCGCTATATTGGTTCTTTGGTGGCTGATTTTCATCGAAACGTCTTGAAAGGAGGGATTTACATCTATCCGTCTACCGAAAAAGCTCCAAATGGTAAATTAAGGTTGATGTATGAGTGCAATGCGCTCGCATTTATTGCTGAGGAAGCTGGAGGCAAAGCCACTGATGGAGCCAATCGCATCATGGAAATTGAGCCGACTTCTCTGCATCAAAGAGTGCCATTTTTTGTAGGGAGCAAAGAAATGGTAAAAGAGGCTTCTACCCTCTAAGAAGAGTACTTCTTCCGAGTCTCTACCTTTTGAAGCTGTCGATCCAGAATCATTTTGGTAACAACAGAGGCAGGGTTATCATTTGATAAGGCCAGAGCTTCCTTGAGTTTCTCTTCAGAAACATCGATCCGGTAAAGAATATTGATGAGCCTGTTGAAATCTTTTGCCATCAGGTCTTCTACTACTCGCATAATCATGAGGAAAGCCTGGTCATAAGCAATGTCCTTTCTTTCTTCGAGCTTGAGATAAGACTTATCCAGCTGAAAGTCCTTCTCGAATAGCACAAGGCTGCTGATTAAGTCACTTTGCTGGCTCATTACTATACTTTCGGTTTATTCCTCTGAAGCTTCGTCTTCTGTCGTGGCAGTTTCCTGAAAAGACTCAGGTGCAATCTTAGATAATAGGTTGTACCAAGTCACTAGTTTCTTGATATCAGATACATAGACTCTATCTTCATCGTAATCCGGAAGCACATGCTTTAGGAATGACTTTAGTTCATCACCATCTGAGTTCTTATCCAACCCAGTATCGCCATCAAATTCTGAATGAATTTTTTGCATCACCTCATTCAGGGGCGTGGCTCCTTCAGTAGTGTGGGTGTAAATAGAAATTTCACTAAGTATTGATACCTGAGCATCGGCACCTACTACGAGTTTTGACTTTTTCTCATCAAGAGATTCCAGAATGACACCGTTTTTAGTAGGTCTTAAAACTCTAAATAATCCGCCTTTGCCTGATACGGATGCTATTTCTTCAAACTTCATAAATGCTTTGGTTCAATATTGCTTCAAAGTAAATCTAAGCTGATGCCTAAATCAAAGAAAAACTCAACTTTCGAGAATATGCTCTATATATTCAGACAACTCAGGTTTACCGAGTCCTGTTTCGGATGATGTCAAGAAAATCATAGGAAGATCTTCCCAGGTTTGTCTGAGTACCTTCTTAAACTTGGCAATGGCCTGATTTCCTTTATTGATAGATTGCTTGTCTGCCTTGGTAAATACAAGTGCCAAAGGAATACCATTCTCGCCTAGCCATTGAATGAATTCAAGGTCTATCTTTTGTGGATCGAGTCGTGAATCGATCAGCACAAATACGATTTGAAGATTTTCACGATTGATCAGGTAGTCTTGGATCATCTGGCCCCATGCCGCTCGATTCTTCTTACTTGTTTTGGCATAACCATAACCCGGCAAGTCGACCAAATACCAGCTTTCGTCAATCAAGAAGTGATTAATCAATTGAGTCTTTCCTGGTTTTCCGGAAGTCTTGGCCAAACCCTTTCGTGCTGCCATCATATTGATAAGTGAGGACTTGCCTACATTCGATCGACCAATAAATGCAAATTCCGGTTTGTCGGGTTTTGGGCATTTACGATAGTCAGTATTGCTGATTACAAATTGGGCCTGATCGAACATGCTGCAAAGGTAGCACTTAGCCGAGAACTATTTCTCTCAAATCTTCTATCAAATGGCTTTGTGGTCTTAAACCGAAACTAAAAATCCCTGGTTCTTCTTCAACAATAGAGTTGTCTACATTACCTACCAAAACTTCGTTGGAGATCAATTCGAAAAATGAGGTCAGATCTCGCGCGACAACAAACTTTTCATATTGATCTCTTCCGAAATTAATCACTTGGCCTATTTGCCCCTTTTCTGCTGGATCAAAATCGATACCTATGTGGTTACCGGCAAAGTCTGAGAATAAAGGAATCCATTTTGGGTTAGTGTAGCCGACTTGAATAGCGTCTTGAGGATAAGAGCTTCCGAGGCTATCATTTTTGTATTGTTTCCAGTCGTTCAGAGTTTGAGCAATCTCTGTCAATGACAGAAACTTAAAGCCAAGGAAAACACCCTCTGTTGCGTTTTTGGTGCTACCATTATTCAAAGTGTAGAGGTCAAAAAAATCCTGAGACAACTCAAAACCTAAAGACTCTTGAAATTTGGTTAACTGGACTTTAGAAGCTCCTTCTATTAAAGAGTTATAAAGTGGTGGAAAGCGTTCCTCAAGCCATCTGGTATAAATTGACCAATACTCAATTAACATGGACCTTAAGTTTGATTTTAAAGTTGATCATCATATTGAAACTCAATTTCGAATTTCTTATTCGGATAAAGTTTGAAGAATGCCTTGTTCCATTCTGACTTGTTTCCATGACCAACAGTTAAGTTGTAGAGGGCATGAATGGAGTCGGAGTTGATTCTGAATTTATCGGGCATCAAATATTCTATTCCATCATTTTCAAGATAGGCTCTGTAACCTGCCATATTTGGCTGTCTTTCTAACTCAATCATTGCAAATTTATAAGTCTTATTGGCAGGGATGGCTTCTTGCAAAGCCATCCCGAAGTGTTCAAAAATTTCTTCCATGCTTAAAATTCATTTATAGTCAATTTTTTTAGTATACCTTTGCCACCCTTAAAAAAGCATTTATAATTAAAATCAATATGCAAGTAGCAAAAAAAGGGGACCAGGTAAAGGTTCACTACACAGGAAAATTAACTGATGGGACCATTTTTGATTCATCAGAAGGAAGAGCTCCTTTGGAGTTTGAAGTAGGTGCAGGTATGATGATCAAGGGCTTCGATGCAGCCGTAGATGGTATGGCCATTGGGGCAAAGGTTACGGCTGAGATTCCAGCTGCTGAAGCATACGGAGAGGCAAGAGAAGATATGATTATAGATGTGCCAAGAGCAAATCTTCCCGAAGACCTTAACCCAGAAGTAGGTCAACAATTGGCTATGAGCCAGCCAAATGGTCAGCAAGTACCAGTAAAGGTTAAAGAAGTGAGAGATGATGTTGTAGTTATCGATGCTAACCACGACTTGGCAGGAAAAGACCTGATCTTCGATATCGAACTTGTCGAAATAGGGTAAACTCGTACCTAAAGAAATTTAAGATGAACCCCGACTTGTCGGGGTTTTTTATTGCCGTTTTCGGTTAAAGATTAGTTGATAAAAAGTTCCTCTTTATACTTTTCTTTAAATTCATTGGCTTTTCTCTTCAGGTCTTCTATTCTGAACAAAACAGTACGAAGGTGTTTGACAGTGTATTTTGCACGTGTGTATTCTGACATGTCTGGATCGGCCTTCAGCATAAACTCTGTGTGTAAATCAAAGACACTAGTCAGCCTGTCATATTCAATGTATACCTCTGCAATATCTAAGAAAAGGCTTCTCGTGAACTTCGCTGTAATACCGCTTTCTTTACTTGATTGCCATGCAAGAGATGACATTTCGGGACGGCCAATACCAAAATTGAAGTTGGCCTTTTTGCCGCTTTCGTACATTTCAATAGCATAGTTTAGAGAATCAAAGGCTTGCTGATTAGTGTTAGGACCTCTCTCTAATATATTTAGGAAATAGTCGATTTCCATTGAAATGTCCGAGAGTGCTTTACCTATTCTCTTTTGATCTTTCCTTTGTTCCTTCCAAGAGTCTAATGTGAGTGCGAGTAGTACGGCAAAAACGATGGAGAAAATTTCCAGACTCAAAGTTTTAAGAGATACGTTCCTTTTTTTCATAATGGAGATGGGTAGTTAAACGGAGCTTTCCGAGTGGCCTATTGTGAATTTAGTAAGATTTGATCGAGCTATTGAAAATGTTGTGTCTTGTTGAGTGGATATTACCTTTTTTTAACAATTTCAGTAATCACCCTGTTTCCTTCGTATTATTGCACCCAGATTGAATAAGCGATGGCCGTAGTTCCTTATAAAGAGAAGCAAACCACAAAAAAAGAGCAGGTAGCAGAGATGTTTAATAACATCAGCCACCGATATGATTTCCTGAATCACTTCTTGAGTTTGGGTATAGATATTCTTTGGAGAAAGAAAGCGATAAAACTCCTAAAAGCAGATCAGCCAAAGCAAATTCTTGATATCGCTACAGGTACGGGAGACTTTGCCATAGAAGCCTTGGCACTTAAGCCTGATCGCATTGTTGGAGTAGACATTTCCTCTGGTATGCTTGAGATGGGCAAGCAGAAAATGAAGCGAAAAGGGGTAGATCACATCATCGATATGCAAATGGGCGATAGTGAGAAGCTGCTTTTTGAAGACAATACCTTTGATGCTAGCATCGTTGCATTTGGTGTAAGGAACTTCGAAAACCTAAAACAAGGCCTTAGCGATATGCATAGGGTAATTAAACCAGGCGGAAAGGCAGTGATTATTGAATTTTCAAGGCCACGATCCTTTCCGATGAAGCAGCTTTACAACTTTTATTTTAAGTCGATTCTCCCGATTATTGGAAAACTGATTTCTAAGGATCAATCGGCTTATACCTATCTACCAGAGTCGGTAGATGCTTTTCCGGATGGTCAGAATTTTTTGGACATCCTTAGTGCGGTTGGATATAAGAAGACTGAATGCAAACCTTTGACATTTGGCATCGCCTCGATTTACATCGGGCAAAAATAGTTGCCTTAGTACTTTTTTTCTCAATACTTCAGGTAGACGCCCAGACGCGTAAGGCCGGAGTAACCCTTCACAGGGTGAAAAGCGATCAAAAGACTTTCAAGTATGGATTTATGCTCGGGGTGCATAGTAATAGCTATGGCATAAAGTATTCCGATCGATTTGATACGCCTGAATATGACCAGATAAGCTCTATTATTTCAGAAACCAGTGCTGGTTTTGATCTGGGTTTTATGGTAAATATTCGCCTTGCCGATCAATTCTCAATTCGACTAGTACCCGTCAAAATTGGTCTTTATCAGAGTACTGTGAACTATCAATATGTGGATGGTTCGGTGGATGCTCAGCTCATTGAGAGCACACGCATTGAACCGGGCATTTTCATGAAGTACAGGTCCATCAGAAGGAATAACTCCCGGATGTATTTGATTGCTGGTCTAAGCGGTTCTTTTAGATCCGGTAAAGAAGATCTGGTGACCAATCAGGATCGACTCGAAATCAGAAAGGCGAATGTAAAGGTTGAAGTAGGCTTTGGCCTAGAACGTTATTTTGAGTTTTTTAAATTCTCACCCGAGATTCGATATGCACGAGGCTTATTGGATGTCATGAACCCGCAAGACAATATATTCCATAATGGGTTGAGTAGAATTTCCACCCATAATTTCACCCTGTATCTCCATTTCTCCGACTGAGTAATCTTTCCATTTTGGATTGGCTAATTTCTTTTAAATTCACTGCTCATTAATCATTAAAAAATGAGCAAAATCGCATTCATTACTGGAGCTACTTCAGGCATTGGCAAGGCAACAGCCTTATTATTAGCAGAAGAGGGGTATAACCTGATTATTTGTGGTCGCAGAAAAGATCGGCTTCAGGCATTGACGGCTGAAGTCAAGGTAAAGACACTGGAACTGAGCTTTGATGTGCGCAATAGGAAAGAAGTTGAAGAAGCGATTAATTCAATCCCGGAAGATTGGAGAGCTGTTGATGTCTTGTTGAATAATGCAGGTAATGCACACGGATTGTCCAAGATTCAAAATGGAGATGTTGACGATTGGGATGCGATGATCGACATCAATGTCAAGGGCTTACTTTACGTGACTAAGTCACTTGTTGGGGGTATGATATCCAAAGGTGCCGGACATATAGTCAATATTGGTTCGATAGCGGGTAAGGAGGTCTATCCTAATGGCAATGTATACTGTGCTTCTAAACATGCAGTGGATGCCATCAATAATGGGATGCGCCTAGACCTAAATGGAACAGGGGTAAAAGTCTCCCAAGTCTGTCCTGGTTTGGTGGAAACTGAGTTCTCCATGGTTCGGTTTAAGGGCGATGCCGATAGGTCAAAGTCCGTTTATGAAGGATTTGATGCATTAACGGCTTATGATGTGGCAGACCTGATCCGCTTTATCGTTACCAGGCCAGCGCATGTAAATATTAGTGATACTATCATTTTTCCAGCAGCACAAGCTGCATCAACAATTGTAGATAAAAAGTAATATGGAAGAGCAGAGAGCAGAGGGAGAGAGAGCAGAGGGGCTTCCAATCCCAGATATTTTTTTAAATAGTGACACAAAAGGACCTTTGACCAATTGTGTGCAGTGTGATTACGACCTGATGAAGGGAGATCGCTATTACATGATCGAAAAGGTTTTCAAAAAGTATCCATCATTTCAGAAAACTGAAGTCCTATTTGAGTATGCGGTATGCTCGACTTGCTATGAGAATATGAAGGACCAGATGTCGGCTGAGAGTATGGCCAACCTGTCCGAGTATATGATGATGAATACGGATTTTGGGGCCATGCAGCTGCGAATCCAAGAGTTTCCGGACGATCCTGAAAAATGGCTTTCACATTGCATGATTAAAGGAACACCTAAAGAAGAGATGACAGAGTTTCAAATGGGTGCCTGCTTTAAAGGTGATCGTTTGGTGACCAATTTTATGCCTCCCTTTATGATCGGTGAGTTGGCTATGGAAGAGATGAATAATCTACTTTCAAAAGAGACCAAAGACGAGATGGATGATTTTATGGGGGAGAATTTCGGAATCCCACCAGAGTTGAGAAAAGACCTAATCCTTATTTGATATGAAGAAGTACCTCGCAGTTTTAGTCCTTTCAATTACCCTGTTTGCCTGCAATAAGGAGGAAAAGTTGGCAGTGGAGTCAGGTGTCTCGCTTGAACTGGCTGAACATAGAAAAGAGGTGCTTTCTATCATTAACTACAAGCTGGAGTTCCGGGTGCCTGATAATATCGACCAACAGATTCAAGCCTTAGAAGATCTCACATTCAATCTGAAAGACAATTCACAAGACCTTCAACTGGATTTTAAGGAAAGCCAAGAGAAACTGAAGGGTTTGATAGTCAACGGCAAAAGCCAGGAGCTGGTGATAGAAAACGAACACATAATCCTCAAAAAGGAAAACCTCAAAGTAGGCTTCAATCAAGTTGAGATCAATTTCTTTGCTGGGGAGACATCCTTAAACCGAAAGGAGGAATTTCTATATACGCTTTTCGTTCCCGATCGTGCAAGGACTGCCTTTCCAGTTTTCGATCAGCCCAATCTTAAGGCTACTTTCGAACTTACTCTTGATCTTCCCGCTAATTGGACAGCGATAAGTAATGGGCCCATCGCTGTTGCAGCGGTGAAGGATGGCCGGAAGAACTATCTGTTTCACAAATCTGACTTGATCAGTACCTATCTTTTTTCCTTTGTAGCAGGAGAGTTTGAGGTGGCCAGCAAAACGGTTGCTGGCCGTGAAATGACCATGCTACATCGCGAAAGTGATCAGGAGAAAGTTGATCGTAACCTTGATCTCATTTTCTATCTACATGCCGCTTCTCTACAGTGGTTGGAAGAGTATTCAGGTATTAAATATCCATTTAAAAAACTCGACTTTGCCTTAATTCCAAGCTTTCAATATGGCGGCATGGAGCATGTAGGTGCGATTCAGTACCGTGCAAATTCACTGATGCTGGATAAGGACCCTTCTCAAAGTCAATTGCTAGGAAGGGCCAGTTTGATTGCTCATGAGGTAGCACATATGTGGTTTGGTAATCTGGTGACGATGGATTGGTTCAATGATGTGTGGACCAAAGAAGTCTTTGCCAATTTTATGGCGGCCAAAATGGTAAACCCAAGCTTTCCAGATATCAATCACGACCTCAATTTCTTAGTAAGGCATTATCCTTCGGCCTACTCGGTCGATCGTACAAAAGGAGCAAATCCAATCCGGCAATTCTTGCCTAACCTTAAAGAGGCAGGGCAGATGTATGGTGCGATTATCTACAACAAGGCACCTATTATGATGCGTCAGTTAGAAGCAATGTTGGGAGAGGAGGCCTTTCAGGCTGGCATGCGTGAGTATCTGTCCACTTTTTCAAACAAGAACGCCACATGGCCAGACCTGATACAAATACTAGATAAGCGAACCCCGGAGAACTTGAATGAGTGGAGTGAGGTTTGGGTGAATACTCCTGGTAGACCACATTTCGATATTTCAGCAGAGAAGAAGGACAATCAGGTCATTGTCAAGCTAGCACAAAATGACCCGGATGGAGAGAGAGTGTGGGCACAGGCTTTACAGTTAAACCTATACAACCTTCAGCGGTCGGAAAAGAAGGAGGTACTGCTATACTCCAATAACGTACCTTATACGGTTGAGTTAAAACCTTATTGGGACTTCTTCGAAGCCTTGCCCAATGCCGATGGGATAGGCTACGGCTTATTTCCAGCCAATTATTCAATGATTCAGAGTCGTTGGGATCAATTGAGCGAAGTAGAGAAAGGCACTATGCTTATCAATCTTTATGAAAACCTTTTGGAACCTGATAACTATGGAAAGGAAGGCCAATATAGTCCTGAGCGATATGTTCAATTGATTAAATGGATGGTAGTGAAAGAAAAGAATCAACTACTGCTCAATCAAATGTTAAGGCAATTAAGCTCGGTGTATTGGAACCTATTGACTGAGGAACAAAGGCAGAGTGCAGCACCTGATTTGGAGCGCACATTGTTTCATGTCATGAATGACAAAACGGATGATCCTTCAGTGAAAAAGATTTTCTTCAATGCATTCAGAAATGTGGCAATCACAGATGTGAACCTTGAAAGACTTAGAAGCATCTGGGCAGGTGAGAGTCATTCGAAGGTGGCAGGACTAAACCTCTCAGAGAATGACCTAACGAGTTTGGCGGGCCAATTGGCCATCAAACGCCCTGAGATTTCTGAAGAGATTTTGACTCAGCAACTGGAGAATATCAAGAATCCAGATCGTAAAAAGCGATTTGAGTTTATTCTTCCCTCACTATCGGCAGACAGCGAAGTAAGAGATCAATTCTTTGCTTCCCTGAAAGATGAAAAGAATCGTGAAACCGAATCGTGGGTGCTTGGTGGTTTAGGAAACCTGCATCACCCATTAAGGAGAAGAGAAAGTGAAAAGTACATCACGGAAAGCCTGGAATTACTGCAAGAGATTCAGATTACAGGAGATATTTTCTTTCCAAAAAGGTGGCTAGATCAGACTTTAGGAAATCATAATACAGAATCAGCTGCAAAAATGATTGAGGACTTTCTTGATCAAAACCCAAACTATAATGCCCAGCTAAAGATGAAAATTCTCCAGGCTGGAGATATGACCTTCCGCGCTTCTGAGATTTTGAAGAAAACAAGTCTGAAAGTAGAATAAGGACAAAAAAATAACCCCTCACATGGAGCGGCTTTCTTAATGACCTGTTTTTACGACTTAGGGCTGTCTTACATTATAATTGCCCCATTTTATAGCGACTTGGGTTTGTCATTTCGTTAGTAAAACTAGGTCTAGGCCCTTGAAGTTCCATCGATGCAAGATTATCTTTTTGTTAATGATACCTGTTATAGAGGCTGACGTCTGTTTATTTGATCATTGATTGTCAAAAAGTGTAGAGCCATTAGTAATCTGACCTTAGGGTTTACTAGGTCTGACTTTTTTAAAGTCAAAGCAATATGCCCAACGTTAGTAGGACTAATATCTCCTGCTGCCATTAGTGTCTTTACATAATACTGAATGAAGTCCGATACTTCTCCATAGGCAATGTAGCTCATCACATCGCTTTCAGCTTTCAGGTTGATTGAGATATATTTAGTTGGCTCAGGTCCAAACTGGACGGTTCCCAAACTCCATGTGTTAGAGAAGAAGTAAGAATCTAATGTTTGATAAAAAGTCCGCTGTTCATTGAAGTCAAAAGGGAATGATGTGGCCTCTTGGCCTTCAAAGTATGCCCTCATTTCGAGTCTAAACTCATCATAGTGCTTGAATTTATCCGGCTCGCTCATGGTTGATGATATTCCAATTGATTTCTCAAAAAAGAGCATGGTTTGAGAGATGCTTTCGGACAACCTGGAATCATTGAGGTCTTGAACCGTTGAGGATTTTGATTCAAGATTATTGCATGAATTTAAGATGGAAAGCAACAATGGAAGTAATAGAAGATGTGTTATTGCCGATTTCATTCACCTCAATTTAAACTGCCTAGTGTAATAAAAAAAGCCTCGACATGTCGAGGCTTTTAAAGCTATATTTCGTGAGTTGCTTATCCAACGATTCTTTCGATCAAATCAGCAGCTCTGTTAGAGTAACCTGCTTCATTGTCATACCAGCCTACAACTTTAACTAGAGTCCCTTGAGCTGAAGTCAATTGAGAATCAAAAATGTTAGAGTGAGGGTTTCCAACGATATCAATCGATACGATTGGATCTTCAGTGTATTCCAAAATGCCTTTCATTGGCCCCTCAGCGGCAGCTTTCATTGCAGCATTGATTTCCTCTTTTGTAGCTTCTTTCTTCAAGACTACTGTAAGGTCCGTCAATGAACCATCAGGAATTGGAACTCGCATTGCGATACCATCCAGCTTACCTGCCAAGTGTGGCAACACCAAACCAACTGCTTTGGCGGCTCCAGTCGATGTAGGGATAATGGAGTAAGCGCCTGCTCTTGCTCTTCTCAAATCTCTGTGAGGAGCATCTTGCAACCTCTGATCAGAGGTGTAAGCATGAACCGTAGTGATATAACCGTGCTCGATACCGAAAGCATCGTCCAATACTTTAGCCATTGGAGCAAGGCAGTTGGTTGTACAAGAGGCATTAGAAAGGATGGTTTCCTCACCAGTCATTGTATCGTCATTTACGCCAAGTACCACTGTAGGTACTCCACCTTTTGCTGGGGCAGAAATTACTACTTTTTTAGCACCAGCTTCTAAGTGTTGTCCAGCACCAGCTTCATCTAGGAAGAAACCAGTAGACTCTAAAACAACTTCAACACCTAGGTCTCCCCATGGAAGATTTCTTGGTTCTCTTTCAGCGTATATCTTGATTTCTTTTCCATTTACAATGATGCCATCCTCTGTTGCAGAAACGGTACCATCGAATCTACCATGTACTGAATCATACTTCAATAAATGGGCTAGGGTAGTAGTATCAGTCAGATCGTTGATCGCTACTACTTCAATGTTTTCTTTTTTCAATAATGCTTTGAAAGTCAATCTTCCGATTCTTCCAAAACCATTAATCGCTACTCTTGTCATAGACATAATCCTTAACGGTTTAAAAGGTTATTTTTTGGAGGCGTAAAGCTAAGAAAGCTGTGCTCCTTTTCAAACTTTAATCATACTAAGGCAGAGTTAGTTCCACTGAAAACGATTGTAATTTTTTAGGGTGGAATTTTTTGCAAATAAAATAGCGACATCTATATTTGCAGTCCTTAGAATGGTCCGTTCGTCTAGGGGTTAGGACGCCAGGTTTTCATCCTGGTAACAGGGGTTCGATTCCCCTACGGACTACTTGAAGAGAGCCCCGACATGTCGGGGCTTTTTTCGTTTCGTCCTAGGGGTAAGCGCGACAGCCCTGCCGAATCCTAAATTGATGCACAAGATCAATTCTTAACGGATCGTCCTTCTACGGACTACTTTTGATGAGCTCAGTTGACGCTATGCTTTTTCATTTCCCCTGTTCGATAATGCTCGTAAGGCTGATCGCTGGCGTTCAGTTTTAGTGTATCTTTATCATTCAAAAATGCTAAATAGTGTCTTTACGGCCTTGATAGGCGATTTTCATTCTTTGGTATTTTTTTTGAGTAATTCCGACCAGCTTAGTCGATAGAATGCTAAAAAATTACCTCAAAATTGCATTTCGGAACCTAATCAAACGAAAGGTGACATCCCTTGTCAACCTATTGGGTTTGAGCATAGGTATCACATTAACGGTTTTACTCATCCTGTATGCTCAGTATGAGTTGGACTTTGATAAATTCCACAAAGCCCCAGAGCAAACCTACCGACTTCTGAGAATGGAAGACTTGGGGAACAATACTCAAATCGTTGCGAAGACGAGTCCTCGGATCATGTTGTCGCTGACCGAGGAGTTTTCAGAAATCGAAAGTACAACACTACTTTTTAAGCATTGGAATGTACCACTCTTGAGCGAGGAAGACAAAGGGTTCTATGAACAAGACTTTCTATTTGCGGACTCTTCTTTTTTCGATGTTTTTGGATATGAACTGATTCTTGGAGATCCTGAAACGGCCCTTTCAGAACCAAATTCATTGGTGATTACTGAGCAGATGGCCAAGAAGTATTTCGGGGATGAGGACCCAATGGGTAGGGTTTTAAGGTATGAACTAAAATATGATCTAGAAGTGACCGGTGTAGTAAAGGACCCTGGGAATGTTGGTTCGCATTTTGAGTTTGATTTTTTGGCTTCCATGCCGACTCTACCGAGAGTGATGACCCTTGACGTGCTTACAGGTGGTTATAATGGCTTTTACAGTTATATCCATTTTAGACCGGATACGGATATTCAATCATTCAAAACACGCTATGCAGAATGGTTGATGGATCGTTTCCCAGAGGAGCGAATTCGCATCCAACCGCTGTTGGATATTCACTTGAGATCTGACGCTATTTCTGAGATCGAAGGGCAAAGCGATATCATGTTCGTGCGTGTGGTATTGATCATTGCCATAGTGGTGATCATTTTGGCAACTATCAACTATATCAATTCTGCTGTATCTACTTCGGTGGAAAGACTCAAAGAGATGGGTGTGAGAATGGTCTCCGGAGCCTTTGCCCAGCATATCTATTTTCAATTCATTCTAGAAGCCTTTCTGACGATTGCCATTGCTATAGTCGTCTCTTTGATTGCACTATACTTTATGATCACACCATTCAACGCAATGTTGGATACTAACCTGATCCTGAATCCTATTGCGCAATGGCAAATTTGGTCGGTGATCGCAGGTCTGATCATGCTCACTGCAGTGATTTCAGGAATGGCTCCGGCCATTGTTATTCTCAGAATGGACCTTACCGATGTCTTGCTTAATGTAGTCACGCTGGGAAGGATCGGTTATTTGAGAAAAGGCTTAATGGTCTTTCAATTTGTGGTTTCTGTAGTCCTTATTGTTGGCGCAGTAACCATTAACCGACAGGCCGCTTTCGTTAAATCTAAAGATCTGGGCTTTGATCAAAGTCAGGTTATAGTAGTGCCTATTCGGGATAGAGGAATTCATACGGGTTATGAAAGCTTCAAGGATAACGTGTTGGGTATTGCAGGAGTGACAGCCGTATCCAGAGCCAGCACAATACCAGGCAGACCTTATGCTGCCAAATACTACAAGCCAGAACCAGCTGCTCTGGATTCTATTCTAATGAATGTCGGGAGCATTGACGATCATTATTTTCAGTCGTTGGACATTCGTCTACTAACCGGTACGGATTTCGAATTCCTCAGGGATGAACTGACAAATCCGGTGGTAGTAAACGAGACAGTGATTGAGGCATTTGAACTAGGTGATCCATTGGAGGCTTTGGGTAAACCGATGTACCATAATGGGCAGAAGTTTATGATCGTTGGGGTAATTCAGGACTTTAATTATGAAACACTCCATAAACGCATACAACCTTTAGTGATTCAACCTGGAGTGGCTCTAGAAGATTTTATGATTATTAAATATCAAGGAGTGAATGGTGATGCGGTGGCAAGGCAACTGTCTGATTTATGGTATTTGACGGCTTACGAACAACCCTTTACGTATTCTTCCTTGTCAGATGATCTGGCTTCTCTATATCAGTCTGAGAAGGTATGGGGAGATATTGGCAATCTGTCCATGCTCGTTTCAGTATTAATCGGTGCCCTTGGTGTATTCGGACTCGTCTCCCTTGTTGTCCAAAAGAGGTTTAAAGAAATGGGTTTAAGGAAAATATTTGGAGCCTCTCATGGCAATATCATCGGTATCATTTACAGCGAATTCTTCGCTATACTCTTTGTGACACTACTTATAGCTGTGCCTTCTGCATACCTTTTGGCGCAGCTATGGCTGCAAGACTTTGCTTATAGAATTGATGTGCCGATCGATGGTTTTGTCATCGCAATGGCCTTATTGGCTTCAGTCACTTGTCTTGCCGTGTTGTTCCACACCTTAAGAGCGCTCGCCAAAGACCCAATCAATGCGTTGAGCGACTAATATACGGTTTGCAGTTTTTGGATAAAACCACTATTATGAACATCTAAATTTTGGATGTATGATTTTAGGTGTATGCGGATGGCTCGGTGAAAAAATGGGTATCCAGGAGTCAAGTATCAGAATAGGATTTGTAGTAGCCTTCTTTTTGTTTGGGGCAGGACTGGGACTTTACCTGATTCTTTGGTTGGTAAAGGTTTTGTCAAAAGATTAAACTGCAAAATTTTCTTATTCCTCATTAATAGAAGCAAGCGCTTCCAAATCTAAGGAAAGCGTAAGCTCAAATTGGTCTGGAGCTTGAAGCAGAACGTTTCTGCCTGCAATTTCTAATTCAATGTTAAGCCGGCCTAATAATAATGATCGATTGGCTATTGCCAGGCCGTCAAATGTTACAGTACCATTAGTAGCATCGAAAATCACCTCCTTCGATAGAACGGTTTGATTGTTATTGAGAGTAACTGTATTATCTAAGTTCGAAATCGAAAAAGATGTAAGTCTTGTGGGGAATCCAAAATCATCCAGAATGCTAATAGTCACATCAAAAATTCCAACACTGTTAACGGTTTCCCATCCGCTGATGTCATAATACATAGCACTGATGGTGGGGTCTAAAAACTCATCAGCATCCTGAACATCAAAATCTGCAATGGTTACAAACCTCAATTCCTGAATCCTTTCCGGGTTGGTAATCGCTATGTTTTGATTCGATGGCAGACTTCTCCAGTCAATGGTAAAAGACTGTTCGATTTCACCAGTAATTACTTGGAAGGGATTGTCATCTTCACCACTAGAGCATGAAATAATTAGTACGAGGGCTGATAATAGAAGTAGTTTCTTTTTCATCACCATAGTTTTAAGAACATCAAAATTACATAATTCCGACTTGATAACGACCAACTCTGTCAATCGCTACATCCTTAATCGTATTTCTTTATTCTTCGGAGAGAAGTTTGAGTAGCACTCCGTTAGTCCAACCAAAGCCATCTTGGACTGGATACTCACCACCACCGCTGAGTAAATTGGTATCCATCACATTGTATTTCTCCATCAATTTGCCGGTGTTTTTGAACACCTTCACATTTAAAGAAACCCATCGTTCTTTGATAGCGCCTGCTAACTGATCGTGACCATAGTTTCTCAGACCTTTGATCGCCATCCATTGCAGTGGTGCCCATCCATTCGGTGCGTCCCATTGTTGTCCGGATTCATAATTAGTAGTAAGCAAACCACCATCTTTTAATAGCTCCTGATCAATTATTTTGGCGACACCTCTTGCCTGATCGGCACTGGCAAGTTCAAAGAAGAGAGGGAATGCTGCTGCCGCATTGATCGATTTGGTTTGGGTTTTGTCTACCCAATTGTAATCGAAATAGTAATGATTTTCCTCGTTCCAGAAATAGGTGTTGATAGCCTGTTTTCTGTTTTCACAAAGCTGGATATAGCGTTCACATTGTTCCTGATTTCCATTTTCTTGATGGATGCTGGCAATCAATTTCTCTAAATGGTAAAGCAGGCAATTTAGATCCACCTGAACCAACTCTGTAGTACGGATCGTGTCCAATTTATCAAAATCAGCACACCAACGAGAGCTGAAGTCCCAACCTGACTCGCATGCAGCTCGAATATTTAGAAGCGTTTGTTTTCCTGCCTCTCCCTGAGAAGCGATCAGTTCCACATCATCCTGATACATTTCTGCTCTTGGATTAGGGATATTGTCAAAATGACGATTGAGTATGGAGCCATCATCCATCAACACTACGCGTTTGTAAGAGGGAGCTTCCGAGGTTAATGCATCTGCACCTTCCATCCAAAAGCTATATTCTTTTTCTAGGGCAGATAGGAATCTATTGAGTACTGATCGATCTTTTTCTTCGGCCAATAGAGCTACCATCAACGAAAAGAAGGGAGGCTGAGATCTTCCCAAATAGTAGCTTCGGTTTCCATTGGGGATAAACCCAATTTCCTCGATCATCCATGCGAAATTCTTAACCATATCTTCGATCATATCGACTCGCTCGCTTACTGCCAGACCTAACATGGTAAAGTAGCTATCCCAATAGTAGATTTCATTGAAGCGTCCGCCAGGCACGATGTACGGATACGGAAGTTGTATCAGTGTGGAATAGGCCTCTTTTTCTTCAGGTGTTCGGGCCAAAATGTTCCAAAGTTTGTTAATGTGTTCTGCGACAGGGGCCTCAGTATTACTTACATAGTTTGTCTCTCGCGTGACTGCTTTTGAGAAATGTTCATCGAAGAAAGCCTTCAGTTCGAAATTGGTGTTTTCCCTTTGGTTCCGGTAGGCCAAAAGAACCTGAGCTGGGTCTTCTGTTAATAAGGCGTCAGAAATTTCTTTCCCATCCGCCCACAGGCCCGAGGCATGAAGGTCTGTAAAAAGCTCCTGAAGATCTTTTTCTAAGTGAAGTGTTTTGGCCATAGTCGATTCAATGTTGAATGACCATTAAGTTAAGGTTTAGATTGTATAAATTCATCAGAACTCCGGTCGAAAGACTCGACAAGTAGTAGGAGCAGGTTGGTCAAGCAGAAAGACTCGACAAAAGGTAGAAATGAAAATAGAGAGAAGCATTAGATGTCAAAATCCATAATCGTTGTAGGAGCAGGTGCATGGGGTGGCTGGACGGCTTTCCACTTACAAAAGGCTGGCTTTGAGGTGACCCTAATTGACAAAAAGGGCCCTGGAAATGTAGATTCAGGAAGTGGGGGCAAAACTCGGATTATCCGCCTGGCCTATGGTGGTAGTAAAGCCTATACCGAGCTAACCGCCCAGTCTTTTGAATTATGGGAAGAATACTCAAGGGCTTGGAATGATCAATTATATCATGAAAAGGGTGCTTTATGGATGTTTAGAGGTATAACACCCGCCTATGCCGAATTGTCTGTTCCTCTAATGAAAGAAAAAGGGTTTTCTCTTGATTTGCTAGATATGGATGACTTGAAGTCTAAGTATCCCCAATTCAATTTGACCGACATCACCAGTGCTTATTGGGAACCCAAAGTGGCTTATCTCGAGGCGAGCAGGGCATGCGGTGTAGTGGCCGAGAAATTTATAGAAGCCGATGGCAAATATTTAAAAGACGAGGTGATCGGTATTAATTACGATGGAGGTAAGATCAAATCTTTAAGGTTGCAGGAAAGGGGATCTATTCAAGCTGATGAATATGTTTTCGCCTGCGGTCCTTGGCTTCAAAAGCTGGTTCCGGAAATGAAGGACCACATTCATGTTTCCAGACATGAAGTATACCATTTCGATGCTCCTGAAGCCTACAATGATCTACCTATTTGGTTAGAATTCCGGGAAGGAGACCAGATGTACTACGGCATTCCCGATCACTTTGGGCATGGCTTTAAGTTTGCTTATGACGAAAGAAGATGGTCCCTCGACCCAGATCATAGCGATCGGGGAATTACGAATGAAATTCTTGATAAGATGAGTGGTGTGTTGTCCAACAGGTTTCCGGAACTCGAAGGTTCAGGCGTGTTAAAGCATCATACCTGTGTTTATGAGAATTCCCGAGACGGTAACTTTATCATTCATAAGCTGCCTAAGGCAAATAATGCCTTGATGCTGGCAGGATCGTCAGGGCATGGCTTTAAGATGGGGCCCGCGATCGGCAAGCTGATTAGTGATCATTTGACTAACCAAAAGGCTATCCCCGAGGAATTTTCTATGACTCGATTTTCAACACAAACAAATAGAAAGAGCCAGTATGAGGTTTGATTTAATCTCTTGTTTTTCAGGTATTTGTGATAGGTCTAAAACTTTTTTCTCCCCTTCTGTAAGAAATCGATAGTCCCTAAGTACTAACTTATTGACAATTCGCTCAATGACAGAACAAATACAATCTCAAGTCTTCAATGACTGGTTAAAAGACCACAAGGGCATCCTCTTTAAAGTAGTAAGGGCCTATGGTGCTAACCTGGAAGACCAGGAAGATCTCTTTCAGGAGATTGCTGTTCAGGTCTGGCGATCTGTCCCAAAATTCAGGAACGACTGCGCAGTCACCACTTGGATGTATAGAATAGCACTTAACACTGCTCTCAAATGGAGTAGCAAGGAGCGCAAGCATCAGGAGGGGCGAGAAGGTATCGATCAGAAGGCACATGTCTTAACAGAACAATCGGGTTTTGCCGATGAAAGACTAGACTGGCTGTATGAACAAATTGCTCGCTTAGATAATGTAGACAGGTCTTTGTGCCTCTTATTACTAGACGGTTTTAGTTATAAGGAGATGTCGAAGATCGTGGGTATTTCAGAAAGTTACGTGGGGGTAAGGATCAATAGGATCAAAAAACACCTCACCAAACAGTCAGAAAAAGTGACTTAACATGGAGTTTGAAGAAATGAAAAAAATATGGGACACGCAGAATGGTCAGGCAATGTATGCCATTGACGAGACTGCCTTGCACAATCGTGTAATCAAAAAGAAAAACAAGGCCCGAAGAACGGCCGATTTAACAGAGAAGATATTTATCGGTGCCAATCTATTTGCGGCTACCTTAGTCTTAGTGCCAAGTATCATCAAAGACAAGTTCAGCATTACAGGGACCTTAATGATGGTATTGATGTATATAACGGCAGGGTTTATTCTTTATATCAGAAATAAAAGACTCAAAACGCAGGACAACTTTGACAGCAGCATGGTGGGCGATCTGGACAATGCGATCGCCACGGCAGACTATCAGGTGAAGTTTTCAAAGACTAGTCGATTTTACTTATTCTCGGTAGTATTGTTAACACTGGGATCACTTTTAGAGTCAGGAGCCGCCTGGTGGGTGATTTTACTGGTGACTATCTTCTTTGCAGTTACCTATATGGCCGCTCGATGGGAGCACCGAACCTTCTATGTATCACAGAAGAAGGATATCAGAGCCATGCGCGACAAGATTATCAGCATGGAAAATGAAGAACCTGAAGACAAGTTCGATCAGCAAGTCTAAACTCTAATCCAACCACATTCTTAAATAAAAAAAATCGAAGCAAAGGCTTTGGCCAGGACAAGTACGTCCCATTCAAATCAAAAATTACAGTTATGAGATCATTTCAATTAATCATATTCGCACTCTTAATTCAATTCAGCCTTTCAGCTCAAAATATCACGGGCGATTGGTATGGCGAAGTTGGTAACAACACCAAAGTTCAATTCATCTTTCACCTATCAGAAGGGGAAGATGGTTTGATCGCTATTCTCGATATTCCTAGTCAAAACCTTAAAGGCATCAAGACCCAAAAAGTGACCTTTGAAGACAACGAACTCTACATAGATGGAAAGAACCTGGGCTTTGAATACAAAGGAACCTTTAGGCCAGATAGTGCCCATATCGAGGGTAAATTTATGGAAGGCCCCAATGCAGTCCCTTTGGTATTAAGCAGAGAGAAGTTTAAGGCCGCGAAAGCCAAAAGTAGGCCTCAGGAACCTGTGAAGCCATATCCTTACAAGGAAGAACAGGTGGTTTTTGAGAATGCCAAAGATAATGTCTCCCTTGCGGGAACGCTCACGCTCCCTGCTAAGGGTGATCAACATGCGGTAGCCATTCTCATTACGGGCAGTGGCCCTCAGAACCGGGACGAGGAAGTATATGGGCATAAAACCTTTCTTGTGCTGGCCGATCACTTAACCCGTCAGGGGATTGCCGTGCTGCGCTATGACGACAGAGGTGTGAATGAGTCAACTGGTAATTTTGCCGAAGCCACTACTGCCAACTTTGCAACGGATGTTCATAGCGCCATTGCCTATCTTAAAACGCGAACGGACGTCGATCACGAACAAATTGGTTTGATAGGTCATAGCGAAGGAGGGATTATCGCGCCTATGGTGGCTGCCAATTCGGATGATGTCGACTTTATGGTGATTCTTGCCGGAACAGGCGTGTCGGGCTTTGAAACCAACCTGATTCAGGCAGTGACGCTACGTGGCTTTCCGGTGGAAGATGAAGAAGCCTACAAAGCTTTTATGACCGAAGTATTGACCATCGCCTCGGCAGATAAAGATGTGGCCGAGGTGCGTAAGGAATTGACTGCTTACTATGATCAATCACCTTTCTTCGAGATGATGGCGGGGCAGAGTCCACAACGCGATCAAATTCTCAAGAGTTTAGTAGAGGCTCGCACAACGCCTTGGGTCAGGTACTTTATGAATTATAACCCTGCGGAGATGCTGGAGTTGGTGGAATGCCCAGTGCTATCCTTGAATGGTACGCTGGACTTACAAGTAGTGGCAGATGTGAATCAGGCTGGGATCAAGGCTGCCTTGGAAAAGGGGAAGAACAAGGACTTTGAGATCATTGCCTTAGAAGGACTCAATCATATGTTTCAAACTGCCGAAACTGGTGCGATGAAAGAGTATAATAATATCGAAGAGACCTTTGATCCTAAGGCTCTGAAGTTGATTTCAGACTGGATCTTGAAACGGGTGAAGTAACGTTTATGTCCTCCTTTGGAGGAGCCTGCCTGCCGGCAAAGGCAGGGTGCCCGAAGGGCGGAGGAGGCTTTTATATCCACCCCCCTAACCCCCGCCAGCGGGGGACCTAAACAATGAAGATTCGCATAATAAACTGTCCTCCTCCAAAGAAGGAGGACAGCCCCAATCTTTCCATCCTGAGCGAAGCGAAGGAACTTGTTCTTTACGATAAGTCCCTTCGTTACCTCAGGGTAAAAAGGGAGCGTCATTCCGGGCTTGACCCGCCTGCCTATCGCAGGCGGGGAATCTTCTAGCCCTCCTTTGGAGGAACCTGCCTACCGCAGGTAGGGTACCCAAACGCTTACGCTGAAGCTATAGCAAAGGCGCAAGGGCGGAGGAGGTCCTTAACCAATCCGCATACGCATTAAAAAGTCATCCTGCGGATCGCTGCCCA
Organism: Roseivirga sp. 4D4; assembly: GCF_001747095.1. Taxonomy (NCBI): domain Bacteria; kingdom Pseudomonadati; phylum Bacteroidota; class Cytophagia; order Cytophagales; family Roseivirgaceae; genus Roseivirga; species Roseivirga sp. 4D4. The sequence goes on from NZ_MDGP01000001.1 coordinate 148,788, forward strand.
ACTGGAAGGTACGGGTATCAAACACTTCCATACCCTGACGTTTGTAGAATTCTATGGCTTTGATATTCTCCTGCCAAACACCCAGCCAAAGCCACTCTGATTTTCTAGATCTGGCAGTCTCTAAAGCGAAGTCGAACAATGTCTTGCCGATGCGTTTGCCCTGAGCTGATTGTCGAACATAAATCCGCTCAATTTCTAAGCCTCTATCAGAGCTGTTGAGTTTCAAATAGCCCAGAATTTCTTCACCGATAGTAGCAAAAAAGAATTCTGAATCAGGAGAGGTCAATTGGGTCTGTACATTCACCAAGTCAAAGCTTTTGGCCAAATAAGCGGAAAGATTCTCCTCCGTATTCTGGGCTTCAAAGGTCTCACGAAAGGTGGTTTCTCCAATCTCTTTAAGTAGTGGGGCTTCTTCGACTCTTACAGGTCTGATGACTAGGCTTTTGGGCATATAGTTGGCAAAGGTAGCTCTCGATAGCTTTAAGGACAAGTTCGGACATATCCACCCCCTAACCCTCGCCACGCTTGCGCAGAAGCTTCAGCGAAGGAGCAGCGGGGGACAATAGTAACGCAAATATATTGTTGAATATGGCTAAGCCTGTCCTCCTCCCTTGGAGGAGCCTGCCTGCCGGCAAAGGCAGGGTGCCTAAAAGGCGGAGGAGGCCTCCTAGCCTTTCTATCCTGAGTGTAGCGAAGGAACTAGTCCTTGAATATAAGTCCCTTCGTTCCTCAGGGTAAAAAAGGACGTCATTCCGGACTTGATCCGGAATCTTCTTGTGCTCCTCCTCTTCCCATTCTTTTCGTCATTCTGAGGGAGCTTGCCTGCGGCAAGTAGGGTCCGACCGAAAGAATCTCCGACTTTTATTTGGGAGACTCCCTGCCTACCGCAGGCGGGCTTCGTCAGCATATCCCGCTATCGCGGATAAGCTTTACCTCAGAGTGACGTGTTGTCCTCCTCTTGAGGAGCCTGCCTGCCGGCAAAGGCAGGGTGCCCGAAGGGCGGAGGGGGTTTTTCTGTCATTTTGGGCAGGGACCTTCTCCACTAGCCTTCCTTTCCCGAGTTTATCGAGGGAACTTGTGTTAATGGACAAGTCCCTTCGTCTCCTCAGGGTAAAAAGGGGGGCGTCATTCCGGACTTGATCCGGAATCTTCTTGTGCTCCTCCTTTCTCCATTCTTTTCGTCATTCCGAGAGGAGGCCTCTATTGCCTATACAGCGTAAAAGAATTGCTCAGATACGATTTTGCCGTTTTCGACTCTGTACAAAGCAATTTCTTCATCGATTCCTCTAGGTTGGCCTTTCATGGTGATGTCCATTTTCATTGTGGCTGTGAAATGATTACCCGCTACTATAGGGCCTTCGATTTCCACACCGTGGAATTCTTCGACCATACCTTCCCATTGTCTACCTTTTTCAGCAATGCCTTCAATGCCCTCAACCCTTTGAGGAAAGCCTTGAGCACCTTCCATTTCTAGGCTAACACAATCCTTACTGTAAAGTTCTTGTTGTGCTTTGTCCATTTGACCTGTGCGGCAGTATTCTGCCCATTGTGTTGCAACTTCTTGTGTTGTCATAATTGATGATTTTTGTTTGATGATGTTACAAACCTAAAAGTCGATTATGACAGAATATGTCAGGGGTCATAATCAATTTCTGAACATCTCACAAAATATTGGGCCAGATCAAAGTGCCTGTCCTCGAAGGTTTCGTCCAGGATTTGAAAATGCTGTATCCTGTCCAGTCTAAAGGCCCTATAGTCTTCTCTCAAATGACACCATCCCAAGACAATCCAGTTGTCATTAAAGCTGTAAACGGCCATAGGTTCAATTTTCCGCCAGGTGGGTTCCTTGTCTTTGGCCTGGTATGTCATCTCGATCATTTGAAAGTTGATGATCGCCATTTGGATATGAGAAAGAGAGGAGGTTCTGGTTGGATCTTGATTGAGTTTGATCACACGCATCTTGCTTTCCAGCATTTCACTTTTGGAGAGCAGGCTGCCCTTAAAGACCGACTTAATTTTCTCCAAGGTCTGTCCGAAGTGCTGAATCAGCGAGTCATCATTGGTCTTGGCAATCAATTGCTCCGCGGTGACAAGGGCATTCACTTCCATTTCATCAAACATGATTGGGGCAACCACATAACCATCCATTATGGAATAGCCTCTGCCTTCAATGGTGACAATGGGTACACCGGATTCCTCCAGTTTTTTAATATCTCTGTAAATGGTTCGAAGACTTACCTCAAACTTTTTAGCCAACTCATTTCCCGTGACCACTCTTTTGGACTTAAGTATGGTGAGTATTGATAATAATCTTGAAAGGTGGTTCATCGTTTTTATGCGTCAAGTTGCGCACAAGATATGACATAATATGTCAGGGGTTGGTTTGAGTGTGTTTGAGAGAGGTAAAACAAACCAAGAAAATTTGCTAGACCAGTTTCAGATTAATACAAATTGTTCCTTTATAATTAAAGGCCAAATTAAACTTGACGTGTGAACCGACTTTATAAAGGTGCCAGTCATGGATCTTTGGACTCCTATATAAAAAAATGTCATCACCATACTTATCCCTTCGTACAAAAGCATAGCTTGCTTCTTGTTTCACTATGACACCTTTGTACGATATTTTATTTGATTCAGAGTTAACTACACCACGTACTTTGTTTTTGACACTTGGGGACATACGAGCGGTGGATAAGTCTCCAAAGATCTCCTTTGCTTTATTAAAGTTTCCGTTAAGATATTCAGACCTTGAGTACCAAAACTGAGCTTCATACCGTGTGTCTCCTTTAGTGAAGGCCCTTCGGTATAGATAAGTATAAGAGTCATAATCTGTTGGGCTTTTTTCCCTGATGAGAGTAGCCATTTGGTAATTCACATCTCTATCATTTGGATTTAATTCGAGTGTCGAGTTTAAAATACTTATGGCATCATCAAGCTTCATGTTTTTTTGCAATAGTTTTGAATATCTTATTGCGAGATACGGACTAGCTTTATTAGATGAATAAGCTTCCTCTAGTAGTTCCATAGCCTTTGGTTCATTATCCAAGGCTTCATTAAACTTGGCCTCCAACTCTAATATGAACTCATGTCCCGGGAACGTTTGTTTTGCCTCATTTAGAATTCTCTCAAAATCCTTCATCCTCTTCTCTACTGTTATAGCAGTACTATTCTGAAGAGCATCTGAGAACTTCAAAAAGTATATTTTTAGCAGCGTATGATAGCTATATGATTGGTCTTTAAATTTCTTTATTATGGATCGGCATAATTTCTCGGCTTCATCTAGATACTTAGTTTTTTCGATTGAAATATTTGTGTTCTCAGCTTTCTTCAGTGAAACTTCAGCAAGTGAATGCGAAATCATAGGGTCTTCGGGTGAGTGTGTATTCGCTTTTTTGAGAAGCTTTTGGGCCGAATAAAGGTTGCCAGAATCAGAGATCATTTGGTAGATACCTTTTTGTTGAATCAATTTTGGATCTTCAGGGCTTAGTTCCTCTGCTATCTCATAAATGTTCCTGACTCTAATTGGGTCATTGAAAATTTCATTCAATTTGCGAGCGTTAGTGATATCTAAGAACGCTGTCCAATCACTTTTGTAATCAATGTTAATGTTCCTCAATATCCTAACATATTCATCATACCTGTCTTGCTCTTTCTGTAAAACTTGTTCGAATACTATTTGTGCAATGAATGGGTGCCGGGTTGAATAGGTAAAGTCATTTAGGTAATAGTCTTTTTCATCAAACACGATGAATTCTAGAGGTTTAAATAGTTCTTCTTGGAAGTTATTGAAATTGATGTCATGAATTCTACTGACCAGACCTGCTCTCACTTTTGTGCCTAATCTATGAAATACAGAAACGGTTACATATAAAGATTTCGCCTCTTCACTAGTAATGCCATTGTATTCGTCAAGAATTATGTCTTCAAATGGCTTTCCGCCCGTAGCTTCATACAAAGCAACTAGCAATTGCCTCCCAGACCTTTCTTCTAATTCTTTTTTTCTATCTTCTTTTGATTTTGAAACAAGATGGCCTAAGGAATCGTTTTCTTCGAGCTTAGTTAGAAGACTGTCTATTTCTTCATCTTTGAGATACCCAAGGTCATAATCTTGAGTGATGTAATTGAACATTACATTTTCGTCATTAAATACATTATGTCTTTCTGTTGTTATAATAGATAAAGGGACTCCTTCTCTGTTTGCCATCTTAATAAGTTCGACTATTGAGTTTTGGTGCTCAATTGCATTGTCGATAAACAGATAGATTCTCTCTTTTACATAATTATGTAACTCAATTATCGGTTCAGACCGCAAAGTTTGATTGGGTTTCATGAAGATTACCAGTCGGTCTAAAGTCACGGCCGCTTCCCATGCCAATCTTCTAAGAAGTACACTTTTTCCAGACCCGGCATACCCTTTGATTAGGAAGGTGAAACTTTTAATATCATCTTGATATGTGTCTTCCAACGTAATGTCTGTCAGAATTCTGTCTTCGATCTGTCTTCTTACGTCCAACTTCCCAATTATTGGATCCCAATTGTTAAGAAAGCCTTTGTAGAAAGTTATAGCGGAAGAGTCACCAATCTTGAAATTGTCATGAATAAACTCTGATTCAAAATCAAGGAAATTCACAAGGCTCTCACTTGGAATTAACTCTTCATGACTGATTGTAAATTTGCTATAAATTTGTCGTTCTGTATCGGTCTTTAGCTTTGCAAGAGCCCTTTCTGATTGACTAATCTCTTTATCAACACTCTTGATAAAATCTTCATGACCTAATTTAATAGGAGTAATTTTCCTTTCATTCCAATATCTGATTTCTGCATCTGTAAAATTTGGTGCGACCATATAAGACCTAGGTCGGCCATCCTTTATTGCTTCAAGTTTTTTTAGGACAGATCTGATATTATGATCTTGATTGCTATATCCAATAAACAAAATTGGATAATCAAGAGACTGCTCTTCGAGTTTCTTGAAAAGTCGATCTCTATTTGTCTGGTGAGTAACGTATTGCTCCGTAGAAAGTATAAGTGGTAAGTCTTGATCATTTATATAAGAGATGCAACCATGAAGTTTATAAAAAGGGAGCGTATTAGGGGTTTTAAAAATCTGTGGTTCTGGAGTGTTCCTGTAAACAACAGATATGTCCTGTGCATTGGAATTGGGGTTTGAGCCGTATGCTCGCTCTACAATCAAATCGTAGTTGGTAGTAAATATTGATTTCCAGGGTAAAGTTGAGTAAATACAATGAGCTTCACTGGGTTCATACTCATAAAAGAGATCTGCAATGAAGTTTTGAACATCAAACAGACTCGTTTCTGAAATTGCTAGGTCTGAGATATACGTGAGTGGACTATTTTTGTATTCTCCTGATAAAAATTTTTCTGATAATATGTTGGCTAAATCATTACCTAATGGGGCTTTATTGCCGTTTGGGTGCTCGGCATTGTATAGGAAACCAGAACCTAAAAAAAGAATTACATTTTTGTTCTTTATGTTATTCAGTAACAGTTTAGGAATCTCAGTCATTTGTTCTTTTTAAGCGTTCTAAAGATGTTTTGTGAGATAGAAACTTGATGTGACTAATACAATCCCTATAAATAGCCATTTTGATAAGCGGCATATCATTTCCTATTGAATGCTTATCTTAGAACAAGCATCAACGGTATGAAACGACTTTTTTATTTCGCATGGCTGTCCTGTCTGGGGCCGCTCTGCACTAACTGCGCTTCTCAAGACCAATCCATCAACCTTTTTAATGGGAAAAACCTGGAGGGCTGGACCAATCACGGAGAAGAAAAATGGTATGTAGAAGATGGCGAACTCATCTGCGAAAGCGGACCTAGCGCTCAATACGGTTACCTGTCTACCAATGACTTTTATGACGATTTTGAATTGACTCTGGAGTTTAAGCAAGAAGCTAATGGGAATAGCGGAGTCTTTATTCGCTCTACTGTCGAGGGCACAAAAGTCAGTGGCTGGCAGGCGGAGGTGGCTCCTCCCGGTAGCCATACAGGTGGAATCTATGAGTCTTACGGTCGGGGTTGGTTGATTCAGCCGGAACCAGAAAAAGACAAGGCCCTGAAAATGGGGGAGTGGAATACCATGAAGATTCGGGCTGTCGGTCCGTCTATTACTACTTGGTTAAATGGCACCGAAATGATCCATCTGGAAGATGAAAAGATCGGGGAGGGCAAAGGCTCGATAGCCTTGCAAATTCATGACGGAGGCGGTATCAAAGTCCGCTGGCGCAATATCAAAATCACACCTATCACTAAAGAAGACTAGCATATGATCACCAAATTCAAGCTTAACATATTATCCATGGTTGTGCTGGCTGTCTTTTGCCTTTCGGCTTGCCAAAGCGCTACAAAATCAGAAGCAACAACCGATGAGGACGATTGGATACACCTTTTTGACGGCACCTCTATGGAAGGCTGGAGGGCCTACAATGGAGAAACTATGCCACCACAGTGGGTGATTGAAGATGGCGTATTGACCTTCGATACCGAAAAGAAACTGGAAGTAGAATGGACGGGTGGAAAGGACATTATCTATGCTGCAGAAGAGTTCGATAATTTCGAATTGTATTTAGAATGGAAGATTCCCGAAGGCGGTAACAGTGGGGTGTTTTATCATACTAAAGAAGGCTATAGCAGTCCTTATGAAGTCTCTCCAGAATATCAGTTACTCGATGATCTGAAGTGGGAAGAAATCAACAATGCCACCTTGCAGGAATGGCAGAAGACCGGTGCGGATTATGCCATGTATACCCCTGATAATAATGTGAAGATTGTCAAGCCTGCAGGAGAATGGAATTCCACCACCATTAAGTTCACCCCTGAATTAGCCGAGCACTGGCTCAACGGCAAGAAGATTCTGTCTTTTGTGCCTTGGTCTGAGGACTGGAAGGAGAGAAAGGCGGCAGGTAAGTGGAAGGATTTTCCAGACTATGGTAAGTTCAAAAGTGGATATATAGGTCTTCAGGATCATGATAGTCCACTGTGGTTTAGAAACATCAAAATCAGGAAATTATAGGCATTATGAATAAGAGAGAGTTTTTAAAAAAGGCGGCCCTGATGACGTCAGCAAGTATTTTACCCTCATCCACTTGGGCCTTTTCTAATGCCGATAAATTAAGAACCGCCCACATTGGCGTAGGCGGTATGGGCATGGAAGACCTGAAAGCCATGGCAGCACATGAAGCGGTAGAGGTGACGGCCCTCTGCGATGTAGATGCCAATCGACTGGCCGCTGCTCAAAAGATGTTTCCCAAAGCGAAGGCCTATGCCGACTATCGCGTTTTGCTCAAAGAAATGAGCGATGGTATTGATGCAGTGGTGGTCTCTACGCCAGACCATACCCATGCGCCTGCTTCTATGATGGCCATGGAGATGAACAAGGCCGTTTATTGCCAGAAGCCATTGACCCATCATGTGTCAGAAGCCCGTGCCATGAACAAAATGGCCAAGGACAAAGGCCTGGTAACCCAAATGGGTATTCAGGTACACTCTTTCTATGATTATAAATTGGGTACTGAGTTGATCCGATCGGGGATTATCGGCAAGGTGAAAACCGTCCATGCCTGGTCGCCTAAAAACTGGGGCTTCGATGGTCCAGAACCTGCGGGTAGCGATCCGGTTCCAGGTCAATTGGATTGGAACTTATGGCTAGGTACGGCTGCTGAAAGACCTTTTAAAGAGAACGTTTATCACCCTGGAAACTGGCGGAAACTTTTAGACTATGGTTGCGGAACGCTGGGTGATATGGGCGTCCATATTTTCGACACGCCTTATAATGCGTTGGACTTGGATGTGCCTTACACTGTCAAGAACAAGTGTCGCAAACCGACTGGTTTTGGCTTCCCTGAAAACAACATTGTCACCTACCGATTCCCTGCTACGGATTATACCACCAAGAAATTCAAGTGGGTGTGGTATGACGGTCCAGGTGCCCCAAAAAAGCATAAAGACCTTAGACTACCGAACAATGAGGAGTTGCCCGATCAAGGGGCCATGTTTGTAGGGGAAAAGGGAAGACTTCTGTTACCTCACTTTATGCAATTGCCAAGGCATATTGTCAAAGGCAAATATGTGGACTTGGATCTCGATAAGTTTTCCGATGTGGGCAGTCCAACACAAGACTATGGTAAGGAAAGTAATAAGCACTACCACCAGTTTGTAGACGCCTGTTTGGGTAAGGATGAGTGCACAGCACCCTTCTCTTATGCAGCTCGACTTACAGAGACCATCCTTTTAGGGGTTATTGCCGGTAGGTTTCCTAACAAAACCCTACACTGGAACAATGCTACGTCTAAGTTCGATGAGGAAGAAGCAAATCAGTTTTTAGAAGGTGATTATCGGTCTTTTTAGAGCCAAGGCATAGATTGATCCGTGTATTTTTGGCTGAGATCAGCGTTGCTGTGAAAAATTCATAACCTTTTATACATAGTGTCGTTAGGTATATTTACCTAATAACATTATGTATAGAAATTATGGCTTATAAAACACTGGTCGCTGCCTCTACTAAACCCCTTGTGCTCTCCATTTTATCTCATGGTAAGAGCTACGGTTATCAAATCATCAAACATGTTGAACAACTCTCCAATGGGGAGTTGGAATGGACTGATGCCATGTTGTATCCTGTACTCCATCGGATGGAAAAGGACGGTCTGATTTCTTCGGAGTGGATTGTTTTGGACAATGGTCGTAAGCGAAAGTACTATACAATTACGGCCAAGGGCAAAGAAGAACGAGAGGCAGCCAAGTCTCAGTGGAATAATGTCAACACTGCTTTGAATCGTCTTTGGGATGGAAATCTAACACTTGATTTAGGCTGATATGGAAAAATTTAATTTAAAACAACAGATTATAAATTGGTCGAATCAACTCAGGGCACAACAGGGGCTTGAGCCTGGAGAGATTGAAGAATTAGAAGCAAACCTTTGGGATCGAATTGATGCCCTGATGGAGGAGGGACATGATGAAAAGTCGGCCTTCCATCTGGCTGTTGAAAAGATGGCGGGCTCGCTCAAGGACATAGCAACTGAGTTTTATAAGGCCAGGGCAGTGAACCCGAAAGGAAAGCCACCCTGGGAGCGTTCGGCAAGTCTAATCTCCAAACTACCCAACCACTTCAAGGTGGCACTGCGCCACTTCAAAAAGCGTAAGTCTTATGCCATAATGAATATCCTGGGTTTAGCGGTGAGCATCTCCTTTTCATTGCTGATTTGGATGTATGTTCAGAATGAGAGTGGTTATGATCAACATTATGATAATGCCGATCGCATTTATCGGGTGATCTTTGACGTTAAACACGATGGTATTCATATTCCTCAGGCAGACATAGGTCAACCCGTTGGTCCTACCATGAAGTCTGATTTTCCAGAGGTAATTGAGAAGACCCGATTGAGACGTATTGGTGCAACAAACACCTTTGCTAAGGGAGACGTGTCCATAGAATCCACTGACTTCTTTGTCACAGACCCTGATTTTTTCAATGTGTTTAGTGTGGAGGTACTGTATGGTGACCCGGAAAAGGCCTTGACAGCGCCTAATACGGTGGTGTTAACGGAATCAATTGCCCTACAGCTTTTTGGCCGGACTGATATTGTAGGAGAGACACTCACTTATTCAGGTGTCATGCCACCGATGGATGCAAAGGTGACAGCTGTGATAAGGGATTTGAATAAGAAAACCCATTTACCCTTCAAGGCACTGATTTCTTATAGTACTTATTTCGATCAACGGGAATTGATCAATTGGCTTCGAAAATCTTATACCTATGTCTTATTGGATGAGCAGAATGATGTGGAGGGGCTTAGCGATAAAATGCCTGATTTTAGTGACAAGTATTTAGCAGAAGTAATGCGTCAGAGAATTAGCCCAACCGCCACCGTGAAGCTTCACTTACAGCCTTTAACAGAGATTTATCTAGCCGATGAATACTTCGGAGAACCCTATCCACACGGCAGCCAAAGGAATCTACAGGTTTTGAGTACCATTATGATTTTTCTCATGCTGATGGCTTGTATTAACTACGTCAACCTATCAACTGCCACAGCCATGGAACGTGCCAGTGAAGTGGGGATTCGAAAATCACTTGGTTCTTCCAGGAGCAGTTTAGTCATTAAGTTCCTTTCCGAGGCTATACTTCTGTCCCTTGTAGCAGGGCTTGTGGCCATGCTCATTTCTGTTTTGCTACTTCCTTATTTTTCAACAATCACAGGACTTGAAAAGCACGTGTCGGATTTGTTTTCGGTCGGAAAACTGGCAGGTGTATTCTTCCTTAGTTTGACAATGGGGATTCTGGCCGGGCTCTATCCCAGCCTCTATTTGACTCGTTTTAAGCCGCTCATGGCTTTGAAGCCTGGCGCTGCCGGTATTGGCAAAAGAGGGTGGCTGAGAAAAGGCTTGATCGTGTTTCAATATGCGATTGCGGGTAGTCTGATGATCTGGATTTTTGTGATCGGTCAGCAAATCAACTTTGCCAAACAGCGCGATGTGGGTTTCGATAAGTCAAATATGCTAGAACTGACATTGCCTGATGATCAGGGAGCATTAAAGTCGGTAGATGCTTTTTTGAGTGAGTTGAAGGAGTATCCTCAAGTCAAAGGAGCAGCTAAGAGCACAGTCGATTTGACATTTGGCTTTGGAGTAGGGAGTTACCTCATGAAAAGCCCAAAAGGCGAGGAGGTAAATGCCAACCTTGCTGCCATAAGTGTGGGTTTTGGTTTTGCTGAAAGCTTGGGAATTCAATATATAGCTGGGGGTGACTTCAATGAACATAAACCTTCGGAAAGAGGGGTAATCATCAACGAAGCGGCTATGAACCAATATGAGTGGAATGATAATCCGCTGAAAGTAAAATACCTTTCGAGGGATCGACAAGGTGAAGTGGTTGACGAGTGGGATGTGATTGGTGTGGTCAGTGACTTTAAGCCAGGAGAGGCTTACAATACCATCAACCCATTGATTATCTTCTTGGATGCCCGTAGCATACCCGAGATGAGGGTTTTCGTGAATTTAGAACTCGAAAACCCCGAGACCTTTGCTCCGGAATTAGGCAACTTATGGGAAAGACATTTTCCCAATCAGGTATTCGAATTTCAGGTTTTGGAGGATCGATTAAATAGGCTCTACGCCAAGGAAGAAACCTTTCAAGAGTTGCTCGCTGTGCTCAACATGATCACTATGCTGATCACAATTCTAGGGGTTATAGGTCTGATTTCATTTACAACCGAAGTCCGCAAAAAAGAGATTGCTATTCGAAAAATTAGTGGAGCCAAAGTTGAAACCATCATGAATCTATTATCAAAGCAGTTCCTAGTGCTTTTGGTTGTAGCCTTTGCCATCGCTGGACCAATCGGTTATTACATGTCGAACAATTGGCTGAGTGATTTTAGTATTCGCACGGAATTGACAGTGCTACCCATCGGTTTTACCTTTCTGGTTTGTCTCCTCTTTACCCTTGCAGCTATTTCTTATCATGCTTTAAGGGCTGCAAATGCCAACCCTGTAAAAGCCTTGCGTTATGAGTAGATAGTGGTTGCGTTCGTCTAGGACTTAAACAATAGCCTTTTTGAAGCGTTAGTTTTAAAAGTATTTATGTCGTTTTCGCTATTACTTAAAGCCTATTTGCTCACAACGGTGGTGTTTTTTGCCATTGATATCCTATGGCTGGGTGTCATTGCGAAGAACCTTTACAATAAGTATTTGAGAAGACTTCTGGCACCTAAGGTGAATTGGTTTGCTGCCATCATCTTCTACCTGATCTTCATAGTGGGTATTTTCTACTTTGCCATAGTGCCTTCAGTAGAAGCTGGCTCTTTGGAACAGGCCATTTTGAAAGGTGCTCTCTTTGGCTTTTTTACCTATGCCACCTATGATTTGACCAACCTGGCCACCTTGAGAGGCTGGCCGATTCGCATAGTTTTTATTGATATCATTTGGGGTTCTGTGCTGACAGCTTCAGTAAGTACAGCGGGCTTTTATATCACTAACTGGCTAATGGCATGATACAAGTCGTGCTTGACTTATTGCTACTAGGCCTGGCTTACGCTAGCTTCTGGTTTATCGTTTCTATCATAGTTAAAAGGAATGACATCGCTGATGTGGCCTGGGGTCTGGGATACGTTGGACTCTGCGTCTATCTATACCTTACTCAAATGCGCAGTGAGGTAGCTGATCTGGCCTATGGTGTTGTAATCATTTGGGGGCTCAGACTTAGTATCTACATCGGCTTACGGAACCTGAAAAAGAAAGAAGATTTTCGCTACAAAAAATGGCGAGAGGAGTGGGGGAGTAATTTCTATTGGCGTTCCTACTTGCAGGTATACCTGTTGCAAGTGTTGCTCTTGCTGATCATAAGCACGCCTCTTATAATAGTAAGTCAAGCCTACGGGAGCGAACTTAATTTTTTAGCTGGTTTTGGATTGGCTCTTTGGCTGACTGGCTTCTATTGGCAGGCTGTTGGAGATTATCAGCTAGCGCGATTCAAAAAGAAAAAGACACACAAAGATCAAATCATACAATCAGGACTATGGGAGCACTCACGTCACCCTAACTACTTTGGTGAGATCCTAATGTGGTTTGGAGTTGGACTGATCGTATTGAATGTGTCAAACGGCTGGACTGGCTTGATAAGCCCAATTCTAATCACCTATTTGCTCTTGAAAGTCTCTGGAGTTCCCATGCTCGAAAGGCGATACAAAGACAATGCAGCCTTCCAAGCCTACAAGAAAAGGACCCCGGCAGTTTTTCCTAATCTGTGGTCACGGTAAGTAGGCCCTGATCACTGATTTTGTTCATAACCAAGTTATTTGCTCTATAAAGTATAACTAATATAAATTTGTCTCGTATATTAGTTCTATTAAATATATCATATAGATGGAAAAGGAACACCTGGGTGAGCTTGAAGAGTTGATTTTGCTGCTTGTCGTAATGCTTAAAGACGAGGCTTATGGCTTCGCTATTCGCAAAGCCTTAAAGGAACAAGCCAGTCGGACGGTGACTATTGGTGCAGTACACGGTACAGTAAATCGCCTTGAGAAAAAGGGCTTTGTAGAATCTCATATGAGTGATGCCACTGAAGTTAGGGGAGGCCGTAGAAAGCGCATCTTCACTGTGACGGCCTCTGGTACGCGTGCACTGGAAAGAAGCCGTGATTTAAAAATTAGCCTTTGGATGAAAATCCCAGAGCTTTCAATTAGCAATAATTCATAAAGTAGTTTGAAGAAGCAATCGGTGAAATTTTCAGAAAAACTACTTGCTACACTTTGCCGGGAGGAATACCTGGAGGAGATCCTGGGTGATTTGGCGGAGTATAGAGAAGAGCTAAGTACAAAACCCAAATGGCAGCAACGAATCTTCTACGCATATCACGTCATCAACTTCATAAAGCCTTGGTCACTCAAAAAACTAGGAGGCAGTCAAAAACTTAATCAATACGGAATGTTCAAAAATTATTTTAAAACCTCGGTCAGAAGTCTAAGGAACAATGCCCTCTTTTCGGCTATCAACATTTCAGGTTTGGCCATAAGTATGTCGGTAGGTATTCTGATGATAATCCTTATTCAAGAGCTTTCGTCTTTTGATGATTTTCATGCGAATAAGGATCACATTTTCAGGGTCACGTCCACTCAAAAACAGGGGGATCGGGGTGTTATCGTAAGACAAGCCACAGGTTCCTATTTCATAGCGGATCTCCTTTCTACTCAAGTATCAGGAGTAGAGAACGTTTTGGTCATGACCAATAGCCCTGTCGAACTGGATTTAGGTACCGAAGAAAAAGCCGTACCGATCAGTTGTCACTATGCAGGTGAATCATTCTTCGATGTTTTCTCATATCAAATGATCAAGGGTAATCGTGAAACTGCATTGTCTCAGCCTGGACAGGTGGTACTAACCGAGACTGCTGCCAAGAAATTATTTGGTGATAGAGATCCAATTGGAGAGATAATTACCGCTGAAATGAATAGCTATCTTCAGAATGGAAGACTTGCCCAACCGGACTTTGAAAATGGTATCATATCAGGTGTGGTGGAAGATCCTCCTGTTAATTCTCATCTCCGTTTTGAAGCGTTAGTTTCCCTTAAGACACTTGAACTGAGTATGCAACAGCAGGGCTTGACGCACAAAACAAATCCTGGCTATGTCAGTAACCTTTTGGTTTACCTTTTACTCTTGGATGATGTTGAACCAGTGGTTGTTGAAGAGTCAATGAGGGCTTTTCTAAAGGATTTCAATGATGAAAGGCTAGACAATCCACTGGTGCATAACCTTCAACCCATGAGGGATTTTGTTACTAGTGATACCTATCACAGTACAGGTCCGACTTTCGCGAGAAGCAAAGTGCTGGTAATGATAGGCCTTACAGTCATTGTACTACTCTCGGCATGTTTTAATTATACAAACTTATCTCTTGCAAGGGCTTTGAGAAGGACAAAGGAAGTAGGTGTTCGGAAAGTCGTTGGGGCTAGTCGTTTTCAAGTCTTTAGTCAGTTTGTTGTAGAGGCGATCGTTTTGTCGCTGCTAGCATTGGTGGTTGGAGTTTTTCTATTTGCGCTGATAAGGCCACAGTTTTTATCCTTACCAAACCCTTCCGCTCGTGGATTTGACATGTTCGAATTGGCGATTAGCGCTTGGCATATTTTCTATTTCATCCTTTTTGCGATAGCAATCGGAATTGTAGCCGGGGTGCTGCCTGCGGTTTTTCATTCCAAACTCAAGGCAGGCAATGCCTTTAAGGCAGAAGGTGTTTCAAAGAGCCTTTCGGGTGCAAGACTAAGAAAGGTTCTTATCGTTTTTCAGTTCGCCTTATCTATTGGTTTAATCATGTGTGCCGTTCTGATCAACGATCAATATCAGTATACATTGGACTATGATTTGGGCTATGAGACTAACGATATCCTCACAGTGGATCTTCATGGTGAGTACGCTGATGTTTTGGCAAATGAGTTTGCTGCAATATCGGAAGTGAGTGATGTTTCTAAGTCTTCATGGGTGTTGGGAGTAGGGGGCGATGGCCTTAATGCAGGAATGATTTTCACGGAAGGGATGGGCAATAGAGCACTGTCTTTGATCAACTACATTGATGAGACGTATATCCCGATGCATAAGATAGAGATGATTGCCGGCACCAACTTTACCTCGCCTTTAGGTGCTGGTAGTTCACCGAATTCAATCATTGTGAATGAAGCCATGCTCAAAGAACTGGAGCTGGGAAATCCGCAGGAAGCGCTGGGAAAACGGCTTGTTTACAATGGGACCAATGTGAGGATTCAAGGCGTTTTTAAGGAAGCGGTAAGCATAGGACTGACTAAGAGGTTTATCGAATCAATGGCTTTTATTCAAACCAATAGACTGATGGACTATAAGGTATTGAACCTGAAAGTCAATAGTCAAGATGTTGTTTCAACACTCACCAAGCTGGAAAGCATTTATGCACTTCAGGATCCTGTTCATCCATTTACAGCGGCCTATTACGAAGACAAAATTTCTGAAAGTTATAAGTACCAAAGAAGCAATTATAAGGTCATTTCATTTTTAGCTGTCATCGCCATCTCTATTTCAACCATGGGGCTATTGGGTATGGCCGTGTTTAATATAGAAACTCGCATGAAGGAGATAGGTATTCGCAAGGTATTGGGAGCTAACGCAAAGAACTTGGCAATTCTTCTATCCAAAGGGTTTTTCCTATTAATAGTACTCGCTGCTATAATAGCCATTCCCATAACGCTATGGATAGTTGAAAACCAAGTGCTAAATAACTTCTGGCAAAGAGCTCCTGTTGGCATTGTGGAGTTACTCTCAGGCTTTTTGGTAGTACTTGTTATTGGTCTACTGACTGTCGGTTGGCAGGTACGAGTAGCTGCAGTGTCAAATCCGGTAAAAAGCCTAAGAAGTGAGTAGAGTGCAGATAACTTTCTCGTGCGTGGAGGGTCTTTATGCAGAATGAGTTTATTGGCTCTTGCTTAGTCGATGAGCTTGATGATTGTTCGATCAATCCTTTTGCCCTTTTCTGAGTCGATATTGATAATACTAGTCCTTTTTGTTTCGATTTTAATCGGTACGCATGGATAAAAGTAGAATTCATATTTATTGATGTCAGTTATGTTGAACTCTGAGTTTGCGAGTGCCTTTTCAATTTCATTTTCCTCCAGGTTCATTCTTTTAAATACATCCAGCAGGGTGTTTTTTGTATCCTCTGGATTTAGGGTCATTTGCTGTATCATTAGTGAAGTCGAGTTCTCTAAATCAACTTCTTCAAAGTAGATTCTCGCATCTCCTCGAATGGGAGTTCCCCCAAACATATTTGGAAGTAAGTCCTGATAGTGCAAGGTGTCTTTGACGGCAAATTCTGCGCCCATAGGATAATGAAAGTACTGTAGCTCTCCCAAAACTAAACGTTCAATACCCTCCTTAGATGAATAAATGCTGATAAAGGGTGCCATCGCTGCTTCTAGTTTTTCATTACTTATGTCGCTATCTGGTACATCCTGCGTTAGTTTGATTACTTCATTGAAAAGTGCTTGAGTTTTAAGAGAGATTTCCTCCCAATTTTGAACGCCTACGAACGTACCGAGTTCATCTGTTTCATATGAGACTTGCATGTTCGTGAAGCCAGCAATTTGTTCCTTTAAAGACTCAGGCAAGTTCAATTCCGGTGGAAGCTGATTTTCAAAAGTCCAACTGATTAAATATGAGGAATCCGTAGCTTGGAGTACTTTGAATTGAGCATTATAAGTAGATGAGTCAAGTTTAATTCTATTATCCTCCTTCCACTGTTCCTTGACTTTGGAAACAGAAAAATTGTACTCATCCCCGACTTCCCAGTAAGCCACATATGGAATATATGTAGTCTCCGATTGTGAATAGACTGGAATATAAAGTAGAGTTAAGAGAAGAAGTGTGAGCCATTTATTCATAGTTGTTAAAGATAACATCAGCAACTAGATTTTTGACAGTGTTGGCGAATTCCAAATCCAGAAATTTAATAAAAGGTGGTTGGGTAAGCCTCACCCATGTCCGTTGCATTCCTGAGTTCACCACAGAGCAGTACTCACTCAGCCGAAGGCAAATCAATTTTTTAACCCTAAACGGACAAAACGAATGAAGAAGGCAAAAAACCAATTAATCTACTTGATCATGATATTAGCCGTAGCATTTCAAAGCTGCGATAATCAAGATGGTCTGGATATTGAAACTACAGTAGGCGAGACAAACGAGGATTTGTCTTTAGAAGGTAATGAGTTAGCACGTGCCTGGACGGATCTCTTCTTAGAACTTGAAAGATTTTCTGCGGGGAGGCCGAATGCTTCGGCCAGAGCAACAGCTTATATCTATTTAGCAGCATACGAGACGGTGGTACCGGGTATGACTGACAACACTTCCAACGAAGACAGACTGGATGGTTTGCGAATCAGACAAAGTGAAATGGCTGATGAGATCAGCTTTAGACTTGCACTCAACACGTGCTTTGCCCAGGTAATTGAGCATTTCTTAATCAATGTAACAGATGATAGAACCAGTGCAATCAATGCGCTAGAAACCGAGTTTGAAAATACGTTATCAACGGGACTGACGGAGGAGGTTATAGAGGATTCAAAGGCCTGGGGTCAGTACATTGCTGAGCAAGTGATTGACTATAGTCAAACAGATAAAGATGCGGAGGAACAAATACTTGAACCCCAACCGACTTCCTATGAACCGCCAACAGGAGAAGGTTTTTGGACATACTCAGCCGACCCGGAACGTGCATTATTTCCTTATTGGGAGTCGGTTAGAACCTTTGTGGTGAAGCCAAAAGAAACAACAGCTGTAGACCCAATAACTTATAGTGAAGACCCTGAGAGTGAGTATTTCCAGCAGATGATGGAGGTTTACAATGCCAATAATGCTGCCAGAGAAGAGAATGGAGAACAACTATGGATTGCTGAATTCTGGAGTGATGACGTAGAAGGCCTAATGATGAGCCCTCCAGTAAGACAAGTGTCTATCGCGAATCAGTTGATCGAGCAGTATAACCTAAGTCTTGATGAATCTTTGGTTTTGTTCTTGAAGTTGGGTTTTGCCTTGAATGATGCTGCCGTAGCAGCTTGGAAGTACAAATATGAGTTTATGGTAATGAGGCCCAATGTCTTTATCCATGAGTTTATTGATCCAGATTATCAGACCAATCTATTTCGACTCGTTTTCTGGCCGAACCCTAGTTTTCCAAGCTATCCATCAGGTCACTCGACTTTCGCTTCTGCAGCGGGAGGCTTGTTCATCGATACTTTCGGCAATGCAACAGATTTTACCGACAGGACGCATGAGGGTAGGACGGAATTTGTTGGTACTCCAAGGACTTATCAAACTTTTGAGCAAATGGCCTATGAAAATGCCTTCTCAAGAGTTCCACTTGGCGTGCATATGAGTATGGACTGCGAAGAAGGCCTCCGTCTTGGATATGAAATTTCTGATGCAGTAAAGAATCTGGACTTATCGTCCACAAACCAGTAGTTTTTTTAATCATATAATCATGTCGATTTGGGTCCTCTTATGAGGGCCTTTTTTTATTTACGGTCTTTACTGTTTGAAACGAATTAATAAAGACTACTTTTAGGATTTATATATTTTAATTACTTTTAGGACTTAAATAAATTTCTATGGGTAAATATTCAATAGGAGAGTTCGAGGAGGTCATTCTACTTACAGTGGCTGTACTCTATGAAAATGCCTACGGTATATCGATTAAAGAAGACATTGAAAAGCGATTAGACCGAAAGGTTAGCGTAGGTGCTATGCGTACAGCGCTGAGTCGCCTGGAAAAGAAGGGTTTCCTGAAGTCTGAGTTTGGCGAAGCCACTGCGATTAGAGGTGGTAAGCGCAAACGCTTCTTTAGAGTAACACCTCACGGAAAGAAGGCATTAGATAAGGTAATGGAAGATAGAAAGAAGTTATGGGGCGCTATACCCTCGATGGCTTTCGATTTTAAAATCACATGAATAACTCATTCCAAACAGTTCTGCCAAAGCTGCCACTTCGGTTTTTGAAGTGGTTTTGCAGCCCCGATCTCATCGAGGATGTAGAGGGTGATTTGTCTGAACTGTTTGCCATTCGACAAGAGAAGAGCAAGGTCAAAGCAAGATTCTGGTTTTATCTGGATGTATTGCTACTCTTTCGCCCTGGTATTATTAAGCAAGTAGAATTCAACAAAGGTCTAAACCAATACAGTATGTTAAGCAACTATTTAAAAATCGCATTTAGGAATGCCCTCAGGTACAAGGGCTATACTTTTTTAAACCTCTTTGGTCTGGTCGTAGGAATTGCCTCGACCATGCTCGTTTTGATGTGGATTGACGATGAAAGAAGCATCGATAAATTTCATGAAAATGGGGATGAGATTTATCAAGTCTTCAGAAATATGAAGCAGTCTAATGGGATGGTGTCCACCACTACTTCTACCCCTAAGCCGCTTGGCGATTTGGTCAGAGATGAGTACTCCGAAGTGGATCAAGTAGTATGGCTCAGCCAGACAAGGGAGATTAAAATCCAACTGGAAGATCAGCTTATCGATGAGGGGGGCAGTTTTGCTAGTCCAGAAGTACTAGATATGTTCACCTTTGAAATGCTTCTGGGAGATGAGTCAACCGCCCTCTCTAACGTGAGTAATATCGTTATTGCTGAAAGCGTGGCCCTGAAGTACTTTGGTCAGAACTGGAGGAACGAGGCCATGGGGAAAATCTTAAGAATTGAAGACGCATTTGACGCCATAGTCAGTGGAGTTTTTAAGGACTTAGGTGATAAGTCTACCTTGGATTTCAATTGGCTTATGAATGCTCAGGTCTTCATCGGTGCTAATAGCTGGGTCAATGATTGGGGAAATGGGAGTTTCATGACCTTTATACGTATCAGTGATGAAAGCAAGGTTCAAACCGTTTCGGATAAGATCCTGATGGAAATTAAAGACCACACAGTGGGCAATCCAAATGCAGGTGATGAAGAGGTTATCATCTACAAGTTTGAAGACACCTATCTCTACTCAAAATTTGATAACGGTGTGGTTTCAGGAGGTAGAATCGATTTTGTAAGAATCATGACCATTGTAGCCATTTTCATATTGATTGTGGCCTGTATCAATTTCATGAATTTGACTACCGCCAGATCGAGTAGAAGGTCAAAGGAGATCGGGCTACGTAAGGTCATGGGTGCTCCAAGGAAATCGATTAGAACCCAGTTCTACTTCGAGGCTTTTTTATTAACCTTGATTGCCGTTGTGATCTCGGTGTTTGTAGTAATAATGGCAATGCCCTACTTCAACGATCTGGTGGGTAAACAATTGAGTATAGACTTTTCGGATCAAAGGACTTGGTATTTCCTTATAGGCCTGACTTTTTCAGTAGGACTTGTTTCAGGTAGTTACCCAGCAGTACTACTACCCGCGATTAGCATTGTTCAGTCCATCAAGGGGGCTATGAAGCAGCCCTCTTATGCAGCGTATTTTAGAAAAGGACTTGTAATCTTTCAGTTCGCGGTATCTACACTACTAATTATTGGAACTACTGTAGTTTACAAACAAATCGATTATGTGCTCAATAAGGATTTAGGACTTAATAAAGACAATCTTCTGGCTGTTGCTATTGACCAGGGTATTTTGGGTCGCTTAGATACTTACAAAAGCGAGTTGATGAGGTTGCCAGATGTCAAAGCCGTCAGTGCTGCCTCTGGAAACCCGCTGGATTATGGCAGATCGACAAGTTCTACGAATTGGGAAGGTAAAAATCCAGCAGATGGGTATGAAGTCAATGTCATGCTCACAGATGAAGACTTAATCTCTACCATGGGTATGGAAATGCTTAAAGGCCGAGATTTCTCTTTGCAACTTGAGGACTCCACCAATTTTATTATCAATGAAGTGGCTGCTGAAATGATGGGTTTCGATGATCCTCTGGGTAAAAAATTATCCTTCTGGGGGATTGATGGAAGAATCATAGGAGTAGTTAAAAACTTTCATATGAGAAACCTCTATGAACCCATTGCTCCATTAATTATAACCTGCATCGATCCACAGCGGTCTAATGTGGTGCTAGTAAGAATTGGGGACAATATGAGCGAAACCATTAGCGCTATAGAGAAAGTTACAGCTGGTCTAAGTCCTGACTCTGAGTTCGAATATCAGTTTATTGATGAGGCCTATGAGGAAAGCTACCGCAATGAAAAGACTGTGAGCAAACTAGCGAATATTTTTGCGCTTATCTCGATTTTGATTTCCAGCCTGGGGCTCTTTGGTCTAGCTTCTTATTCGGCTGAGCAAAGATCTCGAGAGATTGGGGTAAGAAAGGTACATGGGGCCTCAGTGCTACAAATCTTGATGCTTTTGTCTAAAGATTACTCTAAGCTTATTTTAATAGCCTTTGTTGTATCAGTACCTTTTGGATATATGGTGACACAAAACTGGCTCGATGACTTTGAGTTCAGAACCTCTCTGGATCCTCTGGTTTTCATTATCGCTGGCATTGTGGCTTTTCTGATCGGTGTACTTACAGTAGCTGCTAAATCTTATCAAGCGGCTTCTGTTAATCCTGTCCGTTCATTGAAGCAGGAGTAGTATAGGCATAGTGTCACTAACAGTGTCATCATCCTGCTCCGAAGGTTCGGAGCAGGATGATGTGAGTCTTTTATGACATAGACTAATTAAGGTCTCTTGAAAAAGAGGCCTTTTTTCGTGCTCAGGGCCCATTCTAAAAATTTTCTTAATTTTTTTTAGAAATAAAAGTAGGGCAGAGTCCGGTGGTCGCGGTGTAAGGGTAAATATTTCATCTTAAAACTAGAAAGCATGAAGAAGTTAAGATTTATATCACCCCTAATTGCAGTAGTATTCGCACTCGGTGTGTACTCTTGCGATAACGAAGAAGGAGCAGATCCTGCTTTAGATGATGATGCGTTGATTGCTGCCATAGAAGTGGCAAGTAATAAAGTGGAGGTAGACGCTGCTACACTGCCTCCAAGTTCAGTTTCAATTATTGAATCTGATTTTTCTGAAAGTGAAGTATCCAGCGTTGCGATGGCTCCCGATTTAGGGTTCTCAGTTACCCTGATGAGGGCCAGCGGTACAAGAGTAGGCGAAATAGTCGTGATATTCTTTGACCTGACCGGTAGAGAATTAAGATCTATCCGAGACTTTTTAAGTCGAAGAAGAAAGCGAAGACAAGCCAGAGACTGTTTCGATTTTGTGTTTCCGTTTTCTGTCACCGTCCCAGATGGTACTAGCATCACTTTAGAGAGTAAGTCTGATTGGAGACTCGTGAGAACCTGGTATAAGGAAAACCCAGATGCTGATGCGCGACCATCATTTGATTATCCAATAGACATTCTTTATGGCGATACGGTGATCACCATCAATAATAAGGAAGAGTTAATCAGAGCCCGAGCAAGTTGCGAGGTTGATACTGCCGATGGAAGATGCTTCGCCTTTAATTTCCCTATCAGCTTTATTATGCCTGATGAATCTGATATCGTTTTAGAATCACGAGCAGACTGGACGTTGATCAGACAATGGTACCGAGCCAATCCTGATGCGGAAGGAAGACCTGATCTTGTTTACCCTGTAGACATCACTTTCCAGGATGGCACTACAGTTACAGTAAATAGTGACGAAGAGATGCTTAGGGCTAGAGAAACCTGCGATAACTAGCAATTGTCTTAAAGTAGATGTTGTAGTTTAAGTTTAGTGTCGATTAGGGTAGTGCGGCCATTTGGCCGTACTACTTTAAATTATCATCCTTTGACCAAGCAAGATTTTAAAAAGTGTTTCGATAACTGGTTCGAAGAAATTCGAAACTATGTGAACTACCGCTGCTGCGATTCAGAGCTGGCAACGGATATCGTTCAGGAAGCATTCGTGAAGCTGTGGGAGAAGGATTTTGAATACCAAGGGGATAGAACGAAGGGTTTGATCTACAAAATGGCCAATGACCTGTGGATCAATCACTATAGAAAGACAAAGACAGAGCGTAAATATCGATTGTCACTTTCTTGGAAAGAAGGTAGTCATGAAACGGAGAATGATGTTAATTATAAGGAGCTAAAAGGTCAGTATGAAAAGGCCTTGTCAGGCTTATCGGAGAAACGAAGAGCGGTTTTTTTAATGAGCAGAATGGAGGATCTAAAGTATACTGAAATCGCTGAAAGATTAGAGATATCTGTCAAAGCCGTTGAAAAGCGGATGACGTTGGCTTTGCAAGAATTAAGACAAGTGTTGAATCATGGAAAATAATAAGCGAGATAAGGATTTGACCTCGGCTGAAGAGCAAAAGCTCTTCTCGAAGCTGGAGTTTTCTTATGCCAAGTCAAAAGATGACGTTTGGGCAGGCTTAAATGATTTGATTGGTGAGGAGACTAAGGAGGAACTGCCTGTCAAGGAAGGCAAATTGGTTCGAATGAATTGGGTTTCTATGAGTATCGCGGCTTCCATGGTATTACTTCTGACTTATGGGCTTTTTGCCAGGTTCTATACTAAAACCGTTGAGGTAGGGGCGGGAGAATTTACAAGCCATGTATTGCCGGATGGTTCACAAGTACATTTGAATGCGGCATCTTCCATAAAATACGCTCCTTACTGGTGGAAATTTAATCGAAAGGTCAAATTAAACGGTGAAGCCTTTTTTGAAGTCGAAAAGGGAGAGCGATTTACCGTCTACTCTAGCCTTGGAACCACAGAGGTCTTAGGAACAAAGTTTAATATTTATGCGCGTGGTTTAGATTACGAAGTTTATTGCGAAAGTGGAAAGGTTGGGGTCAGTAATGAGTTTTCAGATCAGGTGGTATTACTTCCTGGGGAGTCAGTAAAACTAAATATTGAACGACTTGAAAAAGAAGATGCAAACGCTGAGAAAGAAGCCATACTGGCCTGGAGAAATAATGAGTTTAACTACAATACAACCCCTTTTTCAAAGGTGTTCTCTGATTTAGAGAGACATTATGGGGTTAGGATAGAATTGGAAGATGAGAGCATTGCAAATGAAGAATATACAGGTGTAATAGAAAGGCCTAAATCGGCAATTGAGGCGCTGAAGACGATTCTGGTAGGTTATAATCTGGCTCCATCAGAAAAAGGTCGTCAGACCTATTTGATCAAAAGAAAATGACTTGACACGACTTACGATCATGCTGGTTCTGACTTTGTTTTGTATGACAAAGTCAATTGCACAATCTATTCGTCTTGATTATCAGGACGAATTGTTGAATGAAATTCTATTGGATTTAAACGATCGCTACGATGTCCAGATTTCTATCAACTCTAAACTATCCAATGCCTGCTCCATTACGATCAGTGAGACCTTTTCAAGCATTGATCTGGCATTAGAAGCACTGGGCGCTCGATGTAATCTTGAGGTTGTGCGCATTGGTGAAGTCTATGCTTTTCGAGTGTATGAGGCGCCTGAAGAAGAGCCAAAGCGGACAACGTATTTGTTTCAAGGCGTGGCTTTGGAGCAAGATTCTGGAGAACCTTTGCCCTTTGCAATCCTCAGTACTTCTGATAGGAACCTAATCACCGATGAAAACGGAAGGTTCTCCTTTAAGTCATTCCTTTCAGAGCAAAAAGTCAAGCTTAGAAGCTTGGGGTATCACGAACAAGATACATTACTCCAGTCAGGAGAAGCATTGCAGATAAGCTTAAAGCCCAGAGTAACTACTTTAGATGACGTAGTCGTCACCGGCAACCGAGGAAGTGCACCTGTAACGAATATTGGGCAAAAGAGCGGCTACATTCAATTGAATGATGTGGGAAACAACCTGGTGCCTGGCCTTAGCAATAACTTGGTCTTCAACAACCTGAGACAATACCCTGGTATTACAGCCGCGGGCGAATCGATTGCGGACTTTGTGATTTGGGGATCTTATGCCGGACAAAATCATGTGATCTACGATGGTATCAGTCTTTTCAATAGCTGGGGTATCAATGACGATATGGGGAGAGTAAACCCCTATATGATCAAGCATGTGGAGGTGTATAAAGGAGGCTATAATGTCCCTTATGGGGATAGGGTCGGAGGCGTGGTTATGATTGACGGCAAGTTCGGCAATACCACTCAACTAGAGGCAGGAGGTAGTCTTACGAATCAACTTGTCAGTG
This sequence comes from Roseivirga sp. 4D4, assembly GCF_001747095.1. NCBI lineage: Bacteria > Pseudomonadati > Bacteroidota > Cytophagia > Cytophagales > Roseivirgaceae > Roseivirga > Roseivirga sp. 4D4. The sequence goes on from NZ_MDGP01000001.1 coordinate 173,905, forward strand.
CCTATGTGAATATCCCCTTGTTCAATGGTTCGTCCGCTTTCCAAATTGCAGGTAGAAAGACATTGTCAGAGGAGCTAGATCTGGCGTCAGGCTTTGATGGTGATACTACGCTGATCGTGCCAGGGTACAGTTATAACGATTTGCACCTCAAGTTTTCCTCTAACCTAAGTCAAAATGATCGCTTAGAGGTGAGTTCTGTGATTAGTACTGATTCTTACCAGGGAACCCTGAGAACAAGGGTCACACGACAACCTGTTTTTCAAGGTGTTAAAGTCAACTCCGAACAGATTGGTACTTCGTTGAAGTATGTAAGAAGCTGGTCAAATGGAGGGCTTTCTTCCGTGATTTTATCCAGAAGCAGGTATTCCCCTAAACTGGTTACAAATTACTTTGTGGATAGAAATGTCTTTTCTCCTGTCAGAGAACTCAGAGCCGACAATTGGACCAACCTGATCGTAGAAAACCGAAGCCGGATCACACATACATTTGCCGCTACAAAGGCGCATCAGTTCCAATTGAACCTTGAATATATCGATAATGAGGCCTCTTTTGGTGCAAGTGAAGGAGATAATATTGTAGATACTTCCATCGAGGAACTTAGCAGGGTCTCAGTTTATGGGTATGATCAGATTCAATGGTCAAATAACTTCTCGATACAAGTTGGACTAAAAGCGGAATTACCCTCTGAAGGTAGTGAGGTCTACTGGCAACCGAGAGTGAATGCCAGGGTTGACCTTTCAAAAAAGTGGAATGCACATATAGGTTGGGGAATTTACAATCAGTTTATCTCCAGAAACTCTGTGGTCGATGAATTGGGGAATAGAGCAGATGTCTGGCAAGTATCGAACGGGTCTTCCATTCCGGTATTAGAGTCGGTTCATAATGTAGTGGGTGTTGGGTTCCGAGATGAAGATTTTGAAATGAGTCTTGAAGCTTTTTATAAAACTACGAATGGGTTTACGAGATACTTCGTCAGTCGTAGGAGAGAATCGTTTATTGGTGAGGGGGATTCCAAAGCGAAGGGTATTGATCTTTTTGCCAGAAAGCACATTGGCAATCATGTGATCTGGCTTTCATATTCACTTTCAGAAGTCGAGGAGAGGTTTGGAGTTGATGATAGAAAAAGCGCCTACAGAGATGCCCCTCAAAACCAGTTGCATGAGCTTAAAGCCGCTGTTATTCTGAATCTAAATCCCTTTGAATTATCAATGACTAATGTTTATGGGTCAGGTTTCTCCAACAATACTTTTGCCTGGAACCGACAAGATTTCGAGCCCTATTGGAGAACCGATCTGGCACTTCAATACCGTTTTCAATCCATGAAAAGAAACCTAGAGGCCGGAGTGTCTATTTTGAACCTATTCAATAACCGAAACGTGAGATTAAACCAATCAGTGAGTGTTCCTGGTGGCGATGTTATCAATACTGTGGGGGTTCCTTTTACGCCTACTCTGTATCTGAATGTCGGGATACGCTAGTCATTTAATCTCGGCAGGTGAGCTGCTGCCTGCAATAATCTTGGGGCCTTCACTCGTCATTTTCCAAAACCTGATAAACCGAAATTTTCCTTGAATTGGGTTCTCCTGATAGCTACCTCTCAAGTGCGCTAGGACGGAGACAGAAACAGTTTCACCCATTTCACTAATTTCTTGATCGCTGGTTTGTAGGTCGTGGACCTTCATCTGGCCAGAGCGATAATTTTGAAGTTCCTGACTTTTTGTAATCACTTCTCCAGTCGGTATCGCAAAACTCATTTCATCATGTAATAGCGTCTCAAGCAATGCACAATCGGCCTGGATCATGGCCTTTTTAAGGAGCTCTTCGGCATCAATGACTTGTTCTTTGTAAGACATATTACTGACTAATATCTCTAAGGTCTTTTTTAAAGGTTTCAAGCCTTGAATCTTGGTTTTTCTCGGCCAATTCTATGGCTTTTATGTAGTATTTCCTTGCCTCGCTCAGATTACCTTCGGCTCTAAAGGCATCGCCCATTCCGTTGACAGGACGCGCATTCTCAGGGAATCGTTGAATCAGCCTTTCATAAATCACTTTGGCACCATCTGGCTTGCTATGTTTTAGATAAAACTCCGCATATCTAGTGTTCCAGCCCAGATTGACATTATCTAGAAAATCAGTTGATATAAAGTCGCTCATAAACTTGTCGAAAGTGGGGAAATGATCCGTGTCTAAGCCTAATCGAATAAGGAAGAACTTACCTTCCTGGGGTATTCCCTCAGGAAGATTGTATTTCTCAGCCCTTTGCCGATAGTAAGAGTTAACATAATTATGTCCTCCTGATTGTTGAAAGTCTTCCAATGTGTTGAACTCCAGCAATGGATAATCCGCGTAATGTTTCCGAAGCCCATGGTAAATGGTCCCCATCGGAGTGGTTCTATGCCCCAGAGCGGGCAGCACTTCACTCTTCATGACTTTATATTCCCAGTCCAGACTGTTCGGGGCTTTGTCCTCAAGAATGGTTGCAAAACGCTTTACATTTGGTTCAACACCGTTCTCATTCAGCGAAGTGGTAAAGAGTAGCGTTTGACTTAAGTTAGGGTTGTTGTCTAATAGCTTTGAAAAATCTTCGAGACGCTGATCATTCAAAGGGATAGGGCTGGCCGGAAAATAAGCGTTGAATAGATCTGGTTTTCTGATCATGGCTTCTATTGTGAAAGCTCCTGCGAATTGCCATCCGAGAAGCATTCGGTCTTTATTCGTTCTGTAGTTTTTGTCAATGTGTTGGATAACATCGTTTTCGATATAGTTGAGGAGCTTTTCTGCATTAGCGAAAAAACCATACCGAGGAGAATCACCAGTTTCAATTCCCACGATGATGAAATCGGGTAGGTAATCGTAGCCAGTCATTAACTGATTGATGCTCACCGCATAGGTAAACCAGTTTTGACCATCAAGCAGGTAGAGCACCGGGTAGTCTTTGGTAGACTCATCATAATAGGAAGGTAGGTAGACGTTCAGTGACCTTTCGGTATCAAAGACTTTGGATTGAATTTTCACCGATTTTCCAATGGTGACCTCACTTTCCTGGCCCCGTATTGAGCACAAGGACAGTAGGAAAAGGAATATGGCAAAAAATGTTTTCATCTTCATAGCAGCAAATATGGCATTATACTCCAAATAGCAGGAACAGGTTGTTGAATCTGGTATCGTTTAATGGCTCAGTGCATAAATATTCGGGCTATTGATTAAAAGTCAGAAAGATGGTTGATAGCGGCATGTTTCGAATAATCAAAATCAGAATACTCAAAATGGGGTATTGACATGCTCCTTATTTTTTATTAGCTTGATTGCATAATTGGGTTTAATATTTGTATTGAACCTTGACACACACAACATATCATTATGGCGGATATCACCGTTCACTTCCTTGACGTTGGGCAGGGAGACGGAACCTACATCGAAACCAATGGGAAGAAGATTCTTGTCGATCTAGGCACAACCAAAAATTCCAAAGACACATGGCCTGAGATTAAGGAATTCTTTATAAAGCAAAAAGGCTTTAAAAAAGGAGAAGTAGAGATTGAATACTTGTTTCTTACACATCCGGATAGAGACCATTATAATCTGATTGAGAAATTCAATCGAGCCTTTAGTCCTTCTTATAAGAACATAATAATTGGAGGTAGACCATGGGGTTACTACCAAAGCCAGTATCAGAACTGCCCTCATTGTGGAAGAAAAACCAATATAGGTAAAACGGTTGAGGTCTATGAAAGAGCACCCAAATCAGGTAGATGGAGGTCCTACAAAAAGCGATGTGATTACATGTTAGGTTGTGGTCAAAAATTCGAGATTGATGTTAAAATACCACCGGCATTCGATAAATGGTTATATGACCTTGTGAAAGCTGGTAAAGTAACTTTACCCTCTAGCAATTGGACCGAAACCATAGATCTTGGTGGAGATTCGAAAATTGGCGTCATGGCAGGTAATTTGAGCTCTGGTGACTCAAATGGAAAGAGTATTGTACTAAGAATATATAATAATGCTTGGTCTGTGATGTTGTCTGCTGATGCTACGGTAGATACCGAAGCATTTATTTTGGATAATCATTCTGCCGATGACATAAAATCAGATGTGCTGAAGGTAGGGCATCATGGCAGCGCACGTACTTCAACTTCCTCTGAATGGGCTGCGGCAGTCGATCCTGAACTAGCTTATGTTAGTTCTGACCGGACGGGTGATTTACTCAAAAGCAGTGGTTTTAAAATCCCATCCCAAGCGAGTATTGATACCCTGTTACAGTTCGGTACACGTCTTAATACAGCAGATGCTGCAGCACACAAGTTTGTAGTGTACTTCCCGGATAAATTCTACGGGAACAGTAGATCGGTCAAAAGTTTTGACAAAAAATCTGGTAGTGGGTCAGCAGCTGGCTTAAATCCTCAGATCATCACATCTATGACTGACTTGGGTACAGTGGCTGACCATTACATCGAAATTCGTACTGAGCTCAATGTGTTTACCAATCTATGCACTTTAGGCGATAGTACAAGTGAAGACATTGGGGTCAGGTATGATCTTCAACTTCCAGAATCTGGGGCACTCAGTATAAACCCGAGTTCAGACGACCCGTCAGATTTTACAGGCTGGCCGAGTAGTGCGGTATATAGAATTCCAACAGGTTAGTTATGTCAGAGATAAAGATACATATCCTCGATGTTGGGCAGGGAGATTGTACTATCATTCAAGCCGAAGGGCTCAACATATTGGTAGACTGCGGATCTTCCAAAAATGCGGACCTCGCGCTCGAAAACGTAAAAGAGTACTTTAATACTATTTTCAACGGTGGTGCATACCATTTCGATTACTTGTTTTTAACACATCCCGATAGTGATCATTATAATCTTTTGAATGCTCTTTTAGAAGCAGACCTGATCACTTTTGATCAAGTCTATGTGTCAGGTGTACTCACTGATTATTATGGTGGACAAACAGTTCATTGCAAGGTAAAACGCTGCGTGGGGGCTCATCGCCTGAAAAGAATTGTGGAGTACAAAAAACAATCGAGAAGAACGGGAAAAGGATCCCGTAGTAGAGGGTCAATAGGCCCTGTATTTAAGTGTTTTCCGAGACCATATTCACCACACTCTCGGACAGTGAAGACGGAATACAGTATTAAAGAGCCGTCTAAGTTTGATTTTTGGTTGTACGAAGGTATGGAGAATGCGCAAGGTAATTTCCATCAGTTTCCGAGTGACTATAAAGAGACTAATTTCATTTCAAAGGGAGAATTTAAAATTGATGTTTTGGCGGCTAATGTCAGTGGATACTTTAGTTCCTCAAATACCAAAAGCCTAGTCTTGCGAGTTTATAACAACAATGTGTCGGCAATTTTAGCTGGGGATGCCACCTATCTAACGGAAGCTTTTATGCTTGCTCAGCATAATGCCAATGTGCTTGAAACCAATGTGCTCAAGGTAGGGCATCATGGTAGTGCCAAGACCTCCACCAGTGGAGAATGGGCAGAGGCCACAGACCCTCAATACGCCTTTATCAGTTCGGATCGCCTGGGAGATACTTCAGGGGTGGGTAGGGGTGCTTTTCAAATACCATCACAGGCAGTTATTGACACTATATTGAATTTTGGTAGAAACAACCGACTATCTAGTCTGGTTGGTAATAATCATTATTTCGTCTCTTGTTTTGATAGCAAGTATTCTTTGGTATCACGTTCTCTTAATTCGTTTAACAGCCAAGCCTCTAGTTCTACTCATTATAATTTAGATGAAGATTATAAACATGCTTTTGATCCAAATGATCAGTTAACGGATACTTCACAGTACATGTCTGTGGCAACCACGAAAGGTGTTTTTACGACTTTGTATTTATTAGACCACGGCATGCTTGAAGAGGATTTAGGGACATCTTATGAAATTAAATTGTCCTCCAATGGAGCGATTGATATTACTACTTCTTCAGATATGGTGACACCTCCATAAAAGCAGATAACTTAGAAAACACACACAATGAAAAACATACTGGAAGCCTACCTTGACGCACAAAAGCAATTGAAGCTGACTGATGTGCCAGAACTTACAACATACTGCCAATTGATGCCAGACCAAACATTGGTCATGACCTCTACAGACATCTCGGTTACTGATGATAACCTCATTGCCGTGGGTATGATGGCTTTGTTTGGTAGTACTCAGCAAATTAGAACTACCTTGACCATCTCACAAAAAGGAACGGACTACCAGTTTGAGATGTCTGGAAAATTCTTTCCTGAGTGGAAAATCGGAGGTGCATTTGGCGAGCTTCCTGGTTCATGGAAGCCTTCTCCAGAAGGAAACGGATTATTGGTATTTGGAGCTTCTGTATTCGATGATATCATTATCGACAATGCCGCATTCATAGTGACCAACTATGATGACCCAAAAAATGGATTGTTGAAAGGCATCAACCTAAAGGGAGATCTTGTGCTGAATGGTGATTTTATAAATAAGGCCAAAATTTTCCTGCCCATCCCTAATCGGATGAGTATGTCCGGCAGCATTAATATGCATGAATATGATCAACCGGTAATAGATCTCAGCTGTTCTATTGATGGGGATTTGTCATTGGGACATTTGAAGGTGGACGATCTTTTTTTGAAGCTCACTTCTCCTGCTCCAACTGGGTGGGAAATGACCGCTACGGGTATTCAAATGGGGGGTACAGTAAATATCGGTGAGGCTGGTAGCGATTCACATGTAGCTTTCAAATTAAAGGCTACCGTTGCCGATCCGTCAAATTCCTGGCTTTTTACTTTTGAAGATGTTGATCAAAGTGTTTCACTGGGCAATGGTGTAGGTCTTATTAGTCAATTGGCCGGATTGGATATCAATTTTGATTTACCAAGTCCTCTTGACTTATTGAAAAATATTTACCTCAAGGAGTTTAATGTTGGTATCAATCCATCTACTCGAACGCTACAGGGTATCAATTTTAAGGTAGGTTTAGATGTTACCTGGGACCTTATTCCAGGTCAGAAATTCATTGCTATTGATGACCCTTATATAGGAGTATCAATTGTCAACCCTGTCAGTAAAAAGTATAGAGTAGTGTCCTATAGTATTGGCGGGGCATTCATTTTAGGGAAAGATCGGCCTACTGTTATTGATGTAACGGCTCATCCTCAAGAGAACTTTGAAGTCAATGGAAAGTTAGAAGATGGTGATGAAATTCCGCTGGGGGATGCTTTAGCCCAATTTGTGCAGTATGATCATTTGCCTGATTTGACAATCACTTCACTTGCATTTAGAGCTAACAAAGAGGGCTACATGTTTCTTCAAGGAGGCTTTGATGCAAACTGGGAGATTCCTTTTGTACCTAACCTGACTTTTTCTATTTCTAATGCCTTAGTAAACCTTGAAAAGGACGAATCTAATTATAGTGCCTTCTTTTCTGGCAACTTGGCTCTGGATGATTTTTCCTTTCACGTTATAGCGAAGTACGCGCAAACGGGTTGGGATTTTACTGGCTCTACAAATCCAGGAACCGACATTAAAATTGGGAAACTTATTTCTTTCATAGGCGAGAAGTTTGGAGTGCAAGTACCCGATTCGGTGATCGATGTAGAATTAAGTAATCTATTGGTAGGTTTTAATACCGGAAACAAATTCTTCAGGTTTCATGGTGATCTTTCCAGTCCTTTGAAGATCCAAATTGGTCCGGCAGAAAAGGAAATTGAGCTCAAAACGGATTTGTCTAGCTGGGTGGACGCTCAGACACAAAAACGTCAGTTTGAGGGGAAACTAATCGGCAAACTTAAAATTGGTGCTGAATTTATTGTTACCCTCGGTATTGGAAGCAATAGTCAATACATCAGAGGTACATGGATAGCAGAGAAAGGCGAAACAATAGGCCTTGAAGACCTACTTGAGTTCTTTGACATCCACTTTGATATACCAGATGAAGTTGATCTTAATCTGACTAAAGCCACCTTTGAGTATGACAAGACTCTGAATCAGTTCACACTGTCAGCTGAATCAAAGACTTATGGTGATGCTTTTTTCATTGCCAGAAATCAGGTGACAGGTTGGGGCTTTGTATTTGGGATGGACATGCCCGAGGACTTTCAGTTGTCTGATATTCCTGTGGTGGGAGAGGCACTTGAACCCGCGGACTTCCTGTCCTTTAAGCAGGCTGCTTTTATGTTGTCCTCTGCCATTATGGACAACTATAAGATTCCAGCATTACCGCCATTGGCTATGGACACAACCTTTGATGGCCAATCTCATGTAGTTAATCAGCAAAAGCCAGTTACTCCAATTGGTAATGATGTCAAGCTGCAATTACAAAAAGGGATTACAGTCGTTGCGATAGCGGATATGACCAATTCAGATCCGTCTAAAGAGTCTGTTGAAATGGGCAATGTGAGGTCTATCGTAAAACAGGATCAGCTTGTCTTTCAAATATCGGCAGGTACCGGTGGGCTTCAGTTGTTTGCCGGTTTGGGTGATACCATTGAAATACCTGTTGGTGACAATAAGAACCTCACGTTATCCAACCCTGCTTTTAAAATCAATATCTCCAGCGCCCTCTTATTCCAAATTTCTGGAGGTATTGGCTTCGATCTTATGGGTACACACATCTTGGCAACTGCTTTGATGACTATTGGGACCAATCAAGCCCAAGTTGGAGTATCTATCACTTCTGATAATAGCTCACTACCATCTCCACCAGGAATCAAAGGGCTTCATTTGAAGCAATTTGGAATGATCATGGGAGTGTATTTCACTCCGCCAGGAGCTAGTTTAGGTCTACAAGGGAAATTCACAATTGGAGAAGGGCAAGAGAAAGAAGATGAGTTCGCCTTTGTGCTACAAGTCATTGGCCCAGTGATTAATCCGTTGTTCCTTTCCTTCTATTTGGAAGAGATGAGCTTGGGCAAAGTATATACTCTTTTCACAGATGAGGCTGGGTCTGGATTGATCAAACAAATGGATGTAGTCAATGCTACCAATTTGTCATTTTACTGGGCTCAGAATGTAGTCGTGCTACCAGATGGTACCGTTGCTCAGCCAGGCTTCGGGTTTTCTGCCATGCTCAAAATATTCAACTTTGGGGCCTATGGTGCTTTCCAGATTAGTGCTGGAAATGGAATGCGCGGTCATGCGGAGATGTCTCCAGTTAACCTGAAAGGTATATTGAGTATTACCGGAGACGGGAAAGGTATCTTCTACAAGATGATTGAGAAGAATGGGAATTGGGTAAGGGCACAGAATACAGAAATCAACAGAGAGGCAGATTTACCAGTCAAGGAAGTAGCCATGGTGCAGCCTGGGGGGCCTGTGATTCAGTTCAGTACAATGAGCTCCCCTTTTCTACATGCCAACTGGTCAATAACGCTTTTCGATGCAGTTAACCAAACTGTTGATGTCACGATTGACACTTCGGGTGCCACTTTTAGCCTAGACTTCAACCTGGCTAAGATTCAAAAATATTCATTGAATTGTACGCTCAAAGATTGGTCTAACTTTAGTGCCACTGCCTCTTATAGTTTTGGAATAGACACCAAAGTAGGTCCATTCAAAGTATTAGGTGTGGATTGTGGTACACTTCACGTGGCCGTGAAGTTGAGGACATCAATGGGAATGGTTATGAGCCCACAGGTCTTTTCATTATCGCTTACAGGAGACTTTAAATTTATGGGCTTAGGCCTAAGCATGCCGAAGCTTATGGTGACTGTAGCACCAAAATCTCTGGCAGAAGTTCCTGCCATGGTTATTGAAAATATCAAGGATAATGCAAAAGAGATATTCTCAGAGCTGTTTGATAGTATGGAGCAGTGGGCTGATTTAGTTGCCAAAGGACTTATAGATGGTTTTGAATCCGTTGAACATGTGTTGAAAAACGCTTTCAATGCCACGGCCAAAGAGGCTGCAAAAGTGATGCAGGGTTTGGGTGAGGCAGCCGAAGATGTTGCAAAAGCACTTAAGTCTGTCGGCTATGCCGCTGAGGAAGTAGCTGGCGGATTGAAGAGCGCCTTTAAGTTAGGTTCGCAAGCTGTTGCTGGGCTCATGAAAGATGCTGATTATGCGGCAGACGAAGTAGCCAAAGGCCTTCAGTCTGCATTTAAAATCGGATCTAATCAGGCAGCGAAGGTTTTAAAAGGAGCGGGTTATGCGGTTTCAGAAGTAGCAGGCGGTTTGAAATCTACCTATAATCTTGGATCTCAGGCTTTAGCTAAATCCATGAAGGCAGCAGGTTATGTGGCTAGTGATGTTGCATCAGGTTTACATAGTGCCTTTAATTTGACATCCACTTCGGCAGCGAAGGTTTTAAAAGGTGCGGGCTATGCCGCAAATGATGTGGCCTCTGGCCTTAAGTCTGCTTATAACTTGAGTAATGCAGCAGCGGCAACGGCACTCAAGGGTGCAGGTTATGCTGCTAACCAAGTGGCCTCAGGTCTTAAATCGGCTTATGGACTAGGTGCTGATGCCACGGCTACTTTATTGAAATCAGCCGGTTTTGGTGCTAACCAAATTGCAAAAGGAATGAAGTCTGCATTTTCACTTGGTTCTAATGGGGTTGCAAAGACTTTGAAAAACCTAGGTTATGGTATCAACGATGTTGGAAATGCAATAGGCAACACTTTTGGCTTTAATGCTAAAAACATCTCCTCAGCACTTAAAGGTGCTGGCTATGCGGCTAATCAAGTAGGTGGATATCTGAAAGCTACGGGTCGATTTGCCGACAATGTGGTTAACGGAGCACTCAAGGGAGCCGGCTATGCTGCCAAAGAGGTATCTAAGGTTATGGGGGACATATTTGGAGGTAGTTGGATACCACATGTGGACCTACCTTATGTGGATATTCCTAAGCCTCATATTGATCATGTGGATTTACCGTACGTAGATATTCCCAAACCTCACATTGACGGTTGGTGATACATTTTAACTCAAAATCAGATTATTATGAAAGCAAACAGATGGTTGAACGAGGTTAAGATTATCAAGAAAGCCCTTACCGAACCAGAGTATCAGCAAAAACTGATTCAAACACCCAAGGCAGCTATTGAAGAACTTCTGGGGAGATCGATCGGCAAGACAAAAGTTCAAATTTTGAAAGAAAATGAAGAAGTTATGCACCTAATCTTTCCAAATCAGGAGGGGGTATTGGGTGAAGTAAAACTTCATAAATCACTCGAACAAAAAACACCTTTGGGTTATGTCAGGAAATTGATTGAGGCACAAGCCATTGATGAGGCTTTAAAGAAAGGACAAAATACGTTTCACCTTAGTCCAGAGGACTTAAGAAGGGTTGTGGTTCAATCTTTGAAGTTGGCGGATGTTCCCGATTATTTCAAAGTACAGCTGCATCATGAACCTAAGGGCACCCTATATATTGCCATTCCACATCGAGCTAGTAAGGCATACAGTGAATTTAAACTTGCCTAATGTCTGTAGAGGTTCGGCCGTATGGGGTTAACTGCAATATTGCTTGCCAGTACTGTTATCAAAACCCTATTAAGGATGCAGGTAACACCACAAAGTCGTATGATTTAAAGGCAATTAAGAATTCTATTCTGCAAGAGGGTAGGCCTTTTGCAATGTTTGGAGGGGAGCCGTTGCTCGTTCCTGAAAAGGACTTGGAGGCGCTTTTTGAGCTAGGTTATAAACGATATGGACGTAATACCATTCAAACCAATGGGACACTCATCAATGATCAGCATATTAGCTTATTCAAGCAGTATAGCGTAAATGTTGGCATTTCAATGGACGGGCCTGGGGCATTGAATGATGCTCGATGGATGGGAGATGTATCCAAAACGAGAAAGTTTACTGCCAAAAGTGAGCAGGCACTCAACCGCTTGTTGGAAGAAGGAATTCCGACTTCCCTGATCGTTACTTTACATAAAAATAACGCCTCTAGGGATAAACTTCCGGTTTTGAATAAGTGGATTAAAAACCTATCAAATAAGGGTTTACATCACATAAGACTTCATGTACTCGAAGTAGATACCCCTTACGTCAGAAATAAATATGCTTTAAGTTCTGAGGAGAACCTTCAGGCCTTTATGAATTTCACTAGACTGGAGGAAGAGCTTCCTAAGGGCTTCTTGGACGTTTTTGAAGACATTCGACATATGATGGAGGGTAATGATCACAAAGCATCTTGTGTCTGGAGGGCCTGTGATCCGTATACAACAGTTGCGGTCAGAGGAATCGAGGGGAATGGTCAACGAACCAATTGTGGTCGTACTAACAAAGACGGGATTGACCATGTGAAGTCGGACCGTCCAGGTTTCGAACGTTATATATCTCTTTATCATACTCCACAATCATATGGAGGATGTAAGGATTGTAGGTTTTTCCTGATGTGCAAAGGACAATGTCCTGGTACTGCTATTGATGGTGATTGGAGGAATAGAAGCGAGAACTGTGATACCTGGATAGCGCTCTTCGAATATTTTGAAAAGAGGATGATCGAAAATGGAAAAGAGCCACTTTCACAATCCCCGTTACGTCATGAAATAGAGCGGAGAATGATTTCTTACTGGTCGATTGGGCAGAATCCGGACGTCAGCATGGTAATTTCTGAAATTGAGAAAAGTGAAGATGCAAGTATTAGATTTTGACCTGCCTGATTTTCACAGGTACTCATGGAGCAATGACCGGGCTGCCGCTACATGGCAACAGCGGTTTGATGATATTAAGTTTGCACTGAATGAGGTTTCGATTACTTTGGTTATGCAAGGTTTAAGGCCCCTCGGTCAGATTAATATTGATCCAGAACGACTTGAAGAATGGAAATCCAACCTTTATGCTAAGGGCTTGCAGGCAAAGCTAATTGCCTGTAATGAGGTTGTGAATAATGGAAGGAAATGGGATGTAGGGCAGCTGATTTTCTCAAAATCTAAAACCACCGTTGAACAGTATATCACAGCATATAAAAATTCCAATAGCCATGTTATGGGCTCACTGTTGGGTTACCCCAGTTGTTGTACAAAACACTTTACGGCAAGTGTGCGGAGTAAGTCTGAATCAGATCCCACTTGGACCGTTGCTGGCAATACGGAAGACTTTAAAATGTCTAAGGCGAGCCAGTTTGAGGCTATAATTAGTACAGAAGAGCACCTGCCGACTTGTAACTTTGTCTATCATAAACTGAAATTGGTGCCGTTCTTTCACATACCCTGTTCCTTCAAGTGTAGCGAAACATCACGCTTAGCTTCCCAGTCCCTGAGAATTGGAAGGCAAATAGGATATTCTACAGAGATGGATTGGTTAGATGAAATCCTGAGATGGCCTGTTGAATGGACATCACTCCATGGGATTTCTGAGGTGAAAACACCCGTCTTCAAACTTATTTTTAATGGGCCAGCCTATGCCAACAAATTAGGACTAAGACTAATGGGTAATGAGTATCCGATTTTTAGTGAGCAAGGGATAAAGTTTCCTTATAAGCAGCCAGTAAAACGAAAGGTGACTGAATCGACAAATTTTAAAAGAGGACTCGAAAATCAAATTTCAAATAGAGAGGTTTACCATGAGGACGAACATTGATTGGCGAAGGGTTGCTGCACCTCAGGAAGATGGTTATGACACTGAGATAGTCTTAGATTTTATCAAACAAAGCCAAGCGTATAATCAGTCCTTTAAAACCTATCGTCATGAGGAGCGTCCGGAGGGGTTTGCTTTTGATGGACAAGTCGGCATCAATAAAGTGACAGATTATACAATGGATCGTTTCACTGATGCCCCTGCCGACCATAGCAATATTAAAAAAGCTGCAGACTTACTGAATGTATGGCCAGCGGTTTATCGGCAGTTTCCAAAAATAGTGCATACAATTCACCCTTGGATCGATAAGACCATTGAGGGGAACTCTCTTGGCTCTTGTAGTCATTCGCTGGATCATCTTTTGGGAGTGATTTACGCCACCGTCAATAATGAACATGGACTGGCTCAAGCCTATGTTCATGAGATGGCCCATAATAAGTTGCGTTTATTGGGTGTAATGTTAGAGTCAACCAACAGGTTTATCATGAATGGTCCGACAGAGTTATTTGAAAGCCCCGTTCGAAAAGACAGGAAAAGACCAATGACGGCTGTATTTCACGCTCAATACTCTTTCATGCATTGTACTGCTTTAAATGTTCTGCATTTAGATCAAACACAGAGTGTTGCAGAAAACAATGTTTGGATGGTGTTTTTGAAGAATAACCTACCTAGGATGTTGGAGGGAGACGCATTACTAAAGCGTTGTCTGAAATTGGATAAAGAAGGGGAACTCCTTTTTGAAGGATTCTTTGACTGGTCAGATCAAATTCTAAAAAGGGGTGCTTATCTATTAAGTCAGGAGAATGGAAATTGATAATATCTATTCCAATTTGATTCGAGCACTTCCTGCTTTGGAGGTATTTCATAAGGAGGAAGATCTGTATGATTACAATCAAAATACTTTTTCATCTACTTCAGTAGTGAAGTTAGTAGCAAAGCCAAAGAATAGAGATGAATTGGTTGACCTTGTAAAGCTCGCATACAAGCATCGCTTCAAATTATATCCTTTCAGTCAAGGGAAGAATTGGGGCTTGGGTTCAAAGCTGCCACCAAACCCAGAGTGCCTACTTGTTGATCTTTCTAGACTCAATCGCATTTGTGAGCATAATGAAAAGTATGGGATTGTTCGTGTTGAGGCTGGCGTAAGTTTTCAGGACTTATATCAGTTTCTTGAGCGCTTTGATTCTAACCTGTGGTTACCTGTGATTGGAGGTTCTCCCGATGCCAGTATTATTGGCAATTTTCTTGAAAGAGGGCATGGTTTAGGGCCATATGGAGATCGGGTGCAGTGGGTCACTCATTTAGAAGTAGTGATGCCAGATGGAACCCTGGTCGAGACAGGTCAGCGCATTGGTGAATCCTTAGCATTAGACAAATATGGGGTAGGTCCAAACCTCGATCGTCTGTTCACTCAATCCAATTTCGGCATTGTAATTTCGGCAAACCTACAGTTAAGGCCCTGTGCTGGCTTTCATCAGGTGTTTCAGTTTTCAATTGATGCTGATAGTAACCTAGGGGTCATCGATTATGTACAAAAAGCAATGCACAAGGGCCTCATACAAGATAACTGTTTTAGTCTTTGGAATTATGAAAAGGCCACTGCAGTAATGGGCTCCAGAATAGTGAAACATACTGAGAGCAATGAATGGTTTGGTAGTATCACACATTATTCTCCCGAAAGATCGATTGGGCTAGCTTACAGAGAAATAATAGAAATGGAACTCAAGAATCATGTCATTACACTAGAAGTTCAGGATCAGGACTCACACCCTGATTTATTATGGACTAAAGCATATGGAGTTCCTGATTATAAGAACCTTAAAAGTGCATATGTCTATGAAAATGGCATGCCTGAATCTCCAGATTTGGACCTGGATAACTGTGGTATCATATGGCTTTGTCCTGCGGTCCCTTTCTCCGAATCTGATGTAACAGTAATGGGAAGGGTGGTCTCTGAGGAAAACCAGAAGCTTAATAATAAGGACTTTCAGCTTCAGGCTGGTTTTAATGCCCTGGACCCATTATGTCTCAGGTTCGCATTGGCAATAGTTTATAAGAGATCCAAAGAGGCGGATCTGGCGGCACTTCATTATCATGATTCTCTAATGGAAAAGTTGATTAAACTCGGATATCCGCCTTTTAGACTAGGAGTTCAAAGTATGCAGTTTGGTCAGTACTCTCAAGAAATTAGAGCGTTAAATAAAAGGATCAAAAAGAGCATTGACCCGTTCGAAATTATATCACCTGGTAGGTACGGGTAGCGCTTCATTTTTAATATTACTCAAGAGGTAGGACCGAGACTTTCAAATAACGAGGTTTACCGAGTCGATGCCAGAACCTTCAGCCACTTGGCATCCAAAAAGAATTAAATATCTTGTTCATCCGGAATTTCATCGTGTTCACCGATAAAATTTTAGCAGGTCCGACTTAGCCTGCACATTTGAGTCATCAAAAACTCAAAACATAAAATCTAAAGTCATGAAAAAGAAACTTAAAGTACTCGTAGCATTTAGCTTATTGATGATTTGCATGAGCTCATGTGTCTACTCTCTATTTCCGATTTACACAGAAGATACACTGGTCTTTCTTCCAGAGTTAGTGGGTAAATGGCAAAGTGAATATGACACAGATGATTACATCTCTTTTGAATCCCTTGGTCAGGTGGAAGATGAGAGCATTACCGTGAACCAAGAGCCCTCAGAATATGTGGATTCAATGAGTGGTAATGGCTGGTCCATTAAATCTGGGAGTCCTATTTCAGTAACCATCAATGGTAAAAAGATCACTGATCGAAATGCCATTCGGGCTCACTATGACACAACTATTGGTACAGGCCGAAAACCAACAAAGTTCGAAGCTGCCATGGAACCCATGGTACAGAAAATGGAAGAAGGAATGAAACCTCTTCTTGACAGTGCTGAAAAAGGTTTGGCACCTATGCTCAAGGATTTGGGAGATGGCCTACAAAAGTTAGGTGAAAGTCTTAAGAAAGCCGAAGAGAAGTGGAAGGGTACCGTCTACACAACTGAGGAAGAGAGCTACAAAATGGTGGTAATGGATGATGGAGAGAGGTTAGTCTACATGGCCCATGTGGTGAGCATTGGAAAGGATTACTTCCTTGATCTCTATCCGCTGCCTGAATATTCAGATGCTACCTTTGGAGAGAACCTTTTCCCTGTTCATACATTCATGAAGATGGATATTACAGATGGAAAGCTCAACCTCACCATGTTTGACTTGGAGAAATTGAACAAGCTTTTTGAAAGTAATCTAATTAGACTGAGACACGAGAAGGTTGATGGGCAGGTCTTGATCACTGCTCAACCCAAAGAAATACAGAAGTTCCTTGAAAAGTATGCTGATGATGAGTCAGTTTTTGATTCAGTGGATACTTATAGCAGAGCAACAGAATGAAAATCTTATACAAGGTCATCAACTCAAAATGGTTACAGCACCCGGTCTTCTGGGTGTTGTCCATTTATGTGATTGGCGATTACTTTGCCATTTCTAATTCATTGCAGTTCATTGACTATTTCTATGCACTGCTCTTTCATATCTCTTTGCTTTTCCTTGTCTATGTGAATCTGCAGGTTTTGATCCCAAGGTTACTGCAAAAGGGGAAGTATCTATTTTATGCACTGTTCGTAGCGATCCTTTTGGCGACTACTTATAGTTTACATGAGTTGACATTCGAATTGCTATTGCCTCTGCTACCTACAGAGTACTATATGGTTTCATTTACAGACTATAAGGTCTTGGTGACCATCTTTCTTATCTATTTAGTATTAACCACATTACTAAAGCTCTCCAAATCTTGGTATCAGCTACAAAGGGTGGAAAAGGAGAAGCTCTCTATTGAATTGAATTCATTAAA
Source organism: Roseivirga sp. 4D4 (assembly GCF_001747095.1). Taxonomy (NCBI): domain Bacteria; kingdom Pseudomonadati; phylum Bacteroidota; class Cytophagia; order Cytophagales; family Roseivirgaceae; genus Roseivirga; species Roseivirga sp. 4D4. Next base: position 191,290 of record NZ_MDGP01000001.1, read on the forward strand.
GTCTCAAGTCAACCCGCACTTTCTCTTCAATAGCCTGAACAGTATTTACTCGCTAGCGCTGAGCAAAAGTGAGCAAACAGCCGAAACAGTGCTTGAGCTGTCGAATTTACTTCGTTATATGCTTTATGAAGTTGGCGATGATAAGGTAGAGTTGAGTAAAGAACTTGAGATGCTCGAAAATTATATCGAATTGCAAAAGCTGAGATCAGACCAAAGCACAAAAGTGACATTCAATATATCAGGCGATCCATCTGATAAACATATAGCACCATTGCTTTTCTTTCCACTGGTTGAAAATAGCTTCAAACATGGTGTAAAGGGTGTTTCTGATGATGGATTCATCACGATCGATCTTGAGTTAAATGAGGGAATTCAATTGAATATAAAGAACAATAAGGGCCTGGTAGACGATATGGAGAAAGGTAAATATGGAGGCATTGGTCTTGAGAATGTAAAGCGAAGACTGGCCTTGATTTACCCGAATAAACATCTCTTTGAGGTGATAGAAACACAGACTGATTTTGAAGTGAAACTGAAAATTCAATGATTAAATGTTTGGTAGTAGATGACGAGCCGTTGTCTAGAAATGTATTAAAGACTTTTATCAATGATCATCCCGATTTGACATTGATTGGCGAGTGCAAAGATGCTTTTAGAGCAATGGAAATACTGTCGAAAGAAACTGCTGATCTACTCTTTTTAGATATCAATATGCCGAAGCTTTCGGGGATCAATTTTTATAAATCTTTGAATCAAAAACCAGCGGTGATTTTCACCACAGCTTATCCTGAATTTGCTGTAGAGGGGTTTGAATTAAATGCGATCGATTACTTAATGAAACCGATCGCCTTCGAAAGGTTTGTGCAGGCCATACAGAAGGTAAAAGATAAACTGGGGACTGCCAAGAAGCCAAACGCCATCCACGACCATATTTTACTGAAAGCCGATAAGAAGATGTATCGAACTCCATTCGAAAATATACTTTATTGCGAAGCACTTGGAGACTATGTCAAGGTTCACCTAATCGATAGGACCTTAATTGTAACGACCACCATGAAAGGAATTCTGGCCGATTTACCCGAAGATCAATTTGTGAGAACGCACAAGTCTTACATTATCAATAAGACCAAATTTGAATACATCGAGGGGAACCAGATTAAAATTGGAGAGCATATGGTGTCTATAGGGCAGTCATACCGAGAGCGGGTGCTTAGCGCGTTAAACAACGGATAAGGTTTAGATCAGTTATGAAAGTTGGAGTGCCTCACTTTTTGTCATAACTTCTGATTTTATGGATATTCAACAGCCTGTATACATTCTGGCCTTCCTCTGCTTCTTAATCTTTCTGAGTGAGTGGCTTTGCAAATACACCAAGCTAAAACACCTCAGTAGTTCCCTCTTGGTAATCCTTTTAGGGGCAATTGCGGCTAATTTTGGATTGATCCCTTCGGCTTCTAATGCAAGCCCGGTGTACGATTCAATCTTTCAATATGTGGCACCGGCAAGTATCTTCTTTCTCTTGCTTGGAGTGAATTTAAAGGAGCTAAGACAAGCGGGAATGCCCATGTTGATTGCCTTTGGTATAGGAGCGTTAGGAACGATGGTAGGGGTAACGGTGGCGCTGCAATTGATAAACTATCAAGATGTTTTTGGCGAGAATTATGCAGCCATTGCTGGTATGATGACGGGCACCTATACTGGAGGAAGTGCAAACTTTAATGCCATCGCCTTGGAGTATGGCATGGTGAAGGAAGGAGCCATCTTCACTGGAATTGTAGTCGCTGACAATATAATGACTACCATCTGGATGTTGATCACGCTCAGCCTTCCTGCGCTTATGCGAAGGTTCAGGAAGAATCCTGAGACTATAGCGAGACGAACTACTAGACATATAGAACATACAGATAAGGAGGAGCTATCTCCTTTAAACCTAGGATTACTGGTGGGCATAGTGCTAGTCACTATGTTCATTTCAGACTGGCTTGCAGACTGGTCAGCAGGTCAGGGGGTTGGTATTCCATCCATTTTGATATTAACCACCATCGCTTTGATACTGGCGCAGATGGAGTTTATAAAACGCATCTCGGGAGCCAAGCTACTTGGCATGTTCTCCGTCTACTTGTTTTTAGTAGTTGTGGGTGCTTTCTGTGAGGTAACGGCCTTAGCAGAAGTGGGTGCCAATGCCATTGACATACTGGTGTTTACAGGAGCAATTGTCCTTGTGCATGGCCTCATTATCGTGTTATGTGGACTTATTTTTAAACTTGACTGGTCAATCGTTGCGATAGCATCTCAGGCCAATATTGGTGGTTCTAGTACCGCTTTGGCCTTAGCAAAGACTTTTAAGAGAACCGATCTAGTGTTGCCGGCTATCTTGGCAGGAGCACTTGGTACTGGTCTTGGGACCTATTTAGGCTTTCTAGTGGTAGGAATTGTCTAGTCTATGATTTCAAATACACACCTAAAACCCAGCCAGGCTGCTGGTCCTGAGTATTCGAATGTTTGTTGGTAGTTTTCCTCCGTATTAGGCGAAACCCAGCTGCCTCCAACTGCAATTCCGTCTTCGCTAGTCATTTCAGACACATTATCGAAAAGGTTAAAGAAGCCTACTTTGGAATCTTTGGCATTGTATATATGAGATATTTTCTCATTACCTCGCATGAGCGTTGCCTTCGAAAATTTGAATGCTTTGAGATTGCCATCAGCGATTTTGTCAAGCTGCTTCATCATGCGCTTCTCTTGTGCAAGAAACCTCATTCGAGACCATTCGTTGGCGGTTGGTAGTCTAAACCTGAATTTTTTAGGAAATTGAGCCCTTTCTCTTTTGGACATCTTGTCCAGTTCGGCTTGAAACATCTTGGTACGCCAAGCGCAAAAGTCTTCCGCTTGCTTTCTGGAAATCCCTACGATCGGCATCAATGCAAACTCATCACTCTCGAAGAATTTGCTTTCAATTTCTACTTCATTCAGGTTTTCAAAAACCTCTTTCCACTTGTCGAAGTCAGGTTTTCTGGCTTTGAAAGATGGGCTGTTTATGCTCTCATTTTCGGCAGCAGTGGCGAGGTAGTCTTTGTACATATAGCCGGGCACTTCTGTAATGTCTATACAAAGTCTGGCATTCATTGCCAGCGTATTGGCAGCACATAGATAAGGACTATCTTGATTTTTTGGTATGGGTTGATGGCTTGGAGCAAACCAGAGGACATTTAGCAAAAGAAATAGGGCCAGCTGTTTCATGAAAGAAAAACAATTGGCCCTAAGTTAATCGATTTCAGCAAAGCTGAAAAGCCAGCATTATTGTGCAGGTTCGAAAAGCGCACAAACAGCTCCGGCAGGATCTTCTATATAGCAAGTTCTGCCATATGCGCCCATCGATTTGATTTCAGTAAGGAGCTTTCCTCCCTTTTGTTCTACGGCAGCAACACTCTTGTCAAGGTCAGGTACATTAATGTAGATCATCCATTGAGATGGGATGTCTTGGTTAGGTCCTGTTTTATGACATACTCCTGCCTTCGGTTCGCCATTGGCAGTCATATTGTAATCATTATAATCACCCATAGAAACTGGTTCAGGCTTCCAGCCAACAACTTCTGCATAGAAATCTTTTACGTTTTCGGCATTTGGAATGGTAAGATCTATCCAGCCGATCTTACCATAGATGTTTTCGTCTTTGTCGTTCATGTTTTTTTCTTTTAAAGGAAGTAGTCAGCCAGTTCTTAGCGCTAATACTTTAGTATGAATTACCAATTCATCCGTCTTTTTAAGGCTAAAATATGTTCAAGATGGTGTTTCCCGTGCCAGGCATACATTCCTATCACTACTTTCAATATGTTGATCTCTTTGGTTTCAGGATGTACAAAGGTCTTTTCTAAATCCTCTTTGGTCATGTTTCTTAAAAGTACAACCCAACGGGCATGTAGAGCTTTGAGTAATGCCAGTGATGTGTCAATCGCTAGGTGCTCATGGTAACCGAGTGATGCAAATGCTTTTTCATCGTAAGCCTTTATAGTCGGATTGTCTTCAGTCAGCGCCCAGTGGAACCTACAATAACTTCCTATATGACTGTCGGGTACATGGTGAATCACTTGACGTACCGTCCAGCCGTCAGGCCTGTAAGGAGTATCCAGTTGCGAATCATTCAGCCCTCTTACGGCCGATTCCATTAATGAAGGCAATGCTTCAATCTCATCGATCCATTGGGTGATATGCTGTTCATCGATTTGATCGGGTTGCTTAAACTCTCCAATTGGATAGCTAAGGTCATTCATAGTTTCAAGTTTTTTAAGGTACGTTTTCACCTTTGGAAGCCACCCACAGTTCAAACCATTGTTGTCTTGTAAGATCAATATCCAGTGAATCTACTGCCGCTTTTACCCTTTCGATCTTTCCGGAGCCTACCAATGGAATAATGTTGGCTGGGTGTTTAAGCAGCCAGGCATACATGATTTGATCGATCGTTACACCATGTTCATCGCTTATTTTGTGTAACACATTTCTGATGGTCAAGAAGCGATGGGTTTCACCATTAAAAATGCTACCACCTGAGAGAGGTGACCACGCCATTGGAGGAATACCAACTTCTTGACACAAGTCAATGGTCCCATTATCGAATTCCTGTAAAGCAGCTACAGAAATCTCGACTTGATTGGTAACCAAAGGAAAATCCATATGGGCTTGAAGGTTGTCAAACTGCCCTGGTAGATAGTTAGACACACCAAACTCCTGCACCTTGCCAGATTGTCTCAGGTCAGAAAAAGCCCTGGCAATTTCTGAAGGATCACTGAATGGGTCTGGTCTATGGATTAACAGAATATCGATTTGTTCGCGCTGCAACTTAGCAAGTGAATTATCAACAGACCAAATGATATGGTCATAGCTAGTATCATAATGTTTGATATAATGATCAGGTCGGTTTTCTGATAAAAGTTTAATGCCATATTTAGTGATCACCTTTATCCTCTTATTCAGATCTGGAACGGTTCCAAGGGCATTGCCGAAGACTTCTTCGACCATATAATCTCCATAGATGTCAGCATGGTCGAAGGTATCTATACCCATTTCTATACATTTTTCGACAAACGAGATAAGCTGATCTTGCGTAAAGTCCCATTCTGTCAAACGCCACATACCATGGACTATATTGGAAATACTCAGTTTATCGCTTATTTGGATCTGTTTCATTGATTTTCTCTTTGAACACTAAAATTGGAATAAATTTGAAATTTTTGCCGTATATAAAGTTTTTTATCTTTGTGTTGCGTTGGGACGCAAAAAATCAAAACACGGGTCTTTAGAATGAAATCGAGAAAGGTACATTCCTATAATGGAAAGAAAGCGTACTACGCGAAATTCGGAAGGAAATGGGTGGTTGAGGAAAACGGTGAAGAAGAAGAATTTGTGAATATTGAGGCAATGATTGACAAGTATCCTGAATTGCTCAATGTAGGTGCCATCAATCTATCTTTTGAAAAAAGGAAATTTGCCCGAGAAGAAGTGCTACCACCGCCTGTGGTAAGGGAGACAGAAATCCACACGAAATCCGTTACTTGTTATTATTGCTCTGGCTCGGGTGAGATCGTAGGTGGTGTTCCATGTCCTAATTGTAACGGCAAAGGCACTTTTGTTGTGTCGGATCGAGGTCTCGGTTAATTAATCTGACTATGTTACAAATCCTTCACAATCCGCGGTGTAGAAAAAGCCGCGAGACCTTGCAGCTTATCCAAGAAACAGGTGTTGACGTTGAGGTTATCGAGTACCTAAAAGATGTGCCGAGCCAAGCAGAGCTTAAGGGCATTATTCAAAAGCTTAATATTAGCCCTACTGAACTTCTAAGAAAAGGGGAGGCAATTTTTAAGGAGCAATTCAAAGGGAAGACCCTTACCGATGACGAGTGGATTGAAGTGATGGTCAATAATCCTAAGCTGATCGAAAGGCCGATTGTCATTAAAGGGGATAATGCGGTCATCGGAAGACCTCCTGAGAACGTTAAGTCACTTCTTTAACAAGTCTAATATCCTAAGATCTTCATCATACTATCATGGTTTTGCTCCTCAGCAAAAACGGTTGTAAACAACTGTCCATCCTCATCTTTGTCTATTAGCACATGCTTTGGAGCAGGGATCAGACAATGCTGAATACCACCATATCCTCCAAGAGAATCCTGATAAGCCCCAGTGTGAAAGAAGCCAACATATAGCTTTTCATCCTCTTCAATCAAAGGCATGAAAAGTTCAGATGAGTGCGATTCTGAGTTATAGTAATCCATACTATCACAGGTCAACCCGCCCATATTGATTTTCTGGAATGGATGATCCCATTTATTGATAGCCAGGAGGATGAACTTCTGATTCATACCCCAAGCGTCAGGCAAACTGGTGATAAAAGAGCCATCCACCATATACCAAAGCTCCTTGTCGTTTTGCAACTTCTGATCCAGAACCGAATAGATGATGGCGCCACTTTCACCCACGGTAAATGACCCGAATTCTGTGATGATATTGGGCATCGGGACGTTACTCTTATTGCAAATCCATTTTATATTTTCAACTATCTGATCGACCATATAAGCATAGTCGTATTCAAAGGTCATTGAAGTTTTAATAGGGAAACCGCCTCCAATATCGATAGTGTCGAGTTCAGGGCAGATCTTCTTTAATTCACAATACTTGTACATGAACCTACTTAATTCACTCCAGTAATAAGCTGTGTCTTTGATGCCCGTATTGATGAAGAAGTGGAGCATCTTTAGCTTAGCGTTAGTACCCTTTATTTGGTCTGTGTATAGGGCATTGATGTCGCTATAGCGAATCCCAAGTCTGGAGGTATAGAATTCAAAGTTTGGCTCCTCATCGGCCGCTACGCGAATACCAATCTGAAAGTCCTTGTCAATTCTTGACTTGTACTCATCTAGCTCATTGAGATTGTCTAGTACAGGAATGCAGTTATTGAATCCATCATTGATGAGTTCCTGGATATACTGCACGTATAGTGGTCGCTTAAATCCATTGCAAACAATCAGTGCATCCTTATCGATTTTCCCCTTTTGATAAAGACTTTTAACAATCTGTAGGTCAAAGGCTGATGAAGTCTCGATATGACAATCATTGTCAATCACTTCGTCTAATACAAATTCGAAATGAGAGGACTTTGTACAGTAGCAATAGGTATAATCACCCTTATAATTGTGCTTTGCGATTGCATCACTAAACCACTTTTTTGCCCGTTGGATATTCTCAGCGATTTTCGGGATGTAGGTGATTTTCAAGGGCGTTCCATGCTCTTTTATCACGTCATGGAGCGAGATTCCATGAAATTCAAGGTACTTTCCATTTACCTTGAATTCTTCCGTAGGAAACTCGAAAGTCTGGTCTATTAGATCAAAGTAGCTTTTCACTTGGCTTCTGAATTATGACAAGGAGCGCAAATATTGTAACAATTCACCAATTCTGAATGCCCATTGGTTGGAAAATATTGAACGAAGTGCTGCACTCATTTTTTTCTCCTCCCATTGGTGAATGAAGTCTTTCGATTTTTTCACTTTTACCAAGTCAAAAATGTACCTTGTGACTAAGTAAACTTTTAAGGATGAGGAAAATTAGATTGGTTGAAGTGAGGTCTGAACTGGCAGCAGGTACCCGAGGTGCCAGCATGGGCATAGACGCACTTAAAATCGCAAGTATTAAAAGGCACTCGAACTTCTTTATGCGCTTCGAGCCTGTAAGTGTCAAGGACGAAAATCAACTCCTTTTTGGTGACCCACAATTTGATTTTGCCAAGTACGGTGAGGGTGTGTTTACCATGCTTAATAGGGTATGTGATACCATTACCGAATTGAGAAAGGAACAACTCTTTCCAATCGTATTGGCAGGGGATCATTCTACTGCCGCGGGTACTATCTGTGGCATTAAGCAGGCCGACCCGGAAAAGCGACTGGGCGTCATATGGATAGACGCACATGCCGACTTCCATTCTCCCTACACTACACCATCCGGTAACATGCATGGTATGCCGCTGGCCATGGTGACTGCCATTGACAACGAGGCTTGCGAAGTGAATGATGTGGAGGAAGAAACAGAAGCTCTTTGGGAAAGGATCAAGAAGATAGGGGGGAGAGGCCCTAAAATAGCCCCAAGCGATGTCGTATTCATCGGAGTTAGAGATACAGAGGCTCCCGAGGAACATATTTTGAAAGAACATGGTATTCGAAACTTCAGCACCGAAGAGGTGAACCAAAAAGGCGTTGAAGCTGTCGCAAGTGAGGCCTTGGAGATACTATCAGAATGCGATCAGGTCTATATATCCTTTGATGTTGATAGCCTGGATACTTCAATTTCTACTGGAACGGGTACTCCGGTACCTAATGGTTTGTCAAAGGAGCAGGCTTTCGACCTAAATAGAGAGTTGATAAAAGATAAAAGAGTTTGTTGTTGGGAAATTGTGGAGGTGAACCCAACTTTGGACACTGAAAACCGGATGGCGGAGAGTGCTTTCGATATTCTCGAGGCCACAACCGACTCTCTGATTAAGAATTTCTAATTAATGGAAGAACAGATTAAGCAAGGTATCGCTGACGCCTTGAAAGCATTATATAGCCATGAAGTGGCTGCTGAGGCAATCGCCTTACAACCCACTCGAAAAGAGTTTGAAGGCACTTATACTTTTGTCACTTTCCCTTTTGCCAGGTTTTCCAAAAAGAACCCTGAAGAAACGGGTAATGAGATTGGTGCTTACCTAGAAACTCATTGCGAGGTGGTCTCTGGTTTCAATACAGTCAAGGGCTTTTTAAACATCTCTGTATCAGAAGCATCTCAGGTTCAGAGTTTCATTCAAATGTTCAATGGTAAGGACGTGGCCGCCTCATCACTCTTTGACGTTGCGCCTACTGGCAGAACGGTTGTGGTAGAGTACTCATCCCCCAATACCAATAAGCCACTTCATTTAGGACATTTGCGTAATAATTTCCTAGGCAACTCTGTTTCCAGAATCCTAAAAGCCGCTGGAAATGAGGTGCATAAGGTACAGATCATCAACGATCGTGGTATTCATATCTGTAAGTCCATGTTGGCATGGTTACGATTTGGCGAAGGTGAAACGCCAGAGACTTCGGGCTTGAAGGGGGACCATCTGGTAGGTAAATACTATGTAGCTTTTGATAAAGCATTCAAGGCTGAGGTGGCCGATTTAGTAGCCAAAGGTTTTCAGCAAGAACAAGCTGAAAAAGAAGCACCGATTCTTTTGGAAGCCCAGGAGATGCTCAAGAAATGGGAAGCAAAAGATCCTGAAGTCTACGCACTTTGGGAGAAAATGAATGGCTGGGTCTATGAAGGCTTTAATGCTACATATGACAAGATGGGGGTTGATTTTGATCAGCTTTACTACGAAAGCGATACTTATTTGATTGGTCGCGATCGTGTAATGGAAGGCCTTGAAAAAGGTGTGTTCTTTAAAAAAGAAGATGGGTCCGTTTGGGTTGATTTGACCGATGAAGGTCTCGATGAGAAGCTCTTGCTAAGAAGTGATGGGACCTCTGTTTACATGACGCAGGATATAGGTACTGCACTCATGCGCTTCGATGATTACCCAGGATTGAGTCAACTGATTTATACCGTGGGTAATGAACAAGAGTACCATTTCAAAGTCCTCTTCCTGATCCTTAAGAAACTCGGCTACCATTGGGCGTCTTCATGCTATCACCTTTCTTATGGAATGGTAGACCTTCCTTCCGGGAAGATGAAGTCAAGAGAGGGCACAGTGGTCGATGCGGATGATTTAATGCAGGAAATGGCGAATACCGCTAAGTCAAGAACTGAAGAACTCGGCAAAATCGATGGCTTTTCAGAGGATCAGGCCAGTGAGCTTTATGAAATGCTTGGCCTTGGCGCCATCAAGTACTTCTTACTGAAAGTCGATCCGCGAAAGCGAATGCTATTCAATCCTGAAGAATCAATCGAGTTTCAGGGAAATACAGGGCCTTTTATTCAATATACCCATGCACGAATCAGTTCTATCCTAAGAAAAGCGAATCAGCTTGGGGTGAGTTTTGACGCTGAAAATTTCGATCAGGTCAATGAAATCCATCAAATGGAAAAGGACTTGATTTACGCCTTAGGTCTTTATCCAGAAAAGTTAAAGGCTGCTGCGGAGGCTTATTCACCCGCTGTGATTGCTCAGTATGTGTATGATTTGGCAAAAGATTATAATCGATTCTATGCCGAACTCTCCATCTTCAATGAGTCGGACAAAAACTTGCAGCAATTTAGGGTAGCTCTTTCTGCTTTAACAGCACAAACCATTAAGGTCAGTATGGGTTTACTAGGGGTTGATGTTCCCGATAGAATGTAAATGAAAAACTGGATAGTCGCTTTTAGGTTAAGGACACTGCCCTTGGCATTGGCTTCGATTGGTATGGGGGCTTTCCTTGCGGGGGCATCAGGCAATTTCGATGCACTTGTTTTCGGCTTGTGTGCTCTGACAACCATCTTTCTGCAGGTACTTTCCAACCTGGCCAATGACTACGGTGACTCTATTCACGGTGCTGATAGCACTGAAAGACAAGGCCCCTCTCGGGCAGTGCAATCTGGTGCGATCACTAAAGCACAAATGAAACGGGCCATTCTAATCTTTGTATTGCTTTCCTTGGCAAGTGGTATAGCCTTGATATATGTGGCTTTCGGTTGGATGAGTTTCAATTTTAACTTATTCCTTGGCATTGGCGCATTGGCCATCTTAGCGGCCATAACTTATACCGCAGGGTATAAGCCCTATGGTTATGCGGGCCTCGGGGATATCAGTGTCTTGATATTCTTTGGTTTTGTTGCTGTGATGGGTAGTGCCTTTTTGTATGAGCAAAGCTTAAATTGGAACTATCTGTTGCCCGCTATTTCAGTGGGATTCTTTTCTGTGGCCGTGTTGAATGTAAATAACATCAGAGATATTGAGTCAGATGAGAAGGCAGGGAAACGATCTATCCCTGTTAGACTAGGTAGAGATGCTGCTGTCAGGTATCATTGGTTTCTTCTTTTTTCCGGTTTTGCTGCCGCTTTGGTCTATGTGGCGCTCAACTACGTTGCTGTTACTCAGTTTCTGTTTGTACTCAGCTTACCATTGTTGCTAGTCAATGCAAGAGCAGTCCACTCAAAAAGGAATGCCGCTGAACTCGATCCGTTTTTGAAGCAAATGGCCTTGTCAACTTTGCTTTTCGTTGTTCTTTTTGGTCTGGGGAGCCTCTTATAATACTTCTGGTCAAAAATTTTGAGGTTGACCAAGTGTAGATTACTTTAGTAAAAAAACCATTCTATGAGCCTTAATAAATCAAGCCAATTGAATGTTCAGTGTCAGTTCTGCAAATCGAGAACTGACTCTCATTTTGCTGATTTGCCAGAAGAAGATCTGAGTATTCTGTCTGCTCATAAGTCCTGTGTTACTTACAAAAAGGGACAAAACCTGTTTTATGAAGGGACTAGACCTATGGGTATTTTTTGTATCAACTATGGTAAGGTCAAAGTCTATAAAATGGGTTCGAATGGTAAAGAACAGATTCTTTTCATTGCCCAGCCTGGAGACTTTTTAGGATATAGGTCATTGTTGAGCGAAGAGTTCTATGGAGCGTCTGCTGCGGTGATTGAGCAAGCTGCTATTTGTTTTATTCCCAAGAGTGACTTCTTGACAATTTTGAATAAGAATCCTGCATTTTTCAATAAGCTTATGAAGGCGGTATGTCATGAGTTGGGGGTAATGGAGGATAAACTAGCTCAACTTGCTCAGAAGTCTGTAAGAGAGCGTTTGGCAGCTACTATTTTAATGCTCAAAGAAACCTATGGTATGGAAGGAGAAGGGAGTGATTTAATCGACATAGCCCTTTCCAGAGAAGACCTAGCCAATATAGTCGGTACTGCAACTGAGACGGTAATTAGGTTGCTATCTGAGTTTAAATCAGATGGTTTGATTGGCCTTGAGGGTAAGAAAATCAAGGTGATGGATACCCAAAAATTAGTACACGAAGCAGACTTCTATGGATAAACATGACTTTTATCATGTTTTTCTCTGATACCCATCAATAGCCTCCCATACTCACTCAAGTACTTTTGATTATTAATTTGAATCAAAGGTCTTGAAACACAAAATACTCTTAGCAACAAATGCAGATAACGGTTTTGACAATCTGATCTCAGATATGTTGAGTCTTTTGAATAAGACGCACAAGAAGTACGTTTCGGCTTTTTCTCCCCAAAACTTTCATTCCAAAGACCTTGTCACGGCCAACGCTCAAGATCAGGGCGTGAACCTGGCGCTAGATGGCCTTGTCAAAGACTATGAGGCTGAGATTATTTTAGAAAAAGAGGCGGCTAAACAGAACGTTGAGTTTGAATGGATAAGTGAGAAGATGGATCATGAACGCTTATCTAGTTTTAGTGTAGTGTTTGATCTTTTGATCTTGGAATTGGAGGCTTTTAAGGAGTGCGATACCAAGGTGCTAGATGAGATGCTTAGTGCCATTAAGTGCCCAGTGCTTTTGTTGCCAAGGAATTGGGAAGTTGAGAACCTAGTCATTTTTCATGATGGGTCAATCGACTCGGTAAAAATGGTCAAGAATTTCCTTAACATGTTCAATCCCAATCTTAGAGATATTCCACTGTCCGTATTGATTAGTCAACCTTCGGCAAAATATGATGTGGAAGCTGAAAAGATCTTTATTGATTATCTAAAGCTCTTTTTCAAAGATTTAGGCGTTCAGCTTATTCAAGGAGAACCAATGGATAATCTTGATCAGGCGATCGTTTATAATAGTCATAAGCCCTTTCTAATGTTAGGGGTCAATGGATATCAAATAAGTGGAAAACAGCTGATGGAAGCTCCAACATTTCTTTTTAAGGGATAGGTCATGGCTACTCAGGAAATATCTACCGAAACTATTTGTTATCACTGTGGAGATGAATGTCCAGAGGACTCAATCCACATTGAAGAGAAATCATTCTGCTGTCAAGGTTGCAAAACGGTTTATGAGGTACTCAGTGATAACGACTTATGCGACTACTATAATTTGGAGTCAAATCCAGGGATCACCCAGAAGAAGGAAAAAAACGCACTCTTTGATTTTCTGGATAATCAAGAAGTAAGCAGGCAACTGCTGGAATATGCTGATGATGACCAGGAGAGAGTCACTCTTTTAATTCCGAATATCCATTGTAGTAGCTGTATCTGGCTTCTGGAGCACCTGAATCGACTGGAGCCAGCAATTATTAATTCAACCACAAACTTTAGTCAGCGAACGCTCACCGTCAACTACAAAGTGAAGGACTTTTCGCTAAGAGCACTTGCCGAGCTTCTGGATCGAATAGGGTATACTCCCGTAATCAACCTAGAACAGGCAGATGAAAAGAAACCAGAAAGAACTTTCAATAAAAAACTTCTGGTCAAATTAGGCATTGCAGGCTTTTGCTTTGGGAATGTGATGCTCTTGAGTTTTCCGGATTATTTAGGAATATCGGCTTTAGAGCAGTCTTATCAGCAGACATTTCGTTGGCTTAATTTGCTTCTGGCCATTCCTGTAGTTTTCTATTCAGGGAGTGAATATTTCGTTTCGGCCTTTAAGAGCCTTAAACAGAGGTTTGCCAATATTGATGTGCCGATTGCTCTAGGGGTTACAGTACTTTTTTTGAGGAGCGTCTATGAAGTCGTTTTAGATATAGGGCCTGGTTACTTCGATTCTTTGGTAGGGCTCGTTTTCTTTTTGTTGATAGGGAAGTGGTTTCAAAATAGGACCTACGATGCGCTTTCATTCGATAGAGATTACAAGAGTTATTTCCCGCTGGCCATTCAAACCAAGAGAGATGAGGAATTCACTTCTGTAGCAGTTCGAGATATACACAAGGGCGATGAGGTATTGATCCGTAATGGAGAATTGATTCCTGCAGATGCCATTTTAATTGATGAGAAAGTCTATATCGACTATAGTTTTGTCACTGGAGAATCAGCGGCCATAGAAAAAGCAAAAGGACAATATGTATTTGCAGGAGGCAAGCTTTCAGGAAAGCAAGCTAGGTTTATAGTACAAAAACCTGTTTCACAGAGTTATTTGACAAGCCTTTGGAACAACGAAGCTTTTAAAAAAGAAAAGCAACACACCAGATTAGTCGATCAGGTAAGTCAGTACTTCACTATAGTGATCATTACCATTTCTGTGGTGGCAGCGATCTTCTGGCAGGTGACCGATCCATCGAAGACATGGCTGGTCTTTTGTTCAGTTCTTATTGTAGCTTGCCCATGTGCTTTGGCTTTGTCTACCCCATTTACGACCGGCAGTGTGCTTCGTGTACTTGGGAGGAATAAGGTCTACCTCAAGAATGCAGATGTTGTTGAAAAACTCCAGAAGGTTGAGACGATAGTCTTCGACAAAACTGGAACTATTACGAATGCTTCCGAGCGCGATTTTATTTTTGAAGGGGCCGAGCTGACTACGGCTGAAAAGGAATTAATCTTTGCGGCAGTATCAAGTAGTACCCACCCTTTAAGTCGCTTTGTAAAGTCATTTTTAAAAGGAGTAGGCAGTGGGCAATACGTAGTTGAATCCTTTGGTGAACATGTTGGTCAGGGCATTCTGGCGATGGTAAGCGGAGTGGAGATTAAGCTCGGTTCTGCCAGCTTTGTGGGCCGTGAGAATGTCTCGGCAAATCATTCTGCCTCATATGTATACCTTAATATAGGCAATGCGCAGCGCGGCAGATTCGTGATAAAGAATGTTTATCGAAGCGGCCTAAAAGGTGTTATTGAAAGACTTAAAAATAGATTTCAATTCGCCATTCTCTCTGGAGATACAGATGCCGAACGCAAAAACCTTTCAGAGCTTTTCCCAGAGAATACCCCAATGCACTTTTCCCAAAAGCCTGATGATAAATTGAAGACCATCAAAACGATGCAGTCTAATGGTCAAAATGTGATGATGGTGGGGGATGGTCTCAACGATGCGGGAGCATTGCAACAAAGCAATGTTGGTATGGCAGTATCTGAAGACATTTCGAATTTCTCACCGGCTTGTGATGCCATTATGCATGCTAGAACATTTCATCGCTTGGATTCGATCATTGACTTAGCTAAAGGTAGCAAGCGGGTTATCTATGCAAGTTTCTTTTTGAGCCTTGCTTATAATATTGTTGGTCTCAGTATAGCAGTTGCTGGTTGGCTAACACCTTTGGTGGCGGCCATACTAATGCCACTGAGTAGTGTGTCTATTGTGGTTTTAACCACTCTTTTTGTAAAAATTCTTTCCCATAAACTCAAGTTGTAATGTCAGTGATTCTTGTGCTCATTATTACCAGTATTGTTGTTGCCGTAGTGTTTCTCGGTGCGTTTTTCTGGGCAGTGAAGTCTGGGCAGTATGATGATACCTATTCGCCCTCGGTAAGAATGCTTTTTGAAGAAAAGACCAAAAAGAAGGATTAGGGCATGAGCAAATTCGAAGAAGATTTAATCGCAAAATACGACAAGCCTGTACCTCGGTATACGAGCTACCCTACGGTACCTGATTGGAACTTGGAGGCTTTCGAGAAGGAGGAATACCTGGAGGGACTTTCAAAGAGCTTTGCAGTGAACAACGATGAAGGCCTGAGTCTTTACATTCACCTGCCTTATTGCGAGAGCCTTTGCACCTATTGTGGTTGTAATACACATATATCGGTGAATCATCAGGTCGAATACCCATATATACAGGCGCTCTTGAAAGAGTGGCGAATGTACTTAAAGCTTTTCAAGCAACGCCCAAAGCTCAAGGAGATTCATTTAGGCGGAGGAACACCCACTTTCTTTTCGGCTGACAACCTCAGGTATTTGATCGAGGAAATTAAGACATCGGTTGAACTGCTTCCGGGTTATGAATTCAGCTTTGAGGGGCACCCCAATAACACGACCTACGAACACTTGAAGGTGCTAAAGGAAGTAGGCTTCTCCAGAGTTAGCTTTGGGATTCAGGATTTTGACATTAAAGTCCAGAAAGCGATCAACCGAGTACAACCCTTTGATCAAGTGGAGAAAGTGACACATTGGGCGAGAGCTTTGGGCTATCACTCGATCAATTTTGACCTTATTTACGGGCTTCCCTTTCAGAAGGAATCTTCGATCAAAGACACAATCGAAAAGGTAAATACTCTTCGGCCAGATCGGATAGCATTTTATTCCTATGCGCATGTGCCTTGGAAGCGACCTGGCCAGCGAGCATATGACGAGGCAGATCTTCCTGATCCTTCATTGAAGCGAAAGCTAAATGTCATTGGTCAGAACTTGCTTCGTGATAACGGCTATTTGCCCATTGGTATGGATCACTTTGCACTACCTGAAGATAATCTGGTAAAAGCCTTTGAGGAAGGTCGCCTGCATAGAAACTTCATGGGGTATACAACGAGCAACGGTCAGTTGTTAATTGGCCTAGGGGTCTCTTCAATTTCCGATACAAGTTATGGTTATGCGCAGAACGCGAAATCTGTTAAAGGCTATTTAATGCACATTGAAAGGGGTGAGTTACCCATTGTCAAAGGACATACCATGTCAGATAATGACCGGAAAATAAAAAGGGAGCTGTTGGCAGTGGCTTGTGAACAGAAAATACAAACGAAGGAAGCCTTGAAACTGTACTCAGAGCAACGCGAACGGTTAGAAGACTTAGTGTCAGATGGTTTGTTGGAGAAAACGGCTGATGGTTTTGAAGTCACTTTAACTGGGACACAGTTCTTACGAAATATTTGTGCCCTTTTCGATCCTAATTTCGGAAAGCAAAAGGGGAGTAAGGTCTTCAGTCAATCTGTTTGACCGAAGACCTTAATGTTTATCTGAGATAGATACTGGCGCCTACAGACACTGCATTCAGGTTCATGTTCAGTCCATATCGCGTAATTTCTCCACCGGTTGCAGTATCGGTATTGTTGTAAAATATACCGGCAAAGGTCATGTCTAAGGCTATCTTTTCAGATAGGAAATACATCATCCCAGGCATAAGGCCAAAATTGAATGAATTTAGATCAAACTCCTGGTTCCCTAATGGATTGGTAGTTCCAGAGCCGAAGGAAACGTCAGGTTGTAAGAACAAATAGAATTTGTCACTCACACTTTTGTGAAACCTTGCGTATACTCCAAAAAAGAACTGGTTTGTTTCTATTCCTCCACTCGACTGATCTTCATAGCCCAATGAGACGCCTAAACTAGTATTGTCTGACAAGAATAGCGCGGCACGAGGAACTAACCGAAAGTTGGTTGTCTCTTGACCTCCGGCCTCGAAATTACTGTAATTGAGAGAGCCCCCGAGCTGAACGTCTCCTTTTTGAATTTGTCCGAAAGCAAATGAGCTGACTAGCGTCATT
This sequence comes from Roseivirga sp. 4D4, assembly GCF_001747095.1. Classification (NCBI taxonomy): domain Bacteria; kingdom Pseudomonadati; phylum Bacteroidota; class Cytophagia; order Cytophagales; family Roseivirgaceae; genus Roseivirga; species Roseivirga sp. 4D4. Next base: position 208,635 of record NZ_MDGP01000001.1, read on the forward strand.
GCCAATAAGAGTACTGTTTTTTTCATGGTTATTGAGTTTTTGTTTGAAATTTGACTATCTCTTAAACGTCAATAAGCATGCCCAATGTCCCTATTTAGGACCGATGGTATCATTAATTGATATATGGTTATTCATCGATCAAATAAGAGTAAATGAATTAATAGGAGTGATCAGAAGCGAACATTGCCTGTTTAAGAACGGACATGGGTAATGACAAGTGAGCCTTACTTTTTACCTTCCTGATACCGAAGTTTAAGTTGTCCATAAGCCTCCTGCAAGGCGCTGATTGTCTCCTGTTGTTGATTGATCAAACGCTCTTTTTCCTTCAGTAATTTCTTTTGCGCTTGGGATTGAGTTAGATAAACCGACTCAGGTTCTTGAACCATATTAAGGCTTTCGGACTGTGATATCTCTATCTCCCGATTACCTATGCCGGTAATGAGCCATCGAAGGTTTAGGTTTTCAAACAAGTTTGTGATGTCAGCAATTACTTCAAATGATGGTCTGGCTTTGCTGTCTCTTTTCAGCCGGTATAACTTCTCAGGTTTATCATAGCCTAATGCTTCAGAAAGAAGACTCACATTATTTATCCCTTGGGATTGTGCATAAGAGAAAAGGCGTTCAAAAAAAGTAGAATCTATTGACATACTATTTTGTAATAATACAAAAAATATTGTATTTTAGTTTTGCTGGTTGGTAGTCATGTTAAATATAAAGGAAATGCGAGCAATGCGTAGCGTGTTTCCACTTACAGAAGCTTATGCACACACCAATTGACAAAAGAGACTTAGTCGTTCGACTCCTCATAGAAGATTATCGCTTTCAGCAGATCATTCATAGAATGGCCCAAATCAACTTTCACTTTGATCAATCATTAGACTTAATGTCTTTGATCGCGGATATCATGATTGAGAAGGGAAGGGAACCAGACTTGCTCTGGTTGCATGCTTATGCAGAGGGTCTAGAGCAAGCTTATCAGGTTGATTTCTGGAATCTCGAGGACTTAAAAAAGATAGCAGAAGAGGCTTTTGATCAGCTCAATACACGTTTTTTGTCAGAGTAGCACCTTGCTTCTAATTTTTCATTCTCGCTTTTTGAAGCACTGTTTTACACTGTTGAAAATGAACTTTCCTCAACGGAAAAGGAACCCTTCTTAAAACATGATTTAAATCAGTTTTTTAACTAATACGGGTCAGGTCATCTCCTCATACTCGCAATTACCTTCGGTCTAAATTTTAAAGAACCCAAACTGCGACTATGGAAATAGAAAAATTTGAGTACGATAACAAAATCGTTAAGTACTTCTCGATCGCCACTGTCATTTTTGGAATCATTGGGATGTTGGTTGGTCTTTTGATCGCCACCCAATTGTTCCTCCCCCAACTGAATTTTGGAATTCCATACACGACCTTCGGTCGAATCAGGCCACTGCACACCAATGCAGTGATTTTTGCCTTTGTAGGTAATGCCATGTTTGCCGGGGTGTACTATTCCATGCAGCGTTTGTTAAAGACGCGCATGTTTAGTGACGCCCTCAGTTATATTCACTTCTGGGGATGGCAATTAATCATTTTGGCAGCTGCTATCACATTGCCTCTTGGTATCACTACTTCAAAAGAGTATGCTGAGCTTGAGTGGCCAATCGATATCGCAATCACCTTAATATGGGTGGTTTTTGGTATCAATATGATCGGTACCATTCTGAAGCGTAGAGAGCGACATATGTATGTGGCCATATGGTTTTACATCGCCACTTTTGTAACGGTTGCGGTGCTTCACGTGGTTAACTCATTTGAGATTCCAGTGACACTCTTCAAGAGTTATTCCTGGTACGCAGGGGTTCAAGATGCCTTGGTACAATGGTGGTACGGACACAATGCGGTAGCGTTCTTCCTTACAACGCCTTTCTTGGGGCTTATGTACTACTTCCTGCCAAAGGCAGCGAATAGGCCCGTTTACTCTTATAAACTGTCGATTATTCACTTCTGGTCGCTCATTTTTATCTATATCTGGGCAGGACCACACCACCTATTGTATACTTCACTACCCAACTGGGCCCAGTCATTAGGGGTGGTCTTCTCAGTAATGTTGATCGCACCATCTTGGGGTGGTATGCTCAATGGCCTGTTGACACTGCGCGGTGCATGGGACCGCGTAAGAGAAGATCCTGTATTGAAATTTATGGTGGTGGCCGTGACAGCCTATGGTATGTCGACCTTGGAAGGACCACTGCTTTCAATTAAAAGCGTCAACGCTATAGCTCACTTTACAGATTGGATCATTGCACACGTGCACATTGGTGGACTGGGCTGGAATGGCTTTATGATCTTCGGTATGCTATACTGGTTGGTCCCAAGAATGTGGGGTACTAAACTATGGTCGACTAAAGCAGCTAATCTACACTTCTGGCTGGGTACACTCGGTATCATCGTTTATGCATTGCCGATGTATACAGCAGGGGTTGTACAAAGCTTAATGTGGAAAAACTTTAATGCTGAAGGCTTCTTGGAGTATCCAAACTTCCTGGAGACTGTAACTCAGATTATTCCGCTTTATATGATGCGTGCCATTGGAGGTTTACTGTACTTCTCTGGCGTGATCATTATGGCAGTGAACTTAATCCGAACTGCTAAGCAGGGTAGCTTTGTTCCTAATGAAGCAGCTGAAGCACCGGCCCTTGAAAAGAAAAAAGTCATTGGAGGATACTGGCACAATCGCCTGGAGCGCAAACCAGTCATCTTTACAACTCTTGTGCTTATCGCGATCGTGATTGGTGGGGTGGTTGAAATGGTACCGACTTTCCTAATCAAATCTAATATCCCGACCATCGCCAGTGTGAAACCATATACACCACTAGAACTTCATGGTAGAGATATCTATATCAGGGAGGGTTGTAATAACTGTCACTCGCAGATGGTAAGGCCGTTCCGATCGGAGACCGAACGCTATAAAGGAGAATATTCCAAAGCAGGCGAGTTTGTGTATGATCATCCATTCTTGTGGGGGTCGAAACGTACCGGACCGGATTTGCACAGGGTAGGAGGAGCCTATAATAATGTGTGGCACTTTAACCACATGTTGGATCCAACTTCAACTTCACCAGGGTCTATTATGCCACCATATCCATGGTTGTATTCTGATCAGATCAATCCAGATAGAACAGCTGGTAAGATCAAAGCCCTGAGAACTGTTGGAGTTCCGTATGCCGAAGGTTATGAAGACATCGCGAATCAAGACCTGAAAAAGCAAGCTCAGGGAATAGTTGCAGACTTGAAAACCTATGATGTGGATATTCCGGAGACGGCTGAGATAGTAGCCTTAATCGCCTATCTACAGCGATTAGGAACAGATATTAAAGTTGAATCCGTAGCCCAAAACCAATAAGCCATGTTTAAATATTATTTCGAACAAGTTGAAAATGTAGCGGTTTGGCCGATCATTTCACTCACTATATTCTTCGTCTTCTTTGTTGGTTTGATCATTTACGTTTTCAAAATCAATAAAGGATATCTCAAACACATGTCGAAACTACCCCTGATCGAAGATCAGGACGGTATTGATAATGTCTCTAACGCTAAACATCAGATTCATGGATAATTCAGCACTTTTTAGTCAGGAAACGATGATTTACATCACCTTCGGGTTAGTCATTGTGGTGGCACTGTTGGTATTGGTTGTAGCACTCTATGTACTACAGCTGCTTAAAACCTTTATGAAACAGGGTATGAGTGAGGAGGCTTTGGCCGCAGAAGAAGCTAAGCCAAGCATGTTTGCTAGTCTTTGGGACAGATGGAACGCCTTGAAGCCGATGGAAGAGGAAGAGACCATACTCTTAGATCATGACTATGACGGGATCAAAGAGTTGGATAACCACCTACCACCATGGTGGAAAGGCCTTTTCTATGTCACTATCGTCTATGGCGTAATTTATATTCTGATTTTCCATGTATTTCGAAGTTCTCCGCTTCAAGAGGAGCAATATGAACTTGAGATGGCTGCAGCGGCAGCGATGAAAGCAGAAAATGAAGCAGATCTGGTCTTTGACTTTGATGAAAATACCGTGACTCAGTCGACCGATGCTGTTGAGCTGGCAGAAGGTCAGACATTCTTTGAAAGGCAATGCGCCATTTGCCATAAGGCAGATGGAGGCGGCTTGGCAGGACCAAACCTCACCGATGAGTATTGGAGAAATGGAGGAAGTGTTTCAGACATCTATAAGGTGATCAAAAATGGAGTTCAAGGGACTGCCATGATTGCCTGGGAGTCTCAGCTTAATCCAATTCAGCTGAGAAATGTAACTTCTTATGTGATGAGTCTTCAGGGTACTAACCCTCCAGGAGCCTTAGGACCTGATGGAGATCTGTATACACCTGAGAACTAATTGCTAATCGGTAGGGAATGGCGGAGGATAGTAAAATCAAGGACTTATATCATTACGATGAACAGTTTCGTGATGCCATAGCCACTGTGGATGAAAAGGGTAAGCGCATTTGGATTTACCCTAAGAAACCCAAAGGCAGGTATCATAACAAAAGGGTCATTGTTACGATCGTTCTGTTGTCCATTCTTTTTGCAGGGCCATTTATTAAGATTGGAGGAGAGCCCTTTTTATTGCTCAATGTTTTTGAGCGCAAATTTTCAATCCTTGGGGCCGTTTTCTGGCCCCAGGATTTCTTTATTCTCACACTGATTGCCATTTCTTTCTTTGTCTTCATCATCCTTTTTACGGTGGTGTTTGGCCGCGTATGGTGTGGATGGGCTTGTCCGCAGACCCTCTTTATGGAAATGGTATTCAGAAAGATCGAATACCTTATTGATGGGGATGCAGGCCAGCAGCGAAAGCTGAAAAAGATGCCTTGGAATGCGGAGAAGATCAGAAAAAGGCTCTTGAAACATTCAATATACGTTGTCATTGCAGTCTTAATTGGTCATACTGCTATGGCCTATTTGATTGGCATAGAACAGGTCAAAGAAATTGTCACGAAATCACCCAGCGAAAACTTAGCAGGCTTCATTGGGCTAGTTGCTTTTAGCGGAATTTTCTATGCGGTTTTTGCCTACTTAAGAGAGCAGGCATGCATTGCGATTTGTCCTTATGGAAGGCTCCAAGGTGTCCTTTTGGTAAAGAACTCCATGGCAGTGATGTATGACTGGATCAGAGGAGAACCAAGAGGAAAGCTCAAGAAAGCCGAACCGCAAAAAGAGAAAGGTGATTGCATAGATTGTAAGTTATGTGTGCACGTTTGTCCGACTGGTATTGATATCAGAAATGGTACGCAATTAGAGTGTGTGAACTGTACCGCCTGTATCGATGCCTGTGATGATGTGATGACCAAGATTGGTAAGCCCACCGGGTTGATCAGACCTACTTCTGCCACCGCGATAGAAGAAGGTAGTCAGAAAATCTTCACCCCTCGTGTGGCGGGTTACACCGGAGTTTTGTCCGTACTGATTGTGCTGTTGACCGTCTTTGTCTCAGGTCGTGCTGATGTAGAAGCAACGGTATTAAGAGCACCCGGTATGATTTATCAAAAACTCGATGATGGCCGCATTCAGAACATCTATAACATTCAGTTTTTGAATAAAACCTCAGAAGATATGCAGCTGGAGGTGAGCATAAAAGATATGCCGAATGCTACTATTGAAAGAGCCGGTGGTGAATTGATCGATTTAGCTGCGAAGTCAAAATTCGATGGCGTATTTATCATTAAGATACCAGCAGAAGAGCTGGAAGACAGAAAGAACCGAATTGTCCTGGAGTTGCGATCGGGCGAAGAGGTGATTGACGAATTGAAAACGAATTTCCTTGGACCAGTAAAGTTTTAATCATGAATTGGGGTAAAAAGATCATACTATCATTTGTTGTGTTTTTCATCGTGCTATTCACGCTAGTGTATGTAAGTGTAAACACAGATTTTTATCTGGTCGAAGAAGACTATTATGAACAAGAATTGGCCTACGAAGACCAAATTCAAAGAATCAAAAATCATGATGCACTGGCCGAAAAACCCGTCTTCGAAATAGATCGTAGGGCATTTACTGCTGGTTTGAAGTTCCCCACCGAGTTAACTGAGGATATGTTAAACGGGACTGTTGTTTTTTACCGATCCAACTCTGCCAAACTAGATAGGGAATTTGAGCTTGAACTGAACGAAGCAGGTGAGTTTGTAGTCGACATTTCAAGGTTTGCCGTTGGCGCTTGGAAGATGAAGATCAACTGGACCGATGGGGAAAAGGAATACTATAAAGAGGTCGCTTTTGTAATCTGATGTTACTCGCTACCGCCATAGTGTTCGGTTTTTTGGGTAGTCTACACTGCTTAGGTATGTGTGCCCCCTTACTATGGGCTATACCGGAAAACCCTGAAAAGAGAACTCGATGGTGGCTTAACAAGCTTGTTTATAATGCTGGTCGCATTTCTACCTATGCATTGCTAGGATTGATTATTGGTCTTGTGGGTGAAGGAGTCTTATTGGTCGGTTGGCAACAACATATTTCATGGATTACAGGTGTTTTGTTAATTCTTGGTTTGGCTATGAGTATCTGGGGAAGGCATATCAAGGCTTTTAATACATTCTCCAATCAGTTTAATCAGAAGATCAAAAAGGGACTTTCAAAAACGCTGGCTCGGAAAGGCCTTGCTGCCCAACTGATGTTTGGCGCTTTCAATGGCTTATTGCCCTGCGGTTTGGTCTATATGGCCTTGATCGCTAGCCTTTCGATGACATCTGTCTCAGGTAGTATGGCCTATATGGTCTTATTTGGACTAGGTACGGTGCCCATGATGTTAGGGGCTGCAGTATTCAAAAAGTCCATCCAATCATTGAAAAGCATCAGTTTCAACAAACTATATCCTAAGATAGTATTGACTATTGCCATCCTGTTAATTGTGAGGGGTATGAATTTAGGGATCCCCTATTTGAGTCCAAAAGTCGCTGATGCATCAAGTATCACCATCTGTGAAACGCCAGAGGTAGAATGAATTTATGACGGAGATCATAAGTTTTTAAGTTGAAATTCACGTATTTCAATAAAGTATCAATCACTTAAATCACATATCATGAACACAATACTCGTCCCAACAGATTTTTCAGCCCACGCCAATAATGCCCTCGATTTAGCCGTGCAAATAGCCCGTAAATCAGGAGCAAAAATATTAGTGATCAATGTTATAGAAGGCCTGCGCGACTTTTCCTTCAATACGATGGGGGAAGCCGAAAGTGATGCAGGTGAAGAGGTTTTCATCGTCCGAAAGCTGATTGATCAGGTCAAGCTGCGCCTAAGTGAAATCGTTAATAATGAAGGCTATGCTGATGTATCCATCGAATCTGCAGTTGAAATGGGAAATGCCTTTGAAAGCATTTCTAAAGTAATTGCTGATCATGATGCGGACCTTTTGGTTATGGGTACAAAAGGAACGAGCGGTTTGGAAGAAGTACTGATTGGTTCGAATACAGAGAAGGTGGTCAGATATGCGAAATGTCCGGTAATTACTGTAAAAGAGAAAGTCAGCCTTGATCAGATAAAGAACATCGTGTTTGCCAGTAATCTACAGGATGAACAAACAGAGCTTGTGGCAAAGCTAAAAGTGATACAAGATATTACAGGAGCCACTTTACATTTGGTAAAGGTGAATACGCCAAATCATTTTAGCACACAACGTCAGATGATGAAGGAGTTTAGCAATTTTATCGATAAGCATGGCCTCAATAATGCATCCACCAGCATTTATAATGAAGCCACAGAAGAAGATGGTATTCTATACTTTGCTGAAGACCTAGGTGCCTGTATGATTGCTATGGGTACTCACGGCAGAACAGGGATTCTTCACTTGCTCAGTGGTAGCATTGCCGAAGACCTTGTGAACCATGCTCAGGTACCAGTTTGGACACTATCCCAAAAGCACAGGAAATAAGATATTACGAATACTCGTGTTAAAGTCATTCGGCCTTTCGCTGAATGACTTTTTCTTTTTAGTACTTTTGAACTTATGGGCAGAAAGAATAACCGCGATAAGGGAAGGTCTGGAGTAGTTTATTCCACCAATTCAGATTATTCCTATGATTATGAGAATGATTACGAGGAAGAAACCTTAGCCCCCTCAGCACAAAACTTAAAAGTTATGCTCGATAAAAAGAGCCGAGGAGGAAAGCAAGTGACTTTGGTTGAAGGCTTTGTGGGAACTGAGGATGACCTAAAGGATCTGGGTAAAATGCTCAAATCAAAATGCGGTGTCGGTGGATCGGCCAAAGACGGAGAAATTCTAATCCAGGGAGATCATAGAGATAAAGTATTACAATTATTACAAAAGGAAGGTTACGGAGCTAAAAGAGTTGGGGGCTGATGAGATATTTCAAAATCGCTATTGTCGCCCTTTTAGTCCTAAGTAGCCTAAGTTGTTCTGTCGATCGACTACCTGTAATTGAAGGAACAATTAAGATCAATGGCTCTGATGTCTACTATAAAACTATAGGCGAAGGTGAGCCTTTGGTTATCGTTCATGGAGGACCGGTATTGGACCATTCTTATCTGCTTCCTCACTTCGAAGCACTTTCTAAAGATTATAAACTCATTTTTTACGACCAAAGAGCGGCCGGAAAATCGTCCATTCGGGTTGACCCTGGGACCATGACCTTGGACGGCTTTGTCGAGGATATCGAAATCTTAAGAGAAACTTTGGGCTTAGGGAAAATCAATCTGTTGGCACATTCATGGGGAGGTTTGATTGCGATGAAATATGCCCTCAAGTACGATGATAACCTGAATCATTTGGTCTTGTCTAATGCCATGGCACCAAGTGCGGTGGATTGGCAAGCCGAAAGCCAACTTGTTGGACAAAAGACGAGCAAAGAAGATCAGGACAAACTCAATAACCTGACGAGCAGTGGCTTATTGAGAACAGAAGATCCATCAGAGGCGATCAAAGAAATGATGATGATTTCCTATCGAGTGCATATGTACGATAAGGCCAATATCGACAAGCTTGAACTTTTCATTCCTAAAGACTTTGTTTTGAGAAGTCAGGCATATGGTACCTTGAATGCTGACATGAGTGGTTACGATCTATACGATCAGTTGATCAATATCAAAACCCCAACGCTTATTATGTTCGGAGAAATTGAGCCTGCTTTGGAACTCCATGCCGATAGAATGGCCGAGTCTTTCGCTGATTCTGAGCTATATGTTGTCAAGGAATCGGGTCATTTTCCCTTTGTTGAATCAAGCGAAGAGTACTTCGGTCAAGTCAAAGCATTTTTGGCCAAGTAATAATCTCCACCGCTAAAAGAATTTTCGTGTGCCGAAGGCTTCAGTCAGTCTATATTTAAGTCGACTCAAACCTTTTTCGCATGAAGTTCAAGCAGTTCTATCAATCACTTTTATTACTCGTCCTTACCTCGGTTTCAGCGATCGCTCAGACTGACCTTTCTATCTTTGAAGCCATGGAGCCACGCTCTATTGGCCCGGCAGGGATGTCCGGTCGTGTCACTTCCATTGATGTGGTGCGGCACAACCGCAATATCATCTATGCTGGCACCGCTTCGGGAGGTCTGTGGAAATCTGTGAGTGGTGGCACTAGTTGGGAACCGCTCTTCGATAAGGAAGAGGTTGCGTCCATAGGAGTTGTTACAATCGATCCTTCAAATGCAAGCACCATTTGGGTAGGTACCGGAGAGGGCAATCCGAGAAACTCATTGAATGGTGGTTATGGGGTGTATCGAAGCCTCGATGCAGGCAGGACATGGAAGCATATGGGGCTTGAGAATACCAAAAATGTTCATCGACTGATAGTCCATCCTGACGATCCGAAAACCGTTTGGGTCGGAGCCATCGGTTCACCTTGGGCTGAGCATGAAGAGCGAGGCGTATTCAAGACCACCGATGGCGGTCTTACCTGGAGAAAAGTGCTCTACGACATTCCAGGAGCTGGTATTGCTGATCTCGTGATTGACCCAACGAACCCAAATAAGTTGGTGGCGGCCATGTGGGAACATCGCAGATTTCCATGGTTCTTTAATTCTGGAGGACCTGCCTCGGGCATCTATATCTCTTACGATGGTGGCGAAACCTGGGATAGAAAGACTTCAGAGCACGGACTACCTACAGGAGACTTGGGAAGAATAGGCTTGGCCATTGCTCCATCAATGCCAGATAGAATTTATGCCTACGTGGAAGCGAAAGAGAATGCCATTTATCGTTCTGACGATGGAGGAAATCGTTGGAGAAGGGTTTCCAATAAAGGAGAAAGTGGTATCGGCAGTAGACCGTTTTACTATGCCGATCTCTACGTAGACCCAGAGAACGAAAACAGAGTTTACTCACTCCATACAACAGTGACCTCCAGTGAAGATGGAGGTAAGAGTTTTAGCACATTTGTAAACCCTGGCTTTATTCATGTAGATAACCATGCCTTTTATGTACATCCAGACGATCCGAGTTTCATGGTGCTGGGAAATGATGGTGGCATGGAGGTGAGCCGCGATCGCGGGGGTAGTTGGCACTATATGGAGAACCTTCCAATCGGTCAGTTTTATCACGTAAGCTATGACATGGAAACACCATATAATGTCATGGGTGGCATGCAGGACAATGGTGCCTGGTTAGGCCCAAGCCAACTTCTGAAACAGGGCGGCATTCGCAATGGGTATTGGGAAAGAATTGTAGGTGGAGATGGTTTTGACGTGGTTCCAGATCCCTTGGATACCCGATATGGCTATTCGTTGAGCCAAGGGGCAAACATTCGAAGATACGATCGCAAGACAGGGCAAATGATAGGTATTCGACCGGAACACCCGAATGGCGAACGCATTCGTTGGAATTGGAATGCGGGAGTCAATATCGATCCGTTTGACAAGAAGACAATTTACCTCGGAGGTCAATACTTGTTTAAATCTCCTGATCACGGTGATTCATGGGAAATCATATCTCCGGATCTAACGACTAACGATCCTGAAAAACAAAAACAAGCCGAAACAGGTGGTAAACTCAATCTCGATAACTCAGGAGCAGAAATGCACACCACCATTACTGTAGTTGAGCCCAGTACCTTAACCCAAGGAATGATTTGGGTGGGTACGGACGATGGCAATGTACAACTGACCAGAGATGGCGGTCAGAACTGGTCGAACAGTGCGGGTAAATTCCCAGGGCTTCCAGCCAACAGTTGGGTGCAGCAAATCAAGGCGAGTACTTATGATGCAGGGACAGCCTTTGTGATATTCGATGAGCACAGGAGGGACGATTGGAACCCCTATGTTTATCAGACTACAAACTACGGAAGATCGTGGAAACGCATTGTGAATGAGGGAGATGTCTTTGGTTTTGCCTTATCACTAGTACAAGATCCAGTAGAACCAAACCTGATGTTTTTAGGTACAGAAAGTGGTTTATATGTAACCATGGATGGCGCAAAAACCTGGGCCAAATGGACTCATGGTTATCCGACAGTGCCTACCATGGATCTACATATACATCCAAGAGAACACGACCTGATTATCGGAACTTTCGGCCGAGCGATATGGATTTTAGATGACATTCGACCGCTTCGCGAAGCAGCTCAAATGAGCATGAACAAGCTCAAGGAAAAGGAGATTCACACCTTTGCTATTCCTGACGCCACTAATGCCATCATTGGGCCCTACTGGGGTTATAGAAGTACCGGAAATGGATTGTTCATGGGAGAAAATAAGCCCTTTAATGCCGCTATTAGCTTTTATGCTCGAGCGAAGGGCAAAGTAAAGATGGAGGTAGCAAACGCATCAGGCAATATTGTGAGAACGAGGACTTACAATGCTAAGGAAGGTGTGAACCGTGTCTACTGGGGGTTTGAAGCCGATGGAATAAGACAACCAGGATCTCGAAAGCCGACCAGCAAGAACGCTACAAAACCAGGTGGCTATGATGTATTGCCGGGCACTTATCAGGTCACGCTTACCAAGAAAGGAGAGTCGTCAAGTCAGGCCATTAATGTACTGAGAGATCAAAGAACGTCTTGGGATGCACAGAAGATTTCTGAGAAGCAAGCCTTCATTACCCAATATTATGAATTGGTTTCACAAGTTACCGCAGCAGTGGATCGAATTGATGAAGCTAGAGGTATCGCTGATAATGTTATGGCCCTAGATAAGGACCATAAAGAGCTAAAGGAGAAGGTGGAAGAGATCAAGGAGGGGCTGAAGTCCCTTAGAGAGTTGATTTTCGCCCCAAGAGTTCAAGGCTTGTCACGAAACCCAGATTTGATTTCAAGTCAGTTAGGAAATATCAGGAGCAAGATTGAAAGCAGCTATAAGCCAGTGACACAACCACAGCAGTTGGCTTATGAGAATGCTAAGCGGAATACCACACCAGTGCTGGAGTCTATCGATCAATTCTTCGGCAAGGAATGGACTGAGTTCAGATCGTTCGTTGAAAACCTTAATTTGGAATTGGTAAAGGATTTTAAATAAGTGCTCAAAAAGATTCTGAAAGTCGTATTGTACTTGATCGTTGTGGTGGTGGTACTCGCAGCGAGCGTTTGGTTTCAAAAAGTTGACCCAGTCCAATACGATCAAGTTGAAAATGTTCATGTCTTTCCAGATACGCTGGCAGGGCGCAACTTTGATTTAGATAGTCTGAAGGCAGTTGTTGGACCAAATAAGGGACTTCCTACGGGCTTTGAAATACAGGCACTTTTGGCCTATTCCGCTTATCCAGAATTGAAAGGCGTCAAAATTGATATGGAGCTTACGCAAAGTGGAGCTCCCATGGAATCAAACTTCAATATCTGGTCGCTTTTCGGGCCCGGAAGCAGGCGGCATTACAGAATACTGTTGAATGATGCCAGTAATACATCATATGATGAGATCTTGCTCAGAAACCTTCCCTTCGATGCGCAGGTAGGAATTTTGGCCCATGAGCTTGGGCATGTTGCTTACTATCATCGGCATAATACATTACAGATTGGAAAGTGGGGCTTGAGCTACTTAATGAAAGACGAATTTCACGCGGCCCATGAGCAGAGTACTGATTTAATGCCGGTTTATCATGGTATGGGAAGTCAAATCTGGCAGTACGCTTATTATGTTCGCTATGATGATTGCTGTAGGGCTACCTATGAGAGATTTGGTGAGCGGTTTATGGATAAGTATTACTTGTCTGATAAAGCCATTAGAAAGGCAATGTTGGAGCATTCATTATATGCTGAAGAGTAGTCTTAAGTAAACGCATCCTGACTAGCGCTCACCTGTCTGCCTGGCGGCAGACAGGTGCGAACCAGATGTGCTTAGTTACTTTCCTTGTGAAGCTTCTGTTTTATACTTCTGTTCCATAGTGACCTTTTCAGATTGGCTTTGGAGGTAGAATCCCAAAAGAAGTAATGCTATAAGTAAGAATGCCTTTTTCATGACCATATTTTTTGACCGATTGATAGATCAAAGGTTGTCAGATATCATCACTATTGAACCCACTCTTAGGTAAACCGTCAGATTTAATCGGTAAACAAAGTATTCTCTCTATGAAATTCCTCTGTCTAGTGTGCACTGGTCTTTATTGTTTGCTTGATATCTTGAATATGGGTCCGCACTGCAAGCCTGCCTGGCGGCAGACAGGTGCGAACCAGAGAGGATATAAAAAGCAGTCCGACCGCTTTGAACGGTCGGACTGTTCTTGTTAGCAATCGACTTAGGCTAGCTTCTCTTTAAAGAAGCCAATGGTTCTTTCCCAGGCCAAGGTGGCAGCAGCTTCGTCATATCTCGGTGTAGTATTGTTATGGAAACCATGGTTAGCTCCTTCATAGACAAAAGCCTGGTGTTCTACATTGTTGGCTTTCAGTGCTTCTTCGTAAGCTGGCCACCCTGCATTCACTCTTTTATCCAGTCCGCCATATTGCAACATTAATGGAGATTTGATTTTTGCCGTGTCCTCTGCTGAAGGTTGACCACCATAAAAAGGGACTGCGGCTGATAAGGTAGGGATTCTCACAGCCATCATATTAGAGATCCAACCTCCAAAGCAAAAACCAACTACACCAACCTTACCGTTGCAATCAGGATGTTTCACGAGGTAATCATATGCTGCGATAAAATCTTCGAGCATCTCATTACGATCTCGTTTACGTTGCATTGTTCTGCCCTCATCATCTGTACCCGGATACCCGCCTAGAGGGGTTAGTGCATCTGGAGCAAGTGAAATAAAACCATCAACAGCCGTTCTTCGACCGACATCTTCAATATATGGATTCAGGCCACGGTTTTCATGAACCACCACAACACCCGGAACTTTTCCAGAAGTGCCAGTCGGCTTGGAGAGTAATCCCTTGATGCTTCCACCACCTTTGGGTGAATCATAATTGATATAATCTGAAGTTAAACGTTCATCGCCTTCTTTGATCAGTCGGGTCGTTTGATAGTCAGGCATCATGCTGCTCATCAAACTTGATAGTGTCAAGCCACCTATAGCGTAAACCGAAAGCTTTTCAACAAACTTTCGTCTGTCGATTTTATTATGCGCATAGTCATCGTATAAATCGAAGATTTCCTGATTGATTTCGTCTTTAGATAGCTTTTTCATGATAGTGGTTTTAGAATGGTTACATCAAGATAATCATTCTACACCATTTATGTTCACCAATACTTGAAGAGTGGTTTGAATATCAGCCTGTACTCTTAAGTCCTCCGGCCAGGGCATTAACAATCAGCAACTGATTATGAAGACTCTTTTGCTTTGATGTCTCGGTTTGCTGATCACTGGCTTTTGCCGATCTCCATTGCTTAATTTGATCGAGCTGAATTTGATGGAGAGGTGCCAGTCCTTGGTTTCGAAGCTGATTGTCTTCATACTTGGCAAAGCGCCTTTTTTCACGATGGCCTCCCAGGACTTCATCTGTTAGGTCTAATGCGAGCTGATAATCAGCTAGTACCAGATCAGTGAGTTCCGCTGCCACCGCTTGGTCTTCCATAAGTGCCTTAAAGGCCAGCACAATCTCAGTATCCACTCCCAAAAGGTTGGTTTCTAATTGAATCATTAAGTATTTGAAAAAAGACCAGGATTCGGCAAGCGTTTTCAGCTTTTCAAAGTCTTCTGGCGTTTCCTCCTTGATCTCTTTAAGGCTTTGGCCCAAGCCAAACCAGCCTGTAAGATTAAATCTGGCTTGACTCCAACTGAATACCCAAGGGATTGATCTTAAATCATCTAATGAAGTTTGCCCGGTTCTGCGTGAAGGCCTGGAACCAATTTTACTCTCCTCCAGAACATCGATAGGCGTTACCTGTCGGTAGAAAGGAATGAATTGAGGATGATCGATCAGCGATCGGTATTTCTTCTTTGACTTTTCTTCTAATCGATCGAGAATCGAATAGGCGAATTCGTGTGGATCTTCCGATCGCTTGTCAAGCGTTTGCCATGCCGATCCGGATAGCTGCATTTCTAAATGATAAGTCGCATTTAAAAGGTTCGCGTATTGATTAGCAATGGTTTCACCCTGAATAGTCATCTTGATTTGTCCACTGACCGATCCTGGAGGCATACTGTGTAAGAATCGATGGATTTTACCGCCACCACGACTGATCGTTCCACCGCGCCCATGGAAGAAGTTCAGTTCAAAGCCATGCTTTTTGGCTACTGCCGTTAAGATTTTTTCTGTTTTGTAAATGGTCCATCGACTGGAAAGAATACCGCCATCTTTATTGCTGTCGCTATAGCCCAGCATTACCTCTTGAATCTTTTCCTTCCCTTCGAACCTGGGTTGGGTGATGGGGTGCTTCAAGTAATCTGCGATGATATGCTCACCTGCTTCCAGGTCCTCAATGGTCTCCAGAAGAGGAGCTACCTGAAATGGTTCGTGATCGAGGCCTACCTCTCTAAAGAAGAGGAAAACGACCAGGATATCACTGAGACTTCGGGTCATACTGATGATAAAAGATCCGATGCCGTCTGGCCCATAAGCATCCACGTGATCTTTGATTACCTTGAAATAGCTGATGACTTGCTCAGATTCACCTTCACATTTAAAGCCGGGCATCAAAAAGGGTCTACTCGTCTGTAGTTCCCGATTGAGGAACTCCATTCTTTTATCTTCCGACCACGTGCCGTAGTCATAGTCTTCAAAGTCTGCCATTTTCAGGATCTGGCTAATGGCCTTCTCGTGATAGGCACTGTTCTGACGAATATCCAATTTGGCCAGGTGAAAGCCGAAGCAAATGAGTTTTCGCTCTATGGGGAAGATGCAATTCCTGATCGTTCTGTCTCCATTAACTTCTTCCAGTGATTTTTTGATCGCTTCAATATCACTCAATAGTTCAGAAGCATGCACATATTGAGGTTTAGAAAGTGTCTTTGTGTTAAGACTGTTTTTGAGTTTGAGTATCATCAAACCTGTGAATTGTCTCCAGGGCTCTCCGATATTTCGCTTGAGTATTTTTTTGCCAGCCACGCCCATCTCATCACTGAAGTCTTTGAGCTTCTGATCAAACCATTCGGGAACGCCCACCAGGTTTTCAGAAAAACTGAGCTGCTTAACGAGCGACTTAAGCGACTCCAGGTGAATCTGCAGGGCTAATTGTCTATGTACGCCCAATGTCTCTTTCGTAAAATCAGGAGTAACAAAAGGGTGCCCATCCCGATCACCTCCAACCCAGCTACCAAATTCAAGCACCGGATAGTGTGAGGCTTCCTTGAGCTGATCACTATCAAAACCGGCTTTATCCCAGGCATATGATAGTTTGTTATCAACTAGGTCGAGTGCCCTAGGGAAGACGTTTTTGAAATAATGCAAGATGTTATTCCGCTCATCTTCCAGTCTTGGTTTTTCCAGATATATGTCTCCGGTGCGCCACCAGCGCTCTAGCAGGGACATGATGTCTTTTCTAACCTTGTCTTTTTCTGAAACGGAGAGGTTAGGATTCTCACGCCTAACCAGAAGTTTGTAAAGCTCTCTCTGTATCTCGAGAACAGTTACACGTTTGGCCTCGGTAGGATGGGCCGTGAGTACGGGGCGCACCCTCATCTTTTCTAATTCTTTCAAGACATCTGAGGCATGAATGTCTTCGTCATTGAAGTGCTTAAGGGTTTCTGCCCAGGATCCCTTGATTCGATCTGGACTCAGGTGATTTTCGAGTTTCCTGCGGTGGTGCGTTGCATTATTTTCATCGATAAGATTTAGCAGTTGAAATGAGATGCTCAAAGCCTGAATAAATTTCTCTGTTTCGATTTGTTCAGGAGATATCTTGCTCGGCTCATTCACCCAGGGCATTGTTTTGGCAATACCTTCTTCTCCTAAGGCCAATAAGACCTCTTGAAACGCTTCAATAAGATAATAGAAGTCTGCTTTGTTTTTGCGGATACTCTGCTCGCCTAGTTCATCGATTGTCATGGTGGGAATTTTACTTCAATATCCATCACAAAAGCTATAGATGAAAGTGCGTGTATCAATAACTATGAAATCGAATGAAATGTCAGTAAATGACTTTTTACAAGATCTCTGATTACAAGTAGTTAGAATGCTACCTTTGGAAGGCACAAATAAAAAAAATGAGCAAAAGATCCCTAGTCAAGTACTTACAATCCCTAGACAAAAAAGAATTAGAAGATCAGGTCTTGGATCTGTATACGCGCTTTAAGCCTGTGCAGACTTATTACAATTTTGTCTTCAACCCTAAGGAAGATAAGTTGGTAGAAGAGGCGAAAATGAAGATTGCTAACGAGTACTTTCCTGTAAAGAGAAGAAAGCCCAGAGCACGAAGATCAGTAGCTCAGAAGTACATCAAACAGTTCTTACTCTTAGGGATGGACCCTACCTTGATTGCAGAAGTAATGCTGTTTAATCTGGAAACGGCTCAGCGATTCAATGAAAAGAAGCGGATCAATCAAGATGCCTTTTACAAAAGTATGTTTAATTCTTTCGATCAGGCGATTGCCCATATCGAGACTAGTGGCCTTCGGGCTGTATTCAAAGACCGAATTCTAAACATTGTAGAGACGGCCTGGGATCAGGAGTGGTTTAATGCCGAGGGGATGGAGGATAAGGTCGCGAGTTAATAAACGGTCGGACCGCTTAAAGCGGTCCGACCGATAAATGAAACCTTACTCTAGAATTTTGTCTAATACATCAAAGGCCATCTTGGTCTCCCCAACAAATCGGTAAAGTATTTCTCCCTCAGGACTCAGGATAAATTTCGTAGGGAAGCCTGCGACATTGAGTTTCAGCACGAGGTCTTGCTCACCGTCTTTGTCCAGAATTTGCTGCCAGTCGTAGCCCTTCGGTTCTACAAAGCGCTTGACTTTTTCCATGGTATCGCCATTGTTTACACCCAATACTACTAAGCGATCGGCATACTTTTCTTTATATGCTTTGACAGTAGGCATCTCAGCAATACAGGGCGCACACCATGTTCCCCAGAAGTCGATTAAAACGTACTTTCCTCTTAGGCTATTCAACTCAAATGGTTCTCCATCCATAGATGCTGATGTGCTAAAGTTGGGCATAATCTTGCCCACTTTTGTTGACTCAATGCCTTCCACACGTTGGGCAACAGCATCATAGAAAGGATATTGAGCAAGGTTGGTGTCCAGGGACTTAAATAGAGAAATTGCTTCCTCCTGAGTAACATGACTGCGAATCATCATGTCCGATAAATACCAGGCCGCAGCTTCCGAACCTGAGTTAGCCGACACGAAAGCCTTCTTTTTCTCAACGACTTCTGCATTGATCTGAGCCATTGAGGTTTCCAAATCAGCGCGCTTGGGATCTGCTTCATCTAAGGTATTGATCTCAAGTTGCATGTTGATGGCTTCATTCATCATCGGAAAGATGACTTTATTAATGGTCGCCAGCTCATCATTGGCTTTTGTGCCAGTGGGGTAGGCGTTAATGAAGTCTGTTACCTCTCCCGTAAACTTGATTTCATCTCCTGGGCTAGCTAAAAAGGCAAACTGGCTTGATTTGGCTGGATAGTAACCTCTACCGGATCGTTTGATAGTTCTTTCCACATTGGGCCAGAAGATGATGTGAGTAGGGGCCTCGATTTTACCAGTGTAGGTAAATTTGTTGTCCTTTACGAAAACAGAATCACTCACCCTTTTTCCTTCAGCATCCCTGTAACTATAGGACATGAAATCTGTGTCAAGTGCTTCGACAGTGCCTGATACAGTGAATGAATTCGGATCTTGTGGTGCCTCTGGAGCGCAAGCGAAAAGCAGAATGATGGATAGCAGTGCTAAGCTTGATTTGGTAAATGTTGATTTCATTAACATCAAATTAGAGAAGCTTTCGGCAAAGATGCTAATGAAATCTTTCAGCCGGCTACTCTGATCTCAAGACATCAACAGGGTTTCTGTAAGAAGCTTTGAAGGTCTGAAAGCTCACTGTTACCCAGGAAACCAATAGAATGGCTGAACCTGAGATTAAAAAGTGCCAAGGCTTCAGGTCGATCGCATACTTAAAGTTCTCTAACCAGTCTTGAGCAATGAAATAGCTTAGGGGTAAGCCAAAAGCCAGGGCAACAAGCACCATTCTCGCAAAGTCAAGCGAAAGCAGTTTCACAATTCTCCAACTGCCTGAGCCAAGCACTTTACGTATGCCAATTTCTTTGGAGCGCTTTTCGGCCGTAAATGCTGTTAAACCGAGAAGGCCCAGACAGGAGATGATAACTGCCACTATAGCGAAGAATTGGGCAAGTGATGAGACTCTTTTTTCACTTTGGTACATGGCCTGATAATCATCATCAAGAAATCGATATTCAAAGGGAACTCCATTGCTGAATTCTTCAAAGCGCTCTTCAATCTGACCTAGGGTATTCGCGATTGTGCCGCTTTGAATTTTTACGATCGTGCTGTTTAATACTGGGTAGGCCTGAATAAGGGTGGGTTGAATAGTTTCATAAAGGGACTCTGCATGAAAATCCTTGACTACCCCGATGATCTCCCTCTCTTTACCCCACAACTTTACCACCTTTCCAATAGGATCTTCAAGCCCCATTTGTTCAATGGCAGTTTCGTTGAACATAATTTTGGACTCTTCATTCTGTCGATTTCCATCGAAGGCCCTGCCAAGCACGAGTTCTATGCCCATGGTCTCAATAAAGCCAGCGCTCATTTCCAGGTTAATGAACATCAACCGTTTATTAGGATCTTGACCTGGGTAGCTCAACCCGGTACTGCCATGGTCTCCTGTCAAGTCATGGCCTGTAGAGGCAGTATTGATGATGCCGGGTATGACATCCAAAGAAGATAAAAAGCCCTCATAGGCAGAATCGTCTATACCCGTATTGTCAAATTTGATCACATTTTCTCTATTGTATCCAAGGTTCTTATTTTGAATGTAGTCGACTTGCTGAGAAATGATTAATACACTAAAGATCAGTATGATGGACACTGAAAATTGGAAAACTACAAGTCCTTTTCTGATAAATAAATCGCTGAAGTTTTTGACCAATTTCCCTTTAAGCGATTCTGTTGTTTTGAGCTTTGATAAATAGAGTGCAGGATAGCTTCCTGCTAGGAATGAGGTGATTAAGACAATCAATCCGGTGCCTACTAGCATTTCTTCAGATAGACTGATCGTGAGCGATTTGCCCGTCACATGATTAAATTGAGGTAATAATAGGCCGACTATGCCAAAGGCGGTGATCACACTCATGATCGTAAGCAAAAAGGATTCAGTATAGTATTGGCCGATCAGCGCTTTTCTCTTTACGCCAAGTGCCTTTTTCACTCCAATTTCTTTAAGCCGACCTGCTGCCTTAGCCGTACTGAGATTCATAAAATTGATACATGCGATAGCAAGAATGATCAGCGCTACCACCGAAAAGAGGCGCACGTAACTGATTCTGCCTCCTGCCACTTCGCCATTTTCATAGGAACCCCTCAGGTACCTATCGGAATACTTCTGAATGAAGAGGGTAGATTTTGAGATCTTCAGCTTGGTTTGAAGAAACTTTTCGACTTTAGTATTGAAGGCTTCTGGAGATGCCCCTTCTTTCAAAAGGACAATGGCATCAGGATTCGTATTGCCCCAGTCCTCCATGTATTTATAAGCAGACATCATCACCTCGGCATTCAGGAGCATATCGAACTGCGTTGTGGCATTTTTGGGTACATCTTGGAAAATGCCACTAATCAAATAATCGCCTGTGGAGGCCCGGCTCTCGTTCCATTGGAGTGTTTTACCAATAAGGTTGTCTGTAGTTCCATAAACCTTTCTGGCAAGGCTTTCTGAAATCAATACATCGGACTTGTCATTTAAAGCAGACTTAGGATTACCCGCCATGAGTGTAAGAGAAGTGACCTGGATATATTCAGGATCGACATATTGAGCCCGAGCCCTGAATTGTTCTTCGCCTTCTGCAACATAACCTTTTGTACCGAAGAACTCTGGAGGCCAGACCATGGAAGCGGCCTCAACTTCGGGATAGCTAGCTATTAGCTCTTCAGCCAATCTACCGGGCATAGAGGTTGTGGTTTCGATCTGGCCGTTTTCGGTGCGATTCCTTAATACCTGATAAATACGATCACCGTTGTCGTAAATCTTGTCTATCGAAAGCTCATCGGTTACCCAAAGGTAAATGAGTAGCGTGCAGGCAAGGCCACTTGCCAAACCAAGCAGGTTGATGAGAAAAGTACTTTTGAAGCGCTTGAAGCTTCTAATTGAAATGAGAAGATTGTGCTTTAACATGGCGATTTTGTTAGTTGAGTATTGACTTTTTCCTTTGAAAAAAAGATAGATAACAACGCTGATTGCCTCTTTTAAGTAGAGCCATTTAGCCTTGCGAGCTCCTTTGATTTTCACATTTCGATGGAATAATTCTTCCATGTCCCAAAGGGCAGTAGACAGGAAATCATAAGAGCAGAAGCTCTCTAGTAACCACTTTGCAAATCGGGGAGGTTGTGGTTTTCTTGGATCTGCGTTCATGGTTTGATCAAGTCTTACTTATGTTTATTACGAAAAAGAGAGTAAATATTTCAAAGGGTTGCACCTTACGGAATAAATTTCACTAAATCAGTCTTCTTTTACTCAGACCTGAGGGAATCAACAGGGTTGGTACTCGCTGCCTTCATGGTCTGGAAGCCAACGGCTAACCAGGCAATTAGCAAGGTAAGCAGTCCCACAAATGCAAAGTTCGAGACCTTCAGGTTGATGCCATAAGCAAAGTTGCCAATCCAGGCGTCAGCCATGAAATAGCTAATGGGTAAGCCTATGAGTAATGCGAGTATAACCATCTTACTAAAGTCAGTGGACAGGAGGTAGATGATGTTTGCTGCACCAGCACCAAGTACTTTTCTAATGCCGATTTCCTTAGAACGCTTATCTGTTGTGAAGGCTGCTAAACCGAGTAAACCTAGACATGAAATGATAATGGCAACACCTGCGAAGTAGCGCGAAAGCTGTGATATACTGAGTTCTGACTTATATACTGCTTGAAAATCCTCATCAATGAATGTAAAGTCGAAAGGCACTCCTCCTAAATGCTCATCGTATATGTCTTCCACTTTATCAAGTGCTTCGAAATTAGCTCCCGACTGCAATCTGATTAATGTGTATTCTAACTCATCAGTCAATTGTATGTATAGTGGGTGTATGTCGTTGTACATAGATTGAAAATGGAAGTCTTTGACCACACCGATTATTTCTGATTTTTCGTTCTGTACTTCCACGACTTTCCCAATGGGGTCTTCAATCCCCATAAGTTTGATGGCTGCTTCGTTGAAAATCATTTTGCTACGGCCGGGCTCATCTCTTCCCATTTGGTAACTCCTTCCTGTTGCCATTTCAATTCCCATTGCTTCCAGGAAATCATAACCCACTTCAATTATTTCAAAATAGCTTCTTTGATTTGGATCTTTTCCAGGCCAATTAACCCAGCTGGTTCCTCCATGCATGCCCGTGGCATCATCTATTGCTCCGGCTACGCTCATTACTTCGGGAATGTTCCTGAGTTGCTCTTGAAAAGCTCGATAACCGGGACCATCTTCCACTACATAATCGAAGCGGAGGAGATTTTCACGATCAAAACCCAGGTTTTTTGACTGGATATAATTGATTTGCTGGGAAACTACCATGACAGCGGTGATAAGAATTGCGGAAATGGCAAACTGAAAGACTACTAAGCCTTTTCTCAACCAGGTATCACCGAAGGTCGTTTGAAGTTTTCCCTTGAGCATGGAAATAGGGTGGAGGCCAGATAGATATAGGGCAGGATAACTACCAGATAAAAGGCCTGTCACTAATGTGATCAAAAGGGCTGAAACGATAAGGTTCAATTCAAATGAGAGGCTCAAAGATTTACCCGTGATCAAGTTGAATTGCGGAAGGAACGCATAAGCCAGAAATAAGCCAGCGAAGAGGGCAATAAAGGAGAGCATTACAGACTCAGACATGTACTGCCATATGATCGTTTTTCTCCTCGCACCAATAGCCTTCTTGACCCCGATTTCTTTCATCCGATTGCTGGCTTTGGCTGTAGTTAGGTTCATGAAATTGATACTGGCAATCACAAGTATGAAAAGGGCTACCAGACTGAAGAGACGCACATATGTGATTCGACCCCCAGTCTGTTGTGCATTGCTAAATGTGCCGTACAAGTATCTGTCGCTATATTTTTGAACCTCAAGTGTGTTTTGCACATTTTCCATTTTGGTAGTCAGAAAACGCTCGATTTTTTGATTGAAGGCTGCCATATCGGTGCCCTCTTTCATGAGCAAGTAAGTTCTTTCATTGTTACTGTTCCAGTTACTGTAAGGTGCATACCTTTCAACAAGGAGTTCCATGGAAAACAAGAGATCAAATTTTCTTGAAGACTGCTTAGGTGATTCGAAAATGCCTACTATTTGGAATTCCCCTGACATCCGTTCTTGATCCCAACTTATGGTTTTACCAACTGCTAGCTCTTGCTTATCGAATAATTTTGCAGCCAACTCATCGGATATTAAGACTGATTTGGAATTTGGTATGGGATTGTCCTTGTCGCCTCTGAGCAGCCTGTAAGAAAAGATATTGAAGAAGTCTGGATCGATTTGATTGTCCTTGGCTTTGAACTTTTTTTCACCATAACCGACAATTCCAGGAGTTTCAGCCCAATCTTCATTAACAGAAATTGACTTTTCTACTTCTGGGAATTCTTCCAACAAGCTAGCCGCTAGCATGCGTTGTGTAAACTCATCAGTCTCTACTTCGTCTCCCCAATGATTGTGTTGAAGGACTATATAGAGTTGATCGTCATTTTCATGGAAACGATCTATGCCAACTTCATCACTTACCCAGAGATAAATGAGTAGGGCACAGGCCAGACCACTAGCCAAACCAATGAGGTTGATAAAGAATGTACTTTTGAAGCGTTGAAAGCTTCTTATTGAGATTAGAATGTTGTGTTTGAACATAGCAGTTTTGTTGATTGAGTATTGACTTTTTCCTTTGAAAAAAAGATAGATAACAACGCTGATTGCCTCTTTTAAGTAGAGCCATTTAGCCTTTCGAGCTCCTTTGATTTTTGCATTTCGATGGAATAACTCTTCCATATCCCACAGGGCGGTAGACAGGAAGTCATAAGAACAGAAGCTATCGAGTAACCATCTGGCAAATCGTGGTGGCTGTGGTTTTTGTCGCTCCAGACTCATGATTTGAGCAGATTGATTTTGGTTTGGGGCAAACGATCGAAGAGAGAGTTTCGCATAGCTCGCGCCTCATCGAGTACCGCCATACCTTCTTTGGTAATATCGAAATACTGTTTTCTCCTGCCTCCTTGCTTTTCGGTGATTCCACCAATTCTGGAATTCACCCATCCCTTTTCTTCCAGTCTCTGAAGGGCAGAGTAAAGGGCACCAAGACTGATGTTTTTATTGAGTTGTTCTTCAAGTTCGAGTTTGATGGTGACTCCATATGCGTTGTCTTGAAGTACCCCCGTGGTCAGTAGAACGAGCTCTTCGAAGGCTCCTAAAGTTACTTTCTTCATTTACTCTCTTTTTGGTAAGAAACAATAAAAATGAAAATATATTACGGAAAAGAGAAGAAATATTTTCTAAAGTTGCATGAGCATTTAAAAGTGGACTAATTTATTGCTGACTAATAAGATGGGTCGGCACCTAATCCTTCTCGGTTTTTGATTCTCCCCCGCTACTCTTCTGCCGAAGCTTGAGCGCAGAAACTGGCGAGGGTGGGGGGATTCCTCCTCCGCCCTTTGGGTACCCTGCCTTTGCCGGCAGGCAGGCTCCTCTAGAGGAGGACATTTTATTCGCTCCTCAAACTCTCTGTTACATTTACTTTGGCCGATTTAGCTGTCTGAGAAATAATTGTAAGCCAAGCCACGACCATCATGAGTACTCCGGCTATCATGAAGTACATTGGGTCCAAGCCAATGCGGAAAGCAAAGTCATTGAGCCAGTTTTTCATGAGGTAATAACTTACCGGTAAGGCTATTAGAATCGCTATAAATACTAAAAGGATGAAGTCTTGAGAGAGAAGCCTAACAATACCAGTTCCACTGGAACCTAAGACTTTTCTTATCGCAATTTCCTTAAACCTTCTTTGTGTGCTAAATGCAGTCAAGGCCAACAATCCCAAGCAAGAAATGGCAATGGCTATGCCTGCAAAGTATTTGGACAGTAGGGAAACACGCTCTTCTGAAGCATAAACTGCCTGATAGTCATCGTCCAAAAACTTGTATTCAAAGGGGTATCCTTCGTTTAAGCTTTCATACAGTTTACCAATTCGGGCGATGGTTTCTCTTTCAGTACCGGCCTGTATTTTGACGATGAATTTTTCTGCTCTATCACTAATAGAAAAGAAGAAAGGCCGTACTTCCTCTTGTAGCGATTGAAAGTGAAAGTCTTCTACAACCCCAATCACTTCTTTTGTTTTTGCCCTTGGATTCAAGTTGCCAATCTTCTGACCAATAGGGTTTTCTAAATTCATCATTGAAATAGCAGCCTCATTTAGAATATAGGCATCCTTATCGGTAGGGAAGTCCTTCGAAAAATCTCGACCTTCTTTAATCTTGATACCTAACAGGTCGATCAGGTCATAGCCACCACTCATTCTGTAGAACCTCAGGCTTTTGTCTTCATCGCTCATGCCTTCCCATTTGAGGCCTTGTGTGTAGCCTATTCTGCCAGGTAGGTCACCATTCATTTGAGATGCATTGACTACGCCAGATATACTTTTTACCTCTGTAAAAAAGGCTTCGGAGTTTTCTTTGAGTTTACCTTCTTTTTTAAAAGTGATGATATGGTCTTTGTTATACCCCAGGTTGGTCGTCTGAATAAACTCAACCTGTTTGTAGATCACGATGACGGATACGATCAAGGTGACAGAAATAGCGAATTGAAAGATAACCAGGCCCTTGCGAAGCCAAAGTCCTTTTGCTTCACTCTTTAATTTACCTTTTAGCGCTATAACAGAGGCAAAGCCTGAAAGCAGAAGCGCAGGGTAAATGCCTGAAACTACTCCTGTGAATAGGGTGATCGATAAAATGCCTACAATGACATTTTGTGATAGTTCCAATGTCAATTCTTTGCCAGTTATTACGCTGAATTGAGGTAGCAATAATAATGTGATGCCCATTGCGATAGCCAATGAGAGGAATGCCATGAAAATGGATTCTCCGAAATACTGATTGATAAGTGCTTTTCGGCTAGCGCCAATTGCCTTTTTTACGCCAATCTCTTTGATTCTCCTAGAGGCATTGGCCGTTGAAAAGTTCATGTAGTTGATACAGGCAATGGCTAATACGAATAGTGCGATAATGGAGAATATTCTGACATAAACTATTCTTCCTTCAACAGGTACACCGTTTTCGTATTTGCGATAGAGGTAGCGCTCTGAGTATGGTTGTGCATATAAAATGTCTTTCCAATTCTCAGATAGTGTTGATAGATAGCTTTTGAGCTTGGCGTTAAACTCAACTAAATCAACCCCTTCTTTTAGTACCAAGTGCGCCTGTGTACCGCTATTGTACCATTGCATCATGTCGGGAGTTCGAAACAGCTCATAGCTGAAAAGCATGTCAAATGCCGTTGAACTATTCCGAGTTGGTTTGAAAACTCCCGAGACGATATAGCTTCCTCCATAGTACTCATCTCTGAATTCTACTAACTCACCAATCGCTTTTTCAGTAGATCCGAAAAGGGATAGGGCAAGACTTTCGGAAATGGCTACTTCACCTTTTTCTGTTAGTATTTCCTGCTTATTTCCATGAATGAAATCTCCCGGAAATACGTTGAAATAGCCTTTGCCAATGAATTGATATTTGGCCCTTAAATTATTGTCTCCAACTGATAGCACCCCTTGATAACTAGTTCCAGCATGTACAGGGAAAGAATACTCAATTTCAGGTAGATCTTTGGGTAGTCTTTCGAATAGCGGGTTAGGCGTTCCTCCTTCCGTTTCTGTGAAATAGCTGCCAGATGTTGGATAAGAGTGCATCACCTGAACATGCCGATCACTATCTTTTTCATGAAATCTGTCTGTGTTGATCTCATCATTGACCCAGAGGTAAATCAAAAGGGCACTTGCAAGACCAGTGGCAAGTCCGAATAGATTAATCAGAAAGGTGCTTTTATAGCGCGAGAAGCTTCTAAATGAGATAAGAATGTTGTGTCTGAACATGGCTGTTGTATTTGCCCCGAAGCTTCGGGGTGACCGATAGTTTTTGAAGGCAAAAGGTCTCATGTATTTAAAGACCTGGTACCAATAATTTCTCTTGGCCCTAAGCTTTGACCGATTATCTAGGGTATGGTAGAACTTCTCCTCCAGGTCTCCCAGCACCTCTTCTGACAACTCGTCTTTGAGAAAGCATAGAAGTAGTTTTTCTGCTAGGCGAGGAGGGTTAATATGGTTTTTACCTCGATTCACTCAGACCTTAATCTTGTTGCAGGGTTTATAAGGGCTGCTTTGATTGATTCAAAGCTTACCGTAATGATGGCAATGACGAGTGCCATTAGCGATGCCAAAGCAAAAATGGTCCAGGACAGACTGATACGATTGGTCATGTCGCCTAGTAACTCATCCATGAGCAACCATCCCACTGGAATTGCAACGGCTATTGATATTAGTATCAATTTGATGAAATCTCCAGCGAGCAATTTGAAAATCATTTGAGCACTTGCTCCAAGGACTTTTCGTACACTGACTTCTTTTATTCGCTGCTCTACGGAATATGCAGATAAAGCGAATAACCCAAGGCAGGCAATCGTGACAGATAGAACGGAGAAAATGATCAGAAGAGTTTTGGCCTTAATCAGGTCTTCATACATGCGTTGAAAGCGCTGATTCATAAAGCTATATCTGATGGGCTGGTTTGGTTTGAATCCTTCCCAGACCGAATTGACAGCAGCTAAAGTCTGTTCTATATTAGATGAATTTAACTTCAAGGAAATTGTTTCTCTTCCCTTACCACGTACCATTGCTAAAGGTCGGACTGTACTGGTCAATGACTCAAAATAAAAGTCTTTGACAACTCCAATGATGCGATAAGTACCATCAAACATATCTATCACTTGGGTGTCAATGGGATCATCAAGTCCGAATTGATGTGCCATGCTTTCATTAATGATGATCGATGTTTCGTCCAGGGATTGATCGGTGAAATTTCTGCCACTGACTAATTCCATACCCATGGTCTCTAAATAGTTTTCGTCAACCATCCATCGGGCTGCCTCGAAACCTTCTTCCAAGCCTTTCTTTTCAACCAGTTCGAAACCAAAATTGGTATTGCGTCCACCTTCTACGGGTAAGTAGTCGCCTAAACTAGCACTTTGAATTGCTGTTATTCGCTCTAGTTCTTCCTTAAAGACCCCCCTTTCATTTTCCTTTAGGCTATTTAACCCGAGTATGTTTACGACTTGTTCCTTTTCAAAACCGAGAGACTTGTTCATGAAGTGTTGGAACTGTTTCTGTGTAACCATGGCAGCAATGATTAGAATGACTGTTACGGTAAATTGGAAGACAACCATGCTGTTTCTGAAGAAGGAAGTGCTTGCGCCACTGCTAGCCTTTCCTTTTAAAACCTCAATGGGATTAAACTTGGAGAGGTAGAAGGCAGGATAAATACCCGAAAGAAAACCTATCAGGAGGGCTCCGGACAACAGGGTGGGGGCAAACCACCAAGAGGACCAAGGAATGACTAAAGCTTCTGCCGAAATTTTATTGAATAAAGGCATCAGCCCCCATGCAATCAAAGTGCCTAAAACGACTGATAAAAGGCTGTAAAACGATGATTCCGTTAAGTGCTGAACGACTAAACCAGACCTTTGTGAGCCCACGACTTTTCTTAAGCCAACTTCTTTGGCTCTTTTGATAGATTTTGCCGTAGACAGGTTGATGAAGTTTAAACAGGCCAGTAGGAGAATGGTCAAAGCAACTCCACCAAAAATCCAAACGATGTCGTGAGAGCCATGAGTCATATTGTCACCAATATTCTGTTTATTCAAATAGATGTCTTCAACAGGTTGTAGGTAGTAAGATTGATGTTTTTGTAAGTCTTCTAAGCCATTTTTACCAATTTCCCTGTACTTGTCCATGACATAGGTGTCTCTGACATTGGTCAATTTTTGCTCTATAGCTGTCTTGTTTGCGTTAGGTGTTAGTTTGACGTAAAAATTATAGTTGGTGCAACACCAACCCGAAGTACCTGGCCCAGACTTACGGTCTTTCAGCGTCATGATGAAATCACCTTGGAGGTGAGAGGTCGAAACAAAATCTTCAAATACCCCACCAATGGTATAGGCTCTTTCTGTATCATCATTCAGTATTAGCTGCTTTCCCACAGGGTTTTCATTGGGAAAGTATTTGTCTGCCTTCGATTTGGAAATGGCAATGCTATTTGGGGCGTTCAATGCTTCCTTTTGGCTGCCATAGACCATTGGTACCTCAAGTATTTCGAATAACTCAGGGTCTGCATAGAAGAAACCACCTTCGTATATGTTGTTAAGTGTGTTGGATGGACGGATATGGTTTTCCCCAACTTTTCCCCACCTCCAAAGTACCACCCGTGCTACAAGATCGATTTCCGGAATGTTATCCTCCAAGACAGGCTTGAATGGTCCTTCGAGGTTGGTCCACATCTCCGAGTATTCCTCACTTTGATAGTTGTTGGCTATTCGATAAATGCTTTCCTGATCTTGATAGTGCTTGTCATAGCTCAATTCGTGGTTGATGTATAATGAGATGAGGATGCATGCTGCTATGCCCACAGCGAAACCTCCAATTTTAATGGATGAGAAGGCTTTATCACGAAGTAAGTTTCGCCATGAAACCTTAAGATAATGTCTTTGCATGGTTGCTATTTTGGGTAACCTGAGTCTTGTTTTTTTGATGGCAAAAGGCCTGAAGTATTTCATGACCTGAAGCCAATAAATTTTCCGTGCCCCACGATGTCCTTTTTCTTCAAGAACCTTGTAGAACTTCTCATCCAGGTCGCCTAAAACCTCTTCCGCAAGTTCACTTTTCAAGAACCATAGAAGGAGTTTTTCGGCAATCCGGGGAGGAGCGATATTTCTATTGCTATTCAGTTCTTAATGATTTTACTGGGTTGGCAACGGCCGCTTTAAGCGCCTGAAAACTTACGGTGATAATTGTAATCAAGAGACCACCAAGAGCACCTGCGGCAAAAATCCACCAGTATAACTCTGTTTTTACTGCGTAGCCCTGAAGCCAGCCATCTAGAACAGTGTAAGACAACGGTATTGATATCACACAGGACAAAAGCACCAGTAGGGCAAAATCTTTTGATAGTAACCTCCAAAGGGCAGTGACGCTGGCGCCAAGTACTTTTCTAATTCCAATTTCCTTGGTTCTTTGCTCTGCCACATATGAGGCTAAGCCAAACAAGCCAAGACAACTGATGAAGACAGCTAAGATGCTTAAGAACTGCGCCAGGCTACTAATACGCTGCTCTGCTTCAAACTTTGCATTGTAATCATCATCAGCAAAAGTGAAATCAAATGGTGCTTCGGGAAACACTTCGCTGAAAACCTTTTCTACTACTGGAATGGATTGACTTGCACTAACATCAGGGTTGAGTCGAATGTATAGCCATTGCATGAAACCTTCATCGAGGAACATGACCGACAATGAAGTCTGATCGAAAGGAGAACCCTTGATCATGTCTTCTACAACGCCAATGATGGTGTAGGTCCTGGATTCTCTCCAGCTAGGGTTGTAAGTAACTGTTGTGCCCACTGGGTTTTCTAACTTCATGGCCTCCATGGCCGAGCGATTAATGATGATAGCTCTATTGTCAGTTTCGAATTCCTCAGAAAAATCTCTTCCGGCAATGAATTTCATGCCCACAGCATCGGCATACCCATGTGATATGCTAATGGTGTTGAATGATTTGGTAAAGTTTGGATCCATACCGTCCCAAGTGAAGCCTGGGTTCCAGCCCAGTGTATTTGTTACCGGATAATTAGAGTTTCCTACTGCAACAGCCATCCCCGTTTTCAATAACTCCTCTTTAATCACCTTTCTTTTAGAGATTAAGTTAGGGGAAGCTGGCCTTATCGAAAGCATCCCTTCTGGCGAATAGCCGACTGGTCTTTGCTTAGCTGTTTGAATTTGATTGTTCACTGTTATGGTGCCAATGATCAGGGCAATTGATATAGTGAATTGGAAGACCACTAATACTTTTCTAGGAATTGAAGCTCTTTTTCCTCCTGTTAAAGCACCTTTTAGGGCCTTAATAGGTTTGAAAGAAGATAAGTAGAAGGCCGGGTAAGATCCGGATAAGAGAGAGGTCAACACAACAAACCCACTTGTTAATAACCAGAACTGCGTGCTTTGCCATGGTGCCGAAATGGCTTTGCCTGAAACGCCATTGAACCAAGGGAGCATCGCAAAGAGCAAGAGTAATGATAAACCGAATGCCAGAATGCTATAAAGGAATGATTCGATGTAGAATTGGGCGATCAACTGCTTTCTAAGAGAACCCAGTGTTTTTCTGATACCCACTTCTTTAGCTCTTTTCTCTGACCTGGCTGTACTGAGGTTCATGAAGTTAATACAGGCCAGCACTAGTACGAAAAGCCCAATTATTCCATACAGCCAAACAAAATTCATGGCCTGACTTCTAATCGGCTCACCGTCTTTCCATTCTGAATTTAGGTGCCAGTCTTTCATAGGGTGGAGGAAGAACTCCATTTCAGTTGATCTGGCGTAGTCATTTAGGTTGGGCTGGAATGCCTCATTGATGAGCACACTAAGCGCTTCCGGCTTTACATTGGGCTTGAGTTGAACGTAGATGTCAACATTATAGTTTTCCCATATATTCATATTGTCTGGGCCTACTACTAATTCAATTCTAGCAAAGTATTTGCCTTCTGAAAATTTTGAGTTGTTGGGAATGTCTTTGTAGACACCGGTTACCATTAGATCGGCTCCAGCATCCATTTTGACTAATTTGTTCATTGGGTCCTCGTCCCCGAAAAGCCTTTTGGCAAAAGACTCTGAAAGTAGGATGGAGCCCATGTCCGTCAAGCCATCATGAGTTCCCCTAATCATTTCAAGACCAAGCATAGCAGGGGCACCTGCTTGCATAAAGTGCCCAACTTGCCTGTATTTATTGTCACCATTACTGATTACTCTATTTTGTGTCCTGGCACGAGAAATTACCGTGTTCTCAACCATGTCAGGATAACTCGTGCTGATATAGGTGCCCATGCCTGTTACCAAGGCATTGTTGGTATAAACCTCTCCATCTTCTTTTTCATGACGGAGCAGCTGATATGTAGTCTCAAAGTTGCTGTGAGACTTGTTGAAGGCGAGTTCATCTTGAACCCATAAACCAATAAGCATGGCCACAACAAGACCCATGGCAAGTCCTGATATATTAATAAAAGAGTAAGCTTTGTTTTTCAGCATCTGACGATAGCTGATTTTGAAGTTGTGCTTTATCATACTGTTGTTGTTAAAGAGTTTTGACCTTAAAAATTTAAAGGCAAAAGGTCTCATGTAATTGATGACCTGATACCAGTAGTTGCGTTTGGCCTTTCGGCCAGAGAATTTTTGAGTTTGAGAATAGAACTTCTCATCCAAATCGCCCAAAACTTCCTCTGCTAAGTCTTCTTTTAAAAAGAATAGCAATAGCTTTTCAGCCAGTTGGGGTGGGGTGATATGGTGATTGTTGTCTTTCATTTTTGTCCCCCGCTGGCGGGGGTAGGGGGTGGTAATACCTCCTCCGCCCTTCGGGCACCTCCTCTTGAGGAGGAAATCAAATGTTAAAATTCAAATTGCCACCGGCAAGGGAAGGGTACTGATCCCATAGAGAGATTTTAAAATCTCTCGACTCTTGCAAGGCACGTTGTCCTGAGGCGGTTATCGTATATATTCTTTTTCTTCTTCCGCCACGTTCGGCAGTTGAAGCACCCATTTCTGAGGTGAGAAATCCTTTTTCTCCTAATCTGTTCAGGGTAGAATGGACTGCACCTATTGAAACGGCACGTTCTGTCTGTGCTTCGAATTCTTCTGAGATTTTGAAAGCATAAGCTTCTTTATCAAGTATGCCTACTAGCAGAAGAATGGTCTCTTCGAAGTCTCCTAATTTTGTCTCCTTCATAATGTATGTTACTAGATTGTAGAACAAATATACGGAACGATTATTTAATATGTTCTACTTTTTAGTAACTAATAGATGCAAATGGGCCCCAGGGGTTGCATGAAGGGATAAAAAAAGTTGCACTTCGAACAATTCTTTCTTTAGAAGAGATAATATTGTGGCTCAGTCATATTCAAGAGTTGAAAAGTAAGTATCCGTTCGACCCCTCTTTAAAGCATCACCTGTTTGTGGCATTTGGTATTGCTGTTTGGGTGTTCGTATTTCTGTATTTCACCGAGCCACTAGACGTAAGCGAACTTAGTTCTAGCGAGAAACTCTTGTATATGCCCCTATATGGGATTTTCACCTCAATCTGTTATCTACTGACCCTCCCATTTCAGCAGTGGCTCTTCAAAAGCAATAATCAACGCTGGTCTCTAGGGAGTGAGCTGCTTCAATTTTTGGTTTTGGTAGTTTTGGGCTTCGTGATTACTCGATCTGTCTACTACTATATTGTGATGGATCAGCACCCAAATGCTTACACCTTATACTACTTTGCTAGGGCAATCTATCTGCCAGGTATCCTAACAATCTTTCCCATTATAGCCATTGGTCGTTGGTCTTTTGGTAAGTACAAGGAAAAGAAACTAGAGGAACAGAAAATAGAAATCAAGGGGAGTGGTAATTATGAAAGCCTTAAACTGCTGCTGAATGATTTGATCTGTATTCAATCCTCCGATAACTACGTAGAGATTACTTACAAAGAGGATGGGTTATTGAAAAAACAGTTAATTAGGAATAAGCTTGCGGATGTAGAGATCGCTCGTCCAGAGTTAATCAGAACGCATAGATCATTTCTTATAAATCCCTTCCATTTTAAACAATGGAGAACCGGAAATCGGAAGATAAATGTGGTGCTTTCAAGTGACATAGAAGTGCCTGTCTCCAAAACATATCAGCCTGTAGTAGAAGAGGCTGTCAATTCCACCACAGAATAGTGCGTTTTCGCCACAAGGCCCTATAAATAGGTTTAAAGGGCGATCTCTGTTTGTACGTTTGGGTCATCAGTCCCCCGAAGCTTCGGGACAAAAACAAACAGAAATGAAAAAGTTAATCACATTATTCGCATTCATTACACTTAGTATTTCCCTTTCCGCACAGTCTAACTGCGACTGTAAAGCCGAGCTTGAATTTGTCTATGAGCAGATGCAAACCATGGCATCCTTTAAGTCTCAAATTAAAGGCCAAAAGATTGAGGAATTTGAGGTTACCTACCAAAAATTGTCAAGCAATGTTTCTACAGATATGAACAAGGCGGAATGCTATGTTCAGATGAATCAGCTCTTAAGTTTGGTTAAGGACAAGCATGCCGGAGTCTATGAGGTGGGTCCCGATTATACTTATGAAGATACCCTTGACTCAGCCTTCGTTTTAGCCTATAGAGAAACGAGAGATTTTAAGGATTTTCCAAAAGTTGACCTCGACTTGGAAAAGTTGGTTGAAGACTTGGGCCAGAAGTCACTCACTGATGTGGAGGGCATCTATAACATCGGTAGTTCAATGAAGGTCGGTGTTTATCGAATAGCCAATTCCGACAGCCTAATGGGTGTAATGCTCGAGTCTAAACTCGGGGTCTGGGAACCGGGCCAGATCTATTTGTACATGAAGGCAACCGACAAGCCCAATCGCTATGATATTGTTGCCTATGGACAGGTGCATAAGAACCTGCTTTTTTATAACGATCACTTGGTCTCCAATGGCATTCTTATGCGCAATGTGACCAAGGAATGCTTATCTGATAACTTTATTCATGTGGATAGAGAAGCCCGAGAGGCTTATCAGTTAATAACTCTTGAAAATGATATCCAGTATGTGTGGTTCGATAGCTTCTCAAGGTTTGGCAATGCAAAGAAACGAGATGCTATTGTCGAGCAGATACAGAAAGAATTAACCGCCTCTAACCTCATTGTTGATTTGAGGAATAATGGAGGAGGAGCAAGTAAGATATCTGTGCCGATCGTTAAGGCGATAAGAAAATCAGGCGTAAAGGTTTATGTGCTCACCAACTTTGCTTCTAGTAGTAATGCGGAGCAGACTACTGTTCGTTTGAGAAACATCAAATCTACTGTTCACCTAGGTCAAACCACATATGGAGCGATTGCCTATGGGATCAACTATGGCACTACATATGAATCACCTTCAGGTCAATTTTACTTTGTGCCAACAGACATGAAATTCAATCATTTCCTAAAGTATGAGGAAGTAGGTGTTCAGCCTATGATCGAACTTAGTTCTGATTCTGATTGGATTGAGCAAACCATCAATATCATTAAAACTCAAGATCAACAATAATGAAAAGTTTGTTAACCAGAATTCTGGTGAGATGTGTTTGACTAATGTGTCGATCCAACAAGAAGCCATTCTGACTTATCGGAATGGCTTTCTTCATTTAAAGACAGTCATTTCATACAAATAGGATATTTCGGAATCTTGTACCTTGATGTCTTATTCACTGGAAATGAAAAAAGGAAATGAAGGCAGTACTTCGGCACTCTATGTCTGGAATGGCATAAGTATGTTTTGGGGTACTTCTTTCCATACCGACCCACATTCTCATAATACATTGCAGCTAGTTTTCGATATGGAAAAAAGCTTCCTCTTGAAGGATTCTGATTCTGACTGGATGGCTCACAGTGCAGCATTAATTGCGGCAGATCACGTTCACCAACTAGATAGCAATGACAGCATACAGTTGTTTATTTATTTGGATGCGGAAAGTAGCTATGCGAAGTCATTGGATCATAAATACCTTAGTGATAAGAGGATTTGTCCATTACCAGGAAAGCTCCTTAGGGATTTGAGTAATGATTTTTTCAAAAAACTATTGCTCAACAGCGACTGTGATAGCCTTTTAAATGCCTGCCGAACCATACTCGATCAACTCTTAGGCCCTGACCCAAAACGTCAGTTAGATGGCAGGGTGTCTAAAGCTCTGGAATACATTACTCAAAACGCCAGCAGATCATTCAGAGTGAGCGAGATAGCAGATCACGTTTGCCTTTCCGAAAGCCGGTTCAGGTTTTTGTTTAAGAAAGAAGTAGGGCAGCCGATCCAAAATTTTATCCAATGGATGCGTGTGGTTGACTCATTAAACATGGTATTGCAAGGGAAACAAGTATCTCAGAGTGCGATTGATGCCGGTTTCTGGGATGGAGCTCATATGACCAGATCATATAAGAATGTATTAGGGATCGCTCCGAGCAAAGTGGAAGCCTTTGGTAAGGATCTTAAAATAGTTGCCTGCACGAAAGGCAGTTTACATTCCCTTAAGACCGAGATAAGAGCTGGTTGGGAAGATAAATCAGTAAGGAAAGTAATTCAGATATAATATGCGATATATGAAAGTGAAACTGTTAATGGTGTTGATGATAGCCATCACGTCCTGTGCGTCAAAGGCTCCATCATATTTTGATAAAGATGCTTTGGCAAACGAGATCCAACAACGCTTCAATGCCTTTGTTACTGGTATGAATAAGTTGGACGGAGAAGCACTATTGGACTTCTATTCTAATGACGAGAGATTCTATTGGGTGGAGGATGGTAAGATTCAGTACGCCAATAAAGAAGCACTTGCAGCTTCATTAAATGGGCTGGTCGGTATGCTTTCCTCTAGCAATATGAATGTGCTGAAGACTCGTGTAGAAGTGACCAGTGAAACAACCGCCTTATGCTATGCCGAATATGAGCAAGCTATGGTAATGTCATCAGGAGGAGGCTTCGACATCAATGGAGCCATGACTATACTTATGCAAAAGGAAGCAGGGGTTTGGCGTTTTTTAATAGGTCACAGTTCAACTAAAAAAGAGAGAGGTTGATATGGATTATAAACTAAGTCACTTCGCCATCTTCACAGAAGATATAGATCGGGCAAAGAAGTTCTACCATAAAGTCTTCAATTGGGGCTTCAATCACTACGGTCCAAACGACTTTGCTCAGATTAACTCCAACTCAGATGGTGATGGTCAACTGATAGGTGCCCTACAAGACCGAAAGTACCAATTGACCAACGAGAAGATTATAGGTTTTGAATGCAGTATTTCGGTGGATAGTGTCGATGAAATAACTCGGCTTGTAGTTGATGCAGGGGGAGAAATGCTCATGTCAAAAACCGAAATACCTCATGTGGGATGGATTGTGAAGTTCAAAGATACCGAAGGCAATATTGTCTGCGCAATGCAGTATCAAGACCACATCAGGGAGGCAATGAAAACGTCTTAATGGAGGATCATTTTTAGAAGCATCTCCAAAAATACTTGTAGGCTATTTCTTGCTGAACGGTCAATGTGCATTGTTGAAATTCCCTAAATTCAACTTTGAACTATCGATCCAACATCAGCATGAAATCAATTAAAAGCCTCATTTATGTCCTATTCCTTATAGGAATCTCTGTTGTGCTCAAAGGTCAGGAAGACTCGAAGGCAAAACCAATTCCAACACCAAAACGATTTCTCACCCATCACAATGGTGAGTTTGGCGGAAAGAAGATAAGGTATGACGTTTTGGGAAGCGAAATGCATCTGAAAAATGCCAAGGGAGAGCCAACTGGTTCAATGTGGTCAGTAGCCTATACAAAGTCCGATTTAGATAAGAAGATGGATCCCGCAAGTCGACCGGTGACCTTTGTTTTCAATGGTGGTCCTGGTTCAGCTTCAATGTGGTTGCACATGGGCTTTTTCGGGCCGAAGGTGATTCGTGTAGATAGCGATGCTAAGGAAGATGATGGTGGAGCACCTTATAACTTAGCAGTCAACGAGGATGCCCTTCTGGATATCACAGACTTGGTTTTTATAGACCCAATAGGCACTGGTTATAGCAAATTGATTGGCAAAGGCGAAGGCAAAGAGTATTGGGGACTGAATCAGGATGCACAGTCTATCGCCAAGTTTATCAGGCAATGGGTCACCGAGAATAACCGATGGATGTCTCCAAAATACATAGCAGGGGAAAGTTATGGAACTACCAGAGCTGCCGCGGTTGCTCAGGCGCTGGAAGGTGGTGGACAGAACCTGGCTTTGAATGGTTTAATTCTGATTTCTCAGGCGCTCGACTATCAAGGATCAACTTCCATCAATGATAACATTCGGTCATACATTACCTATTTTCCGAGCATGGCTACCACGGCATGGTATCACAAAAAGGCGGGTCAAGACAAGACCATTGAAGCTTTTGCACAAGAGGCGAGAGACTTTGCTTATGGTGATTATGTATCTGCATTGTATAAGGGTGATTTTATGTCTCAGGCGGAAAAAGAAGCTATTTCTGAGAAAGTGGCCTACTTTACTGGTTTGGATATTGAGTTTGTAAAGCGTGCGAACAATCGGGTTTTAATGGCCAGGTTCAAGAAAGAGTTATTAAGAGATCAAGGTTTGGCCATTGGAACGCTGGATGGTCGATACTTTGGTGATGATCCGGATGATACTGCTGATTCGCCAGAGTTGGGAGACCCTTCAGGCTATAAAGTCTCTGCTGCTTATACAGCTGCTTTGAACCATTATTTCAGGAATGACCTCAAGATAAAAATGGATGATCCATACTTAACCAGTGGAAGGGTTAGCCCTTGGGATTGGGGAAGCGGAGGCGAGCCAATGTATGTGAAGACCTCCAGAAGATTGGCCAACGCCATGCGTAGAAATGACAAAATGAAAGTACTGGTAGCATCAGGTTACTACGATCTGATTACACCCTTTTTCGATGCAGAAATAACATTCTCTAGAAATGCCATACCCATGGATCGGGTCCAGTTTACCTATTATGAAGGAGGTCATATGATGTATAACCATAGGCCAGCATTCAAACAATTGGCGAAGGATATTCGTGCTTTTATAGAGTCTAATTAAAATTTAGTACTGTGGGTAGAAAGAAACGAGATTCCGGTTTATACTATTTCATCCTAGAGATATTCTCAATTTTTCTAGGGGTGACTATTGCCTTCCTAGCTAGTCATTGGAATGATGTTAGAAAGGATAGAATTACTGAACAGAAGATTTTGGCTGAATTGAAAGTTGAGTTGGGAACTGACCTTTCAGATATTCAGAATAATATTAACGGACATAACCTGGGGCTTGTGGCTGTGAATCTCTTTCAGAGGTATTGTAACGGTCAACCGGTAGATTTAGACTCTCTGGGCCAATTTTTTGAGCGATTGCATAGAGACTATCTTTCGATTACCAATACCACAGCTTATGAAACTCTGAAGTCCAAGGGGCTTGAGATTATCACGAATGAAGAGCTTAGAAATGATATTGTTCGGCTATATGACTTTGAATACGAGATTCTTGAGAAGTTAGAAGAGCAATACACACCAGCTCAGTTCCATCAAAATTACTTTACAATACTGAGTCGGCATTTCAAGAACCATATGAAGGTTGAGGGTGGGAGCGTCATATTTACGAGGGCCTACGGTAGGGAGCCAGATACTGAAATCATGATGATTTTCAGGGAAATTGACAGCTGGAGGAACTTCCTAATGGCCTCATACCAGCAGGCGCAAGAAAGTATTGCCAACTTGACAAGGCAGATTGATAATGAACTAAAGGAGGACTAATCGAATCATCTATCGATAACGGCTGACCTTCCTTTACCGCGGTTATCGATCCCTGTATCAAAGCCATTAGTCTTACCCTGGCCGTCACGAAGAATCTTAATTCCCGTGGCATTGCCTATGGTTCTTGTCATCACGTTATGACCTTTTGCTTTTAATGCATTGATCACATCTTCTGAAAGACCAGGGTCAACGATTATTCTGTCAGGTTCAGCAAACACCAGCTTAGGAGCATCAATAGCTTCCTGCATACCCATATCAAAATCAATCAGATTAAAGATGATCTGAGGTACGTTTTGTGTGATTGTATGTCCACCTGGTGTTCCAAGCGCTGCAAATGGAGTTCCATCCTTCATAATGATGATTGGACAGTCACCTGATAGTTTGTGTCTTCCTGGGAATGCATCCATTGGGTTTCCCTTGGGCTCGTAAGTGGCGTAAGCCATAGAGTTATTTAGCCAAACACCAGTACCCTCCACCATCACTCGACTTCCGAATAGGTTGCCCAAAGTTTGGGTAGCACTCACAATATTCCCCCATTTGTCTATGATGGTAAAGTGGGTGGTGTTCCTGCTCTCTGGTTTAAAAGGAAGAACGAATTCTGAAGCTTTGTTCCTGTCGATTGCATTTGACATGGCATTGAGCACGGGTTCAGAGAGAATGCTGTCAATTGGAGCTTCCCTTACTTCAGGGTCGAAAGAGTAGGCCAGCCTCGACTTGTAAGACTCTTTTGTCATTTCAGCGAAAAGGTGAAGGTATTCGGCTGAGTTATGGCTTAAGTTCTGTTCCTCGACCTCTTGCATCATTCCTAGATTCACAAAGGCAGGGAAGGAGTTGGCAGGCAAGGATGCCGTGTAAACATCATACCCTTTATACTCGAACTTATATGGCTCCCACCATTCAGCCTGATTTTGCTTTAGGTCTTCTAGCGATAGAAAGCTTCCTACTCGCTGCATCTCCTTATCAATAGCTGCAGCAATGTCCCCATGATAGAAGGGTGCTGCACCTTCCTTTGCAATACGTTTGAAAGTATTGGCCAAATCTGTCTGGACTAAGCGTTCTCCTTCCTTTAAGGCTTTACCGTCTTTGCCATAAAATCCTTGAGCATATTCCGAAAAGTCATCAAATGCACGTTGGATTTGGCTGGCTGTTGCTCCGCCAATAGTGAATCCGTTTTCTGCTCTGTCGATTGCTGCGTCAAAGAGATCATCCCATTCTAATGACCCATAGCTTTCATGTATGGCCGTCCAAGCGTTTAAGTTACCCGGTGTAGATATAGATTTGGGTCCCGTCCTGTTGACCATAAAGTCAGGAGTCGGGGCTCTCATCAAATCGGTATTCGTATTGATTGGGAATCTACCACTTGCATTCAGAAATCTGACGGCATCTGATTCTGAGTCATAAACCAGTATGGTGCCATAGCCACCAATGCCGGACATCATGGGCTCTACCACGTTAAGGGTAGAAGCTACAGCTATAGCCGCATCAAAGGCATTGCCACCTTGTTCTAAAACTTCTAATCCGGCCTGGGTAGCCAAAGGGTGAGCGGAAGCAACGCTGCCAATCAAGGCTTCTTCTTTCTGTACTTGGCATGATAGTACAATTGCAGAAATCAGAATCGTCAGGGTGTATTTCTTAAGCATTATGAGAATATTCGGTTGACACTCTCTAAATATATCGAATAATAATGGCGATTAGACTTCCCATTAAGCATGCATAATGATCTATATAATTCGTATGCATGGAAAACATATTGGCTTGGAG
The DNA here is from genome assembly GCF_001747095.1 of Roseivirga sp. 4D4. NCBI lineage: Bacteria > Pseudomonadati > Bacteroidota > Cytophagia > Cytophagales > Roseivirgaceae > Roseivirga > Roseivirga sp. 4D4. The sequence continues at coordinate 250,491 of NZ_MDGP01000001.1, forward strand.
TTATTCATGTTCAACCTACTTTGGGGTTTAGAATTTCACCTTTTTGGGTAGCGCCTTTGCATAATTTGTCAATTTCTGACATTAGTTTTTTAAAGGCGCTTTTATGCTTACCCAGTTTTCCCATTTGATCTTGCCATGGTGTGCATTTTGCAGCACAGGTCAAACTTTTGAAGATTTTAGGATTCTCAGGCCAAGGCTGGTCGATGTTTACTACAACTTTTACGTCAATTCCAATTTTGACTGATTTTACATCTACGTTGTCTTCCCAAAGAAGCTTGTATGCATCCTTAAGTTTTAATAGCGCCTTTTTTACGGGCTCATCAAATGCCTTGTGATTAGCATTACCCTTTGACGATAGGATAGTAAGGTTAGATCGCTTCGTGCCGTCTCCTCCGAATTGAGCATTTAATAGATGCCCCGCTTTGAAAGAACATTTCGGCATTTTTTTTCTCGCAGGTACGATTGCGGAAGGGAGTTTAGGGTTAGCGTCACTCCTTACGCTTAAATATGACCCGGTAGGCCCAAGTATGGCTTGGGCTTCTCTACCGCCAGCTCCTGTGATTCGAGAGTCTTCATAGGTAGGATGTTTAATAAAATCAAGTCCTGCTATTGCTGTTAAAAAAGGCGGTTTACTCGTTCTTTTTGATTTTGGTGCTGGGGCAGGAGCAAAGCTGCTATCAGGCGTTTTCCGTTTTGGCATATTACAAAGTATTGTGTGTACATCTAATTTAAGCAATATAGGGATATGCTCATTCGCTTGACCTGATACTATTCATTCACTTTTTTGGATCTGGTTGGTTATTGGGCCGAAATAGTCTTAATTATTTCTTTTTGCTTCTTCTACAATCTGGCCATTTTCTCTAATGATCACTTTGGTGACTTCTGAATTTTCGTTGCTGATAAACTCGAAAGTGAGGCTGCTTTGCTCATGGAAGAATAAGTTCTCCTTTTCAGGTATTAATATGAGTTCCATGGGGCCTGCAGCCATTTGTAGCTTTCCTTCTAGTTTGGAAAAAACGACTTTGCCGGTTTGTGGCGCCAGATAGTTCCCTGCATAACTAGCAAGTAATTTGTCGCTCAGTGAGATTGCTGTTTTTTGGTTTTCATATGGCACGGGTTGGTGATCATAGCTCAAGACTCTGGACATTTTCCAAGCACCATTTTCGAAGTTCCAAATGTGAGTGAACTTGGCTAAGGCATCGGCTCTATCACCAACATAAAAATAGTGTTCTCCACTGATAATGGCTCCAATACCTTTCAATGGAAATACTTCTACTGAACCTTCTTTCACTTGTCTTCTAAGCTGAGGGCCATTGGCACAAAGGCCTTCGCTTAATGCTTTTTTGAAGTCTGCGAGGCCTTTTGTCAGGCCATTTTTATCGTGGTAAAACTCTAAGTCCTCGGTTAGAAAGGAGACCATCTGGTCAACATTACATTGGTTATAAGCCTTCCAGAATTGATCATCGTTTTCTAGGATCGCTTCTTTAAGTTGTTCGGGTTGATCATAAATAGATTGTCCTCTTGCTACAGTTGATACCAATAGGAGGAGAGCAATGAATGACTGAGTTGTGTGCTTAATTGTGTTTGAGTTTTTGAACATTTTATAGGGGTTAAAAAAAGGCGACCGCCCTCTTGCTTGCATAAGAGAGCGGTCGTTAATAAAATGTTGCAGAAAAATAATATTACTCTGATCTCAGGCTTCGTGTTGGATTCATTTTGGCTGTTCTTAGGGTCTGAGTGGCTACTGTCACCCATGCTACAATCAGGGTTGATAATCCGGCCAATGCAAAAAACCACCAATTAAGTTGAATGCTGTAGGCAAAATTATCTAACCAGCTGGAGCCAATGTAATAGCTAATGGGTAGCCCCAATACAATCGCAACCAAAACCATTTTGGAGAAATCACTGGTTAGTAGGTAAACAATATTCCAGACACTTGATCCAAGCACTTTCCGAATGCCTATTTCTTTAATTCGCCTTTCAGTCATAAAGGTGGTCAAACCGAATAGACCTAAGCAGGAAATAATAATGGCCAGGCCTGCGAAGTACTTGGAGAGATCACTTACGCGCTCTTCTGATGCATAGAGTGCCTGATAGTCTTGGTCTAAGAATATCGGGTTGAATGGAAATCCAGGGTTAAAGTCTTGATAGGATTTGGATATCCTGTCCAGTGTTTCACTCTCATTGCCATTCTCTAATTTGGCCATTATAAAGTGTGTTTCTTCCGGTTCGAACCTAAAAATGGTGGGCTCCACCTGGCTGTGTAACGAAGCAAAATTGAAATCTTTTACTACTCCAATGATCCTTTTGTTTCCTGTATAATGACGGATGGTCTTACCGATCGGGTCTTCCATTCCCATGGCCTTAATTGCGGCTTCGTTAAAGATTACCGCTGTAGAGTCTGTTGCAAACTCTGATGAGAAGTCTCGACCCGATGTAAGTTCGATCCCCATAAGATCAAGCATGCCTTCACCTGCTTTGATTTCCCAAAATTGAACCCTTAACCCATCCGGTTTTCCTTCCCAGTCCACACCTCCCGTTGCATTGCCGCCACCAACCATGAAGCCAGATTCTACAGCATTGACTACCCCTGGGATATTTCTAATCTCTTGGACAAATGGATCGCCATCGGTTAATAGTTTGCCCTCTCGCTCAAAATAAACCAGATTGTCTCTGTCATAGCCGAGATTCGATTTACGTACAAAATCCATCTGGTTATTTAGGATCATAACGGCCACTATCAACACCGTAGAAAGGGTAAATTGAAGGACCACCAAGGATTTACGACCAAGGCCCTTACCAGAATTCAAGAATTTGCCTTTCAATACTTTTATTGCCTCAAATCTTGATAAATAGAATGCTGGGTAGGCACCAGCTAAAAGACCTATTCCTGCAATTATCGACAAACATGCGTAGAGTATTTTTGGGCTTAAAGTCAATATGAGCTGTTTGTCTGTAATAAAGTTGAATTGGGGCAGAAACAAGTAAACCACCCCAAGGCCTAACACAAGTGACAAAGCACTGAGGACTGTTGATTCGGTTAAGAACTGGGTAATCAATGAACCTCTTGAAGCTCCCAAGGATTTTTTAATACCTGTCTCTTTCGCGCGGTGAGATACACGGGCTGTGGATAGATTGATAAAGTTGATACTGGCGATGAGCAGTATAAAAGTGCCCACAATGGAGAAGATTTCAACGTATTCAATGCGTCCGCCAATGCTCACACCATTCTCAAATTTGCCGTGCAAATACTGATCTGAATAGGGTACTAGCATGATGTCCACTTGGTCTCTTTCTTGATTCTTGTCGACTATTTCATTCACCGTCTCAGCCACAGATTCAGGGCTAAAACCTTCATTTAGGCTGACCATAATTCGACCGTAATAGTTGCCCCAGTTTTTAAAATTGATAAGATCATCATGGTAAAATTTCCAAGTCAATAAAAAGTCGAATCGCTCGGATGAATTAGCTGGGAGATCTTTTAGAATACCGCTGACCGTGAATTCTCTGCCTTGATCCCAGAATTCCCATTTCAGGGTTTTGCCCATAGCATTGGTGGTACCAAAGAGCTTCATGGCTAGAGACTCGGTGATCAAGATGTTTGACCTGTCGCCTAACGCCATTTCTCCATTTCCTGTGATCAAAGGATAATTAAAGAGTTTGAAGAAAGATTGACTAGCAAATTTTCCTTTAGCACGTATGGCAGTTTGGTCCGCAGAAATGGTGTAGTCGTGTACATCTGTGGCGGCCACAGCATCAGAGACCTGAGGTATTTGAGACTGAATTTCTTCTAGCAATAAGCCGGGAACCCCTCGCCATGACTGATAGCCATCGGGTGTTTTAAAATTTGTGTAGACTTGATAAAGTTGTTCATCATTTGGGTGAAACCGATCCATACTGATCTCATTGTCTACCCAAAGGTAGATCAGCAAAAGGCTTGCAATGCCTGTAGACAATCCGATGAGGTTAATCAGAAAAGTGCTAGGGTAGCGCCTGAAGTTCCTGAATGTCAGTAGAATATTATGTTTAAACATTGTTGCTGTATTTAGTTTTTGATTGATTTTGACAGATCTTATGATACCAGGCCTGAACAACCTTAGCACGTCTCTAATGAAGTGTCTATTGGCCTTTCGGTAACCTAGTTCCCCAACTCTGGCATTGAACCTCTCAAGAAGGTCTCCCTCAATGGTTTCTGTCAAATCTTTGGAACAGAACCAATGAAAGAAGCTCAATGCCAGACGAGAAGGGTTTCTATATTTCGAAGGATTACTCATTACGTAAACCCTGCACTGGGCTAGTAAAGGCAGCCTTCAAGGACTGGAAGCTTATGGTGATTAGTGCGATCAGCAAGGCCGATATTCCAGCAAAAACAAAGAGTTGAATGTTCATGCTGATTTTGTATTCAAAGTCGTTCAACCATTCATTCATCATATACCAGGCGATCGGAGTAGCAAGAATCAAGGCAAGGAATATCGGCTTCATAAAATTGAAGCTGAGCATACTTACAACTTGTGTTACTTTCGCTCCAAGTACCAGCCTAACACTGATTTCTTTGCTTCGCTGTTCTACCATAAAAACGGATAGTCCAAAGAGTCCTAAGCAGGCTATAATAATCGCCAGCATCGCAAAGGATGTAAGGATGTTTCTTATCCTTTCCACACCAACATACATCTGAGCAAAATTCTGATCCATGAATTCATAGATGAAAGGTTGGTTTGGAGCCATCTCTTCCCATACTTTCTGTATGTCTCCAATTGTCGCAGCCATGTCTTGCGTATTGACAAGGATGGAAGTGGTGGAGGGGGCGTTTCCGAGTCTCATAGCCAATGGCCTCACAGGAGCCGTGAGTAAATCGAAATTGAAATCTTCCACCAAGCCAATCACTGTCCAAACAACCCTGTTACTAGACCGATTAGTGATTTTTGCACCTATCGGATTATCTTGAATTCCCAGGGCTTCAGCCATCTTTTCATTGATGATAATAGCTGAGGTGTCTGTCCTCATTTCGCGATCAAAGTTTCGTCCTTGAAGCAGGTTCATGCCAAGCGTTTTGAGGTAGTCATAATCAATTTCCCAATTTTGACCTGACGATCCTGCGTCAACCTTTGTTCGGCCATCTTTCCACCACATATTACCGTTTCTTGCAGTTCCTGAGATAGGTAGGTAGTCGCTGATCGTGACGCTTGATATCTCAGGAGTTTTTAGCAGCTCATTTTTGAAGTTGTCCGGCTGGTCTCCAATTACCTGAGTGTTTCTCAATTGGATCACTTGCTCTTTGTTGAAGCCAGTTTGTGCATTTAAGATATACTCCATCTGCTGGTAGACCACAAAGGTGCCAATGATCAATACGATGGAGGCAGTGAATTGAAATACTACCAAAGCATTTCGAAGTTTTGAACTTTTACTGCCCATACTCAATTTGCCTTTTAGCACGGCTGCAGGCCTGAATGATGAGAGGTAGAAGGCGGGGTAGAGGCCCGCTACAACACCAATTAGTACCGAAGAGAAAAACATTGTCGGTATAAACCATAGCTCGGACCACGGTAATGTGAGCGCTTTACCCGCGAGTTGATTGAAGTAGGGCAATACTACACTGGCAATTCCAATGGCTATAATAAATGACAACAGACTGTATAGGATTGATTCTGTTAAGAATTGAGTAATCAAATGTGACTTTTGTGAGCCTATAGTCTTTCTTAGACCTACTTCTTTAGCTCTATTGGCAGATTTAGCCGTAGAAAGATTGATAAAGTTTATACAGGCTAGTCCAAGAATAAAGGCGGCTATGACGCCAAATATCCATATGTACTTAATGTCACTTTTTTGATAGGGATCACTAATGTCTTGACTCTTTAAGTAGATGTCGGTGACTGGCTCAAGGCTGAAGCTCATGTTCTTCATTTCTTCCTCAGCATTTGGGTTACCGTTACGTTTTTCAACAGGCAATATGTACTTGGTCCCGATTTCAGAGAGTCTAGGGTTAAGTGCTTCTATGTCTGTTCCAGGATTGAGGCGTACATAAACTTGGTAATTTTGAGACTCCCAAGAGGCCTGCTCGCCATTCCAGAACTCTCTACCGGTTAGTGTCCAAAGAAAATCGAATTGAAAGAATCCTGTGGATGGTAGATCTTCTAAAACGCCACCAATTTTATAAGGTCGATCGGTGTTATCGTTAATGTAGACCGTTCTTCCAACAGGGTTTTCTCCAGGGAAGAGTTTCTCCGCCTTCTTGCGTGTCATCACCAAAGTATTGGGTTGCGCCAAGGCTTCTTCCAAATTACCATAGACCATTTTAAACTGGAAGAGATCTAAAATTTGCTGATCTGCATAGATGAAATCACCTTCATAGTGATTTTGCATATCTCCTTCAATTCTAATATTGTTTTTACCAGCGCCAAAGTTGTTGCCTTCATTCGTTCTACCCGCCAGTGTTACTTCTGGGAAGTCATCTTGAATGGCTTGCGCGAAAGGAGGAGCGAACCAAGTAAACCTAATGATGTTGCCCTCCATGTTATAGTTGTTCACTACACGATATAAGTTTTCGTGACCGGGAATATGTTTGTCATAACTCAATTCATTTTTAATGAACAGCGTGATGAGTAGACAAACTGCAATACCGATGGCGAAGCCACCGATTTTAATCGTTGAGTACATTTTGTGTCTCAATAATTGCCTTTTGGCAATGACCATGTTGTTTTTAAGCATACCGAATTTGTTTAGTTTTTGAGCCCCTGTTATGGGTCTGATGATGCCAGGTCTAAAGAGCTGGATCACGTCTTTAATAAATAATTGCTTTGCTTTCTTTTGACCTTTCTTCAAAGCTCTTATTTCGAATCGTTCTACCAGATCACCCTCAATGGCTTCCACCAACTGTGGATTGCAATACAATCGAAAAAACCGGAGCAGCAATTTTGGGGGTGAAGGAGTAGATTGAGTCATTTTCTTCTTTGGCTAATTTTTAAAGCCCTATGAATTCAAGTGCCACATCTGGAACTGCATTCCATAGTTGCATTCGCTGTTCTTTTGAGGTGCGAAGCATGTCTTTACCTACATTGGTGACAGTAAAAAAGCGCTTTCGCTTTCCACCTCTAACAGATGTTGCTTCCCCGAGTTCTGACTTTAAAAAGCCCTTGTCCTCGAGCCGCTTAAGCACTACCTGAAGTGAGCCGATGCTGACTGATCGGTTAAGGCGCGTTTCCATTTCTTCAATGATGGCAACACCGTAAGCTTCGCCATGCAGTATGGCAACGGTGAGCATGACGATTTCTTCGAATTCTCCTAAGTGATTTTTACCCATGATTCTATATTTACCTTAAAAGTAGTAATTATATAGACTCGCCTGAGAGAAATTGGTTGCATATTTACCTTAATTGTAGTAAATATATTTTTAAATCGTAGATAATCAGCGTATTGCAATCGATAGCTTGACTAATTTTTCCTGCTATACACTTGGTTTCATTTTGAAAAGCTACCTTTGCGGCTTCATTTTTCAGGAGTAAAACCTACAAGCGTGACTTATACCTTTATCAATCGAAAGCAGGGAAGCATCAAAGACGAGATTCTGTCAGGATTGACCGTGGCGATTGCCTTGGTTCCAGAAGCGATTGCATTTGCCATTATTGCGGGGGTCGATGCTAAAATCGGTCTGTTCTCTGCCTTTATGATGGGTTTCATTACTTCATTACTAGGTGGTCGACCAGGTATGATCACCGGTGCGACTGGGGCTGTGGCAGTGGTTATTGCTCCATTGGTCATGCACAGTGGTGTTGAATACTTATTTCCGACTATCATCCTAGCAGGTTTGTTTCAAATGCTCGTGGGCGCTTTGAAGTTGGGTAAGTTCATTCGTATGGTGCCGCACTCTGTAATGTTAGGCTTTGTGAATGGATTGGCGATTGTGATTTTTATGGCCCAATTCAGTCAGTTTACGAGTAAAACAGGTGGTGAATTAGACAATGCTGGTTTGATCGCTTTCGGTGCACTGATCGCCATTACCATGCTGGTGATGTTTGTGTTGCCAAAGTTTACAAAAGCGATTCCTTCTGCATTGGTTGCAATTGTTGTGGCTTCTGTTGTCGCTATTTTCTTCTTTCCAAATACCATCACGATTGGAGATAAAGCAGATATGACTGCGATGTCTGATGGCTTGTTCTCACCCTTCTTTATGATGTTTGATGCGATTCCATTTACTATGGAAAGCTTCCTAATTATTCTACCCTTCGCGCTTAAAGTGGCAGGTGTAGGTCTAATAGAGAGTTTATTGACATTGACATTGGTAGACGAGATGACCGATACAAGAGGTAGTGGTAATAGAGAATCAATGGCTCAAGGTATTGCTAATGTGGTTACTGGTTTCTTTACTGGAATGGGTGGCTGTGCTATGATTGGTCAAACGATGATCAATATTAATTCTGGAGCCAGAGCGAGACTTTCGGCATTCCTAGCCGCTATTTTCTTGCTGTCCTTTATGTTGGTTCTTGGTGAGATCATTGCGGTTGTGCCGATCGCTGTATTGGTGGGCGTAATGTTTATGGTGGCTATTGCTACTTTTGAATGGTCAAGTCTAAGGGTTTGGAATAAGGTGCCAAAGCTTGATGTGGCCGTTATCCTGATCGTTTCCGTAATTACTGTCATCGAGGATTTGGCGGTTGCTGTACTCGTAGGTGTAATTATTTCTGCCTTGGCCTTTGCTTGGGAGAACGCCTTAAGAATTCGTGCAAGGAAATATATTGATGAGCATGGGGTGAAGCATTACGAGATTTTCGGTCCATTGTTCTTTGCCTCTGTAACCACCTTCCTTTCAAAGTTTGATGCTAAGAATGACCCTAACTCAGTGATTATTGACTTCCAAGAATCTAAAGTGATGGATCAGTCTGCTATCGAGGCGATTAATAAGATAGCCGAAAAGTATACATCTGAAGGCAAGACCATACACTTAAGACATCTCAGTAAAGATTGCATCAGAATGGTGAAACGTGCCAGTGAAATCTGTGAGGTTAATGTTGTTGAAGATCCAGATTACTTCGTGGCAATCAACGACTACGAGCGCAAGATGAGGACGGGAAGGGGTTAGTGTTCAACCCTGGGATAAACTATCGTGCGCGTACCTTTTCAAAAAGCACTCAAGAAAAAAATCGAATTTAAGAAGCGGCATGCACCAAGGCGCATGCCGCTTATCGTTTGTTATGTGCTTTTTTTCAGGTAAATACTGGAGCAGTATCCATATATAACCTTACGGATCGTACCTTTCCTTCTTCATTGATGTCAGTAAAGGCTACTGCCTTAACTGTTACCCTTTTCCTATCATGTCGTTTGTAATAGTTAATAGCTTCCAGAACGTAGTTCTTGTCGGATCCATAAACATTAATCAGATCATGTTCGATAGTGGCGAAACTCTGCCAGTATTTCCTCAATCCTTCGAGGATTACTTCTTTACCTTGGCCGAAAGGGTTGTTGTTGAAAGTCATTTCCACATCATCCGCCAAAAAGGCACCGTAAGTTTCTATATCTTTGTTATCCATGGCTTCGAGGTACGCTAAATACCTTTCAAAAACAGGAGCAGAAAGTTGATTGATTCTTAAATTTTCAGTTTTCATAATGTCAAAATTTTCGTTGCATTGATTATGATTCAAAGATCCTTAGAATAAGACGGTAAGGGGTAGAGTAAAATACGGTGTGGATGGTAGTTTTTTCGGATTCTAGGTTGTTTGCCGAAAATTTAAAGGGGTAATTCCTACTTTGTGCTTGAAAAGCTTGTTGAAATAGGATGGGTCATCATAACCCAACCAGTAGACAATTTCTTTGACACTCATTTCCGTTTGTTTGAGCAAACTCTTGGCTTCAAACAATACAAATTCCTCTATACTTTGCTTAGCAGTTAAACCTGTCTCTCTCTTCAATACATCGGACAAGTGTTTTGGTGTTATACTAAGCTGGTTGGCATAGAAATTCACTTCTTTGTGAATTTGGTATTGCTCGTTAAGAATTCTTTCAAAAGCTCGCACAATTTCAAGGTTTCTGTTATTACTTGACCCTTCTTCATCCTGAAGGTAGATTCTTCTGATAAGTTCAAGAAGGGAGAAAAGCAAACCTGTGTTTATGTCACGGTCAGCTTTGTATTGTTGTAGGAGACTTAGGATGGAGTTGATCTGTTGGTACTCTTGATCCGTCAAATTAATAACGTGCAGGGCTCCTGGTTTAAAGAATGGATAATCTGGTAGAAAGTTGCTGTAATATGGTTTTTGAAAAAGATCTGGTTTAAAGAGAACTGTTGTATTCTTCACTTTCCAATTATTTTCTATCCAAGATCTTACAATTCCGGGTCCAACAATTGTTAAGGATTGTTTATTGATGTCAAACTCCCTAATGCCAACTTTCAATCGACACTTGTCCTCATGAAGGAGACCTAATGAATAGAAATAGCTCCGGTAGGGGAAAGTTATGCCTGGTCCGCTTTTGAAGTCATACTCTGTTGCAATGAACAAGTTGGAATTTGTCAATTCGGATTTAAGTACCTGTCTCAGATATTGATGAAATTCAAAGTTAATAGGTGCTTTTTCTTTCATTGATACATCTTAAGGTTCTTACTGCACTATGTAAAGCACACAGCTACTGGTTAAACCCTCTATGCAGTTTAACCTATCATTTGAACATAATATATATTCTTTTGGAAGAATAATTGACTAGCCATGGTCAAAAGGGCATACTAATCCTGTGAAGTCAGTCTTTTCAAAGGTCAGTTTGAACTTTAAGGCCTATCTACCCTTTTGAGGAAGTCAAGTTTCGTATGGTCAGGCCTACATCACATTCAACGATTAAATAAACCATTTGTGGATGAGTCCACTGCTTGATGAAAATCTCTTTACATATTCCAGTATGAAGAGAATATCAGCAGTTGTAATCAAAGCTTTCTGGACAATGGTAGTGCTAGTGGCCTTTATATTTAATGGTGCCGCTCAAGAAACCAAAACCCTTTTGTGGGAGATATCGGGTAATGGCTTAGAGAAGTCATCGTACCTATTCGGAACAATCCACTTAATGTGTGAAGAGGATTTTAGAATAAGTGAAGGGGTAAAAGATGCAATAGCTAACGCTGACCAAGTTGCCCTAGAGGTGGATTTAGATGACCAATCAGAAATACAGGCTTTTCAGAACGGTATGATCGATATGGCAGGCTTTGATTATAAAGGGAGCTTATCGGAAAAAGACTATAATCGCTTAGATGAAATCATGACGGCCAACTATGGGCAGGGAATGGCCACAATGAGAATTATGAAGCCTTTCGGGGTTATGTCGGGCCTTTATGGAGAGATGATGGGCTGTGGGACCCCCAAGACATATGAATTCAGCTTTATCACAATGGCGAAAGGTCAGAATAAAGAGGTCGTGGGTTTAGAATCGGCTGCTTCCCAAGTAGCAATCTTCGACAATATTCCTGTCGAAGAACAAATGAGCTGGATATCTGATATGTTGAGCGAGTCAGGAGATACTAAAGCAGAATGGGATGAAATGGTAGCTAATTACAAAGCACAAGACTTGTCTGCCTTATATAGAAGCATGAGTGAATCTCCTGAATACGCGAAGTACGAAAAGGAATTGTTGGACAATAGGAACAAGGCTTGGATTCCTAAAATCGGAGAATTGGCTAAATCAAAATCGACTTTTGTAGCTGTTGGTGCCATGCATTTAGCAGGAGACAATAGTGTGATCAAATTACTGAGAGAAGCAGGCTATACTGTAAAGCCGATGGTGAACTAATAGTAAATTATAATATCAAAAGCCCACTTCAATGAGAGAGTGCTAATGTCCTTGATGCTTCGTGAAACCGGCCATTACATTTTCCATGATTCTGACTTTTGCCCATCGGGGGACCATTCTGAGGTTATAGACTAGGAATTTCGTCAAGAACCCAGGTAAGATGGTTGTCTTCTTCCCAATGCTATTGATGATGGGAACACAGATGTCTTCGGTTTTCAAGGACATATTCATCTTCATTTTCGCGCGTTCCGCAAAACCGCTTTCAACCGGACCGGGCGCTGCGCATAATACGTCAATACCCTCTGGCTTAAGTTCTCTGGAAAGTGCTTCACCGAAGCTTTGAACGTATGCTTTTGAGGCTGCGTAGTTCGCTGCGTTTGGAACTCCTTGAAATGCGACCATGGAGCTCAATAGTACAATAGCTCCCTTCCTTGATTCACTTTTCATTTGCTGGGCGAAATGATGAGACATTTGAAGTACAGATCGGCAATTTAGGTCCAAAAGGTTCAGCTCCGTCTCTAGGTCAGATTCGATAAACTTTCCCGAAGTGCCGAAGCCCGCATTCAAGACCACGATGCCTATTGGCAAATGAGCGGTGGCTTCAATAAGTTTTTCCACTTCTGAGGGTATAGATAAATCTCCTATAACCGGAATCACCTCTACCTTGTATTGGTCGAAAAGTTCAGTACTGAAGTCTGTGAGTTGTTTTTCCCTTCTTCCTGTGATAATTAGGTTAAAGCCTGCTTTTGCGAATGTTATGGCCATTTCTTTGCCAATACCTGATGTAGCTCCGGTGATAAGTACCCAGTTTCCATAATCAGTTTTCAAAGTCTCGGTCTTTTGTCTAGATAGTTTCATGGTCATTACTTCTCTGCCTTTTGTTTGATTTCTGCCAACCACAGGTCATGTAGTTTTCTTAGCTTATTTGGAACGAAGGCCTTTTGCATTAGGGTGAGAAAGCCAAATTGGGCTTCGCTTGTAATCAGTTTGCAGCCATCTTTTGTAGGGACAATCAACCAGGCATGGTAGCCTTGTATAGAACTCTTTTTGGATTCCCAACTGAGGCGATAAGGTTCGTCAAATTCGGTCACATAAGAAGTGAAGTCTTGCCCCATGGTCTTCCATTCGAATATGGAGTTATCCTTTAGCGCTTGCGCATCAGAATTTGTGATCTGAACATCTTTTGCACCTTCATACCAGTCAGGCCATGATTCAGCCATGATGAGAATATCCCAAACCGTTGCTGGGCTCGCCTTAATGTCGATTTCATTATGGACGAAGAATTGTGCTTTATCAGGACCATAGGCTTCGGGCCAATTGATTTTTTCAGAATTGGGCTTGCTGTTTTCTACGGTTTTGCGAACAGAATAACAACCCGTTAATACTAAGGTCAATATGAGTATCAGGTAATAATTGAATCTATTTTTCATGTCTTCTTTTGATTTAGATAATTGTTTTGCCGCGTAAGGCTTGTGTTAAGACAAACACAGCCAAAAGCGCATATAGTAATGAGATGCCTATAGTCAGTTTGGTGTCTCGAAGAACAAACCAGGCAAGAATTGGAATTACCTGAAGCGCGTGCATTCCAATGAAATGAGCGATACGCAAGTCACCATATGTCAAACTCCAGTTAAGGAATGGAATACCCGGAGTCCCGTCTCTTCCACCTACAGTATGGGCCATGTTTGCACCCATAACAAAACCTTCGAAGGAGAAGACAACAAATAGTGCGATGCCCAATCGAATGGCCCAGACATAGTAGTTTGGAAGATCGGGTAAGGGGGTTGCAAAGAACTTGAGACCAATATAGGCTACAGCGATAGTGGCCAGGCTAGCGGCTAAGGCCATCATGGAGAACATAAAACTGTGGAAGTTGCTGCTTTGGTTGTAGTGTGATGCTTCTCCTTTGCTTGCCTTCCATGCGATATAGGTGACTTCGAAGGCAAGGGTGGTAATCAGTATCCAATTAATGATGGATACTTCTTTAGTGGCGGGGAGGTATCCGGTATACCAACCCACTGACCAGACCAATATGGCAGTTGATAGTGCGAATTTGATGGGTTTGTGCCAGGCATTTGTGCCGGCAAAGTCAATAGGCCTAGCAAAGGACATTGCGATTAAGAATGCCGCTGCAAGCAGATTGACAGTGCCAAACCAGAAAAGTGAGATGTTTCTCTCCTTTAATACCTCAATGAATTCCATTTGTCTTTTGTTTAGACAAACTTCATCATTGGGCTAGCCAGAAAACGATAACAAATGTTTAGAGTTTACTAGGATTGACGTTTAATTCGGCTCAAGTGAATGGGAGTTATACCGAGGTAGGAGGCAATCATATGCTGAGGCACTCTATTGTGAATATCAGGAAAGATTTGACTCATTAATTCATACCGATCAATAGGAGCTAAGGTATACTGGTGCTGAATGCGGGTGTCTAAATACGTGAAGTAATATTCGGCAATCAACCGACCTAATTTTTGTCCTTCCTTCAAGTTGTCATATCCCCATTCAATTGCAGTTCTCGACAGCACAATGACATCCGTATCTTCCATTGCCTCCAATTTATAGCGAGACTTCTCTTTCGAAAGAAAGGCGTTGTAGTCTGCAATGAATTGGTTCTCAATGGCGAAGTGAGTTGTATGCTCCCGACCTTCAAGGTCGTTGATTTTAACCCTGAGTATACCTCGCTCGATGAAGTATACCTCGTCAATGAATTTATCATCGTCACTTAGAATGGCCTTCTTCTTAAATGACTTTCGGTAGCAAAAGGACACGAACTCATCCATCTCCTTGTCAGAGATAGAGATGAGATTTGATATCGTATCTTTCAGCAATTCCATGGTTGTTGAAGAGTAATTTTTGTTTAGCCGTTATTCTGAGGCTGTGGTATTTGGCTTATAATTCTATCCACTAATCTGGAGAATGGTAAACTCTGCAAGTAGACAGTTCCTGTTCCGCTCAGAGTAGCTAGGAAAAGCCCCTCACCTCCAAAGAACATGGATTTAAGATTGCCTGCTCTCTGGATATCATAATCTACTCCTGAAGAAAAACCTACAATACATCCAGTGTCTACGATTACAGTTTCATTATCTAGTTTCTTTTCAATGACAGTTCCTCCAGCGTGGAGAAAAGCCATGCCATCGCCTTGAAGTTTTTGTAGAATGAATCCTTCACCACCGAAGAGACCAGCGCCAAATTTCTTAGCAAATGCAATGCTCAATCGCGTACCTAAAGCGGCACATAGGAAGGCGTCTTTCTGGCAGAAAATTTCGCCACCAACTGCACTTAAATCGATCGGTACAATCTTACCTGGGTAAGGGGACGAGAAGGTAACAGCCCCTTTGCCTGATCCATGATTGGTGAAATGTGTCATAAAGATGGATTCACCAGTAAGTGCTCGTTTTCCAGCGCTGAGTAGCTTGCCAAAAAATCCTTGGTTAGGTTCAGAACCATCACCCATTTTTGTTTCGAATTGGATTTCTGGGTGCATCCAATTCATTGCTCCGGCCTCTGCAATTACCGTTTCCTGTGGATCAAGTTCTATTTCTACCATCTGCATGTCATCGCCATGCAGTGTATAATCTATTTCGTGGGAATTCATTGAGTTTGCTTTTGTTTTGAATATCACGATTCTCCTTATTAAATGAAAGGCAGTTTCCTTGATGAACCACGAAAAGATTACATAGGCAAAGCATTGTCGAGCTTTCTGAATTTGGTTTTGACCGATTTACTCTCGAATCATCTTATATTTATTCATGGTTTCATTCTCCTTCTTTCACCCTGGTAATGATGTTTTTGCATAAGAAAGGCCTGTTTTCCAGTTTAGTGTTAATTGCTTTGATAGCCCTTGTAAGCTGTGATGTCAGTAGTGCTTCTGATAAAAAGACCTACCCTGATCAATTTGGTGAGATTGCTTTCGATGCAGCCTTAGATGATCCTGGATTTCAGCTGTGTGACTCCAGCCAAATGGTACATAGTAGAGTGTCCTTGAATTATTCTGGGGGTAGAAAGAGAATAGAAGAACTCTGTAAACAACAGGTCAATGTGGGTGGTAATGCCTATGCTTTCAATGGGTATATCCTGATTCGCTTTTTAGTGAATTGTAAGGGTGAATCCGATCGTTTCAGAATAGAAACGCTGGATGAAGGCTTTATGCCAATCGAATGTCCGGATGGTTTGGTATCTCTCGTTGAGAATGCAGTACGTTCACTCAATGAGTGGGTAATTTCAAAACCAGAGAATGTAGGAAAAGATCATTCCAAATATTTGAATTTTAAAATGGTTAATGGACGAGTTGATGCAATCATACATTAAGAGAAGACTTTCCTATATCATATTCCTATTCCCGTTGACGACTTATGTGTTGAAGGCTCAGGGGAATTGTGATCTGATGGTAGAAGGAAGCAAGGAACGTATAGCCTGCGAGTATGGTAGAAAGGCCATTACTTTTAAACAGGGTAGTAAGCAATCTCAATTGCTTTTTGATTCTGCGATTGCAGTGAACCCTGATTACGCTTGGGCATATTATGAAAAGTCGGTTCCCTTTTTTAAGCGTGGAATGCTGAGTGAGGGGGTTAGACTATTAAATAAGGCGGTAGCGCTCGATCCACTCAGTTATTTGACTTATCGGGCTTACTGGTTTTCACAGCATAAGAGCTATGAACGGTGCAGGGACGATTTGGAGCAATACTATGCGATGGAAGGGGCTTATGCAAAAAACACCCCTGATGGCGCGCTTGATTTGAAGATTCTACTCGGCATTGTTTATTCGGAATTGGACCTCAAGCAGCAGGCAATTAATCAGGTTGAAGAGACAATCAGTTCTTATCCCTCAGAGGCTTATCTGGGTCCATACGATTACCATACATTAGGAGTGCTTTACTTGAAGCATGAGCAATACGACCAAGCTAAGGTTGCGTTGCAGAAGTCGTTAGCATACAACGAGCAGTTTGCCGATACTTACTACTACCTATCCCTAACAGAGCAGAGCCTTGGTGAAATCAACAAGGCCAAGGATTATATCCTAGAGTGTTTAAAGCGATTTGATGGTAAGGAGAACGGTTATAGTGGATATCCACTGTGTTTTCCTGTTTCGAGGGAATTGGCTGAAAGACAAATCGAGATACTCAAAGGATTGGGTTGATTCTATTTGATCGCGCCAAGAACGTGTCCTAACACGCTGTACGCCCTTGAATGTCCGTATCGAGGTCCATAGGCGGTAGAAGTCAAAGCGATGACCATGTTCTCATCAGGAATCAAGATGAGTTGATTTCCTCCTCTGCCAGAGGCCCAGAGGTAGTCAAATTTCCTTCCATTGATGGTTCTGGATTTTTTGTACCAGAGCATCCCATAAGAATCTGTAAGCGTCCAATAATCTGTAAGGTCGAAAGCTCTTCTTTCAATAAGTCGTTGGATATAATCAGGATCAACAATCTGTTTATTTGCCCATTTTCCTTCATTGGCAACAAGCACACCTAGCTTCGCAAAGTCTAGTGTGGATAGGTATAGAGTGCCGGCAGCTACCGTTTGGTTTGCCGCATTGGTGAACCAAAAAAACTGCTTAATGCCCATTGGTTTGAATACTCTTTCCGTGGCGAAGTCTCTCAGGCTCATCCCTGAGGTTTCTTCTATAATGGCTCCCACTAGCGCAGCATTTATATCCGCATAAACCCATTTTTCTCCAGGTTTATTGGCCAAAGGGACTGTGAGTATATATTGAACCCATTCCTCGCCCCCTGACCAGTTTACCGCATGGCCGGGAGTCTCTGATCTGTCGGTATCGGCATCTAGGCCTGAAGCCATGTCTAACAAGTGGCTTATCTTAATTTTTTTATAGTCTTCGTGAATATTGGGGTACTTCTCTTTCGGAAAGAATGAATACACATCTTGGTCGAGGCTTTGTACGAGGCCTTCTTTCATAGCGACACCCAGTAGAAGGGAAGTAATGCTCTTGCCTGCAGAGCGGATATCGAGAATTTGCTTTCTCCAATAGGTGTTGAAGTGCCACTCAGTTACCAATTGATGGTCTTTGATGATCACCAGTCCGGTAAAGTCGCCATTCTCGAAGTTATAGATCTTGTCTAAGAGAACGTCCATGGAGTCCCTATTCAATCCAGCTTCTTCTAAAGTGGTGTATGGGAGGTTGGGGACTGGAGGCATCTGAGCATATGCAGGCGCAACTATGCAAATGCAAAGTATTAGTGTTAAGTGTCGCATGGATTAGTTGTAAGGTTGGATAAAAGACATGAGCTCTTGGTGATGGTTGCACGAGCTTAAGTGTTCGGAGTTTAATGTGAACTAGAGCTTGGGAGTTATCCGATCATTTGATTTTCAGAAGCTCATGCAACCCTTCGAAAATCCGCCTGTTATTTACTTAACAAATATGAAATTAATAATTACTTTTATATTTGTTAAGTAAATAGAATATCATGTCCGAACAATCATTGGGTGAATTTGAAGAGTTGGTTTTGCTCATCGTGGCTGCCAATAACAAAGAGGCTTATGGTGTGCAAATTCTTAAACAATTGGAAGAACGACTGGATAGGAAGCTGAACATCAGCGGTATTCACGTTGCCCTCAAGAGAATGGAGAATAAGGGCTTCGTTGAGTCCAGTTATGGCGGCATCACGAATGAGCGTGGAGGACGCAGAAAAAAGTTCTATAGCATAACCTCGTTGGGTAAGAAAGTGCTAGACAGACAGTATGAGTTAAGAACGAGTATATATCAGGAGATTCCTAAAATTTCATTTGGTCAATGAAGCCTCAACCACCCAAGCGAGCACTCCGTTTCCTGCACTGGTTTTGCCGTGAAGATTACCTTGAAGAATTTGAGGGTGATCTGATCGAGCTCTTCGAGGAGGTCTACGAAGAATCACCTAGAAAGGCCCGAAGAAAATTCTTTTGGGGCGTAGTTCGCTGTTTTCGCCCGGCATTTATCAAAGCATTTTATAAAGTCAACCACTCAAATACAACAACTATGTTTAAGCACAATCTTTTAATCACACTTAGAAATTTTAAGCGTTATAAAGGCTCTTTTTTGATTAACCTAACAGGACTTTCCGTTGGGCTTTTATCAGCATTACTGATCTACTTTTGGGTTTACAGTGAGCTGACCGTAGACGGCTTTCATGAAACTGATCAACAGCTTTATCAAGTCATGAGAAACTCCAACTATGGTCAGGAGACCAGGGTGTATTACAACAACTCTGATCTACTCCCAGATGCCTTAAGAGCAGAGGTCGCAGAAGTAGAATATGTCGTTCCCTTCGTGGAGGTTTGGTCTGATGTTTATCTATCATTTGGAGAAAAAAACATAAAGGCCGATGGTCGATTGGCAGGCAAAGACTTCTTCAAGGTATTTTCCTATGACCTGATTCAAGGGGATAGGAATAACGCATTAACGGGAATGAATTCTATTGTCCTATCCAAGCAGTTGGCAGCGTCATTATCGGCTGATCAAACCGTAGAAGTGGGGCAAATCGTTTCGATTCCAGGAGAGACCGAATATGGTACTCGATACGCAGGTGATTATTTAGTGACAGGTATTTTTGACCTTTCTAAACAAAACGTATCAGAGAAATTCGATTTCCTATTGACTACTGAGCTTTTCTTGAGCAAGCGTAGTCCAGGAAATAACAAGTGGAATAGCAACAGTTCTCGCGTTTATATCACATTAAAGGAGGGTACTGATGTAACACAGTTTAATGATAAGCTCGATGATTTTTTTCGAAACAAAAGATACGCTGACAATCCTGACGTAGATCCTGCATGGGGGGAGCACATGTTTTTACAACAATACTCCACACGCTATTTGTATAATCGTTATGAAAACGGTGTGCTTTCAGGTGGCCGGATTGATTATATCATTCTTTTTGGTGCTGTGGGACTGATGGTTTTAATAGTCGCCTGCATCAACTTTATGAACCTCTCTACAGCGCAAGCATTCCGTAGGCTTAAAGAAGTAGGGGTCAAAAAAGTGGTGGGTGCATCAAGAAGAGTCTTAGCCATTCAGCATATAACAGAATCGGTGATTTTGGCTGGCTTATCTTCTTTGATTGCCGTTTTTGCCGCGCTGCTGCTTTATCCAAAGCTGAGTCTAATATCTGCCAGAGATATTGTGATTGACTGGAATGCCGAATTGTTTGTGGGGATCATTGGGATAGTTATCATTACTGGCCTGATTGCAGGCAGTTATCCTGCCTTTTATATCTCAAGGATGAGACCTATTCAGATTTTAAAAGGGAAACTAAAAACCTCTTTGAGCGAGGTAATTGTCAGAAAAGGGCTGGTCGTTTTTCAGTTCTGCGTTTCACTTATCCTAATCATCACTGTCATTGTCGTTACCAGGCAAATAGACTATACACAATCTAAAAACCTGGGCTATGAGAGAGATAACGTTTTGACTTTCAGAAGTGAAGGACAAATGTTAGACAACTACGAAACTTTCCTAAGTGAGGTGAAGAGAATCACAGGAGTTAAGAATGCAGGCCTAATCGAAGGAAACCCAATTAACTTCAGCAATTCGGGTGGCGGTTTTCCCAGGGAAGGGCAGCCTATGGTACAATTCACTTTTGCCAGAGTGGGCTATGATTATTTGGAAACCATGGGAATTGAACTCCTCGAAGGCCGATCGTTTTCGAGAGAATTTGCCAATGAGGAAACTAAGATCATATTGAACGAGACTTCCGTGAAAGCCATGGGGCTAGAAGACCCTGTCGGTAAGGTCTACAATATCAGAGGGAAGAAGCAGGTGATCGGTATTATGAAGGATTTTCACCTTCAATCACTCCACGAAGAGATTAAACCTAGCTTTTTAATTTTTAGACCCGAAGATGTGAATACTGTCGTGATAAAAATTCAGGCGGGTGCTGAACGCGAGACACTAACTGATGTAGAAGAACTCTATCGATCCTTCAACCCTGGTTTGCCTTTTGAATATGAGTTTTTGGATCAAAACTATGAGGCGCTATATCAGACAGAGCAGCGAACAGCAAGCCTTTATCGATATTTTGCAATAGTGGCGGTTTTTATCTCTTGCTTGGGACTGTTAGGTCTATCAGCCTTTACGGTGCAAATGAGACTTAAGGAGATCGGTATTAGAAAAGTATTAGGTTCTGGGGTTTGGAGAATTATTAGGTTGCTAACACAAGACCTGACGCGAACCGTTATCATTTCACTCTTGATATCCATTCCTGTTGGATATTACCTATCGGAAAGCTGGTTGAATGGTTTTGCTTACAGCGTTGATTTAAACGTTAGCCTCTTTGCTATTGCTGGTGTTGCAATTGTCCTAATGGCCTGGAGTATTGTGGCCTTGCAGGCGTTTAGAGCATCAAGAGTCAACCCGGTCGAATGCCTGAAAGATGAGTAGTCTTAGCTTGGTTTAAGAAAAGTTGTTTTGAGGTGGAATAGTAGGGTTGACTGCTCCTTTTTGATCTATCTATAAACCTTAAAAACTCTCTATAGAGTCAAAATGTTTCATCTTTTTCATCAATGAATAATTATTAAAAAACTTGAAATATTGGCATCATTTATGCGCAAAATTTGGACATGCAAGGTGCATGAAAATCTTTCCATAAAAACATCATAATATGAGGTCATTTATTCTATTCATCTTAGTAGTATCATTAAGTAGTTGTGCTGTTGTTCGTCCCGGAGAAGTGGGGGTGAAACAAAAAATGGGTAAGCTCGGAACTGAAGCCAAAACCTCCGGATCTATCTGGTTTAATCCATTGAATAGTAGTGTTGTAAAGGTCTCCACACAAACGGAAAACCTGGAGTTAACGATTAGTCTACCAAGCAAAGAGGGGTTGAGTATCACCTCTCAAATTTCGATTCTTTATCAGGTCAACGCGGAAAAGGTAACTCAGGTAGTGGAGGATCTTGGATTAAATTTCGAGCCAATTATTGCCAACATCTTTAGAAGTGCCAGTGCAGATGTCTGTTCAAAGTATAGTGCCAAGGATATGCACTCTGGTATGAGAGCCGATATCGAAGGAGCGATTGCTGATCGCATGAGTGAAATTTTGAACGATAAGGGAATCTTGATAGAGGAGGTTTTATTGAAGAGTATTCAATTGCCACCTGCTTTGGCCAATAGCATTGAACAGAAGCTGCAGGCAGAGCAAGACGCACTCAGAATGAAGTTTATCCTAGATAGAGAGAAACTGGAGGCGGAGAGAAAGCTCATTGAGGCTAAAGGTACAAGAGATGCTCAGAAGATTTTAGCAGAGGGCTTAACCAAGCAGATTCTTGAGTTCAAGAGCATAGAAGCCTTTATTGAATTGGCTAAATCACAGAATTCGAAAGTGATCATTACCGATGGTAAAACACCGTATTTAATTCAAAACGACAAGTAGGTTGTAGGAAACCTCAGCAAGGCCTGGTCAGACACTGATCAGGCCTTTTTTATTTCTGGTATAACGAGTAAACTACTTCTAGCTCCGCCACTAGCGTCCTACCTAGATCAATACTTGATTGATCAGTGATACAGTGAAAATACTAAGTAGGAACCAGCCCATAAAGCCCTGTATGATACATATATAACGACCTATCCCTTTTGTTGGAATAGCACCAAAACCGAGCGTTACAAAGGCATTTAGACTCAAGGCAAAAGCATTTAGCCAACTTCTGATAATGCCTAGTAGCATAACAAAGAAAGGTCTGATATAACCCTTTTCGTTCTTCTCCTTAAAGATGCGATAGTCTTCGATCATTCGTTTTTTACTCTTGGTGTCCCATTCAGATGGGAAGAGGAGGTAGATAAAAGAGAATAATAAAATGATAAAGAAGGAAACCAGTATCGCTCTTGCCGGACTTGTTCCACTTCGGGTATAGAACTTCAATAGTTTGCCAATCTGGTATTGGATAAGACGCTCATAAGAACCAGTCTTTTGGTATGCTGCGTAATCATGATTCAGCATGAGATCTTTTAGATCAATATAAGCGGCATTGGCTGAGACCATGTCGCCACGTTCTTTATAATTGGTATGCATCAACTTGTAGTTATAGATGAGCTTGTCATAGGGTCCTGCTTGATTGACTTCTTCCTTCTCACCGATTACAAAGGTGCGGGTTTGCCATTGTTCCCAACTAAGTTCACCATTGACCCCAAATCCACCTTCAAACTGTCGATAGGGCAAATAGTTAATTGGGCTGTGGAAGTTAGTTCTATCAATGTTTACCGCTTTCATAAAACGATTTTTATACATATTCAAACTCTTGGTTCTGGAATTAAAAAAATCGACTTCGTTATGGAATACATTACTGCTGATATCGATACTAGGTGAATTGATCTCTAGTGGTATCCGGCCGATCATGCCAGTTTGACACTTGAATTCATTTCCCTTGAACATTACCATGTCGATCGGCTTTTGATCTGTGCCAAAAGGGTAGTAAGGTCTGCCAAGATTTGGTTCAAAGAATTGTTGTGTTAGCGTAAGCTTTGAATCAGTAATATTCAAGCGTCCCAGTCCTGCCATATAGTTCTGCTCAATTTTGTCAACTTCGACTCTAAAAAAACGGATGATGTCATAGTCTTGAAGGCTCCAAGACATCTCCGTCACTTGAATATCATGAAGGCCAATGATGTTCTGAACCCGATCACCCTCCTTCAAAATGCCGGTAGAACTAGCTAACACGAGTCGGTTAAGTTTAAGGCGTTCGAGTAAGATGGTGCCTTTACCATTTTGGATGACTAGATTCTTATCCGAAAAGTCGATCAACGAGTCGGAAGTAAGCTTGAGATCTAGATCAGGCCTTGCATCCAGAATTTGTTTAGCGGAAATACCATCTGAGTTTAGCCAATTACTAATTGAATTATAATGACTCTTATTCCTAAGGCTTACCACCGGTCTCTTGGTCAGGGCTTCCAAGATCCACAGATAGTCAATGTTTTCCTCTTTATAAAAGGCTTCTTCTCTTTCAATTAAGGCATTGAAACGAGGGCTCTGCCTTGCTAGGGTCAGATCGGGGTCTGTTTTGGCATGGTTCAGGTTGGTGAACCCATATAAAAAAGCACTATCAAGATATCTTAATGACATCTCTTGGTTTTTCAATAATGACCATGAAAAGGCGACATTATAGTAGTCATTACCATTGCCTCTGTACTCAGTGAATAGAAGGTCATAGGTTTTGACAACAGTTGTGTAGTCACCGGATCTAAGTTGTTGTGTGGCTACCCACCTGAGAGAGTCTTGGGCAGACAAGGTAAGGTTGAGTATTAGTCCAAAGACAATACCCAAGTATTTTGGTTGAAGCATTTTTTAAGATACTAAGTCTGATACTGACCTCCAACTCTAGTCATTATCGCGGTTATCGAATTAATAGGTCACCTCTAGCTCAGCCACCAGAGGTCGATGATCTGAAACCAAGGGCTCGTCCAATAGTTTGATCCTTTTTAGACTGATTTTTTGCCCTGCAGTACTGCGATAAATCACATGGTCAATTTCGGCTTTCTTGCCTCCTTGAAAACTAAGACTGTCTGCTCCCTTTTGGGCGAAAGCAAATCCATGATCATAAAAGTATTGCATGGTAGGAGAGTTGGGAGTGCAGTTGAAGTCGCCAGTGATGATTACTGACTTCTCGATAGTGTCAAGGTATTCGACTAAAGCCATTGCCTGATTCAAACGACTCGAATCACCCTCTAGGCCATTGATCCAATCGAAATGTACATTGGCGAAGAGGACACTAAGGTCTTCTGAAATTTCCGCTTCCAGAATAATTGCACTTCGTGGTTCATAAATGCCATCGGGTAGCGACAGCACTTTTGTTGATACTAAGGGTTTGGCGGATAAGGTAGCCATGCCGTACTGGCCTCCCTGATAGTCCATAAACTTACCGAAGGTTCCAGTCATCTTGGTCTCTTCAGCTAAATATCCAGTTTGGTCAACACTATCAGTACGAGAACAATAGTGATCAATCTCCTGCAGGCCGCATAGATCGGGTGCTTCTGCTCTGATAATCGATGCGGCACGCGATAAGTCCAGTACTTCATCCATTCCCTGACCATGCCTGATGTTGTAGGACATAATCTTCACTTCAACTGTCTTTTGTAGATCACAACTGGCGAGGCTTAGGAAACCCGCTATGCAGAGCATTGAGCATAGGACGCGCTTGAATAAGATCATGGTAGGAAGTTAAGCTTTTGCTGAACGACTTAAAAGTGCGTGTAAAGTGGGGTTTAATAGCTCTATGTGTAAATGAGCATCAAAAATGGATAAATGGACACCCTAATAGCGCAAAGGGGCACTCAATCAGTTTAAATCAGCACCATTCCCGGAGTCCAACATTAGAACTTTGAATATCACAAAAGTACAAATGGTACTAAACAGTTTGTGACTCAGTAGATGAGCATTAGACTAGGTAAATGGTCACAATGTAAGAAACATGTAGTGTGTCCCTCTGCCAACTATTCGTAGTAGTCAGGTTGGTGGAACTCTAGTTGTTCCGGTAGTCAGATGGGCTGCCGGACTTCATGGAGGATGAGCGCACTAAATAACAATATAAAGAAACTGGTTTCCTGTATTCCAGGTATCACAGTGTTTTGGTGTGTCCAGTGGCCGTATGGGTCACTGGGCTAATTTTCAGAACAAACCTGATAGCAGATGCAAAACCTAAAGAAACCATTAAATAACTCAAATTCCTTACCAGCCAGCCGAGGGTTTGAAGTTAGGTGAGTCCGGTAGCAGAAGGTTACCGGACTCTTTTTTTGAAAAGAGTTGTGCTTATTGCTTTGCCAAGGCTAATTGGACATTGTGTTCAGTCGAGAATGATAACTACAAGATCATCACAATAGGACTTTTAGTTTAGCATAATCAAGCTTACGTAAATGGCCATAGTCCAGTCATAGGCTGCACAGAACGGAATATACCAACTGGGAATTTTAGCCAATTTCACCGAAGCGTTATGATGCGCTATATCCCAGAGTCCATGCAGAAATAAACCAGTAATCAATATCCAGGGAGAAAACCAAAGTCCAAAAACACCCATAGCTACAAAAACGGAAGCCACTATCACTTCAATGACAATCACTTCTTTATGTTTGCTCAACAATGCGAACCCATAGTACACTGAACCTATTAGTACTAACAGGAATGAGGTCAATTCCAATCTCCTTGATTCAGATAGTGACATATGCAAGGCGATGGTAACTGTCGCCAAGAGTAATCCGACTAAAATGTTTTTTGCTACTGGTTTCATCATCTCTTTAGTTTAATGGTCATTTACTGTAGATGTCCATCCAGAGGTAGTAGCCGTGGAGAATTAAAAATAGTAGGTTATAACTTCAATTAAAAGGATGCCAAAGTTTGCTTGTCGGCTATAACCTCTCTGCCGACAGGCAGTCACAAACATGGGTAGGGAAAGCATTCCTTTGCCAAAACTGATATCTACTATCTTCTGCTTAATGAGGAAGACAGCTGTTTTTTTAATAAGCTGTTGACAAATGATTTTTTATTTGTTCTGTTTTCTGAACGTCAATTTTTCCTTTAGTCGGAATCATATTCTGCCAGACCCAATTGTAATGTTTTATCACTTGTTCTGCTTTCAGGTGTGGTCTTTCCCCAGTTGTATGTCCATCTTCAACAACGGTAATATTATAATCCTTTGTCAACGCGGACTGAATTGTCGATTCAACACAGAAGTCGGTCGCACAACCAGTAATGAACAGTTCATTGACATTCAATTCTTTCAGTTTTGAATGAAGTTCTGATTTATAGAAAACGTCATTTGCATATTTGTCGATTCTGACATCAGTAGGTTCTACATTTAGATCATCTAAATTTTCCCAGTCAGGATCGTTTTTTTCAAACTCTCCAGTTCCAGTTCCATCGTGTTGGATGTAGACAACAGGATGTTCTAATTCTCTAAATAAGAGAGAAAGCTCATTGATTCTTTTAACAACCCCGATCCTGTCAAACCTTGGTGTTCTAGATGTGAAAGAGCCTTTCTGCATATCAATTACAAGCAAAGCTTTTCTGTTTTCCATGCGATTCGATGTTAATTGTGTCAAGAGTTAGCTAACCACTGCTTAAACGTGATTTACCCTTTAAGCAGATCATCAAGACATAATATATGATCTTTTGATAACCTACTCGATATTTTAGATACAAATTGAGTACGACTGATTTTATGAACTGTGGCTGTAAAGCATTGCATGTAGTGCGTTTTCACACTCTAATTGAAAAGACATGCCTTTTACTTGTTGGCGATAATCTGTTTGTCGACAAGTATGGGCCAAGCGAGCGGGGACTACTGTCATTGCGAGCCGGCCTATTGGCAGACAATAAAGAAAAGTGGCGTGAGCAAACTTTTCTGACGTGGCAATCTGTCTGTTTGATGGGTATTCAATTACTCGTTAATGGAAACCTGTCTGCCGACAGGCAGGTGCCAAAAAGGGCTGGAAGTTTGTTTGTTATAAATACTTTGCGAAAAACTCATTCTTGTCAAAGGCCTTATTCCATTTGGCTTGGCCCTTCAGTTTTAGGCTGTCCTCGATATCAACATTTCCACTAGTGAAAAGATGATAGTCTAACACCTCGATTTTAGTTTTTAGAAAAATTATGGTTGCCTCATCCTCTGTGTTTATAACTAGGGTTGATTTTGCCTGATTTATTAGAATAGACAGTTCTTTTCTTGAATATTTTTCCAATAAGTACTCTTCCAATAGGTTTAGTAATGAACTGTTGCTAGCCAATCCATTGTAAAAAATATATGGTAATAGTTTCTTTATTGCTTTGTCAATTTTTCCTTGCCCGTGATAGAGTCTAGCATATTGTTTTGCTGAGTAGATTTCATACGCCATCAGCTCGTTACCACCAAAATGTTGGTATTTATATTTCTTGTCAAATAAGCGGATGTATTTTTTAGCTAGCTCGTAGTTTTTCAGGTTGAGGTATATATCTGCGAGATTGGATGCGCTTCTATGCTTGTATAATGCATATTGCTCCATAAGTCCACCAAACTTTTCCTGCTCATCATAATTAGATTCAAGAAGATTTATGAAAATCGGAATGGCTTCTTCATCCCGATCTATTTCTCGAAGAATGTAGGCCATATTATATTTTACTCTTGGTATTAAAGAGGACTCTATATGATTACTGAGGAAATTTTGACAAAGAGTCAATGCGGAATCATATTCTTCATCATAATAGGTTTCTAGTATTTGATCAAAAGCTAGCTGATCAGTAGTTGGTTCTTTCACTTGTCCAAACGTGAAGAATGGGACAAGCGCGAGTAGGAAAAATATTGGACTTTTCATCAGAATATTGAAGTTGAAGATCCAACTAAGCTCTGTCGGTTTGACCTTTTCTCTAGGTACTCTAAAGTATATGATCTAGATGCCCTTTGCAAATAACCATTTAGACTGAAACTTAGTGCCTATTGGAGATATTTAACCTTTGCGGCTCTTGTTGGTCATAACCTGTCTGCCGACAGGCAGGGACCAACAAGGGCGGAGGGTGTCTAGGTCTTTACTCGATTATGAATAATATAATCAGAGCAATAAAAATTAGGTAAACGATGAATGATAAAGTGTTTGAAACAATCTTTAGTGCTTTTTGATCTTCTAACTCAAACCACCAAAGTTTCCATTCGCTAATTGCCATATGTTTGAACATCTTGAAAAATTCAACTAAAGAATAATCAGTGCGGAACAAAGTGTATGACGTACGATTTTTAAGGTTTAAGAGTCTCCAATTGACCAGCCAGCGAACCGCAAAAAGGCCGCATCCAATTATTAATAAGGTTGATAAAACTTCCTCCATATTTTTCTGGTTAGTG
The DNA here is from genome assembly GCF_001747095.1 of Roseivirga sp. 4D4. Taxonomy (NCBI): domain Bacteria; kingdom Pseudomonadati; phylum Bacteroidota; class Cytophagia; order Cytophagales; family Roseivirgaceae; genus Roseivirga; species Roseivirga sp. 4D4. Next base: position 279,024 of record NZ_MDGP01000001.1, read on the forward strand.
TGGTTTTTGTCTTTTGGTGATAGTGCCAAGATGGCATGGGAACAGTTTTATTCTTTGTCTTCAGGGAAAAGATGGTAGTAGTGCTCTAGAAGCGTTTTTCCTAGGTCTGAAAACCGATAGTTGAATTTAATGTCACCTCCTTTAAATTCTGGTGAGGATTCATTGTATTGATCGACTCTTTCAATGGGATTTTGTTCAGAGGGTTCTTGGTATATCAGCCCTAAACTAATGAGAGGGTAATACTCCCCTTCATAAATTTCCTCTCCTTCGTATTTTTTGAAATATGTAACTAGAATCAAATCATCTAGGTAAGCATCTTGGATCAGTTTGGTGAGCCTTAAGAAATCTTCGACATATTCTATTTTACCAAGTGCTTTTAATCTACACAAACGTCCATATACTTTACACTTTCTTGTAGTCTCAAGCCTATCGATAGCCATAAGTATTTTTTCAGCACCGCTTTCATCATCATCCCCTAATTCATATACAAGTTCAGTCCTTTCATTCCAACTTGTCTCACTTAATTCTAAAAGAACATGCATGGCTTTTTTGATGAAAATTCTATCGGTATAGGAACTGTATATATTCTTAACCGCAACTAGCGATTTTAAAATTGGTACTTCTTTGATAACTTCCTGAGATGTTTCATTGTCTAGAGCCTTTTCCACCAAGTCGATTGAGATACTCTTCAAATCCTTTGAATTTATAATTTCCGTAAAGTGCTCTTTCATATTGTTTTTCTAAAATTATTCAGGTGGTATGGTTATACAATGTTGAAATAATTTGGTGGTAGAATACCAACAAGGGGGGAGCAATTGATTATTCTCTACTTTCCAAAAGTATTATATGATTCAATTATTGCACTGTTTAGATTTTTGCTATGTGACCTTATTGCTGAAAATGAACCAACCGCGGAATTTGGTTCGAGGTCATAGACCCGTCCGTCTAAGGAGTTTTCGTCATTTGTTAGACTTATTCTAATGATTCCTTCATAATTAGAGGGATTACTATTTTCATTTGAATCAAAGTTATTTTTACTTCTCAGATCGAAAATCAGGTTCATTTTTTGTTTATTAATGAAAATTCCATCGCTATCCCAAACGGCATCATAGTTGCTAACAGTTGGTTCTTTACCTTTCTTCCAGACCTTTCCATTTGAAACAAATTCTTGAGAATTTTGGTCAAAACGAATTTCCAAAACCGCAAATACTTCAAAATCCAATGTTTCGTTCTGAATTTCATAAATCCAAACACCCTTATATTGTTCTAAATTATTTCCTGAAGTGATGTTTTCCAAGTTCACGGTGTCTCGGGAGAGCTCTGGATACTTTGATCCTAAGTAAAAAGAAGTAGAGATAATCGCTATTAGGACGCTTGACATAGATACTATATTTTTTATAGTCAAACCCTTAAATAGTTGACCCAATGTCATTTTATCAGTAATGAGTTCCTCTTTCATAAATTTTTCGCTTGGTTCCTTTATTCTCTGAATTTGTTGAAATTCTTAACAATTATCAATTCGGATATCATATAGCAATGAAAATCTTTTGACAGACGGGCTTGTACATTTATAGTCGTCCTCTATCTTTGCAGCCGATGTTAGTGAAAACCTATATCGCCCTTCGCGCAGCTCATGCACATCACTTCCATCATCTCGTTTAGAGATGTATAACCCCTATGTGGCCTACGCGGTCACTTAATTCCGCCCTTTTTTAAATCATTTTCTATTAATTACAGTTCTTACATCCAGATGGATAATACATTACGCATTGCAGTACAAAAAAAAGGTCGCCTGAGCGATGACTCTTTGAAGCTAATCAAGGAGTGTGGTATCAAGTTTAACAACGGTACAGGCAAGTTAAAGGCCGCTTCTACCAACTTTCCAATGGAGTTTCTCTTCCTTAGAGATGACGATATTCCAGGCTATGTGCAAGACGGTATTGCCGATATAGGTATCGTTGGTGGCAACGAAGCCGAAGAGAAAAATAAGGATGTCGATACGGTGAAAAACCTCGGCTTTTCGAAATGTAGATTGTCTTTGGCGATCGATAAAAATGAACCTTATAATGGAGTACAAGACTTCGAAGGAAAAAGTCTTGCTACTTCCTACCCGAAGATTTTGGGTGACTATCTAAAATCACAAAACGTCAATGCCGAAATCAACGAGATCAGTGGTTCGGTAGAGATCGCTCCGAGTATTGGTTTGGCTTATGGAATCTGCGACATCGTGAGCTCAGGTTCTACGCTGATGAGCAATGGCCTCAAGGAGGTGGAGGTCATCTATAAGTCGGAAGCAGTGATGCTGGCCAATAAGAATTTGAGCCAGGCCAAGAGAGACATTCTAGAGAAGTTCATCTTCAGAATTGAGGCGGTACAAGCTGCTAAGAATAACAAATACATCCTGATGAATGTGCCTAATTCGGCCATTGATCAAATTACCCAGATACTTCCGGGTATGAAGAGCCCTACCGTTATGCCTTTGGCTGATGAGGGGTGGAGTTCAGTACACACTGTAATCAGGGAGGACGATTTTTGGGAGATTATCGAAGAATTGAGAGGCGCTGGTGCCGAAGGAATTCTAGTGGTGCCAATTGAGAAAATGATTCTATGAAAACGGTAATCAAACCAGCGCGATCTACTTGGACGGAACTATTAGAAAGGCCAACCATGAATCTCGAAGCCATCGAGGGAAGGGTAAAGCCGGTGATGGAGTCTGTGCAATCTCGTGGCGATGCTGCTTTGCGTCAATTCACCGAGCAATTCGATGGTGTGGTTTTAGACAACCTTCGAGTTTCTGATCAAGAGGTGACTGAAGCCATTGAACAAGTGGATGATAATTTGAAACAGTCCATTGCAGTAGCCAAAAAGAATATTGAGACTTTTCACGAAGCGCAGAAAGACGATTTCGTGAAAGTGGAAACCATGCCTGGTGTCAACTGCTATCGCAAGTCGGTGGGTATTGATAAAGTTGGACTTTACATTCCTGGCGGAACGGCTCCTTTGTTTTCTACTGTGTTGATGCTGGCTGTTCCAGCTAAGATTGCTGGCTGTCGTGAGTTAGTGCTTTGCACACCTCCGAACAAAGAGGGTAAGGTACATCCAGCCATTCTTTATGCAGCTCAACTGGTAGGTATTGATAAGATATTTAAAGTCGGTGGTGCGCAAGCGGTAGCTGCCATGACTTTTGGGACAGAAACGGTGCCTCAGGTATATAAAATCTTCGGTCCGGGGAATCAATATGTCACTGCAGCCAAACAATTGGCCATGAAATATGGCGTATCTATCGATATGCCTGCAGGGCCATCGGAAGTTGCGGTTTACGCGGATGAATCTGCTGTACCAGCCTTCGTAGCCGCTGATTTGCTCTCGCAGGCAGAACATGGAGTAGATTCTCAGGTGGTTTTAGTGGCTTCGTCTGAGGCAGTGGTAGCTGCTGTGCAAAGTGAAGTGAGTAGTCAGTTGGCCGTTTTGCCACGAGCTGAGATGGCTTCAAAGGCTTTAGAGAATAGTGTTGCGATTGTCCTGGAGGATCAGTCTTTGGCTATTGATCTTTTGAACGAATATGGTGCTGAGCACTTGATCCTATCGGTAAACGAACCATGGGAAGTTGCCAATCGCATTGTGAATGCAGGCTCTGTTTTCTTAGGAAATTACACACCAGAGTCTGCCGGAGATTATGCTTCCGGTACCAATCACACGCTACCCACCAATGGCTATGCAAAAATGTATAGCGGTGTCTCCTTGGATAGCTTTGTCAAGAAAATTACCTATCAGGAGATTACTCCAGAGGGCTTAAAAGTTTTGGGGCCTGTGGTGGAAACTATGGCCGCGGCCGAAGAGCTTGAGGCACATAAGAATGCCGTTACGCTTAGGCTGAAGGAGGTGGGTAATGTTTGATCCAAATCAACTTTTAAGGCCACACTTGAAAAACTTAGTGCCCTATTCATCGGCACGAGATGATTACAAAGGGAGTGAGGGTGTCTTTTTAGACGCGAATGAAAACCCTTATGGATCGATCACACCAGAAAAATGGAATCGCTATCCAGATCCTTATCAAAGGGCATTGAAGGCAAGAATTGCCGAGATAAAGAATGTCGATGCAGCGCAGATATTTCTGGGTAATGGATCTGACGAGCCGATCGACCTACTGTTTCGCGCATTCTGCGAACCGGGTGTCGACAATGTGATCATCAATCCTCCGACTTACGGTATGTATAAGGTCAGTGCCGATATCAATGGGGTGGAGGCCAGAGAGGTGCTGATGACCAAGGATTTTGACCTAAATACTGAAGGAATTCTGAATGCTGTTGATGAAAGAACGAAGATCATATTTATCTGTTCGCCCAATAACCCCTCGGGCAACGATGTGGATTTAGGTAAGATTGAGCAGGTGATCAAAGGCTTTGGCGGACTGGTTGTCGTTGATGAAGCCTATATTGATTTTACCAATAGAGCTTCCTTTGCCGATCGTTTGGCTGAATTTCCAAACCTGATCGTTTTGCAGACTTTCAGTAAGGCATGGGGCTTAGCCGCTTTGCGGTTGGGGATGGCTTTCTGCTCTGAAGAAATCTTGAGCATCTTGAATAAGATCAAAGCACCATATAACTTAAGTGGCTTGACACAGGAGACGGTGCTAAAGGCATTGGATAATATTGCCTCCAAAGATGAAATGGTGAGTGATATTCTGAAGAATAGAACGGACTTGAAAGGGCAGCTAGAAAGCCTTGATATTATAGAAGAAGTGTATCCAACAGATGCTAATTTCTTCTTGGTGAGAATTAAAGATGCAAAGTTGGTTTATAAAAGACTGATTGAGCAGCAGGTGATATTAAGAGATAGATCGAGTGTCGTGCTCTGTGATGATGGTATAAGAATTACAGTGGGCACCACAGCAGAAAATCATGCTTTAATTGAAGCATTGAAAAGACTCTAGAATAACGTCACTGCGATCCCGATTCATCGGGAGAAGCAGTCTCGGATTATGAATAAGGAGATTGCCTCGGTCATGCTTCCCTCGCAAAGACGAAAAGAAATAAGACAATGAAGAAAGTACTTTTTATAGATAGAGACGGCACTATAATCATAGAGCCACCAATTGATTTTCAGATTGATTCTTTGGAGAAACTCGAATTCCTACCAGGAGCAATTACCAATCTCAGGAAAATAGCCGAGCAGTTGGATTACGAGCTAGTGATGGTCACAAATCAAGATGGTTTGGGGACAGATTCTTTCCCAGAGGATACTTTTTGGCCTGCGCATAATAAGATGCTCAAAACCCTGGAGGGCGAAGGAGTTGTCTTTGACGAAATTTGTATCGATAGAAGTTTCGAAGCCGATAATGCACCAACCCGAAAGCCTCGAACTGGGCTATTGACCAAGTATATTGAGGGTGACTACGATTTAGCAAACTCATATGTGTTGGGCGATCGGAAAACGGATATTCAATTGGCCGAAAACCTAGGTGCTCAGGCGATTTTCATTTCTGATGAAACTGATGATCGTGCTGCGCTTTCAACTACCAACTGGGATGAGATATTCTCCTTTCTTCAAATGCCTGATCGTACTTCAGAAATTCACAGGGTAACCAAAGAGACTGATATTTTGATTCAATTGAACCTTGACGGCTCTGGACAATGCAATAATGATACTGGGTTGGGCTTCTTTGATCATATGCTTGATCAATTGGGTAAGCACTCGGGTGCAGACCTCACGGTCAAAGTGAAGGGCGATTTGCATATCGATGAACACCATACGATTGAAGATACAGCCTTAGCATTAGGTGAAGCGTATTTGGAAGCGATCGGAGACAAGAAAGGGATCAACAGATATGGATTCCTGCTGCCAATGGATGAAGCATTGGCTCAAGTGGCTATCGATTTTAGTGGTCGTCCGTGGTTAGTTTGGGAGGCTGATTTTAAGCGTGAGAAAGTGGGGGATATGCCTACGGAAATGTTTATGCATTTCTTCAAGTCATTTTCAGATACATCGAAGTGTAACCTGAATGTAAAAGTGGAGGGTGATAATGAGCATCATAAAATTGAAGCCATCTTTAAGGCCTTTGCTAAGGCGATAAAAATGGCTGTCAAACGCAACCCTGATGAACTCGATATACTTCCGAGCACAAAAGGATTGCTGTAATCGCGGTCAAACGAAAACCTTAATCCTGATCCACGCGAATGGCCTCTAGTTGCTGGCCGTCCTCGCGGATCATTAAGAGCTTGGTGATTTTGTTATCGTTATTTTTTACGAATTCAATGTCGACTCCGAAGGCCTTTAGGAAGAATCTGATGTTGGTAATTGGAACTAGCTCATAGACCGTTTTATCCGGTCCGATTGCTTTTAGTTGATCATCCTGAATTTCAATTTTCAGGAAGTTGTCCTTCTGCATTTCATAACTGCCCACATACAACTCCATTGTGTCTTTGGGTACAGTTATTCCTTGTTGCTGACTGTTTTGTGCTTTCATCTCTACTTGAGATACAGTGATTAGCATAATTGCAATTAGCATTAAGCGAAAAGCTTTTGATAATATGTTCTTAGTTGTCTTCATAATCCTTGTCGTTGTTTTATAGGAAGACTTCCAGTGTTCGAGGCGGGTTAACAAAGAGTAGTTAGTGATATACATCCTGCTGATAATTGTCTCCGAAACAGATAAATTTCTAGATGAAATGATACTCAAATGACTGTTTGTGCTTCGTTTTTGAAGACTTAAGCGGTAAATCCTTCCGCTTTTAGCTGCCTATGTTTTACATTCGAGCTTCAAAATCAACCATGCGGAAACTTCTGTGTCTTTTCTTTGTGCTTTGCACATTCCAGTTGTCAGGTCAAAACCTGGACTGGTGGGATGCATTGCATGACTATCCGAATGCGGCTGGCACGGATCGCGATCGGTACGTAAGTATTTCTCCTGGTTATATGGGCCCCAACGCATTACGTATTCCAGTACTTCGCAATGGTAAGATCGACAATGAACTTTGGTCTGAAAATACTTTTGAATACAGTTATGGAAGGGGAGATCAAACCCTTAATCATTGGTCTGAATTCAATATTCCTTTGGCCAAAGACAAGGCCGTACTCTATGTCCAAAGTATCGCCTGGGAGTACTGGGAAGTGACCGATGAGATCCGAGATGAACGCAGAATGCGAAGTCGCAGTGGTATCGGTTGGAATACAGGGGACACAGCCTTCGGTATCATTCTAAGAATTGCCAATGAAGACAAGTCACGTATGCCGAACATTACGTTTAGAGCGCACTCTAAGACTACAACCGGTGGTAACGTCAGCAATGCGCGTTTTACCGATGCGAGTATGTTCTTTTGGGAAGCAACAGTCAGCAAAACCATTATTAAAACGGAAGAAAGTAGCCTTTTACTGAAAGGTATGCTTGGTTTCTACACCTGGCAAACCAATAAGAATGGCCTACCTAATGGCTCGAATTTCTTTCAAAATGATGCGGGTACTTACGGTGTTGGTATAGAATGGACCAAAGGGAAGTGGTTTGTGGGAAGCGATGTATCAGGCTATCATGGCTATATAGAAAATCGAGATACCCCTGCTTTCTGGCGTAATCAAATCCAATATCGCTTAAACAAACATATCGCATTCTACTCCAACTTTAATGTAGGACTCAATACTTGGGGTTGGCAGACAGTAACCATCGGCTATCGTCATTTCTTTAAGACTATAGAGTAGTCATCGATTTCAGCCTCCTGAAATCATTATTCTAATGTCTTCATCAATGCAAAACAGAGCGTATCAATATTTGACATGTTCGAGCTGAAGGCGGATACATTTGATAGTATAATAATACCGTTTTTGGCTTCTACATCAATTGCCATGGAGGAGGTATAGCCTCCTGTTCCTCCGTTATGCCAAAACCAAGGATTTTTAGATCGATTTTTTATGATGTGCCAGCCGAGACCCAAATCCATATTCACATTGACTGATTGGGTTTTTAACCTTGTTAAGGCAAGTTCTTTATTGTCTTTGTCGAAGTGCGCCATAGCGAACTTGGCAAGATCTTCAACATTCGATAAAATTCCCCCAGCTCCTACCAAAACATTAAGGTCCCAGTTAGGAGCGATTTCGCCTAAAGGATTCTGCCCTTTAACTAATAGTGATTTTAAGTCACTCGGGCTTGTCGAAGAGTTGGTCATATTGTATTGGTTCAAAACCTTATTAGAAAGGAGTTCAGCGTAGGAACTGCCCGATATTTTTGATAATGTATATCCCAGAAGTCCAGCCCCGAGATTTGAGTAGGCATACCTTCCGATAGTCTCTCTTTTTAATTCTTGTGAGAGATAATCTTTCAGTTTTTCCTCGCCATATTCAGCATAAGGATTGTTAGGGTCAACAGCATATAAGTTTAGGTTGGATGGTAGTCTCGGAAGTCCTGAGGTGTGGTTGGCGAGAGATGCAAAGCTCACCACTTCGTTGTTTTGAAATGGAACCTCAAGGTATTGATTGACCCCATCTTCCAGTTCGATTTGATTTTCCGTTACAAAATTGGCCAATAACGTGGATGTGAAGACTTTGCTAATGGAACCTATTTCAAATACACTCTTCTTATTAATGATGCTGACTATGGAGTCATTGACTCGTTTAATTCCATAGAACTGAGTCTCTCCATTCTTAATTAGGGCAATTGAAAGTTGTGTGTTATTTGGGAATGCTTTTGAATTCTGGTAAATCAAATCAGTTTGGCTTTTTGATAATGAGCCGTTTTGATGATTTGTTGCAAGAGTTTGCCCGTAGCAACACCCAATTAAAATAAGGTTTAAGAAAAGTAGGAGATGGTATTTCATAAAAGACACTTAAATCTATTCTCAAGTACCGAAAGTGTTCAGTAATTATCAACTAACTGTAGGGTGGGAGGTGAATTAGGACGTTGAGAAGGTTTGACTCACGATGTGTAACTATAGGGGTTGCCTTTGCTTTATTCATTATTATTTATAGCAAGACTAGGTAGCTATTATAAACCCAAAGTAGGCAGCTTCTTTACCTTGTGATAGGTGAGAGCTGTGGCGATGCATTGCTTGACTTCTTTGGTCGGCAAGTCTCCGCTCAATGGAAGTATTACCGCCCGATTACCTTCATATGCAAAGGCTTCTCCGAAAACGAATCTGAATGTGGGGATTAATTGGCTTGTACATTGAAAGTACATGGCGTATTGATCTGGGCTTTTTGCCTTCCAATCTATTCTTAGTGTGCTACCATGTTTCGTGACGTAGGAGGGTTCTCCCCATTTGAGTGTTTCCTCTAAGTGATCAACTCCCTCGGTTTCTTCAGCTACTTCAATGATCAAAGCTCTCAAAGCATCCATTTTTACTTTGATCTCAGCTGGGTAGCTATCAAATCTCGCTTTGACCGCGGGATTGATTTCTAGAACAAGGTCACTTTTGGACATGTGTGGATTGAGTTTTGTATCAGTTGAATTTGAATAAAAAAAAGGAGAGTAAAAACTCTCCTTTTGGATTAGTTGCCACCTTTACTGGCACTGGTCAACTGTTTGGTCATGGCCGCCCCGATGAGTGCCTCCAGTGGTGTTCCTCCATCCTCACCACCTGAGATAATCATGGTGGTAGGGAATTTAATCTTAGCAACCTGCTGGGCTACCCCAATGGCAATTTGCTTTTGTAATTCCGCCTGCTGCTGTGGGGTCAAACCTGCCGAAACTAGTTTGGCATTTTGGTAAGACTCAGCATCGGCTTTCACCTTTTGAGCCGTGGCCTTTAAACGCTCTGTTTCGAGTGCTATGGCTGCTAACTTCTTGTTAGTCTCCTCTTGCTTCAGCTTGGTCTCAATGGAGATCAAGGCCTTCACTTGCTCTTTCTCCTGAGTCACACGCTCAGCAGCCTTGTCACGCTCACCCTCTGCGATAATTCTGGCCTGAGCATCTTTCGCAGTCTTAATCTTCTGCTGCTCGAGCTGTCTTTTTGCAGACTCGTCACGCTGTGCTTCTAGTCTTTGCTTAAAGACTTGCTCAAGTACTACATCATCCACGATTACCTGAGCCACGATTATGTTGTTTTCATTGATGTCGTGAGGAATTCGAATGAACTGACCATTCTCATCCTTACGCTTGTTTACCTCGTAGCGAGTCTGAACTTCTTTGATTTCACGGTCACCTTGCTCAATGGCTGTGATCACTGTATCGCGATATTCAGTTTTCTCCACACTAAAGGCACCATCTTTTAACTGTTCTTCAATCGAGACCCTAAAGTCTGATGCCGAACCTGAGATATAATCTTGCGCAGCAAACATATAGCCTGTATTAGAAACCACCTCTCTTACCGTAGGGATTAGGGTGTTTTGTGCAAGATTTTGTAGGCTACGGAACTCGATAGCCAACTCGATGAAAGACTCCTTGTCCGCAGGTAATTGAAAACGAGTTGATAGCTTGGTGGTGGCGGTAACTTGGTCAATGAATCGTATGGGAATGGGCTCCATCTGCCCTTCGATATCATCGGTGTCGTCACCTGGGTTTACCACTTTCACATCAATAAACTTTTGCCACGGTGTTATTTTGGCAAAGCCTCTGAACTTAATGCCCTCTGTCATGATTGCGCTTTTTTTACCACTTGGGTAAACCAGAAAGTACTGATAGCCTGGCTCGGCCCAGAAGAATAAATTAGGCAGTGTGATCAGCGTAGCACCAGAGATCAAAATGGCCATGGATACCCGTCTGGTAAACATCAACAACAAAGCTGGCGCTTTGGATGCGGTCTTTATCGTTTGACCGTCTTTGTCCTCGGTAAACTTGTCTTCATCTGAAAGCAAGGGTCTCATGATCAGAGTGATCAAACCGAGGATTAATAAAATGATTCCGAAAAATGTCATAGTTATAGATTTAGAAGTGAAACATAGCTTTCCCGATCGGCCCGTGTGGCCAATGGATAAGTGATTGAAATGATTGTGTAGGAGATAGCCATTTCGCGACTACATAGTCCTGAGTGGAACCCATGCAGAGCATTGATCTACATAGGGGTTCGGAGTGGTTTTGACTATTAGTTTGACTGACGCTTCAGAACGAACCGATCGGTTCAGCGCCAGAAGCATTTTTAAAACTGACTATCGTAAGAAAATCTAATTTTCCTCGAAGGAGGTTCGGCAAGAATCTCCCAATAATCTCTGCTCAGGATTGAGCTCGAGATGTAGTATTGAGAAATGTAAGTTTGCTTGTTCATCGCCTTGATCTGATTAGATGTTTCTATTTTGAAACACAATTACATATACGAATAATATTTCGAATATGTTACATATTCAGAATAATATTTTATATATTTTCAAATACGGAATTATATTCTGAATTATGAACTTCTCATTTTCAGTGACTTGTGTTTTTGGTCGGGTCATTTTCAGCTAGAAATACTTGCTAAATATTAGTGATTAGTCGAGGCTAATATTATTTTTGCGCATGGCAGAACAGATCCTCATTCTCGACTTCGGTTCCCAATACACCCAGCTGATTGCCAGAAGAGTTCGAGAGCTTAACGTTTATTGTGAAATTCATCCTTTTAACCACATTCCGGAAATTACGGATGACATAAAAGGTGTCATTCTATCAGGTAGTCCTTGCTCAGTAAGAGAAGAAGATGCACCGGATTTAGACTTAGATCAATTCAGAGGTAAGATGCCGGTTCTAGGTGTTTGTTATGGCGCTCAGTTGATGGCTCAAAAGTATGGAGGTAATGTAATGCCTTCAGAGATTCGCGAGTACGGTCGTGCAAGGTTGAGCAGGGTTGATGGGCATTATCCATTACTAAAAGAGATTAGCCTTGATTCTCAGGTTTGGATGTCTCACGCAGATACCATCTCTGAACTACCAGCAGGTTTCGATGTCATTGCCAGTACATCTAGTGTTGAGAAGGCAGCCTTCAAAGTTCAGGGCGAAGAAACTTATGGAATACAGTTTCACCCAGAGGTAACGCACTCAGAAGAAGGAAAAGAGCTAGTAAGAAATTTTGTAGTACACATCTGCGGTTGTTCGCAAGATTGGACTCCTGACTTGTTTGCAGAGTCTACAGTTGCAGCCCTTAAAGAAAAGTTAGGTGATGATAAGGTAATTCTGGGGCTTTCGGGTGGAGTTGATTCTTCAGTAGCCGCTGTTTTAATACACAAAGCGATCGGTGAAAACCTCCATTGCATTTTTGTTGACAATGGACTTCTGAGAAAGAACGAATTCGATTCTGTACTTGAGTCTTATAAAGGCATGGGACTGAACGTGAAAGGAGTAGATGCCAAAGAACAATTCTATTCTGCGCTAGCTGGTATTACCGATCCAGAAGGTAAGAGAAAAGCAATCGGTCGAGTGTTTATCGAAGTATTTGATCAAGAGGCTCAAAAAGTAGAAGATGCTAAATGGTTAGGTCAAGGAACCATCTATCCAGATATAATTGAGTCGGTTTCTGTGAAGGGTCCTTCGGCCACAATAAAATCGCATCATAACGTTGGTGGTTTACCGGAGAAGATGAACCTGAAAGTGGTCGAACCACTGAATACACTCTTTAAAGACGAAGTAAGAAATGTTGGACGAAGCCTTGAAATCGATCAAAATATTCTGGGTCGTCATCCTTTTCCAGGCCCTGGCTTGGGTATCAGGATTTTAGGAGACATTACTGCTGAGAAAGTAGCTATCTTGCAAGAAGTGGATTACATTTTTATCCAAGGATTAAAAGACAATGGCCTTTATGACGATGTCTGGCAGGCGGGCTCAATGCTATTGCCTATTCAGTCAGTTGGTGTAATGGGGGATGAAAGAACTTACGAACGAGTTGTGGCACTTCGGGCTGTGACAAGTGTGGATGGAATGACAGCGGACTGGTGTCATCTGCCATATAATTTTTTACAGGACGTCTCGAACGAGATCATCAATAAGGTAAAAGGAGTAAATAGAGTGGTTTATGATATCAGCTCTAAACCACCAGCAACCATCGAATGGGAGTAGCAAAGAGGTTTTTTTTAGCAATAGTCTTGTCCATCTTTTGTACAAGCATTGGCTTTTCGCAAGACGTTAAGGCGCTTTTTGACGAAGGCAAAAGGCTTTTTGACCAAGAGCAGTATGCCTTGGCCCTGGGTAAGTTTGCACCGCTGACTTCTATGGGCCAGAGCAACGATTTGGTGAAGTATTCATCCTATTATTATGCCATTGCGGCTCATAAGTCAGGAGATAATACGAGTGCCAAAAATATGTTCAAGCAGTTGCTTCAGAAGTACCCAGACTGGAATGTCAAAGAAGATGTCAACTATTGGTTGGGTTACCTTGCGGCTGAAGAGGGAGATATTGAAAGTGCATTTCGATATTTCGATTTGGTCACTAAACCAGAGCTTGGCGAGAGCAAAAAAGCATTGAAGTCACAGCTGCTTTCCAACACGACTGATTTGAAGGCACTTCAAAAACTATTGGATGAATACCCTGAGGATAACCTGATCGCTTCTCAGTTGGCTAACGAAGTACTGGCGCTCCCGGTGCAAGAGCAGGATATGCTTTTGTTGTCGAATCTTCAATCTGAATATGCCTTGAACCTCGACTTGGGGATTGACGGAATAGAATATTCTCCGAAGAAATCAACCTATAATGTTGGGCTCTTTTTACCATTTAGGTATAGCCCTGACTCGGCAATGCTCGTTCGTTCTATGTCCAACTGGACAACTAGAATGTATGAAGGAGTGGCTATTGGTGTTCAAAAACTTAAGGATGAAGGGGTTGATATTAATCTCATCACTATTGATACTCAGAATTTAGAAACAAGGCTTGAAAATCAGGTGGAAGACGGAGTACTCACAGATTTAGACTTAATCATTGGACCCGTAACACAGCGTGCCGTTGAGTTGATGTCCAATTTTTCTAAAGAGAAGCAGGTCAACATTATCAATCCATTATCATCAAACGGAGATATTCTGAAGGATAATCCATTTGCATTTTTATACTATCCAAGTAATGAATCCATCGCTATAAAGGCAGCTGAGTATGCCAAACAGAATTTCACTAGAAATAAAAATGCCGCGGTATTCTACAGTGGCTTTAGCGATGTAGCAAGAGCTGACCTTTACCGTCAAATCATCGAAAAAGATTCTTTCGATGTCACAATTTTCCGTGAGGTGAGGCCTAATGAATCAGTGAATATTCAGCAGTGGCTTATCGAGGAGGAGGAAGTGGATAAAGACTCCGCTGTTGTAGCCAATATGATTGCTGAAATGGACTCACTTCGTGAAGCAGGCGAAGAAGAATGGGAGATTTACAGCCAAAGAGATTTCGTTTATGATACACTGAAAATCCTTCCAGATAGTATCGGTCATGTGTTTATTGCCTCAGATATTTCCTCATTGGCTTCGAGTGCTTTGAGTGGAATTGAAGGGAGACCTGATACAGTTGAATACTTATCTTCTTCAAGGTTTTTGACTGCTGAGAGCTCCATCTCTTTTGATCAACTAGAACGGTTGAATGCTACATTTTTAGGTACGAATCTGATCAATTATAATACCCCAGAAGTTGCTGAGTTCAGAGAGAGATATGTTGCCGCTTATTTGAAAAGCCCGATCAAGGAAGATCGCCTTGGCGATGCCTACATAGGCTATGATATCATGGTTACTTTCGGTAGGCTGTTGGGCGATTATGGTAAGTATTTTCAGGTAGGAGTAAAACGAAGAGATGATTTTAGAGGGGAGCTTACAGAAAAATTCAATTATCGACTTTCGAATGACAATCGCTATCTGCCTGTCTTGAAGGTGGAGGGAGCTGCCATCGTACCTCGAAACAATAATTAGTATGAATTCATCAAATAGCCAGCGTCTTTTCGAAGAGGCTCAGCACTTCATTCCAGGAGGAGTTAACTCGCCAGTGAGGGCCTTTAAGGCAGTGGGAGGAAACCCTTTATTCATTAAGTCAGCCAAGGGCGCTTTCATCACCGATCAGGACGATAACGAATACATTGAGTTGATCAATTCCTGGGGACCAATGATTCTCGGGCATGGTAATGAAAGGATTGAGGAAGCAGTTAAAAAAGCTGTTGAAAGTTCACTGTCCTTTGGAGCACCAACGGCTATAGAAGTTGAGATGGCTAAGTTGATCTGTTCGATGGTACCAAGCATCGAGAAGGTCAGAATGGTGAACTCGGGTACAGAGGCCACCATGTCAGCCATACGATTAGCCAGAGGCTATACTGGTCGTGATAAGATGATCAAGTTTGAGGGTTGCTATCACGGTCATGGAGATTCGTTCCTTATTGCTGCAGGTAGTGGTGCGATTACCTTAGGGGAGCCTGATAGCCCGGGAGTTACCCGCGGTGTGGCAAACGACACCCTAACCGTTCCTTATAATGATCTTGGTAGGGTAGAAGAAGTGATCAACGCCAACAAGGATCAGGTGGCGGCTATCATAGTAGAGCCGGTAGCAGGTAATATGGGTTGTGTACTTCCAGCAGAAGGCTTTCTAGAAGGTCTGAGAAAGCTTTGCGATGCCAATGGCATTGTACTCATTTTTGATGAAGTGATGACTGGCTTTAGGTTATCCAAAGCTGGAGCTCAAGGTATTTACGGGGTGAACCCCGATCTAACTACATTAGGTAAGATTATTGGAGGAGGTATGCCTGTAGGTGCTTATGGCGGTAGGCAAGAAATCATGGATTACGTTTCTCCCCAAGGGCCTGTTTATCAAGCAGGAACACTCTCAGGAAATCCAGTAGCTATGGCCGCTGGTTTGGCCATGCTTACGCAAATCAATGAAGATGCTGCTTTGTATGCTGGTTTAGCTCAGGCTACCGAGGCTATCGAACTTGGCTTTCAGAATAATTTGGACGAGCTGGGTTTGGGTTATACCATGAATCGAATCGGTTCTATGGTCAGCTTGTTTTTCACCGATCAAAAGGTGACTGACTTTGAGACTGCTAAAACTACAAGCACCGAAAAATTCGGACAATACTTCAGAGAGATGCTGAACCAAGGAGTATATCTAGCACCCTCTCAGTACGAGTCTTTGTTTGTTTCCAAAGCTATCACGGAAGACCTGGTGGATAGAATTGTTACCGCCAACAGAAATGCCCTCAAGGCCATTCATTAGTCGTTATCCGTTGTAGTACCAGAAGCTGATGAAGATTTCCAGATAGAAGAATATCTGTAGAAATATAGAGTAAATCAGACCTACCAGATTGAACTTAATTAAGGTCTTGAACCACCCTTGCTTATATACTTTCAAGAAAGACGTGTAAACGTAGGTACTTACACCTATGAAGAAAACGCCACCAATGATTCCTCTCCAGGCCATAATGTTGGCATCTGGAAAGTTGCCCTCGGTAACAATCTTAAAAATAATTAGGAGTCCAATACCATAAGCCATATAGGCAAAGGAATGTACGTGCAAGGCATGTACTATATGCTTGATATACAGGTGTTTTCTCCTCACGTAGAAGAATTTCAAAACACCTGCAAACAGCGGAATGAGTATAAACATCATCAAGGGAAGGTTGCCAAGCACAAAACCTTTGAAGCCCTGATCATTCTCGAATATTTTTCTCACCTGGCTATTGATATGAGCTTGCTGGCCTTCATCGAAAAACCCATCGTTAGAGAAATTACCCCCAAGTGAATCCATAAACTCTTTGTCAGTAAGTCTACGATCGCGCGCCAACCGATGGAATCTCTCTACATCGCTTTCATCTCCTGCTGGTAAAGGAGTTGATTCAACCGCCACTTCGAAATTCATCAGTGAATCGGTACCAATCTGAGATTCAATTGAATCATAGAGTTGCTCAAATGTTTTGATATCTGAGAAGCTCTTGACCAGTGAATCAGGTAGTATTTCGAGTTTTTTGGCACTTGAAAGAGCACCCCAGCGATCGTCTGACTTTAAAGCTTCAAATTGAATCTCTCCTCCATAGTTCACCGTTTCATCCTGAATAGTTCTGAGGTCTATACCGGACAATAGGTAACTGATGGTGAAGAAATAGAAGAGACTCATGACAAAATAGAGTCTCACCGGATGTATAAAGTGCTTGATTTTTCCTTCCTGAAATCTGTTGGTTAGGTTGCCGGGTCTGATTAAGAAAGGGATGGCACTATGCGCCATTTTAGAGTCGATGCCGAGATAGTTATCAATAAACTCTTTGATCAATGTAGCGAAGGTCACATTGTTGTCAGAATTTGATTGACCGCAGGTAGGGCAGAAGTTATAGTGTTCTTCTAATGTCGAACTACAATTCTTGCATACAGTGCTTTTGCGTTTCTTCTCTATCATCTAAAAAATGCAAGCGGGCATTCAACCAAAGATAGCAGTTGAAACGGAAGCACAAAAGCCGAAAAATGAAAAAAGCTGACCGGTGAAAGGTCAGCTTTTGATATTGAGTGTTTAGGTGTAAGGGGATCTTTAGACCATATCGAGCAAAAGTTCTGATTGCCCAATTTGTCTGTATTTTTTTGCATTAAGGATCGATTTTAGCTCTAGTCGAATTTCATTCAATAGAGCTTTGTCACCAGAGATGTAGCATACATTCGGTACTATGTTTTCCTTAATTAATATTTTGTTCTGCTGGTTATCGATAATGGATCCAGTCCAATCTTGCTGAGCAATACCATATTTCTGACAAACGAGTTGACCTATATCTCGCTTGGCTACAGGGTTATTCCCTTTGATCTCCATTTTGCCGAAAAAGAATCGATCTTTATAATAGTGCATTTGAAGAACGCACCTCTCTTCTTTAATCGTCAATCGGTAATAAATAGTCTTTTGATGTTTCAATGCCAACTTCCGATTGTCGACATAATTCGGTTTACCAAGTTTTTGAACAGTTTCTTTGATGGACTGGCCAAATGACAGTCCGTAAAACTGAATACTTTTTTCCGTATCTAAAGATTCTAAGTGGTTGAGATTGAGGATTGAATCGAAGGATGCATGAGAAAAGAGGGCATTTCTTCCCTCGTAAAAATCCGCGCGACTCTGTTTATAGAGCTTTCTCTTTTTGGAACCAAAGAGCAGCGGGAAGTCTGGTAAACTCAGCGTCCACATGGTTAATTAATAAAGTGTTTAGGTCAAACAATGTCCCGAAGGACATCACTAATATAGGTAAACAACCTGAGAAAAATCAAATTTGTTATTTCATAAGCCGTTGAAAATCGTCCTAAAACAGCGAAAATCGCCCTTTAGGAAAATTTGATGTATGTAAAATGCAAAAAATGGTATTTATAAAATTTGAAAAAAATGAGTCGAAGGCAAAAAAAGCATGTAGATACCGAAGTCTACAACGGGATTGGCATCATAGATAAGTAGATAGCTTCCTGCCGATCGGTACGTACTAGAACTTTAAAAGTTAAAGTCTACCGAATAGATGGTCTGGTCCCAAATCAATTGTATGCTTCCGCCAGACGCAGTTTCTACTACTTTCACAGTGAATTGTTCGGTTACTTCACTTTGGCTGCTTCTGGACATAGCAGTTCTCATAAAATCCCTTGACTCATCATAGGACCTTCCGTTTTGCCCTGTTTGGCTATTGATGATTAAGGTTCCTCCATTGGCCTCAGGAATAGTAAACAGCGTATACTCACCTGCTGGGATTGTCTTGCCTTCTATTTTGATTGCTTTTGAAGTTTTAAAATGTGTGGCCCTATTGGCACCAGTTCTCCAACGTGCCCCATAAGGTACTATACCTCCAAAAATCTCTCTGCCTCTTTTAGCAGGTGAGCCATAGCTTACTTGAAATTCAGATCCTCCGAATTCAAAGTCACCAACAATGGCACCAGATAGTGTACCGAATGGGGAACCGGCTTTATCCTTTTCAATAAATCGAGACACCAGTGCATCAAAATCTAACCTGTTCGTTCTGGTAACGATCAGCTTTCTGGTTGTGGCTTTTGCATCAAGGCGCTGGAGTCCACCAGCATTGGTAGTATTCACTTCCATTACCCCTCTGCTTGGATGTCTTAAAGTATATGACCTGTCTCCAGTTTTGTGGATAATAAAGTCAGATATGCGCCTACCCGATAACATATATTGATGAATAGAATCGGTATCTGATTCAACGTGCCTTTGAAATGCTAGGTCGAAAGGCCAATGGACCATGTCAATGAAGGGTAACAATTGGCGGTCGTTGAGTATGTGGTACGTTACCGGGCCATTTCGACCCATAGTGTTAATCCTAAGGCTGTCACCTGTGGTTTTATAGTTGGTGCCCATGATGCTACCCCTCATAAACCCCTTGAAGCTGCCTAATTCAGTATTGTCAAAGCTGAGTAGCTCTTTAATGATATTGTTTTCGTCATAGGTGAGATGATAGCTCTTTAATGAAATTCTTGGACTCCTCAATAATACATCGGCCTTGATCTCGCCCAGTGTGTCGATTGTTATCCTTTCAATGGCCAGTGTGTCATTACCCAGTTTCGTGACAAGGTAATACTCTGATTTTCCTGATGGACTAAAACAACCTTGACATACGAGTAAGATTAATAGTGTCAGGAGTAACTGAGATGGCCATTTCATAATAGTTAAGATTGATTGACCTTCAATTTAACTTAACCCTATTGGAGAAGCATTAAATTTTATGTCAGCGGATTAGGCCTTTGTCTTTACTTTATTCCAAGGCTTGATCTGCCAGAAGATATGGCCAGTGGTCAAATGGTTTCCTTGCGTATCGAAGGACTTTACTTCGCAGTTTACCACTACGGACTCTTCTGTTTTTAAAGGCTCCAGAATATTCGCATTGAGCCAATCTTCCGTTAGTTCATAAGTCACTACCACATCCATTTTCCCCTGGTAATGATAGTTCATTTCCATCTTTTGCATGATGATCCGGTAAGCCTTGGCATCTAGTTTATTTAAGAGTACAAGGCCGGTAGAGTATTCTGATGCGGTGGCTAAGGCACAGGCATGAATGCCCTTGATGTGGTTAAAATTGATTCTTTTGTAAGGGATCTTCACTTTCACAAAGTCATCACCCATTTGAATAATTTTG
Organism: Roseivirga sp. 4D4; assembly: GCF_001747095.1. NCBI lineage: Bacteria > Pseudomonadati > Bacteroidota > Cytophagia > Cytophagales > Roseivirgaceae > Roseivirga > Roseivirga sp. 4D4. The sequence continues at coordinate 298,961 of NZ_MDGP01000001.1, forward strand.
AATCCATGTGGCTTATTAAATGGGATCATTCTGGCCAATCCAAAATTCAGGAGCGCCAAATGCTTTTTGGAAGTTTTTGCTCGCTCTATTAACTGTGTGGTATCAAACATCTCAATCAGAATTTCAATTAATTTAGGGATTCTAAGTGAATAAAAAACTATGCTGAGCTTTTGGGAGAAGGACGAGTTTTTAAACTACGATCATGTTGTAGTTGGTGGTGGTATTGTAGGCCTTTCAACCGCGATCAGCATTAAGGAGAGAGATTCAAAAGCAAAAGTACTAGTCTTAGAACAAGGCACATTTCCAACAGGCGCTTCAACCAAGAATGCTGGTTTTGCCTGCTTTGGTAGTTTAACTGAAATTCTGGCCGACCTCAGAGGCTTGCCCGAATCGGAAGTATTTAATCTAGTAAAGCTGAGATGGGAAGGTCTGCAATTGCTGAGGGCTAGGGTGGGTGATGATGGTTTGGATTATCAAAACCTGGGAGGTTATGAACTATTGCGATCCAGCGATATGGGAGCATTTCAGGAGATGAATAGAATCAATGAAATGCTAATGCCATTGTTTGGCGAAGCGGTTTATCATGATAGTTCAGCGAAAATCAATCAACTCGGATTTAGTCCTTCAGTTGTGAAAGGGTTGGTTTTCAATCCGTTTGAAGCACAACTGCATAGTGGAAAGATGATGAAGTCGTTAACCCGATTGGCGACCGATTTAGGTGTGGAGATATTAACAGGAACCTCGGTTTCTCAATTTGATGAAGATTCAAATGGTGTCTCTGTTCATACTACCAGCGATATAACATTCCATGCAAGAAAACTTGCGATTTGTACCAACGCATTTTCAAAATCGCTTTTGCCTAATACTGATTTGGTGCCAGGTCGAGGAGTGGTGTTGGTTACCAAACCAATAGCAGGTTTAAAATTCAAAGGGACGTTTCACTACGATGAAGGCTATTATTACTTCCGAAACTATCAAGATCGCATTCTTTTTGGTGGAGGTAGAAACCTAGATGTCACAGGCGAAGAGACGACAGTATTTGAGGTGAGAGACCTGATACTGGAAAAACTGAAGTCAGACCTCAATGAAGTCATTATTCCAGGCCAGGACTTTGAGATAGATCACATCTGGTCAGGAATTATGGCTTTCGGCCCAAATAAACAGCCTATCCTGGAAAGCCATTCTGACAATGTCCATATCGGAGTTCGGCTCGGGGGAATGGGGGTTGCCATCGGCAGTAAAATGGGTTTTGAATTGGCAGAGCTAATGCTTCGATAGTGAAAATATTACTATCTTCAACGCTCACGTATTATTTCGCATGGACTATCAGTATCAAAAGCCAACACTTCTTCAGGCTCTTATCCCAATAATATTTCTAATCGTTGCACTCTTCTATAATGTACTGGTCTTTGGAGATGGTGCTTTAGACGGATCAAATCAGATCATTCTTATTCTTTCAGGAGGTGTTGCCACGATAGTCGCCTTGCGACTTGGAATGAAATGGAAAGATGTTGAGAAGGGGATTGTAAAGACGATTAGTTCGGCAATGGCTTCCATCATTATTCTATTGCTGATAGGTTCTTTGGCAGGGACTTGGCTCTTGTCCGGTGTTGTGCCAGCTATGATTTACTATGGTCTGCAAATCTTGAACCCAACGATTTTCTTGTTTGCTGCATGTATTGTATGTGCGATAGTCTCGATAGCCACTGGTAGTTCGTGGACTACGGCTGCTACCGTTGGTATAGCACTTATGGGGATAGGAAAAGCCTTAGGTATTCATGACGGGATGATTGCCGGGGCAGTATTGTCAGGCGCATATTTCGGAGACAAAATGTCCCCACTTTCTGATACAACGAATTTGGCACCAGCGATGGCTGGTACGGATCTCTTCACCCATATCAGGTATATGACCATCACGACCATCCCATCCATTTCCATTGCCTTGATCCTCTTTTTGATTTTAGGATTTATGCAAGGTGGTTCCGGAGAAGTGACTGAGACATCTTCGATATTAACGGCAATAGATAGCAAGTTTAACATTAACGGCTGGCTGTTTTTGGTGCCTGCTACAGTGGTTTTTTTGATTGTGAAAAAAGTACCAGCAATTCCAGCCATATTAATTGGCGCACTTCTCGGTGCAGTTTTTGCTTTAATATTTCAACCTGAAGTGGTGAAAACTGTAGCGGATTGGACAGGAAGCTCTGCGAAGTTAATGTTCGTGGGGGTAATGAAATCTCTTTTTGGCGATGTGGCAATAGTAACTGGAAATGGAATTGTGGATGAACTTCTACAGTCTGGCGGTATGGCCGGGATGCTCAAAACAGTGTGGTTGATTGTGTCGGCAATGATTTTTGGAGGTGTAATGGAGTCTAGCGGTTTACTCAAAAGAATTGCTGAGGCTGTGATCACCAAAGTTAAATCCACTGGGTCTTTAGTAGCTGCTACAGCTGGGACAACTATCTTTTTCAATGGAACGGCTTCTGACCAATATCTGGCGATTGTAGTACCTGGTCGAATGTATGCTGATATCTATAAAAAGAAAGGCCTTGCACCTGAAAACTTGAGTAGGACTTTGGAAGATTCGGGTACCGTAACCTCGGTGCTAGTACCATGGAATACTTGTGGGGCCTATCATTCTAATGTTTTAGGTGTGGCAACGGGAGCTTATATTCCATACGCCTTCTTTAATCTTATTAGTCCGATTATGACGATTACCTTTGCCTATCTAAATATCAAAATTAGAAAGTTAAAGGAAGGCAAGTCAGAAATGGAAGTGGCCGCATGATGTTCCCCCTCTCAATTACAAAGGACGAAGTAATGGACCGTCCCCTCAAGAGTTATGAGGGAAAGGTGGTTATTGCTGCTGACAAGAAGAGCACCGAAAGGGCTATGTCGGAAATCAATGAATTCGACATGGTGGGTTTTGATACCGAAGCCAAACCAACATTTCAAAAAGGTCAAATAAGAAATATCAGTCTTATACAAGTCGCCACAGAAGAGAAAGTATACCTTTTAAGGACACATCATATTGGGGTGATCGATAGCCTTCATCATTTCTTAGAGAATGAAAGCATAAAGAAGGTAGGGATAGGGTTATTAGATGATTTTAATTTGCTAAATAGACTGAGGGCTTTTGAGCCCAACGGATTTATTGACCTGAATGATACCTTTCAAGAATTAGGAGCAGAAAACATAGGTGCCAGAAATTTAGCAGCCATGGTTTTGGATATACGCATCTCTAAATCTGCTCAAACGTCTAATTGGGAGGCAGAACAGCTAGCCCAAAAACAAATCAAATACGCTGCTACAGACGCTTGGATTTGTCTCGAAATCCATAATAAGCTATCCCAATGGGGGTACGTCTAATTTTTTCTACCCGTCTACTGCTTGTCTACGGCCAATTCTTAGATACACGAACTTCTGCAAGTACATTTGTTTAGTCCTTCGGCTGGCTAGTAATATGCCTGTTGGACGAAATCGGCTAACGTTGTGATGAATGCTTGTGCTGGGGAAGCCTTAGCCGAAACAACAGCGAAGTTTAGTTTAGTACTATGTGTTTTGGTGAGTAGAGCTGACCCATACGGGGACAGCTCTTTCCATTTATAAGGATACCTAAACCAATGTAAAACAAGGACTTAATTCTTTGCCAATTCACACAACAGCCTTTATAAATTTTTAATACATTGTCATTGTGAGACGTCTTGGCTGGCTGCTTATATTGCTTACCACCTTTCCTTTTTTGGTGTATTGCCAGGAAGGAGGTGAGTCTGAATTGCGTAAGCAATACGATTCTCTATTCAAATATGAGCGTTCAGGTGACCTTACTGAGGGCATTGCCTTTGCCAAACAGGTGATTGCACTGGCTGAAGAGGAGAATGATAACTACATAAGAGGCCGGGCTGCACATACCTTGTCTAGGTTGTATTACTTCAGAGAGGATATGGATAGCAGTCTTCAAAACTCATTGCAACTAATCCCGCTTGGCCTTGAAGTTCGAGAATATCAGTCTACGATAAATGCTGCAAACCATTTGGCGCTTATTTATTTTGATAAGAGCGCTTACGATTCGAGCTTGTTTTACTACGAGATGGCTGCACAAATTGCCAAGGATAATGTTCCAAAACGTTATCCAGTTACGCTAGCTAACCTTGGTTTTATTCATGGACAATTAGATAATCGTGAATCAGAGCTAGAGTATTATTTGGAAGCAATTAGGATTGTTGAGGAGACACCCGAGTATGATGAACTGGGTAGAATCCGTGGCATGACTTATGGTGGCGTGGGAGATTACTACACTTTTATTGAGGAATATGATAAAGCGATAGAAAACTTTGAAGCTAAACTGGCCCTCGGAAAGGAGAAAAACAATCTCAGAATGCAGTATGAGGCATATGCGGGCCTTGGTAATGCCTATGCCAAACCGAGCTTTTATGATTTTGAAAAGAGTAAATCCTATTACTTAGAGATAGCGAAGGACACAATCGAAGATAATTTCCACTATAGAGGTAATGCATTTCTGAACCTCGGCAGACTGTATAAGACAAATGAGGACTTTACTGGTGCCATGGATTATCTTAGAAAGGCTTATAAGTTATATGAATCCACAGGCAGTAAGGACTGGAAGTCTCGTATAGAACATGAAATCGGAGATACTTATCTATCCTTAAAAAGACTTAATCAAGCGGAAAATTGGCTCACAAAATCTCTGGAGAATGCTCTTAGTAGCAGGCTGGCTGTGCGCGAGAAGAATGCGCTTGTTGGGCTTTATCAAATAGACTCAATTCGCGGTAATTACAGAGCAGCACTGGCCAAATTCCAACGTTATCGTTGGATTGAAGATTCATTGTTAAGCCAAGAATCAGAAGATAGGATCAGAGAGCTACAGGTCAGGTATGAGTCGGAGCAAAAAGAAAAGGAAAACCTATTGCTGAAAAACGACTTAGAAATATCTGAAGCGAAAATTGAAAATCAGCAGCTAATACAATTGATTATTGCAGCATTTACCATTGCAGTGATCATAGTAGTAATAGTTCTTTATAGAGCCAATCAGCGCAGGAAGTTGTCTAACAAAGCACTGAAGGAGAAAAATCAACTTATCTCCAAGCAACATGATGAATTGGCTTTTAAGACAGACAAACTTCTTCTCGTTAACTCTCAACTGAAGGCTTTGGCTGAATTTAGGTCTGATTTGACCAATATGATTGCTCATGATATGAAGAACCCACTGAATGCAATCATAGGTCTTTCTAATGCCGAAAATCAAGACAAGAGAATTCGAAATATCACACAGTCTGGTTATCAACTATTGCATCTGGTAACCAATATGCTTGAGGTTGATAAGTATGAAACTACTGAGCATAAGCCCCAATTGACAGTGGCCTCACTTGATCAGGTCATATTGGATGCCAAACGACAAGTTGAGATACTGATGGAGGCCAAAGAGATTAGTTTCGAAAGCTTAATACCGAAAAAGACTTGTGTTAAGATAGATGTTGAAGGCATAAAAAGGGTCTTTATTAACCTACTCTCTAATGCTATCAAATATTCGCCCAACCAAGGGCAAGTACGGATAGAAAAAGTGGAGGAAAGAGGCGGAGCTATCCACCTCAAAGTAACAGATCAAGGCGCGGGTATCTCAAAGGACCGATTGCCACATGTATTTGATAAGTTTTGGCATTCTAATGCCAAAGATTCTGGTTTTGCAGCTTCTACGGGCCTTGGATTGACTTTTTGCAAGATGACCATTGAGGCCCATGGAGGTGAGATTTGGGTCGAGTCAGAAATCGGCAAAGGGACTACTATATTCTTTACCCTGCCACTATCGAAAAACGAGGTTTGTGAAGAATCTCTAGGTGTAAATCTAGACATAACATCTCAGGATGATTTGATCATCGAAACAGAACTAGAGTTGATCGCCTCAAAAGCAGAGTTTCTGAAAGATTTGAAAGTACATCAGGTAAGTGCGATTTCAAGAATACTGAAAGAACTCGAAAAGGAAGGTGTCAAATCTAACTGGTTGAAGAGTATTCAATCGGCAGTCTATAATGCTGATCAAGTGCGATACGATGAGCTGTTAGCAATGTTAAATCTTGCTGAACAATGAGTCTTTTTGATAGAGCGGCCAAAATCCTTATTGCGGATGATGATCCATTGAACCTGGAAGTTATGCTCGGCTTTCTGGAAGCAGAGCAATTAGAAATACTCTATGCGCCAAATGGAAAAAAGGCCGTAGAGATTGCAATCAATGAAGGACCAGATTTGGTGATTTTGGATTGGGAGATGCCGGTAATGAACGGCATAGAAACCATAAAAATTCTCACACAAAATGACCAAACCAAGAGTATACCGATCATAATTGCAACAGGGGTTATGCGAGAGTCCATTGATTTAAAAACAGCGCTGGATGCCGGAGCAATAGACTTTTTAAGGAAACCTTTTGATAGCATAGAGTTCAAGGCAAGGGTGGATAGTGCACTGCGCCTCTCTTTTATGAGAAGAGAGGTTCAACAACAGCATTCAGAAATAATAGGTCTGACTGAAAGGGAAAAACAATTGCTTGAGGAGAACCTAGATTTAAAAGCCAGAGAGTTAAGTTCAGCGACCTTAATTGATTATCAGAAAAATCAATTAATGATAGGACTGTTGGAAGAGGTAAAGAAGATAGATAGCCTGACCAATAATGTCTATTCTAAGAACTTTCGTCAGGTTACCCGTAGGATAAAAGCCTACATAGACCTAGACAAAAGCTGGACAGGTTTTAAGCGACATTTTAATGAAGTGCATCCTAACTTCTTTGATCGACTCAATGAAAACTGGGATTTGACAAACAATGAGAGTCGCATTTGTGCCTACCTCAAGATAGGTTTAGAGAACAAAGAGATTGCCGCATTGACCAATGTTGAAAGTGCCTCGGTGAGAAGGGCACTGAACAGGCTTAAGAAAAAACTCGGGCTAACTCAAGAGCAGAGCCTAAGGGAGTTCATCAATCAAATAGGGTAGCCAAGTAGAGGTGAATTTTCTTTCATCGAAATGGTTGCCGCCTACTTATTCCTCTTAATTTTATGTCAAACCACTCATTCCATGAAGAGATTCTCTGTCTTGATTTTAACGCTTATTTGCTTGGGTTCAATTTCCGTTCAAGCTTTTCAAATTGAACAGTTTACCGATCCATATTATGAACTTGTCAATGCCGAGTTTGATAAGGAGAAGGCCTACAAGACTGTGGAGTTTGTTGAGTCTCACTTTAGAGTTGTAGGGAATGAAGGCTTTAATCAGGGGATACAATGGGTGGAGATGAATCTCCAGAAGGCAGGTTTCGTACCTGAATGGAAAGCTTCAGAAGACCAAAGACTTATCTATAGGTTCGAAGAGCGACCGCTTAGAAACAAGACATGGCAGCCATTTAATGGAAGTTTGAAACTCGGAGACGAGGAGTTACTCAATTTTTCAACCAACCGAAATATGATGGCCATTAATTCCTATCCTACCAATGGAGAGCAGGAATTTGAAGTAGTCTACGTAGGTTCAGGAAGAAACCTAGATTTAGACCAGGACTTAAAGGGTAAAGTGGTCTTTGCCGAGAGTGCGGTAGGTTCTTTGTTTTCTAGGGCAGTCCAGAACAAAGGAGCCGCGGGAGTAATTGCCTATAGAATGCCGGAATACACCAAGCCTGAGGTGAACGTGAATTCTATTCAGTTTAGTGCCATACCACGCGATAGTGTCAACAAGTCATTCGGTTTGTTATTGTCTTATCAAGCAAAAGAGAAGCTAAAGGCGGCCATTGCAGCAGGTAACAATAAGATCAAGGTTAAACTGGATACCAAAGTCTATAATTCAAAAGAGTTTACCATCGTAGCAGAGTTAAGGGGCAGCAAGATGCCGGATGAGCGGTTTGTATTTAGTGCCCATATGCAGGAGCCAGGAGCTAATGATAATGCCAGTGGTGTAGGCGTGCTGTTGGAAGCAGCTGAGACAAGTGCTCGTCTATTAAAGGCTGGGAAGATTGACCCCCAAAGAACCATTACATACCTGTTTGGCGATGAGATCACTTCTACCAGAAGATTCATTCAGGAAGATCCCGAAAGAGCAAAAGGTATCAAGTGGGGAATGAGTCTCGACATGGTCGGGGAAGACACTGAAAAAACAGGGGGTACCTTCCTGATAGAGAAAATGCCCGATCCAGGAGCAATCTGGGTTCGAGGAGTAGAAAAGCATTCCGAATGGGGAGGAAGACCCTTACAGAAAAAAGATCTGAAGCCTCATTATTTCAATGATTTGACCATCAGTATTTTTGAAAGTATCGGTGAGAAGAAAGATTGGGAAGTGAACTTTAATCCATTTGAAGGGGGCAGTGATCATGTTCCTTTTCTATCAGCCAATATTCCAGGTTTGCTGCTTTGGCATTTTACAGACCAGTTTTACCATACCGATCAGGATCGACTAGATAAAGTTTCGAAAGAAACCTTGCACAATGTGGGTACAGGTGCCTTGATGATTGCCTTGATGCTTACAGAAAACAAACCCATGCTGGCTAACAGAGTACTTTTGGTTGCATCTACAGCAGCCACATACAGACTCCAAGACGAACTAAGGCTCAGCCAAGATCTGCTAAGTAATGGCGGAAATAGAGAAAAGGAAGTCGATATTCTAAGTACCTGGTCCGATTACTACCAGAAGGTGTTTGATAGTGTTAATGACTTGAATCCGAAGGGAAGCATGTTCAAGGATAATTTGGATAATACTAAAGACGCCTTGACTGGCTTTACTAATTTGATGCTTGGGCGGTTGAAGTAGAGTCCTTTTGAACTTTTACAGTCGAGTTGTTCTAGGTCATCCAATGGCTAATGAATTTGAGGTATTGATATATACCATTCTTATCTTTTTTGTAGAGGAATAGACCGCCAAACGAACCATGAGGTACATGCAACTCATAGTTTAAGACTATGATCTCTTTGTCTTTCGTAAACAGGGGGATCGAATAATAAACATGGGCATTAGGTTCAGTTTCGGCATGTCCCTTACTTCTTAGGAATTCGAGTTGCCCAAGCGGAGTCTTCCATCTTCTGATTTTTTTGGAGCTTTTTACCTGCCCTTTCATGAATTCAATATCCTCACTTGAGAAGTATGAGGATAGTCGTTTGTCATAAAAGGAGAAATACCTGTCTCGATTTTTGCTTTTAATATCGCCTGACCGAAACATCCATTTTTTCCATGGCTTTAATATTGAGCGGCTGACATACACTATATTAACTTTTTGCTCAGCTAAAAAAGTACTGTCATAATCCATGGTTTGAATTATGGTATTTCTGATTTCCTCTTTTGAAATTTCTTGAGCAATTACGGGTTGCGCGATAAGAGCAATGACTAGAATAAATGTTCTAAGCATATATAATCTAGACACTATAAATCTTTTTAACCCTTATGAGTCTGTTTTCTGCTAACTAAGGGGTTACCAATTTCCTGCGTAGCTGATATCCTTTTTAGCTATATGATCCAGATAGGCTCTTTTCGTTCTTATGATCTGTCTGAGGTGTATATAGTCATGAGCTACCCAGTTTTCTAGCAATTGCCAAGCGCTCATTTCCCCCAGTTCTGGGTGAACCAGACAGCTTTCCCAATTAGGGCTTTTCAATGACTGAAGCCACTCGATTGATTGCTGGCGTTCCTCTAGCCAGGTTCTGGTCTGCTGTTCGTAGTTCTGACTCAAATAGTTTTTTGATTTCACCCAGCCCACCGGAACGATCGGAACGAAGTCAAATTTTTCTGGATTAAGGGCGGTTTTAACTCGAGTTCTAAAGTCGAAAATTTCTTCATCTACCAAGTGGCATGCAATTTCCAATAAGCACCATTTGTCCTCACTAGGTTTCCAGTGAGCCTGCCTAGTTTCATTTATTTCAAATAATCCCTCAAATACCTTCGCATTGGCAGATAATTCATGAAGCAAAAAGTTTGAATCAGTGGTCATAATATTTGTCTGGCGATGCATCCTTTCTAATCTAATCATGTCTCTATGAAAAAACTTACTAATCATGCAAAAACTCAAACCAACCTTATTTATCGTGCTCTTTCTTTTGGCGGTTACATCAGCCTACGCTCAGGAGACAATAGAAAAGACATATTCAGGGATAAAGAATATTCGCTTAACAACAGCTTCTGGAAATGGAACAATTAAGAAAAGCGACTCCGATGAAGTGAAAGTTCACTTAAGATATACATATGACGATGATGTGTACGAACCTTCTTTTGAACAAAGGGGTGACAGACTTTACATCGATGAAGATTTCAAAAGAAGCCGTTGGTCAAGAGGCTATTCTGAATGGACTTTAGAAGTGCCAGACGGAATTGAACTCGACTTTAAAACAGGCTCTGGTAACATCGAAGTCTCAGGTGTAAATATTGAAGTGCGAAGTAATACAGGCTCTGGAAACATTGATATTGAAGAGGTTAACGGAGATGTCAGGGCAAATACGGGTTCTGGTAACATTACTTTCCAGAATGTTGAAGGTTGGCTGGATGCCAATACGGGTTCTGGTTCTATCCGTCTTGATGGTACCAAAGGTGACGCAAAATTGAATACAGGCAGTGGAAACATCCGAAGCAGAGACATTGAAGGTGAGCTGTCAATGAATACGGGTAGTGGTAACATTGATGTAGTTAACGCGATTATCACCGGATCTTCAAGCTTTAATACGGGTTCGGGTACTGCTGAGGTGAGCCTTGGCGGAGCGCTTGATCATGACTTGTCTGTAAGCACGGGTTCAGGCAACGCAATCCTAGATTTCAACGGTCAAGATATCTCAGGAGAATTTATCATGCGGGCTAGTGACAAGGATGATATTAGGGCACCATTCAAGTTTGATGAGGAATACGAAGACGATAGAAACCGAAGCTATAGTCGAAGAGGAAGAAGAAATGGATGGGTCAAAGAGGCTAAGATTGGTAGCAAAAATGTCCAGATCAGAATCAGCAGTGGATCAGGTCGCGCTGTGGTGAAAAAATAGAGTTTTTCACTTTTTTACAGATCGTGTGTAACGATCTGAGAACTTTTCAGTCTATAGGTCAACAACGGTCAGTAACCCAAACGTCAAATGCTCAAAAACTTCATTTTGGTAACCCTGCGCAATTTGCGCAGGAATACCCTTTATTCAATTATCAATATCTCAGGCCTATCCATAGGCATTGCTTGTAGCGTTCTCATATTGCTGTGGGTTCAAGACGAGACATCTTTTGATAGGTTTATTCCCAAAGTCGATAAGATTCACCAGGTCTGGGTAAATGCTAATTATGACAATAGCATCCAGTCTTGGAATTCTGTGCCACTTCCCACCTATATGGAGATGAAAGGTGCGCATGCGAAGATTGCTAACTCCGTAGTAACCGGTTGGGGAGGAACTCGCTTGATTGCAAGGGAGGACAACCGAATCATGAAGCGAGGCTACTTTGCTAGTGAAGAGTTTCTCGAGGTATTTGAGTTTCCGATGGTCAAAGGAGATAGAAGCACGGTGATGGATGATCCGTCATCAATTGTGATTTCTGAGGAGCTCGCAGACGCCCTCTTCAAAGATGAAGATCCTATCGGTAAATTCTTGAAGGTAGATGATTCCAGCACTTTGCAGGTGACAGGGATATTCAAGGATGTCCCTGAAAACTCGACCTTTCAATTTGATTATCTGATTCCGTGGAAACATCGGGAAGCTACTCAGCAATGGGTGAGGGACAATACCAACAACTGGGGCAATTATTCTTTCCAGGTTTATGTAGAACTTAACGGAGAAGGTGATGAATTAGAAGTAGAAGAAAGTGTCAAAGATATGTTAATGGAAAAAGGTCAAGACGATATCGAGCGTTCTTTTTTCCTACATCCGATGACAAGGTGGAGGTTACATAGCAATTTTGAAAATGGCGTTGAGGCTGGTGGTCAGCATGAGTACGTAACCTTATTCACAGCCATTGCCATGTTTATTTTGGTCATAGCTTGTATTAATTTCATGAATTTGGCCACTGCCAGATCAGAAAAACGAGCGCGTGAAGTAGGCATTAGAAAGAGTTTGGGCTCGAAGAGGAGTCAGCTCATTTTTCAGTTCTACGGAGAGTCGATCGTTATATCGATTATATCATATCTGATCGCCATTTTATTCGTTCTGGCCCTCCTGCCATCATATAACAACTTGGTAGACAAGAGCTTGATTGTTGATTTCCAATCTAGTCAGTTCTGGATTTTCTCCCTGATGATCATTTTGATAACAGGTATCGTGTCTGGAAGTTATCCTTCGCTTTACCTGTCATCTTTCAACCCTATTAAGACCCTAAAGGGAAAGGTCAGTGTGGGTAAGAATGCCAATTTGCCGCGAAAAATCTTAGTCGTATTTCAGGTAGGAGTGGCTGTGGTGCTGATTGTAGGTACAATAGTCATTGTTAAGCAAATTGATCTGGCTAAGAGCAGAGACCTTGGCTATAATCAAGAAGGTCTGATTACCGTACCTGGTACCGCAGAAACCCTTGAAAATTATGATGTAATCAAGCAGGAACTCATAAGAAAAGGAGCAATCCTGAATATGACCCGTTCGAATAGCGATGTCACAAGTGTTAACTCCAATAACTTCCTAAGCTGGCCTGGTAAGCCAGAGTCGCAACGGGTAATGTTTGTGACCATCGTTGCAAATTATGATTATGCGGAAACAGTGGGTTCAGAAATGCTCATGGGTCGAGATTTTTCAAAAGAATTTGCAACCGATACGGCCGCAATCATTGTGAATCAAGCAGCATTAGATATCATGGAGTTGGAGAATCCTATCGGTACGCAGTTAGATCTCTGGGGTCAAAATAGAACGTTGGTCGGAGTGATCGATAATATTCTTATGGGCTCTCCGTATGAACAAGTGAGACCTATGTTTATGATTCTAGATGACTGGGGCTATGGTTCGATGACGCTAAGAATGCCGGCTACCAATAATGTGCAGGCAAACCTAAGTCAGATTCAAGAGGTTTTTGAACAGTATAATCCAGCTTATCCATTTGAGTATCGTTTTGCGGATGTGGATTTCGAGAGAAAGTACACGACCATCAACCTAACAAGGAACCTCGCAACGATTTTTGCTTTCCTGACCATATTTATCACTGGGTTGGGATTGTTCGGGTTGGCATCTTATATGGCGGAGCAGCGCATCAAGGAAATCGGTATTCGTAAGGTGCTGGGAGCCTCTGTGACTAATTTAATCAGGTTGATATCCATCGACTTTGCCAAGCTGGTAATGATTGGTTTCGTGATCTTCTCACCGTTGGCCTACTTCGGTCTAGACCAATATTTAGGAAGGTATACGATCAGAACATCTATCGATTGGTGGATTTTCGCCCTAACAGGGGTGGTCGCCTTGGCCTTTGCACTATTGGTCGTAATCAATCAGGCAAGAAGAGCCGCTTTGGCTAACCCAGCAAGATCTTTAAGAAGCGAGTAATTACTTGTTCAAAGACTTTCTAAAACCAATATTATCAAGGGCGATTAGCCCTTGATTGGTTTTGTCGAAGACAAATTCTATGGCAGTTAAACTGACAGAGTCTTGCCTAAGGGTTTTCAAAGGAAGGTGAGCGCTTTCCATAGCTATTTCCCACTCACCCCCAAAAGAGCCATTCATTTTGTCCAGTTTCATATACCTGACTTTCAGTTTGGGAGCTAGCTTTTTGTGCGCTAAAAGTGTTGTTCGTATCGTATCTTGAGGGGTGATCAGATTGATCGTGAAATCTACGTTTACGGTGTCTTGAACTTTTAAATTACTATCACTTGTCCTGCCTAAGGAAAGAATCATCTCGTCATTAGGAGTTATGGAAAACGGTTGATCTAAGGTAAGGCTATACTTAGCAACTCCACTGATAGAGTCCTTAGCCCAACCTAAGATAACCGCATTGGTACCTTGCGTTTCACCACCTCGCATTTTCAGTGGCTCTTCGCGCCAAACCATAAGGTTTTCTGCCTTGATTATTCCTGATTTGCCGGTGTTTAGATTGATGTCCCCTTCGAAATCAAAGAGAACCTGGTCATGAGCATCTTGGTAGTTATTCAAAAACACTGTGTTGGGGAGCCATGGTTTTGCACTGTAAGCATTCTTAAAAACCTCATCATAGGCCTGCTTCTTATTGAAAGTGCGCTCGGCAAAGGCACCAATAAAGACTTTGGCTGCCTGACGTTGTTCTTCACCAGAGATCAGGGCTCCCGTATTCAGGAACCAACCATAGGGCTCTCCGAAATCTCTTCTTCCCCAAATAGAGTTGAACTGGCCATGATTGGCTTTATGGATAAGCACCCCAGCTTTGAAATAGTCAGTAGAGTCTGAATTTTTCACTCTTTGATACTGTCTCAAACCGAAGAAACTAGCCTCATCCGCATCGTAACTCCCTTGTAGTGATAGGTAGTTAATGTTTTCCAGTTTCATACGTCTGAAATACCTTTGGTCGGTAGGCGCAATGGTAACAATGCCTTGGATGCCGAAGTTGAAATCGAATTTTACGTTCGCATTATCAGGAAAGTAGGGGAGTTTATTATAGGCGGCAGCAATACTGACTGCTTCTCCACCACGTGAGTGACCCATTAACATCACTTGATTCAAGTCTGCTTTTTCGAATAAGTCAGCAGAAGGATCGGTGGACCATTTCTGCCATTGTTCGAGGTGCTTAAGCAATAGCCATGCTCTAATTGGCATTTCTCGGCCTCGGAAATCTCCAGACCATGTGCCATTGATATAGTTCTCGTCAACGGACACCGTAATAAACCCTCTACTAGCCAGAAGTTCGCCCAAATAGGCATAACCAGGGTCTGAATGATGTTCCATGCCGTGATTCCCGTGGACAATAAGGATTAGGGGTGATTTTTCTTCTTTTTTAGGCATCCAAACGCGTCCATTGATGGGAGCCTCATCTATGCCAAAGCCCCAGTATCTTTCACGCCATTTCTTACGTTTCCCTTTCCATTCTGGAAGTAGCAGCCTGCCATCTACTGGTTCCGTCTTGTATTTAACCCCTTCGGCAAACTCAGGTCTTCTAATATCCTTTCCACTTCCATATGTGAAAGATTCAACCTCATAGGTTCCTTTGCTTGCTGGATTGTCAACTCCCAAACTGGCCAAATCAACTGAAGCCATTCCTACAAAATTCAAGGGATAGGGATCTTCTCCACTAGAAACAATCCCTGATACTGGATAGTAAAGGCTTGCAAGACCAGCAATTGTCAGAATGCCATAAATAACCTTACTTCCTTGGCCTCTTATAAGATTGTTGACTGAACCTCCGATCAGGATCATGCCTAACATTCCAAGTCCAAGGGTTAGGTTTACTTGTCCCTGAGGCCAGCTGAGACGCATATAGCGGGCCAACATATAAACCCCAATAACTGCCAGTATCAACGAGACATAATTGGTCGGTAGTGATTTAGAAATAGCGCTTGCCAGTGTGCCTACCCAACGGAATAGGTGGAAAGCGATGATGCCTGCAAGAAGGTAAACAGCCACTTGCAGATAGGGAGATAGCCCAGTTCTAAAATAGAAACCGGCAAAGGCCATGATAAACAAAGACAATAAGAACAAGCCCCAAAAAGCACCCTTCAAAAACCCTTCCTTGGAGGTTTTAGGTTGTTTGGGTAGGCTATTGAGCTTCTTAAGTTTGTTGAATTGGTTGATCATCTTCCTCAGGTTGAATGGGGAAGATATCGATTTTTAGAATTCGCTCAGCGCTATTCTTATAAGTGGCAATTACCCTTTGCCAATCTCAGCAATGTACTGGTAACATGGAGATCCATGAAAATCGAACTGTAGTCCTCTTTTCATGCCATTTTTCTCTGCTACTTTTTGAGAACCAATATTGTCGATGCTAATGATTGAAATTACGCGCTCGTCTAAACCCTGCTCTTCGAAGTAGGCTCTAAATCTCATAGCCATTTCGGAAGCATAACCCATTCCCCAACGACTAGGGATCACCGAATAGCCAATTTCGAAATAGTCTTCGCCCATTATGTCTTCTCTCAAAATCAGGCCCACATTGCCGATCAGTTCGTTGGTTGACTTTTCGATGGTAGCCAACATGCCGATACCCGTTTCTTCGTAGCGCTTCATTTGTCTTTCGGTCCAAATGACGGATTCTTCTTCAGGACTTTTCGGATTATCAATACCCACGAAGTGTAGATAGGGGTTATCTCTGAAAAATGCTTCCCAAGGCTTTATATCCTCTTTGGTTATTGGCCGATAATAAAGTCTTTCGGATTCAATTGGGAGTTCATATTCGTGAATGAGCATGTTTTTTTAAGTTAGAAGTCTAGAGAGCCATTTAGGTACAATATTAAAAAGAGTATGCTAATCAATACTAGGCCAACAATCGCAATTACCTTTTGGTCTTTTTTGAGTCCACCTTTGTGGTTTTTATCAGAATCACCTGGTAGTTCTACACCTTGGGCTTTCAAAATTTCGGTAGCAGCGAGAGCATCATTCTCATCAACTTGTAGCTTAACCCCACCGATGGCATTGGATAGAAAGTTCTCAGTTTGTACACTGTATTCGTCTTTTAAAAAGACTGGAATGCCCTCAGATTCAAGTCTTGCCTTAATGATATAGGCATCTTGTGGTAAATGGAATATGGCTACGGTGATGAAGGTCAATTTCTGTGTTTCAATTCAATGGGATGGCTTAAATTATTCAATAACGTTACCTTTTCGTTCAAGTTATCCATCTGACTTATGACTACCTCAAGATGCATAATGCATAAGGAGTCATAGTCTTGTCCTTTGACTTTTAAGTCCAGGTCTTTCACCAGCTTCATTACCTCATTCATTTCGTCATAAGGAAAGCGAAGGGTTACCTGCTCAGTAATGTCTTTTTTGACAATTTGGTTTGCATCGAGCGCTTCGGTCGCTGCCGTTTTATAGGCATGTATTAGCCCACTAACCCCCAGTTTAGTACCTCCGAAGTATCGAATAACCACTACGAGTGTATTGGTCAATTCACGAGATTTGATTTGCCCAAGAATGGGATCGCCAGCAGAGTGATTTGGTTCTCCATCGTCATTGGCGCGGGTTTCAGTACCTGCATGTCCTAAAACGTAGGCGTAGCAATGATGGCGGGCATCATAGTATTCCTTTCGCAAGCCTTCAAGTTTTTCTTTTACCTCGTCTACACTTTCAACTGGGAAAGCGATCGCGATGAATTTGCTCCCTTTTTCCTTGTAGAGGCCTTCAGATTGATTCGATATGGTTAAGAAGCTATCCTGCATGTTTAAATGGACTTCAGTATTTCCTGATGACTCAGTAGAAGGATAACAATTACGGCAAGCCCAACCCCAAGCCAATTGACTTTACTAAGTTTCTCTCTGAATAGAATGACAGCAGCAAGGGTTGAAACGATAATAATGCCGATGTTCAAAGAAGGGTAGAGTATGGCACCATTATTATCAAAGGCACTAAGTGCTTTCAACTGAAAGTAGATGGAAAAGTAGTTGGGTACCCCAAGATAAATACCTCCGAGAATGTCCTTCCACCTAAATTTTATACCCTGAATTAAGGCTATCGTTAGACCGATAATAAATGCAAAAGCGAAGATAAAAATAGGAAAGACTGACTCTGTAGATGCAGTCACGAAGTGATGGTTAGCATAGTTTAGCGAAGTGTCGATAACACCTCCTAAAAAGAATACAGCCAATGGCAAAGCAATATAGCTGAGGGTTAAGGGCTGCTTTTTTGAATGGATACTCGACTTTTTGCGGCTTACCAATAAAATTGCAACAAAGGCCAGTATGATGCCTATATAGTTCCAGGTGTCAAGATCATTGGTGCCAAGCTGGAGAATGAAAAGGCTAAAAACAACCGGGATGGCTAAGCTCATCTTGCTAGCTACTGAAGCGACAGAAACCCCTCTGAGTTGCGTAGTTCTGGCCATGAGATAGAAAGTACTTACAAAGACAACACCTAAGGCCATGGCCATATAGAACCAGTTGGCAGAGGTATCGAGTTGGTTAGTTACATGGCCAAATCCGGTGTAAAGAATGCCTGTAATTACGCAAACCCCATAATTGGTGATGATCGCAGGAAAAGTCTTTATAGAATACTTGCTAAAGGACCTGAAAGCCATGAAAATGGCAACATTGGCTAATATGGTGAGGAGCAGGTAAAACACGGTGGGCGAAATTAATCAAAAGAATGACGTACTCCACTTGAGTGTTGATTTATTACAAGATGTATATTACATACTGTATAATACATAGTGTAAATTACAGTTTGTAAATTACATTATGTATATTAATTTTGTATGGAATGACAAATCCGTTTTTAATCAAGGGGTATCTCAGTGCTGCTTACTTCTGTGACCGGGAGAAGGAAACGGAAAAGATCATTACGGCCATTCGTAATCGGCAGGATTTAACCATTCATGCATATCGTAGGCTGGGTAAGTCAGCATTACTAAAACACGTTGAAAATCAGGTTGGGAAAGAATTCTACTTTGTATACACCGATATCTGGGGGACAAGCTCAGTATCCGATTTTCTCAGAGAAGTGTCTAATGGGATTATAAAGAGTAACATCTTTTCTAAAAGAGGAATTGGCCAGCGGTTGCAGGAGTTCATTAAATCAATCGGTACATCATTCACGATCGGCTTAGATGGTAGGCCTTCAATAGATGTGATCTACAACGATCAGCATAGTGTTTTTAAAAGCCTTGAAGAAGTGATGGCTTTCTTGGATAATCAAGACAAGCCGGTCGTTTTGGCCATTGATGAGTTCCAGGAAATTAAGAAATACGATTCGGCTAAAACACCCATTGAGGCAACACTCAGAAAACTCACACAAAACAGTCAAAACGTTCGCTTCATCTATAGTGGAAGTGAATACCATTTGATTAACGAGATATTTAACACGCACAATCGGCCGTTTTATCAGAGCACACGAATGATGCAGCTAGGGTCTATTCCCAAGCAGGAGTATCAGAAGTTTATCGTGAACCATTTTAAAAAAGGGAAGAAGCCTATCAACGAAACGCTTGTTGAAGACATCTTAGAATATGCCTATCTGCATACGTACTACGTGCAGGCTATTTTTAATTATTTATTCGGATTACCGGAAGTGCCCTCTAATTGGCAAGAATTTGAGCAAGTGTATTATCCGTTTATAGAAGAAAAGGGTGTGTTTTATGCTGAGCTACCACAGCGGATAACACCTCAGCAGTTTGTGGTGACAAAGGCTTTTGCAAAGGCAGGCAAGGTCACATCGCCTACAGGTTCTGAATTTTTGAGGTTGGCAAATTTCACCAACTCTAGTAGTATGAGAAGGGCGGTAAAGGCCCTCGAGGAGAAACAGATCATCATTAAGGACGGGGATTTTTATCGCCTATACGATGTTTTTTTGGGGCACTATTTAAAGTTCAATTCTTAGCAAATGGCAAAAAGACCGGAACTCTACACATTCACTCAGATTTCTGATTCAAGGGGAGATCTTTCGTTTCTCGAAGAATTGAAAGATGTACCTTTTGAGGTCAAAAGGGTCTATTGGCTTAATGATGTACCTGAGCAACAGGTGAGGGGAGGCCACGCCCACAAAACGGGAGAGCAAGTGATCATTTGCTTGCAGGGTACGGTAGAAGTGGTGCTGGAATCGCAGACTAATGAACGGTTATCATATACTTTAAGCCAACCAAATACAGGACTCTATATTCCACCGTTATGGTGGGGAAAAATGTTATTCAAAGGAAAAGCGATGCTCTTGGGTTTAGCCTCAGATGAGTTCTCTGAAGACGATTACATCAGAAATAGAGAAGATTTTTAGATGGCTAGTTACAAGCTATATGATGTATTAAATGCTAAGACAAAGGTCTGCTATACATCCTATGCTTACAATACACCTTCTTTCTTAGCAACTAACAACCAGTTTACGAAACATCATTTCTATTGGGTGAATGATGTCATCGGAGAGGCTCACGGACATGTGGCGTTCTCCATTGTAGATGAGATTGCTTATAGCCCTCACAAACTTCCTTTTGGTGGCATAGAGTTATCTGAGAAATTAAACAAAGCTGAAATAAATAGCTTTTTGGAGGCTGTTGAAGGTGAGCTTGAAGAAACGGGAGTTAAAGCTGTCAGGATTCACCAAGCTCCTAATGCCTATGCTGATCACTCTATGATCAGTGATTGTTTAATAGACTTGGGTTATGACATCATCCAGAACAGAATCTTCCATACCATTTCAGTCGATGAGTCAGACTTGTATGATCGCATGCACAAAATGGAGCAGCGAAAGATCAAGAAATGCATTGATGGTGGAGCGACATTTAAAGAGGTAAAGCGAGATAAAAAGAAGGTGTTTCAGTGGATCAATAGGTTTAGAGATTTGGACTACAAGCCACCTTCAATGACCTGGGCAGATCTCGAAAACACTAATGCACTTAACCCTAAAATGTACCGTGTCTTTGCCGTCTACATGGATGAGTTCATGCTTGCAGCCACTGTAGTTGTTATGGTGAATGATGAAAGTGTTTATCATTTTATGCCGGCAAGCGATGTTGATTTCCGACACTATAAAAAGTTCAGTCCCATGGTATTTTTGGTAGACAATTTGTACAAGTGGTGTCAGCGTAATGGTATTAAGACACTTGATCTTGGTACTTCATATGTAGACATGAAGATGAAAACCTCACTGTCCAAGTTCAAAGAGAATATCGGAGGTAAGCCTACTGAGGCTAAGAGTTGGGAGAAAGAGTTAAACCTTAAAAATCCAGGGATTTGAAAAAGGAGTTTTTTAGAAGTTCTTCTTGGTCTTTTACCGCGGTTGCCTTCCGAGCATTAGGAGGCTTGGCTATCAATAAGCTCTTCGCTACTTTCTTGGGTACTCCGGGAATTACGCTTCTTTCTCATTTCCAGAATTTGACTGCCTTATTTACACAACTTCCCAGCGAAGGGGTGAACCGGAGTATCATGAAGTACTGGTCGGATCCGGAGACTGATGAGACAGAAAGACTAAGACTTTTCAAAACGGGCATTTGGGTAACGACAGTCATATTTGCAAGTACATTGGCAGTCTTGTATCTCAATTATCGGAGTTACTTTTTCGATCGATTTATCAATGAATACACGCCTCAACAGTTTCTTCTGATCTTTATTCCAGCGGTAGCTTTGATGCTATTATCAGGCTACCTCAACTCAGTTATTTTGGCATTGAGAAGGGTAAAAGCATATGCACTGATCAATGTGTCTGGCCTAGTCATGCTAGTTGCCATAGTATACTTCGGAGTTACCCACGGTACCATGGACCAAGCGCTACTCAGTTTTGCGATCGGCTATGGACTTATGTTTTTCAGTGCCTTGATTTATCTCATTTACCGAAGAAAAACGGTCCGTCTGGGTGTTGGCAGGCCTGATCTAAAGTCAATCAAGAAGATTGGTAAGTTCATCGCTATGGCAATTAGCGCGATTGCGCTTGGGAAACTACTAGATTTTGGGGTGAGGAATTATGTCATAGACCTTTATGGGCTCGATAGAACTGGACTTTGGCAATCTGTTGTAAAGATGTCGACCAGCTACATGCTTGTTTTCACCGGAACTGTGGGTGTGGTCTATTATCCAAAGATGGCTTCCTTGATCCATAAGCCACTGGAACTTAAACAGTATGTCTTGAAGGTGATGGGTTTTGTAGCCTTTGTCTCATTGATCTGCTTGAGTGTTTACTATTTCAATAAAGAATTCATTTTAAAGATTTTCTTTGCCAATGGCTTCGAAAAAGCTGCCTACTTGGTACGTTATCAAGTCATCGGAGATTTCTTTGCTATTATTTCCTATTTACTGGCCTATTTATTGAGCGCCAGGGTACAGACCATGAGGTACATCGGTGCACAAGTAATTTCGGCAGCAATCTACCTGGGCCTTATTTCAGTCCTCATTGATCGGTATGACCTGGAAGCCCTTACCATTGCCTATATGTGGCGTTATATCGGTTTCTTCTTAATTCTTGTTTTGTTCAACAGACGAATGCTCTTTAGATGGAACCCCTAGTCAGCATCATCTGCATATCTTATAATCATGGCCCCTATATAAAGGAGGCCCTTGAGTCAGTATGGTCTCAGAATTACGAGAATATTGAGGTGATCATATTGGATGATGGCAGTACAGATAACAGTCAAGATGTTATTAAGGAAGCGATCGGGGATAGGGAGGTTTTGTTTATTGATCACAAAGTCAATGCCGGTTATACCAAAACCTTTAATGAGGGTTTGGCCTTGGCCAAGGGAGAGTACATAATTGATTTCGCTTTGGATGATATTATGTTGCCAAACTTTGTAAAGTCCGGTGTGGATCGTTTGAGCCAGGAGTCGAGCAAGACTGGAGTTATTTATTCAAATGCAGATTACATCGATGAATCATCAAAGGTCATTGGCAACCACAAAGAAACCTTGCTGGCCAAAGGAATGGTCAAAGAGTTTGTGGAGGGCGATGTGTTTGAAATGATATTAAGACGCTATTTCATCTGCACACCTACTATGATTATTAGACGAAAGGTCTTCGATCGTCTGGGAGGTTATGATGAGTCTTTGGCCTATGAAGACTTCGATTTCTGGGTGAGGTCATCTCGCTATTGGGATTATGCTTATCTGGATGAAGTGCATATGCAAAAGCGAAAGCTTGCTACGAGTATGTCTGCGAATCGCTATCGTCATCAGCAAAATGAGATGTTGGCCTCTGTACTCGATGTCTGCAAAAAGGCTTTTCACCTTTGCAAGACCAAGTCTGAGTTAAAAGCACTAAAGGAAAGGCTCAACTATGAGTACAGACAATGCCTTAGAAATGAGGCCGAAGAATTGGCGCATGCCTATCAGGCATTATTAGGTCAAATGGGTGGTGGTACGGACCTTATCTCAAAGGCAGTGCGGTATTTCAAAAAGGACTTTACTCGATAATACCTAATCACATGTTTGGATAGTGTAATGATGTTGTGATGCAACCGTCTTTTAAAAGCAGTGTCTTTTAAGCATCAAAAACTCAACCTTCCATGCTATTCAACAACATCAGAACCATCCTCAGGTCACTCTTCAAGAACAAGTCTTATGCGATCCTTAATCTATTAGGTCTAACCTCAGGTCTTGTCGTATTTCTTCTCATTACCCTCTATACTCAGCAGGAGTTCAGCTATGATAAGTATCATTCAAAGGCTGATAGAATCTACCGCATCTACAAAGAGGATAATGGAAACTTCTATAAAGGTTCGAATAAGTATGCCGTAGTACCCACTCCTTTGGCTCCTGCCATGAAGGATGACTATCCGCAGGTAGAGGACTTTTTTAGGATAGATTCATATGGAAACACGGTCATTCGAGCTGCAAATGAGGTGTATCTGGAGCCATCTATCCATGCTGTCGACCCCACGGTATTCCAAATATTGGATATTGAAGTGACACAGGGTGACGAAGCCACCATTCTCAAAGGCCTTAATGATGTAGCCATTTCCGAAGTCATCGCTATGAAATACTTTGGTAGAACCGATGTGATAGGCGAGACCATCAAGTTCAGGGATGAATTGCCACTTCAGATTTCTGGAGTATTCAAGGAAATGCCGAAGAACTCCCATTTTGTAATTGATATAGCAATCAACCTAGAAGGCATTCTAACCGCTGATAATCGCAGAATGGATAACTGGCAAAACAGTAATTTTTATGCTTTTGTATTGCTTAATGAAGGTACCGATGCATCGGCTTTAGAAGCGCGACTGCCAGAACTAAGAGCCAAGTATGCCGATGATCCGATAGATGAAGATGGTCAGGAGTCCATCTATTATCTGCAAGCCCTGGGGGATATGCACTTTACCAAGGACGTCAACTTTGATATTGCACCAAATGCCGATGCACAGGCCCTTTACATCTATATCGGAATCGCATTTATGATTCTCATAATTGCTGGCATCAACTATGTTAACCTGGCTACTGCTCGGGCGATCAACATGACCAAAGAGATTGGGATTAGGAAGGTGATCGGAGCGCTCAAATCTGATTTGATGATCCGTTTTATGATCGAGTCAGCTGTTTTAGTTTTTGTTTCTGTTCTACTTTCTGTTCTAGTCTTGTTGATGATTTTGCCGGCATTCTCCGTTTTCATTGACAAGGAAATCGGTATGGACTTCACCGCCCCAGAATTATGGATATTGCTCGGTGTAGTAGGCATTGGTATGACTTTACTGTCGGGCATTTATCCTGCGCTTATGTTGTCCAGGTTTAAGCCGATCGCTGCCTTAAAAGGAAAGGGGCGAGCTGCAAAGGGAAATGCCGTATTCAGAAATGTATTGGTGGTATTCCAGTTTGCCATCTCCTGTGCCTTGATATTGAGCGCATCCGTCTTGACCAAACAACTCAATTTCATTCAAAACTTGGATACGGGCTATAGTCGTGATCAGGTCATAGTAATGGGTATTCGAGAGCGCGGAGACGGTATCAGAAATAGAGTAGAGGTATTCAAGGATGAATTGAAGAAAATACCCGGGGTCAAGCATGTGACCTCGTCCAATTCATTGCCCAACAATATCAGCTCAAATGGTACTGTGAATTGGGTAGGGCGGAAAAAGGATGAGAGAGTCGTGCTTTATACCAATGTGGCAGACGATGAATTTGTTGATCTATATGACCTAGAAATTGTGGAAGGTCGAAATTTTGATCTATCAATACCTTCAGATGAGAAGGCAGTACTCATCAACGAATCTGCTGTAAAAGCCTTGGGTTGGGAAGAACCCATTGGTATGCAAATGATGCGCTGGTTTGGAGATACAGGAACTGTTGTGGGTGTACTAAAAGATTTTCATGCACACTCGGTGCATCTGGAGATAGAACCCATTCGAATCTTTCATAGGGCAGGGCAGTACAATGTGTCCATCAAAATTGAAGGTACCAATATGAATGAGACGATTGCCGCCATTGAGGAGGTTTACGCTGGACTTAACACGGTCTATCCTTTTGAATATAATTTCTTCGATGATATTTTCGATAGGGCCTATCTCAGTGAGATGAAGACAGCAGAATTGGCCAATTGGTTTACAGGTTTGGCTATTCTTATCGCTTGCCTTGGTCTATATGGCTTGGCCGCACACAGAGTGCAGCATCGTATTAAGGAAGTTGGAGTCCGAAAGGTTTTAGGCGCTTCAGTAGGGAGAATCCTTTTACTCCTGTCAAGAGATTTTGGTTTGCTCTTGCTGATCGCTTTTTGTATTGCAGCCCCGATAGCCTACTTCGTAATGGAGGGTTGGCTCGATGGTTTTGCCTATCATACGAACATTAATATCCTGACATTCATATTGGCGCTTTTGATGATGGCAGTTGTTGCTGGTTTAACGGTTGGGTACAGAACCTATCGCGCTGCAGTAAGGAATCCTGTTGAGGCGCTAAGAGAGGAGTGATTAATTTGGGTATTGGGTATTGGGTATTGGGTATTGGGTATTGGGTATTGGGGATGGCAAAATCTTGCTAAGTCCAAATTCGTTCCGTTCGCTAGAAGCTAGAAGCTAGAAGCTAGAAGCTAGAAGCTAGAAGCTAGAAGCTAGAAGCTAGAAGCTAGAAGCTCACTTCTGATAGAAATCGTCAACAAGCCCTTTGGCATAGTCCCAGGCAATTGCTGATCCTTCTTTGATCTTTTTCTTCTTGTCGATTACTGTTTCGTAAGGCACATCGAATTCTCTCCAGGTGCCTCCATCATTTGAGGCATTCTGCATCATCGGAGCGAGCCTGTCCATGGCCTTGGCAAACTTCGCCTCGGCTGTTTCAGTAGCTTCAAATTCTTCCCAAATCGCGATTAATTCTTCAGCTTGCTCTTCAGGAAGTAGACCAAAAATTCTCTTTGCAGCCTTTAATTCCTCTTCAGTATTATCATGGTTTTTCTTGGTATCGAAAAGGAAAGTGTCTCCTGCATCGATCTCCACGATATCGTGAATTAGGAGCATTTTGATCACTTTGAGTAAATCTACCTGCTCATTGCTTTGATTTGACATCACCAGGGCCATCATGGCCAAATGCCAACTATGTTCCGCATCGTTTTCATGTCGATCGCTATTGAAAAGAGAGGTTTTACGCTCGATATATTTGAGCTTATCAATCTCCTTAATAAAGGAAATTTGTTTTTCGAAATCAGTATCTGCCATGATTGAGAGTAACTTTCATTGTAATGGGAGCGAAGTTATAGAATGTTTTGAATTTGATTAATACTTAGCCTTTTTCTAGGGTCCTTCACTGATGTTCAGGAATGGAAGAGGGCTTGATTTAAAGGATAGCGCAGATCTTCCTTCTCTGAGCGTAGCGAAGAGTCTAATAAATTATCGATGATTAGTTAGATATATTTTAGAGGTTGACTCCTCATAGATCTTTCACTAGCGTTCAGGAAGAGGATATGGGCGAAAATGTGTTGCTATCCAAGGGAAATCACAATGCTTCTTTCTCTGAGTGCAAGGAAGAGCCTGCTAGCATCGGTTGTGTCGTCCACTTGAAAGAGGCTTTGGGTATTGCTAAATAACTGTCCAATCGTTGAAAAAAATTAGATCCTTCACTACATTCAGGAACAGAAGTATGGTGCTTAATTTCTAGAGTGATTTGCCTTCTTTCTCTGAGCGCAGCGAAGAGTCTACGTCATACAAAGTCTCCTCTGTGGAAGGCATCTGATGGCGGCCATTCCATTATTTCTGAGTTAAGAAAGTCCCAATTAGGATTAAACTCCCTTATCAATTTTTCCTTTTTTGATCTTACCCAACCCTTGATTTCTTTTTCTCTTGCAATGGTATTCAGTACATATTTCGAATGTTCAAAGTACAAGAGGTTGTAGCAATGATACTTGCCAGCAAAAGTCTCAGGTTTACCTCTGTTTAGCCAATGCTCTGTGATTCTCTGCATTAGGTTGTCAGTGCGACCTGTATATAAAACCGTCTTCGTTTTGTTGGTAGTTATATAGACGTAGTATTCTCTGGAATCCATGTGCTTTTTGATTCAAGATACTGAATAAAGTGCTTTAGATCCTTCACTACGTTCAGGAATGGAAGGAGAGAGGGTAAGACATAAAAAAAGCCAATTCCTGAGAGCCGGCCAATTGAAATGTGATCAATATGTTTTTCAGTTTGACCAGAGATCACTAAATACTTCAGTGGACTCGATGCTTAAAAATTCCAAAGATTTCCTCTCTTTTTAGAAACTAATTCTTATTATTGGAGTTAATTACCAAAAAGAGAACAAATGAAAAAGCTGACACTAGGTGCATTCGAGGAGATGGTTCTACTCACAGTGGGTGTGCTTCAAGATAATGCTTACGGGGTTACCATCAAGGCTGAACTTGAGGCGAATATGAAGAAGAATATTAGTCTGGGGGCACTATATGCAGCTTTGCAGCGGCTCGAAGAAAAGAAATGGGTTAACTCACGCGTAGGAGGAATTACCGAAGAAAGAGGGGGGAGAAGAAAGCAATACTTTGATATTACTAAAGAAGGGGTGAAAGCGCTTAATGAGGTTCGTGCCATGAGAAATGAGCTCTTCGATCGTTTGCCTGCAAACAAGATTAAGTGGCTTGATATATGAGTCACGGAAACATCCATAGTCGGCCTCCAAGGTTTGGAGAGTGGTTACTTAGGAGCTTTTGCTCCTATGACTACCTCAGTACGGCCCTTTGGGACATGGAAGAAATATATCATAACAACATAGAAATAAAAGGTAAAGCAAGGGCACAATGGTTGTATACCAAAGAGGCCCTTGGCGTGGTCTATCACCTTTATTTCAAAGGAAAAAGTCAATACTCAATTAACTCAATAGCAATGCTAAAAAACAACATCATCGTTTCGCTTCGTAACCTTAGAAAGCACAAGGGAAACAGTTTCGTAAACATCTTAGGTCTGAGTTCTGCTCTGGTCATTTTCTTGCTCACTCTTGCATATACATCGTATGAGTTCAGCTACGATACGCACCACGATCGGTCAGAAGATATTTATCGTGTATACAAAAGTCTAAATACGATAGATGACCCTGAATATCGTGATTCCGGTACTCCTGCGCCTCTTGCAAATACGCTGAAATCAGAGTTTCCACAAATCATTGGTGCGGCAAGAGCCATGAGTTATAGGAAGATTTTGATGGAAGCGAATTCTGAGAAATTCATTGAGCCCATTGTTCATCCAGTAGATCCTGATATTTTCAAAATCTTCAGTTTTGAACCGGTCAGTGGTAATTTGGATGAGTTTTTAAACGAACCCTTCACTGTCGCTTTATCAGAGACGGTGGCATTGAAATATTTCAATACGATTGATGTAGTGGGAGAGACCATTACTTTCAATGGTCAACTTCCGATGAAGGTTTCAGGTGTTTTTAAGGACATGCCAGAAAACTCTCATTTTAAAATGGAGGTAATGGTTCAGTTGGAGAGTGTCATGCAGGCTTTTGAACAGAACATGACCTTATGGGACAACAACCCCTTTTATACTTACATTCGAATTGAACCAGGAACCGATGCCGAATATCTGGAGTCTCAACTTCCTGCCATTCGAGCAAAATATGCCAATGATCCCTTAGATGCTGATGGGCAGAGTACAACTTATTTTTTACAGCCATTCACTGACGTACACTTTGATCAAAAGGTATTAGGTAGTCTGGGTACACCAGTAGATGGTAAGCGTTTGAACATGTTCATTATTATCGCTGGGATAATTCTTGGCATGGCATGTATTAACTACATCAATCTGGCAACCGCCCGGTCTATTGTCAGAATGAAAGAAGTGGGGATTAGAAAGGTGATTGGTGCAAAACGAAGCAATATTGTCTTACAACTTCTGATGGAATCCGGTCTTCTGGTGTTTTTATCATTGTTTTTGGCTGTAGTGATTACAGGTCTCGTGCTGCCTGCCTTAGCCAATTTTGTAGACAGACCTTTGACCCTCAAGTTTCAGCAATTGAACCTGTGGGTTTTTATTATTGCACTTGGTCTTGTGATTACGCTAGTTTCTGGCATCTATCCAGCTTTTGTTACTACAAACTTTCAACCCATTAATGCATTATATGGAAGAGGGATTGTTGGCAAGAAGGGAGGAGGAATTGTCAGGAACTTCTTGGTGGTATTTCAGTTTGCCGCCTCGTTTGTACTGATCATTGGAGCCCTAATATTAGGAGGGCAACTCAGTTATATTGACAATAAAGACACGGGCTATTCCAGAGATAAAATAGTGGTTTTAAGCACTAGAGACGATGCTGTTGATGATAGACTGGATGAATACATGGAGGAAATCAGGAAAGTGTCGGGGGTATCTACGGTTGCTACATCTTGGTCATTACCAACCAATGTGACTTCGAATACTCAAGCCAACTGGACCGGTATTTCAGATGCTGAAAGACTACCCATGTACATGGTCGGAGTAACCCATGATTTCTTTGATCTTTATGATATTGAAGTCATCGAAGGCCGATCGTTTGACAAAGAGATCAGAACAGACAGGAAGTCAATTCTACTGAACGAGACAGCTGTTAGAAAATTGGGATGGGAAAATCCAATCGGTCGTGAAATGATCACACAGTCGGGTATCAAATCGACCGTAATCGGAGTAGTAAAAGACTTTCATATCAAGTCACTCAGAGAGGAGATCGAACCTCTTCAAATCATTCTTAGCGGAAATTATGCAACCCTCGCGGTTAAAATCGAAGCAGACCTTTATGAGACATTGGTTAGGATTGAAGAAGTATATGATAGTTTTTCACCGGTCTACCCATTTGAGTATAGGCTCTTTGAAGACATCTATGATCGAGCTTACGAGCAGGATAAAAAGACCTCTAAATTATCCCTTTGGTTGACACTTATAACCATTGTCATTGCTTGCCTTGGTCTTTATGGACTGGCCACACATAAGGTAGAGCGAAAGACAAAGGAACTTGGCGTACGCAAGATTCTAGGAGCTGGTACAGGTAGTATTTTGGGGCTCTTGGCCAAGGACTTTACAAAGCTCTTACTCTTGGCATTCTTAGTTGCAGGCCCAGTGGCTTACTATATCATGAATGAGTGGCTTGATGGTTTTGCCTACCACATAGAGATTGGTGCCATGACTTTTGTAATAAGCTTATTGCTGATGGTATTGGTGGCGGCTATAACCATAGGTTACCGAACTTACAGTGCAGCGGTTAGTAATCCGGTAAATGCCTTGAGGGATGATTAACGGTGCTTAAACCAAGCCCATCTTCTCCATACGATAGTACTCACGGAAGCTAATCATGCGCTGCTGAGTCTCATCCCAGAGTTTGTTCGACATCAATGTCAGGCTTTCTCTAAAACCAATGATGGTAGGAAATTGATTGAGCCATGGATTCTCTTTAATGCACTGTTGAAGATTATAATTTGGGATGGCTGGGTTCAAATGGTGAACATGATGAATTCCGATATTGCCGGTTAGCCAATTGAAGAGTTTTGGAACCTTGTAATAAGTGCTTCCTTTAAGGGCAGACGTTATATAGTCCCAGTTCTCTTTCCACTGTTTATAGCCATGCTCGTGTTGATGCTGAACATAGAAAAACCATATGGCGATGATGGCGAAAAGTGTCAAAGTGGTAATATGAACCAGCAGAAACTTTTGCCAACCCAGGGTGAAACCTAGCAGTGCAAATAGTCCCAATAGTACAAGGTTGCTTACAATCACACTTCCTTTCAATTTCTGAAAGGCCGGCATTTGGATCTTTGCAATCCTGTTGTGAATAAAGATGTAGTAGATGGGGCCGAGCAAGAACATCACGATAGGCGACCGATAAATGCGATATCCTAGCCTTTTGCCCTTACTGAATTCCTTGTATTCCGCTACGGTATAAGTAGTTACGTCACCGATGTCCCTCAATTCGAGTTGTCCATTTAACTTGTGGTGAACACTGTGTGATTTTGCCCAATAGCTGAAAGGAATGGCTGAAATGTAACTGCAGATATGGCCTATGATCTTCTGGGCTTTCCTGTTTTTCACAAAAGATTGATGTCCACAGTCATGTTGAATGATAAAAATTCTAACAAGGAAAAAAGCATTCACAACACCCAGACCAAGGGTTATCCAGTAGCTAATATCCAAGCTTAGGTACATCAATATCCATATGCCGATAAAAGGCCCAAATGAATTAATGATTTGAATGGTAGCCTTAGTTTTGTGCTCTTGTGTATACTTTTTAAGGCTTTGTATCTTTTCCTTACTTAAGACTATTTTTTCTGCGGTAGCTGGCTTCATATACCTCCTGAAATCTTTTGCAAAGCTATTTGTTTAAAATGATTTATCGAATCTAGAACGATCGATTTTGATAAAAGGTGTCAACGAGCACAATTCACACATCGTTGGCTTTCTGGGCGTATGAGAATTCGACCTATAGGTATGGGCTGTTTGCAACTCACACATATGCCGAAATCAGGGCTATCGATATTGGAAATAACACTTTTAAGGGACGCTAATTTGTTTTCGGCTTGACGAAGTGCAGCTTCAGTAACGCTTTTGTTATTAATCGCATCCATCCTTGAAATTCTTCCGATGGCATCATCTGGTGATACCGGTTGAGACATCTCTTTATACTCGGTCACCAGTGCCTCCGTACGCTTGATCTCTTCTTCAATTTGATGCTTCAACTCAGCCGATCCCATACTACAATTTAATTATCTTTTGATGATGCCGCTTTCTTCAAGTCGATCTCTTCTGATAAAGAAAGAGAAGTGTTCAAACTCAAAAGCAACAGCCTCATCGCTCACATGTTCTGAATCTTCTGTGGCCTTAGGAGATTTCTTTCCATCCATAATTTGCGTAAAAGCATCTCTCAATTGCTTCAAGCGCATAGGATCAGCCACTGGGGTGTTGTGGGCAGTAAAGACCTTTTTCAGGCCCTTACTTTTTTTATAAATACGTTCAACACTTTGCTGATATAAGACAAGGTCAGTTTCAGGGTCAAACAACCAAATTGGCCCTTCATAAAAAGAATCACCAGTCCACATCAGTCCATTCTCCTTATCTATGAGTACTACGGCATCGGGTGTATGGCCAGGAGAAGAAATCACCTCTAACTTTCTATTACCCAGATCAATAATGTGTTCATGGGTAATGAGTTTCGATATTTTAAATGGCTTGATGTCATAAGAAGCCGTATCAAGAGTCTTGGCCTTTTCAAGGCAAATTGCTCCTTGTGCCACCTCATGGCTCACCACGGAGTGATCCATTCCATTTTCCGATCGGCCAATCGTGTACTGGGTATTCATGGCGAGAATGTTGTCAAACTCATAATTACCCCCAATGTGATCGTAGTGGGTATGAGAGTTCATAACAATCACGGGCAGGGAGGTCAATTCATCTACCACTGATTTTATGGATTGCATTCCCATGCCGGTGTCAAAAAGTAAGGCCCTTTCATCACCTAGAATCAAATAGGAAATCACCTCTTGAAAATTATAAGGTTCAGCAATGGCGAATACATCCTGATCAACTAGATAAACTTTAAACCAATCGCTCGATGTGCTAATTTCTTGCAACCGGGAAAATTGTTCTCGAGGTAATTGGTTACACCAGTCTGCTTCCTGGCTAAACAATTCATTACCAGTCATTAACACTAGGCAGGAGATCAATAGTAGTGGTTTGAAGTACCTGTTCATTACGAGGGTTAGGGGCTTGTTGGGTTGCGCTTCGAAATACTTTGTCCTGTTGTAAAGTCTTTTAAATCTTTGAAAAGTACTTATATTAATAGGAACCAAAATTCAACATGAAAGTACTATTAATCTATCCAATTTTTCCGACTAGCTTTTGGTCCTTCGAAAAAGCAGTTCAGGGCATAGGTAAAAAGGCATTTATGCCACCTCTTGGTCTCATTACTGTTGCTGCACTTTTACCACAGAAATGGGAATTCCGGCTTATCGATAAAAACATAGAACCAGTAACAGAATCTGATTGGGAATGGGCCGATATGGTCATGTTCTCAGGAATGATCGCTCAAAAGGAAGACTTTATGGGCTTGATTCAAGAAGCGAAAACTAGAAACAAGCCAGTTGCTGTGGGTGGACCCTATGCTACATCTCTTCCCAATGATATGCTCGATGCAGGAGCTGATTTTTTGGTCTTGGATGAAGGTGAATATACCATTAACCTATTTGTGCAGGCGCTGGAAAGAGGAGAGACGAATGGAATTTTCAGATCTAAAGATAAGCCGGATGTAACTCTGAGCCCTGTACCTCGCTTTGATCTATTGGATATGGATGCCTACTTCTTAATGGCGATTCAGTATTCTAGAGGCTGCCCTTTTCAATGTGAGTTCTGTGATATCATCGTGCTTTATGGTCGAAAACCAAGGACGAAGACTTTCAGTCAAGTACAATTAGAACTTGATGCCCTGAGAGAATTGGGTTGGTCCGGTGGGATTTTCTTTGTGGATGATAATTTCATTGGAAATAAACGAACCGTTAAACCATTCTTAGAGAAGCTGGTCGACTGGCAGACTGCGAATGGCTACCCATTCAGTTTTACCACAGAGGCCTCAATCGACATGGCCCAGGATGATGAACTTCTTAACCTGATGGTGATGAGTAAGTTTTCTACGGTATTCATCGGTATAGAAACCCCGGATACCGATAGTTTAAAGCTGACATTGAAGCATCAGAACAACAGGCGACCAATGAACGAATCATTGGAGAAGATCGCTAAAGCAGGCTTAAGAATTATGGCTGGATTCATTATTGGCTTTGATGATGAGAAGAAAGGAGCCGGAGGAAGAGTCTATGATTTTGCGATGGAAAATGCAATACCAGGGGTAACCTTTAGTATGTTGCAGGCATTGCCGAATACAGCACTTTGGGATAGACTAAAAAAGGAGGGGAGGCTTTTAGATGATGCAAACCTAAACCAAACAACTTTGTTGAACTTTGTGCCTTCAAGACCGATCGAAGATATCGCTGAGGAATATGTGGAGGCCTTTTGGAACCTTTATGACCCTAAGAATTACCTCAAAAGAGTATATGACCACTTTATGATGGTAGGTCAGGCGAAGGTACACAGCGATCCGGAATTGCGACATAAACTAAGGAATCAGCATAAAACAGATTTTGACTACCGAGGCATCCTCTTCGGTTTGAAAATGGTTTGGAAACTTGGGTTCTATTATGAGTCTCGATCAGTGTTCTGGAAGTACCTCTATGGCATGTACAAGCATAATAGAGGCGGGATTGGTAATTTCTTCTCCTTCTCGGCATTCCTTCTACACTTCTTGCCTTATCGCAAGCTGGTGAAGAAAGAGATTGAAGAGCAACTAGCTATGAGACTGGCAGGTAAAGTGCAGGTGCTAGATCCTCAGATAGAACTGTCAGAAGATTTACAGGAAGATGTGAAGTGGTATAAAGCGAGTTAGAACTCCACCATCATACTCCAGGAAGTGAGACTTCCAGAAGTTCTAGGTCTTTCGAGTAATCCGTTAGCTGATAATCTAAATTTGGAGGAATAACAAAAGCATCACCTTTTTCAAGTTGATGAATTGATTGTCCTTCGGCCTTTAGTTTCACCTCTCCTTCGGTAACAAAATTGAAGAGGATATCGGCTTGATGATTAATGGTTTGGGATTCAGATGAAGAGTTTTCCCTGCTGAAGACTTTGACTGAGGCCACTCCCTTTGTTGCCAGAAGAATGCCCGTGTCATGAAACCTCATGTTCTTATCCACATCAGTCTGCCAATTGGCTTCATCAGCTTTATGGTGGCAAAATGTCTGTCCTCCGAATTCTCTCTCGGGTCGAAAGTGATCGGTCGGTAATTCCATTTCATGGTCAATCGTAGTCATATGTTCTGCCGGTACACCTATTTCAATGACCTCTAAATTGTCAGAAGCTTCAAGTACTCGATGTCTTATTTCAGGGGGTTGTGTCACACAGTCGCCCGCCTTAAGGATAAATGGAGGGCCTTGATCTTCATAAACCAGTTTGACCCAGCCCCGATAGCAGTAGATTAATTGAAAACCTATGGTATGGTAATGTACCATGTCTGGAACGGGTCCGCCTTTGGGTATGCGAATGTGGGAAGCCATGATGCCACCTCCCAGTCGGTCCGGAACTAAATCTCGGTATTGCATTCCAGCACGACCTATTACCCAAGGTACCTGATCTCTCAATTGTCGGACTTCGAACTTGTGTCTGGTAACTGGCTTCGGGACCTGATAGGTTTTGGGGCCAACAGTAATCACAGTGCCACTTGGGGATGATAATTGATTTTCAGTCCCAAGAATAAGTTCCGGACTATCGGATAGGATGTGGATGGCAGGAGTTGTGACTTTTGAAGACTTATCTATCCTAACCTGAATGCCAAAACCCGACATCACAGCTACCTCAGGATTGTCATCGGGGAAGATGTTGATCAGTTTGAAACCCAACTGCTCAAAGAACTCCATTTCAAGTGTGAGGTCCTTAGTTGGTATTAAGACCTGGGCTCGATCAGTTTCTTGGGGCGTGATCATTATGCAGTAGCTTTTAGGCCTGAGAGATTACTTCAATATACTCGGATTTTCCTCCCGATCGGTCACCGTTAAGCCAGTTCCAGTCGAAATTAATCTGTATTAGTTCTCCTTTCATACTGAGCTTTCCAGTTGATTCTCCTGCCATGAGTGCTCCTTCGTTTGTAATGCAATGATATAATAACGCTATGGTGTCTGCATTTACCTGCTTTCCTACGATATGACCAATTTTGATCAATCCGCCTTGGTAACTTCCAGTAATGGTTTCGCCATTCTGTTGATATTCAAATACTGTTTCGTGGGAAGCAAGACCACTTTTGTTTTCGGCTGTGACAAATCTTTTCTGATCTAAATCAAAGTGTTTCATAGTCTAAAATTGAGTCTTATCCGTCAATGATACAAGGAGAATCTTGCTGGTGGTTTTCAGCTACTTTGCGATTTGGCTGAATAAAAACGGTCGCTCGATCGTAACTTCATACCTGTGATAAGCCAGCTATTCAGCGCTACTCACAAAACACACAGTAAAAACCTAAACTATGGAAAGAGAGATCACATCTGCCGAAATCATTGAAGTATTAAAGGTACAAATAGCCAAAGACGAAGTATTGGCTGTCGCCTTGAAAGAGTCATTAGTCCTTGCCAATACCGGTGCTAAAAATGGTCAGTTGAATGCTGATCTTTATGAGGCGCTGAATGAATTATACGATGGCAATGGCTGGCCGACAAATGCGAATGACTACTATGATTACCTAACATCCTTTGCCGAAGTTATCCCGAGCGAGAATCAAGTTCCGGGTTACACAGCCTGGAATAACACTGATGAGAAAAACGGATACAGCCAAGAAATATATGATCGACTATGTCATTTTTACTGGTTGATCGACCAAAACATAACGGTGAATGGACAAGAAATCGTCTTGCAGAACTACGAGAGTGAGGTCAACGATTTCAAGTTTGAGCATTGGCTGGATAACTATGCCAAGGCCTGGGGCAATTTCCTCAACACTCCGGCATCATTGACATCGGAAACCTTGAAGTCTTTCGAAGACGATCCAATGTACAACTTACAGGACTCGTCAGACTACATTTCAGGTTGGACAACTTTCAATGACTTCTTCTATCGACAGTTGAATGACAGTAAAACAGATTTGACCCCTATGCGTCCGATTGCATGCCCAAACGACAATACAGTAGTTTGTGCGCCTGCTGACTGTACATTTAAGGCTATCTATAATATTGATGCGAGTGGAAATGTGATAGAAGAAGGGCAGGGGACTGCTGGAATCACGTTAAAGCACACGCATACACTAGGAAGTATTAGTGAATTGTTGAATAAGAGCCAATATGCAAGTGCATTCAATGGAGGAACGTTCGTGCACTATTTTTTAAGTCCGTTTGACTACCATCGCTTTCATGTACCAGTAGCGGGAAAGGTAATCGATTCTCAGGCAGTAGCGGGTAATGTGTTCTTGGATGTTGTACTTGATAATGGACAGTTTGATGCGCCTGACGGTTCAGAAGATGGTTATGAGTTCACACAAGCAAGGGGAGTTATCATAGTCGATACGGCTGGCAGCCCTGCTGGTGATATCGGTAAAGTGGCTATCGTTCCTGTAGGGATGGCACAGGTTTCTTCAGTACATATGGAGTTGAACGAGGGTGAAACTGTGGCCAAGGGGGACGAGTTTGGCTACTTCGCCTTTGGCGGTTCTGACATCATCTTGGTGTTTGAGCAACCACAAAACAGATTATTATTTATCAAGGAATGGGCGAATGCTCAAGGAACTGCCGCACCTTTCCATTTTAAATATGGAGAAGCAGCTGTCATAGTCGGTTGAGGCTTTTTAGATGAGGGGTAAGGCACTGTCAGTTCTTGGCAGTGCTTTTCTATTCTTTTTTTCTGAACTGTTTTGAATTGACTCTGATGAGAATGTAAGTAACCCCGATAAAGACGGATATCATGATGCTAACAAAATCAGAGGTAGACTTATCGAGTCCTAATGGAATGAGGGGTATAAGGACTACCAACACGGCCATCCCGAAAAATCCATTTCTAAGCACTGAGGCAATACCCTCTATATCATACTTCGCTTGCTCCTCTGCCGACATGGTACTATAGCCAGCAATCAGGTGATGCATGCGTGCATACTTAATAAGGGCACCAAGAATTATAAAGAAGATACCAATGAGTATTATCATCATTGCACAAACTTAATCAAACAGCGGATCAAATTCGAGAGAGTTCCTTAGCTGCTCGTTTGGATACTGATTTTCGTGAATCTTTTGATAATCTTGTCAAATGAGGCAGAATCCACTGCTTCAGTGCACTGTCCTTCTTGGACCACTTACCCAGTGCATCAATGGTTGTATTGAGTACGATCCAGTCATTATGAAATGCCAGATTTCGTTTCATGATTTCCTTGGCACTGGCTATTTGGTCTTCGGACATGTCTTTCTCTAACAATAGAAAAAGACTCGCGAGGGTCCACTGAGTTGAAGCTTGGTCGATACTTGATATTTCATTTAAGAACCGATCGATGTAAGGAATGAGTATGCTTTTTTTAGCCTTGCAAATCCGTTTCATCGCATTGGAAGTTCGAAGTCGAACTACCTCATCATTGCTGAAATAGCAGTTAAAGAGCTCTTCGAATCGGGTTGGATTCGAAAGCACTTCTTCAACAACCTCTACCGTGTTGCCCAAAGAATTAGGGTGACCACCCGTTAATCTTTGCTCAAAATTGCTCATTAATATTATATAGCTCTCATTTGGTTGCCACGCTTTTCGTGAGTCACCTCAGCAAGGCCTAAGGCTTCCATTAAAGGTGGTAAATACATACCGAATCTTCCTCGAAAGTTCTTTTTCAAGCCATACCAGCCGCCAATTGGGTTTTCAGGGGAACGCCCCCAGTGTTCTACTGTTCCTTCCTTGGTGTCTTGCTTTTCATCTTTACTTCCCAATTCCATCCAGTCTCCATGTGCCTTCAACATCTTGTGAAGATCATTGATGCATTGAATGTCATAGTGTAGCACGGTTGTCTTGACTGTACATACCAGAATCTCTTTACCATCCTTTTCATCAACATGCATGGTGTACTCTGAGCTTTGCGGAGGCGTCTTTAGTACCAGAGGGTTCTCTTTTGTTCCTATTGCTTCTCTGTAGTTCATAATTCTATGGGTTGTGTTGCTTAATCATAGACTGGTTAAGTACACGTATGGTTGCAATGTGATGATTAATTGAACTATTTGATTACCAGCATCCGCGGATTGATAGGATATAACCATTCAATTCCTCTGGAGGTAATTACCGCATCATCCTCGATGGGAACTCTCAATTTCTTCCCACCCCATTCTGGAACTTTGGTATAAGCGAAAAACTCAATAGAGATCAGGTTCGAGGGCTTGAGTTCATAGTTGATTCTCACAGGATTCCAGTAAGCAATTGAAGGTCCAATGCCGTGGCCCCAATTACCAACAGAGTGGCAACCAATAATTACATCGGTCTTATCAAGGTCCGTGTACTGATTGAAACCCTTCATTCGATTAAATCCGGCCGCAGTTAGTCGTTTATATACTTCTTCCTCGGCCTCTTTGGCAGTTACACCGGGTTTGATTGCGCGCTGAACGATATCACGCACCTTCATGCTCTGGTCAAATGCATTTTGAATGCCAGCCGGTACTTTTGTCTCTCCTTCTTTCAACACATAGGCAATCCTTTTCATGTCGGTAAACATGTTCATAAGGCCAACGCCCCAGTCAATCATAATGACATCGCCTCTTTGGATGATGCGATCAGAAGATGTGGCCTCCACGCCATTGGGACCCGTAATATAGACCGATGGCATACCAAAGGAAGAACCTAAGTTATTTTTGAACTGTTGCTCTTTCATCCACCAAGCCACATCTTCCAATGTGGTGACGCCTGGAGTGATCACTTCATTGGAAAGCGCCCTTTCAGCGATCGTATAGGAGAACTCTCCGGCCTCACCATAAATAGCAATTTCACTGGCTACTCGTCTGGACCTAAAGTCAGATACCAATTTTTCCGCAGAGACAAATCGATCTTCATATTTCTTTCCAAGGATCTCAGCCAACTCAAGATAGCCCGAATGCGTAAGCCCATCCGCACCGCCAATATTTGGGGAGATATTCAGTCCGATGCGTTTAGGGTCTCTTTCCATGACGAACTCCTTCAATTCATCCACAGAGCCGAAATAATCGTAGCCACCGCCTTCTTTCAATAAGTAACCGTTATTTCCCAAAGACACACGTTCAATACGATCGCCTCCACGATCGGTGAAAATGTAATAGCTTCCAAAAGAGCCTACGTAACCCTCGCCCAGGTCTGAGTATAAGGGATCCAAATTCCCTTCTCGATTCATGATAATCCACATATCAATATTGTTTTCCCTCATGACTTCGGGAAGTACCAGATCGAATTTGTCATTGCGAACCTGATTCATTTTTCGCCATCTGCGCATGGCTTCTTGGCTGAATGTGGTCGTACAAACAAGTAAAAGAAGGGTAGTGATAAAGGCTTTCATGGTCAAAGTGTTTTGACCTAAAATACTAATTTTCTAAAGGAGTGAAGTTTAATCCCCTTGAGACAATGCATCCCATAAAGGGAAGATCTTTTTAAACTTTAATGGCAGCTCGTCTATTTGGAGGATCTTATCATTTGTGAATGGGTGTTTGAATTCTAAAGAATAGGCATGGAGGTAGAGGCCTTTCCCTTTTAAAATCAGTCCTTCAGTTCCATAGTCCTTATCCCCAAGAATGGGGTTGCCAATGCTGGCAAGGTGCTTTCTGAGTTGATGTCTACGACCCGTTTCTGGTTTTAACTCAACCAAATTCAGTTGCCCAAATCGATCTGAGTGAACCCTATCTGCAATGCAGTAGTGCGACTTGGCTTCCTTGCCTTTCATGGACGCTGTAATAATGCCTTCTCGGTCCATCTGCCCAATGGTGATGGCATAGTAAGTTTTGTTAACACCTTTGTCTTCAAAAAGCTTGTTCAAGGCTCTGATACTACTGCTCGTTTTGCCCACCAGAAGTAGGCCAGTGGTGGCATAGTCTAGTCTATGAACAGGTTGTGGGACGGTAGCATCTGCCTCATTACTTTGATTGAGGTTTTGACTGAGGGCATTGGCAATGGTTTTGAAACTGTTGCCGCTGACTTCTATGCCAGCGGGTTTATGAATTATGGCCAGATACTCATCTTCAAATAAGACTTTCAAAGGAAAAATGAGCGGTCTCTTTGGTTTGACCCCTTCAATAGAGTAAAGGGTTATTGTCTCTCCCCCCTTGATCCATGTAGCCGTTGAGGCGGTTAGTCCATTGACTTCGATTAACTGCTTCTTCAATGCCTTTTTTAGTGCTGACTTTGTTGAAATACTTGAGAATATGCAGACTCCATACTCTTGTAATCGAATACGAGAAGAGAGGTGAGGTACCGTATGGATTTCTGAGACTTTTATAAGACTTGTTTGATAACTGGTTCTTCATATGAAGGAACAATTTTTAAATTGCTTTACATAGATCTGGTAACGATTCTATCCGAACTGGTCTATCAATTATCAACCTTAAACAAATTATCATGCTCAGCTTCCGAAAAAGCACGGCTTTCCTGCTGTCAATCCTCTGCTTGTTTTCATTGTCTCATTTATCTGCTCAGTCAGTCGACCCCTCAGCATTACAAAGTGCGGCCAATGGAATGCAACTTAGAAATATAGGCCCGGCCGTTATGGGTGGACGTATTGCGGACATAGCCGTAAACCCTCATAATAAAAGCAACTGGTACATCGCTGTTGGCTCAGGGGGCGTTTGGAAAACCGATAACAGTGGCATTACCTGGAAGCCGGTATTTGATAATCAAGCTTCTTATTCTATTGGCACAGTGTCAATAGATCCAAATACGCCAAGCACAGTTTGGGTAGGAACGGGTGAAAACGTGAGTGGTCGCCATGTTGGCTGGGGTGATGGTGTCTATAAAAGCACCGATGCTGGTAAAACATGGAATCGAATGGGGCTGGAGAAGTCCGAGCACATAGGAAAGATTCTGATTGATCCACGAAACAGTAATGTGGTAATGGTTGCTGCAGAAGGTCCATTATGGTCTTCAGGAGGAGAACGTGGCTTGTACAGATCAACCGATGGCGGAAAAACCTGGGCGGCAACACTGCAAATCGATGAAAACACAGGGATAACCGACATTGAGTTTGATCCCTCTAACCCTGACGTTATCTATGCTGCTGCTTATCAGCGCAGGAGAAAAACCTGGTCTCTATTGGCGGGAGGACCTAATTCTGGGATATATAAATCCTCAGACAATGGCGTGACTTGGAAGAAAATAACCACCGGACTTCCAAGGGGAGATATGGGCAAAATTGGACTTGCTGTTACTCCTGCCAATCCAGATTTGGTATATGCCACTATTGAATCCGATGGCAGAAACAAAGGTTTTTATAAGTCTACCGATAAAGGGGAAAGCTGGGCAAAGCAGAATAGTTATACCTCTGGTGGAACAGGGCCTCATTACTATCAGGAAATTGAAGCATCTCCTCAGGACGCTAACCTGATTTATCAGATGGATGTGTTCATTCAGGTAACACGCAATGGTGGAAAGAACTTCAACGTGCTGGGTAATGGAAGAGAAAAACACAGTGATAATCACGCCTTGTGGATCGATCCGGATAATGGAAATCACCTCATCGCAGGGACAGATGGCGGCCTTTATGAGACCTTCGATGAAGGTACTACCTGGAGACATTTCCCCAACTTGCCGATCGCGCAGTTCTATAAGATTGCTTTAGACAATGCTGAACCTTTCTACAATATCGTAGCGGGAGCTCAAGATTTAGGCACATTGATCGGTCCGTCAAGAACTACCAACACGGAAGGTGTCCGAAATCAAGATTGGTATATTCCACTAGGCGCAGACGGTTATGATGCCGCCTTTGATCCAGAAGATCCAAATACGGTTTACATGGAGATTCAAGGTGGTGAGCTGAATCGATTGGATAGAAGAACTGAGGAAGTAATCAAAATTAAGCCATCACCAGCACCTGGCGATGCGCCTGAAAGATTTAACTGGGATGCACCGATCATTGTGAGTCCGCACGATAGTAAGACGATTTACTTCGGCTCTCAGCGGGTTTGGAAGAGTGAGGACAGAGGTGATTCATGGACGGTAATTAGTGAGGACCTAACCACCAATACCAACCGCTATACTTTGGAAATGATAGATCGTGTGCCGAGCATAGATGCCCTGTATGACAATGGTGCTATGTCGAAGTATGCCACGCTCACTGGTATTACAGAATCACCATTGGTTAAGGGCTTACTCTATACAGGTTCTGATGACGGATTGATTCATGTCAGCGAAGATGACGGTCAGAACTGGAAGATGGCCGGAAGCCTGCCGAAAGTACCTGAAAGGTCGTTTATCAATGATGTAGAGGCTTCACAACATGACGCGAATACTGTATTTGCGATTGCCGATGCCCATAAGTTGGGTGATTACAATACCTACCTCTTCATGAGTAAAAACCGAGGAAGATCATGGCAGTCCATTGCTGGCGATCTACCACAGGGAACGATTGTTTGGTCGATTAAACAGGATCATATAGATGAGAATTTACTGTTTATAGGAGCAGAATATGGCATCTATTTTTCACCCAATATGGGTCAAAACTGGATCAAGTTAGGAGCTGGTGTTCCGACCATTGCTTTTAGAGATATCGAACTTCACCCAAGAGATAATGATTTAGTTGGCGGAACCTTCGGCCGAGGGGTATATATGTTAGATGATTATTCCGCATTGCGGGAAGTAAACAAAGCCATTCAAGCCAAATCCAATACGGTGTTTCCGGTTAGGGACGCCTGGTGGTATATGCCAAATGCGCCAATGCAGGCGGCAGGTATGCCTTCCGCGGGTTCTACAAGTTTCAAAACTCCAAACCCAGATTTTGGCGCGCTGATCACCTATTACTTACACGATATGCCCAAGACCGCACGAAGTGAGCGTTTGGCATCAGAAAAGGCCATGCGAGAGAAAGGAGAGAGTATTCCTTTTCCTGGCTGGGATAAGCTGTCTGAAGAATCAAGAGAAGGCAATGCCACAACGATGCTTCAAATCAAAGATGCAAATGGAGCTACTGTTCGTTGGCTACAAGGAGTTTCTGGTAAGGGGCTTCATCGCATAACTTGGGATTTGAGGTTACCACCTTCTAACCCTATTAGCCTTAGTCAACCAGGTTTTAGGCCTCCATGGGCAGGAACACCACAAGGACCTATGGTGGCCCCTGGTAAGTACTCCGTGCAGCTTTATGTTTTGAATAACGGAAGTCTTCAGTCTCAAGGTTC
Organism: Roseivirga sp. 4D4; assembly: GCF_001747095.1. Taxonomy (NCBI): domain Bacteria; kingdom Pseudomonadati; phylum Bacteroidota; class Cytophagia; order Cytophagales; family Roseivirgaceae; genus Roseivirga; species Roseivirga sp. 4D4. Next base: position 342,755 of record NZ_MDGP01000001.1, read on the forward strand.
TCCACAGGAGTTTATGGTGAAGGCAGCACCAAATGCGAGTTCAGGCGCTGATTATCAGGCAGCGGCCGCGTTCCAAAGAAGAGGTGACGAACTGTCAAGAGAGATGTCAAATGCCAATAGGCGCATGGGCGAAGCAGCTGAAAAGTTGAGGTTTATTCGTGCAGCATTACCTAAAACACCAGGAGCCACACCGGCCATGTTTGAAACTTTGAAAAGACTGAACGATGGTTTGGCAGACTTGCGCAAGAGCCTGAATGGTGATCCAATTCCAGGCTCCAAAAACGAATCCACCTCACCATCGATCAGGTCTCGTATGGGCACTGCCATAGGAGGCCATAGTGGTACGACACAAGCACCTACAGAAACACAGAAATCAGACTTGGCTTTAGCCGAAAGTGGCTTTGAAGAGTTCTTGAAAAATGCTGAAAACTTCTTTGCAGCTTTGACAGCCTACGAAGCCGAACTCGAAAAAGCTGGGGCTCCTTTTACCCCTGGCAGAAAGAAATAATACGAAATCAACTGAGATAGAAAGGAAGCTCGTAAAGGGCTTCCTTTTTTGATTAGTGTCTAAGTAGATCCAGTGCAAACGTGAGCAAAGGATTTTGCAGCAAGTTTTTATATATTCAGCATTAACTAAAACGACATAATGAAACGCGATTCTTACCTCAATTCATTCAGATCCTATTTTGCCATTTTCCTGTTGGTTTCGTTCTTTTTTAGCTGCTCCAATGAGAAAGCAGATGAGGCTTCTGAAATCACCAAGTCCACGATTGTTAAAGTCGAAAATGGTTTTGAGCTTCAGCTCAATGGAGAGCCTTTCTTTATTCAGGGAGCTGGCCTTGAGTTTGGCAGTATTCCCAAACTGGCTGCGCATGGCGCGAATTCATTCAGAACCTGGAGAACAGATAATGGTCAGCGATCAGGTAAAGAAGTACTTGATGATGCTCAGAAATATGGGCTAAAAGTAACAATGGGCATAGATGTAGGCAGAGAGCGTCATGGCTTTGATTATGACGATGAAGAAGCCGTTAAAGCCCAACTTGAAAGAATAAGAGGCGAGGTGATGGAACTTAAGGATCATCCTGCATTGATTATTTGGGGTATAGGAAACGAACTCAATCATGAAGCAGAAAACCCAAAGGTTTGGGATGCGGTCAATGAGATCTCAAAGATGATCCACGAGATCGATCCAAATCATTTAACAACTACCTCACTTGCAGGTATGAATAAGGAATTTGTCCACCTGATCATGGAGCGTGCGCCTGACCTGGACATTCTCAGTGTGCAGATGTATGCAGAAGTAGAAATACTGCCAAGATTGCTTAAGGAATCTGGTTGGGAAGGCCCTTTGATGGTAACAGAATGGGGAGCTACTGGCTACTGGGAAGTGGGTAATACCGAGTGGGGAGCACCTGTCGAAAACAATAGCTCGGTCAAAGCCGATTTTTACGGAAGCCGCTATAGAAATGCGATTGAATCGCAAAGGCCTCAGGTCATTGGTTCCTATGTATTCCTTTGGGGCCAAAAACAGGAGAGAACACCTACCTGGTTCGGTATGTTTATGCCTGATGGGAAAGAAACCGAGTCCATTGACGTAATGCATAATATTTGGAATGGCGCCTGGCCAGAGAACAGAAGTCCACGCATCAACACTTTTAGCCTAGAAGGAAAAGAGCCTTATGATAACATTAAGCTGACTGCTGGCAAACAGTATCAGGCTTCAATAGACGTTACTGATCCTGATAGCGATGTGCTCACCTATCGATGGGAAATCATGAAAGAAAGTACTACCAATGCTACTGGTGGTGACGCTGAAGAAGTACCTGCCGTAATAGAAGGGTTGATTTCAAATGATCAGACTTCAGGCGACTTGACATTTATGGCACCAAATGAGGAGGGAGCATACCGACTCTTTATCTATGTTGATGACAACCAAGATCATACCGCGCATGCCAATATTCCATTTTACGTGAATAAGTAGAAAGATTTAACCGGACTAAAAGGCCTGATTGATTAACAGTTGGGCCTTTTTTATTGGTCGACCTTGGTAAAGCCGTAGATGGTTGTATGCATGCCTGCAATTTTCCATTCTCCATCCACTTTTTCCATCAGGCGCGTTTCTCTTTTTAGTCCTCGATTTGCGTCATGCTGTTCAAAGCTAACCCAAGCCCCAGTGCCGTAGAGTCGCACCTCAATGTCATCTACCATTTCGGGTAAAGGATCTGGTTCTGGATGCTCCTCAATATAGGTTCGTACAAAGTCGTCAATCTCTTTCCATCCCAGAGTTTCGGTAAATGTGCTGTCCGAGAAGTCAATATAGGTTTTCGTTAGGGACGATTCATGAATCCACTTTGACTTCCAAGCCTCATAATCCCTGTTAAATGCCGCCCTGGTTTCACCATTTATGGTTTCAAGAATGGCCGCTTTCTCTTTTTCAAAGTCCAAGCCTTGGTCTGATGAGGGGTTACAGGCCATTGCCAGACTTAAAATGATCATGACGGATAAGATGCTGATTCTCGAGTTTTTAAACATACTTTGATTGCTGGTTAAGGTAATGGGTCAAGACCCAGAAGGTACAAAGAAAATGTCTGAAGCGATTATCCTGTTGTCCCATCAGGCTTTTGGCTCATCTGTTTGATTTCATCGAGGTATTCTTTTGGGAAGTCTAAAGTTTGGGCTAGTCGGTAAAGCGATTTTGCATAGGACTCATTTGTCCCTGTCAGTAATTCTAATGGGAGGTTATAGCAAGTCGCTTTCAACTTTTCGCCAGAATCTAAGATGATTTCGACTTCTTCAGGAACATAATCTGATACGCTGGCTTCGGCATAAAGGGATTGAATCTTGTCACTATTCACCGTCATTACCAATCCATAGGATTTTCCTCCTTTTGAAGGAATGAGTGACGCTCTATTGCCGATTTTCAGCGTATAGTTCTCGAGATAACCTTTCCTTGGGTTGGTAGATTGTATTCCATTTTTAGATAAAATGGAGCTGTCCATAAATAAGCCATAAAAGAATACTTCCATTTAAATCTTCTTTTGAGGTTCAACTCAATCTATTTACTAGCATTTACTCCCGATTAACTTATCGAACTGCTTTAGTTCTGATTTGTAAAACCTTGACCATTTTTTCTTGAGTGCGGCTAGTTTGAATCTCTTTCTCATCGCTATTGAATTTGTCCTTTACTAGTTAGTACCTAAATGCACCTGAAAAACTTACACGGATTAAAAATAAAATTGAATGACTAGCCAACAAAATGCCTTATTTGTTTGCTCATCCTTTGGATATGTTCAGGGCCTATTCTACAACATCCACCAATAATATCAGCTCCGAGTTTAGCCCACTCTTTCGACATCTCTACAAAGTGTTTTGGTTCTGATAGACCCTTCCAGGTTTTACTTTGAGCATTGTAGGCTTCCCCAGAATTGGGGTAAACGATGACTTTCTTGTTATTGGTACTTTCCTTTATGTGTTTGATTAATCCAGAGATGAACTTGGGCTTAGTACAATTGACACCCACCGCGAAAACTTGAGGATGGTCTTTGAAGAGTGAAACACATTCTTCGATGCGGGTTCCATCATTTAAATGTTCTTCATCCTTGCAGGAGAAGGAGACCCAACTGGGCTTATCGACATACTTTAAGGCCTCTGAAAGGACCTTTGCCTCCAGGAGGCTAGGAATGGTCTCACAGGCAAGGAGATCGGCATTTGAGCCAGCCAGTATGCTTATTCTTTCGGCATGAAAGTCCCTTAATACCTGATCAGAAACACCATAGTTACCGTGGTACTCGGAACCATCCGCCAAATAGGCACCGTAAGGTCCAATACTCGCGGCAATGAGTGGTTTAGCCTTAATGGTCTCTGAAGCTATGGCTTTGGCAACAGCTTCTTCGGCTAGTAAGACTGATTTCAGAATAAGTTCTTTTGCTCTTTTTCTACTATAACCCATGGTCATAAGTCCTGAAACACTTGCCTGGTAGCTGGAGGTAATGATGCACTGTGCTCCAGCCTTTAAGTACCTAAGGTGAGCTTCAATGATAGCTTCTGGATTTTCGGCCAGTAGCTTTGCGGTCCATAAGGAGTGATTTAAATCACAGCCTTGATCTTCTAGTACATTGGACAAGCCCCCATCTAAAATGAGTGGGTGTGGGGCTTTGAAGAACTTATCGAGTCTCATGAATGGACTAGTTTCGCTTCAGTATTTTCACAATTCGGCCGCAGATGATTTCGGATAAATTCCAGAGTAACAACTTACGATCAGTAGTGTTATTGAACAGAATAATGATAGCATCCAGGTCCTCATTGTATTCAGCGAAACTCTGGTAGCCGGGAACCCAACCTCCGTGATTATACTCGTAAATGGAGGAATAAATCTCCTTTTCACCAGCTTCAAATAAGGTCCCATCGTTCAGTGCCCTAAGAAAAACCCCTACATCCTCTGCTGATGCTAACATATCATGTCCATCTGCTTTTAAATCATGAGGGTAGCCTACATGATAGCCACTCATAACACTGTCCATATTCACTACATCTGAGGAACTGAAAGTGTTATTGAGGTTTAAGGGGACTAGGATCTCCTCTTTGATAAATTGAAAGTTTTCATAGCCCAATACATCATCCATGATCTTATTGATCAATAGATAATTGGTGTTGCAATATTCGTAATCTTCACCAGGTTCAAAGTTGGCCGGCTGATCGAGAATTAATGAGAGACCTTCTTCATAGGTCTCGGTGGGGGATGCCCAGAAGTTGGGAGTATCCGTGAAGTTGGGGATACCGCTTCGGTGCTGGATCATCAATCTCAAGGTGATTTTATCCGCATTTTCAATTCGCCCTATAAGCTCTGGTAGATAATCAGCAAGGGTCTTGTCCAAGGATAGACGTTCAGCACTCACCAATTTAGTTACTGCCACCGCATCATAAAGTTTACTGATGCTGGCAATTTTAAATAGCGCTTGAGGGTAGGCTGGGATTTTCTTTTCTCGATCGTGCCAGCCAGCAGCGTAGAACCCGGGTGGTTTTCCGGCCTGATCTACATAGACAATGATACCATCCAGCCCGTGTCCAATGGCTTGTTCTGCTTGTTTTTGAACAGTATCGGGTAAAGGCAATATCCAGGCCCAAACCAAAATCCACGGTACAAAGAAAAGCGAGACAGCAGTGCCCGTGAACAAAGCAATTCTGATGATGGTCTTTGACTTTTTCTTGGCCATATTATCCCATTCATGACAATTTACTAAATGTCCATGATAGGGTTTGTTTAGTTGGGCTTATGTTTCTAAGTATTTTTGATTACCCTGTCACAATACCAGTTTCAAAATAGTCTAATTAGATATGAGCAATGATTTAGAGTTACTAGTAGAGCGTTCTTTAACAGGTGACAAGGAAGCCTTAGAAAGACTCTTGTTGAGTGTTAAGGACCTAGTTTACAATCTCTCTTTGAAGATGTTGCTGTTCCCAGAGGATGCAGAAGATGCCACTCAGGAAATCTTGATTAAGGTAGTCACTCATTTAAGTACATTCAAAAGGCAAAGTCAATTTACCACATGGGTCTATAGGGTTGCCTCTAACTATTTATTCACGATCAAAGGAAAGAGGTCAAAAGAGTTTGCTATGGATTTTCGAGCTTATTCAGAGTTTATTGACATGGGGCAATCAAATGAAGTAAGCAGTGTCTCTAACAGCGGGGAACTACTTTTGTTAGAAGAGGAGGTAAAGGTCAGTTGCACACAAGGACTATTGTTATGTCTGGATGCTCGCCATAGAATGGCCTATATTCTAGGAGATATATTAGAATTCAATAGTAAAGAGGCCTGTGAGGTTTTATCTGTCTCACCAGAAACCTTCAGGCAGCAACTGTCGCGTTCAAGGAAGAAAATAAGGAGTTTCTTACAGAGAAAATGTGGGTTAGTAAACCCTGAAAACCCTTGTAGATGTAAGCGTAAGATCGATTTTCTCTCTAATCAGAACTTGGTCAATTATTCTTCATTGAAATTCGCAAAATTCAAAGAGAGGAGTATTGATCTATTGCTAAGTATTGACTCTTTGGAAAAAGAGGTAGCTATTTATCGATCAAACCCTGATTTCAAAGCTCCTGAGATGATCTCACAAAACATCAAAAAAATTTTGAGGCATGCCAACTAAAAAGTTTAGAGTAAAACAGTTCATAATTGTGGTGTTGATAACCAGTATATGGATAAATGCATCGGAAATACTCCGTTATTTCCTACTTGTAATGCCCATGATGAAGGACTATTGGGGCGGAGTAGATCATAGAATTGCAGAAATGGACGGCCTTATTTTTTCTATATGGGGTTTATGGGACACATTGTTGACTGGCGTATTAGTCTTTGTGGTTTGGTTATACACGCAGTTTTTTGGGAGTAGCAACCGTTCTATCATCTTTTCATCCAGTTTGGTATGGGCCGCTGTATTCGTGATTTTTTGGGTGGCTACTTCAAATATGGGATTATCAAATTGGGGCATTCTACTTGTGGCACTTCCACTCAGCTGGGTTGAAATGGTCATAGGAGGGTGGATTTCTGTGAAACTTTATTCCTCCCGCAAATGGAAAACTACTTAGAGTCGAGATTATGACTGTTCATTAGCTCAGTAATTCTAGCTAAATGATGATCATCATGTTCAGCCACGAACAAGAACAAGTCCATCGTCCTCATGGGTTTTCTTAGTCTTGGATGTAATGCGCTTTTATAAATTTCCTTTTCTGTCAATTCGAATAATTGGCTAAGGGTTACTCTCCTTGAACGCTCGAACTGGGTAAGTAGATCATTAATTCTGCTGTCATTGTGTTGGGCAATGTGCGTTTTCTTGTTTTCTAAATCGGCAGGCCTCATATAGTCATTGTTCTCTAATATGTCATTGAGTCTCCCTTGCCAAAGGGGTTCCAAGTCGTTTAAGTGTCCGATTTGTTCTTTAATAGACCATTTGCCATCAGGCTTTGCTTCTAACAACTCAAGAGGAAAACCTTCCACCTTGGCTTTTAACCTTAGAGGAGTTCCGCTAAGTCGCTCCACAATGGAAGGAAAAATATTCTGTTGAAAAGAAAAGTCAAATTTCCTTTCAAACCATTTAATCTGTTGCATGGTACTTAGTTTAATTACTCAAAACGGTATCATTGACAAGCGGTTGCGCTCTTAATGTATTGGATGCCAACAGGCTTTGCAAACTTGCCAGAGGAGGGAAGTCGGCTTGTTAATAATTGCGTCTATTAGCCTCTGTAGAAACTGAATACTCGAGTAACCTCCGCAATAATAATCAAATAACCCCTGTTCCTAACTGCTGACTAAATCTCTCCAAATCCAATTTTACTTCATCCATGTCCAATGACTTTTGTATGGGCATAATCTCTTCGCCATTGGTATCGTAAAGAGTCAGTTGATAATGGTCATTCGTAATATCAAGCGTCCAGTTACTCTGAGTGTAGGCACGCCAAACTTCGTTCGATTGCTTAATGCCGATTTTCATGTCATTCTGAACTAAAACCCATTGTCCGATAGTACTGTGCTAACTTTTACCTCCCTTTAAGTGATCGCTTTTTAGGCTCTTCATAACAGCCCTGATTCCCTCTTGTCCTTTGTCCAGTATTGCTTGGGCTTTGATAGCGTCACTGTCGTTTACAGGTTTATACTTTAAGCTCCATTTGGCATTTTCCATCATAATTGGAAATAGATCAATGCCTTTCTGGGTAAGAGAGTATCTGATTTTCTGCTTATGATCGGGGTCAGCTTCCTTCCAAATAATTCCTTCTTCTTCCAATGACTTTAGACGATTCGACAAGATGTTTGAGGCAATTTTCTCTTCGGATTGTAAAAACTCTCGGAAGTACCGCTTTCCCTCTAAGATCATGTCTCTTATGATTAAGAGAGTCCATTTATCACCGATCACTTCTAGTATCAGGTTCTGAGGGCAATGGGATCTTGGCTGCTTCATTATAGTTTAAATCTGATTGCAAATTACAATTGGTTGTATATATTTACAACTGATTTTATTTTGCAACTAGATTTTTTATTATGAATTCAAAAGAAAGAAGCTATTCCAATGTTTTAAGAGTCAATACTTTAGACGAAACCGCTTTCGAGGCATTGTCTATAAAAATTGGAGATTGGTGGGGAGATCAGGACAAACCGGCACAAGGTTTAGGCGATGTATTTACCATGTCATGGGGCGAACCCTGGTACAAATTCAAGGTCGTGGCTTTTGAGCCTAACGAAAAAATAGTTTGGGAATGTATTGACTCTAAACAGATCATTGGCGGCCTGGCAGGGGTTGAGAAGGAGTGGGTCGGAACCCAATTACAATGGACAATTAATAAGCTAAACGAGGATGAAATTGAGCTTCAATTCAGACATGAGGGGCTAGTACCTGAATTTCTCTGTTACGATTTCTGCTCCCATACCTGGGATAGGTTTATTGACTTTAACCTTAAGAAATATTTGGAAGGCAGTTGAGAAGACTAAGGATTCAAGAAACTATCTCTAGTGTCTTTTAGCATAACATGGGACATAACAGGAGACTACTGTTGCACATCTTTTTTATTGTCTGTATTTATCTAAGTTCAGATTCATAATATAAAAGTTGAGTGAGCCATTATTACTCGAAGAAATACTACTGCTAAAATCTTTATAACTTTTAGTAGCTGTTTCTTTAGTTCCTTTTGTTAGTCTTCCTGATGTAAAAATCAAGTAATCCCCTTCAGGAGTAACATATGGGCTACCATCAACTTGATCGCTGTTAACATCTTCACCCATGTTGATAGGGTCGGACCATTCGGTTTCATTTTCTCTAAAGCTAATGTACAAGTCGCTATTACCATAGCCATCTGGTTCATCAACCCTTACAAAGATCATAAAAGATTCATCCTTCGCTACAAATGCATCTGCCTCTCTTTTTTCTGAGTTAATGTTATCCGGAAGTCTTATTGGCTCTAGATATTTGCCGTCTTGAAACTTCGATAAATAAATATCGGAATTGCCGCTCTTATCAGAATTGAAGTATAAGTTTTTACTATCAGTCATTACAGGGTAAAACTCATTTCCAGATGAGGATATGGGATTGCCCATGGGTACTGGTTTTTGCCATTCTCCATTCTTCAATTCTGAAGTCCATATATTGAAGTTGAAACCTTCTGGCTTTCCTTGATAGTCTTGAAATGTAGAAAATAACATTAACTGGCCATCAGGTGAAATTTGAACATCTGCAATTGGAACATCTGCTGAAACAAATGGAACAAATTCAGGTAGGTTGAATCGACCTTTTTCAAATCTTTGAAAAGCGATTCCGGTTATGCCTAATTTTTGACTTGTGACTGTATAGTAAATGGTGTTTCCATCAGGACTAAAACTCGTATTGAATTTGTCAATGTTTGTAGACACAACCTCAGGATGGAACCTGATAGGTTTGTGAACAATTGAATCAATTTTATAGGGATGATCCAATGTTTCTAATTTTTGTTCTTCAGCTGTTTCTTTTTTATCTGAGCAGGATACCAAGAGGAATAGACATAAAAGCGGCAATAACTTACTATTCATAGTTGGGGCGAATTTTACTGATTTTAATGATTTACAACGGTCGTGGCTGTGATTTCGTTGTGGGATAATACGCGGTTATCGCTGTGAGTGATTGACCATGAGTTTGTCTTGACAAGACATGGAGCTAAAATGAATAAAAGCAATCGTTGGGCTTAGTCTTTTATTTATTCTCATGTCAGATTATTGTCAGTTAATCAAATTACCCCTATACCCAACTGCTTCGTATACTTATCCATATCCAATTTCAAAGCATCCAAATGAGATGATTTTTGCATTGGCATGATCTCATTGCCACTAGCATCATAAAGTATCAGTTGATAATGATCATTAGCTATATCAAGCGTCCGGTTGCTCTGACTGTAGGCACGCCAAACTTGGTTCGATTGCTTCATACCAATTTTCATATCTGCCTGAACAGAAATCCATTGTCCAATTTGAATGATTCCGAAAATATTGCTTGAAAACTTTAGTCTCTTTTTATCCAGATCTATCAGCGTACTTGTTGAAGTAAATCCAATGAAAGCGCCTATCAAAGCTAGAATCAACCCAGACCAAGAAAAGTAGGTCATAACCAGTCCAGCCAAGAACATAAAGATTCCTGCCGAAGTCCCGACTGGCCCAAACATTTTATCCAGTTTGTTTTTTGTCATTTTTTAAATGTTGTAGCTATCGATTGCTCGTCCATTGGAGCTAATGAGCTCGTATAAGAATAGTAGTGGTTTTTATTTACCTACTTTTCCGTTTATCAACGTTTTGATTTATGGATTTAAGCTTAGCGATTAAGTCGTTATTTTTTTACAACGCGGCAAAAGATTTTACTCTGATGGCTTCTCCAAGCTAGGAATCGGTCTTTTTGTAAGTCTTATACAAATTTCATCCTCAATCCATTCGGTAGATTCTTTTAGAATTTTCACCGCTTCTTCGTGTGACCGTTTTCTTCTACAGACTAATTTTGGAGTAGTGTATAATTCATGATTGAAGTCTTGAGCCAGATGAAAACCTATCATCAAAGTATCCCCATTAGGAATTGGTTTTGTAAGTCTGGTTTGATTTATTTCAGAATGTTCTTTCCCTGTTATATGAAAGATAACAAAATTGTTATCAAACTCTATCTTACCTGTGTATTTCAGGTCATTTTTGGTTGAGTTTTCCTGAAGTACTTTAATATTAATTCCCTCTCTAAATAGTTTGGTGCTTATTTTCCATTTTTCTACTCTAAGCTCATCTTTATAATTTACTCTTGAAATATGGTATGAGTACCATTCTCCCATAATGCTTTTTTTTAGTCGATTATTTTTTATTGAAATTAAAATTAATCGAAAAAAATATCCAATAATAGGGATTAAAGAGCCCGCGATTAATTGAACCCAGTCTATTTCCATAATGGTCGATTTATATCTTTATTCATGAGCTTAAACTAAGCTTAAAAAAATGATTTTGAGTGTCAGGCCAGAATATGTTCAGGCGGTTTAAGATTCTTGGTAGAGCCCAAAAACTAAATGGTTCCGAATATCTTAATACCCACCACACGAAAGGCTCTGTTTTTCTAGGGTACTTTGAAAAAAATGGCAAATGTTCACGTTGAAAGTTGATTATTTGTTTGGTAATTGCTAAGCTAGTATAGCTATAATTTCTCTTAGTATTTTCAATAATAAAACCTGATTTATTAAACAATCTATAGTAGGATGAAGGGCTACGATAAATTGCTTGATACCCATTTTTTTCTTTGAATAAATTCTTGTGAGCTGTAGATTCTCGTAAAATTATTTCACCATTTGTCGCAAGGCGCCTTTTCAGACTTGCTAATATTTTCAAAACATCATTATCATTTTGATACATGCAAAGTCCACCTAAAAAAATTATGTCGAAATAATTATCCGGCAAATCTCTCAGTGCATCTCCTTTAATTATCTCAATATTTTTTATATCCTTAAGTCTTTCTTTTGCAGCCGTTAGCATAACGTCACTCTGTTCTAATGCTACAACATGTCCATGTTTTTTACTAAAAAATTCGGTCCAAACACCTGAGCCGCAACCAATGTCCAGAACTCTAGCAGATTTGTCAAAATTAGAAGTCCATTCATTAATGATTTCTTTTTCCCTTTCAAACCTATACTCAATTGCTTCATTAGGAAGATTATAATCATGAATCATCATGCCTAGAAGAGTTGAATTTTCCACATGAGCATTCTGAAAATAAGCTTTTACAGCATCATTATTTATTGGGCAGTTGTTTTCTTTTTTACTTTCATTCAATTGTTCAGGTAAAGTTTTCTTTAAAGAAAGAATTTTATGGTTCATTGACTATTTTAACTTATTACTAACATTGTATAAGGCTCATTCATTAAAGTTAGGACTTTCAGCTCTAGATTGTCTAATGAGGATCCTGTTGTATGCATTCTTTTTGTCTGTCAATAATTTACAAAAAAATAAAACCCCAGCCTGATTGCTCAAGCTGAGGCCTTATATCTAAAGTCTATCGTCTAGAATCTAAAGTCTAAATCCTTAAACCTTCCAACTAAATCCTTTCCACCCAACCCTTAGCGGCCATAAAAGCTTTGATCCAAGGACTCAATACATCAGCCTTCTGTGCTGCAGGATAGTTCCCCCAGTTCCAAGGGAATACAGAACGCTCGAAATGTGGCATGATCGCCAAATGTCTACCGTCTTTGCTTGCCACGCCAGCCACGTGATAATCCGAACCATTAGGCGATGCGGGGTAGGCCTCATGTGAGTACTTGGCGATGACGTTGTATTCTGACTCTGCTTCTGGCAGCCTGAAACGACCTTCACCATGAGCCACCCAAATGCCCAGTCTAGAACCTGCCAGTCCACTGAGCATTACTGAGTTATTTTCAGGAATGGTCACATTGACAAAGCCTGACTCGAATTTGTGGGCAATGTTATGGTCTAGTTTCGGATGCACTTTGTGCTCAGGGTAGAGCAGTCCTAGCTCACCCATCAATTGACATCCGTTACAAATACCGAGAGAAATGGTGTCCTCACGGGCGTAGAAGTTGTCTAGGGCCTGCTTGGCCTTTTCATTGTAGAGGAAGGCGCCTGCCCAGCCTTTGGCAGAACCTAAAACGTCAGAATTAGAGAACCCACCGACAAAGGCGATGAAGTTTACATCGCTTAGGTCTTCAGCGCCTGAGATCAAGTCGGTCATATGTACGTCCTTAACATCAAAACCAGCCAGATGCATGGCATAAGCCATTTCTCTATCGCCATTGACTCCTTTTTCACGGATGATGGCTGCTTTTATGCCTGTCTTTTCCTTGCGGTCTGGATTAAGCCCCAAAGCCTCATACTGTCCTTCAAACCCTTCTGGGAAGTTAAATGACAGGGGTTGTTTCTTGTAATTCTCGAATCGCTGCTTGGCGAGTTCTTCGCCTGACTGCTTCTGATCCAATAGGTAAGAAGTCTTGTACCAGGTGTCTCTTAAGCTGGCAATATCCATCAGATAGCTCTGTGTATTAGTCTGGATAGAAAGGATAGGTTCACCTATTGGGCTTCCCACTTCCAGATAAGAAGCTTCAATGGTATCGAATAATGTCTTAATATCTTCCAGATCTTCATTGGCCACCTGAATCAAAAGCGCAGGTTGCTCAGAGAAGAATGTCGAAATGTCGTCAATGCCTTTGATCGCTTTCAAGTTGGCTGCAATGCCTAAGTCTACTTGTGAGAAGGTCATTTCAAGCAGGGTAGTGATCAATCCACCAGCTGAAACATCATGGCCTGCCATGATTTTACCTTCCTTGATCATCGCCTGGACCATGTTAAAGGTATTGGCAAAGCGATCGGTATCGTCTACGGTAGGCGCTGTAGTCCCTACTTTACCCACAATTTGAGCAAAGGAGCTACCACCTAATTTGAACTCTCCATCGGATAGGTTGATATACAATAGGGTAGACTCAAAATCCGGTTGTAATACTGGCTCTACCACTTTTTTAAGGTCTGTTACTTCAGCCCCGGCAGAGATAATCACTGTACCCGGAGAGTACACCACGCCATCCTTGTACTTCTGGGTCATGGACATGGAGTCCTTACCAGTCGGAATGTTGATGCCCAGATCGCAGGCGAAGTCTGAAACCGCTTCTACGGCTTTATAAAGTCTCGCGTTCTCCCCTTCGTTTTTAGCGGGCCACATCCAGTTGGCACTGAGTGATACGCCACCCAATCCTTTTTCAATTGGAGCCCAAATGATGTTGGTCAAGGCTTCGGCAATGGATAATTGAGATCCCGCAACAGGGTCTACTAAGGCTGAAACTGGAGCATGACCTATAGAAGTGGCAATTCCTTTCTCACCCCGGTAGTCCAAGGCCATTACACCTACGTTATTCAATGGCAATTGGATAGGTCCTGCGGTTTGTTGCTTAGCTACACGGCCTGTTACGCATCGATCAACTTTGTTGGTCAACCAGTCTTTACAGGCTACAGCTTCCAGCTGAAGAACGCCATTAAGGTATTCTTGAAGCTTTTTAATGTCGTAGCTCACCTCACTAAAGTTCTGGTCGATCGTTTTGTCTTCCAAAATGGTCTTCGGTGACGATCCAAACATGTGTCCTAAATTCCAGTCGATCGGGTTTTCTTTAGAAACCTTGTTTTCGAACTTGAAATGCATGTCGCCAGTCGTTTCACCGACTACATAGAAAGGAGCTCTTTCGCGCTGAGCCACCTTCTCCATATAGGCAATATCTTCTTCCTTGATGACAAGCCCCATGCGTTCCTGAGACTCATTGCCAATAATTTCTTTATCGGAGAGGGTCGGGTCTCCAACTGGTAGCTTCTTAACATCAATGGTGCCGCCCGTCTCTTCCACTAATTCAGAAAGGCAATTCAAATGGCCACCTGCACCATGATCGTGAATTGATACGATTGGGTTTTTGTCTCCTTCGGTCATGGCACGAACCGCGTTGTATACACGCTTTTGCATTTCCGGGTTAGAACGCTGAATGGCGTTTAATTCAATGCCACTTGAGAACTCACCGGTATCTACGGACGACACTGCGCCACCGCCCATACCAATGCGGTAGTTATCACCACCCATCACCACGATTTGATCGCCTTTATCTGGAGTTGCTTTGAGGGCATCAGGTTTCTTACCGTAACCAATGCCTCCGGCCAGCATGATCACCTTGTCAAAGCCATGTCTTTTGCCACCTTCTTCGTGCTCAAAAGTCAAGACCGACCCTGAGATCAGCGGTTGACCGAACTTGTTACCAAAATCACTGGCACCATTAGATGCCTTGATCAGGATGTCCATCGGGGTTTGATAAAGCCACTTGCGTTCGGGCATATTGGCCTCCCAGGTTCTGCCATCTTCGAGCCTCGAATAGGAAGTCATATAGACAGCCGTTCCTGCCAAAGGCATAGAACCTTTACCACCCGCCATTCTATCTCTTATTTCTCCACCAGCTCCAGTTGCTGCTCCATTGAAGGGCTCTACAGTAGTTGGGAAGTTGTGTGTTTCTGCTTTAAGCGAGATCACTGATTCAAAGTCGGAGGTTTCAAACCAATCTGCTTTGTCTTGCGTGGCAGGAGCGAATTGCTCTACCACAGGTCCTTGGGTAAAGGCAACATTGTCTTTGTATGCCGAAACTAATCCCTCTGGCTTTTCATTTGAGGTCTTTCGGATCATTTTAAACAGAGAACTTGGCATTTCTTGCCCATCAATGATAAAGACCCCATTGAATATCTTATGTCGGCAGTGCTCGGAATTGACTTGCGAAAAGCCGAATACTTCGCCATCGGTAAGCTTTCTGCCCAGCTTATCACTGACCTCGTTCAAATAGTCGATTTCTTCCTGGCTTAGTGCGAGTCCTTCGGCCTGATTGTAAGCGGCAATATCTTCGATATGCCGAACCGCCTCTGGCTCGATATCGATAGTAAATAATTCCTGATCAAGCCCCTTGTAGAGAACCTGAAGCATAGGGTCGAAAGCCGTGTTTTCGCTTTCTACCTTCTCAAACTCCTCAATACGTTCTATCCCTGAAATGCCCATATTTTGGGTGATTTCCACGGCATTGGTACTCCATGGCGTGATCATTTCTTTTCGTGGACCAACAAAAAAGCCCTCCAGAGTTTCGCCTTGTATCAGTGAGGCATTTCCGAAGAGCCATTCAAGTTTTGGAAGGTCTTGTGACGCGAGTTGCGAAGAGAGGCCAACAGCATAAATTTTGCCAGCCCCGGCATCGAAAAATTGAATCATTAGAACGATTGGGTTTGGGTGTTAATACCGCTGGCAAAATTAAGAAAATCTTTGAGTTTAGAAGTATCTGAAGAAGGATATCAATACCCTTTTAAAAAGCTTAACGTCTAGCCTAATTTTCTGTGACTAGGTATAAATACGTGATTTTCAGAAACCCGAATTTCTGCGCTTAAAATCCGCTTTTTAATCGGCCACATTTGGATCATAGATTTTAATAAACACATGGCGGATACCGAAAAGCCTTTGATAGAGTAGGTAAACAATTAAACACAAATACAATGAGCACACTTAATGCCCAAACTATTGATTTTTCCGTTGCTGATCCAAAAGCAACGAGCAACCTTTCATTACCCTTGTATCAGGGGGCTGACTACAGAGCTGACTTCAAGACCTGGTCTTTAATCGAAGGAGGAGGATTTATGAAGTTCAATCTTTCTCTTGCTGATGCAATTCCAGTTGCATTTTCCTTGAACGTTGCTGCGGCCTTGGTAGATGGTAAAGCAAATTGTCCGATCACGATTACAGTGAATGGTCAGACACTTGTCAAGTCTTACAGTGATCATAACCCTGGCTTTCATGAGGTCACATGGACAATTCCAGCAGATAGGTTGACTTCTGGTGACAACGAGGTACTAGTCAGCCTTGATCAATCTGCCACTACACAGCTATTCATAAATGCGACAGGTGTTGACCAGGCGGTACTGGCAAACCAGTCTATTAACCTGACAATACCTAACCCTTCTCAGTCGGCACAGCTTTCTATGCCACTTTATCAGGGTGCCGGATACAGAGCAGACTTTAGAACCTGGTCATTACTGGTTAATGGTGGCTTCATGCGCTTTCAACTGGATCTTCCCGAGGCGATTGATGTAGACTTGACTGTTGATGTTGCTTCTGCATTAGTCAATGGCAAAGCAAATTCACCAAGTACCATTACTGTCAATGGCAAGCCCTTCTGGCAGATGGACCCTAAGAACAGCGGCTTTGAAGCGTCTACAAAGACGATACCTTCAGGTGCCTTGAAAGCTGGTGGCAATACCATCGAATTGAGTTTGGATGCATCTGCTTCCGGGCAATTATTCATCAATGAGATTGGTGTTTACGGAGGCTAATCGCCCTCAACTTTTAACCAAATCAGAACCCGGGAGCAAATGAGTCTCGGGTTCATTACCAAAACACAATTCACAAAACCTTAATATGATGAAAAAAGATAAAATGTTTAATGGCTATTGGATGGGCTATCAACCTAATGGCAATACGCTTGGAGTCACTCCACCTTATGTAAATACAGTTACACTATTTGTGGCAGGAGCTGCTCCTGATGGTACATCAGTTGGTTTCAATTTTCTGACCAAGGCCTATCCTGCAAAAGATCAGATTGCCTGGGCGAGGCAATTACAGGCTCAGGGTACGGAAGTGCTTATGAGTATTATGGATTCATCTACTATTCAGTGGAACGAAGTGGATATTCCTGCTTATGTGCAGAATTTTAAGGATGTAGTAATCGATGGAGAATGGGGCTTGAATGGTGTGGATATTGATTTAGAGTCAGGAATGCCAGATGATATTTGGGCTAGTACTTTTACTGAACTCATCCAGGAATTTAGAAAAGTACTGGGGCCAAAGGGTACCACGGACAGTTCCGGAAAAAACATTTCGAGGATGTCTGTTGCTGCCTATAGACCTACTAAGGAAAAACCCATTTTATCTTCCGCAGGGACAGATTTAGACTGGCTGAATACCATGGCCTATTGGAATAGCGCAACAGATAATGAAGTCCTCTTCGATACATACTCCCAGTATGTGGAGCAAGTGAATTTGGGTATTGGGGTCGATTATCAGAATGGTATGTCCACTGCTTTGAAGCAGGTAGAGCAGGCGGCCAAGTTTGCTGCACAAACCGATAACTGCGGTATGATGGAGTTTGCTTTGAACAATGATTGTGAAGAATACTCAGGACATCCCCAGTGGACGTGGGCTTCAATAATTAATGAAAACATGAACGGTCTGATGTAATAGAAGACTGTGATAATACGGACGATTTCTTAATTTGTAATTGAATAAATACACTTAAATCAGAGACTTATGGAGAAGATAGGCAATAATGAAGCCCAGGCACAGATAATGGCCTGGGCGGAATGCAAAGGAAACGAGCTATTCAACTGCTTTCAAAAGTTTGAAGCAGCAGATTGCAAAAATTGCAATGGTGGGCAGTTCCATCGTCAACGCGGGGTGAGCTTCGGACAAATTGATTCAGGTTTGTTGCAGTTTGTAACTCAGGAAATGCCAAAGATGAAATACCCGCAATTGGCGATGTGTATGGCAATAGCCGACAACGCAATCTCGGTGTTGTTTGAGACCATAGATGACGATGGCAACAAAAGCTACTACGGTACCAATGACATTATTCAAAGCGCTTCCCGAACCTTGAGTAAAGCTGCTCGGGATTCATCAGCTAGACCTGCTAAGCGATATGGAATCCTTCCTGTGGTGAGAGACCACCTTGCTGTCAATTGGCTGGGGCAAACACCTGGTGATATTGAAAAGCTTTTTTTGTCCCAAAAGCTGACGGATGTTTCTGATATTGAGGAGAAGGGTTTGGAGGATATTATTGAAGGTGTTGCTGGCTGGCTTGAAGGAGGTCGTCAGGGTAACCCACCCATAAATCTTCATAACGTAGTCAACGAGATTAGTGATCCCTTTAACCGAGTGGCGGTCAGGGTGATGAAGTATCCCATTATTGGATACAACTTGGAAGTACTCAAGCTTATCCTCAAGGAGACCAGTGAAATCGCCATAACCTTTGCGGTTAACCCGGCAGATTTCTACTATAATGACGACTTATTTACCCTGATCCTAGAAATTGGTACAGGTAATACAGAAGTGAAAGCAGCGGCTGGAAAGAAAGGGGAAGAGATAGAGAAAGAGGATGACGAAGGAGATGAAACAACCTTTTTAGATTTCGTCAATGCTTGTCCACCATTTTGTTGTGGTGCTCCTGGACAACCTCCGTGCCCACCAGACTGATAACTATGGATGTTTTATTTGAATTCATAAACAATTACATCTCATACTTTTACTTGGTGATATGCATCCCATTGTTAATTGGAGTTATTAAGTTTCAAAGGCTTAACTACCTACAGAGGTTGGTCTTCATTATCGTCCTAATTGCTTTGGTTAACGAGGCGCTAGCCACTTACTTGAGAATGAGAGGGGTTAATAATCTCTGGGTTTATCATCTGTTCGTACCATGTACCTTTCTTGTGGTATTAAGGATTTACAAAAGAGTATTTGAGGAGGTTATTACAAGGAGGGTCTTTAATGCCATTTCAATAGGTTTCTTGCTTTTTGCGGTGCTTAATAGTCTATTTATTCAACCTCTCGATGTGTTTAATTCAAACACTATAACTGTTTCAAGTGTCCTATACATACTCTTGTCAATCACATATTTTCATCAGCTCTTGAGAGGTACTGCACTTTTAGCCTTAGAGAGAACTCCTATGTTTTGGTTAAATACTGGGGTCCTTATTTATTATTCTGGCACTCTTTTACTCTATGTTATGGTCAATTATGTAGCCGGATTGGGGGAAACTGCGAAGGTGTCTATTAGCCTATGGGCTTTGAATATATTATTCAACATCATTCTTAATGTTTTTTATGCTTTAGCACTATGGGTGAGTCCGCAGAAATAGGTGTTTCGGATGTTATATTAATCGGTATGTTAGGAATGTTCTTTCTAGCCCTAGGTGTGGTGCTTTTTTTCTTAGTTTACCAACGCAGATTACTAAAACAGCAAAAAGAACATCAACAAAAGGAAGCCGAATATCAACAACAATTGTTGCGAGCCAACCTTCTAAGTCAGGAAAAGGAGCGTAACCGAATTGGCAAAGATCTGCATGATGAAGTAGGGGCCATGCTCACCACCTCCAAACTCTATTTCAGGCACCTTGCGCAGAATGCCCCCAAGGAGAAATTTACCGAGTTAAAGGACAAAGTCTTTGACTTGCTGGAAGGAACTATCGCGAGCGTAAGAAGGGTCTCACATGACCTCAGACCAGTAGTCCTAGAGACCTTAGGGTTGGAAGAAGCCGTAGCTAATATCCGAGATCAATTGAACGCCTCTGGAGAGGTTCAAATGGTATTTGAGAGTGACTGGAAAGGGGTAATGACGAAGGAGTATCAATTGAACTGGTATCGTATCATTCAGGAATTGGTCAATAATACCCTCAAACATGCGAATGCCAACCGAATAGCAATTCATATGTCAGGAAATGGCGATCAACTGAAGTTGAGCTATAACGATAATGGCATTGGCATGGCCAGTGGCAAGCATGAGCCAGGATTGGGTTTAAGCAATATTGAAAGTAGGTTGAGCCTAATGAATGGGGAGCTGATTTTCAATGAGACTGAGAAAGGAATTTCTATTGAACTGACATCTGAGATAACAAAAGACACACAGAAAGATGACTAATATTCAGGTAGCGATAGCAGACGATCATAAACTCTTCAGAGAGGGTATCCATTTTTTGATAGATCAAATGGAAGGGATCTCCATATGCTTTGAAGTGGCTGATGGTAAGGAGCTGATAATCCGATTAAAGGAAGAAGTCCCTGATGTCCTATTACTTGATCTTGATATGCCTGAAATGGATGGTATCGAAGTTTTGAAAGAGGTTCGCTCCCTTTACTCATCAATGGGTGTTATAATTCTCACCATGCATAGTGATGCTAAGATGATAGCCTATTTAATGGAATTGGGTGCGAACGGTTATTTAATGAAGGACACCAGTCCCGAAGAACTTGAGCAAGCGATTAGGAGTGTAAAGGAAGAAGGCTTCTATTTCAACAAGGCAGTCTCAGAAGCCATGTTAGGGGGCTTGAAAAATCATAGTCCAAAAAAGCCAGTGCTCAAAAATAATGTCACTTTAACCAGCCGAGAGATAGAAGTCCTGGAATTAATCTGTCAAGAATATACGGCCAAGGAGATTGCTGAGAAGCTGTTTATCAGTCCACGAACTGCCGAAGGTCACCGAAGAAGCCTTATCGAAAAACTTGGCGTTAAAAATACGGCAGGGTTAATCGTTCGGGCTGTGAAGGAAGGCCTGATTGATATCTAGTTTTTAACAATCGAACCAAATAGCTCATTCACTCTTCAATGTCTTAGAAGGATTCGTCAAAGCTGCTTTTCGGGTTTTATTGCCAATGGTGATGAGTATGATCATTAGCAGTCCGACAACGGGCAGAATAAAGAAGGTTGGATCTAGTTTTACCCGAACTAAAAAGCTGTCGAGCCAATTATTGATCAGTAAATAGGCTACTGGAACTGCAACAAGAGTAGATATCGCGATCAACCAAATGTATTCTGTCGTCAGGACGCGTATGATCTCCATGATATTAGCACCCAATACTTTTCGAATGCCCACCTCCTTCATTTTTTGGTTGATCAAAAAAGAAGATAAACCGAATATGCCCAGACATGAGATGAAAATTGCTACGAGGGCGAAGAATTGTAGGGCTTGATTGAAGCGTTGGTCAGACTCATATAGGGCGTTGAAGTTCTGGTCAACAAAGGAAGCTTCGAAAGGTGAACCAGGAAAAAAGGCTTCATAGCTTTTCTCTAGAAACTGCATGGTTTCAGTGATGTTTTCTGTATCCACACGCACATTGATAAAGTTGCCACCTCCATTAATCAACTCGATCGACAGGGGTTCAATGGCAAAGTTGATCCCCATTTGATTAAAGTTTTCCACTACGCCTACAATGAGGGGAGTAACATTGTTCGAGAAATCCAGCCGCTTGCCAATCGCATCTTCGGGGCTTTCGAAATTAAATCGCTCTACTGCCTCACGATTCAGTAGTATGACGTTTTGATCTCCGATTAAGGACTCGTCAAAATCCCTTCCACTGATGATTTCCAGATCGTGGAATTTTACATAGTCGTGATCAGCAAAACTGCGATAAAGCATTACGGTTTCACCTGAAGGTCTATCCTGCCGATTGGTGGTTTGGAAGAAGTTATTTCGGATGCCCGGTAATATGGAAGATAGCGTAGTCGCCTTTACACTTGAATTCCTTTCCACTTCTCCCTGAAAAGCCTGAGTCTTCTGGGCATAAGTAGAATCCCTTAAATAACCCGGAGGTCCTTCTATGGCTAGGGTCTGGGATATGTTCATGCCCATATCGGCATTCATCATAAATTGAATTTGAGACCTAATGGCCATGATACCCGAGAGCATCACTAATACAATGGCAAACTGTAGAAGTATGAGTGACTTCCTTAGAGAAGTGCCTTGCGTGGAACTGGCAAAATTGCCCCTTAATACTTTTATCGGCTCAAATCGTGTAAGGACCAAAGCAGGGTAGAGACCGGTGATGATAGATCCTAATAGGAAGACGATTAGGTAGGTCGACCAGAAGGGAATAAAGCTATCGAAATAGTCAAATGCCTGCGATCCAACGAGCTGATGGAATTTTGGGATGACTAAGATGACAATGCCTATGGCGAGTAATAGTGCCATAAGGTTGATCATAATGGCTTCCAACAGAAACTGTTGAACGAGTTGTTTCTTGTATGCCCCAAGTGATTTTCGAATGCCTATCTCTTTGGCACGTTTTACTGCTTTGGCTGAGGCCAGATTAACAAAGTTTGTCCAGGCGATTAAGACGATCAGCACACCAATGATCTTGAATAGGTTGATAATGCTTCGGTCTCCAGCAGGCTTAAGTTGATCGTCATAATCTTTAATAAAATGGATGTCTCGAAGAGCGTGTGCTTTTATAGAGTGTTCTCTACCCTGATTGGCGTTGAAAGGGGCTCGATAAGTCTTGATCCATTCTACGAGTTTGGTTGATAGTTCTGACTCGTCTGTATCAGGTAATACTTTAATATAGGTGTGGTAGCCAGTCAGTCGCCATTTCAACTCATTTTCATCCATTTGAGGAAAAAATGCAGCCATCCTTTCATTGGATTGTTTGACACAGAGTAAAGCTTGAGGATTTGGGAGGTGTGTGTTTTCCGGCAGGTCTTTATAGACGCCTTTCACTTGTACTTCCAATTCCCAAGGAAAACCTGTAGCATTAAAAGTAATTACTCTATTAAGCACATCTTCAGTTCTGAATATGCGTATAGCTTCGGTTTGAGAAAGGAAGATGGTGCCAGGTTGATCCAGGTCGCTAGCTGAACCTTTTAGGAGTTTGAAATCGAAAACTTCGAAGAAGGAACTGGTAGAAAAGTAGATGTCTTCGGCATTATATCCTTGTGTTTCATGGGTAAGGACACCTGGTAGGGGAAAGAGCTGGGTGGCATGTTTCACCTCTGGCAAGTCATCTCCAATTGTGGATTGGATCGCCATATAATGACTTGATGCTTTAGAATCTATTTCTCCCGACCCCATATCGGTAGAGATTCTAGAAAGGCGATAGATTTCACCATCGCTTTGATCATGCATCAAATCGTAACTCGATTCAAAATTGACATATTGAAAAATCAAGATGCTGGCGACTATCCCTGTGGCCAGACCGAAAATACTAATGAAGGAATGCTCCTTGTCTCTCCAGATATTCCTTATTGAGATCTTGAAATAGTTTTTTAGCATGTCGAATGGGCTTAATGTCGGTAATAGTTTAAATCTTCGAATGACTGAAGGCCTTAGCATTTTGAGCACCTCTCTTCTATAAATTGACTTGGCCTTTTTTGCGCCTAGCTGCTGATAGTTTTCTGCAAAGGTCTCTTCCAGATCACCTGCGAGCTCGTGATAGAGCTCTTCTTTGCAAAGCACTGAAAAGAGCCAATGATGAAATTTTGGTATGTGTTCTTCAGGCAGCACCGAATTTCATCCAGTTGAGGTCAAGAATTGATTTTCGGAATTCTTTTCGGACGGCTTCTGCTTCCATAAGCGCATTTCTGCCAAGGTTAGTGACAGAGTAGATTTTCTTGCTTTTTCCACCGCGCACCTTTGTTGCTTCGCCAAGTTTAGACTCCAAAAAGCCCTTTTCTTCCAATCGAGACAAAGTGCTATGCAATCCACCACGGCTAATGCTGCGTCCTGATTTTTCTGCAATTTCTTTCTGGATTTTGACTCCGTAGGCCTCATTGGTTAAAGCCAGTACGGATAGGAGTACGATTTCCTGAAACTCCCCAAGGTATGATCCCTTCATTGATATTTATTTTGCATTCATTTACGAACTAAATATAATGTATTCATTTACGAATTTTATAATGATGTGTTACTTTTTCTCGTAAAACAGGAGGGTGTTATGGAATCACTGCTACAAGGAATAGACAAGCAGGTACAAGAGGGATGGGGTCTTTCCTAAATGATCAATAGGTGTAAGTGATAAACACAAATGTTGATCCATTAGGATCATCCGAGTCTGAGAATGGAACAAATTGGGCTAGCCCAATTCTAACGTTTTGTGAGCTCATATCTCGGTTGAAATATGAGTTTTTGATTAATCTTCCCCACATATAAGGGAAGTCAAGTTCTGTTTCTGAGATAGGTCGCCCAATGATTTCTACTTGATCAAATTCAGGTCTTGACGCCTTTCTGTAATAATCATCATAGTATTCATAATATTCTGAAAATGATCGAATGTCATGAAGTTGTCCCGGTGAGTCACTTTCAGGCAGAGCATAGCCACTTGCCAGAACTTTTGCACTTGGTATATGCTTTAACTCCTGGATGAGCGAATCACCGGATGAAAAAGTAGTCAGTTCAAATGGGAAATTAGGATTTTGAGTATCTCTTTCGAGCGTGACTGATTGGAAACCTTCATAAGTTATGAACCCGTCTTCCAAAGTAAAGACATATATGCGCGCAATCGGGATATAGGGTTCAAAGGGATCCTCTGCATAGTCAGTGCAACCGGATAAGGTTAAGACCACAACAGATACTAGGGCTAAAAGTGACTTTAACTTCATGTGTTTTTATTGCTGAGCTAATCTAGTTATTCTTTTTTGACGGTCGGGTAAGTAATACCCAATTGCTCTAAGTAAGTAGCATACTTGTTTTCGTCATAGTAGAACTTCTCCAATTGCGGTCTGAACTGATCCATGATTCCTTTATTGAGGTAAATAGGTGGCATATCACTTGCCGAAATCATTGGCTTATACTTAGTTTCCTTGCTTTGAACATTATTGAAATAGTCTTTGGCCTGATCTACAAGTTCGGGTTTCAGGAGAAAGTCCAAAATGGTCATTGCTTCTGCCTGCGCCCCGTTAGTCGCGCCTTTGTGAGCAATAGGAGTGGCCATAGCAATCGCATTACTCCAATGATGGCCTTGAAGTCCTGGTATGTTTGAAGGAAATCGCATAGTCACGGTGGGGATTTTCCAACTGACATCTCCAATGTCGTCCGATCCACCGCTTCTAGGAGTTGTTACTGGCAAGCCAAGAGAAGAAAGTTTTGTATTAAGTCCTCTTGGATTGGTAGATCCCACTTCTTTTTGAACCGCTTTGGCCAACTGCTGATCCGCTTCAGACCATTCTGGAAGACCCACTTGTTTTATATTTTCATACATGGTTTCTGCAATGACTTTGTTAAAGTGACGAGGCCATGCTGTCCCTAAAATTCTAGAGGTCATTTCAGTATCGGTCATTAAGGCAGCTCCTTTGGCGATGTTATTGGCGTCAGCGTACATGTCCATGATACCCTCATAGGTAACATCTCTAAAGTAGTACCAGATGGATGCCTTTGAGGGTACCACATTTGGTTGATCACCACCATCCGTGATAATGGAATGTGACCTCTTTAATGGGTGTAAATGCTCACGCTTATAATTCCAACCTACGTTCATCAACTCAACTGCATCAAGTGCACTGCGGCCTCGCCAGGGGGCGCCTGCTCCATGGGCGGCTTCTCCTTCGAAAGTATATTCTACGGAGATCAGCCCCGTACCTGAAGCTTGGCCATAAGAAACTGAAAGGTTGCTACTTACGTGCGTGAAAATGCACATGTCAATGTCGTCAAACATGCCATCTCGGGCATACCATGCCTTGGCTGCCACCAATTCTTCTGCAATACCAGGCCAAAGGATTAAGGTACCACCGATGTTTTCTCGCTCCATGATCTCCTTTACTGCTAAAGCAGCAGTGATATTTAATGGGATACCTGAGTTGTGCCCCTCACCATGGCCAGGTGCTCCTTCAACCATCGGCTTGTGATAAGCTACTCCAGGATATTGAGAAGCCTTCGGGATGCAATCCACATCACTGCCCAAGGCTATGGTTGGCCCTTCACCATTACTCCACTTGGCAAACCAAGCGGTTGGGATGCCAGATACGGACTCCGTGATCTCAAAGCCATTTTCGGTCAGGATATTGGTAAGGTATTTTGATGATTCAAACTCTTGAAACCCCAGTTCGGCAAAGCTGAAGATTTTGTCAATCATCACCTGAGTCTGCTTAGCATTTGAAGCAACAATCTCGGAAGCCTCATTTTTGAGTCTTTCAATCTGCTTTTTAGAATATTTCTTTTGCGCTAATGCTGAGCTGCCGATAAGTGCAAGGCAGCATAGGGTGAAGAGGGTTTGCTTGAATCTATCCATCATTTTCTTTAAGGTTGATTCAACCAAAATAAGAAAATTATGTATGAGGTTCTCCGAGGAATACACCAATGGAAAATTTAACCACCGAAGCCTCAAAGTGACTTCGGTGGTTCTTCGTTTAGTCAATATCCAAATCCATGTACTTAGGGTATTCAACACTATAGCTGAATTGAATCACCTTTTTCTCTCCAGGATTTAGCTTGATGTGCCAGGTTAATAAACCCGTTTCCTTGTCAATCTTGGCTTCTGCCAAGTCATCAGCGATAACTTTATAGTCCTTGTTAGGCACTACGGGTATTTGGTCGTAAACATTAATGTTGATGTCAGTTGACTTAGTGTTTACGATTGTTATTTCGAATTTTCGTTCATCTCGCTTCTTATTGCTGAAGAACTTCTGTTTTTCGAATTCTTTCAAGCGCTTTCGACTAACCACAATCCCTTCATCCTTTCCTAAAGAGATATCAAGCGTGTCTTTACCAATGTTGGTGTCAATGATCGATTTACCTACAAAGCTCTCTTCAAAGTAGAGATTCGATTCGCCATCTAACAGTTTCAATTTCTCCCATTCTGGAATTTCGGCTACCAAATAAGCATTCTCCCTAGCCTTAGGACTGGTAGAGTAAATGTAGTTGGCATTTACCTCTAAAGTTTGAATGTCGACCACCTCTGGTTGGCCGGTGCTTGGGATGTCATATGGATGCTCAATTTCATAGACAAAAGTGGTCTGATAATTTATTTGATTCACCGGCAATGGATTGTTTTCACGCCTAGGAGCTCTCAGCTGACTTGCGCCTCGAATTTGGAATGTGGGATTCATGCTTTCACTTGCTTGACGAACCTTAACTCCCGCTACTCGGCCATTCAGGGTGTTACCCGAATTTCCAGAGTAGACATACTCATCATCCATATTAATTTTGCCCACGCTAAAAGTGAGTTTCTTCTCTGGGGTGGCCGCTGCAACTCCAGTTACGACTACTTCTCCCAAGGATGTGGCATCCGGAACTAGACTTAGGTTGATAATTGGCCTGCCTTGGATGGCAATTTCTTCAGTCACATATCCGAGATACCTATATACCAGCGAATTATATCCGTTCGGTACCTGGAGGTTATAGTAACCATTAGCGTCTGTCGCAGTGCCTAAAGTAGTGCCCTTGACGAACACACTCACTTGTGGTAGGGGCAAACCATCATCCGAGCCAGAGATCCTACCTGAGACATTACCTCGTCCAGAATAGACGTATTCTCTTCTATTATTTCTCCCTAAGAAGTGTGGTATCAGTGCGGGTGCTGTACCACTAACTTCCAAGTTTCCCGAGCTGAGGGTCAGCTTAACTTCTTTCCAGTCAATACCCGTGTTCTGGAATACTCTTGCTTTGTAAGTGAGAGACAAAGGATGGTTGACAGTAGTAGCTCTGATGTCGTAGGCTGGAAACCAACCAGCTTCTGAAACTGCGTAACTGATCTTGATATCGCGCTTCATGTCCTTTTCTGAATTAATCACCAGAAAAATGTTTGAAGTAGGTTCGTCCTCTTCCACATTATATGAGTTGATCTGTTTGTCAATCTCGTTGACTTCTTTTTTAAGATTTCGAATTTCAAGTTTCAAGTCAAAGCCCTTATTAGTATTGACTTCGAACTTCTTTGAAAAGTATTCTAAAGCCTTTTGGTAGTCTTCTCCATTAGTGCCCTCAGTGCCGATCACTTTCATGTTCTTAGAGAGTAATTCGGCTTCTTTTTTTAAGACGAATACCTTCATGTCCAGCACTTCAATCTTATCCATCAAAGACTGTTTCTGAGCTAAAAGCTTTTCAACTTTTTCAGGGGTATTGGTTTCTATAAAATCCTTTTCATGCCGAACGGAAAGTATTGTGATGTCTTCTCCGCTTACCTGAATTGTCTTTGGGTCCAGGTTCGCTGATAGTTTGGACAGCTTAAATTCATTCTTCCCTTTTTTAAGGTTTAATGTAGCGGACCGTTTTAGTTCGGCCCCTTGTGTATAAACTTTGGCTGAGATTAATTTGGATTCGATGTCTGATTGTCCATGGGCAAAATAGACGCCCATGAACATTACCATTAGTAATGCTGAAGTTCTCATAAGTCGATAGTTTAAGGGTTACAATTTTGCATCATCGTACATATGATGCGCGTTCAACACTTATTCCATAATAAGAGTTGTTAAATCGAATTAGGCGGCCACCTTACCAATCAAACAATATAAAAACCAATTAACCCCTATAATGACCGAAATAAATTTTGAGTTTCTCCAGATTGAGAGTCGATAATTCTTCAGTTATTCATGTCTAAGTGCCTTTACAGGGTTTTGGAGAGCGGCTCCTGCAGACTGAGCACTGACTGTCAAAAAGGTAACGATAAAGATTAGGGCTCCTATTGCCGGGAATACCAGTATATCTATGGACGTTCGATAGGCAAAGGTATCTAACCAAGCTCCCAGCATATAATAACATAAAGCTCCACCAATGATGGTTGACAGAACCACCAACATTGTGAACTCTCTATTTAGAAGGAGCATGATCTGCCTTGTGGATGCCCCGAGAACCTTTCGAATACCAACTTCCCTTATTCTGAGTTGCGCCATATAGGCGGCAAGGCCTACTAGACCCATGATGGCTAGGAGCACGGCTAAGGTGCTTAAGATTACACTGAGCCTTCCTACCCTTTGCTCTTGAACATATGCAGCCTGAATATCTTCTTCCATGAATTCGTACTCAATGGGGACATCAGGCAACACCGAGTACCAGGCTTTCTCAATAGCTTCTAAGGAGGATCGAATGTTCTTCATGTTAATTTTGACCATTATGTTTTCAGAAGGGCTTGCCAATCCGTTTCTGACAAAAATGAATTGAGGGACTACTTCATTGTGTAGCGAAAGGGTATGGTAATCTTTGAAGACGCCCGCTACTATTCTATCTCTTTGATTGTTTCGACCTGGGCTGAGCGTGATGGTCTTTCCAATTGGGTCTTTCCAATCCATTGTTTCTACAAATTTTTCATTAACTAGAAGAGAAAGCCTTGGTAAGTCCATAGGTCCTTTTTCGAAAAATTCTCCTGATACTCCTTCTACTTCCATTACTTCAAAAAAGTCCGGATCGGTGCCGAAGGATAGCGCATCGTTTCTTATTTCATGCCCTTCTGCCTGATAAGGCAGTCCATAATTCTCTGTCCCAGGAGGCATACCTGTTGTGAAGCCGAGAACATGCGGACTTGATAAGCTTTGGGTCTTAATCGCATTGTATTGCTCCCCTGATCTAATGTTGTAAGCATTTGAAACTTTGATGATGCCTTCTTTGGCAAAGCCGAGGTCTTTGTGACGTATGAAACGAAGCTGTTGATTTATAAAATAGGCTCCAGCACTTAAGAAGATGAGTAAAGTGAATTGAATGGTAAGCAATATTTTCCTCAATGACATTTTATGCGATCCAACAAAGTTTTTACCTCGAAAAAGCTTCAGGGGTGAGAATCGGTTCATAGCAACAACTGGATAAATACCGGCTATGAGACCAACTGAGAGTGTGATCACCAGCAGCATGGCTATGTGTTGGGGAGAGGTTAAAAATTCGTTGTTCAGTTGTACATCTACAAAATTCCTGAATGTTGGAAGTAATAGCTCTACCGTCAGTATCACAAGCGGCAAAGTGAGAAATGCTAGCAATAACGATTCTGACATAAATTGGAAATTGAGATTCCTTTTTGAGCTGCCCAAAACCTTTCTGATGGCTACTTCCTTTGTGCGCCCTGCATAGATTGCTGTGGATAAATTGATATAGTTGGTGCAAGAAATGATGAGTATGAAGAGGGCCACACTGGAAAATAAATAGAGGTAGCCTTTGTCACCTGGTGGTTTTAGTTCAAAAGTAAGTGGATCAGCCAGGTGAATTGCCTCAATGGGTTGAAGTGCGATTTCTTTAATTGGGAACTGATTGTCAGGGATATCTAATGAGACAATTTTCTCCTCCAGCGCATTGAGGTCCGTATCATCTTCCAATATCATATAAGTGAAGACTCCGTAAAACTGTATGTCAGCTGCAATGAGGGCATTGAAAGTCAAATGGCTATTGTCGGGTATGTCTTCCAGAATGCCGCTCACTTTAAGTGTTAGCGAATCCCATTTAATGATCTTGCCGAGATGTGGAGAATCTCCCAACAATGCATTCGCTGAACTTTCTGTCATTACAATGGAATTAGGTTCAGCTAGCATTTCTTTTGGATTGCCTTCTGAGGATTCTAAATTCAAGATGTCGAATAATTCAGACCCAGGATTGGTGACTAAAGTGCGAGTAGGTAGGCGTTGATCTCCATAAATGGCAAATTGCTGGGGTGTTCTCCTAAACTTTGCGACTTTCTTGATCTCAGGAAAAGTACCATTCATGAGCCTTTCGGCATATATATCCTGAATAGAAGGGAACCATGCTCGGTTGTTAATTTCGCCCGTAACACGATACGTGTTTTTGGGTTCATGATGAAAATCGTCATAACTGAGTTCGTACCGAACATATAATATGGCCAAAGCACAACAAGTCAACCCCAAAGTGAGCCCGATGTAATTGAAGCAATAATATGCAGACTGTTTTCGAATATTTCTGAAGGTGGTTTTGAGATAACTAAGAAGCATGGATGTTGCGTTTGGTTTTCGATATTGATGTCTCCTTTTGAGCATGCCCAACCTGATAAATTGAAGTCCATTGAAAATGAATAGCCAGTTGGCGATGAACTTATTTGAGCGACTCCTATTGATATCATACTGTTCAATGAGGTCTCCTATGATACCCTCTTGTAATTCTTCAGGGCATATCCTATGAATTAATTTAAGAACCCATTTGTGAGGTGTTTTCATCTTGGATCAATTGAGTTTAAGTTCAGGTACTTGATTCCATAGACTGATGCGCCCTCTCTGTGTGGTTTTTAGCATTTCCATGCCAGCACTGGTAATCCTAAAAATTCGCTTTCTTCTACCACCTCTTTGAGTAGTAGATCCGCCCATATGTGATTCTACTAACTTCTTGTCTTCTAGTCTATAAAGAGTCATATGAACCGCGCTAAGCCTTACGGATCGATCCAGTTTTGATTTTATTTCTTCGACAATGTTGATGCCATAAGCTTCATCTTTCAGGTAGGCACAGGTGAGCATAACTAATTCTTCAAATTCACCGAGATAATTACCTTTCATGTATCAGTTGATTAGAAATTTTTGATCTAGATAAGTGAAAGTGTGAAGCTGATTTTCGACCCATTGACCATCTTTTGATACTTCTAATTTTGCAAACGTCTTGAGTCCATTTTTGTAAGAGAATGAAGTCCTCCTCCAATTGGATTCTTCTCCATTAATTACTCTGATCATTAACTCTTCAGTTCTCAGACCATCCAAATTGTACGAATACTTGATGATCATCCCCTTGGCCCAGGTTCCATTTTTCCAGCTATATCCAACTTTCTTTACAAGTTTCCCTTCGTTATACGTATAAATGTCCTTCCAACTGAATTCCCAATCATCTCCATTAAGATTCAGGTATACTTGTTCTTGCTTCAGCCCTCCAACTTCTGAAAATGAGCTTGTGTTTTTTCTTGCTAGCAACCAATTTGATTCATCCTTCTTGTCCACTTTTTCTTCAATGAGTCGATCATTAGGATCTCTTACTGGTCTAAATCGAAGGTTTGATGACCATTCTCCTTCTTTCCACAATTGCCAGTAACGGAGCGTTTCTAAATGGCTAATGGAGTCGTATTCGAATTGTAATCTGCTACTATTAATCCATTGATCATCCTTCAAAAGAGACATGGTGTGAGACTTTAATTGTCCAAAGGAAGTATACTGAAACTGTTCTGATTGTTTGAGAACCCATGTGTCTCCCACTTTTTGCGAGATGAGAGTCATTTTTAGAAGCTTATCAGTGCCTGATTGAGCGCTGCAGGGTATTATCGGTATGAGAAAAATGATTATCCATATGGTTTTAAGTAAGCGATTCATCTTGTAAGTTTTTTGACTTTACAGTCAATTTACGAATTACTTACTATTTTGTTGTACAAATGATTTTGCAAATGGATGGTACTGATTTTTCCTTAGAGTTTGGACTTGAGTTTATCCAGGCTTTCACCAAATGTTAGTAGGAAATGTATACAGTCATCATCGGAGGGAGTAAATGACTTATCAGGCTGTTGTTCTCTATTAGTAATGATTTTTTGATGAAACTGATAGTTATCAAAAGCTCTGAAACCCAAGGCAATTGCGAAGGGAATGGCAATCATCCCTAAAAAGATCCATTTGTGCTTTTTACTCATTTTTCAAGGCTAAAGTGGGGTTTAACAAGGCTGACTTGAAAGATTGTATGCAAGTGATAAGAAAGACAATGCCATATACTGCCATAGCAGCGATGACAAAAGTCACAGGACTTAGTTTAATGGCGTATGCGTAATCTCTTAACCAACTTTGTAAGAGCCAAAAACTCAGGGCACTGCCTATGACAGCAGCAAGTAGGATAATTAAGAAAAGCTGTCGATTGAGAAAAGTAACAATTTGTGCTAGAGAAGCTCCCAAAACCTTTCTGATGGCTATTTCTTTTGACTTGAGACCAATGATGTAAACCATAAATCCAATCAAGCCCATGACGGAAAGGAGTACGGCAAGCAGGGAAAAGATAACACTGATGTTACCCGTTCTTTTTTCTTCTATATAGAGCCTTTTCACCGCATCATCCATGAAATCATATTGCATCGGTAGGTTGGGTTTGATGGAATTCCATTCTTTCTGCATAATGTCTACGATGGCCTGACTGTCATTCGTGGTTCCCTTAACAAGGATGTTGGTGTTAACAAATTGGGGTTGAGGTGTTAAGGATATGATCTGAGGCGTGATTTTTTCTTTTAGGCTGAAGAAATGGAAGTCTCTAAATACTGCCGAGACTTTACGATTCAACTCATTTTCAGTACCGGGTCTTAAGATAATTTTCTTCCCAATAGGTTCATCTTCCCAACCGTATTTCTTGATGAAGCTTTCATTAACCAGGGAGATCACCTGACCAGCCTCAGATGAAAGAAGTACAGTTTTGAAATCACCATCCAAAATATCCATGCCCATAACCTCAAAGTAGTCGATGTCAACACCATAGGAGAGGAGGTTCTCAAATATCTCGTCCTCACCTTCAGGCTTGTAGGCTAGAGGATTCATACCATCACCCATCATTGGGCCAAATGAAACTCCAGAAATCTGTGGGTAGGAAAGGAGTTTGGTTTTATAAAGCTGGAAGGCGTTCATGTCGCCTATATCAAAGGCATTTGTAATCTTGACAATATTCCGTGCATCAAAGCCCATGTCCTTATTATCCAAATAACTGATCTGACGATTCATAAACCATGCAGATATTCCGAGAACGAAGAGCATGATGAATTGAGAGAAAATCAGAATGTTCCTGAGCTTAATTCCCCCTGAAGTATGCACAGCATTTCTGCTTTTAAGAAGGTCAGCAGTTTTTATGCGTGTAAGTGTTAGCGTTGGGTAAACTACTGTAAGTCCACTAAGGAATGCCAGAAATAACACGCCTACAAACCAATAAGTGGGATTAATCGCTAGTTGATTTTGGATCTCCAACCCCATGAAGCTATTGAAAAGGGGTAGGGTGATCTGGAGAATTAAAACCACAAGGGGGATTACCAAAAGAGAAGTAGAGAGGGCTTCTAAGAAAAAGTTTTGAATGATTTTGACACGAGATTCTCCCAGTACTTTTCTCATGCCCACTTCCATTGATTTATTCGAATATATCGCCAACGATAAATTGACGTAGTTGGAAACTGATATCAACAGAATGAGCGATCCTATTACAATGAATACGATTAACTGAAGCTGATCCCCTTTTCCACCAGCTCCAAAACTCGCTTGTGAATGGAAATAAATATCCTCAAGGGGTTGAAGCTTGACATTGGACAGTTCATGGAATTCGTTAAAGGCGACACCCGTCATAGCAAGAATCTTAGCCTCTAGTTGTTCGGCTTTGGCGCCATCTACCAGTTGTATATAGCTGTTGGTGTGAAAGTGGTTATTGGAAAAAGAAACAGGATCAGTATAGAGTATATCAAAGCTGAGATGAGAGTTGGACGGAATTTCGGCTATTACACCGGTGACCAGCATCGAAATAGAATCTTGTTTTATTACTTGACCGATGGCGGGTGTATCTCCAAAATATCTTTCAGCAGTCGACTGGGTCAATATGACCGAATACGGGGTTTCCAATACGTTGTCTTTCACCCTCTCCAATATTTCAAAGTCGAACAGTTGAAAGAACTGACTTCCGGGCGCCACTTTTTTGATGCTCTTTTCAGCCCACCGTTTTCCATTTGCCGAGATGTATGTCTCACCCTGATTGTTGACCTGAACGATATTTCGAATTTCAGGGTATGTGCCGGCTCCAAGTTCGCGGGTATGCTCAAAACCAAGGTTAGAAGACCAGTCAGGTGTGTTGGTTGTAGCTTCTAGTCTGTAAATGTTCTCGGCATCCTTATGGAAGCTGTCATAGCTCAGCTGGTGATCAGCATAGAAAATTATCAAGATGGCAGCTGTGAGGCCTAAAGAGAGACCTAAAATATTGAAGCTGTTAAGGAGTTTGTGTTTGAGGAAGTTTCGTAGGAGAAGATTGAAAAATATTTTGACCATTGGGCTGCTGTTTCTTCAAACATACGCGTGGTCGAATCATGAGTGGATTAAAAGGGAGTTAAGCTTGTTTATCGAAAAATTAAAATGGTTAAGCAAAAGTTAAATTCTAACATAAGGCACTTAAATCACGTATTTTCGATCTACTGATATCATGAACTTATCAAAGAAATCCATCGGCTTGGTTATCGGCTTGGCCACTATTGCGCTTCTGGGCTTATCTATGATTCAAGTCAAGAACTTGAATTCATCCATGGAGACGCATAAGCAGATTTTTTTGCAGAAAGTTGACCTCTGTTCTGGGATGATTGGTGAACGCTTCTCCAAGACTCCAGCCTATGCTGAACTTTTGCACAAGGCTGCACAGCGCGTGAAGAAAAATGGGGGGCTAAACGATCCGGAAGTGGATCAACAACTCAGAACTCTGATTGATGGGGTTTTTGAGACATACTCGTTGAATCTTTCCTATGAGTACGCTGTCTACGAGCACTCTAAAACACGAAGAGAAGATGGCCTTTATAGCTTTGTGCTGGGAGACGAGGGGAGCAGTTTGGATTTTGAACTGGCCAGCTGTGAAAATCCTCAAGAGAGAGGACATTCATGGACTGTACTAACATGCTCAAATGGTAATGACCAGGACGGTGAGTATCATTTGGCTGTATTCTTTCCGAGCCAGGACTCCTATGTTTTTGCACAATCCAGCGGGGCTTTGATCCTCTCTATTGTCTTCATTGTGCTTTTGCTTTGCTGTTTTGCCTACACACTAGTCATTATCCAACGCCAGAAAAAGCTTTCTGTCATAAAGAATGATTTCATCAATAACCTTACGCATGAGTTTAAGACACCTATTGCATCTATCTCATTGGCAACCAGTATGCTAAAGCGCGATTCGGTCGATGAGAATGAAAGGAAAAAGGCGAATTACCTAGGCCTAATCGAACATGAAAGTAAACGCCTGGAAGGTCAGGTCGATAAAGTGCTTCAAATCGCTATGATTGACTCTGGTAATTTCTCTCTGAACAAAAAGGAATTGGATGTTCATGAGGCGATCACCAAAGTTGTCGAGAGTATGCAACTCGTAGTGAGCAAGCGTAAGGGTAGTATAGAACTCAACCTTAATGCCAGCCATTCCATCGTAATGGCAGACGAAACTCATTTAGTCAATGTGATCTACAACCTGGTAGATAATGCCTCGAAATATACAGTCGATGTACCGACAATTTCTATTAAGACTTTCGACAGTGAAAGCGGTATTGAAATAATCATTAAGGACAATGGTATTGGGATCGGGGAGGAGATTCAAAAATACATTTTTGACAAATTCTATAGAGCAGAATCAGGGAATCTCCATAATGTGAAGGGCTTCGGTTTGGGATTGAGCTATGTAAAAAAGATAATTGAGGCACATAGTGGGAATATTGGGTTGACTAGTAAGGTAAACCAAGGCAGCGAATTTAGAATGTACTTTCCTTCAGTATGATGATAGGCAAAATTCTACTAGTTGAAGATGATGAAAGCTTCGGTTACATTCTAAAAGAATACCTGGAGATCAATGACTTTTCAGTGACCTGGGAGCGGGATGGTGTAGCAGGCTTGACCACTTTTAAGAGCGATGACTTTGACCTATGTATCTTGGACATTATGATGCCATTGAAAGATGGTTTTACACTCGCCAGAGAGATTCAAGACCACGATCGGTCAGTACCTTTTATTTTCCTAACAGCGAAGAGTCTTAAGATCGATAAACTTAAGGGTTTTAGGATAGGCTGTGACGACTTTGTAGTAAAGCCTATTGACGAGGAGATATTTATTGCCAGAGTGAGAGCTTTGATCAAAAGAACGAATCGAGAACATTCGAATGGATATCATGATGATGTGTATGCCATTGGTGAATACCTTTTCGATTCAAGCAATCAAGCCTTGATTCACAATGAGCAAATACAACGGTTGACTGGTAAAGAGGCTAAGCTATTACAGTTGCTCTGTGAGAAAAAGAATCAGGTACTTGATAGAAATAAAGCTTTGAAGGTGGTTTGGGGGGAGAGTGATTTTTTTAATCGAAAAAGTATGGATGTATTTATTCATAAACTGCGAAAGTACCTAGAGCACGATCCAACGGTAAAAATCACCAATGTGCATGGCAAAGGGTTTGTGCTAGAGGCTTGAGCACTTTTACTTTTTGTTGTGCTTTGAGTCGAATTCACTATTTTTAATCATAAATCAATTCACATATATTTTAAACGCACAAAAACTATGGCACTTAAAGAAAGCTTAGAAGAGAACAAACAATTTATTCTCGACAGCCTACCCACACAAGAATTAAAAGATGAATTTCTAGCAAGCCTGGATAAGGTTGAAGAACCTACTGCACCCTCAGTTGATGAGCAAATTGCAGAAGCACAGGCCCCCGACCATGTGAGCGAAGAGCTCTACGAAGCTGTAAAAAAGGAATTAGCCGCAGTCAAGCCTATTCCTAAAATGACGGAAGAGGAAGAGAAAGCTGCTATCGAAGAGTCGCTGAAACATGTTCCTACTGAGCCTAATGAGGGAGAGTAGAAGTCCCATTAGCTTATTGAAAGGTCGCTTTATTCTTTATAAAGCGACCTTTTTATTTAGAAAGGTTTTACAAAAGAGTAAAAATGTTTCAAGGTCATTGAAATTCGTGACATAGCCAATGGACACTCGGACAGCTCCTCTCTTTTGACCAATAAACTCTATCAGATCGAAGTAGTCTTTTTGGCCTTCTTTATTGAAATAAGCCTTGAGTTTATCAGCTTTGAGTTGGTGATTAGTTTCATCTATACCTGGATTGCAAAAGCATCCTGTTCGGATAGAGATGTTGCGTTCAAAGGCCTGTTGCTCGAGAGACAGAAAGTCATGCATTACACCATCGGGGTCAAAGAAATTCAAGGCAATGGTTCCACCACGACCTTTCATATTTCTAGGTCCATAGATTTCGATCAGCGGTTTTCCGTTAGCATGCCTGAGCCTTGTTAATTTATCTACCAAGTACCCGGTTAAAGAGTTGACCCGGTTTTTAATATTCGAAATGCCTATCGCTTCGATATATTCCAGGCCGAATTTGATCGCTGGAATGTCTAAATAATTCACCGTGCCTTCTTCAAAGCGTGCTGCTTGTTTTTCTAAGTAGTGACCATCGCCTTGAACACTCACAATGGTAATAGTGCCTCCGGCAAAAGAAGGTTTTTGCAATTTGTCATAAGCTGTTTTCTTAATTAGTAGAGCACCTAGCCCCGTGGGATAGCCAAAGATTTTATAAAATGAGAGGGAGACGAATTCAGGTTGATACACTTGAAGGTCCAGCTCGTCACTAGGTACAAATGCCGCAGCATCCAAGAGTACGTCCCAACCTTGTTCTTGCGCCTTACTAATCCAACTGAGGTCATGTTTAACACCCGATACATTGGATTGGGCAGGAAAGGCAAATAACTTGTTCAATCCCCTTCTGGATAGTTCTAAGTTGAGCTGCTCCTCGTTTATTCTGAGTTCGTTGGTCAAAGGACTGTATGAAAAAGGACAGTTCTTCTTCCTCGCAAACTCTCGAATGCCGTTGACAGAATTGTGATTATCGAAAGTCATTAAGAGCCTGCTTTGTTGGTCAAAGGGATAACATTCTCCGATGATTTTTAGGGCTGCTGAGGCATTTGAAGTAAACACACATATGTAGTCATCATGTGCATTGAAGTAGTCCAGTACTTTTCTTCGGGTGGCTTGTATGTGTTCCTCGGCAAGAGCTGAACTGGGGTTGATGGAATGCGGATTACCAAGAATGGTGTTGCAGAGAAAGTCGTGATGCTTCCGCACTTGACTTTCTCCAAAAAGTTGCCCACCAGTGAAGTCCAAATAAGTGTGTTCTTGTTCATCTAAGCGTTTAAAGTCATTTGATCTTAATTCATCAATATGATGCGTCTGTTGGAATGCTGGATATTTACTGATAAAGGACTTGTATGGATTTTTTGGTAGTAATTGATCACCAATGCGGGAGATACTTTTGAGCAGTTCTAACATGACCTATTGTTTTGTCGTGTATGTGTCTCGGCAAGGTAGTTTCTCAAGCGATTGCTCATTCCAAGCATTGAGTCCTCCCATTAAGTTTTTGATTTTCTTAAATCCGTTTTCAGCTAAAACAGCACTGGCTCTTGGACTTCTGGCACTTATTGAACAGTATACGAGAATAGTTTTTTCCTTGTACTGTTTTAGTTCATCAATGCGATCGGCAACTTCGCTAACAGGTATGTTGAGGGCATTTTTGAACCTTCCAATCTTGGTAGTTCTTTGTGTGAATTCACCTTCAGAACGCACGTCTAGTAATATTACATCTGGATCTTTTTCAAGCAACTCACAAACTTGTGCGCTGTTGAGATTATTGTAAGCCAAACCTTCATCGGGATTGTGAATGTTGATCAACTTCATACCGCAGCTTGAGCAGTTTCCAGGACCAGCGACAAGAACATCATCTTGACTACAGCCACAGGGTGTGCACTTATAATGTGGTTTGCTATCCTGAGCTTTGACCGGCTCGGTTGTAAGAATGACAATTGCCAGTAACACGCCTATTGCAACGAGCGTATTTTTGAGTTTTTGACCTTTCATTTCTGTTGTTTTAAGTTTCCCCAAAACTATGACCAGAATGAAAGCCAAAGGGCGAACGCGATGTTAAGCTTAGCCAATGATCTGTTAAAAGTGTTAACGAAAGGTTAAGCCATTCAGAATCTGTCGGGTTATCTTTAATTTCGAAGAAATACTATACAGTGAGGCTTTCTAAATTGACCATATACATAGTAATAGGTGCAGTAGCACTTTCTGTGATAGGATTGCTAAACGTACAATTGAAGCTGATCAGGGCTGATGTAGAGGTTTATCAGCAGCAATTCAAACTTCTGGTACCCGAATATATCAGCGATTTACAAGATGCTATTCGCAAGGATAAGGTTTTGAGGGACCTGGTCAATTCATATGAAGGAGAAGAAAAGTATTTTGTGTTAGAGTCTTTCGAAGATGCGCCAAAAGACCCCATTCTAGTCAATTTAAAGCGAAATATTGATGATGTTTTTGACCTCAATAAACTCAATATTGACTACGAACTTAAAGTATTGATGGGAGCGAGCAGGCGTTGCTACCATTATTCTGGAGAAGAGGAAAGGGCGCGTAATCCACGAATCGAGGAGATTGTAGGTCATGACTATTTTATGTGTCTCTGTGGGCCAAATGTGGGGATGGGGCATGGTCAGCATGGTGATGGGGAGTATACGGCCCTTGATGTAAGCATCGACTACCCCAACGAGTTGGGTGGTTTCGTGGGTGAGAATGGACCTTTGTTACGAACTTCCTTATTACTTCTACTTATCCTAATTGCGGCTTTTTCTTATACAGTCATTACCATTAATAAGCAGAAGAAGTTATCAGACCTGAAGAATGACTTCATCAATAATCTAACGCATGAGTTCAAAACTCCAATCTTTTCAATATCTCTTGCATCGGGATTGCTAAGAAAATCAGATGAAGTAAAACAGTCTGATCGCTTATTGAAGTATACTGAACTTATCGACAATGAAGGTAAGCGTCTGAAGAGTCAGGTTGATAAAATTCTGCAGATGGCACTTATCGATTCAGGTAATTTCAAACTTGAAAAGAAGCAGTTAAATCTTCATGATTTAATCGAAAGGGTATCTAAGAATTTTGAGCTGATCATCAATGAAAAACAGGGGCAATTGATACTAGATTTGAATGCCGAGAACCCCTCGATTTTTGCTGACGAAACCCATTTGAATAATATTATCTACAACCTTTTAGACAATGCCGTGAAGTATACTGAGAGTCAACCTGAAATTCTGGTAAGTACTTTGGGAACGGATAAAGGAATTACGCTCATTATCAAAGACAACGGTATAGGAATGAGTGAGCATACGCAGAAGTTTATTTTTGACAAATTCTACCGTGCAGGATCGGGTGATTTACACAATGTGAAGGGTTTTGGATTGGGTTTAAGCTATGTAAAAAGTGTAATTGAGGCACATAGAGGCCGGATTAATCTTAATAGTAGAAAGAATGAGGGAAGCGAATTTAACATATACTTACCTGTGAGATAATGAGCCTTAAAGTCCGTATTTTATTGGTAGAGGATGATGATAATCTGGGGTATATCCTTAAAGAATATCTTAAGGTGCATGAGTTCGAAGTAAATTGGGTTAAGGATGGGGTGCAAGGACTAGATACCTTCGAAGAAAGCTCATTTGATTTGTGCATATTAGACGTAATGATGCCCAAAATGGATGGGTTTACACTGGCTGAAAAGATCAAACGTAGATCACCTGAAGTGCCATTGATTTTTCTTACGGCTAAGGCCTTGAAAATTGATAAACTGAAAGGCTTCAAGGCAGGTGCCGATGACTACATCGTTAAGCCAGTAGATGAGGAAGAATTGATTGCCAGGATCAATGCTATCGTGAAAAGGAGTGGTTTGCACAGACAAGCGAATCAATCCATAATCTACCAGATCGGCCAATACAGCTTTGACTATCCTAATCAAACACTTGTCTTCAAAGGGGAAAAACAAACGATTACCACCAAAGAAGCTGAAATATTGAAGCAGCTTTGCTTAAGGAAAGGGCAGATTCTAGATCGGCAAACTACACTGAAAGAAATATGGGGGGAGAGCGATTACTTCAATCGGAGGAGTATGGATGTCTTCATTTCTAAGCTCCGCAAATACCTAAGCCAAGATCCTGAGGTGAAAATTACCAATGTCCACGGCAAGGGTTTTGTTTTGGAAGACCAATAGATTACTAGTCTTGAACAGACAGCTTATTGAAAGGAATCTCTTGCAACTGAAAAGCATTTAGTTGTGTCTTGTATTATGTCTATGTTAATTCTCTCTAGAGTTAATTAGTCTA
The DNA here is from genome assembly GCF_001747095.1 of Roseivirga sp. 4D4. Taxonomy (NCBI): domain Bacteria; kingdom Pseudomonadati; phylum Bacteroidota; class Cytophagia; order Cytophagales; family Roseivirgaceae; genus Roseivirga; species Roseivirga sp. 4D4. Next base: position 384,629 of record NZ_MDGP01000001.1, read on the forward strand.
CGCTTATATTTCAGATATTGCAACTATGTTGCATTGATTAAGATCTATGAAAAAGTCAATACTACTTTGTGGTTTCATATTCTCATTACTGGTTACTGGATGTTGCAAAAAGTGTGATCTACCATTTGAGGAATCCGAACTTAGTAACTTGAAGTATCAGACTGCTTCAAATAGAACATTTCAGAATGCTTCAGGGAATGAAGTAACACTCCGTTTTCGGGGTACAGATGTCGAGGATAGTGGCAAAACTTGTGGAGGTTTTGGTTCCCCCGATCTTGACGCATGTTCCACCAATGCTTCACAACGGTTTGATGTTTCTGGAGGTATTCCTGATCTAACGGTCGAATTGAATAAGTTCAGGGATGATACTTCTTCTTCAGATCTTCAAATGGTGATCAGTATGGGTGATGCCAATATTTATATCTTCTTTGATGGCACCACAATGGATCCTTCCACTTTTGAACGAACCACAAGCATGACTATCAATGGTACCACCTATGATGATGTCATGACGTATTTCTTTGATCCCAATGTGGATTGCAAACAACCTAATGGTCGCTACTGTGTTGACGATAATGACATAGTAGGTGTAGATTTCAGCTTGACGGAGGGACTGTTACGATTCCAAATTCACAAGGGTTTACAGACTCCTAATGAAGTTTACACTTTGGTAAATTAGATCATTACCTAACTAACCTTACTGTTCCCCTGACAGTTTCGTTGAAAGGTTGTCCATTGACCTCGGCCGAATAACTAATAATGAAAGAGTATTTACCTGACGGAGCTTCGGTATTTTTGAACGAGCCATCCCAGCCTGCATCAATGTTTTCAGAGAAGAATACCATTTCTCCCCATTGATTAAATACTTTCATTTGAAAACTAGCGGTACATTCATACACCGCTTGGAACTGATCATTGACACCATCACCATTAGGACTGAAAGCATTAGGCATTTGAATTCTCGGGTACTTTTCTCTGATCTGTTCATCGTCAAATGTAAAAGTGCATCCATTCGCATCGGTTACCGTGACAGAGTAATTTCCAGCCGACAGTCCTTTAATCAATTGAGCATCTTGTGGTGGGCTTGTATTCCAACGATATGTGTATGGTCTGGTTCCTCCACTCGCTTCCACGAAAATAGTTCCTGTTTTATTCTCTGGACATGAAGGGGAATCGGTCGTGACCGCAAAGAGTGGGTCAGGTTGAGTAATATCGAAGGACATAGACAACTCACAACCCTGTACATCAAGGATTCGCACGGAATGAGAGCCAGCACCAAGATTGTTATTGACTAGACCACCGGGTATATTGGCTCCATTCCAAAAGGCCTGATAAGGTGCGGTTCCACCATTAATAATGAGAGTAGCCGTTCCGTTATTCTCTTGAAAGCACAGCGTTGACTGGGTTTCTATCTCCGCAATTAGTTCTTCAGGTTCTGCTACATTAACAGATACATTTTGTAAACAGCCTATTGCATCATAGATTGTTGCGCTATAGCTACCGGCAGTCAGACCATTCCTCCAAAGCCCTTGACTACCATCTGTCCATATGGCTTCGTATGGTCCTTTTCCTCCGCTTACCTCAAGTAAAACCTCTCCATCTGAATTTTGGAAGCAACTGAGATTCGTAATGATCGGTGTCGAAACAATATCTTCCAAAACTGTGACTTGAAGCGTATCCGAAACTCCCTCACAAGCATCGATTGTCGGGTTGTTTTCCCTGAACCAAATTTTTCCGCTTCCAACTCCATTCCATGAGACTGTAACTTGGTTGCCCGTGTTTCCACCCGTAAAACTTCCTCCTTCTATTTCCCAGAAATATTCCGACCCGGCAGTTTGTGGTGTGAAATAGCTCACGCTTCGAAAATCCTGAAAGCAGACTTCTTTGAATGCACTATTGAGTGGTTTTGGAGCTGGTGGTTCTAAGGCTTTATTAATTCTAATGTCTAGTTTCAAAGTGTCTCCAATACACCCAAGGGCGTTTGATTCTACTATCTCGACTGATGCGTTGGCATTGGTGATGTCCCAATCTACCCAAATCCTCTGCTGATCATTTGACGTTTGGACAATTGTTCCACCATTGACCCTCCAGTTGTATGTATTGCCTGGATGTCCATCAATGTAATACCCGACTCCTTCTACGTCTGGGCAGACAGATTGTGGTCCAATTATCTCTTCTATTCCGAAGGGAAGAATAGTGATGTCTCGGTAGAATGTTTCTTCCGTTCTGCAATCTCCATCTCCTTTTGAGGCCACTAGGGTGATGGTGTAATCACCAGCTTCTTGATAGATGTGATTGGTCGACTGCCCTGTTCCTGATTGCCCATCACCGAAGTCCCACTGAAAGTCGGTAAACCTAGGTTCCAGAGCATCAAAATCATTGAAAGTTGCCTCAAAGTTGATGCCTTGGTTGGCACATGCCTCATCGGTAATTATACCTAGGTTATCATTGGAAAGAATGATATCCGCCAGAAGGTTACGTGTTCCTGCGCTTACGAGATAACCATAACCAACATTGAGTGCAAACGCACTTAAATAACCGATAAACCCCTTTGAGTTTACTATGTAGTTTTGGTTTTCCTCAAGTGGGATTATGGCAAAAGAGTATTCGGGATTTCCGCCTATAACATGAAAGTCTATATCACTGTTGGCAATTTGTGAGATTTCGAAACTATCAATCTCATCCGTTCTTACCACAACGCTCAGGTTGTAAAAAAAGAACCTTTCCTCCCAAGTGTCGATATGTGCTCTGGTAGCAAGTTGTTCATTTGGATTAAGCATTAGCATTAACGGATCGGCAGGGTTGGTAGGATTGTTTACACCAGGTGGGTGATCACAGCTTTGAGACTGAGCGAGCTGGGCTACCTGAATTGGCCTGTCTGCTTTTATTGTTACTGCTTCATTGTGCAAAGTCCTCAAAAATTCACCTGTATTGAGTTGATATTCATCATTGCCAATCGTTATTATGGTGTTATCCGAAGCGGTACTTACCTGTAACACAAAGCCTTTTCGAAGCCCAAAGGGAAGGGCTATATATTCTGTGCCCCAGGATTTGATAGGTGACAGCTGATTGAAAAGGTGATCATCACTATAGCCATCTCTATATTCTGTAAACCCACTATTTAGACTGGGCACTTGCCTCGTGGCGAAGCAATTTTGTCCACCGGTGACTTCCGTATAAGAGTTTCCGCTAAACACTGCTATTGGTTTACACTCATCGGTTGATTCAATTAAAGTGCCTGTAAGGTCAAAGGCTGAACGGAATCTATAGACTTCACCTTTGTTCAGTTCAATTGTAGCAGTGACACCTTTATCATGCGCATTCCAAATAGTGCCCTCCGTTGGAGTGAATTGGACTTTTGTGCTGTCTTTGGTTGCGACAATGACAACCTGCGACCTTACACTACCTTTGATATTGTCAAGGTCGTCTATATATCCCGAAACCACATATCTTTTTCCTAATGCATGTGTGGGTAAAACAATGGATGCCGCACTACTACTTAAGTTTCCGTTGATTATTCTAACACTTACATCAACATCAGAGCTCAGGTGAATTGAATTTTCTAGTGCACCTATGGGTACACTGGGGTCAAAATTTATCGAGTTTATTCTTTCGATCTTTTGTCTGTAGATAGTTCCAGGCTGAACAACTATATCAAATTCTGTTCCTGTACCAAATACGTTTATTTTGACTTTGGCTTCCTCTCTGCTGGAGATTAGTACAATAAGGTCAATGAAGGAGTCATGAGGTGGGCCGAAGGGATTAGAACCTTGTGGAATTGCATTCGGGTTAAAACTGAACCAAAAATCGCGACCCTCGTCAGTCTGAGACCTGAGGCTCACTGTCGATAACATAAACATCAGGAGGCTTAAAACACCAATGCTTTGTCGCAATATCATAGATTAAGGTTAGTATTCGTTTAACCCTATTCTATCAAAAAGAAACACCAAAATGTTTAGTGAAAATGCAATTCTTTGGTCATGGCTAATCAGAATTTTTCACCTCTGATATACACCGAATCGATCCAGTCGACACCGAAATTATAGGCAATGGAATTCAAGGTTCTATTGGGTTTGGAGACAATGAAATTGGCACGTTTCCCTTTGCTGATACTTCCAACTTCCGATTCCAGTTCTAAAGCATGTGCTGCGTTGTAGGTTGTGGCATTGAAAGCTTCTTCCGGCAATAGTTTCATTTTCATCGTGGCCAGACTGTTTATCAAACTCATGTTGAATGATGGTGCGGAACCAGGGTTAAAATCCGAAGCCAACACTAATGGCAATCCATTTTCGATGATCTTTCTTGCTGGAGCGAAAGGGATATTAATGAAGAATGAGCAGCCAGGAAGTGCGACAGGGATTGTATCTGAGTCTTTCAGTAGGACCATTTCAGATTCTGGTAATACTTCCAAATGATCTACAGAAACAGCGCCAAACTCAATGGCCTTTTCAACACCTCCGATGGCATTGAACTGATTGACGTGGACTTTTGGCTTTAGCTCATATTTCTCACCAGCCTCCAGAATGTGGCACATTTGATCCACTGAGAAATAGCCTTCCTCACAAAAGCAATCAATGTAGTTGGCTAATTGCTGTGAGTATACTTCGGGTAGCATCTCTTGTAAAAGCGTTTTCATGTATTTGTCATGATCCGCATGGGGAAAAGCATGTGCACCCAGGAAAGTAGACTTAATGGGGATTGCGAATTCTTGTTTTAATTGCGCAATAACCTGAAGCATTTTGATTTCTGCTTCCATGGTAAGACCATACCCACTTTTGATCTCTATAGCCCCAGTGCCACTGGCAATGGCTTCTGATAACCGCTGTCTAGCTCCATCGAGTAATTCCTCCAGTGACGTCCCCTCTAACTTTTTGGCAGAGTTTATAATTCCTCCACCTGCTGCAGCAATGGACTGGTAATCCATGCCTTTGATCTTCATGACAAACTCTTCATCACGATCCGCAGCAAACACCAAGTGGGTATGGGAATCTACAAAGGTAGGGGAGACCATGCGGCCTTTCAGGTCAACCACTTCATATGCATTGTCCTCTACAAAATCATTCATAAAACCGTAATCCTCAATAAGGCCATCATTGGTCTTTAGCCACGCATTCTTCAATGAGGGAACATCAGCCATCAATGCACCACGTAGAATTTTAGTGCCCGGCTCTCTGGTTTGAAGGAGTGTACCGATATTAATGAAGACTTTTTGCATGATTGAAGTTACTGTTTTTGATTATGAATCGTCATACTGCCTCGAAGCTTCTGAGTGTTTCAGCATCTCTTAGACCCTGAAATAAATTCAGAGTGACGTAAATAGGTTGTTAATTAATTCGTCTTCAACCAATTGAGGTTTCGTTACTTTTAGCTTGGGTTCTGATGCCATGGCTCGGTCAATGGCACTCATGGCATGTGGGTTACGTGCCCAGTTTCTTCGGGCAATTCCATTGTTAACATCCCAAAACAGCATGCTTTTGAGTCTTTCTTCAGCTTCGATTGAACCGTCAAGTAACATGCCGAAACCGCCATTGATGACTTCTCCCCAGCCGACACCGCCACCGTTGTGGAGTGAAACCCAAGTAGCACCTCTGAAGGCATCACCTACAAAGTTTTGTACCGCCATATCGGCTGTGAATTGAGAGCCATCATAGATGTTAGAAGTTTCTCGGTAGGGGGAGTCAGTGCCAGAAACATCGTGATGATCTCGACCTAATACTACTGGTCCAATTTCGCCTTTGTCAATGGCTTGATTAAAAGCCTGAGCAATTCGCATTCTGCCTTCAGCATCGGCATATAGGATTCGTGCTTGAGACCCTACAACTAATTGATTCTTCTGGGCTTCCTTGACCCAGTGTAGGTTGTCCTGAAGTTGTGGCTTGATCTCATCTGGTGCTTCTTCCAGCATTTGCTCGATAACAGCCGCTGCAATAGCATCGGTTGATTCTAAATCTTCAGCCTTACCAGAAGCACAAACCCATCGGAAAGGACCAAAGCCATAATCAAAGCAAAGTGGCCCCATAATGTCTTGTACATAAGATGGGTATTTGAATTCTTCAGAATTTGCTTTGAACACATCAGCACCTGCTCGTCCGGCTTCTAACAAGAAAGCGTTACCATAGTCGAAGAAATAGGTGCCACTTTCCGTTTGTTTGTTAATAGCAGCTGCATGTCTCCGAAGCGTTTTGTAAACCTCTTCTTTGAATTGATCGGGTTGCTCAGCCATCATAACATTGGCTTCATCATAGCTCATGTCTGCAGGATAATAACCACCGGCAAATGGGTTGTGTAACGAGGTCTGATCAGAACCGATATCTATGGTCAGCCCGGCTTGCTCAAAACCTTCCCAAACCTCTACTATGTTCCCCAAGTAGGCGAATGATGTGTTGCTGCCAGTATTTCGAGCAGTTTCTACTTGACTGATTAGCTCGCCAATATCCTCAATTACCAAATCTACCCAGCCTTGTTCTTGTCGTTTGTAAGCTGCCTTTGGGTTAACCTCCGCGGTCACTGATACGAGGCCGGCAATTTTGGCCGCCTTGGGTTGGGCACCACTCATGCCTCCCAGGCCAGATGTCACGAAGAGTAGACCACTGAAGTCTCCATTGGGTCTTTTCATTCGGGCAGCATTCAATACCGTAATCGTGGTGCCATGAACAATGCCTTGTGGACCTATATACATATAAGAACCTGCTGTCATTTGGCCATACTGCGTAACACCCAAAGCATTGAATTTTTCCCAGTCATCAGGCTTAGAATAGTTAGGAATCATCATACCATTGGTGACTACCACGCGAGGGGCATTCTTGCTAGAAGGGAAGAGGCCCATTGGGTGACCGGAGTACATGACCAATGTTTGTTCATCCGTCATTTCGGCTAAGTATTTCATGACGAGCCTGTACTGCGCCCAGTTTTGAAAGACAGCTCCATTTCCACCATAAGTGATTAACTCATAAGGGTGCTGCGCTACTTTTGGGTCTAGGTTGTTCTGAATCATCAACATGATCGCTTTTGCCTGTTGTGATTTACCCGGGTAGCTGTCAATTCCTTGAGCTGAAACAAAATCCTTTGGCATGAATCGATACATATAGATTCGGCCATAGGTATTTAGTTCATCCAAAAACTCAGAGGCTAGTTCATTATGCCATTCGCTTGGAAAATACCTTAGTGCATTTCTGATGGCCAATTTTTTGTCGGAATCAGAAAGGATGTCCTTACGTTTTGGCGCTCTGTTGATTTCCGGATCAAATACGGGTGCTTCTGGTAAAACGGAAGGGATTCCTTCTTGGAGGTTTTGATGGAATGTATTCATGACTAGTATACTTCAAATAGTGAGTGGTGATCGCTTGTTAGTTGATCTGTAGCTGCGGTTTTGCAGATATCCATGAAGGCGCGGCTTTCAATGATTTGATGTGCTTTTTCAATGTCTTTGGAGAAGATACGATCCGCTTCCGCATGATCGATTTTTTCTCGGGTATGGGCGTGGCAGGCTTCGAGAATTGCACCTGATTTTAAAGGTCTTCTAAAGTCGAATGCCTGAGCGGCACACAGTAATTCAATGGCCAGGATCTGCTCCAGGTTCCCAATGATTTCCAACGCCTTTCTACCGCTGATCGACCCCATACTCACATGGTCTTCTTGTCCCAAAGAAGTCGGGACACTATCGGCACTGGCAGGGAAGCAAAGACTTTTGTTCTCGCTGACCAAGGCGGCAGAAGTGTACTGTGGCAACATGAACCCTGAGTTGATACCCGTATCATTCATTAGAAGTTGGGGCAAGCCTTCAATTTTGCCTTCTAGTGAAAGGTAAATTCTCCGATCAGAGATATTACCTAGTTCTGCTGCCGCCAGTGCGGCATAATCTAAGGGCAATGCCAGAGGTTGCCCATGAAAATTACCACCACTGATCGTTTCTTCTGCACTTAGGATAATCGGGTTATCGGTGACTGAGTTCAACTCGACTTCCAGCAATTCTTTTAGGTGAAGCCATGTGTTTCTGGAAGTACCATGAACCTGAGGAATACACCTGAGGGAGTAGGGGTCTTGTACCCGATCGCAATCAGCATGCGCAGAAAGAATTTCAGAGTTTTCCAGCAGTGTCTTTACACGATGGGCAACATGTTGATTGCCCTTGAATGGTCTTAAGGCATGTAATTCGGGAGAAAACGGTTTGATAGAACCTTGCAGCGCCTCAATCATCATTGCACCAATGATATCGGCATGATTGAGACAGTTATGAAGTCTATCGAGGACTTCGACCGCATGAGCTGCGATAAATTGTGTTCCATTGATTAATGCAAGCCCTTCCTTTGGACCAAGTGCTATTGAATTGAGGTTAGTTTTTTCAAAGAGTGACTTAGTACTGATTTTCTCGCCTTGATAGAAAACCTCTCCAAGGCCAATAAGTGGTAGGAACAAGTGAGCTAAAGGAGCCAAATCTCCTGATGCACCTACGGAGCCTTTTTCGGGAACAACAGGGATTGCATCGTTGTCAATATGCCAAATGATTCTTTCTAAAGTACTCAGTTGAATACCTGAGAAGCCCTGAGCCAGAGAGTGCACTTTCAGAATCATCATCAGTTTGCTCAATTTTGGGGCTATTGGCTCGCCTACACCCACACTATGACTTTTTAGGATATTGTATTGAAGGGTCTCGGTGTCCTCAGCAGATATTTTGGTAGTACACAAGGGTCCAAAACCGGTGTTTATGCCGTAGACCTTTGTTTCGTTTTCAGTGATCTCTTTGACATACTGAGTGCTTTGATTAATTCGATCTATGCTTTCGCGATTTAAGGCTCCTTGGATATTGCCATTTGCAATTCCTAGCGCTTTACCCGCAGTTAAATGTTGCGATCCGTAGTTGAATACTTCCATACAATTGAGATTTATCAGCACATAAATCTACTTTGAAATAGTAATTCCTATAAATGATTTATTATTATTGAATAATAACTAATAGTAATTAATGGAATTACGTCATTTAAGGTATTTGCTGGTGCTGGGCCGAGAGCTTCATTTTGCCAAGGCAGCAGAGAAGTTGTTCATCACCCAACCTGCCTTATCTAAGCAAATTCAACAACTCGAGGAGGAGCTAGGTACAAGACTCTTAAATCGTACCAAGCGAAGTGTTAGCCTCACGCAAGCAGGCAAATACTTGATGGATGAGGCAGACTATATTATCAACCATATCGATCGAGTAGTAGAAGCTACCAAGCGCAAAGGAGAAGGCGAGGAAGGAGAAATTCGAATTGGATTTGTGGGCTCTGCTATGCAGAATATCATACCCGAGTTGTTGGAACAAATGAGTAAGGATCATCCAAATGTTCATGCCTCTCTGGATGAGTTGAATAATAAGGACCAGCTAGATGCCATTGCTCATGATCGGCTGGATATTGGTTTTGTAAGGTTGGAGAGTGTGCATAAGGGATTTGAGCAAAAGGTAGTGTTTGAAGACTCTTTCTCATTGGTGGTTTCTGAACGACATCCGATTCAACCTGATGCTTTTGAAAGTCTCTATCAGTTTAAAGAGGAGCAGTTTATACTCTTCTCGAATGATTATAGTGAGGAGTATTACGACAATATCATGAGTATATTTTCAGATCATGGTTTTGAGCCAAAGGTTTCCCACCGATCTGTACAGGCGAATAGTATATTTCGGTTAGTAGAGCGACAGTTAGGCGTTGCTATAGTGCCATCCGCTTTGGCAGGTGGTGTGGACTTAGGTGTACTTTTTATTCCTTTGAACCATTTGCCTCAACGTACCAAGCTGATGGCCGTCTGGGATGCCAAGAATAGAAATGAAGCACTCGGCAAGTTCTTAGATTTGATGAGATAGTTGTCACCCTCCGCTCTTGGAGCACCCTGCCTTTGCCGCAGGCAGGCTCCCTTAAGGGAGGACAGGGATGATTGTTTCGCTTTCCCTCGCTGGCGGGGGCAGGGGGTGGAGTAAATTCTGTTTAAGATGAGGTTGCATTATTGATTGAGTAATGCATAACTCTCAATGTATGCCCTAAGATTATGGGAATTGATTTCTCAGTCTCCCTCCGCCTGTCGGCACCTCCCTCAAGGGAGGACAAGGTTGATCATTTCATTGTCTGGCTGGGCTAGGGGTTGGGCCAACTAATTTTCTTTCGTTATCTTGATTCTACGCAGATGCCGTCAAATAACTACTACAACAAGCACCTTAAGGAAAATGCAAATGCCCTTCGAAAGAGAATGACAAAGGCTGAGGCTTGCTTATGGAAATATGTGCTTAGGGCGAAGATGCTCGAAGGGCATCAATTTAGAAGGCAGCGTCCTATTGATAAGTACATTGTTGATTTTATCTGCCTTGAACTTAAGCTGATTATTGAGGTTGATGGGGTCACGCATGAGCATGGAGAAATTGCTTTAGAAGATAATGTCAGGCAAGAGAGGTTAGAGGAACTTGGGTTTAAAGTAATCCGATTTACCGATGATGAGGTACTTACCCAGATCAATAGGGTTAGGGAATCGATACTAGGTTCGATTGAAGAACTGGAAAATTCAGGCAAATAGGAATCACCCTCCGTCCTGTGGACACCCTGCCTTTGCCGGTAGGCAGGCTCCCTCAAGGGAGGACAAGCAACTCCGTTTTGTAGGCTCTTTTTTATCATTAGGTCTCTTTAAAATGGTTCGAGTATCTTTTGGGCTTAGTTGTCCCCCGCTGGCGGGGGCTAGGGGGTGGAGAGAGTTCTCTTTAAGAAAAGTTTGATTTATTGATTCTTTGAGTAATGCGGTATCTCTGAATGTATGGCCCTAAGATTATGGGAATTGATTTCTCAGTCTCCCTCCGCCTGTTGGCACCTCTCTAGGGGGTGGAGAAAACGCTCCATTGGGTGAGCGTAATGCTGTAATGAGCCCGGGTCAGTTAACAATCAATTGCTTATAGGCCTTTTTATAGTGAGAGGGTTTGTGTCCAGTGATTTCCTTGAATTGCCGATTGAAATAGGAGAGGCTTTTAAAACCTGAATCGAAGGCCACTGACGAAATGGAACAATCTTCGGTGTTTAATAATTGCAGGGCCTTTGTTACTCGGTATTCGTTCAAGAATTTCGTAAAGGTCTTAGATGTTAAACGTTTGAATAGCCGACAGAAGGAGGGAATTGTCAGGTTGGTCAAATCCGCCACTTCCTGCAAGTTGATATCGTCCATGTAATGCTCTGCCACCAATTCGTAAACATGCTTCATACGATTGAAGTCGCCAGTACCTATTGCTAAAGCTGCGGCATTGGTGTTTATGATTTGATACTGTGAAGACTCTGTGAGGTCATTGAGAAAGTCCAGTAGTAGGACGAGCCTTTTGAATGGTGGGGCTTCCAATATTTTTAATAGCTTCTTAACAGATTTCTCTTTAGTCTTCTTGCCGAAGATGATACCCTGCTTAGCTCTTTCAAACAGCTGTTTGATTTGACCCATCTCTGGTTTCTCGAAAAATCCTTCTCCCATAAAATCCTCTTTTAATTGAAGTACTACTTCGAAGTTGTCATCATGAGCTGAAGTTAAAAATGGATGGTGTGGAATATTGGGTCCAATAAACAGCAAAACACCATCTTGAAAATGGGATAAGTAATTACCAATGCAGAGGTCTCCTCTGCCTTTGTGAACATAGACAAGCTCGTATTCCGGATGATGGTGCCAATAGTTCATGATGCACTCATGTTTGGTCACATATTTCTGAATGTGAAACGAGCTGCCGACATCTGGAGAGATTTTTTCTATCAGTGGACGCATGTATCAATTTGAATGATATTGCCTTTAAAATCAAGTTTGGAGTTCTCTAAGGTTAATATTGTTCAAAAAGTGGTGAATATGCGAAGAAATAATTCCAGAAGGGCTCGGTTAATTTGAAGAAAAGAATCCAACTCAGGTTATAGGGATGTGGCATTTAGGATATGTAAACGATGATAAAAAACATTAAGCTTGTATTGCAACACCCAGAGAGCCGGGCTGTCGCCATGGTATTTATGGCACTGTCCATGGTCTTTGGTGCCTTTGTAACGAGGCTAGTGGAGATCAAGGTTAAGCTCGGACTTAGTGAGGCAGAGCTGGGTACTGCACTATTCTTCATTCCACTGGGGGCTGCAACGCTATTACCATTCTATAGTAAGATCATTAGCAGATTTGGCGAACGAAGAACTACGGCTTGGTCGATTTGTGTCTTGCTGCTGAGCATGATTCTTCCATGGTATGCTTCTGATCAGTACACGTTGATGGGCGTCTTCTATTTACTTGGACTGGGAATGGGTTTAACAGATGTTTCAATGAATGCAGAGGTAGCAGAAATTGAAAAGCAGAAGTCCAGGATCATCATGTCTACATGCCATGGCTTTTTTAGTATAGGGGGGATGCTTGGTGCCGTTATAAGTTCAATTTTCATATCACTATCTATTGATCTATCGATTCAAATGGCAATGATAGGCGTGGTCCTGATTGTCACTCTGGCGCCACTCTTCAAACATATGATTGATGCCCCAGAACACGAAGCAGAGGCCAATAAGGGTTTTGAATTACCCACATTCAAGGTGTTGGTATTTGCCTTCATTGGGTTTTGTGTCATGATGAGCGAAGGGGGAATCACCGATTGGGCATCTATCTATATGAAGGAAAACCTTGAGGTTATTGGTCAGTATGCAGGTGCCGGTTTTGCTGGGTTTTCATTAATGATGGCGATGGCTAGGTTTCAAGGGGATAGTTTGCATGTTCGGTTTGGAGCTAAGTCGCTGGTTTTAGCCGGTAGTCTGGTGGCAATTGCTGGTTTAGCACTAGTATTATTACAGACCCCTTTATGGGCCATTATTGGCTTCAGTCTGGCGGGTTTGGGTTATTCAGTAATCGTCCCGATTCTTTTTAGCACAGCTGCCAAGCAGGAGGGCGTCAAGCCGTCTAAGGGCATCGCTACGGTGGCCTCCTCAGGATACATTGGTATGCTTGCTGGTCCTGTTCTGATTGGGTTCATAGCCGATAGTTATGGCCTAGTAAACGGATTTACTTTCCTATTAATCCTGACAGGTTTAGCCTTTTTGATGGCGCTGAGAGCTTTCCGTTGATTATCGGGTGAAACTTTGACTGATAAATTTCAATCCGATGGGAAGAGAAGTTCTCCAAAAGTTCCAGGTATGGGCACCATCTCTTACGCGATATTGATGATTAATGCCTCGCTTTCGCATTTCGATGTGAAGACTGGCATTGCCTATGGCAAGAAAATCATCATCTCCACAATCAAAGTAGATTCTTACAGTGTTTAGGCGTTTTACGTCCGCTGTTTTGGCAATATCGAGTATAGAGTTCTTCCGGTAGTGATCCGACAATCGTGCTTCTCCTTGTAGTCCTTTCCCCAAGACGCGCCCCCAATAACCATCGAAACCTTGCTGGCGGCCAGCTAACATTTCTTCATCTGTTCCTACGGCTGAACTAAAGGCGGCAGCTGCACCAAAGAGATCTGGATAAAGCATGGCAAAGCGCAAGGTTCCAGCTCCCCCCATGGATAGCCCACTAATACCTCTGAATTGTTTTTCTGCTCTGATGCGATATTGATCCTCGACATGTGGCATGAGCTCTTCGATGAACATGTCACCATATCGGTAAGAATTGTCGTGGTTATTCATATAGAGCCTGTCATCACCATCAGGCATAATAATGATCATGGGAGGAATTTCTCCTGTTTCAATGCCTTCGTCAACAATGCGTTGCATATCGCCAAACTGAATCCAGTCGGTTTCATTTCCAGTAAAGCCATTCAGCAGATAAACTACCGGATAATTTCTTTCAGAGTGTTCATATCCGTCTGGCAGATAAACAGAGTAGTTGATGTCTTTGGCGAGGGTTTTACTCTCAAACGAGAGACTCTCTTTAACAGTGCTTTGGGCAGAAAGCGAGGTTGTCGCCAAGGCAAAGAACAGTGTAAACAAGCTTTTCATGATTGATCTTTAATTCAAAACAAATGCTGCATGCTGATCGGTGAAGCGCTTTTTCGATAATTCCTCTTTCAGAAGCCCGATAGCTTCCAAATTCATACCGACTCCCCGCGTTCGCACCCAGAAGTAATTGTCCTTAATATAAGATTCTATTCCCTTATTATTTAAATCAGCTATGATATTGGCCAATCTTTGATCGATCTTTTGATTAAGCTCTTGAAAGTTATAGTGGATCAAAGTGTAGGCTTGCCTCAAGTCTGTGTTTGCCAAAAAACCTTCATAGAGCTGAGGGTATTTGGTTTGAGCCTTGCTTAAATAGGAAAGCATGAAGTATTTGAATTCATAATAAGCCATGCGAATGCTGCTCATGTTTTGAATGTAATCCAGATAGGCTCCTGGCCTTTTTTCTGCCATTTCTTTGTACACAGGAAAGAGATTGTAGGAGATCCGTGTACCTCGATAATAGGCATTGAATTCATCCAGAAGGCCGTAAACCCCTTGTTTTTGACTTCCTACATTGCTTTTGGGAGTGATGTAAGGATCGTAGCGAAAAGTCCTTAGCGCTTTAGGAATATCTCGCTTTAGTTCGTTGCTATTATAGACTTCAGAGTGCTTAACTAGTAGAATATTATCGCCATCGATCATAAAGGCTGAAAAGGAGTCTGAAAAGTCAAAATCTTCCGGTGGATTTTCGCTTAGTATTTGATACCCATAATAGCTGGTGAAGTTGTGAAGCGATTCATGTACAACTGTGTTCAAAGAGCCTCGAACCTCTTCTGCAGTTCTCCCACTTAGCCAGGTCTCTGGTTTGGTAGGTTTGCCGGTCGTTATGGTCATGCGATTGATCTTGTACTTCGTAGGGAGTTTGCTTAAAGATTCCAGCATTTTGAAAGCATCTGGATCATGCTCCTCAATCAAAGAATACATTAATCGAACTTGTTGATTCTTAGAAAGTGATTGTCCAAACCCGATACTTAGGGCCGAATACATTAACGAAGCGATAAGAATTAGTCTACGCACTAAGGAATAATTGTTTCCTAACAATACGATCATATGGCGGTTTAAGTATGGTGAGTTAATAATTCAAGAGTTTTTGATCTTATCGGTGCCTGAAACCAGAAATGTTCTAAATTAGAAATCCAACTTATTCGTATCCTTCTATGTCGAAATACATTATTACTGTTGATGCTGGAACCACCAGCGAGCGCGCCATCATATTTAATAAGCAAGGTGAGATTGTCAATGTCTCCCAGCGAGAATTTGAACAGTTCTACCCCAAACCAGGATGGGTCGAGCACAATCCATTGGAGATTTGGGAGACACAAAAGTTTACGATTAGCGATGTATTGGAAAAGCAAGGAGCATCGGCTTCAGATATTGCCGCTATTGGCATAACCAACCAGCGGGAAACGACCCTGGTTTGGGATAAGAAAACTGGAAAATCTATCCATAAGGCGATCGTTTGGCAAGACAGAAGGACGGCTGATTATTGTGAGTCACTTAAAGCTGCTGGGCATGCTGATATGATTCAGGACAAGACGGGCTTATTGATTGACGCTTACTTCTCAGCATCTAAGATTCGTTGGATACTCGATCAGGTTAACGGTGCTCAGGCTAGAGCGGAAGCGGGAGAGCTGGCTTTCGGAACTGTAGATAGTTGGTTGCTATGGAAATTGACAGGAGGTAAAGTGCATGCCACAGATGTCAGCAACGCCAGCCGAACAATGATCTTTAATATTCATGATCTTCAATGGGATGATGAATTGCTTGCCTTGTTTAATATCCCTAAAGTGATGTTGCCTGATGTAAAAAGCAGTAGCGAGGTATATGGTCATACAGATGCAGAACTGTTTGGAGGAGAAATTCCAATTGCCGGTATAGCCGGTGATCAACAGTCAGCCTTATTTGGTCAAATGTGTACAGAGCCCGGAATGGTGAAAAATACCTACGGAACAGGCTGCTTTATGGTCATGAATACGGGTAATAAAGTCATCAAATCAAAGCACAAATTGTTATCGACCATAGGATGGAAGATTGGTGATGAGGTAAACTATGCGCTAGAAGGAAGTATTTTCATCGGTGGAGCGATTGTTCAATTTTTAAGAGATAACCTTCATTTTGTTGACAATGCTCCTGAGATAGAAGCTTTGGCAAAATCTGTCGAAGACAATGGCGGAGTTTATTTCGTGCCTGGCTTTGTAGGGCTTGGTGCTCCACATTGGGATCAATACAGTACTGGCCTTATGATTGGCCTGACTCGAGGAACCGAAAAGGGACATATTGCCAGGGCAGCATTAGAGGCCTTAGCACTTCAAAGTATGGAGGTCATTGATACCATGGCGCTGGACTCAGGAATAGAACAAAAAGAACTCAGAGTAGATGGTGGGGCTTCTGCCAATAACCTTTTAATGCAAATCCAATCGGATATTACAGGGCTCAAGATTGTCAGACCGCAAATTGTAGAAACTACAGCGCAGGGAGCCGCTTTCTTGGCTGGCTTGGCAGTGGGCTATTGGGAGAGTAAAGAAGAGATTCAATCACTTTGGGCCATTGACAAAACTTTTGAGCCATCTGGCAAGGATGTTTCTGATGTCAAAAAGAATTGGTCACGGGCAGTGGAACGGGCTAAGGCTTGGGTTGAATAATCCACCAAAAAGAGCAAAATCATGAAGAGAGAAAAGATGTTGAAAAGGCTCAAGAAGCAAAAAGAGCCTTGGGATATTGTTGTGATTGGCGGAGGAGCCACTGGCCTTGGTGTAGCTGTTGATGCTGCTTCGAGAGGCTATAAGACACTGCTGTTAGAACAGCACGATTTTGCTAAAGGAACCTCAAGCCGGAGTACAAAATTGGTGCATGGTGGTGTCCGTTACCTACAACAAGGCGACATCTCTCTGGTGTTGGAAGCCTTAAAAGAAAGAGGACTGATGATCCAGAATGCGCCTCACCTTGTTAAGAATCAAGCCTTTATTATCCCTAATTATGAATGGTGGGATGGTCCGTTCTATCAGGTAGGACTGAAGGTATATGATTTGATGTCAGGTAAGCTTGGTATTGGATCATCTAAAAGACTCTCTAAAGAAGAGACTGTTGAACATATTCCAACGATCGACCAAAATGGTTTGAAGGGGGGTGTGGTCTACTATGATGGCCAATTTGATGATGCGCGCATGGCATTGACTTTGGCTAAGACAGCGCATCAATATAATGGTGTAATGCTCAATTACTTTGAAGTCACTGGTCTTGAAAAGAATGCGGAGGGCATTATCGAAGGGCTGAAGGCACGTGATCGTGAATCGGGAAAAAACTATAGCATTAAGGCCAAAGCAGTCATCAACGCCACAGGAGTTTTTGCCGATAGCGTTAAGAAGATGGATGAGCCTGAGGTGAAAACTATGATTCAGCCGAGTCAGGGGATTCACCTTGTGGTTGGCAAGGAGTTTTTGCCAGATAAATATGCCATTATGGTGCCACAGACCAAGGATGGTCGTGTGATGTTTGCTGTGCCCTGGCATGACAAGGTGGTTTTGGGAACAACCGATACCATGAAGGAGAAGCCAGAGTTGGAGCCTGAAGCTCAAGAACAGGAAATAGATTTTATTTTAGAAACGGCAGGCCAATACCTGACAAAACAACCAACCAAATCTGACATTTTAAGTGTGTTTTCAGGCTTGAGACCATTGGCCAAACCAGAAGGAGATGGCAAGTCCACCAAGGAAATATCCAGACACCATAAAGTTATGATTTCTCAATCGGGGCTGATCACAATTATTGGCGGCAAGTGGACCACCTATCGAAAAATGGCCGAAGATACTGTTGACAATGCCATGTTGATTGGTGCTTTGCCCGAACGAAAATGTATCACTAAAAACCTGCCCGTTTCGGGCTATGACAAAAACCTCGATTTGACCACAGACCCACTGGCGGTTTATGGTACTGAGAAGTATCAATTGCTTGAGCTGGAGGAGGAGGACCCAGGTTTGGCCGAGGTGATCAGTGAGACCATACCCCTTAGGAAATCTCAAGTCATTTGGGCGGTGAAACATGAAATGGCAAGGACAGTTGAAGATATGTTGGCAAGAAGAGTTCGAGGCTTATTTCTTGATGCAACTGAGTCTTTGAGAGTCTCTGGCAGAGTGGCAGAAATAATGGCAGAAGAGCTAGGGGAAGGCTCTGAATGGATAGACGAGCAATTGGAGTCCTTCAATGAAGTAGCAGGGAAGTATATTATTTAAGGCCTATTGCCTTCTTTTTCCTTCAGCTTTTTTTGTATGGCACGCTTCTCGTCTCCCATACTGAGTCTGTCATAATAGGTTTCGAGTGTCCTTAGAATATTCAGGTCAGTTGTATCTTTTCTCGATGCGGCTTCCATCCTTGGTAATGCCTTTCTAATAAAGTCTAGTGCGATTTCTTCGTAGGACTCAGCATTGGCCTTATACTCATCATTGGTCATGTTATTGATTGCCAGGTAGTAGCTATTCGCCTGATCATTGTAAAGCATGGACAAGTTAAAATTAGCTACAAGGTTATCTGGAGAGATATCCAGGACCTTCAAGTAGGCTTCTTCAGATTGAGTTATCGCAGTCTGTAGAGCGAGGCTGTCAATTACTGTTTCGGCCTTTAATGCTTTGATTCGATCATCATAGAGTACTGCTCTCCTAAGTGCCAATTGATCGTTATCTATATCCGTTTTCAGAATTTCAGTAATCAGGTCGATCGCTTTTTCATTCTCTTCCGATAACAAGTAGATATCGAGCTTGTAACGATCGAATACTGGTGAATTTGGGAAATCTTTTTTTGCTTGATCTATAGTCAATAAGGCAGCCGGAAAGTCTTTTTGAAGGTCTCGCTGAATACTGATCATGCTTTGATAAATACTCTCCTTTGGCCTCATGTCCAGAAGCTTCCTGAAGTTTGCCAAGGCCTTATCATAAAGCTTACCCTGAACCGCAGCATTTGCAGCATAAGTGATGATAGTAGAATCATTGGGTGCAATGATTACAGCATTTTCAAAAGCCTCCAAAGCAGACTGATAATCCTGTTGCTGATACCATTGGGCTCCGTTCTGTATTAATTCCTGAAAGATCTGTTCAATACTCTGATCTGCTGATAGATTAATCCTGACATTATTTGAGGGGTATTTCTGGGTCATTTGATACCCAAGGATGGCATCAGATAAGTAAGTAGACTTTATTGTCCCGGCAGGCTCATTTTTGAACAGTGCTTTGTTAATTTCAGCATAGGTGTACCAGGCACCACCATCTTCCTTAAACTCATTGGTCTTAACAGCTTCTTTAATCACAGCTAATGCCTCCGATAATTTGCCTTCGGCCTGGAGCGTACGGGCTTCTATCAGTCCTGTGCCTTGACCAGCGGCAGAGAAGGACATGAAAAGAAATATGAAAACCCAGATTTTCGGCATAAGGTGATTTTGTGTGAAGTTGCTAAAGTATAATCACTAATTCAAACGAATATTGGCCTGAGGAAGATATCGGTGATTGTGATCTAGTCAATTACCTCCGGTTTGGATTTTTTTCAAAAACCAATAATTCTTAAGTCATCTGCATGACAATTAATTATTCCATTTACTAAAAACGCGACCTGCATTATTTTTGATTGTTTTGTCTTTTATCTGCCAAATTATCTGTTGTTAGTGCAACCGTTTTCAGAAGGTGATTTATAGATTTTTTCAATTCTTTTGGAACAAAAGTATTGATATTCACGTCATTAGGACATCAGGAAACTTTGAATACGATAATAGTTTCCTTAGTTTTGCTCAAGAATGGAAATGAAAGAGAAAATAGCGGAAAGAGCGAGTGAACTCATGCAACAGTTCGGTATAAGAACTGTGACCATGGATGATATTTCTCGCGACCTGGGGATTTCCAAAAAAACAATCTATCAATACTTTAAGGATAAGAAGGAGCTTGTTAATACCATAACAAGCATGAACTTGAATTTGGAGAAGGAGAGATTTGAGGGGACTGCCATTACTAGCGAAAACAGTGTTCATGAGTTGATCATGGTTTCTCAATGTTTGAGAGAGTCTATGAAAGACATGAAGATGAGCCTGATGAACGAGTTACAGAAGTTTTATCCTGAGGCCTGGCAAATGTACGAGGATTTCAAAACAGAGGTACTGTTAGAATCTATAACCGCAGTTATAAAAAGAGGACAAAAAGAAGGCCTATTTCGTGCCGAAGTAGATCCTTACTTGATAGCCATAATGCGGATTGAACAGGTTCAAACCTTCATTATGAGAAACTTATTCCCTAGGGAAAAGTATTCGCTATACGATGCACAAATGCAATTATTCGATCACTTTATACACGGTCTTTTTACCATAGAAGGCCATCAACTTTTTAATGATTATACCACGTCAAAAATTAAAACCAATGAGACGCTCAATTAGGAGATTAAACTATTTAGCGGTGCTGATGCTATTGGCTCTAGGAGCCAATGCACAAAGCGGGATTTCTCTTCAAGAGGCAATCAGTTATGCCTTATTAAATAATGAAGATATAAAGAATGCTAAAGTGGCGACAAAGGATGCCGATGCACAAGTCTTTGAGACCCGTGCCGATGGGTTACCTCAGGTCGATGCAAGTTTTGGTTATACCAACAACCTAGAAATTCAGAGGATATTTTTACCCGGAACTTTTGATGCGACTGGTCAAACACCCCCGGATGGGACATTTCCAGCAGCTTTTGGTGTTCAGCATTTGGGTACTTTTAGTGTGAGTGGTAGTCAGATGATTTGGGATGGATCTTTCTTCATTGGTTTAAAGGCCGCTAAGATGTTGAGAGAAAAAGTAATTGTTGATGAAAAGAAGACTGAGATCGATGTAATCGAACAAGTCACCAAGGCGTATTATCTGGTTTTAGTCAATCAAGTAAGGACTGAACTCATCGATACCAATATTAGTACGATTGAGTCGACATTGAAAGATACAAGAGCACTTTATGAAAATGGTTTTGCTGAAAAAATAGATGTAACCAGGCTTCAAGTGCAATTGAATAACCTAAAGACTGAACGCCAAGGTGTCGATCAGGTGATAGAGTCTAGCAAGAATTTACTCAAATTGACAATGGGTATGCCAGTGACAAAGGATGTTGAATTGAGTGGCAACCTTGCCAATTTCGATTTTGAATATTCGACTGCAGATGTTGATGCATTTAATGTGCAAGAACGCATTGAAGCTCAGCAATTAGACTACTTAAAGAGCCTTGCCGAACTGGATATCAAGAATATTTATTCGCAGTACATCCCTAAGGTTACCCTAAATGCTGGATGGGCAAGGAATACCGGAAATGACGGATTTGGTAACCTTTGGAATTCTAACCGCGCCTGGTTTACCAACTCTAGTATTGGCGTGAATATCAGCATACCGGTTTTTGACGGGCTTCGGAAGAAATACACCGTGGCCCGAAAAAAATATCAATTAGAGACACTTGATAATCAGTACTCACTTTTGACCAATAGCTTAAAACAACAACTCTTGGATGCCAAAGATGCACTGGATGTAAATCTTCAGCGTCTTGAAGTACAAAGAGAAAATATGGCTTTGGCTAAGGAAGTAACAGACATCACCCGTGAGAAGTACACGGAAGGCGTTGGTTCAAACTTGGAGCTTATCAATTCTGAAAAAGACTACAAAGAAGCCGAAATCAACTATTTGAGTGCCCTTTATGAGGCGATCATTGCTAAAGTAGATTTAGACAGATCACTGGGTAAACTTAACTAACAACACAATGACTTACAGAACTTCAAAAATATATAGAGACATGAAACCTCAGAACATCATCACATTTTTACTCATTGCTTTAATCGCAGTTGGTTGCGGTCAGAGCGAAGAGGGCGTTGAAGGAAAGAAAACAAGGCTAACAGAAGCCAAAGCAGAGATCAAAGCCCTACAGGCAGAGATTAAGACCTTAGAGGCAGAAATCATTGCAGAAGATCCTGATTTTAATAAACCGACTGAGACAGCGACTTTAATTACTACTGTCCCTGCTGCCAAGACTAATTTCGAACATAAAATCGAAGTTAGAGGAAACGTGGATTCAAGAACCAATGTTGACGTAAGCGCTGAGATGGCTGGAATTTTGACCGCTGTAAATGTCAAAGAAGGTCAGTACGTAGAAGAAGGTGAAGTGATGGCGGTTATTGATTCTGAAAACCTTGAAAAGACAATCGCGGAAGTTGAGAGTCAGTTGGATTATGCGACTACAATTTTCGAAAAGCGTGATAGACTTTGGAAGAAGAATATAGGCACTGAAATCGATTATTTGCAGGCCAAGAATAACAAGACCTCTTTAGAGAACCAGTTGGCGACATTAAACACACAACTGGATAAGGCAGAAATTAGAGCGCCTTTTAGTGGTACGGTAGAGCAGGTGCCTGTTAAGAGAGGCCAGCTTGTTCAACCAGGCTTTCCGGTAGCCCTAATCGTGAGTAATGCAGACATGTATATTTCTGCAGAAGTTTCTGAGGCCTACGTTGGAAAGTTCAAAAGAGGAGATGATGTATCTGTTAGTATCCCTTCATTGGATAAGAGCTTTGATTCAAAGATTATCTCTGTTGGAAGAGTGATTAATCCTGCAAGCAGAACTTTCACTATTGAAGTAAGATTGCCTCGCGTTGATCAATACCTCAAAACTAATCTCGTTACGCGCATAGCATTGACTGACTATGAGGCCAATGACGCGGTTGTTATCCCTTCCAGAATTATTCAGGAAGACCTCGAAGGCAACTTTGTCTACTTGGTAAAGGGAAAAAAGGCCAGTAAAGTACATGTGAAGCTGGGTTATTCATATGATAACCATACTGAAGTTGTTGATGGCTTAGCCGGTGGCGAAGTTGTGGTGGATAAGGGCAACAGAACTGTTGCTGATGGAACCACTGTAAGTATTCAAAATTAATCAAACTCAAAGCGATAGATTATGGCTAACGAGAACGAACAGAATGTAGTGGATAAGGAATTTGGTGTAACCTCCTTTTCCCTCCGCAATAGAATCACGGTATATGTGCTGACACTGATCATTGTGGCAGCAGGTATTTATTCATATATCACTTTGCCGAAAGAAAATTTCCCCGAAGTTGAGCAACCGACTGTCTATGTGAGTACGGCTCACCCTGGAAACTCGCCAGAGGATATCGAAAGCTTGATTACAAGAGAGCTTGAGAAAGAGATCAATACTATAGAAGGCGTGGATAATATCCAGTCTACTTCGGTACAGGATTTCTCAGCTATTGTGATCGAATTTCAAGTAGGCATAGACGTAGACGATGCAGTTATCGATGTGAAAGATGCCGTAGATAGAGCTAAATCGGAACTGCCTACTGACTTGAAGACTGATCCTAACGTGATCAAATTTAGCTTTTCAGAGAACTTCCCAATTCTTAATATCAACTTGACTGACCCATCAAAATCATTGGATGAGCTAAATGATATTGCGGAATACCTTGAAGACGAGATTGAAAAATTTCCACAGGTTTCTAAGGCGAATATTGTCGGTGTTGATGAGAAAGAAGTTGAGGTAAGAGTAGATCCTTTCAAGCTAGAGGCTAGAAAGGTGACTTTTAATGATATTGAAAATGCTATTTCCTCAGAGAACATGACCCTTTCAGGAGGTAATGTGATTGCCGATGGATTGAGAAGAAACGTGCGCGTTATTGGTGAGTTTGATGATCCAGCACAGATGGAGAACATTATCATCAGCAACGAGAATGGCAATATCGTTTACCTCAAGGATGTAGCGGTTGTTGAGTTTGGTTACAAAGACAAGCAGAACTACGCCCGACTGGATTTAGACCCGGTGGTCAAAGTAGACGTCATGAAAAGAAGTGGTGAGAACTTGTTGATCGCCACAGATAATATTATGGCGCTAATTGAGGAGAGTAGGCAGAGTGGTCAAATTCCAGAGTCGACCAAAGTGACTATTACAAATGACCAATCCAAGGACACCAGAGAGCAGGTAAGTAGTTTGGGTAACAATATCATCTTTGGGGTGATCCTGGTAGTGACGGTTCTACTGTTTTTCTTGGGAACCAGAAACTCACTTTTCGTGGGTATGGCAATTCCGTTGTCCATGTTCATGGCATTGATGATTCTTGGACTTGCAGGCATCACGATTAATACAATGACACTCTTCGGTCTTATTATGGCTCTGGGTATGTTGGTGGATAATGGTATTGTGGTTGTTGAGAATGTCTATCGTCTGATGGAAGAAGGCCTTAGCCCAATGGCAGCAACCCGTAGAGGAGTTGGTGAGGTTGCACTTCCTATTATCTCTTCTACTGCAACTACATTAGCGGCTTTTATTCCATTGGCTTTCTGGCCTGGTATCATTGGAGAGTTCATGCTCTATTTGCCATTGACCTTGATCATTACACTGGGTTCTTCACTCTTTGTAGCACTTGTCATTAACCCTGTTTTCATTTCAACTTTCATGAAAGTTGATGGTCAAAAAGAGTATGATCACAAAAAGATTTTAATACGATCTACGCTCTCCATTATAGCTGGGGTTGTATTTGCCTTCGGCCTTGGTGTTATCGGTTTTGGTAACCTTTTGATGCTGATTGGTGTGATTACACTGCTTAATGTTTATGTGTTAGGACCTTTGTCACAGAGGTTCCAGGCAGGTTTTTTACCAAGATTGGAAGGGATTTATGTTAGGGTGCTTAGGAGTGCTGTAAAGCATCCTGTTATGTACCTGGGAGGAGCTTTCTTAACATTGATTATCTCTCTGGGAATCTTTGGTGCATTTCAGCCCAATGTCCTTTTCTTCCCTGAGAATGAACCTAAGTATGTGAATGTTTTTGTTGAGTATCCGGTAGGGACAGATATTGAGAAAACAAATGCTTTCTCAAAGGATATTGAGGCCCAAGTGCTTGAAATCATCAAACCATATGAGGCCATTGTGGAGTCCGTATCTACGAATGTGAGTCAGGGAGCGGCTGATCCGAATGACCCTACAGCAGTTGGGCAGTCCGAAGAACCTCATAAGGCCAGAATTACTGTGAACTTCATCGAGAGTAAACTGAGAGGTGATTTGAACACAAAGGATGTAATGAACGATATCCGTGCTCAAGTGAAACTGCAACCGGGAGTTACATTGACAGTAGATAAGGATGCCGCAGGACCTCCAACGGGTAAGCCAGTTAATTTGGAGATCATTGGAGAAGACCTTCCTACACTGATTAACCTTGGGGAGGACATCAAGCAGAAAATCGCTGAATCAGGCATTCAGGGAATTGAAAAGCTCAAGAGTTCTTTAGAATTGGGTAAGCCTGAATTGGTAATAGATATCGATCGTGATAATGCCAGACGTTTTGGTTTGTCGACTTTCTCCATTGCTAATGAAATTAGGACCGCACTATTCGGAAAAGAAGTTTCTAAGTATAAGGAAGGTGAGGACGACTATGAGATCAATGTTCGACTGAATGAGGACTACAGATATGACGTAGATGCCTTAATGAATAAGAACATCACTTTCAGAGACCAAAGCTCTGGTAAGTTGGTTCAGGTGCCGATTTCTTCTGTTGCGGATGTACGATATAGCTCTACTTATGGATCGATCAAGAGAAAGGATCTGGATAGGGTAGTGACATTAAGCTCGAACGTTTTGGCAGGAGCTAATGCCACCGTAATTAATGACCAGCTAAAAGCGTTGATGGCGGATTACGATATGCCTGCTGGATACAGTTACGCTTTTACTGGTGAAGCAGAAGAGCAGGCTGAGAACATGGCCTTCCTGGCGAAAGCCTTATTGATTGCGGTTTTCTCAATCTTCTTGATTATCGTTTCGCAGTTCAATAAGATCACAGCGCCATTTATCATTATGGTATCTGTACTATTGAGTACAATTGGTGTGTTCTTGGGCTTAGTAATATTCAACATGGATTTCGTGGTAATCATGACCATGGTGGGTATCATTGCCTTGGCCGGTATTGTTGTCAACAATGCTATTGTACTGATCGACTTCATTGAGCTTACTAGAAAGAGAAGAAGACAAGAACTGGGCATGGGTGATGATGAAACATTGCCAATGGATGAAGTGGTAGAGTCGATAATTTCAGCCGGTAGAACTAGGTTGAGACCCGTGCTTTTGACAGCAATTACCACCATCTTAGGTCTAGTGCCTTTGGCCGTTGGTTTGAACATAGACTTTATAGGAACATTCATTAGTTATAACGCTGACTTCTATGTTGGTGGGGATAATGTGATTTTCTGGGGGCCAATGTCTTGGACAATCATATTCGGACTAACATTCGCAACTTTCTTTACACTGATTATGGTACCTACCATGTATCTACTGGCTGATAAGCTATTGTATAGAATCGCTAAGTGGCGAGGTAAAGTGAGTGTAATTGACATGTCAGAATCTTCAGGCGGGCCAAGAAAGGTTTTGGCCTGATGTTTGATAATAGTATTAACGTGGTGATTATGATCCTCTTCAATGAGGATCATTCATAGTTAAGGTTGATTTGGTGGCTCCCGAGGTGGTACTCGGGAGTCTTTTTTTTGAACCCATCGTGTCAGTATTAGGTTAGAATAATTAGATGAGCATTTCGCCACTTTTCTTTATAGTGATCATAGCCTTTCTTGGCTGGCTCGACTACTATGCTTATCAGGCAACAAAAGCCCTCTTAATTGGGAAGAGCAATGCCCTCAGAACTACGCTGAGATATTTATATCTGGTTCAGGCCATCGTTATGCTTTCTCTTGCGGTTTATTTAAGGTTCGTTCAGTCAGGAACGGTACCATTCTCCTTCTTAATGTCGATCGTTTTCATGTCATATACCGCTAAGTTGGTTGCGGTCGTATTCGTGTTCTTTGACGACATAAGAAGAGTATTGAGCCTGTTCTTTGCAGGCAGACGAAGAAGGTATGAAAAGAGAGTGGCTGCCGGACAGAAGATGCCACGTTCTAAGTTTTTAGCACGAAGTGCTGTAGTTATGGCAACCCTGCCCATCGTCACTATGAGCTTTGGTATAGTCAGAGGGGCCTATGACTATAGGCTCAGGAGGCGTAGAGTTTACTTACCTAACCTTCCTAAACAGTTTGAGGGAATTAAGGTAGCCCAATTATCAGATATCCATAGCGGAAGCTTTTATGATAAAGTAGCTGTTAAGGGAGGAATTGAAATGTTGATGGCTGAAAAGCCTGATATGGTCTTTTTTACTGGAGATCTTGTGAATAACCAAACCAAAGAAGTTTCGGAGTACTTCGATCTTTTCTCAAAGGTAAAAGCCGATCTGGGAGTCTTTTCAACGCTCGGTAATCACGACTATGGTGATTACATGGCTTGGTCTTCTATGGCTGAAAAGAATAATAACCTGAGAGACATGGTCAAGGTGCATGAGCGAATGGGGTGGGATCTCCTAATGAATGAGAACCGGTCTATCCGAATTGGTACCGACCAGATTTCAGTTTTGGGTGTTGAAAACTGGGGTGCTGGTCGCTTTGCCAAGTATGGTCGCCTCGATCAGACTGCTTTGAATGCCGAAGGTGATGTGAAGCTTTTACTCTCTCATGACCCTAGTCACTGGGATGCCCAGGTGAGAGGACAACAGCCGGATATTGATATCACATTTTCAGGTCACACCCATGGTATGCAGTTAGGGGTAGAAATCGGTGATTTCCGTTGGAGCCCTTCCAAGTATATTTACAAACAGTGGGCGGATCTCTATCAAGAACAGCATCAATATCTCTATGTGAATCGAGGCTTCGGTTTTCTTGGTTTCCCAGGAAGGATAGGCATACTACCAGAGATCACCATTATGGAGTTGACTTCACGTCCTTTGGCTTAAGCCAACTTTTTATCTTCTGACCTCCGTCTTCCACCTTCTTTTCCTAAATTCAGGGCCAAATCAATCAAAACATGAAAAAACTGGTCATTATTCTGCTGTGCCTTATTGGCACAAACCTTCAAGCTCAAACAACACCCAACTGGATTCGATACCAAAGTATCTCTCCCGATGGTCAACACATTGTCTTTACTTACAAGGGCGATCTGTATCGAGTAGCCGCCTCAGGTGGAGATGCAACTCAGTTGACTTTCCATCAGGCACATGATTATATGCCTGTTTGGAGTAAGGATAGCAAGCACATAGCATTCGCATCAGACCGCTACGGGAATTTTGATGTGTATGTCATGGATGCGATGGGCGGACAGGCAACCCGCCTCACTTTCCATTCAAATGATGAAAGTCCCTATACATTTACGCATGACAATAAGAACGTAGTTTTTGGTGCTTTAAGGCAAGACAGAGCGGAGCATCGCCAGTATCCACATGGATCGCAATCCGAACTGTATAAGGTGCCAGTAGGCGGAGGTCGGGTTGACCAAGTCTTCACTATTCCTGCCGAGTATGTTCAAGTCAGTAAGGACGGCCGATATATGGTCTACCATGATAAAAAGGGTGGAGAGAACGAATTTAGAAAGCATCACAAATCATCTATTACAAGAGATATCTGGATGTATGATGTCAGAAGAGATGAGCATAAAATGCTTACTAACAGAGAAGTGGAAGATCGTCAACCAGTTTTTAGTGCTGATGAGAAGAGTCTTTATTATTTAAATGAATCAAGTGGCACCTTCAACGTACATAAATTGTCCATTGAAGACCCCAGTCAGAGCCAACAACTCACAAATTTCAATTTACATCCTGTACGTTTCTTAAGCTTCGGCAATGGTACACTTTGTTTCGGTTATGACGGAGAACTATATACAATGCAGGAGGGAAGTCAGCCTCAAAAAATCGCTGTCAATATTCGCACACAAGACAAGGCAAATGCAGATAAGTTTATATCGATAAACGGAGGTGTTCGCGAGATGGCAATTGCTCCTAATGGTAAGGAAATAGCTTTTATCGCAAGAGGAGAGGTGTTCGTGACTTCTGTAGATGGATCGCTTACCAAAAGAATTACAAATACTCCGGAACAAGAACGCTTCGTAACCTGGGGCCCCGAGGGGAAATCAGTTGTCTATGCGAGTGAACGAGAAGGGAAATGGAATATCTACAAGTCAAGTAAAGAGAGAGCTTCTGAAGAACCATTCTTTTTCGCTTCGACACTATTAAAAGAAGAGGCCGTATTGAGTAATGATGAGGATAATTATATGCCTCAGTACTCTCCTGATGGCAAGAAAATGGCCTTCATCGCTGGTCGAAGAACGCTTAGGGTGCTAGATATAGCGTCTGGAAATTCTGTTGATTTATTGACACCTAATGACCTTTTCCATATGCGTGATGGTGACAAGTATTTTACCTGGAGTCCTGACAGTAAATGGCTCTTAGTAGACTGGAGTATGAGCTTAAATAATAGCGAAGTGCTTTTAATGGCCGCTGATGGAAGTAACCGAGTGAATCTCACAGAAAGTGGATACTATGACTCCAGACCAAAGTGGGTGAATGGCGGCAAGCAAATGATCTGGTTCAGTAATAGAAACGGATTGAAGAGTTACGCGACAAGCGGTCAATCACAAAGGGATGTTTACTCCATGTTTTTCACTCAGGATGGTTGGGATAAGTACCAACTAAATAAAGAAGAGTACGCCCTGATGAAGGAAATAGAGAAAGAAAAGAAAAAGGGAGAGAAGAAAGAAGATAGCAAAGACAAGAAGGAGGACGAAAAGAAAGATGAAGCTAAAAAAGATCTGACCTTCGACTTTGAAGATATGAGAGATCGCAAGGTCAGGTTCACTATCCATTCTTCAAGTCTTGGTGACGCTACGCTTTCTAAGGATGGTGAGAAACTTTACTATTTAGCAAGCTTCGAAGGTGGACAGAACCTTTGGGTAACCAATCTTAGAACTCGAGATACTAAGATGGCGATTAAACTCAATGGAGGTTTTGGCTCTTTTCAATGGGATAAGGACATGAAGAACCTTTACCTACTAAGTGGTGGAAGGATCTCTAAGGTTAATCCTGATGCTGGTAAACGAGAGTCGATCAGCATAAGAGGGGAAATGGAGTATGATGCTGTGGCAGAGAGAAGCTATATGTTTGATCACGTATGGATCCGCACCAAAAACATATTCTATGAACCAACTTTCCACGGGATCGATTGGGCCTTGATGCGTACGGAGTATGCTAAATATTTGCCTTCTATTGGCAATAGCTACGAGTTCTCGGAAATGCTTTCAGAAATGTTGGGAGAGCTAAATGTTTCGCATGCCGGAGCCCGATATGGTACCAGTATTCCTAATGCAGATGCAACAGCGTCCCTAGGAATCTTCATGGACTATGATCATAAGGGCAATGGTATAAGGATAGTCGAAGTGTTGAAGGGTGGCCCCTTAGACAAAGCCAAATTCAATATTGAGCCAGGAATGATCATCGAGAAAATTGATGGTGAGCTGGTTACCCCAGACCGTGATGTAGCGACTTATCTCAATCGAAAATCTGGCAAGTTCACATTACTGGAAATCACAGGTCCTAAAAAATCCGATAGACAACAAATCACGGTGAAGCCGATCACTTTGCGCGCTGAACGTGGGTTACTCTACAATAGATTCGTGAAAATCAATGAGAAAGAAGTAGAGGAAAAGTCAGGTGGCAAGTTGGGTTACGTGCACATCCCTGGTATGAGCGATGGGCCTTATAGGAGCATCTATGAGGATATCATGGGTAAGTACTTTGACCGCAAAGGGATTATTGTGGATACGCGTTTTAATGGGGGTGGAGACCTAGTGGCGGATTTGGCCATGTTCTTTACTGGCGAACCATTCATTACTTACGCCACAGCCGCGAAGGTTGTAGGAGGTGAGCCTACTTCTAGATGGACTAAGCCAACACTAGCACTCTTCAACGAAAGCATGTATTCAGATGGACACTGCTTCGCACAAGGCTATACGGACCTGAAAATAGGTAAGACCATTGGAATGCCGGTTCCGGGTACCTGTAGTTTTGCCGGATGGGAGGGACTTCCTGATGGAGGGCGTTGGGGGGTTGTGCCTGTCAGTGCCAAAGATAAAAGTGGTCGTTGGATGGAAAACCTACAGACGGAACCTACTATTAAATTGAAGAATATGCCTGGAGTTATTGATAAGAATAGAGATCAACAACTGGAACGCGCCATTCAAGAAATGCTGAATGATGTGGGTAACTAGTAAGCCCTATTTGGTGAAGAGTGTTCCAGGGAAGAAGTTACCGTTCGTAAATAATCTTGGTGATTTTTAGGGCTAAATTTTATTTTTTTTAGGATTAATACTTAAAATTAGAAACACACAACACACACTATACACAAGTCAACCTGACGAATACAGTAAAAGTGCTAATGATGATTCTCCATTGAATCGTTATTAGCACTTTTTAGTTTCTGACTTTCTGGACTCTTAGAGGCGTTTGTCATTCTGCCAAATACATCTTTAGCTGTTTTCAGCTAGATGTGAGACCTTGTGTTTCTCTAGATTTATCTCCTTAACTATCCGTTTGATATATGACAATTATGTATTCTACTGTCTTACGAATGCTTCAATTGGTTTCCATATGTTCAGAATTTCTTTTTCTATTCTTAGAAAAATCTATAGATTTAGAATGTGAGGGAGTTAGGTCTCACTCACTCCAACCAAAACACATGTTGAAGAACACATTACAAGAGCATATCTCTGCTCTTGAACATCTAGTTGTAGCGCCAAACAAAACACTTTTGAAATGAAAGAAGTGTCTGTCGGTGTACTCCTCCCATCATCTTCGATATATCCCATCGGGAAACAATTTGAAAAAGGCATCAAATCAGAACTCGCTGATCTTGAGGGAATTGAAGTTGAATTCATTCCCGAGTTCATTGGGCAAGGTGAGGTCAAACAGCTGGAAAATGCCATAGAGAAACTCAAAAGTTACCATTCAGTCGACATCATTACCGGGTGGGTATCTAACAAAGGCTTAATGGAAGTGTCGGAAAAGGTAAAGGGAAATACACCCTACTATATTAACAACCTTGGAGAGCATACACCGGACCCAGCAAAGATACCCAACAACGTAAGATTAAACTCCATTCATCTATGGCAGCAGCTCTGGTCTCTTGGTTATTGGGCTGTAAAAGACCTGGGCAAGAAAGGAATGATTGTAGGGGC
Source organism: Roseivirga sp. 4D4 (assembly GCF_001747095.1). Classification (NCBI taxonomy): domain Bacteria; kingdom Pseudomonadati; phylum Bacteroidota; class Cytophagia; order Cytophagales; family Roseivirgaceae; genus Roseivirga; species Roseivirga sp. 4D4. Next base: position 416,638 of record NZ_MDGP01000001.1, read on the forward strand.
GCTTTACGACATGGGTTACTCCTTCAATATGATGCTGGACCAAGGTATGTTGGCAGCTGACAAAGAGAGTCAGTGGTCATTTGCGGTCTGCCCAATGCCCGAGCAGGGACAGTTATCAGACCCTGGTAAAGTATTGGATCACGTTGAACGTGAGCAGCCTGAGTTTTTATTTGCTGCATTCTGTGGCGAGGAGTCAACCCTGTTCTTGGATGAATTTATAAAGCGAGGTCTTCATAAGACGATACCATTATTAGGAACTCCTTATTTATTAGAATCATTTTCTCAAAAGGTAGATGAGCCTTTGAAAATCTACACTACACATTTAAGCTCTCTGGAATTATCGGAGTCTGATATGGACCAAGAATGGATAAAACCTTATGACGTCTTTCATCAATTGGGAAGAGAGACAGGTTTGTGTATAAAAAGTCAGTTGAACGGTTCAAAATCAGTTAGTGATAAACGTGGGCTTTTGAATATGTCAGTGGAGAGCCTGGGAGAAGGCAACCGAGTCTACATTATCGAAAATTCTTACTCGGGGGATAAAGAGTCGATAGAAAGAAAACTCTTGAAAGAAGTGAAGACTACTACTATCCAAGACAAGGATTTACAACAGGCACTTACGCTGAAGTCAGCTGCTTGGCTCAATCCATATTTAGGCATTTAAATAGAATATATATACACACTTAAATCAATTTTAAACCATTTAACACACTTACATCATGGATCCATTTTTAGCAGAGATTATCATGTTTGGCGGCAATTTCGCGCCAAGGGCCTGGGCATTTTGCGATGGCCAATTGCTACCTATTAATCAAAACAGTGCCTTATTTTCACTACTAGGTACTATTTACGGAGGAGACGGACGAACTACATTTGCCTTACCTGATTTGAGAGGTAGAGTTCCAGTTCATCCTGGCACTGGACCAGGGCTTACTACGGTCAAGTTGGGAGAAAGAGGTGGTACAGAAACAAACACCTTAACCTTGAATAACTTACCTAATCACACACACAATGCCACTTTAACGAATGGACAAGCCTTGATCCCAGTGCAGAGCGCTGCAGGAGAGGAAGATGAAGCTAATCCAGCTGCTGGTGTTTTAACGAATACTGGTACGGATAACTATACAAGTTCTGGAGGTAATGCAACCTATGGTGGATCTGCGGTACCAGTTACTGGAACGGTAACGGTTCTTCCTGCAGGTAATCAGCAGCCGGTGAATAATATGCAACCATTTTTGGGTTTGAACTACATTATTGCTTTACAAGGCGTTTTCCCATCACGAAACTAAGAACTCATGCAAAATCCATTTATAGCAACTACAATAATGTTTGCAGGAAATTTCGCTCCGAGATCATGGGCTTTTTGTGACGGTCAGTTAATGCCAATTGCACAGAATACTGCTTTGTTCTCGATTCTGGGAACTACTTTCGGTGGTGACGGACGTACTACCTATGGGCTCCCTGACATGCGAGGTAGAGTGGCTGTACATCCCGGTCACGGTCCTGGTTTATCGTTTCGGAAGTTGGGACAAAGATCCGGTTTAGAAGAGACCACAGTTAATGTTCTGACAATGCCTTACCACACGCATGAAGCAAATTTGACAGGCGCAGAAATGAATGTTCCTGTTCAATCAGCGCCAGGTGAAGAAGATGAGGCCAATCCGGCTGCAGGTGTTCTGACCAATACTGGTACAGATAATTTCACCTCTTCCGGAGGGAATGCCGCATATAATGGAGGAGCCGGTACTCAAGTTGCTGGAACCGTAAGTGTTCAGGCGACTGGTAACGGCCAGGCCTACAATAATATGCAACCCTATTTAGGAGTGAATTTTATTATAGCACTTTTCGGAATATATCCTTCTCGTAACTGATTTAACCATGTGGCCAGGGAAGCTTATTCCTGGCCACTTTTTGATTTTATAACTACCTATTGAAAAGCTTTTATTACAAGAGATCTATCAACTAAATCATCCAGAAAACATGAAACTTACACGTCTCCTTGTCCTAGTCATTTTTTGCCTATTTGGCCTAATTCCTCTGAAAGCACAAAATAATAATGGCTCTATTGATGCCGTTGGCGATATCGCTTTTGTGGCATTTCATGATAATGATGATGGATTCGCCTTCGTGTTGCTCGATGATTGTACCGCTGGTCAGGTCATCAGGTTTATAGATGAAGGGTGGACTGGGTCTGCTTTCGCTTCAGTCTCAAGTGAAGGGGAAGTGACGTGGACCAATTCGACAGGGTCAACCATATCAAAAGGAACCGTAATAACCATCACCGATGCCGATGATAATGGCGCGGGGATTTCAGCAAATCAAGGAACTGCCGTAGAGGCCGAAAGTGGATTTAGCACTGGCGTAACAGCCGAACAAATCTACGCGGTTACAGGCACAAGGGCCTCACCTGGTACATTTTTATCAGCAATTGGAAACTTAGCACTCGATGGTGCTACTGTCGTTACATTGTCGGGTACAGGATTAACTGATGGGACGAATGCCTTAAACTTAGGCGATGGTGAAGCCAGGTATACGGGGAGCACAAGTTTTAGTGGTACTCTGAGTGCCGTTGCCAGTGATGTGAACACATTAGGTTCTTGGAGTATTGCTAGTTTTACCTTTCCTAGTGATGTTGTAGGGGATTTTACTGGATCAACTTTCGGAGGTGATACAGACCCTCCTGTAGTTTCAAGCATTACCGTCAGCGGATCACCTGGTGCAGCTGACGCCTCTATGACTTTCTCAGTAGATTTTGATGAAAACGCTAATAATGTCAGTACCGATGACTTTACGGTTTCTACAGCATCTGGAACAGCCACGGGTACGGTTTCAGCCGTAAGTGCAAGCACAGGAGACCCAATTACAGTTACTGTCAGTTCTATAACAGGTACAGGTTCTATAAGGCTTGACCTCAAGGCTTCAACCAACATCACTGACGACACCGGTAATGGTAATGGGACAAACGGAAATGTTGCGGCATTCAGCTCAGGTGCAACTCACACGGTGGATAGAGATGCCCCCTCAGCCCCCAGCACCCCTGATATGACTACTGCTACAGATTCAGGGAATGAAGAACATACCGCAGGATCCACGTCAGATAATCTAACCAACAATCAGACCCCTACTTTTGAAGGCACTGCTGAGGCGGGTTCTACTGTCAACCTGATTTCAAACGTAGACGGTAATATTGGGAGTGCTACTGCCACAGGTGGTAACTGGAGTATCATGGCTTCAACACTTACAGCGGGTGCACATACCATTACAGCTACGGCTACGGATGCAGCCGGTAATACCTCGGGCTCTTCCTCTGGCTTAAGCATCAATATAGATGTAACACAACCTACGGTGACAATAACTACTACCTCTACAGACCCTACCAATGATAACCCGATTCCGGTTACCATCACCTTCAATTCAGAAGCTGAAAATATGAAGGAGAATGACCTTACGGTTGTGAATGGTACAACTGGTGATTTTGCTTCTGCTGACAGTACTAGCTTTACGGTTAATATTACGCCTGCGGGTAATGGTAATGTACAGGTGTCTGTTGGAGCAGGTAGGGCATTTGATCAGGCAGGGAATAGCAATACAACCTCTAACACGCTGAGTCTCGATTATGATGGAACCGGGCCTACATTGATCAATCAGGCTTTAGCTCAAACCGACTCGGATGATTTACAGGTCACCTATCAAAGTAATGAGACGGGTACGCTTTACTATGTAGTGACTACGAATTCTTCAACACCCACTCAGGCTCAGGTCAAGGCAGGTAACGATCAGTCAGGTACTTCCACTAATGTAGTATCGAGTGGCAATGCAGCGGTGACCGTCACTGGTTCCAATCAGACAATAGCACTGAATGGTCTGACACTGGCTTCTACGACATATCACCTGTTTATTTATGAAGAGGATGCAGTGGGTAATGAAAGTTCTGTGGTCACCAACAGTGCTGCTGTAGATGCTACGGCACCTACATTGACCAATCAGGCCCTTGCCCAGACAGCCAGTAATGCCTTACAGATCACCTATCAGAGTAATGAGACGGGTACGCTTTACTATGTAGTAACTACGAATTCTTCAACACCCACCCAGGCTCAGATCTTGGCAGGTAACGATCAGTCAGGTACTTCCACTAATGTAGTATCGAGTGGCAATGCAGCGGTGACCGTCACTGGTTCCAATCAGACAATAGCACTGAATGGTCTGACACTGGCTTCTACGACATATCACTTGTTCATTTATGAAGAGGATGCAATTAACAATCAAAGTTCTGTTGTGACCAATAGTGCTGCTGTAGATGCTACGGCACCTACATTGACCAATCAGGCGCTTGCCCAGACGGCCAGTAACACCTTACAGATCACTTATCAGAGTAATGAAACGGGTACGCTTTACTATGTAGTAACTACGAATTCTTCAACACCTACCCAGGCTCAAATCTTGGCAGGTAATGATCAGTCAGGTACTTCTACCAATGTAGTATCGAGTGGCACTGCAGCGGTGACCGTCACTGGTTCCAATCAGACGATTGCACTGAATGGTCTGACGCTGGCTTCTACGACATATCACCTGTTTATTTATGAAGAGGATGCAGTGGGCAATCAAAGTTCTGTGGTGACCAATAGTTCTGCTGTGGATGCTACGGCCCCTACATTGATCAATCAGGCGCTTGCCCAGACGGCCAGTAACGCCTTACAGATCACCTATCAGAGTAATGAAACGGGTACGCTTTACTATGTAGTAACTACGAATTCTTCAACACCTACCCAGGCTCAGATCTTGGCAGGTAATGATCAGTCAGGTACTTCCACCAATGTAGTATCGAGTGGCAATGCAGCCGTGACTGTCACTGGTTCCGATCAGACGATCGCATTGAATGGTCTGACGCTGGCTTCTACGACATATCACTTGTTCATTTATGAAGAGGATGCAATTAACAATCAAAGTTCTGTTGTGACCAATAGTGCTACCATAGATAATACCGCCCCTACCTTGATCAATCAGGCTTTAGCTCAAACCGACTCGGATGATTTACAGATCACCTATCAGAGTAATGAGACCGGTACGCTTTATTATGTGGTGACTACGAATTCTTCAACACCTACCCAGGCTCAGATTTTGGCAGGAAATGATCAATCAGGTACTTCCACCAATGTAGTATCGAGTGGCACTGCAGCCGTGACCGTCACTGGTTCCAATCAGACGATTGCACTGAATGGTCTGACGCTGGCTTCTACGACATATCACCTGTTTATTTATGAAGAGGATGCAGTGGGCAATCAAAGTTCTGTGGTGACCAATAGTGCTGCCGTAGATGCTACGGCACCTACATTGACCAATCAGGCCTTAGCTCAAACCGACTCGGATGATTTACAGATCACCTATCAGAGTAATGAGACGGGTACGCTATACTATGTAGTAACTACGAATTCTTCGACACCTACCCAGGCTCAGATCTTAGCAGGTAATGATCAGTCAGGTACTTCCACCAATGTAGTATCGAGTGGCAATGCAGCCGTGACTGTTACCGGTTCAAACCAGACGATTGCACTGAATGGTCTGACGCTGGCTTCTACGACATATCACTTGTTTATTTATGAAGAGGATGCAATTAACAATCAAAGTTCTGTTGTGACCAATAGTGCTGCTGTAGATGCTACGGCTCCAACAGTCACCGGTGTAAGTTCCACTACTGCCGATGGTACATATAAAGTTGGGGATGCAATAGCGGTAACGGTAACTTTTAGTGAGAATGTAACCGTTACGGGTACTCCACAACTGACCTTGGAGACAGGTACTACCGACAGAACGATCAACTACGCCAGTGGATCGGGCGGAACGACATTGACCTTTAACTATACGGTACAAACAGGCGATGTCAGTGCTGATTTAGACTATGTGGGTACAAGTTCATTAGCCTTGAATTCAGGAACGATCAAAGATGGGGCAGGTAACGATGCTACCTTGACACTTGCAACACCTGGAGCAGCCAATTCACTAGGTGCCAACAAAGCCATCGTGATTGATGGTGTTGCCCCAACCGTAACGAGTGTAAGTTCCACTACTGCCAATGGAACCTATAAGGTAGGCGATGTGATTGCAGTTACGGTGACTTTCAGTGAGAATGTAACCGTTACAGGTACACCACAGCTTACCCTAGAGACCGGAACTACTGACAGAACGGTGGATTATGCTTCCGGTTCAGGAGGATCTACCTTAACCTTTAATTATACGGTACAAACAGGCGATGTCAGTGCTGATTTAGACTATGTGGGTACAAGTTCATTAGCCTTGAATTCAGGAACGATCAACGATGGAGCTGGTAATGCTGCTACGCTGACCTTAGCATCACCAGGAGCAGCCAACTCTTTGGGTGCGAATAAGGCTATAGTTATTGATGGCGTTGCTCCAACAGTATCATTCGTGAGTTCGGTATCAGCCAATGGAACGTATAAAGTAGGTGATGTCATTAATGTCAATGTCAGTTTTAGTGAGGCTATTACGGTAACTGGTACTCCTCAAATTGAACTAGAAACAGGAACAACTGATAGACAGGTTAACTATACATCGGGTAGTGGTAATAACTCACTATTTTTCAGCTATACCGTACAAGCAGGTGATGTCAGTGCAGATCTTGACTACAAAGCGACAAATTCTTTGACATTGAACGGGGGTGGTCTGAAAGATGCGGCAGGTAATGATGCTGTTTTAACGCTACCCGCTCCGGGAGCCACCAACTCACTAGGAGCGAACAAGGCACATGTGGTTGACGGAGTTGTTCCAACAGTAACGAGTGTGAGTTCAAGCACAGCCAACGGAAACTACAAGGCAGGAGATGTGATTGCAGTAACTGTGACTTTCAGTGAGAATGTAACCGTTACGGGTACACCACAGCTTACCTTAGAGACGGGCACTACTGATAGAACAGTGAATTATACTTCTGGTTCAGGAGGAACTATCCTAACCTTTAACTATACGGTACAATCAGGCGATGTCAGTGCAGACTTAGACTATACAGGTACTAATTCACTTGCATTGAATGGTGGAACGATCAACGATGGAGCCGGTAATGCTGCTACGCTTACCTTAGCTACACCAGGAGCAGCTAACTCTTTGGGGGCAAATAAGGCATTAGTGATTGATGGAATAGCCCCAACCATCAGCTCAACTTCACCAGCAGATGACGGCACGGATATAGGAATAGGAGACAATATCACCATCACCTTTAGTGAGGATATCGCTTTTGGTACAGGAAATATCGAGATCATTGACTTGACAGATGCTTCCAATACTGTCACCATTGATGCTGCATCTCCGGGATCACAAGCTTCGATTAGCGGAGCTACACTGACGCTTAACCCGACCAACAGCTTAGACTTGAATAGTAATTATGCTGTTCAGATAGCGGCTACAGCCATTGATGATCTGGTAGGAAATAGTTACGCTGGAATTACAGATAATACTACCCTGAATTTCACTACGATCAATACAGCAGTCGCCTTTGATGCGACTAGCAGTAATGCTGCGGAGTCTACTGTGAGTGTAAACCTACCGGTAAGTCTGAATGCCGCCAGTGGAGTAACTGTAACAGTTGATTATGCAGTGACGGGTACGGCCAGTGGTTCTGGCACGGACTATACCCTTGCTGACGGTACACTGACCTTTAACCCGGGTAGTACTTCTGAAAACATCACCATTGCCGGCATTGTAGATGACGCGATTGTTGAAACTAATGAGACAGTGATTGTGACCTTGTCAAATCCGACCAATGCTGGATTAGGAACCAATCAGGTGCATACTTATACCATTAATAATAATGATTTTGCTACGGTGACTATCGCTGATGTGACAGCCGCAGAGAACTCTGGTAGTCAGTCTATTACTGCAACACTTGATAAAGCAGTACAGGGTGGCTTTGCTTTTGATGTGTTCACGACAGATGGTACAGCAACTACAGCGGATAGTGATTACTCTTCAACGGCAGGCTCTACATTGACTTTTACTGGAACGGCAGGAGAGACCCAGAGTCTTAACCTTCAGGGCTTAGGTGATACTAAGGTAGAAGCCGATGAGACCTTTACGATTAGTATGACAAATTTAGGGTTCACAGCGGTGACCACGAATGAGGTTGACATTACAGATGCAGCCACTTATACGATTACGAACGATGATGCTGCTAGCATAGCGATAGGTGATGTCACGAAAGTTGAGAATGCAGATGGCGCTACAACGACCTTTACGTTCACGACTACTTTGACTGGGTCGGTAGATCAAGCCTTTACTGTAGATTATGCCACCAGTGATGGAAGTGCATCAGCCGGTTCTGATTATACTGCTACCAGTGGTACACTCACATTTGCGGGGAACACTTCTGGCGAAACGCAAACTTTCAGTGTTACTGTGTCTAATGATGATGTAGTCGAGGCTGACGAAACCTTTACAGTAACCTTATCAAACCTTCAGGCTGGAGGTAAAAACGGCACGATCTCAGATGCTACTGCTACGGGAACAATCACAAATGACGATGCGGCAACGGTAGCATTTAACGCTACGGCCAGTTCAGGAAGCGAAGCAACTGCTTCAACTAACTTGCAGGTAGACTTATCTACATCAAGTGATTTTACCATAACCGTTGACTATGCAGTAACTGGTACAGCTACAGGATCGGGCACGGACTACACATTGGCCAATGGTACTTTGACCTTTACTGCCGGAGATGTCAGCGAGAATATTACGATTGCTTCAATAGTAGATGACGCTTTGGACGAAGTAGATGAAACTGTTATTGTAACATTATCCAATCCTAGCAACGCGACCTTAGGTACCAATACGGTTCACACCTATACCATCCAGGACAATGATGATGCCCCAACAGTTGAGTTTGGTCTGGCTACAGATGGACAGGCAGAGAGTGAACCAAGTCAGGATTTGCCTATTGGACTAAGCGCGGTGAGTAGCAAAACGATTACGGTTGACTATGCGGCCACAGGTACGGCTACTGGATCAGGTACGGATTACACTTTTGCGAATGGTACTTTCACCTTTGATCCAGGAGATCAGAACCTTACACTGCAGCTTACAGGAATTATTGATGATTTGTTGGACGAAGATGATGAGACCATCATTCTTACCCTTTCCAACCCTGCGAATGCTACGCTAGGAGCTCAGACTACGCTGACTTATACGATTCAAGACAATGATGCTGAGCCTACGGTTACTTTGAGTGTAGATAACAACAGTATTGCTGAAAATGCCGGTACTAGTGCTATCACGGCCACCCTTTCAGCGGTATCAGGCAGAGATGTTACAGTGAACTTGGGATATTCAGGTACTGCAACAAGTGGGACTGATTACAATAACACGGCAAGCACGAGTATTACCATAAGTGCAGGAAATACCTCAGCAGGCGCTGTAGTAGGTATCACAGCAATAGATGATACAGATGGAGAAGGAGCAGAAACCATTATTGTAGATATCACAGGAGTTACAAACGGATCAGAAAGTGGTACACAACAACAGACCATTACAATTATCGATGATGATGACATTACTCCTCCAAGTGGTTATAGTGTGACAATGGATGATGCTTTGATCAACGCAACTGAAGCCACTGCCTCAACCTTCACTTTTGCTGGAGCAGAAGTAGGTGCTACCTATAACTATACGGTTTCTTCTGATGGTGGAGGAACTGACGTGACAGGTACAGGAACTATTACAACAGCCACCGACCAGATTACTTTAGCCGATCTATCAGGTCTAAGCGATGGTACACTTACTTTATCAGTCACCTTAACAGATCCATCAGGAAATATTGGAGCGACAGCTAACGATGGTGCTAGCAAGGATGCGACAGCTCCAACAGCACCAGTAGTAAGTAGTATAACTGACGATACGGGTAGCAATGGAGCTGATCAGATTACCAGTGATAATACACCAGATGTTAATGGTACGGCTGAAGCGAATAGTACGGTTGAAGTCTTTGTGGATGGTGTTAGTGTTGGAACGACCAATGCAGATGGTTCTGGCAACTGGACCATGGTTTATAATGGCACCAGCGCCCGAGCAGATGGATCATTTGATGTAACGGCCAATGCCACAGATGCAGCAGGCAATATCAGTGCAACCAGTTCTGCACTGTCAGTGACTGTTGATACTGCTGCCCCTGATGCTCCGGTAGTGAGTACAATAACTGACGATACAGGAGCCAATGGAACAGACCAAAACACAAATGATGCAACACTGAGCTTTAGTGGTACTGCAGAAGCTAATGCAACCATAGAAGTCTTTATCGATGGTACGAGCATTGGCACCACTACAGCAGATGGTGCAGGCCAGTGGATATTTAACCATGAAGGAACCACGCTGGCAGATGCCGTTTATTCGGTAACAGCCAAGGCAACAGATGCTGCAGGAAACACTAGTGTGGAAAGTAGTGCATTGAGTGTCACGGTAGATACAGTTGCACCAGCGGCACCAACAGTAGATTTAGATGCAGCTTTTGATACAGGTGCAAGTGATAGTGATGATTTAACCAATGCTACAACATTGAAATTCAATGGTACTGCCGAAGCCAATGCTGATGTGGAGGTATTTATCAACGATGTTAGTTTTGGAGTCACTGCCGCAGATGTAGTGGGGGCGTGGACATTGACCACCTCACCTCTGACTTTGACAGGAGAGATATCTGTAAAAGCAATTGCCACAGATCAAGTAGGTAATACAGGAGCAGCGAGTCAGGTACTGACAGTGACCATTGATACTGAAGTCACTTCTCCTACATTGTCACCAGCGGATAATGCAACAGATATACTGCCAACTACAGATTTGGTATTGACCTTTGCAGAAGATGTAGTGAAGAGTGGTAATAATATCTCTATTCGTAAATCAAGTGATGATTCGATACTGGAAAGCTTCGATGTTTCTAGCAGCAAGGTTACTGTATCAGGTTCAACAGTAACCATTGATCTGGAAAACACACTGCCTCCGGCAACGGAAGTCTATGTTACGATAGGTCAAGGCGCTGTTGTTGATCAAGCAGGTAATGACTATGCAGGGATCAGTAATACGACAGACTGGAGCTTTACTACCATTGCAGCATCAGTTGTGAGCAATGTAGTAGTACCAGATGCCGGTACTTATGGTATTGGCGATAATCTGGACTTTACCATCACCATGGTTTTACCAGTGACTGTTACTGGAACGCCAACTATCCCAATAACCATTGGCGGTAGTGTTGTAAATGCTTCATTAGTAGGATCTGTCACAAACAGTTCAACTCTAGTGTTTAGGTATACTGTACTCGAGAGTGAGCTGGATGCCGATGGCATAGCAGTAGGTTCAGCTATCAATCTAAATGGAGGAACGATGAAAGATGCGTTCGATGTAAATGCCATATTGGGACTCAACAACGTTGCATCAACAGCGGCTGTATTGGTAGATGGCGTTAGACCAATACCAACACTATCCACTTCAGCTTCGGCTGTTGTGAATGATCCATTTACAGTCACTCTCACATATGATGAGTCTGTTGGTGGTTTCGAAATAGCGGATATTACGGTTGCCAACGGTACGGCTGCTAGCTTCACTGAAGTAATTGCAGGTAAGAGCTGGAGTGCAGAGATTACCCCAACAGTTGCAGGTGATGTAGTAGTCAGTCTTGCGGCAGGCGTAGCAGCAGACCTTGCTGGTAATACTAGTGCAGCGGGTAGCAATAGCATTTCAAGACAGTTCAATAATAACCCAACAGATATAAGCTTGTCTTCTATGAGTATAGATGAGCGTAATGACATTGGGGATGAAGTAGGCACATTCAGTACTACTGATGTTGATGTAACAGATACCCATACTTATTCATTAGTATCAGGTACTGGTGATGCTGATAACGCAAGTTTTACAATAGATGGGAATAGCTTAAAAGCTGCAGCGGTCTTCGACTTTGAAACCAGAGATAGCTACAGTATCAGGGTGAGAACAGATGATGGAGCGAATGGTGGTATCTTTGAAAAGGCCTTCACAATAACGATAAGTAATGTAGGTGAAGCAGTGATCGTAGTTGATGGCGATGGTGCTTTTGAAATGACTGTTCTTGGCTTTAGCGATACTAAAACCTGGACTGTTACAAATACTGGTGATGCGTCTACTGAGGTGAGGGTAATTAATACTACCACAGCCTTCAGCGTTGACCCAGGTTCATTGATTGTAGGTCCAGGAGAAAGCAAAGATGTAACAGCCGTGTTCACCCCTCAAATTGCTCAGCAATACAATGGTCAGATTGTATTCAACTATAACATAGCCGATACAGAGCAGGCCAGCGTGGTCTTGCCGGTAAATGGCGAAGGTGTGATAGTGACCTCAACAGATGATGATTTGGCCAGAGCGGATGTCAAATTCTCGCCTAACCCAGCGAATACAACACTCTATATAGAGTTACCGAACAGAACTAACGTCCCAATCGATATACAGATGACGGATATCAATGGACAACCTGTTTTTGAACGCGGGAGGGTGACAGAAACTCAGATCAGCATCGATGTGTCGAGCTTCACGAGCGGTATCTACATCGTTGTATTGAATGACGGCAAGTCAGTATTAAGGAAAAAAGTAATGATTAAACGATAGAAGAGACACCAATGAAGATTCAGAAATACATATCGATGATGTTTGTGCTGGCAATATTGCTGGTTTCAGCCTGTAACAATGACGATCCAGAAGGTGTGTCATTCCAAGATGAAGCTTTTGAGAGCTTGGCTGGTGAATGGACCTTTGGGATAGATGGTAGTATTGTGGTTGATGGCACAGATGTAAGTGCGAATTATCCAGGTTTTTCACTGTCTTTTGCAGATGGCACCTACCAGACTAGCAATGGAGCAGACTTATTTAACGCAAGTGGTACTTGGGGCTGGACCGATGAGCAAGCCCGTACCATAAGACTTGACGGCAATGGTTTGGATATTACTATACAGACCTTGACGGTGAACAGATTTGTTTTCAGCTTTAGTTTTGCAGGAGCAACAAGGGCTGGCATAGCTGGTAACTACACTGTTACAGTGAATAAGTAATCTTTCAAAGACCATCTAAATTATGAAAAGGGTCCGCAAACTTGATTTGCAGACCCTTTTTCTTTGCCACCATATGGTGTTTTGTATGTAAAATAATCTGTAGGAATTTTAAGTATAGAATCCAACGGATTCTATAAAGATGAATGTCATTCTTGATAGCTTAATCTTAAAATATAAAAGCCTCGGCCTCTCTGAGGTTTTAAAGGTTCTTGCCTTAAAGCAATTCTTTCCAAGGAATTATAAAAGGGAGCGCTACTACCAATAGCCAAGTACTCTTGTAAATGAGTTGAACCAACAAAATTGGCGCTAAGGTGATAGGTTTGAATAGGCCAAGTACTGAAATGAGTGCAATGCTGAGCCATAGACATCCAATTAATCTTATGTATTCAGAATTTGGATAGCTGTTTTGGAAAATATCGGTTACACCCACTTTGGGATAGAATAAGCTGGTAATGCCTATCCATCCAACTACAAGAATATTAGCTATATAAACGACTTTAGTTCCATGTTAATGGCTTGACCAGTAGTTCTTTAGGATTGTTTAATCAAGCGTTTGTTTCGAACTAGCACTACAAGAGAGACAAGAATTAGGGCAATTGATAAATAGAGAAATCCCCCTTTGATAGAAGTGTAGTTCACCAGCGGTTGAAAGAATAAGGGTGAAGCAAACTGTCCCAAAAAGATAAATGTGGTCAATAATCCAAGCACCTTTCCACGATTCTCAGGGGATGCCATAGTGACCAAACATAGGTTTGAGTTGGGCATCAAAAGACCAGCTCCCAAGCCAGAGAAGATCAGACCTGGAAACGTCATCAAATAGCTGTCTGCTGTTGAAATTAACAGGTAACCAATACCCATAAAAAGGAACGTTATTCCATAAATCTGATAGTGTGTGAGTCTCATCTTTAGTTTTGGGTATTGAAAAGACATAATACCACCGATAAGCATTACGCTTGAAATGGCCAAGGCAGTCTCTGTATTGCCAACCTCAGAGATCTCCTGCATTAGGAATGGTATTTGAACTGGCATCAGGTAGAAGGTTACCATACCCAAAAAGGAGATTATAAAAATAGTCCAGGCTAATTTGGGAATCGATGAGTCGGCTTTATTAAGCTCATCATATACCACCTTTTTAGGCTCTTTGAGGAAGATCAGCACTAGAGGGAAGGCTACAAAAGCCAAAAGATAGATTGCAAATGGATAGCGCCAGCTTATATCGGCAAGGATACCCCCGAAAGTGATAAAGACAGTCCCTGACAGCGCCATAATTCCGGCTTGCGTACCGAGAAATTGCTGTCTTTCACTCCCTTCGAAATAGTCACCAATCAGCGCTACGGCTGTCGTCATAATGCCCCCTACAGCAATACCTAGAAATGCCCGGCTTATGATAATTTCAACTAAGGTATTGAGGTAAAGTCCGGCACTTCCTGCTGCAGCATATAGCAAAAGCATAAATGCCAATAGTTTAATTCTACCAAATTTGTCAATGAACCAACCTGAAATAGGGGAGGTGAGCGCGATCAACAGGCCGGGTATGGTCAGGACAAGTTTTACAAGTGTTTCTGCCGAAGGATTGTCTGGAAATGCCTTCGTCATTTCAGGCAATGAAGGCGCTATCGTAGCCCCCGCCATTACAGTCATCATACTGCAAAACAGGATGGTGGCCTTTACAATTGGTTTGTTTTTCAATGGAGTTGGCCTAGGCCCTGAGTTTGTTGAGTATTTGATTAAGTGCTTTGAGTTCTTTTGTATTAAGGTTATCAGTGATTTGATCAATAACAGACATTTCATCATCAAGCTTCTGGAGCAGCGCTAGACCGTTATCCCCTATGAATACCTGTATTTTTCTTCCGTCATGAGGGCAGGGCCTTTTCCAAATAAGGCCTTTTGCACAAAGTTTATCTACCAGGCGAGAGGCATCAGCATTGCCAATGATCATCTTTTCCCTGATTTCCAGGGTACTTATAGGTTCAGATTTTTGACCCCGAAGTATTCTCAAAACGTTTAATTGTTGCAATGAGATACCATAAGGTTTGAGTTGCTCTGTCATCTGCTGACTCAACCAATAACCTGTATATAGGATATTCACACGAGTCTGATGATGATCGTTCTGAAATGTTCCTTTTACCAATTGTTCGTCTAGGGTCATTTTGACTCAAATCTATAATCTAATACAATGTTGTAACACGAATTCAGTATTACAAGTTTCACAACAAAAAAAGGCCAGTCCGACTAGTCGAACTGGCACTTTAACTCAACACTCAAATCAACTAACTCAATCTTTTACTATGATCTGGTAATGTGGTGTAGGGTTCAATGGACAGAAGTAGTTGTAAGTACCTGCCTTTAGTTCTACCACTTTAGAAGATGCTTTCTCACCATCCTTGATAGCTTTTGGTAAATAACCAGCTTTGATATGGTCACCTTCTTTGCCATTGACTACCGGTGCGATAACAAATCCAACCTCGTGATCAACGCCTGCATTTGTTACTTCGAAAATGTACTTCCCTGGCTTAAGCGTAAGCGATTCTTTGGTGAACTTACCTGGAGTTTGATCCAGTTTGATAACTTTTGCTTCTTCTTGAGCAAACCCTGTTGCCACAAATCCGATAAGCAGCGCCACAATCATTATTGATCTTTTCATTTTTCTATGTTTTTAAATAGTCTTTGTTCTTAGTGATTATACCAACTCCGCCTCTAGTTCTACAGGTTGTGCTGCTGGAAAGTCCACCGCAATCTGAGTAAGGTTGTGTACATAGTTGGCTAAAGTTTTATCTGATACCAGTGCGATCAAGTCGATCAAAGCGGCATTGTCAAAACCTTGTGCATAGAATGCTTCAACATTAGCTTCAGAAGCTCTTCCTCTATTTTCTGTGATGTCTTGAGCAAGTTTTACGATGGCATTTAGTCTAGCGTCTGCGCTACGTCCTTGTCTCAATTCGATAGTTTCTTCTTCGCTGAAACCATTCATTTTTCCTAATGCCGTGTGAGCTGCCTGGCAATAAGCACAACCATTTACTTGTGAAACGGCTAGATAAACAGCTTCTCTTTCTTTAGCATTAAATGTGCCTTTGGCTTGTGCTCCTTGGAATGTTAAGAATGAACTCAATGCGTTGGCTGAGTAGCCGATCGTGGCGTACAGGTTAGGCACCATGCCCACTTGTTGTTTTAAATTGTCAAAGATGCCTTGAGCCTCTGGGCTCACTTGTTCTCTTGTAGGTACTTCAAATGTTCTCATGATAATTGATGTTTTATGTTTTTCTGTATCTGTTTTCAAAATTCAAATACTAAACTAATGTTGCAACATCAAAGTTCAAACATTGAAATAAAATTTCCAAAATAATTCGACTGGAGAGGTTAACTACCTAAAAGTCAATCAGAAGAGTGTTAAATTTTTTTAAGGTTTTTTCGAACGGCAAGTCAAGGGAGTTCAGAGTTGATCCATTATGTGAAGATCCAGGCCCAGTAAATCAGCCAAAGCTGGACTGGCAGCCGGAGCCAAAGTAGTGCTCTGTACCAAGTTCGTTTGCCCTTATACTTCACTACCATATCAATGTTCGCAGGAAACACACCGATCAAAACAGCGATAATACCCCAAGCTCCAAGACTTTGAGTGTCTGGGAAAAGCAATAATACCCCAAAAAGGATTTCAAGTGCTCCACTGAGGTAGACCAACTCAAGGTGGTAGGGCAGGTAGCTGGGCATGATTTTGATATATGCCTTTGGCTTCCAAAAATGAGGGATTCCGGCTGCTATATACATAGCAGCCATAAAATACAATGATTGATTTTCCACAAGCTTATATTTCTTGCAGATCGAATGGTAGAGATCTCATCCGCTTACCTGTCAGATCAAAAACTGCATTCGCCAAAGCAGGAGCTATTGGAGGAAGTCCTGGTTCGCCAACACCACCTGGTGCCTCGTCATTTTCCATTAGATGCACTTGAATATCTCGAGGCGCTTCATTAATGCGAAGCATTCTGTAAGTATCAAAGTTTGACTGCTGGGCAACTCCGTTTTTAAAGGTGATCGGATCTTTTAGGGCAGCAGTTAAGCCATAAATGATATTGCCTTCGGTTTGCGCTATCACTTGGTCCGGATTCACATAAATACCGCAGTCAACTACTGAAACCACTTTAGGAATAGATACTTTGCCATTCTCTTTTTTCAAGAACACAGCATGAGCGACTATGGAGCCAAAACTTTCAACAATAGCAATGCCCTTGCCCTCATTTGGTCCTAGTTTTTCATTCCAGGCTGACTCTTCTTCCAATTTCTCCAAAACCTTGACAAACCTTGGTTCTGACTGGAGTTTCGTTTTTCTGAATTGCAACGGATCACTTTTGAGTTCAGTAGCAATTTCATCGATGAAGCTTTCATGTGGAAAGGCATTGGTGGAACCAAAGACTGAGCGCCACCAGTGTATAGGTATCTGGTTTTTGTACTCGCTATACCTTACGGATATATCATCAAAGTCATAGTGGGTATTGATCGCCTCCATCACTTCAAAAGGAACACGGCCATTGGATGCTCTTCCTTGCGTAGTAATGGCTGGACTAACCACTTTATGTTGCATACCAATCCTGCCATCCGAATTCGTTGTCATGGTCATACGATGATAACTTGTTTGTCTGAAGGGGCCTTGCATTGTATCATCTTCCCTAGACCAAATAAGCTTGACTGGCTTCCTAAGGGTCTTAGATATCTGAAAGCATTCCTCAAGCGAATCGTTCATTGATCTGCGACCGAAACCTCCGCCAAGAAAGGGTAGGTGTACTTTGATTTTTTCTTCTGCTTCGTTATCAGGGATGCCTAATTGTCTAGCGAATTGCCTTTGTACCTGAGGGCTTTGGCTTGGAGCCCACACCTCAACAGTATTATCTTCTCTAACATGGACAGTAGCATTCATCGGTTCCATACACGAGTGTGCAACATGTGGAAGCCTATAATGTGCAGTTCGGACTTTTATGTCTCCCGTAGCACCCCTTTTACCTTTACTCTGTTCAAAATCTCCTTTTTCGAAGTGTTCCAGTCCATCTTCCTGAGCAAGTTGGGCCATGTCAGTGTTGATACTTTCAGTAGAGATTTGTGCAAACTCTGCATTATCCCATTGCACGTTGAGTTTTTTTCTGCCTTCGATGGCCGCAAAATAGGTTTCTGCAACCACAGCGATACCGGTGTTCTTTTTGCCGTAGACTGTGCGTGTAACTTCCATTACTTCAACCACTCCTTTCACAGCTTTTGCAGCATCGGCATCGAAGCTGGTTACCTTTCCTTGTAAGGTAGGGCACCTTTCTATCGTGGCATAAAGTAGGCCTTCTGTTTGTGCATCAATGCCATAGTCTGCAGTGCCATTGACCTTACCAGCAAGATCAGGGCGATGGGTGGCTTTTCCAATGATGTTGAAGTCAGCTTTCTTCTTTAAGGTCGGTTTTTTAGGAAGGTCAAGCTTGGACGCACTGGATACAAGATCGCCATAGGCCAATGAGTCTTTGGATCCTTTCTTGTAAACTACCCCTTCTTTGACTTCACAGGAAGAGGCATCAATTCCCCATTGCTGGGCCGCAGCTTGTACCAAGACTTCTCTTGTAGCTGCTCCTAGTTGTCTCATGGGCATAAATAGACTTCTAACACTTCTACTACCACCAATGGATTGTCTTCCATACCTTCTGGATGCACTGGCCTTAACAATGGTCACCTGATTCATTGTTACACCTAGCTCTTCAGCAATTATTGCCGGAATGCCTTGAAAGATTCCTTGTCCTAACTCTGGAACATGGGCCATGATGGTAATCTCACCACTCTCACTAATGGTTACATATGGATTGATTTGTACACCATCGATCAAGTCTTCCGGCATGATCATCTTCAGCGTACTCTCGTCAGAACCAAGAGCGAGGGTATCGAAACCAACGGCAAGCATTGCGCCCGCCATACCTGATACCTTCAAGAATTTTCTTCGATTGAGTTTATTTGCTTCCATTGCTGATTTCTTTTGAGGCCAGGTGAATTGCTTTTCTAATTCTGTGATATGTACCGCATCGACAGATATTACCGGACATAGCTTGGTCAATATCTTCATCACTTGGTGAAGGATTCTTTTCCAAAAGAGCAGAGGCTGACATGATTTGTCCAGACTGACAGTAGCCACATTGTGGAGCCTGTACTTCTAACCATGCTTTTTGAACCGGGTGTGAACTATCTTCAGAGAGCCCTTCTATGGTGGTGATCTCCTGTCCGACAATTGCGCTTACGGGAAGAGAGCAGGACCTCACAGGGTTGCCGTTTAGATGCACGGTGCATGCCCCACACTGAGCAATTCCACATCCATATTTTGTTCCGGTTAGGCCGACTTCGTCTCTAATTGCCCAGAGTAAGGGTGTTTGAGCTTCGGCCTCAATAGTATATTCTTGACTATTGATTTTGAGTTTGTAGGTAGGCATGTCTTGAAGATTTGTACCAGTTAATTTAGCGAATTACCATGGATAATGCTCATGTTTAATTTTGCGAACTCTTTGTGTTGGACTATGTTTCGTTCACAAACGACAAAAGTCCGACAGCCCCAATTCACTTGTCGCTTCTCGAGAGGACTTCCGCCCTTTTTCGATGGCATTGATTTCCTATATAAAAAGCATTTAATTGACCTTTGCTGACTAATACTTAATTTGTAGTAAAACTTTAACAGAATTAGATGGCGGCTACAAAAAAGACTTTCTTGAAATTTTTCTTCGAGTTGGCAATTGTAATCATTGGTATAACGATCGCCTTTACCTTAGATCGATGGAATCAAGAACGAACGAATGATGACAAACTCGAGACCTACTTGAGTTTGTTGGCTTCAGACCTCAAGGCTCAAGGAGAAGGTATAGATGGTTCCACTCGGGTTGTCAGCGATGTTTTGGATGCCTACAAAGAAATGGTTAAGGGCTTAGAGGAAAATGAACCTATTGATCAACTATTTAGTGATTACTTCAATAGAATGCAGAGCTTTTCCATTTTTAAAAGAGAGGGAGCCAATACCTATTCAATTATGCTGCAAAGCGGAGATATACAGCTGATTCAAGGCATTGTTTTGAAAAGTCAGTTGTTGAACCTTGAGACTGTGTATAATAGGATTCAGAACTTTGAAAGCTCTTATTTGGAAAAGCGAGATCAGATGCTCGACCCATTGATTGTCCAATACTTTAACACTTCAACAGAGTCTTTCGAGAATTTGAATACGGTCAATAAAAGGCAGTTTCAAAATAGGTTGTATCTAATAATGGATTTATTGGATGCACTATTATATGCTTATAGAGATGCCAGTGAGGAAATTGAGTCTGTCATCAATGAGTTAGAAGACGTATAAAAAAAAGATCCAACCTGAACAGTTCAGGTTGGATCTTTTTTTAACAATAGTATCTGCTTATCGCTTTTTCTCAATAGCAGTAGCTTCCCACTTATTGTTGTCTTTGTTTACATCAGCCATTCGGCCTGATGGGTCGATTACAACAGAGGCAATTTCTGAGATAGGCCTGTCAACCGTTAAATCATAAGTTGGGTGAGTCCATGGCCAGTCTTCGTGAACGACTCTTTTATCAGCTGTTTCAGCTGGTTTTTCACCTCGCATCATTCTAAGGGCCATATAGTGAACCTCTTTGGTACCGTCAGTGTACGTCACAACAACATCGATCGGCATTGGCATCTTGTTTACCCTTTCCAGGCTGACCTTGGTCTTTTGCCCCTCGCCAACAACGTCTTTAATACCATAATCAATTTGCTTAGTAGTATAAACAAAGTACTCATTGTACCAGTCTAGCTCAAGTCCAGAAACATCTTCCATTACACGTAGAACGTCATTTGGATTTGGGTGCTTGAATTTCCACCGATCAAAGTACTCTAGGAGACCACGATCTCTTGCTTCTTCACCAATTACATAGCCCATCTGGCTCATCCATACCGCTCCTTTGCCATAGGCCTGAGCACCATAGATTCCATTCAAATCATAATGATCAGAGTGTGTACTCATGGCTTCTTCTCTACCGCTTTTAGCTGCCCTTAAGTAACCACCTTGTCCTGATCTTGATCCAATATTCTCTAAAGTGGTAGCCGGTGCAGACTCACCTTTCATGGTACGAGATATGTGTTGAGAAATACGCGAGGACGCATATGAAGTAAAGCCCTCATCCATCCAAGGGTGAAGCGCTTCGTTACTACCTAATACGCCATGATACCAATCGTGCATAGATTCGTGAATGGTTACACCCAGAAGACTTCCTCTATTACCAGTAATTAGAGTAGACATAGGGTATTCCATACCTCCGTCACCTCCCTGAATCACAGAGAACTGCTTATATGGGTATTGGCCAAAGTACTTGTTGGCATACTCAAATGACATCTCAGTCAAGGGTCTTAACTTTTCCCAGTTTTCTGTATTCTGACCTTTTTGATGCAGGAAGTGAAGTACAGTCCCGTTTTTCATTGTCAGTTTATTGTGCAGGTAGTCTGGGTCTGCAGCCCACATAAAGTCATGAACATCCGGGGCAATGAAGTGCCACTCAAGTTTGCCGTCAACTACTTTTTGGTTGACAACATCTCCTGGGTTTTCATAGCCATGACCAATTTCAAGCGGGTTTTGAAGGTAGCCTGTACCGCCCACTACATAATCCTTGTCAATTTTAAGCTTTAGCTCAAAGTCTCCCCATACACCATAAAATTCACGGCCTATGTATTCGTCTGCATGCCAGCCCTGGTAATCATATTCAGCCATTTTAGGAAACCATTGTGCCATTGAATAACGCACGCCTTCGGCATTATCTCTACCAGTTCTTCTAATTTGCACAGGTACTTGTGCTTCGAAAGTCATATCAAAGGTGACTGTTTCACCAGACTTGATCGGTTTATCGAGTTTTACTTCTAAAATGGTTCCTACTACCTCATATTCGAGGTCTTTACCATCTTTCTTTAGTGAGAAAATTTTCTGATAGCCAATCTCATCTTCCGATAACTTGGAAATTCTATCTCCCACTCTTCTGTCAGGATCTTGAATGGTACGCGATCTTACATCCATCATACTTCCAGGCTGGAACGCATTGAAGTAGAGGTGATAAAAGACCATATTGAGGTCGTCAGGAGAGTTATTGGTATAATCTAACTTCTGAACGCCCTGATAGCGGTTGGTTTCAACGTCCATGTCAATTTCCATGTAGTAGTTTACACGTTGCTGCCACCGTTCATTGTCACTTCTATTCGCCTTCCCTTGTGCCATCACCATGGTGGATGCACCTACAAAGAGAAGCGCCTGAAACAATACTCGTCTTATATTCATAATCCTCATTTTTTATTCTAGGCAGGAAAATATCAAAGTTTAGAGTCCCCAACAAATGATAATGTTTGAAAGGAGGGATTACCTGATTTTATACCTGATTTGAAATTTGATATCTGTTCTTTTATTCCCGTCTATGGTTTCAAGTCCCGTGCCAATTTCGCTAAGGTCATGGAAAGTGGTCCTCGCGATCCTCACCCATATGTTTATTTGTGTACTCATTCGATAGCTTAGCAGTAGATAGTTTCTAACACCCTGACCACTATAACCAGGGATCGAAAATGCATAGAGTACATCTCTTTCATAGACATACTGTCGATTTTGCTGTCCTTCTGTATCGAATATGGCATGCCTGAGGCTAACCTTCAGGTCAAGCAACTGGTAATTCAAATCTTGAATTATGGCATAACCATTAGTCAGTTCATCTGAGATATTAAAACTGCTCCATTGAATCCTTGTCTGAAGACTCAGGGAGCTTGTCACTTGATACCGGGTATTCATTAAGTATTGAAGTTTTCTGCCAGTTGCAACAATTTTGGTATCGTCTTCAAGGCTTACGTTCTCATCTTTACTTTTGCCTCTAATCTGCAGGTAAGTGCTTGTTATTGAATTGGGGTTAAAATTGAGGCGTAGAAGAAAGTCATTGCCTTGGGAAGGTTTATCTACTCTGAATTTAAGCCAAGGAAAGTGGAAAGAGTCGTAGTAGGCAGATAGATTGAATTTACGGTTTAGCTTATACTTAATGCCCCAATAGACGCCATTCTCATTTATATTTCTACTATTCTCCCCAAAGGCAGAACCTCTGATTGAATGAAAGTCTTGTTGATAATTTCTCAGAACAAACCCAAAATGGATTCTTTTGGAGAGATAAGTGGTAAAACCGACAAGGGCACCCATCCCTTGGCTTTTTGAAATGGCAGCCTCTCCGAAAAAGTTCAGTCCCTGTAAATAGGTGCTCCCATAGATGCCAAGGTTGAAGTTCCGGTTCCCTGAAAATTCGAAAAGGTTATAAGCCTGATTACTCCTTTGAATAGGAATTGAGAATTTGTTGAATGCTCCTAGAATACCAACCTTACTGCGTTGATCTGGATGATACCCTAGTGCGATACCGTATATCTTTTCGTTGACCTGATGTCTATTCTCAAGCTCTCTTTGAGTTCTATGCAAGCCTGTCAGTTGGATGGTGGAGAAGTTGCTTTCTGAGTTTACTGAGGCTTCAGTGATATTTGCGTCTTGATTGAGGCTTGAGATGAAGATGGTGGTCGAAACCTTGGAATTGAGGACATGAGTAGTAGCCAGTCCTCTCATAAATCCACCCTCAACTACTGAAGTGTATGGAGTAATTCCAATACTAGCGCTTTCGAGTATATTTATCGTCTCAGAACCTTTCCCTGTTGAAAAGCCGGAACCAAAAATCAGTCCTTGGCCGAACTGAAGTTGATAGTCTCCAGCAATGATCTTTTTCCACTTGCCTTGATTTTGAAGCATAGCATGACCAGACCAGAAGTCCATCCCGTAGTTTCGATCCTTCGGATTCCATTTTATGCTTTCTCCCGCATCTTTTTCTGTTGTAAAACCAAGGCTAAAATCTCCAGGTTTGGAAACGCGATAGCGTAGGTAGAGCTTGTCAGGAGAACCAAAGTAGCTCTCTTGATCCGGAATGTCTTTATTTGCATATCCTCGTTTCTCCTCTAATACACGCTCGTGCCTGAGGATAAAGTAATTGTTCCTTTCACTCAGTATCCTTTTAAGTAAAGGTTTATGGTCAAGTCCCTTTGGTGATAAGGTGATAAAGGGCAGCAGGTCTTTGACCACTTCTAAGTCAAAGCCAGAAACATATACTAGTTCATAGAGCGAATTGAGCTTCCCATTAGCCGCACGATATTCAAGAAAGGCCTGAATCTGATCGCTGGAAAGAAGCCCAAGGTTGATTAATCCTTGTCTGTCGATTTGATTGATATCAATGGGGTTTTCATAAGCCAACAAGAGTCTTTCGTAGAGATCTTCAAAGCTTGAACCCACTTCTTGGTCATTGATGCGTTTTTCTACAAAGCTTTGCAAATCGAATTCCCTCTTGACTTGGGCGTATAAACCGTTCATTGGGATAAACAAAGCAACTATAATGAGTTGTATCGAACACTTCATCTCTTTAAAGAATAGATGATGCCAATACTGTGGAGCATTCCGATACCCTGCCCAGACCTTAAACCATAGTCAATCGTGAATGCCTTTAACACCAGACTGGCCCCAAATGAATGCCTATTTGTTGTGGGAGAAATTCCAGTACGGAGGACCATTGTCTCAATGAGTCTATAGGCCAAGCCCATCTTAATAATGGGGTCAAGTCTGACATCCTTCTCAAATTCTGCATAAAGATTCAATTCATCCGTTGGGTGGTAGTCAATAGAAGCTCTAACAATCACAGGTATTTTTTCCTGAATATCTCTTGAGATGTTGGATTGAGTGAAATTGTAAATATGAGTTCCAAGTGTCAGTTCTGGGCCTAGATTGGTTATAGCACCTATCTCTGATACAAGAACAGATCGCTTACCAAAGCCGTCAATGTATAACTGCTGAATAGCAGTTTTGAAGCCCAGATTTACAATCCCAATTTTCTGAGCCAGGGCCAGGTGGAGCATTTGTGTATTGAAAATCTCATCTCCAAATTTGGAAGCCCCTAGACCAAAAGTGCCAATGCTCGATGGGAGGTTGATACCTGCAAATACGCTATTGAATGGCGAGAAATCGAGGATGGTTTGGTATCCTGCAATACCTGAGATCTCATTGATGTCGGCCAACCCTGCGGGATTGTTAAAGATAGACCAGTCTTCAGAGCCTATGGAAACTATGTCACCTAAACCTATTGAAACAGCCCCATTTGGGGGTGTTCCGGCCAGCTGACTCCATAGAGTAAGATTTAAAGTGACACAGCTAATCAGAATTATTGATAACCTGCGCACGCTTTAATATAATAAAATCAATTACTGATATTGATTTTAATTATAAAAAATAAACTTAAAGCGCTGACTTGAAGTTGAAGAACAGGCCGGTAGTTCCTTCTCGGTTAATGCTATACTCGAGACGGAAGACAAAGTCATAGTAGGTGACTATATCCACACCGAGACCAATACTCCCAATCCATTCGTTGTTAAAGAAGTTGTTTCGTGTAGAGTCGATCGGATTACCAGCGTAGCCCGCGTCCATAAAGATTTTAAGGTAGAAGGCATAGGGCAGCGTTCTAAACTGGTTGATCAAGCTTCTTCTGCTCAGTTCCTGTACGCCTTCCAGCACTTTAAAGCGGAGTGCCGTTCTGTTGGATATATATCGATTACTTTCTATCACAAACCTTTCATAGCCTCTGATGAAATCTGGTCGGTAGCCAAATCCAGACCTAACAAAGTAAGGTATGTTCTGTGCTGAGTTATTGTAGGCATCGATGCGGTTGGCAAAGTAGAACTTATCATTTATGTTGAAGAACTTGGCATATGTCAATCGAGTAGTGAACATGTTGAAGTCATTGAAGCTACCAAGTCCGAATTGATTCAACTGAACTGTAAGTAGACTCCCGGTCAATGGGTAGGCTATATAGTCTCTCTTGTCTAGGCTAAAGGTATAGGAAAGCCTCACGTAATTCTGTACGCTTTCATTTCGTAAATGGTACTCAGGATTAACGTCTCTAATGGTGTCTCCAACAGAAGACCTTACGTAGCCCACATTTAGGCTATGTCGAGTATAGAATGACGGGCGAATAGTGATGGTTCCACTTGTGCTGAAGGCTCTTCTGATTACGTTGTCACTTTCAACAAACTGGGCCCTATGCGCAATGGAGTTGACTCCCACGGTCTTATTGGTAGTGTAACTTGTTGAAAAGCCCAGACCAATAGTCTGATCTCGGTTAATATATGGAATTTGGTAACTGAGTGACATCTGCTTTGCGAAACCAAATTGGGCTCGGAACCTAAACCGATCGTTGCGCCCTGTAAGGTTGGTATGAATGAGTTGAGCACCATAATTAACCCGAGAGAAATCTCGATTTTGATTGACCCACCATTCGGTGAAGT
Organism: Roseivirga sp. 4D4; assembly: GCF_001747095.1. Lineage (NCBI taxonomy): Bacteria > Pseudomonadati > Bacteroidota > Cytophagia > Cytophagales > Roseivirgaceae > Roseivirga > Roseivirga sp. 4D4. The sequence goes on from NZ_MDGP01000001.1 coordinate 443,061, forward strand.
TTCGGTCTGCCAATTTGAAAATGGGTAAGGGAAAGATATACCACCTTTCCTGAAGCCTAATGAGAACATCGACCTCTTTCTCAGACATGAACAGCGGAACAATTTCCACCATTACAAAGAGCCTCGTATTGGTAAGCTTCTGCTGATCTAAAGTGACTTTTTCAGCGAAATCAGCCAGTTTCAGGACTTCACCTTCCTGAAAATCGAGCTCTCGTAAGATGATTTCTAATTTTGTTTTGTTGTTGCCGGTGACATAGATTTTGCCAACCCTTACTGTAGAATCGGGGTTAAGGTCGGCTACAGTTCCGGTTTGAGCAAAAGTCGGTGTCGCAAAAACACAAATCAATAAAACATACCACCAGCCATTATTCTTCAACACGCTATTCTATAGATTTTCTCGACTTTATAAAGACCCTTATGAGGATGAATACCCCTAATGCCAACAAAGGAATACTTAACAATTGTCCCATGTTATAGGTCATTTCATCTTCGAAAGCCACTTGATTTTCCTTGTATGTCTCATGAAACCACCGCAAAGCGAAAATGTAAACCAAGAAGATTCCGAATAATAAACCTTCTGGGGTTCTTTCCTTATACTTTATCCAAATGCCCAACAAGATGAAGAAAAGGATCAATGAGGTTGCTGACTCATAGAGCTGTGTCGGATGACGATTTATTCCCCATGTGTGAACCGTGACAACCACTTTTCTATTGATCACTTTCAATTCGTAATTAAGGGGTTCATTGCCTTGTGCATAATGCTCTCTAACACTACCATAGCCGGTCAATATTCGCTTCACATTGTTTTCGATAATCCTCCTCGCATCTGGTTCTGATAGTTGAGAGTTTTCGAACGTTAGTGTGAGATCCACTGGTACTATACCAGGAGCAGGCCTTTCGGTAGAAACTCCTTTCGAAGCTTCAGCTTTTTCAATTCCTAAACCTGCATCTTCTATCATTTCTTCCGCAACACGACCAAAGACTACACCATAATCCGTACCAGTAGGTTTTCCTACAATTTCGGAATTGACAAAGTTGCCCATTCGAATGAATACGGCAGCCAGCGCAACAGTAATGACTATTCGATCAATTATCCAGAGCCAGCTCTGACCTGCTCTCTTTTTCTTCCTGAACTTAAATCGAAATGGAGACCAACTCGCATCTACAAAGTAATTGCTATAAAGGTACAGGGCTAAAGGAATACCAAAAGCGGCTCCATGACTGGCAAGCCCACCTTCCCATGTTCTGAAGAACATTAGTGGGTCGGCCAGAAACCTTTGAGGCTCATAGAATACCAAATGGCCTAGCCTTGCGCTTATGATGGTGGCAAGGACCATGTGTACCGTCAATGTGTCTACGTTTAATGGATCTTTGCCTTCTTTCTTGAAGATGTTTACCATTATTTGGTAACCCACAATAAAACCCATGGCAAACAGGACACTATACCACACAGGTGGCTGAATGTCCTTGATAATTTCCCGCATTGGGTCCCAAACGATTTGTAGAAGCATTTTGTACTGTTTTATAGAATCAACAAATATATGGGAATTACGAAAAGGAAAGAGATTCCGTATGGTAAAGGTTGATTAATTCTTCAGAACCATTTAGACCACTATTGATACGAGGAGAGACACCTACCAGTATTCAAATATCTTGGAAATCTTACCGTTTTTGAACTCAAAAAGAGTCATTTCAGCATCCCCTCTCTGGGAGATTCCATCTTTCTGTTTCCTTACATAGTGCTTTTCAACGGTAACTGCATTAAGACCTACGATCATGTTAGCCACGTAAATGTCTGATACGGACCCATCATAGCCACCGTTTTTCTGGTTTCTTAAGTATCCGTTGTGAAGATCTTTCCTTGAGTATTCACCTCCATACTTTGGGTGAACATAGACAAAGTCGGGCGTAAAAAGATCAAAGATTCGCTCTATATCATCAGGCGAAGAGTTGGCCTGGAAAACAATTACATTAAGCCGATAATATTCATTGACTATATGGACAAGAGAATCTTTAGCTGTGATCTGTTCTTCCTGACCTGAAACGGTAAATGAAAAGAGGTATGAGAACAGAAGAATGAATAGGGTTCTTTGAAAGTACTTCATGCCAATACTGTTTGCTCGAAGTAATTAAAGTCATTTATCGATCAAAAACTGATCTTCTGGGTTCATTAACTCTTTTTTAACTCTTCAATTTCTTCTTTGAAACCTGCTGATAGGATAGGGAAGCGGCACCATGTCCGAGGATCCACATTGAATTCGTCCAGATGAAAGGCAGGGGCCAAACGCTCTCTTTTCCATTGGTTTCTACTCCAAAGTCTGTAAAACTTGATGATGTGTGTTTTTAACAAGTCTCTACTTTCCAGATTTCGAGATTGCAGATCATGGAATACTTGGACTGGTGATTTATGATCTCTAATGGCAAGTTTTTCGATTTCTACCATGATATGATAGGGCATCAAATCATCTTCATCCGTTTGGTTTTGGTCTGAAGGTCTAAGCTCGGCAGTAGGAGGAAGCGCATTAATCGGAGCAAGGCCTACATACCCTAATTCGGCTTCCGCATACTTCAGCCACGTTCGAATGAAGTGCTTATCTACACTTGAAATAGGGGCGAGGCTACCGCTTGTGTCTCCATCCATGGTTGCGTAGCCTACATCACCCTCACTTCGGTTCGAAGTTGTTAGTAGTAAGGTATTGGTGATGTTGGTGAGCATCCAGATAATCGGACTCCTGGCCCTTGCCTGAATATTTTGTAAGGCTAAATCATCGTCTTCCCAATTCAATTCCCGCCCTAAGACACGCTCAATGGTCTGAGTATATGCATCGACTGATTTGTCAATCGTCCAGTCGAAGAACTTCGCACCAATAGACTCTGCCAAGGTTTTGGCAGCGTTCAGTGTTGCTGCAGATGAGTTGATCGTACCTTGGTAAGCAGTATTAAAAAGCTTACCGACTATCTCTTTTTCATTTAAATCTGAGAACTCAGATTTGCCGATGGCCTTTAGGAAACCCATTTTACCCAGCTCCTCAATACCTCTTTTGACCATCTCCGCTACCATAACAGCACAGGTTGCAGAATCTGCCCCACCACTCAGTGATAGTGTATATCCTTTACTTCCACTTTTCCTCAGGTAATCAAATAAGGCTAGAGCAGTGGCTTTTGGGAATTCTTCCTCCTTAGGTTCAATTGGAGAAACAAGACTTTCTTGAGGAGCCTTGTTTTCATTGGGAGCAATATCGACCCATTTCAATTGGCTGGATTGGAAAGAAAGTAATTCGTTTCGAAGGTACATTTGGCCCTCCTGAGCCACAATGATTTCCCCATCATAGATCATCCTGCCGGCTTCATTACCTAAAAGGTTAGCATATACATAAGTGCATTCAAAGCTTTTTGAGGATTCAGTGACCAGATGGATGCGGTCGAGCGTCTTTTGCATAGCAAAATGACTTGCACTGGGATTAAGGATTAAGTTGACTCCTTTATCGAATAATCGGCAGGCGGGTCTATCAGGGCCTCTCCAAGCGTCTTCACAAATCTCAAAACCAATCTTCCAATCTTCGAAGTCGAAAGTTATATCACCGATGGGGTAGTTTTCTCCAAATAGTTCTATGCGGTCTTCCTGCTCATTGGGCCACGGGTTAAACCATCTCGGTTCATAGTGAACACCATCCAAGGCCATATACTGCTTAGCATACACTCCCAGAATTTGTTTGTTGTGAACGACAACGGAGCAATTATAGAGCTTTCCATTATGCCGAATGGGAAGGTTTAAAGTGGTTAGGAGTTCTTCAGTTTCCTCAATGAGTTCAGGGAGGTAGGTCAAAGCCTTCTCGGGCAACCATTCACTTAAGAAGATATCTTCGCATCCGTAACCGGTCACAGACAGTTCTGGCAGGCATAGTATTTCTACTTTAGCCGCCCTTGCTTCTCTAAGTACTTTTTTGAGGTTAGCAACATTGCCAGCCCAATCAAGGGGTGTTTGATTGACAGTACCTCCAGCAATTCTATACCTGCGCATTACTCCAGCTCTAAAATGATACAAGCCTCACGAGCAGCATCTTGTTCGGCTTTCTTCTTACTTAAACCATGCCCCTTAGCAATTGGTTCTTGGTCAATGGACACCTGGATAATGAATTCTTTATAATGTCCCTTGTCAATTGTTTGTATGTGATCAAAACTAGGGGTTTTAGTGTTTTTCTGCGACCACTCAATAAGCTTGCTTTTGTAGTTCTTGGTAGTGTTGATAATTTCCTCAAGGTCAAAGTGGGGTTGGAGTAACTTCTGTTTTATGAAGCTACTAGCAAACCTGAATCCTCTGTCTATGTAGATTGCACCAACTAATGCCTCCAACGCGTTGCCATAGAGTGACTTATGAGAATTTGGTGTTTTTCTCTTCTTGTCAAACTTGACGATCTGGGGTACACCTATTGTTCTGGCTACATTGTTAAGTGAATCTCTGCTGACTATCCTGGACCTCAATTCTGTTAGGAAGCCTTCATCTTTAAAGGGGAATTTTTTGAACAGGTACTCGGCAACCACCATCCCCAAGACTGCATCACCCAAGTATTCAAGACGTTCATTGGACTCCTTGAAGCCTTGTTTTACCGATCGTGCCACAGAAGTGTGTTGTACGGCAATTTGATAAGGCTTTAAATTAAACGGCTTGCTACCGACTATCATTTTGATAGAGGCAGCAAGCCGTTTTTCTTCTTTTGAATACCTTTTAAAAACTGATCTTAAACGGTTAGTTAACCGAGGCATTAATCAATTTTTCTAAAAACCACTGATGTATTGTGTCCACCAAAACCGAAAGTATTGCTGAGTGCAGCTCTAATTTCACGTTTTTGGGCCTTGTTAAAAGTAAAGTTCAACCTCGGGTCAAATCTCTCATCATCAGTAAAGTGATTAATGGTTGGCGGTACAATTTGATTTTCTATTGCCTTAATACTAGCAATGGCCTCAATAGCACCGGCAGCTCCCAGAAGGTGACCTGTCATAGACTTGGTGGAACTGATGTTTAAGTTGTAAGCATGCTCTCCAAATACCCTTTCAATCGCAATTACCTCACTGACATCACCGAGTGGAGTAGAGGTTCCATGTACATTAATATAATCTACATCCTCAGGTTTCATTTGTGCGTCTTCCAGCACATTCAACATTACATTGTATGCACCTAGACCTTCAGGGTGTGGTGCAGTAATGTGATAAGCATCAGCTGACATGCCACCGCCAACAAGTTCTGCGTAGATTTTAGCGCCTCTGGCTTTTGCATGCTCATATTCTTCAAGAATGATTGCTCCGGAACCTTCTCCTAATACAAAACCATCTCTGTCTTTGTCAAAAGGTCTAGATGCGGTTTCTGGTGAATCGTTTCGCTCTGAGAGTGCTCTCATAGCGTTAAATCCTCCCATTCCTGCCTCAACAACAGAAGCTTCAGAACCTCCAGTGATCATTACTTTTGCCTTGCCTAATTTAATATAGGTCATAGCATCGATCATGGCGTTTGTAGCAGATGCACAAGCAGATACTGTTACAAAGTTAGGGCCATGAAAACCATATTTCATCGAGATCATTCCAGCCGATATGTCTGAAATCATCTTAGGAATGAAGAATGGGTTAAATCTTGGGTTTTTGTCGCCACTGACAAAGCCTTCGACTTCTTCTTGAAAAGTTTTCAACCCACCAATTCCAGAACCCCAGATAACTCCAGCTTTTAACCTATCAATCTTTTCAAGGTCTAAACCAGAATCCTCAATGGCCTCTTTGGAAGTGATCATTGCATACTGGGTAAAAGCATCCATTTTCCTCATCTCTTTGCGATCAAAGTGATCTAAAGGATCATAGTTTTTTACCTCGCAGGCAAACTTGGTCTTAAATTTTTCGGGATCGAATCTTGTGATCGGGCCGGCTCCACTTACACCTTTAATCAGGTTATTCCAGTAATCATTTAGATTGTTGCCTAATGGTGTAAGTGCGCCAAGTCCAGTGACTACAACTCGCTTTAGTTGCATATATGAGTCGTAATAGTAAGGGTAAATTATTATGCGTTTGCTTCCAGGTAAGAGATTGCATCACCTACGGTAGCAATATTCTCAGCTTGGTCATCAGGAATAGAAATATTGAATTCTTTTTCGAATTCCATAATCAATTCCACCGTGTCAAGAGAATCAGCGCCTAAATCATTCGTAAAGCTAGCCTCTGGCGTAACTTCAGAATCTTCAACACCTAATTTATCAATAATGATACTCTTAACTTTTGATGCTATTTCTGACATTTTGGATAAAATTTTAGTTAAAACTCGATGCAAAGAAATGCAATTTGCGGTTAATGTCAAACAAATTTTTTAATCTTGTCTGAGTCCCTCAACGGGGTGAATTTTGATAGTTATGGCTAAAAAAAAGCTACAAGTCACATATGATTATGACTTTACATTGTTGGCGCTTAACGCGAATGTAAAACCATATAGATTGGCATGGAGCATCAATAAGGACTTGAAACTTAATCTATCAAAATCTGACAATATAGAAATTGATTTTAAATCGGGGAGGGAGCTCAACGTAGTTAATTATATAGATGTGGGTGAGTACCGCACAATAAGGTTGTTGCGTAATAGAGCTGAGGAAAGTGAAGAGCAGTTTGACGCTTTTCTTATTCCTGAGTTGAAGAATTTTGACTACTTCTTACTTTTGGAAAACGAATCCAATACTTTCGATGAGAATGCTTTTATAAGCAAGATCAAAGAAATACCTTTCGTGCAATTTGCCACAAAAGTGGCAACCGAAGCATTAAAATCCAGAGATAACCTGATATTCTAATATGGGTCACGAGACAGTGAATAAGCGAGCCAAGATTGTGGCTACAGTAGGGCCAGCGAGTAGGTCCAAAGAAATGTTAACAGAACTAGCCAAAGCTGGTGTAAATGTGTTTAGACTGAATTTCTCCCATGGTGAGCATGAAGGACATGCCGAAGTTATCCAAAGGATTCGTGAAGTAAACCAAGAATTAGGCACCCATATCTCCATACTTCAAGACCTTCAAGGGCCTAAGATCAGGGTGGAGAGTGTAGAAAACGGAGAAGTTTTTATTCAGCCAGGTGATGAGATTGTGATCACAAATGAGTCCTGTGAAGGGACGGCCCAACGCGTAAGTACCTCGTATCAAAGTCTACCCAATGATGTGAATATTGGGGATATGATCTTGATTGATGATGGTAACCTAGAATTAGTTGTTAAAGGCGTTAGTGGTGGCGATGTAATCTGTGAGGTAAAATATGGTGGCTCTTTGAAATCAAGAAAAGGGATCAATTTACCTTTTACCAAGGTCTCTGCTCCGGCCCTTACAGAGAAGGATATCGTAGATTTAGCCTTTGGTATTGAGCAGGGAGTGGATTGGATTGCACTTTCATTTGTCCGTTCCGCTGAAGATATCGTTGACCTTAAAAATAGAATTTCAACCTCTGGAAAAGACATACGTGTAGTGTCTAAGATTGAAAAGCCAGAAGCCCTTCAAAACATTGATGAAATAATTGCTGAATCAGATGCGCTAATGGTGGCCAGGGGAGACCTAGGGGTAGAAATCGTCATGGAAGAAGTTCCAATGGCACAAAAGATGATGGTCGACAAATGTAATAAAGCATCGAAGCCTGTCATTATTGCCACGCAGATGATGGAAAGCATGATCAATAATCCAAGACCTACTCGTGCTGAGACTAATGATGTTGCAAATGCGGTAATGGATGGTGCGGATGCTATGATGTTATCCGCTGAGACTGCGGCTGGTAAGTACCCTCTGGAAACGGTGAATACGATGGCAAGAACCATTGCTTCAGTAGAGCAGTCTGCCAACGTTTATGACAAAGTTGGGATGCCCGTTAGAGAAAGCGAGACATTTATGAACGATAATATTCTCTATGGTGCTTGTAAATTAAGCGACCGTGTGGATGCTAAAGCGATTATCGGAAATACGGTTTCTGGCTATACAGCCTTCAAACTTTCCTCGAGTAGGCCTAAGGCCAAGATTTTTATTTTCACACCTAACGAAAGTCTGCTTACGAAGTTAAGCTTGATTTGGGGTGTCGAAGGTTTCCATTATAACGATTTGGTTTCTACTGATGAAACCTTTAAAGACCAGGAGAATACACTTAAGTCACATGGACATCTGGATAGTGGAGACATCTTCATTACTACAGCTAGTATGCCAATCCATGATAAAGGTAGAACCAATATGCTGAAGCTTAACGTTGCTGACTAAAAGCTTCTAGGATTCTTGACTTTAAGGTGAAAGGTTAATTGACTTATAATTCGATTTGAAGACCATCGTATGCCAGCATGACGTTTTCAGGCAATTCATTATTTACCTCATTGTGTAAGCCCATCCTGTGACTAATATGTGTTAGATAAACCGTTTCAACATCAAGTTCTTCAATGAGGGCCAAGGCTTCAGAAAGCGTTAGATGACTCAAGTGATCTTCTTTTTGAAGCGCATCAAGTATTAGCACCTTAGATCCTTTAATCTTTTCCTTCTCTTTGCTACTAATGGTCTTGGCATCAGTAATGTAGGTGAAGTCCTTAATTCGGAACCCAAAAACCGGAAGCATATAATGTATTACTTCAATTGGGAGAAACTCAATGTTATTAATAACGAAAGGGGTATTCTCTATCTCATGAAGCTGAACCTGAGGTACGCCTGGATATTTGTTTTCATCAAATATGTAAGCAAACTCCCTTTTAAGCTGATTCAGTACTTCTTTTCGACCATAAACTGGCATATCTCGCTTCTGAAGGAAATTGAAGGAGCGAATATCGTCCATTCCTGCTGTGTGATCTTTGTGTTCATGGGTAAAGATCAGCGCGTCTAAAGCGTTTATCCTTTCACGAAGAACTTGTTGTCTGAAGTCCGGACCGGAGTCAATAATAAAGCTATTACCATCTACCTCAATATGTATGGAAACTCGGAGTCTTTTGTCCCGAAAATCTAACGAACGACATACTTCACAATGACATCCAATCACCGGAACACCCTGAGACGTGCCTGATCCAAGAACAGTTATCTTCAAAGCTCGAGTGTAGTTTGGGAAAGCTCAATCAACAAGTTTACGTTCTTTTCACTAAGCGCTTCTTTGTCGATTTCGATAGATTTAAGGATGTCAATTAAGCAGTTAATCTTACCTTCAGTGGTATAGTACTTATTGACGATTGCAATTTTAGTATCATTCAAGAGACAATAACCAGATTTGAAATTGCCCTTTTCATAACGCAACACGTAGTCAGACTCAGCGAAAATATCTTCAAGTTTGTTGAGGAACTGCTTTGTGTAGCGAATTGTCATTAAAAACTTCCAGTATACTTCTTTACTAACTCAATCAGCTTGTCGTAATCGAGCGGTTTCTGCATGTAATCATTCATACCTGCTTCAAAAAAGTCAGAAACTGGCAAATTTTTGGCATTACCTGAAATGCCAATAATAGGTATGTTGGCCTTTTTGGTCTTGCCTGATCGTATCTCTTTAGTCGCGGATAGGCCATCCAAAAGAGGAAGGTTAATATCCATGATGATGAGATCAAAATCCTCTGATTCAAACTTGCTAAGGACTGACTTGCCATCTTTGGCGGAGGTAATCTTGCAGTTCTCAAAAAGTAGAATTTTCTTCAGTAAATTCTGGATTACTGAACTATCCTCAGCCACAAGAACTTTTTTATAGTCCACTTCCGTCATAATGCTCATAAATTAAGATTCAGTTGCGTTGCGTATTCGCTAAAAATTTCACTGGTATAGTCTACGATTTCACTGATTCTTTCGTTGAGAGAGAGATCGTTTTTATTTTTTATATCGCTTTCAAGTAGCCCCACTAACTCTGAAAGCTTGGTAAAACCTAATGACCCAGCATTACCTTTAATGGTATGCAAGATACTCAAAATTTCAGAATCATCGTTTGCATTTTGTAAAAAGAGAAGCTTTTCGTTCAATCTGTTAGTTTCCTCGATGAACTCATTGTACAATTCTATTAATTCTTTCTTGCTAGCGTAGCGCTTAAGCTCATTGACTGTGTTTAAGTCAAAATCTGGAGTTTTATTCTCCTCTTGGCGATTGATCAATTTGGCTGACTCGTCTAGCCAATATTGAACGGTGTTTTTCAGTACTTCAGGTTTGACAGGTTTGGTGATGTAATCGTTAAAACCGAATTCGATAAATTTATCCCGATCAGCAGCGTCAGAATACGCTGTTATGGCAAGGATAGGTGTATTCAACCCAACTTCCTCTCTCATCTTATTATAACATTCAAAGCCATCCATATTCGGCATCTGAATGTCAATTAAAGCAAGATCTATGCTCTTTGAACTAGCATACGACAACCCTTCAAAACCATTTTCGGCCAGATAGACTTTCCTGTTTAAGTTCTTTAATACTGTTTTGACATATTTTCGGTTGATCTCATTATCGTCAACAACCAAAATTGTCCCTTTGGTATTCCTCATTAGCGCGCGTTATATCAATTATAATATATTTACGGCTAACTTCTAAAGAGCAGCATGTCAAAAAAGTATCTGATCTCTGTTGTAGGCCCTACGGCAGTGGGCAAAACTAGTGTCAGTATACAACTTGCTCAGGCATTGAAAACTGAGGTGCTGTCAGCCGATTCACGCCAGTTTTATCGTGAACTTGAAATTGGGACAGCCAAACCTGATGCCGAAGAACTTATAAAGGTACCCCATCACTTCATTAATTCTCTTTCCATAAATGATTCGTATGACGTAGGTCAATATGAGTCGGAGGCTTTGAAGAAACTCGATGAACTCTTTAAGGAACATGATGCAGTAATCTTGGTAGGAGGATCAGGCCTCTTTGTAGACGCGGTTTGCAATGGCTTGGATGATCTACCTGAAGTGAAGAAAGGTGTAAGGGAAGCTTTGAACAATGAGTTCAAGCGCAATGGTTTAGAGAAACTCAATGAAGAGTTAAAGTCTTTAGATCCTGAATACCATTTGATCGTTGATCAAAAAAACCCTCAAAGAGTCATCAGGGCTTTGGAAGTCATACGATCGACAGGCAAATCTTTTTCTTCCTTTCGCAAGAGAAAACCTGCCCCTAGACCATTTGAAGTCATTAGTATTGGCCTTGAACTTGACCGCCAAGTACTGTATGATCGAATAGATTCGAGAATGGATCAGATGATTGCTGCCGGACTTTTCGAAGAAGCAGAACGCTTTTTGCCCTATTCAGAATTGAACGCGCTCCAGACTGTAGGATATACTGAGATTTTCGGTTTTCTGAAAGGACGATATGATCAGGAAGAAGCGGTTCGTTTACTAAAGCGAAATTCGAGGCGCTATGCTAAACGTCAGCTTACCTGGTTTAAAAGAAATGAGAATACTCAATGGTTTGATCCTAACGATTATACTAAGATTGAAGCCTTCGTGATGAGTAAGTTAGAAGGGTCTAAAACCAAATAATGAAGCTACCATACTTGCAGGAGCTTTCTTTATGAAAGCGTTATACTCGTTAGATACAGACTGAAGTTTTTTAATCAGCTCCTGTTGAGTTTTGTTGGTTTCGAGAAGCTCATCACTCACTTTTTGATCAGATAAACCATTAGCTCCGTTTTCAATTGCAGACATTAATTCTTCTTCTTTTCTATAACTCTGAAAACGATCGGTAGAGGTCTTTTTTAACATTCCTGCTACTTCGGAAAGTGAGGATCCCTCATTTTCTCTGTCGTAACTCAAAACGATATTTTTTCTGACCCCACTATTTCTTGCCATTTCGTCAATGACTTGAGTGAGCCTCGCCTTTCTAGGTTTGATTAGATTGTAAGTGTAGATAGTATATAGCAGTACCAGACCTAGTAGTGCAACGAAAATTGGAACATATCCCATGAAACTAAATTTGAGTTTGACCTAAATTGAAGCTGAAGTAAATTTTTTTTACTAATATTTGCAAGTGGCATTTTGCTGAACTGCAATAATGACCAATCTTTAGGGCAGACAGTGGAAGAAAAAAGAAGGTCAATTCTGATCATTACTTACTACTGGCCTCCTAGCGGAGGTGCAGGTGTACAGCGTTGGCTAAAGTTCAGCAAGTATCTGCCAGAGTTTGGTTGGGATCCTATAGTTTTTACTCCAGAGAATCCCGATTTTGATCAAAAAGATCCTTCTTTAGAGAAGGACATCAATCCAAGTGTAGAAGTTTTGAAGTTTCCAATTTGGGAGCCTTATGGCTTGTTTAAAAGATTGACAGGAAAGAAGGAACTAAAGCAAGGGCAAATCCTAGAAACGGGTAATGACAGCTTGTTCAAGAAAATCGCAGTTTGGATTAGGGGTAATTTGTTTGTGCCAGATCCTAAAAGGTTTTGGAGAAGGCCTTCAGTTAAGTATTTAACGTCTATTCTTGAGACAAATCAGATTAATTATATCATTACTACTGGCCCACCTCACAGCGCCCATTTAATTGGAAGAGACCTCAAATTGAAGAATCCAGCCATTACTTGGATAGCAGACTTTAGAGACCATTGGTCACTGTGGGATATTTTAAAGCAGATGCGGATTACCCCTTTTATCTGGAAGAAACACATGAAGCTCGAACAGGAGGTTTTAAAGATATCAGATGCAATTCTGACTATAGGGCCCTCTGCTGCTAAGGAATTCAGCGCACTAGGGGCAAGGCGCACTCATTATATCACAAATGGTTTTGATCAGGAAGACCTAACGGAAGATGTTGGAAGACCATATAATAAGTTTGTTATCAGTCATGTGGGTATGCTGAGTAAAGATAGAAACCCTGAGAACTTATGGTCCGTACTGGATGAATTATGTCAGGATCAGGCATTTTATGAGGTCTTAAACTTAAAATTGACTGGCATTCTGAGTGCAGAAGTACAGGCTGCTATATCAACGTATCCCAGACTTATGGAAAGGTTGAGCACGCAGGATTCAATACCTCATGATAAGGTTTACGAAGAGTATCTTTCAAGTAACTTATTACTTCTCGTGCAGACCAATGACGATGGTGCGAATTCTCAACTCCCAGGGAAGTTGTTTGAGTACTTAAGTGCAAGAAGACCAATTCTGGCCATTGGAAGGAAGGATAATGATCTTTCGAAGGTTATCCAATCTTGCTCAGTAGGTGAGTCTTTCCAATATGATTCAAGAGAAGGACTGAAAACCTTTGTAAGAAGTGAATTTGAGGACTGGAAGTCTGGTAAGTCCAAATGGCAATTCAGAAATATTGAGCTGTATGAGAGAAGAAATTTGACCAAAAACCTGTCTGAATGGATTTTATCTCTTTGAAATAACTCTTGACAGGGTGGTGCTCAATAAGTGATTCAATTCTGAAGAAACCTTGAGTGCAAAAGTCAATCCAGTTAAGACGATCACAATAGCCAAGGACCTGACAATTATGTCTAAATAGATACTAGGCATTGAAGGCAGGAAGTAGTTGATAACAAGGGTGAGTACGGCAATAATTACGAAAACTATTGAAGAGCGAGTGAAAGGTTGTATTCCAAATTTTGCAAAGACAAAAATATACTTAATGAGATTGAAAAAAAACATTGAAAGGAAGGAGGCAATTGCAGCGCCTTCTATCCCATACTCGGGTATCAACCAAAGATTCAAAAGAATAGTCAAAATGGCTAAGGAGGAAACGGCTACAACATTGAAACGATAGTACTTTGACATTACAATGATCTCCCCATTAGTGCCAAAGGCCATGTCACACAACTTACCCAACGCTATGAACAAGACAACATTGAATCCACCAATATAGCTCTCACGATTTGGTACAAAATGGTAAATGTTCTCAAGGTTAGCCCATATGCCAATGAGCAACAGCGTGCCTATAATCATTTGATTAATTGATGTTTGCTGATATAGTTTTTTTACGGCAGCCATATCGCCTTTATTGAATGATTGAGATAGTAGAGCAGAGCTAATTTGAGTTATCGCCCTTTTGGGCATTTCAACTACAACTCCAATAAAAAAGGCAATAGTATAAATACCAGTAGCTTCTAAGCCAATAGCACCACTGATCATAATACTATCGATTTGCAGAATAATCTGAGTACCACCAGCGCCAATCAGTGAATAGAAACCGTAGTTCAGAATACGCTTTCCAACACCATTTTTTAAAAAAGAGAAGTCGAACTCAAGTGGTAACTGACCCTTTATCCTCAACGTGGATGCCAGACTCAGGAAAACAAAACCATAAATGCCGATGAGCAAATAAACAAGCATCTCAAACGCTATGAACTCAAACCCATAGAATAGCAGGATCACTGTTGTTAAAATCCTAAGACCAACATCTCTGAGGAATGTAGGTGTGACAATTTGTAAGAGACTTCTTGAATAAGCTTCTAAAAGCTGAAACTGTATGATTAAGAATGAAATTAACAGAGTGACTTGAAAGTAGTCGACAAAGAGTTCCGATTCACTTGAGAAATATCCAAAGATACTTGGTCTAAAGATCAATACGACCGCGCAGAGTAGTAAAAAACCCATTAGTCCACCCAAGAGGATTGCACCAGTGAAGCTTTTGTTGTCTTTCTGCTCGGGAAAGAACTTGACTAAACTTTGACCCAAACCGACTTGACCGAATGTGGCAAGTAAATAGGCTGAGCTTTGTATTAGTCTGAAAAGGCCTACTTGTTCTGTTGACAAGAAATAGGGGTAGAGCCAAAGCACGTTGATATAGCCTATAGCAACACCCAAGTAGGCAACAATAGACGATTTTATACTTTGTCGTATTACTATGCCCATTAAGGTTTTCTCCAGATGGTTGTATCAGTGAGGCCTGTGGTGGTGTTCATAGATGGCCATGACTTCAAGGTCTCATGAACTTTTTTGTATCTAAGTCTCTCAGAGTTATCCAAAAGGAGTATACCGCCTGACTTTAGTTTTGGTACAGCCATTTCCGTGCAAGAGACACGGGCTCTTCCATCAATCGACACAAAGTCAATAGACGAGTCATCGTACGAATTTATTGCACGCACATATTTGTTGAAGACTTCATCTTTAACCGGATATTCTTCTCGGGTCAATGATAATTGTGCTTTACTACTCATGTGTTGTTGATCGACTGGCTTATTTGGCAGTACCAAGTCCAGCTTCGCATTAGTGATTTTGAGATCACTAATCATTTCATTTACCTTGTTAAACCAAGGTTCATTATGCTCGATACTATGGATAGTTTTCAAAAGCTTTGAATAGAATATTGTGCTTTTTCCACTGCCATACTCAAAACCAGTCATTTTGTCATTCAGTAGCCCTCTTAATGCTTGAACAGCATCGGGACATATCCAAGGTACGTATTTGTGTTTGCGCAAAAAGCGAGTAAATCTGAACTTCAGAATTGGTCTAAGTAACCTATATCTGATATAGCCCAATTTGCTCTGCGTAATGGCATAATTCTGTGCTGCAAATCTGTTAAGCTCAATATCTGCTTTAACTTCTAAAAACTCTTGCTCTGAAATGGTCATAAGCGATTGGCAAATCTAACAAACCAATCTTCAAGAAAGAATATCTTTGATATTTAGATGCTTTAGTTAATCTTCAATTCATGAAAATCGCCTTCTTTCTTGATCAATCTTTCCCGCCTGATTCAAGAGTTGAGAACGAAGCTTATTCTCTGGTACGTGCTGGGCATCAGGTCGATTTGTTTTCTCTAAATTTTAAGGAGCTAAAGCCCAAGGAGGAAGAAATAAATGGTATCAGAGTACATCGAATTGATGCTTCTGATTTTCTCTACCGACTTTCAGCGCTAGCTTATGATTTGCCTATATTTCATTGGCTTCTCCATTCTAAAATCAAGGCTTTCATAGAAAAGGTCAAGCCTGAAGCACTACATGTACATGACATGCTAATCGCCAAGGCAGTCATGGATATTAATGATAGGTTTTTTCAATTGCCACTTACCCTCGATTTGCATGAGAACCGGCCTGAGATTCTTCAGTTTTACCCACATTTGCAAAGGTTTCCGGGGAAGTATATGATTAATATCGAGAGATGGAGATCTGCCCAGACAAGCCTAATCCAACGAGCCGATCATGTCGTACTTGTAACGCCCGAGGCGATTGATGATGCAATGGCTGCTTCAGGCAGAGAACGTTCTAGTTTTACCGCTGTCGCCAACACCATAGAGCCTGAAATCTATTTTAATTATCCCTTGGATGATCGAATAACTGAAAACCTGAAAGGGTATTTTAATATTGTCTATGTTGGTGATACGGGAATCAGAAGAGGGCTTGATACCGCCATAGCTGCAATGAAGAAAGTGTTAAAGGTTGTTCCTAATGCTCAACTGGTGGTTGTAGGAAAAAGTACTCAGGACGAGCAGTTGAGGCAAATGGTAAGTTCGAAAGGGCTAGAAGAAAATGTATTGTTTGAGGGCTGGCAGGATGTTTCGCTGTTCCCCTCGTATATCGAAAGTGCCTCTGTATGCATTTCACCTTTGCACAGAAATAAGCACCATGACACTACTTTTGCAAATAAGATTTTTCAATACATGGCTGGTACAAAGCCATTAATCGTAAGTGATTGTCCTTCTCAGGAAAATGTAGTCAAAGAAGTGGGGTGTGGTCTTGTCTTCAAAGCCAAGGATGCCGAAGATCTGGCTAATTGTATATTGAAGATTTACCACAATCCTGAAGAGGCTAAACAAATGGGGGAGGCCGGTAAACATGCCGTTATTGAGAAGTATAACTGGAATGAAACCAGCAAGGGACTTCTCGAACTTTATGACTAGACTTTATTTCTTTCTCAAGGATAGGTAAACAGTCCCTAAGAAAGCGAGCAAGGTTAAGATTGAGAAAACCTGCATGAGGGCAGAACCAACGGTGTATATCTTAGGAACAAACTTAAACTCTATGACATGATCACCTGCTGGGACGGACAATGCCCTCAAGATATAGTTCGCCCTGAGCATATCCACTGGCTGACCGTCAATTGTCACTTCGAATCCTTTAGGGTAGTGAATCTCTGAAAACACGGCAAAGCCATCACCGGAATTGCTGGATTCATACTTCCAATAACCAGGGTGATATTCTGTCAATGCTATAGTGCCTGATCCACTTAAGCCAATATTGTCCGGTAACTCATTTCTATTCACAACAGCTTTCGTTTCAGGGTTACTGAGAGCCAAAGTTTGATTGAATTCCTGATCGGTATTTTCTGCGTAGTCAAGTTCAGAAACAAACCAGGCGGTGCCCAATGTATTATTGTTAATCACAACCCCTTGTGGAGTTCCAGGGTTTTTGATCAAGTATTTCGTATTCAACATATTGATCATTGGGAAAGCACGAAAATCTGAGCCACCCGCTTGAATACTCTGTCCTACCCCTGACAGCTCGGTCAGTAATTTATTGTCAATTATTTCCTGATATCTGCGAATCCGCGCTCCATGATAGCCATTGATCAGGTGATGATGGTAAGCAATTTTTCCATTGTAAAACCCAGAGGTCAAATCCAAAACCCTGTCCCCAAGAGATTCATTCTGGTTGATATACTGATCGGCAGGGGTGGCTGCAAAATTTTGTCTGGAGGTAGCTCGATTGAAGTTGTCATCCGAAAGAAACCTTGACCCAACGAGAACTACGTCTAGAGAACCAATCACTACTAAGCCCAAAACAGCTACTGTATTTGAAAGCTTTTCTTTAGCATACAGGTATAATAGAGCAGCAAATACTGTGATAAAACCAAATGCCCTCAAGGCATCACTTCTGAATAAGGCTTTTCGATCCGACCGAACGGCATCCAGGATTACCTCCTGAATTTGCGCGTCAATAGCACCCCTGTAAGTCAGTACTCCAGCGAATAGAGTGAGTAGAAGCGCAAGTCCTCCGGTAGCTCCAAAGGCAATAAAAAGTTTCTTTTGGACCTCTTTGCTAAACCGCTGAGTTAGCAACTTTTCAAGGGCCAGCATTCCTAAAAGAGAAATGCTGAAAATGGGGAGTACAATTGTAAAAGAGACCGACCTAAACTTATTATAGCCCGGGAAATAGTCAAACAAGAAGTTGTTAATGCCCGGCATATTTCGGCCATAGCTTAGTACAATGCCTAAAATGGCCACAGCACTTAGCCAAATCACATATTTTCTTTCGACCAATAGAAGACCTAATACGAAGAGAAAAACCATTACAGCGCCCGCGTAATAGGTAGTTGCTGATTCTTGTCCCCAATAAGTGGGTATCCCGTTTAGAAGGCCCTGAAGTTGGGCGCCATTCACATTGTTTTGTCTTAAGAACTGCGCTAGCTCACCATCCTGGGGGAAAGGTCCGCCTCCACCTAGAGCATTCGGGATAAAGAGAGTAGCAGGGTCCCATATTCCATTGGAATACTGAAAAGCATAGGTCTTACCGAGGCCATCAGTATTCATTTCTTCATTGGATTGTTGAGATAACTCAGTTTTCCCCCGATTAGAGTATTTCCCATATTCATAAGTGGCATAGAACTCTCCGAAAAATGTTCCAATAGCCAGCACAAGTGCAATGACTAATAGACCAAGCCTTTTTGCATACTCATGCATTTGCTTTTCTCTTACCGCATAGATTAATTGAATTAGTCCGTAAATACCGATTACAAATGCGAGGTAATAAGTGATTTGCAGGTGATTCACCCTCAATTGCATAGCAAGTGCGAGAGCTGTAAGACTAGCACCTAGCAGCTTGTTTCTAGTAAAGCAAAGATGCACTCCTCCCATAACCAGAGGCATGAAGGAGACAGCTGAAATCCGGGCATTATGTCCTGCCGTGAGGCCAATGAGGTTATAAGACGAAAGTCCGAATGCAATGGCACCAATTAAGGCGAGATACGGCCTTACTTTAAAGCAAAGCAGCATGATGTAGAAGGACAACATAGAGGCAAAAACTATGCGTACCGGATGTTGAAGGCCTAATGTGAATACAGCATGGATTGCTTTTATAAGCTGATTACCCCATTTTACACTGATGAGATAGGCTGGCATTCCACCGAAAATAGAGTTGGTCCAAAGACCTTCTTTGCCCGTTTGTTCCCGATAATCAAATAGCTCTTGAGCACTGCCCTGCCATTGTATAATGTCACTCTGGAAAAGCGTCTTCTCTTCAAAGAATACAGGTTTGAAAAAGATGATGGTTAAGACTAGGAAAACTATAAGGGCCACTAAGTGTGGTAGTACATCTTTTTGAAAATTGATCTTTATCATTATCGGACCTTTGTAAACCAAGGCCCAATATCTCGATAAGCGGTGTAATACAAAAGGTTTTGTATGCTAAATGAAGGCTTTGGAGCCTTTTATTGCTAGGAAATTTGGCTAATTTTGAGGCCCAAATTGTTGGCAGATATGTTCGAAAGTTTAAGTGGAAAGTTAGATAGAGCCTTTAAGACGTTAAAAGGTCAAGGAAAGATCACCGAGATCAATGTTGCGACTACGGTTAAAGAGATTAGACGTGCATTAATCGATGCGGATGTTAACTATAAGGTAGCCAAGGAAGTAACTGATAAAATCAAGCAAGAAGCGCTCGGAAGGGACGTGCTTATCTCCGTTTCTCCAGGTCAATTGTTGACGAAGATCGTCAGCGAAGAGTTGACTGAAATGATGGGAGGACAGAAGGCTGATATGTCTGTTCAGGGCGACCCTGCGGTAATCCTAATTTCAGGTCTACAAGGTTCTGGTAAAACTACTTTTTCCGGTAAGCTGGCTAAAATGCTTAAGTCTCAAGGGCGTCAGGTTTTATTGACAGCCTGTGATATTTACCGCCCTGCAGCGATTGACCAATTGAAGGTCTTAGGTGAGCAGATTGAGGTAGACGTTTATGCTGAGCCAGAGAATAAGAACGCTGTTGAAATTGCCAACAATGCCATTAAGCATGCCAAGGCACATGGAAAGAAAATAGTCATTGTCGATACTGCCGGACGTTTGGCAGTTGATGAGCAAATGATGCAGGAGATTGAGCAGCTCAAGTCAGCTGTGAGTCCGTCTGAGACTTTGTTTGTTGTAGATTCAATGACTGGACAGGACGCTGTCAATACTGCCAAGACCTTTAATGAAAGACTCGATTTTGATGGGGTTGTCTTAACAAAGCTTGACGGTGATTCACGTGGTGGTGCCGCCCTTTCTATCAGAAATGTGGTCGAGAAACCGATCAAATTCATTTCAACAGGGGAGAAGATGGAAGCCATTGATGTTTTCCATCCCGATCGTATGGCTAACCGAATCCTCGGTATGGGCGATGTTGTCTCTTTAGTTGAAAAGGCACAGCAGTCTTTCGATGAAGAGGAAGCTAAGAAACTAAACAAGAAGATTCGCCAGAATAAATTCGATTTTGACGATTTCCTGTCTCAACTAGAGCAGATTAAGAAAATGGGTAACCTCAAGGACTTGATGGGAATGATCCCGGGTATGGGGAAAGCCTTGAAGGGTGTTGACCTTGATGACGATTCCTTCAAGCCGATCGAGGCGATTATCAAATCCATGACCAAAGAAGAACGTGCTAATCCGGAGTTAATGAATGGTAGCCGTAGAAAACGTATTGCAACAGGTTCTGGTACTTCAATTCAGCAGGTGAACAACCTTATGAAGCAGTTTGCAGACATGCGAAAGATGATGAAAGCCATGAACAAGATGGGTGGTAAACGCGCGATGTCAGGCTTGGCCAATATGATGGGCAATAGATAACTATCTGTCACTCGCAGATTCTGCCTTCAGACCTTTTGAATCCTTATAAGATTCCCATTTGATCCAAGCAAGCTGGTTATCAAAGTCTTTGGTTTGAAATGTGATTTTGAAGTGCTTCGACTTGTCATCAAAGCCTTTGAAGTCTTCTGAGGTTTGTGTGTATAGACTATCAGGCTTTCTGCTAACGTCATATTTGATATCCAAGTCCTGACGATCCCATTTCAAGCTGAAAGCGTCTAGCTTTTCATTTACCTGATACTTGCCATCTCTTTTCACAAGGACCTTCTCTGTTTCCAGTAGTTTCTTGTTATGATAGTCTGCCATTTGGATCTTGGCATTGCCGTATCTTCGTAAAAACTCATCGGTTTTGTCCTCTCGCAAATAGACCTGAATTTTTACTAATAGACTATCGATATAATAAAGGTTGATATCGTCAATCTCATGAGATTCCGCCAGATAATCTATTCTATCCAATCGAAAGATGTTGAAGTCTTCAGTGTAGAACTCCCCATAATGTTTGAAGACAAAATTATCCAAGTCTTCAATTCTTTGATTTAGGGCTAATGAGGAGAACTCAAATTTATATGATGGAATATCAGCTTCAACAATGGCTCTTTTTTCCCTTTCTACCTCTTTCGGCATTGGGATTTCCTCTTGTTCTTCTTCAACTTCTTTTGGTTTGGAACAACTTAATCCAATCATCAGAAGGGAAACGATCAATGTGAGCGAGGTAAGTCTTTTCATTTCAACTAAATTCTTCGTTAATCTAAAACATTGATAAGTTCTATGCAAGTAATATCAACTAAGACTTTAATTGAGCAAGTATTTCTGAGTAATCCGCTGGGTTGGGGTAGGGTAGCTCACAATTAGGTGAGATGTTATGAGGGTTATGGAAGCGTTCATGACTTTTCCATACGTGTTCGATAAACCAGTCTGGCTCTTTACCCCAACGCTTCTCTTTTTTTCTCCTCTCAAGGAATTTTTCTTTGTCAAGGGTCAAGAGCACTGTGAAATCTGAGCTCTGGTTAAGTTTGGCATTGGAGAACGCAAATATGCCCTCTATTATGATGTATTCATATTTGGTGTTTGCCAATTCATAGGCATCCAAGAGCCTATTCCAATCCATTGATTCTGGTCTTTCCCAATCAATTCGATCTCTAATTGGAGGTATTTGATCATCAGGAAGGACAAACTCGTCTTGATGGAATACATGCGCATTTGGTAGGTCAAGTTGTAGTGCTTTTGCAAGCCTGGACTTGCCCGACCTGCTTACGCCTCCAATAAGAATTAACTTGGCCATGTCTAAACATAAAAAAAGTCAGGTTGTTGGCCTGACTTTCTATGAATTTAATTCTTTTCTATCGGTACATCACTGAATCCACAGCTTCCAATGTCCTCTTTACATTCGGCAAAATAGCATCGATGAGGGTAGGAGCATACGGCAGTGGTAAGTCAAAACTGTTGACTCTTTTAACCGGAGCATCCAAATAGTCGAATGCATCTTTTTGAACATTGAATGCAATATCTGTGGAGATAGATGCCAATGGCCATGCCTCTTCGACAATTACCAATCGATTAGTCTTTTTAACTGACTCGATAATGGTTTTATAGTCAATTGGTCTTACGGAACGCAGATCAATTACTTCGGCATTTACACCGTTTTTAGCTAGTTCGGCAGCAGCCTCGTCAACGATCTTCATCATTTTACCAAATGACAATAAGGTTACGTCTGTACCTTCTTTAACAATATGTGCTTGACCGATTGGTAAAAGATATTCTCCTTCAGGTACTTCACCCTTGTCAGAGTACATCAACTCCGATTCCATGAAAATTACTGGATCGTCATCTCTGATCGAAGATTTCAATAATCCTTTTGCATCATATGGGTTAGAAGGGACAACGACTTTCAAGCCTGGCGTATTAGCATACCAGTTTTCAAAGTTCTGCGAGTGCTGAGAACTTAACATTCCTGCATTACCAGTTGGGCCTCTAAATACGATCGGCACTTGAAATTGGCCGCCAGACATTGACATCATCTTTGCCGCTGAGTTAATCACCTGATCAATTGCGACTAGAGAGAAATTGAAAGTCATAAACTCAATCAATGGTCTAAGGCCATTCATTGCAGCACCGACACCAATTCCTGCAAAGCCTAACTCCGCAATAGGGGTATCGATAACACGTTCAGCACCAAACTCGTCAAGCATTCCTTGACTCACCTTATAAGCACCATTGTATTCCGCAACTTCCTCGCCCATCAAAAAGACTTTTTCGTCTCTTCTCATCTCTTCTGACATGGCTTCTCTAAGGGCCTCTCTGAACTGTATAACTCTCATTGAATTCTTTTAATTAATGGCCGTAAAAATAAACATTCAGTGTTCAATTACCAATACTGATTTATGCAATATCTGAGGCATAAAAAAAGCCTCTTTCCGAAAGGGAAGAGGCTTTTCATTTGTTCTTTATTTCCGATTAGTTCACAATGCTACGGAATGCATCCGTACCTGAGAATTGTCTGAATTCTAAGTCGGTTAAAGCTTTTTGCTTCAATGAAGCATCGGCATTAGTAGCATTTCTTAAGTGCTCGATTACTTTGTTCTCATTGTCCTGGCGAGCGGCTGCAATAGCTGCAACGTAGTGCGCCCAAACATAACCTCTGTCATTGCTGATCACACTTTCTAAAGTAGTCTGAGCATTTCTGAAGTCTTTTCTAAGTAATTGAACCAAACCTTTGTTGAATTGATCTACCGAGCTGTTAGATGCTCTGTTCAATGATGCAATCGCTAGGTCATATCTTCCTACCATAATCTCAACAGCGCCTTTAGCACCATTAACACCTTGTCTTACATCATTTCCGGGACTCATAGTAGCAGCTTTAGTCAATGCAGCATGTGCACCCCAAAGGTTACCCTGCATAGCCATAGCCATACCAATGTTAGACTGAGCCTCAACATTCGCATTCTTTTGGTTTGAGATGTTGAAGTGGTTCAATGCTGTAGTGATTGAATTTCTCTGAGCCCTACCGGTTTGTCCCATTGCCATTTGCAGGTGAACTGCACCTAGGTTGTTATGGATCGCCCACGTATCATTTTTAGCAGCAGCTGCTTCGTAGATACTTTTCTTCTCTTCTAGAGAAGGGTTATTTGCCGCAGCATAAGCTAATTCTTCAACTGAAAGTTCACTAGCAGAATTTAACGCCATTGTAGCAATCTCAGCCTTAGTCTTCTTAGGCTTAACAGTCAATACTTCGGTAGTTGCTGTTCTTAAAGCAGGGTATACATCTTCGAATACTTGCTTGTAAGTACTTAGCTTTTGAAGTTCTTTTTCTTTTTGCTCGAATGATCCAGAACCATTGATGATACTGTTCCATTCTGACTTTTGACTAGATGAGATACCATCATAGCTCGCTAACATTGCTTTCAATCCATTCCAATCTTGAACAACTGGCTTGATAATGAATCTGATATTGCTAGCTAAACCTTGGTAATCGTATTTGTCCATTTGCTCTCTGTACCATTTTTCAATAGCATCAGCTCTTTCCTGAGCTAATTCACTGTTGATGGTTTCCTTACCTTCAGGAGAGTGAGAACCTGTAATAGTCACAGTTCTAGTCACGTTCTTTTCAGCAATGAACGCTGCAAAACGAGAACCTCTGTCACTATCTTTTTCTGATGTTTTGAAAACAGACTTTCCTTGGTCGAAGAAAAACTCAACGTTCGTTGGGATCAACTCTTCCTGATCGTTATAACCGTGGTCAGCGTAAGCAGCATAGTAAGACGGTTGAACCAATTGAGAAGTAGTAATCAAACCTTCTGCGATACCCAATCTTTCAGTTTCAAGATAGCTTCCAGATTTAGGGTTGATTGCTTTACCCTGAATTTCGATATTTCCTCTCTCCATGCCCTTTCTGAAAGGGAATACATACTCCTGAGTAATTTTTGGTTGTTCAGTATTAGAGTTAGGATAATCTACGGCTCTGAATTCGATCTTTCTAAGAGCTCTTTCCTGAGTACCATATTTGTAGAACGCACTTAGTTCATAAACCTTCTTAGGCTTAAGCATTTTTACTGGAAGATTAGCCGATAATTCAAACCTAACGGTGTCAGCATGTACTTCTAGTGGACTAGGCGCTACAACAAGTTCCTGATTTTTAGCTGCTTTTTTCATCTGACTCAAGGCACATCCTGAGATTGACATGACCCCTATGAGCAGCAAAGGGAAAATAATTTTAGCAGTTTGGGTTTTCATAAGAATTTTGATTGTTTTCGTCTGTTTAAGGGTATTCCAACAGGGTGCAAGTTTAGTAATTTTTTAGTAGATTCCGATTTTACGATTAATAAATTGTTCCTAATTTCGTATTTTAGATTACCGATAATGGAAAGAATTCAACAGTTTTTCGAAAATCAAGCCTTCGGTGTTTGCACCAAGCTGGGTGAGAAGTTGAACCTTTCAACCTCCAGTATCCGCTTATTCTTTATATACGCGTCCTTTCTGACCTTTGGATCTCCACTGATAGTATATCTTGGTCTTGCTTATGTGATTAATTTTCGTAAGCATTTGCGCAGGAGAAAAAATCCGGTGTGGTATAATTAGTATTTCATTCTCAAATCTGAGAATCTCTTTTTGCCTCTGATGAAGTAAGACCAGATCACCCATCCTTGATATCGAGGTGAAGCAACATGGCCTTTTGCTGGTTTTCTTTTTTTGAGAATTGACCCAATATTGAAAATAACATGCGCATGAGCTCTGAGAATGGCTACCCCATGTTGCGGGCCGCTTTCCAATGAGAATTTTAAAAGTGCCACCCAATCCAGAACGATCCTAAGCGGTAATTTCCAGATAAGAATGCTGGCACGTTCATTTTTGATAAGAAGACTCAAACCGTTTCGAAAATTGAGATATGTCTTTCTAGGTTTAGACTTGTCAAGGGTTCCACCTCCTACATGATACACCTTGCTCTCTGGTACGACCATCACGCGCCCTCCAGAACTCCAAATTCTCCAGCATAGGTCGATCTCTTCCATATGTGCAAAGAAATCTTGGTCCAGGCCACCGAGCTCTAAGTAAGTTTCTCTGTGAATGAATAAGCAACTTCCAGATGCCCAGAAGATGTCTCGATTGTCCTCATATTGCTGTTCGTCTCTTTCCAGGGTTTGAAAGATTCTACCGCGACAGAAGGGATAGCCGAGTTTATCGATAAAGCCACCTGAAGCACCAGCATACTCAAATTTTTCCTTGGCTTTTTGGTCTAGGATTTTCGGTTGGGCTGCTTTTACTTCTGTATTTCGCTGTAGTTGACTCAATACAGGCTCAATCCAATTTTTGGTGACTTCAACATCAGTATTGAGCAGTACTACATATTCCGAATCTATCAGTTGTAATGCTTTGTTATATCCACCACAGAAGCCATGATTCTCTTCAAAGGCTATCACTTTTACCTGAGGGTGGGCGGTTTTCACAAAGGACACGGAACCATCATTTGAGCCATTGTCTACAACCACCACCTCATGCGGAGCGGAGAATTTTACTACTGAGGGTAGAAAAGCTTCTAGATGATGTCTCCCATTGAAGTTGAGAAGAACAACCGATAGTGTACTCATTAGAACATATTTCCGAAGTCCATACCGGGAATATTCGGAAGGATTCCTTCTGTGCTATTCTTAATCTCTTCCTTGGCTTTGACTTCAACCTTTTCCAAGGCATTGTTGATGGCCGCAACTGAAAGGTCTTGCACCATATCTTTATCTTCTTTGGTCAATAGACTCTCGTCAATTTCAATGGAGATGACCTGCTTCTTGCCATTAACCGTGGCTTTTACCATGCCTGCACCTGCTTCACCGGTTTCCTGGATAAATTCCAATCGCTCTTGGGCCTCCTTCATCTTGGATTGCATCTCCTTCACTTTGCCCATCATTTTCATCATGTCAAACATGTGCTGTAATTTTTTGTCAAATCTATCGAATTAATACAAAAGTTCCCGACCTGTTCACCCTAGAGTTATCAGCATTCTGAAATGTAATGCGATAAGAATAGCTACCACTTGGTGCTTCAGTTCCTTCAAAGGTACCATTCCAACCTGGACTCGGGTTATTGGTTTGAAAAACCAAAGATCCCCATCGATTGTAGATCAACATTTGAAAATTATTATAGATACCATCCGTTACGGTAAAGAAATCATTGATGTTATCTCCGTTCGGGGTGAACGCTGTAGGTATTCCCAATTTCGCTTCGATGATCACACAGACTTCTTGACTGATCATAGATAGGTTGCCGCACTCATCGGTATATCGAATTTGATAACATGCCTCTGCTGTGCCCTGTGGTACGGTAGTATCTATATAATTGCTGAGCGTTGTGGTAGCAATTTGATTGAATGTTGCGTTGACGTCTCTCCGCAGTATTTGGTATTCGCCCAATGGGAAATTTGTGTTGGGCAGGGTGAGTTGTATACTGCCACCAACAAGCTCAGCTAAAGGAGCATCTGTAGCTGGTAAAACCAGACTTGAATTAGGGAAAGGAGTGAGGGTTTGACTTGTGCTCACAATACCATTTGTGACGGTTTGAAAAAAGAAGGGCAGTAGTTGAGCGCAATTTGTATGGTTTATGGTATGGGGAATTGTGCTCGATGGCTCATTGAATGAAGCTGATAATGTGTTGTTAATGAAAAAGTCGATTTGTGTGAAGTTATCAGGTGACGTATTCCAGGTATAATCAATATCGATCGTGGTATCGATATTATTCAGGCTGAAGTCTGTAGCAATGCTTGAACCTGTTGATGAATTGGCTTGAATGCTATTGCAAATATCTGTTGCTCTAATTCTGAAATCATAAGTCTCTTGATTATTGTCGAGCGAAAGATCTTCCACAGTGATTGTAGTGGGATTTATAAGAGGGTCTAAATCAGCAAAAGCCTCAAAACCATTTCCTCTATCAATCTCCAAGAAGTAAAGTAGTCCGTCCATAATAGGATCATAATCAAAGCTGATGTTGGTTTGGTCGACCACCGTTATTGCATTTAGTATTGGAGGATCAATGGTCTCCAGGGTCGAAACGCGAATAGTCACTGAGTTACAATCGGCATTATTTCCTCCAGTTGAGAATATCCCGGTAACTGTAATGTCATAGACACCATTAACTGCATAAGTGTGAGGTGTTGATGCGTTGTTTGCATTCACATCTTTAACAAAGTTCACAATAGGGGTGCCATCTCCATAGTCTATATCAAAGGATTCAAATGGATCGAATGCATAGTCAAAGAAAAGTCGTACCTCATTATTAGAACAGATTCTGGCCGCCACTGAAGGAGAAAACCTGTCAAGTACAGTAATGGTTAGGAAGTCAAATCGATCTGCTGGGGATCCTGTGTTTGAGAGGTCCACAACTCTTATTATGTAAGTCCCTGGAGTTGTATAGGTAAAAGTTCTTGTTTGACCTGACGAAAAATTCCCTGAATTTCCGGCTGGATTCGGATCGAAGAATAGATTGAAGGGATCGTTGGGGTCCCCTTCGAAATTAAATTGTAGATCACCTGAGTTAACTCCGGTATGGGTAATCGTTATAGTCAAGTTACGACAGCCAAAATCAAAATCAGCACTGAACCATCCTTTCTGACTCACCTCTTGGGCTTGGAGCCCCAGACCTATCAGCAGAAATAATCCAACGTAAGCTGCCTTTTTAATCAGCTTGGAGAGATGATATAGAACTTTTGATTGCATGCTAGCCTCTGCACAGATAACGGTGCATGATCCCGAAACTTATTCAAAAAAAACAATTCTGCCTATTCTGCTTCAGAAGCAAGGCGCATTGGCTAGGACAGTGCTGCAATAAGTTGATCTAAGTTCACCTCTTTTTGATCTCCGGTGGACATGTTTTTGAGGGTATAGATACCAGTCTCAATTTCTCTGGAACCAATCATGAGAACATAAGGTATCTGTTTCCTGTCGGCATAGGTCATCTGCTTTTTGAGTTTTGCCGCTTCAGGATAAATCTCACTAGCAATGTTTTGATCTCTCAGTTTTCCCAGAATCATGAGCGCATGGCCTTGAGCACTCTCATCAAAATTCGTTAAAAGCACCTTAGTGACCTCCGTATTCTCACTAGGAAAGAGATTCAGCTCGTTGAGTGTATCGTAAATGCGATCAATACCAAATGAGATACCCACACCTGATACGCCATCCAGGCCGAATACACCTGTGAGGTTATCATAGCGACCACCTGCGGTTATCGTTCCCATGCTGATAGAAGTGGGTTTTACTTCATAAATCATCCCTGTGTAATAGGAGAGTCCTCTGGCAAGGGTTAAATCTACTTTTACCTTATCTCCAGTTTTACCTAAAGTTTTTAAATGATCGAGGGTTTCACGTGTTTCATTGATGCCAACTGTACCGGCCTCAGTACCCTGTAATAAATCCGAAAGCGTATTTAGGACTTCGTTGTTATTCCCTTCAATGGCCAAGATGGTTTGAAGCTTAGAAAGGCCAGCCTCATCTACACCGATTTTATCCAGTTCTTCCATCACCTTGTCTAGTCCAATTTTATCCAGCTTATCGAGAATCGTGCAGAACCTGGAGAATTCATTGGAGGCACCACATGCTTCTGCAATGCCCTCAAGTATTTTTCGACTGCTGAGTGAGACTTGGTAGTCCTCAAACTTTAAGTTTTCATAGACCTCTTCAACAATTGCCAAAAGTTCAGCCTCACAGATCAAGGAGTCTGTACCGACAACATCAGCATCACATTGGTAGAACTCTCGATACCTGCCTTTTTGTGGGCGATCGGCACGCCAAACAGGCTGTATTTGGAAACGCTTGAAAGGAAATGCGATATCATTACGGTTCATGGCCACATACCTGGCAAATGGCACAGTCAGATCATATTTCATCCCCTTTTCGGCAATTTTTGGGGTCAGTGCTTTAGAACCATTTTGGTAATCCGCTTCGCTGGTCTTGTTCAAAAAATCACCAGAGTTCAAAATCTTAAAGAGCAATTGGTCTCCCTCATCTCCGTACTTTCCTGTTAGGGTATTAAGGTTTTCTATCGCAGGAGTTTTCAATGGCATAAAGCCATATTTTTTGAAAACACGCTTGATCGTACTAAACAAATATTCCCTACGGTACATTTGAAGTGGTCCGAAATCTCGGGTGCCTTTAGGAAGGGAAGGTTTTTGTGCCATTAGCTCTGATTTTGAGCAAAACTACTAAAATGGAATGTGAAAGAATAAGCCCCGTCTGCTACTTGGTAAATTATTCTGAAGAATTAATGAAAAGATAGTTCGAAAAAAGTAAACAAACTCTTATCTTTGCCGCTCAATTTAGGAAAAGCCTATATCATGGGAATCACAAGATTAAAAAGAAAAGCCAGAAGAAATAAGCAAACTGCGGCTAAAAGAAATAATAACATCAAGCAATTGACCGCTCAGCCAGTGATCAAAAATGTGGATAAGGACGAGTTAATCGCATCTTTCCCTAAGGCTGAAGCTCCTAAGAAAGCCAAGGCAAAGAAGGAAGCACCAAAGGCTGAGGTTGTTGAAGAAACTGCTGAGGTTGCTGTAGAGGAAGTAAAAGCTGAGGCACCTAAAGAGGAAAAGCCAAAAGCTAAGAAAGCGGCTCCTAAGAAGAAGGCTGCAAAGAAAGAAGAAGCTCCTGCTGAAGAAGAGAAGGCGGCTGAGTAATTAAGCTTGAAAAATTAAAGAAGAGGCCCCGATCAGTCGGGGCCTTTTTAGTTTCTACCCCGCTTACCGAGCTCAATGGCTTCAAGCTTCTGAATCTTACCCTCGCTCAGTTCAAATCTCAGTAGGGTTCTGACTCGATGGAAACCGTGATGGCCGGCAGCTCCTGGATTCATATATAGCATTCCTCCCAAATTCTTGTCAGGCATTACTTTTAAGATGTGGCTGTGGCCACAGATGAATAGGTCCGGTTTTTCCATCCCCAAGTCGTCCAGCACGTCTTTGGCATACCGCGGGGGAGTTCCTCCAATATGTATCATATATACATTAACTCCCTCAATCGTGAATATTTGTTTCTCAGGAGCTCTAAGTCTAACTTCTTGTCCATCAATGTTGCCATACACTGCTATTGTAGGTTTGAAAGCCTCGAGTTGATCCAGCACATTGATATTGCCTACATCTCCGGCATGCCATATCTCGTCACAGTTTTCAAAGTGTCTAAAGACTGCTTCGTCCAAATGGCTATGGGTATCAGAGATTAATCCTATCCTCTTCATAAATTGAAATTCTCATTTTGGGAATTGTGTTCAAATTAGAGAAGTAAAACATAAAAACCATTAAACTTATTTATTCATGTATGTGAAAAAAACATTATTAGTTTTAACTTTTAGTTAAATAAAATGAATTAGTACAAAGTGGTAGACTTTTGGCTATTACTACGAAAACTAAAAATGAAAACTATGCGCAAGTACCTTATGATGTTGATGCTCGGATTTTTTACACTAGCATCTATCGCACAAACTCAAGATGATCCATGGTGGGTGAACATTGAGTTGACTAATAACAAATTCAGTTATCGCTTTTTTGAAAGCCTCTATGATTTTGGACAGCTTGACAACTCAGGCTTTAGAGTAGGGTTAGACAGATATCTATCTAAAAGTTTCGATGCTGAGTTTGGCTTCTCCTATGGAAAACTGAGACATGAAAATATTTATGAAAGTAACCTTACCGATCTTGATCTTAGATTGGTATACAAATTAGCCAATGGATACCTTATTAAGGAGGATTCTAAGATTGCTCCATTTGTGTTTTTAGGAGCAGGCCTGAGTTGGTTTGGTAACGTTGAAGGAATCTATGATGAATTTGAGGAGGGGACCTATGCTAATTTGCCAATGGGTGCCGGTATTGAGTTTAAAGTAACAGAAGGAGCTAGTATTACGACAAAAGCGGCCTTTAACAATAGTATCCAAGATGCACCTAGTTATATGCAATATTCTTTAGGTGTTTCCTTCTCTTTGGGCAAGAAGAAGGATTCAGACGGAGATGGTATTTACGATAAGGAAGATGCTTGTCCAAATACAGCAGGACCGGCTGAAAACATGGGTTGTCCTTGGCCTGATACGGATGGTGATGGCGTTCTTGATAAAGACGATGCTTGTCCTAATGAGGCGGGAACTCTTGGAGGCTGCCCAGATTCAGATGGTGATGGTATTAAAGATTCAGAAGACGCTTGTCCTACAGTAGCAGGCATTGCTCAATTCGGAGGTTGCCCAGACTCGGATGGTGATGGTATACAAGATTCAGAAGACCAATGTCCTAATGTTGCAGGAACGCTTAATGGTTGCCCTGATCAGGATGGTGATGGTGTGAAAGATAGTGACGATGCATGCCCGACAGTGGCAGGAACCCTGAATGGTTGCCCAGATTCAGATGGTGATGGTATCAGAGATCAAGATGATACATGTCCTCAAATTGCCGGTATTGCTGCTAACAATGGTTGTCCTGAAGTAAAAGAGGAAGTCAAAGAAGCACTAGAGCTTGCTGTGAAGAACATTCAGTTCAACAGTGGTAGTGATGTATTAAAAACTTCGTCTTACGCTTCGCTTAATCAAGTGGCAGAACTAATGAAGGAAAACACAACATTCGGTCTGAAACTAAGTGGTTATACAGATAACACAGGCAATGAGGATAGTAACCTCGAATTATCGAAGCGTAGAGCTAATGCAACAAGGGCTTATCTTATTGCACAAGGTGTGGCAGAGAGTAGATTGACTGCTGATGGTTATGGAATAGCCAATCCTGTTGCAGATAACAATACAAGAGAAGGTAGAGCAGCTAACAGAAGGGTTGAGCTAGAAATAGTATTCAATTAATAGAGAATAATACTCATTTAGTAAAAAGGCCCCGACTTGTCGTGGCCTTTTTTTGTTCCATTCAGTCTAGGAAAGACGGTTTTTAGACGAATTCGCTTTATATGAGAGAAATTTTGAAGATTTCTTTTTTAATATGAAAGTATGTTCATATATTTGTCACATAACCTAAGCGTAATGGAGAGGCAACTTGACCATGAGAGAGTTGAGAAGATTGCATTCGTTCTCAAGACAGTAGCACATCCAATGCGTGTGGCCATCATTGACGCTTTAAGTGTTAATGAGAAAATGTCTGTTAATGACATCACAGCTTATCTGGGCCTTGAACAATCCTTAACTTCCCACCATCTGTCTAATATGAAGATGAAAGGTGTGCTTGGAAGTAAGCGTGAAGGAAAGAATATTTTCTATTATCTGAAAATGAAGGAGGCACCAGAACTTATCAAGATTCTGGAAGACGTGAACGTCATGGTCTTTTAAGACCAATTCCTATTAGATATACCCCATCAATTTATAGGTAGCAATACCTACCATCTCCTTTATCAATTGTTCCCATCGTCCGATTGCCTCTGATTTGGGTATAAAAAGGTCATCAAAGTGAGTAGTAGAACGGGTGGTTAGAAAACCTGCAGGAAAAATATCAAATTTGATCCCCTGCTTTTCTAAACAGAGCTTAGAGCGCTTCATATGAAAGGCAGATGTTATCAAAAGGTATTTCTGGTTAGGAAACTTTTCCTTGAGAATTTCGGCAACCTTGACAGCGTTTTCATATGTATTGACAGCATCCGGCTCTCGTACGATCACCGAGTCAGGGACATTGGCCATTGCCAGAAATGATGCTAGTCTATCGGCTGCATTACTGTTTTCTACTTGCTGAAAACCAAGTCCACCACTAACAATGATGTTTTTGACCTTGCCTTCGTTATAGAGTTGTAAGGTATGAGTGATTCGATCTGCACCATTACCGAAGTAAACTCGATCTCTCGGGGTTTTACTTCCTTTCGTCACTCCAGAGAAAACTATGGCCACATCATATACTCCAACCTCTTCCATTGGAATTGGGGCATATTCCCACCAAAGCATCACTCTATTGCTGATGTATTGATTAGAAAAGAAAACTAATAGAAAGACACCGGCCCAAAATGATCGCTTTTTCCATTTGGTCGATTTTAGCCAAACCGATAGTAAAAACAATCCGATCATCCACGTGATGGGTCGAACAAAAAATGCCAGTATTTTAGAGAGAATGAAAAACATGGTTGATTAGCACGAAATTACCTCCTAGATTTCTATATTCCTTATCCTTTGATTATCAGTATGATAAATCTTTTTCAAGAACAAATTGTCTTTTTTTTCACGCATTGTGTAATGCCATTGTCACACCTTCGTCTATCTCATTGAATGGAGTTGCTAGAGTTTAAATCAAAGGTTCTACCCTTGAAGGATCGGTTGTTTAGAATTGCCTTGGGCATGCTAAAATCGGTCGAAGAAGCTGAAGACACTCTTCAGGATGTAATGGTAAAACTTTGGAATAAGAGGGAGCAACTCAGCATTTACTCGAGCATTGAAGCCTTTGCAGTAACGATTACAAAGAATCAATGCCTTGACAAACTCAAGTCTAAGAAACATAAGAATCAAATGGACATTCAGAATATGGAGCTAGACTCCGGCTTTCTGAATCCTTATAAGAGCCTTGAGTTGTCAGAGAGTATGCAAGTGATGATGAATGCCTTCCAGGGTTTGCCAGAGCAGCAGAGAATGCTGGTACTATTGAGAGATGTGGAGGGGTTTTCCTTTGAAGAAATTGCAGAACAAACGGGTCTTCAGGTAAACAACATTCGAGTGGGGCTTTCAAGAGCCAGAAAAGCGGCAAGAGCTGCTTATTTAAAAGTGAGCAATTATGAAGGAGTATAAAGACATAGAAAACCTCATAGAAAAATTTTATAACGGGGAGACTTCTCTGGAAGACGAAAAGCAACTCCATGTTTTTTTCCAAGGAGAAAGCATCCCCGACCATCTAAAGTCATATCAAGACCAGTTTCGAATGTCAGAAGTTGTTTCAGATATGACGAGTAAGTTTTCAAGCGATGACCTTTTTGCTAAGCTGGATCAGCAAGAAGCAGAAGAAACCAAGGTTGTCGAAATGAAATCTTACAGCTTCTCGTGGGTGTACAAAGTCGCTGCGGCAGTGGCCCTGGTGTTAGTAGGCTTCTGGGTAGGTAACCAGATAAACTCTAACAATGACATGTCACAAATGCAGGCCCAGCTTGAGGAAATGAAGGATATCATGTTCGCTCAGATGGAAGGTAGTTCTGCAAGTGGTAGGCTTCAAGCGGTAAACAATTCCATGAACCTGGAAGAAGCTGATGATGAAACAGTAGATGTTTTGATTGCCTTACTGAAAAACGATGAGAGCATGCATGTGCGTACCAAGACGGTAGAGGCACTCACCAAGTTTGGGAGTAACAAAAAAGTGTCAAAGGCCTTCTCTAATGCGCTTTTGAACGAAACTGAGCCAGCAGTGCAGATCGCCCTGATTGAGGGGTTAGTGAATCTTAAGGAAGAAGGAGCTACACAAACATTAGAACAGATAACAAAAGATCAAAGCGTACTCAAAGAAGTACAAGAAGAGGCTCACTTAGGCATCTTCAAATTGAAAGAATTATAAACCATTAGAATCGATTTTAATACCAAAATAGCCCAGAGGGCAAAAACTCAAGTATCAACAACAAGAAAAAAATGAATATGAAAAAGTTAAATATAAAGATCGCATTAACAGCACTGGCTTTATTTGCAACTATCAGCCTGAGTGCACAGGAAGGATACTCTGTTAGTATTTCCAACCCCTCCAATACAACCATTATTATCAAAGAGGTTAACCGTGTAAGCGTTGAGGCCTATGATGGTTCAGAAGTATTGATAGAAAATAGTAAAGGAAATGCTAAACCAGAACGTGCCGAAGGCTTAAAAGCACTAAGTGCTAGAGGAGAAGACAATACGGGTATAGGTCTTAATGTCGAGAAAGATGGGAATGAAGTGACCATCTTTCAGGCAGCGAGAAGGCCTCAAGGTAAGTTCACAATAAAAGTACCTAAATCAGTGAAAGTACAAATTGAGCACACTGGAAACTGGGAAGGTGGTAAGATAGAGGTGTATGGAATCACTGGAGAATTAGAGGTTTCCGGCAGATACAACAGCGTTTATCTAGAAGATGTAAGCGGTCCTGCACTTGTGAATACTGTCTATGGGAAAGTGGAAGCGATTTTCACAGAACTCAGCCAGTCTGGTCCTACATCATTGGTCTCTGTTTATTCTACGGTGGATGTAACGCTACCTGCCAATACAAAGGCAGATGTGAGTATCAAAACCCCTTATGGCGAAGCTTATTCAGATATGGATATTGAATTCCCTAAGTCAGATGACATGCGCAAAGTAAGCTCAACGGTAAAAGGTACTTTAAATGGTGGCGGAGTTGAATTGGCTATCAAGGCTTCTTACAGCAACGCTTACTTAAGAAAGAAATAGGCTTGTGGCTATAACCACACTATTTAGAATCGTTGTCCTGAATTTATTTCAGGATCTAAAGAGTGCTAGTTTAAATAGAAGAGACGCTATATCCTGCCTGCAATAGCGGGCAGGGTTTAGAATTACCCTATGATCAACTGGCCATAATTAAAAGGTCAAAAAACTCGAACATCATGAAATCAACAATCCTCACACTGGTAGGACTTTGTATAATGACAGTGACCAGCTTTGGTCAGGAAGAAGTTGTTACAGAGTCTTTTCCAGTAAAGAAGTCTGATAAAATCACTTTAGATTTTAAGTATCCAGAACTTGTCCAAATCAAAACTTGGGACAAGGACGAAGTCCAGATCAAGTCAACACTATACATCAATGGTGGTAAGGATAACGATAGTTTTGAACTGTCATCCGACAGGGAACGTGGAGCTATAAGAATCAAATCAAAAATCAAAAATCTGGGTAAATTCAAAAACACTAGTTATTACATAGGCCGGAGCGATGATGAAGATGATGACCATGATGGAGATGTCATTATTTCAAAAAATGGCACGAATGTAACCATAGGCAAAGGTGGAAAAAGCCGATATGATGGTGTCAGGGTTTCTGTCATTCTGGAAGTGATGGTTCCTAAGGGGGCTGACTTAACAGTCGATGCACAATATGGAATGGTAGAGGTGATTGACTTGCCGAGCAGCATTAATGTGGAAGCCAAATATGGAGGGGCAGACATCAGCCTTTCAGAATCTTCAATCGAATCACTTTGGGCCGCGACTTCCTGGGGGCAGATCTATGCCAATCTTTCCAAGAAGATGGACATTGGTGGAAATGATATGCCGGGGAAGGAAATGACTGCAAGAATCCAGAACGGTCGAGGTAGCAAGTCTATTAAAGTAGATTCTCAGTACGGTAACGTCTTCTTGCGCAAAAACTAAGTCATGGAAAAGCTCAGTTTTATCATTGTGTCAATGCTTATTACGCATATGACATTTGCGCAACAAGAAGTCTTTGAGAAGTCGATCGACTTCAAGGATCAGCGCATCGATTTGCAAGCAGATTTTGCGAGTCAGGTTTCCATTTCTAATTGGGATAAGAGGGAGGTGAAGGTCAAAATCACCTATGAATTAAATGGCGGTGAATTGAACGAGGCAGTCGAAATTGACTTGCGAGAACAGGAACACCGCATTAGACTCAAATTAGATATTGATGAAAGAATGATGCGAAATGCGGATGTCAGGGATTGTGAGAAAGAAGACGCCATGACTTGGGGAAGCAGAAATGGTCCACGTGTATGTGCTGATATCTTTGTCGAAGTGTTTTTACCTAAGGGGACCGACTTGGTAATGGAATCTGTGATTGCCGATATTCTGGTGAACGGGGAGTTTAAAGATCTCGATATTAAAACAGTAACAGGAGATATCGACCTGACCTGGCCCGAAAAACATGGGGCAGACATTCAGTTGAAAACAGTCAATGGCTCTATCTATACCAACTTTGATTTTAAAGCAACGAGGGATAAAGGCTTGCCAATTATCAGTTCTCATGATTTGGAAACCATCTACAAAGACGGTGGTCGCTACATGAAGCTGGAAACTGTGACAAGTGATATTTACCTAAGAAAGGGTTAAGGTTTGTGGGGTAAACGTCATTCCGGAATTTGTCTTTCCCCTTAATTTGATGAAAGAAAAATGTCCGGAATCTCGAAATGTTAAATACTCGGATGACAGTTTACCTCCTCAGAAAAGGTTAATTCTTGCTATTTAGAAGTTAAAAAGCCTTAACAACTGTTAATTCCTGCTGAGTAATGCAACATTTTTTCGATTGGGCGCATCTATACTACAAAGGCAACCATTACTTCGGTAACCATTTCAAAAAGCCGGAGTCTAATAGAGAAAGAATAGGATAATGTTTACTCAACCCACTTTGTACTTAGGAACCATGAACGGTCAACACAAAATTACACTCAGCGGTGTGGTGTTCTATGTAGAAGAAGAATGCAGGAAGTTATTAACCGATCACCTCAACATCATCAATAGATCAAATTCGGCAGTCAAGTCGGAAGAAATGGTGGACGAAAAGATGGCAGAAATGCTATTAGATGAATTGAAAGAAGAAGGAAAAGAAGTGATCACCCAAAGCGCGGTAAAGCACTTTATCGAACGAACAAGATATTTAAGATAACCTGATTAGTTTTTGGTTTGAGGTAAATTAAAACAGGTGTTTTCTATCCCGATCCTGGCGTAACCCGTCAGGATCTTTTTTTGTACTGTATTTGACAAAGAGCCAAGACTATGTCTATTGTTCTGATGGATAATTATGATATTCACTTCTCCAGATCGGAAATTCATAGATGGTTTGGGGAAAGAAGATTGTTATTTTTATTTGATTACCGCAATCGCTCAGTATCATGACCAAAAGAAGACAATTTATAAAGAAGAGCGTGTTGGCCAGTATGTCAACGCTAATCGGAACTGAGATCGTTTTTGGTGAGAAGATGGAAAGCGGCTACGAACCACTTTTTGTGCAGGACAATAATCCTCAAACCCTCTTCGGTAAACATGCCGAAATGACAACACTCAACGATCGTCCTTGGAATATAGAAGCCAAGGCCCATTTATTGGACGATGAGGTTACTCCCGAGGACAGGATGTTTATCCGCAATAATGGTGTGATTCCAAAAAGAATAGATGCCAATACTTGGACATTGACCATTGAAGGGGAGTCTGCCCAGAGCCAAAAGACCTATACCCTAGAAGATCTTAAAACGAAATTCAAAGCTTATACCTATCAACTTACATTAGAGTGCGGAGGTAATGGCCGTAGTGAGTTTAATCCACCTGCAAAAGGAAATCAGTGGACCATCGGAGCGGTATCTTGTGCTAACTGGACAGGTGTAAGGCTGAAAGACCTACTCGCTGATGTAGGGGTCAAAGATGATGCTGTCTATATCGGCTATTATGGCAAAGACACACATTTAAGTGGTGACCCTAACAAGGTGGTTATTTCTAGAGGAATTCCCATCAAAAAAGGGATGCAAGACGAAACCTTGGTGGCCTATGCCATGAACGGCAAAGACATTCCTTTGGCCCATGGTTACCCTTTGCGTTTGGTAGCTGGAGGATTTCCAGCTTCAGCCTCTGGTAAGTGGATCAACAGATTGGTCGTTAGAAATATTGTCCACGATGGCCCCAAGATGACGGGTACAGCCTATCGAGTACCCTCAGAACCTGTGGCTCCTGGAACGGAAGTTCCTGATGATAAGATGAAGATCATTGAGTCAATGCCTGTGAAATCATTGATTACCTACCCAAAGACTGGAGCTATAGTTAAAGAAGGCCAAAACTTCCAAGTGAGAGGCCATGCCTGGGCAGGAGAGCTGAGTGTCGATAAGGTGGAGGTCTCTATTGACTTCGGTGCAACTTGGCAACGGGCCAAACTAGCTCGTGCTAGAAACAAACATGCTTGGCAGCGATGGACTGCCGAAGTAAGCCTACCTCAGAAAGGCTATTATGAGGTTTGGGCAAGAGCAACTGATGCCAATGGCAAAAGTCAACCGATGGTGGTTCCGGGTTGGAATCCCAAGGGCTACCTCAACAATGCTTGTCATCGTATTGCGGTTAAAGTTGTCAAAGCCTAATGAAGCATTTCACAACTATAATTCTTTGCTTTCTGCTGTTTGTGATAATATGGGCATGCTCCGCTCCAGAGAAGACTGTAGACGAAGTACAAGCACCTGAAACTGAAGAACTGATGCTAGATAAGAACGGTTTAGTTAACGCCCCAGGTAATAACCTAGTCTTTAGTCAGTGTTCTGGCTGCCATTCCATAAAGCTAGTCACACAAAACCGAGCTACCCGAGATGGTTGGAAGAGCATGATCGTATGGATGCAACAAACGCAAAACCTTTGGGATTTGGGTGACAATGAAGTCAAAATTCTAGACTACCTCTCTACCCACTATGCTCCGGCCCAACAAGGCCGTAGAACTAATTTGGAAGTGGGAGAGTGGTATGAACTCAATTGACCAACTAAGGTTCTAAACCTGAAACGCTTTCGTTACCTCATCACAATAGTCATATAGCAGTTTTGCGTCATCCATGTTCCTAGCACTTTCAGCTTCTTCAATTACCTTGCAGTCAGCATGATAAGCTCCGTTGACTAGGTCTGTCTCAGACTGTATAGACAACATAACTTGAGTTGCAGCGCCTTCTTCGGGCTCCAACATGTTCATCAGAGCTATGGGGTGCTGTAGAACGAATAGTATTTTTTTGCCCATGGTCATATGACGTCCTAAATTCGTTTTGACAACCCCCGGATGAACTGAGACTGCTTTTAAATGAGGGTGTTTCTGGGCGAATTGCTTGGCAAGTAAGATGTCACCAAGTTTCGACTGTTGATATCTGGCCCTGGTCACGTAGTTATTCTCATCGACATCGGTTATTGCTTTTAGATCTATTCTCGGTGCTCCAAATCTTATATGACCTTTAGAAGAAAGCCAAACTTGTCTTTTGGTTATGTCAACCAATATTTTAGCCAAGAGAAAGTGACCAATTACATTGACACCCATTTGCATTTCGAAGCCATCTTTGGTTTTGCCAGGAGGTGTAAACATTACGCCAGCGTTGTTTATGAGACAGTCAATTTGAGTGTATTTCTTTTTTATGTAGATCGCAAACTCCTGCACGGACTGAAGATCTCCTAAGTCAATGTTTTTTGAGACATCTAGTTGATGGTCTTCAAAGTTTAAGTTTGGTTTGCTCTTCAGTCTATTCTGAAAATCAAGCTGCAACTGTTCATTACGCCCTGCAACGATGACTGTGGCATTGGCCATTAATAAGGCTTCGGCATGAATGGCTCCTAGGCCTGAATACCCGCCAGTAATGAGAAATACCTTTCCGCTTAGGTCTTGATTTGCTATAATTTCAAAAGCTGTTCTTTTCATGATTCACTTTTTTGGTTTACACCTCAAAGGAATATTAAAGACAACGGACCTATGTGTTCTTTTCGCAGATTAACTTATGAATTTCGCAGGAAACAGATTAATTCAGGTTTCTGTACTCACTGGGGCTCATTCCTGTTTTAGACTTAAACAGTTTACTAAAGTTTTGAGGGTATTCGAAACCTAGTTGGAAGGCTACTTCACTCACTGACTCACCTGAGTTTAGCAGCTTGGTCTTTGCACGATCGATGAGATAGGAATGAATGTGGTCTTTAGCGCTTCTTCCCGTTTCTAACCTCAATAAATCGCTTAAGTATGGACCGGACATATTTAACGCCTCACCACATTGTTCAATCGTAGGTGGGCCTTGTTGAACAAGTTCTTCTGAGTTAAAATAAGATTTTAGAAAGTGATCAAATTTTGAGATTAAATCTTTGTTGGCATTAGTGCGAGTATAGAATTGACGATCGTAATAGCGGCTGCTGTATTTCAGAATAGTCTCTAAGTTTTGGATAATGAGTTGCTGCGAATGACGGTCCATATTCTGATTGATTTCTTCTTCAATGGTATCCACCAAAGTATTAAGGAATTGCCTTTCCTTATCTGACAAGTGCAGAGCCTCGTTGTTGTCATATCCAAAGAAGGAATATTGGTCTATCATATTGCCCAGTTCCGATTTTCTAATTAGGTCTGGATGAAACAGAATGGTCCATCCATTAGATGGTGTTGATATGTCAGCAAACTGAGCCGCATGAGAAAAGTTAGCTACCTGACCTGGACCTATAAATAGCATAGTGCCTTCCTGA
This sequence comes from Roseivirga sp. 4D4, assembly GCF_001747095.1. Taxonomy (NCBI): domain Bacteria; kingdom Pseudomonadati; phylum Bacteroidota; class Cytophagia; order Cytophagales; family Roseivirgaceae; genus Roseivirga; species Roseivirga sp. 4D4. Next base: position 484,786 of record NZ_MDGP01000001.1, read on the forward strand.
AAGTCATAGGAGTTTCTTCCGTATTGAAAACTTCCTCTAATCTCTCGTTTCATGGCCATGTAATATAAGTCGCTTGTGAACCTCGCGGTACCAAGGTCTATCTTTGACTTCGGCCATTTTCTTATGACGGTAATCAACGGGTGAGTAGGCGTCTTTGCATCCAGGAAGTTGTAGACCTCAGCAATACTCTTCACATGTATGATCTTTTCCATATACTGAAATTAGTTAATTAGTGCGTAAGTGAAGGTATGGGTCTGCCAGACTGCGTATCTATTCATTTCCAAGAAGTATGAATCTATTTCGCAGGGGGTAACTGGATTAGAGGCATATGTTTTTATGAAATAACTTGGCTCTTCCCAATTTGTCTCAATTGGGATATGGGAAACACGTTTTGACCTTTTTACATCATTACCTAATGACTTACTCTCCAAATCCCTTTTTGATCTCCTGAGCTAGTTGGTATACAGCCATGGCGTAGAGTGGACTATGGTTATACCGCGTAATTACATAGAAATTATAGAGGCCGAACCAGTGTTCTGTCTTGCCCTCCTTATCAAATATAAGCATAGTGGCTGGAAGATCGGATTGCAGCTCTTCGGCAGGTTTAAAGCCTATTTTGGTATAATCTGACACCTTGTTTTTTGGTCTTAGGGCTTGCTTTCTGAGTCCAGTGATCTTACGTGTCATCTCAGCCCTAGATGTGATTGGCTGCCCCTTTTTCCATCGATGTACCTTTAAGTAATTAGCGACACTGGCAATGGCATCTTCAGGGCTTTCCATCAGGTCGCGAGTACCATTTTCCTCAAAGCTCTTGGCATAAGCAATATAGCTGCTCGGCATAAACTGGGTATAACCCATAGCTCCGGCATAAGAACCTAGTACTTCGGTGATTTCTAATTCTTCCAGTTTGGATAGGGTCAAGAATTTTTCGAGTTCAGATTTGAAGAATTTTCCCCTTCGGGAATAGCCAAAGCCTAAAGTATATAAGGCATCCAACACCTTGTAAGAACCTTTAATCCTACCGAAATAGGTTTCAACCCCTATAATGCCCAGTATAATTTCAGTAGGAACACCAGTATCAGTACTTACTCTTTCTAAAGTAGCTTTATGTTCCTTGTAGAATTCAATACCCGCATCAATTCGGCCTTGCTTGAGGAAGATGTTCCGGTATCGCTCCCAGGTCATGGTGCCTTCTGCAGGCCTTGAAATCTTATCAATAATCTCTTGTTGAAACTCTGCTTGATTCAAAACATCCATTACTTCTTCCTTAGTGAAGTGATCATGCTTGGCAGCATAATCAGCAGCGAATTTCTCCAGTGCGGCAGGGTCTACCTGAGCGAGGGAGGTAATAGTAATCAGTGATATAAGAATTCCAGAGAAGGTTTTGCGCATTGAGTTGATATCTGTTTTCAAATATAGAACACGTAGCATACCGTCAAAGCCTTATCCTATTTACGGTTAATTTATTTGAAGTTTCCGGCTTCTATCTTCCAACTCCCAACTCCAGTCTTTAGTCTTCAACCTTCTTAATCTAAGTCATCCCGAAGTATGAGGGATCTTAACCATCAAAATGAGCTTTCTACTTTCAGAATGGCCAAGATTCATCGCTGTTTCTACCTGTTATGCAGGCAGGCTTAGAATGACGTTCTAATAAAAACAAATGTTTCCAACTTCCCACTTCTAACTTTAGTCTCGCGTCTTCTAGCTCCTAACATAATTCTCTATCTTTCATGCATGTTTGATGCCAAAGACATAAAACGTTTTCGAGAAGAAACAGATGGAACCCAAAAGGTTATTCATTTGAATAACGCTGGTAGTGCGCTGCCACCAAATGTTGTCCGTGATGCGGTGATTTACTACACTGCTGAAGAAGCAACCTATGGGGGCTATGAGACACATTCGAAATACTTTGAGCAGATTGAACTCACCTATGATGTGATTGCAAAACTGCTTAATGCATCAAGAGAGGAGATTGCATTGGTAGAAAATGCTACGGTAGCCTGGAATGCAGCTTTCCAAGCCATTGACTGGCAAGACGGAGATGAGGTCATCACCAATCAATCGGATTATGCCAGTAACTACATTTCTTATCTACATCACCCACGTGATTTAAAGATTAAACTGATCCCCAACCGCGACAATGGTGATCCCGATCTCGAGGCCTTCGAAAGGATGATTTCTCCGAAAACAAAATTGGTTTCCATTACGCACATGCCAACGAATGGAGGGTTGGTGGCACCGGCAGAGTCGATAGGGCAAATCTGTAGAAAGCACCAAGTACTCTACCTTTTAGATGCTTGTCAATCGGCAGGTCAGTACCCTCTTGATGTTGAGGCGATTGGCTGCGATATGCTTTCTGCGACTGGGCGGAAGTACCTGAGAGGTCCCAGAGGAACGGGCTTCCTCTATGTAAGGAAATCAATTTTGCCCGAACTGAGGCCATACTATGTCGATCTACATTCAGCCAACTGGACGGGTAAGGACTCTTATGAAATAAGGTCTGATGCACGCAAGTTTGAGAATTGGGAAGGAAGCCGAGCAAACACGATGGGGCTTAAAGTTGCTTGCGAATATATTTTGGATGTTGGTATTCACAACATATGGGAGCGAGTGCAAGAGCTTGGAGCTTACCTGAGAAATGAACTATCGAAAGTAGACGGTGTCCAAGTGCATGATATTGGATCAGTGAAAAGTGGCATAGTATCTTTTACGGTAGAGGGTAAATCGGCTAATGAGGTTAAAGAATATCTCTTAACTAAAAATATCAATGTCTCCTGGAACGGTGTACCGAATACTTATCTCGATATGACAGCGAGAGGCTTACAAGAGATAGTCCGTGCTTCAGTACATTATTACAATACAAAGGAGGAGATTGACTTTTTCACTCATGAGTTAGCTGTACTTGCTAGTAGTTCCTGACTTGTACTCGACCTCAGAAGATCGTAGATATTGTCCATCTGGTAACTGTCGTTTTTTGCCAGAATTTTATTGCTGAATAAATTTTGATTATAATATTTTCAGGGTTTAATTAGTTTTTTGTGGCATTCATAACCTTAAACTAATGACTCGATTTTTTACTTGTTGCCTGGTGATCTTTTGTTTTTATACTGCCAGTGCCCAAGAGCTTAAACTGAAGTATGGTGATCTTGATAAATCCAATTTTGATATTATCGAGTTTGATGGAGACTCGTCTGTCAGTGCAATTATATTAGCTGATTTGGGGTTTTCTGAAATTCAATACGATGAAAACAGAGGTTGGTATTTGTTCTTTGAAAAGCATACTAGAATAAAGGTATTGAGTACTGAAGGGTATAAATATGCTGATATTGAAATACCACTTTATCATAGTGGATCAGTAAGAGAAGATCTTAGCAGCTTTAAAGCGATCACCTATAACATGGTAGATGGCAAAGTCAAGCAAACTAAAACTAAGAAGAAGCAGAACTTCAAAGAGAAGATTAACGATTATTGGGATCGCATAAAATATACGCTACCTGATGTTAAAGAGGGGTCAATTATTGAATATGTCTATTCAGTGAAATCTGACTATTTCTTCAATTTACACGACTGGACCTTTCAGCATAATGTGCCGACTTTATGGTCTGAATATCGAGTAGGTGTGCCAGAGTACTTTAACTATCAGAAAATCATGCAAGGCTACCACCCGATGGTCATTAATGATGAAGGTAAATTCACAGAAACTATAACTTCTACTTCACGGCAGGTGGGAGATGAGAGAGGTTTAGGAGCTACAAGGGGGAGTTACAGGACGGACCGTTATAATTATGATAAAACGGTTTATCACTGGGCGGCAGAGAAAATACCAGCTTTCAAAACTGAGCCGTACATGAACAGTCGGAATAACTATATTTCAAAGGTAGAGTTTGAATTGGCCAGCACTAAATTCCCAAACAACGGTGTAAAGAAATTCATGGGTACTTGGGCGGATATTAATAAAAGCTTTCTTAATAACGATGATTTTGGAGGCAGACTCAGAGGTAGTAATTTCCTCAAAGAAGATGTAGAGAAATTAATTGCTGGTAAGACTACGGCAGCGGAGAAAGCCGGTGCCATCTACGACTTTGTAAAGAATAAGGTGGAGTGGAACGGTTATAACAGAAGGTATGCTGATAAAAGCTTTAAGCAAATAATAGAAAGCGGCCAGGGCTCCAGTGCAGATATCAATTTGTTATTGGCCAATATGCTCATCAAAGCGGGAATAGACGTCAGTCCCATCCTTGTGAGCACTAGAAGTAATGGATTTATCAAAGAGCAATTCCCGCTTTCTAGCCAGTTCAATTATGTAATTGTCCAAGCTAACCTAGATGAAAAACAAGTGTTCTTGGATGCTACCGACAGGTCACTTCCAATGCACCTTATTCCATTACGTGCGATTAATCAACAGGGCTTTAAGGTTGGTGATAAGGAATTTGGCTGGGTTGACGTGAGTGCAACGGGGATGTTTGATACTATGGTAAGTGCAAATATGGCGTTGACAGAGGAAGGTGTTTTAACCGGAAACGTTTTAACTCGGTACGGTGGATATTCTGGTCGATCTAAGAGGAGTGCTATGTCTAAAGATGATATACAGACTAAAGAGGAAGAAAGAATGGGTTGGAAAATTGATTCACTTAAGATTGATAACCTAAAGGACCTTACTAAACCAATTTCAGTTTCATATGATTTAAAAACTCAGCAAGGGGTAGAAGTTTTGGGTAATCTGATTTATATCAACCCATTTATAATTGAACAGACTGATGAAAACCCTTTCAAACTTGAAAAGAGAGAGTTTCCTGTAGATTTTGTGGCACCTCAACGCTTCAATTATGTCTATACCTTAAGTATTCCTGAAGGCTTCACCTTTGATGAGGTACCAGAAAGAGCCTCGATAGCTTTGCCAAACAAAGCAGGTATATTGAGATACTTGGTTGGTGTACAAGGAAATCAATTGACGATTTCTATGAAAATGAGTATTCAGCAGTCCCTATTTACCGGAATAGATTATCCTGCCTTGAGACAATTCTTTGCAATGATGGTAGAAAAGGAAGGTCAACAAATTGTTTTGAAACGGGTAACAGAGTAAGGCAATAATTCAAATCGAGCTGAATGTTTAAAAGATCGGTATTAACCATTTTTCTTCTGTCAACAGCCTTAGCGATTTGCTCAAGTGCTGTCTTTAATCATGCTTTCCAAGAGAAGAATGTGAATGCTATTATTCACAAGGATCACGGTCTTTTTAAAATAGAATCTCTAACGGAAGCTACTTTTAATCAATCATTTAGGGCCACAATTCTCAATGCGAAGGCCAAGCACTTTGCTGAATTGAATGAGTATTATGATGGTCTCTCTAGTGTGAAGTTTATTTCAGCAAAAGTTTATGATAGCAAGGGTGACCTGATTTATAAACTCAAGAAGTCAGATATAGGAGATCAGAGCAATATAAGTGGCATCAGTGTTTTCGAGGATGGACGGATTAAATGGCTTGACTTAACTCAGCAAAGCTATCCTTACACCATAGAGTATGAGGTACAGAAGAGTTACCAGCACACCTTCCATATGCCGAATTGGTACGTCATTCCTGCTAAGAATGTTCTGGTTCAGTCATCTAGATTTGAGATAGACTCCCCAACAGAAATGGAGCCCAGAGTATTCCAAAAGAATATTGCGGATTCTAGCTTTAAGAAAAGCATTGTGGGAAGTAGGTCTCATTTGAAATGGGAGTTTCAAAATGTCAAGCCAATAAGCAAAAGCTTAAGGGGAGAAGAAGCTTTGAAGTATTTGCCAATTATTAACACTTCTCCCTCTAAGTTTGAATATGATGGGTACCAGGGAGATTTTTCTACTTGGGATGATTTTGCTAGCTGGATCGAGACCTTAAATAATGGTAGAAACGATCTGGATACAACTGTTCGTAAAGAAATTGAAAAGCTTGTAGCTGATGTATCAAACGATAGAGATCGTATTCGAATGATATATGATTACCTCCAGTCCAACACGAGGTATGTGAGTATACAGTTGGGCATTGGTGGCTATCAGCCTTTTTTGGCTTCAACGGTACACAATGAAGGATATGGTGACTGCAAAGCATTGTCTTTTTACACGAAATCATTGTTGGAAGCTGTAGGAATAGACTCAAAGTATGTACTCATTTCAGCTGGAGACGATCCAAGGCCGATCATCCCAGAGTTTCCACAATCAAACTTCAATCATGCAGTTTTATGTGTCCCCAATAAGGGTGATACTGTGTGGTTGGAGTGCACAAGTCAGACAAATCCTTTTGGCTATATGGGTTCTTTTACTGGTAATCGGAATGCTTTATTGATCGATGATGGAAAAGGGAAAATTGTAAGAACACCAACCTATGACCAAAGCACTAATAGTGAACAGCACAACATTGAGATTAGCATAGAAGCAAATGGGGATGCCAAGGCAGATGTAAATACCACCCTTAGAGGATTGTCTTATGAGCAAGATGGTTTGGCATTTGTATTGAATATGAACAATGATATTCAAAAGAAATGGGTTTTGGAAAACTCCGGATTTTCAAATTTTGATTTAAACGCTTACGATCTAAAACTTGTCAAGAGTGATTTACCAGAAGCACATATAAAGACGAGCTATGACTTGAACAAGTATGCCAGAGTTTCAGGAAAACGCTTATTCTTTGAACTGAACCCTTTTGCTGAGTTGCGCCAACCCGTTTCGAGGCCAGACTCATTATTGAAGGATGAGTTTTTTGAGATAAAAGATGGTGTTACCAAAATTGATTCAGTGACATTCAGGATTCCTGAGAACTTTAGGTTCGAATACTTACCTGAGCCCGGTAAAGTGTCTACCGAGTTTGGCTCCTTTGAAAGTAATATAGAAAGTGAGAGCGGTATTGTTCATTTCACAAGAAAAGTAGTTATCAAGAAAGGGAAGTATCCAAGTGTAGGTTATGAAGCTTATGAAGGATTTATAAAAGCGATTAATCGACTGGAGGCTCCTAAAGTGGTTGTCAATAAAACTACTTAGATAGCATTACTGAAAGCAATTCCTTGACAATCTTTGCCGCAACCATGCCCGTAACGCCATTAATGTCTCTATCGGGGTTGTATTCCACTACATCACAGCCTACAATATTTGCATTGAGCTTCTGAATCATGCTGATCGCCTCCCGTGTACTGAATCCACCGGGTTCGTGATGAGAGACACCAGGGGCAAAGGCCGGGTCAAGTACATCCATATCAAAGGTCACATAGACAGGCCCATCAAAGCTAAGGTTGATGTCCGGAGTCCAGTCTTTCATCTCAATTACATCAACTCCAAAGCGATCGACTTGCTCTTTTTGATGTTGCGTCATGGTACGAATGCCTATTTGCGTTAGGTTCTTAGCCAAACCGTTCTCCATAATCCTTGCAAATGGGCAGGCATGTGAATGCTTATTCCCATCAAGCTCATCATATAGGTCGCCATGAGCATCAAACTGAACGATGTGAAGATCAGGGTGTCTTTCGGCTATGGCCTGCATGATAGGGAAGGTCATTGAATGATCACCACCCAGTGAGAATGGAGTTGCTCCTCGAGCTAGAACTTGTTCAATAGGTTTTCTAATGCTTTCGTAACCAGTCAGTTCTGTATTGCCACACCATTTTACTCGTGGATGCTCATTGAGATCAGTCAGGTTTTCAGCAAAGAAGTTAGCCGAATCAGATTCAATAGAATCAATAATCGATTCAGGCGCCTTGGCTGGGCCTTGCATAAAAGATGAGTTCTCATCAAAGGGAATACCTACCAATGCAATATCATTCGCATTGAGTTGATCAAGTGTACTCCTGATAAGTCCCATTACTTTTTCCAGTTATCCCGAAGAGTAATCGTTCTATTGAATACCAAGTTATCATCCGTTGAATCTTTGTCGACAATGAAGTAGCCTTGTCTTTCAAATTGAAAGAAATCACCCGGTTTGGCTTTGGCCAAAGATGGTTCTAACAACACATTATGATTTACTTCCAGTGAATTTGGATTCAAGTGATTAGTAAACTCGTCATCAATGGCACTCAAGTTTTCGGTAGTGAAAAGGCGATCGTACATTCTTACTTCAGCCTTCACAGCATGATCGACCGAAACCCATCCAAGTGTACCCTTCACTTTCTTTCCGCTGGTATCATGACCACTGCGGGTTTCCGGATCATACTCGCAATATAACTCAGTGATATTACCTTCAGCATCCTTTTCGAAACCAGTACATTTTACAATGTATCCATATTTCAACCTCACTTCGCGATCTGGACCTAAGCGGTACCATTTCTTCGGAGAAGGTGGGTTTTCTAAAAAGTCGCCCTGTTCTATGTAGATTTCTCTGGTTAAAGGCATTTCGCGCGTGCCAGCTGATTCGTCACCTGGATTATTCACTGCGGGCATCAATTCAGTCTTATCTTCTGGCCAGTTGGTAATGGTTACTTTCAATGGATCAAGAATACCGAAGACACGATTCGCTTTCTTGTTCAGGTCCTCACGGATGCTATGCTCCAGTAATGCAATATCTGTGATGCCGTCACGTCTAGCCACACCCACTTTGTGAGCGAAATTCTTGATAGATTCCGGAGTGTAACCTCTTCGCCTTAAACCGGAGATAGTCGGCATGCGTGGATCATCCCAACCTGTTACATGGCCTTCTTCTACCAATTGTAATAGCTTACGCTTGCTCACTATGGTGTAGCCAAGGTTTAGCCTGGCAAATTCAGTTTGCTCAGAAGGAAAAATTTCCAACTCGTTAATCAACCAATCATACAGTGCTTTATGATCTCTAAACTCGAGTGTACACAAGCTGTAGGTTACATTCTCGATAGAATCCGACTGCCCGTGCGCAAAGTCATAATTAGGATAAATGCACCATTTATCTCCAGTACGGTGGTGATGCACTTTTTTTATTCTATAGATAATCGGATCTCTCATATGCATGTTGGGAGAGTCCATATCTATTTTAGCACGAAGCACTCGGCTGCCTTCTTCACAAGCGCCATTTCGCATGTCTTCGAAGAGGGCTAAGTTTTCTTCTATGCTTCTATCTCTGAAAGGGCTTTTTATCCCCGGGATTGTAGGGTTGGTTTTACCGGCACTAATTTCTTCAGCACTCTGGTCATCCACATAGGCTTTACCCTTCTTGATGAGTTTCAGTGCAAAGTCATAAAGTTGATCAAAGTAGTCAGAAGTAAAGAGTGGTTTGTCACCATAGTCGTACCCAAGCCATTCAATATCCTCGATGATTGCATCTACATACTCAGTACTTTCTTTTGCAGGGTTAGTATCGTCAAAGCGGAGATTACACTTACCATTGTACTTTTCGGCCAGGCCAAAGTTGAGTACAATGGACTTGGCATGTCCAATATGCAGGTAACCATTAGGCTCAGGGGGAAAACGCGTCTGGACAATAGAATTCTTACCTGATTTTAGGTCTTCTTCTATCATTTGCTCGATAAAGTTGAGCGATTCTCTGTTTTCGTTTTCCGACATTTCCTCTTTGTTCTGAATTAGGTGCAATTTTACTAAAAGACGGTCATATGAACGAGAAATAAGGCAAATCATTTGTGCGCAACGATCTGACTTTATCTCCTTAAGATAGTCAGCTTTGATAATATAAAAGCCCCGATCCGTATGATCGGGGCGTACAGATTGTAGTATGGTCATTATCTAGTTCTCAATCTGCCTATTGGTCTTAATTGCTTATACTGGATGCTTTACCTTCCATACTGGACTAAAAGTTAAATGCCCCGACCCATTTGGTCGAGGCAATTAGAGGATTGGATATGGGTTTTATTTAGCTAGTATCTTTACTAGTATAGGTAAGATAGCCCTTAGACAGATAGGTTTAAACAATACTCAGCCAAGGCATATAAGTTATCAGTTAACGCTTCTTACCTTCTGATTTTGAATGTTTTCGTCTGGTTTTTATGCTCGGACTTCCAAATTTGTAGCCGATTCCGAAGTTAAAGTTTAGGTTGTCGTAATTGGTGACACCATTGACGGGGCTATCAAACTCCTGACTTTTAAATCCTTCAAACTGTAAGGTCATATACACCCTGGGAAGGATGGGAGCTTCCACGCCTATACCATACCGTAACCCATGCGTTTCTTTACTCATTGTTGATCTTCGGTCTCTGATATCGCCATTGGTATTGGTGAACACTTTAAAGTTGATAAGCTCCATGCTCACATGCTCATAGCCCAGAATACCATAATATTTGTACTTGCCTTTCTTGAAATAGTATTTCATTCCTATGGATGGAGAAAGTATGACCTGATTTCTTGTTTGGTTAGAGAAGCTGGAGCCCGGCACGGGTGTTCCTAAGGCTTGTCTCTGCTTGTCTTCATTGGGTAGTTTAAAGGAAAAACCAAGCCCTGCCTGGAGTATCAAGCGATCTGAAAGACCATAACCCAAATTGAGCTTGTAGTGTCTGCCATTATTAGCAATATTGAACCTTTCATTCCCAATGTCCTGATCACTTAGTAGAAACCATGTGCCCATCTGGAAATCTATATGGAACAAGCCTTTGTTCGACCGTCTTACAATAGAGTCACTTTCAACAGAGTTTCTGATCATTTTACCTCCCAATTCAAAACCCCATTTTCTTCGAATGCCACTAGGGTCCAATGCATCTTTAAACTGGTTTAGGTTGGAGAGTGCGCTGACAGGATAGAACTGTGCTCTACCCGGTCTTTTGTTATACACCTCAGTATTGAATTCGCCAAAGACTAAAGTCATCGATGGCTCAAACTTATTTTGCTCTAAGATGGCAAGGCTCGCCTCAGAAGCAGACGAAGCATCGATGACAATGACTTTGTTCTCATCTATATTGCCAAAGCGTATACCATCATTGACTATGGTTTCAATTTCGTCCAGTTTGAAATCTTCACCTTCAATGATGACCTCAATGCCTCGATTGTTATTTCGAAGCTCTGCTTTTGCGGTTTCACTTATTGCGCTGTTCTCTTTATTAAAAAAAACGATATAATAAGCGTTGTCAGCGGTATTCCTGAACGATCCGAAAGAAGTAGATATTGTGCCTGTTTGCCCGCTAGAGGTTACGGGCAAAACAAACAACAACCAAACCACGAGGACTCTCAGGGTGTATGTGAAATGATTCACCACTAGTCTTCCTCGTCAAATTCCTCTAATGGGTGAAAGGCCCAGATATCATCATACCTTGTGTTTACATTCCTTCCAGTCGTGATATAACCAAACTCACCAATCGTAAAGCTGACCGCTTGTTCCCTTGAAGCTCCTTCGAACTCGGTTAGCTCTTCCCAAACATCCGTATCAGGATTGTAACGCCAGGTATCAATCAGTGCAGCTGATCTGGAACCAACGGATAAATAGCCAAAACTACCTATGGTAAAGGCTGAGGCGTACTGTCTTAGTACACCTGGATCTCCACTGTCATCATCGTCAAGATCGTTCTTGTCCGTCCAGAGGTCAGTTGCTGGGTCATACTCCCAAAAATCTTCCTGGTGGATGCCATTGTGAATACCACCACCTACATAGGCTTTTCCATCAATCACGAAATGAAAGGCACCTTGTCTTTTTGATCCTCCCATACTGGAAATCTGAACCCATGTATCCGTAGTGGGAGAATATTTATAGAAGTCCTTTAGGTTGTTGTCACCATCATTTCCTGTACCCACATAGCCTTCGTTGTTTAAGGAAAAACCGATTGCTCCTAACCTTACTGGACCAGGAAGGTCGGCTACTTGTCGCCATTGATCGAGTCCTGGGTCATACTCCCAAAAATCTTTTAGCTCCTCATCCCCATCATAACCGGTTCCAACGTATCCTTTTCCATTGGCCGCAAAAGCTACAGCTGAGTTTCGGGCTACACCTGGGAAATCTGCTATTCTAAACCATGTATTACGTCCGGGCTCGTAACGCCAAAAATCCCTAAGCCGATCGTCTCCATCATATCCGGTGCCCACATAGGCAAAGTCATCAATCACAAATACCACCGCTCCACTTCTTGTGGCACCTTCAAAGTCACTTTCTTCTACCCAGTTGCCCTCGTCAGGAGTGGTTGAGTCTGAGTTACTGCAGCCAACCGTTATTCCTATAATAGTGCACCATAAGGCGTATTTCACAAGTATGTTCTTCATTTTAATCATTGTATTTTGAGATATAGATTTTAAGTTTTGTCTCGAATCGAGAGGCATCAATGGCTAGCGTTTGTATGTTGCTGCTGGCAAGCCCCAAAGGCAAGGCCAAGTATAGACTCTCATCATCAAGTGTTTTTGTTTGAATCATGTCTTCCAGAAAGGCCCCGACATTGAATTCATAAAAAGTATCCAGTCCCAGTTCATCATCTAGAAAAAGCTCTCCATTTACGAGTCTACCTTCTGGTGGTGTCACCAGTACCTGGTCTATGTTTTCGAACTTAGATAGGTAGTAAAGCGAGAGTTGAGAGGGCAGAGGGGTATCTTTATCGAAAGATCCATCGATTAGCCTGACTTCGAGCGTGGCATTATTGATCGTGAAAGTCTCAAAAGCTGCTTCTATATTTTCAATGTTAGGTATGCTGATCTTGGTGACTAGGCTTGTCGAACCTTGAATAAAGCTAATGCCTCCAGTTTCAGAACTTTCCAGTTCCCCTTGGTTTATGATTTGGTTTAAAACTGAGTTGGTTTCCTCAATTTGAACTTCCGTGAACTGGTTATTGACAGCACCGATAGGGAAAGTGTAAATCTGTTCATCTATATCATCATCGATCGGTATACGATAGTACATATTGAGCTTAACATTGGTCTCATCAAAGGGGATCGTGTTGATGAATTCAGCGTTTTCGTCTACCGTGACCATTACAAACCCACCAAGATATTCTCTGAAGTCAAAGTCGCTATCGAGAACATCATCACCGTCCAGAGCCATTTGAAAGATTTCTTCACCCAATGATTGTGAGAGCCGAACAAAGACTGAATCGTCCTCATCTTCCTCTGCCTCCAGAATAAAACTTCCAACAGGTGTTGGATTGAAGTCAAGATGGTCGAACTGATAGAAGAAGTCCTCTTCGGGTTCATAATCATCTTCAATTCTGTAGATTTCTATACGCTGATCAGCTCCTGTTCCATAGGTGCTGGTATAGGGATAGATGATAAGTCCCAGTGAATCAAATGTATCCTCAGAATCAACCTCAAGGCCGGTGCCTAATGAAAATTGAAAGAAACTTCTTGTGGTAATTGAACCAAGTAATTCGTTTTCATAGGCTCCCAACAGCAAGGATGGAGTTCCTTGGGTGATGATGGAATCTACATGAATGGTCGAAATATCAAGCCTTACTGTGTCAACAAAGAAAAAGTCAAACACTGACTGATCGTCAATGGCAATCTCTCCTTTTTCCTCGCAGCTAAGAAGTGCCAGGAACATAAATATCGTGGTCGTTAAGACAATTGATTTCCTCATGAATACTCGTTGTTGCCCCAAATAGACAACTTAAGTGCATGAGGAAAACCATGCAGATTGTTAAAATTCGTAAAGCCAATTGCTAAACTTTGTGAATGGACTTTCTCACTCAGTTAATGGAACAGGAGAGCTGAACGTCCTAAATAAAAAGATCGGTATTCGAAATTTTTGTTCGATAGGTCTTACCGACCGGTACCTTCATGCCATTATTCATGATGAGTGTATGACCTGTCTTGCTCTTGATCTTTTGCTTTGGCACTATAAAGGAACGGTGGGTGCGAATGAAGCTATCTGGTAGCTCCTTTTCCATTTTAGTCAGTGAATTGAGTACCAGGAATTTTCGATCCTTTGTATAATAGCGAATGTATTCTCCTACTGATTCTATTAATTCAATTTCACCGAGTTTGAGCCGATGTTTATCATAACCAGATTTGATTATAATGTATTGTGTCTGATCATTCTGCAAAGACTCAAACTGAAAAGCCTTTTCTTCAAGCATGAATGTGTTCTTAATCTTTTCAAGACATTTCATAAAGCGCGCTTCAAGAATCGGCTTTAGCAAATAGTCTAAAACATCAAACTCATAGCCTTTCAGAGCAAAGTCTTGATAGGCAGTAGTAAATACTATTTTAGACTCAATCTCATATTCTTCAAGAAACTCCAGTCCCGTCTTGTGTGGCATTTGTATATCTAGGAATATAACATCAATGCGTTCACTCTCTAATGCTGCTTTGGCTTCAAAGGCATTCTTACAAGAGGCGACCAGTTGAAGCTGTGGCTGTTTTTTAATCAGGTGGATGAGTAGCTCCCGTGCGTACTGCTCGTCATCTACCACCATGCATTTTATGGATATATCAGACTGCGTCATGATTGATGTTTATGTTGATGATGAACCTGCCGTTTTTTTGAACAGACTCGAATTTATGGCGATCAGGGTAGGCATAGTTGAGTCTGTGTTGAATATTACTTAAGCCAATTCCAGTTTCTGAAGGCGCTTTATTAGGTTGAGATGCAGAGGGGATAAAACTATTTTCGATATGGATGCTTGTATTATGCCCTCGGTGCTGAATGTCTATGTTTATGTCTAGGTTTTCGCCAGTAATAGAATAGCCATGTTTGAAAGCGTTTTCCAAAAGAGGTATAAGAATCATAGGTTCTATTTCGGCTAAGGGGTTGTCAATCTCCTTCTTCAGCTTAACCTCAATATTAGCTTCATCTTTCATGCTCTGAAAAAAGATGTAACTCTCAATTACTTCAATTTCCCGAGAGAGCTTTATCTGCCCATTCTGACATTCATAAGTAACATAGCGCAGCATTTCACTCAGCTTTTGTATAAACTGATCGGTCTTTTCTGGTTTGAGCTTGAATACACTATACAAGTTGTTTAGCGCATTGAAAAAGAAGTGTGGATTGATCTGCGATCTCAGAAATTTCAATTCTGCTTCCGTCTTTTCTTTTTCCAGAAGAATGGTGACTTGTTCTTTTTTCGATTGGTCTATGGCCAAGGCATAGACTGTACTGATGAACAGTATGATCAGCGTTAAAATCAAAGGAGGAAAAATCTGTACCGGTTGGGGCAGATCAGCGAAAGTAAATTCACTGCCTGGTATTGTCCGACTTAGCTGAGCTTCGGTCAGGTTTGATCGGAACCACCAAATTAGCATTCTACTCACTCCTACAAGCAGTACAAGTACAGAGAGTCCGTATTGCCCATATTTTTTTCTTTTAAACAGTTTGGGTACCAGCACATATAGGTTGAAATAGGCCAGACCGATTTGAAGCGCAAAGGGCAGAGATATTCTTGTCAGTACAGGAATTAGAGGCTCCTCCTGAATTCCAAAAGTAAAAGGGAATAAGAACAGTATCAGCCAGAAACCGATATGGAGCCACTTGATGTAATGCTTCGAAATTTTCACCTCCTAAAAATAGGTCGCTTAACCGAGAATCTTTTGAGTGAGGGTGTTATTCACTGAATAATTGGCATCACTCACTGAATGCTATCCAACAAGAGATAACAAATAATCAGTTCGGGTGTGTCTTAAGCCAAAACATATAAAGCAATGGTCAAAACTTTGACATTTAAACAGGCAAGAAGTGAAACAGAAAAGTCCGGACTGATGAGATTCAGCCGGCTCTTTTTTTACCTGTCCATTTTCCTTTTGGTAGCCACTGAAAGTTATGGACAAGGGGAGAGAGCAGTTTTAAAAGGTAGAATAAGAGACGCAAGCACTGGTGA
The DNA here is from genome assembly GCF_001747095.1 of Roseivirga sp. 4D4. Lineage (NCBI taxonomy): Bacteria > Pseudomonadati > Bacteroidota > Cytophagia > Cytophagales > Roseivirgaceae > Roseivirga > Roseivirga sp. 4D4. The sequence continues at coordinate 500,448 of NZ_MDGP01000001.1, forward strand.
AGATCTCATCAGCGCAACTATCTATGTCCAACAGACGGGTAGTGGGGCTGTTTCCAACGCTTACGGATTTTATTCGCTGGTTTTAAAACCCGGCAAGTACAATATAAAAGTGAGCTATATCGGTTTTGAGACAATAGAACAAGAAATCGAATTAAAAGGAGATACAGAGTTGAATTTCGAGTTAACGATTAAGTCCGATGAACTCGAAGAGGTGGTGGTCTATGCAGAGGCAGAAGACGAAAACGTCAAGAGTGTGAAGATGAGCGTGGCTAAGATTGATGCGAATACGGTTAAGCAGTTGCCCACAGTCTTTGGAGAGGCAGACCTTGTGAAGTCCATCCAGTTGTTACCGGGGGTAAGCAGCGCGGGAGAAACATCTGGTGGTTTCAATGTAAGAGGAGGAGCAGCAGATCAGAATCTAGTACTGCTAGACGAAGCGACAATCTTTAACACAAGTCACCTTTTTGGGCTGGTTTCCATATTCAATGCGGATGCGGTTAAAGATGTAACACTATATAAAGGTGGAATTCCCTCGATCTATGGTGGCAGGCTTTCTTCTGTCCTTGATGTAAGGCAAAAGGATGGTAATAGCAAGCAATTGGCAGGAAGTGCAGGTATTGGTTTATTGTCCAGCCGATTGAATGTTGAGGGTCCGATAGATCAGGGCAAGGGATCCTTTCTGGTGGCGGGTCGGAGGTCCTATGTAGATCTCTTTCTGCCTTCGGTATTGGACGATCCACCAACGGTTTTTTTCTATGACATCAACCTAAAAGCAAATTATGCCTTTGATGCTGATAACAGACTCTTTGTGTCTGGCTATTTCGGGAGAGACAACTTCAGCGTAGACGACTTTTTAAACAATGATTGGGGAAATCTGGCCTTTAACCTACGGTATAACAAAGTGTTGAATGAAAATCTCTTTTCGAATGTATCGCTCATTTACAGTGACTACCGATACAACTTCGACATTCTAAGAACAGACGGTTATTCATGGGAAGCCCATATTGAAAATTTCAATCTAAAGACAGATTTCACGCTATTCCAGCAAGGTGATAATCAATTGGATTTTGGTGCTAGCTTACTTTACTATGATTTTAATCCAGGCGACATTAGCCCGAATGCCGAGTCTACTACTGTGCCTACGACTCTCGATCCTAAGTTTGCCCTCGAGCCTTCGCTATATGTAAGTGCCAAGCGTACGCTTTCCAGTAATTTGACGATAGAAGCTGGTCTTCGACTCTCTTCCTTTCTTAGAATGGGGAGCGAAGAAGTACGGCTTTATGAAAACGATCAGCCTGTAGTCTACAACAGTCAGTTGGGGCGATATGAAGAAGCTAATGTGGTTGGTTTTGAATCCTATGGGTCTGGAGAAGTTATTTCCAGCTTTTATAATCTGGAGCCAAGGCTTTCACTCAATTATCAGTTGAACGACAGGAGTTCTTTAAAAGCAAGCTACAATAGAACTGTTCAATACATTCACTTGATTTCAAATAGCACATCTCCGACAGCATTAAATATTTGGACACCAAGTGGCCCTTACTTAGAACCACAACTGGCCGATCAAGTCGCCTTCGGTTATTTCAGAAATTTCCGTGATAACACCTATGAAGCCTCAGCGGAAGTCTATTACAAAGACATGCGCAATCAAGTAGATTATGTCGATGGGGCAGACATCCAATTGAATAACTATCTGGAAACTGAATTACTGAGCGGTATTGGAAGGTCGTACGGACTGGAATTGTATGTCAAAAAGAACAAGGGACGACTCACAGGATGGTTAAGTTATACGCTGTCGCGAAGTGAACGCAAAATAGATGGTGAGGGTACAGGAGGTCCTGGTATTAACAATGGGGAATACTATGCAAGCAATTTCGATAAGACACATGACCTGAGTTTGACGGGAATGTATAAGATCAATAAAAGCCTGACATTTTCTGCCAACTTTATTTACCAGACCGGTATGCCGATCACCTATCCGGAAAGTCGCTATGAGTTTGGCGGTATAGTGGGGGCAAACTTTGAATCCCGTAATCAAGCCCGAATTCCAGATAATCATCGACTTGACCTCTCCCTAACGGTAAATACAAAACAAAGACCAAAATGGGATGGTAGCTGGACTTTTAGTTTGTATAACGTTTATAATAATCAGAATGCCTACGACATCACTTTCAGTCCCACCGGAGCAGAAAGAGGGGCAGAAATTTCACAGTTCTACACTGACCGATTCAATACCCAAGCGACTCAATCGTACATCGGCTTTTTCCCAAACATCACTTATAACCTAAAATTCTAAGACATGAAGAAGTTATTAATTCTATTGACAGGAGCATTTATGCTGACAGCTTGTACTGACGAGCTGGATGTAGACTTGGAAGAAGGACAAGTCCGTTTGGTTGTTGAAGGCCGACTGGTAAGGCAAAAGGAAGGGTCAAATAGTGGCTATCAGTTCATTCGACTATCTACTACCGCTCCATATTTTCAAAATGAACAAACACCGGCAGCACGAGGAGCAAGTGTTGAAGTACTAGAGCTTGAGACCAATGTCACCTATGTCTTTGCCGAGTCAGCCGATGAGCCGGGCATTTATGAGACTTTCGGTATGACCCCAACGGTCGGTTTTACCTATCGACTTGAGGTTCGATATGAATCCAGTATTTATCAAGCTACTGAAGAAATGCTCGCTGTGGCATCCATCGATCGCTTGGATCAAGAATTTAGAGAGGAGACCATTTTCCGAGATGAGGGCATAGGCCTGTTGCTGGATTATCAGGATCCTGAGGGTATAGAAAACTACTATCATTGGCAAACCTATCGCAATGATACTTTGCTGATTCGGGCTGATGTGGGGAATCAATTTAACCTGATCTCTTCAGATGAGTTCTACGATGGCTTGAAAGTAGTAGGTTTTGAATTGGCAGGTGATTTTTCCTTTGAGCCAGGAGATCGTGGTTTGGTGAGACAATATGCCCTCTCGAAGGAGGCATACGATTATTATCGGATTTTCTATGAACAGGCGGTGGGTCTTGCACCTGGGGGGGGCGATGTAGTTCCGGCTACTTTGCGTGGTAATGTTCAAAATGTGAGTAATGATGCACTCTATCCTTTAGGCTATTTCGAAGCAAGTGAAGTTTCTCAACAGGAAATTACGGTTCAATAGCAAAAATCAGAGTGGAATGTGCATAAACATGTGGATAACCCGGTGGATAACTATGTGAATAGCTGAGTGGGAAACTTGTTGAAAACTAGGGGGTTACAAAGTTTGCCTGTAAAGTTATGTAGAGTACCTTAGGTATACCAAGTGAGGGATAAAGAACAGAAGTTTTACTTCAGTCTCTCTTCGGGGGAAGCCCGAAAAAGTGTAGTGAAAGGGTTGACATGCAAATGTTAATCTGAGACAGTCAAAGTGATGCTGTTAGTATTTCTCCGGATAGCAATTGAAGGAGGCGATATCGGAAATTTACTTCAGGGATAATTTCCAAGCGTTTGTGATCACTACTTGAAAGGGAGTAATCATAAGACGTTCTAAAAATCTTTCTATGAAAGGTGACTAGACAGCGCTTTTAACAGTTGACTTTAACGAGTACTGAGCAATCAGGATTAGTTATCGTCAGGAAATACTTCGGTATGCTCCTAATCACGACCAGCGATCATCGGCAACGGTGATTGACACCTTCTTGCAAGAGAAGGTGGAATATGTGGAGGCTACTTTCGGGTAGTTTTGACAAAGAACGTTGGTGGATATCTGCAAAGATGTACAAGACTGCAAAAGCTTCGCATAAGCGATTGGTGCTGAGCACCGAACTATAGGTGAAGCCGAAAAAAGACAGCGTTTGAACTTGATTGCTTGGGCCTTCAAGTTTCGGCAAAGTTCTGAACAGTAACTTGGCGTCTTTAAATAGTTCACGCTATTTAAAGATGAGCAGGGGACGAGTAATCGTCCCCTGACTTTGTTATTTGGGGGTATTTGAAAAAATACTGGAAGAGACCACTGGGGAGTGGTCTCTTTTTTTTGTGCCTATTCTAAACCTTTTTTCAAGTTGATCGTTGTCTTACTAGTTTTGATAATAGTATTACTATTATTTAAGATAGTTAATTATCGTTTTACTAAGATATGGCACTACTACGGCTTGAAATGAATGCTAATCTCTTTCTGCGTGATCCGCAGGAAACAGATTTGGGGAGAAAAATTATTGACCAATCCATTCGTATGATCGATGAGTTGGGTTTGGAGGCTTTTACCTTTAAGAAATTATCGGTAGCTATTGATTCTACCGAGGCTTCCATCTATCGTTACTTCGAAAACAAGCATAAATTACTCGTTTACCTGATCGCTTGGTATTGGAACTGGCTGGAGTATAGGATTGATTTTGAAACGCATAATGTAATGTCTGCTCAAGACAGGCTCGCGATTGCGTTGCGTCTGGTCACCGAGCAAAAAGGTTACGACTCCAGTTTTCCATCGGTGGACGAGTCAGCTCTCCAGCGAATCGTCACCAATGAGTCAGATAAGACCTATCTCACAAAACAGGTTGATAGTGATAATAAAGAGGGACTCTTTCGAGGTTTTAAAACTCTTTGTAAGAGAATCGCGGATATGATCAAAGAGATCAACCCTGACTATAAGTACTCACATGCTCTAATCAGTACAGTTTTGCAAGCAGCACATCAGCAGGTATTTTTCGCAGAGCACTTGCCGTCCTTAACTGAGCACAAGGCTGCACAGGGCGATATCCACCAACAGAATTATAAGTTTCTTCTTGAACTCATAAACAAGGCCATTAAGGCGTAAAGTTTAATCTTATGACGAATCAGCACATTGCGAATTCCATAAAGGAGGTCTCAATTTTACTCAACAATAGCCTTGAAGAGGCTTTGCTTCAGGACCTTCAGGTCAATGCAAAGTCATATGCAATTGATGAGGCATTTGAGTTTAAAAGGGACTTGATTGAAGCGGCTAACAAAACCCGCATCGTATTATTGGATCAATCTCTGGCCGGAGTAGAATTGGCTTCTTTTATCAAAGATGTGAATATCCCTTTGATTGCCTTTAAACAGTCTGAAGAAGGTTTTGCTCCCGTTATCTTGACTAAGGCAAAGAAGAACATAAAAGTCCTTGAAATCACCCCGGAAGCTACTTTAGAAGTTGACTTTGACGAAATAAAATCAACGTTGATGCGCGATGAGCAGGGCGAAATTATGCTACTCGGAGCATTTAGTTATAGGAGTTTGGTTTCAGAGCATGAGGAAGGAGAGATTCCTAAACCGCTTTCTCCTGTAAAGCGCCTCATTAGGCTTCTGAGTGAAGAAAAGAGAGATATTTTCTATGTTTTTGTTTATGCCGCATTTGTTGGTATTGTTTCTCTGACTTTACCATTGGGAATCCAGGCAACTGTCGAACTGGTTTCCGGAGGTGTCGTTTTCAGCTCCATTTACTTACTGATAGGGCTGGTGCTTCTGGGTATTCTGGCTTCTGGTGGTTTACAGATTATGCAAATCACACTAGTGGAATACTTACAAAGAAGAATTTTCACAAAAGCAGCACTGGAATTCACATTTAGGATTCCTCGTATGAAGATTGAGTCACTGAGCAATCTTCATGCTCCTGAGTTGATCAATAGATTTTTTGATGTGTTGACTATCCAGAAAGGCTTGCCAAAGTTATTGGGAGACTTGACATCAGGGATCATCCAAATCATATTCGGACTGGTATTACTATCATTTTACCACCCATTCTTTGTGTTCTTTGGATTGGTGCTGATTCTGACGCTGGTTTTGATCTTTCGATTGACAGGTCCTAAAGGTCTTCAATCCTCAATCAAGGAATCAAAATACAAATACAAAGTAGTCTATTGGCTTGAAGAGATTGCCAGAACATTGAACTCATTCAAAATCTCGGGTAATACAAATCTACCAGTCAAGAAGACCGAATACAACGTCAACAATTATCTGATTAATCGAAAAGTACACTTTAAGGTGTTGGTTAATCAGTATGTATATATCGTCTTGTTTAAGGCCGTTATCACTGGTGGCTTACTAATTATTGGTACATCCCTAGTGATCAATAGAGAAATTACGCTCGGTCAATTCGTTGCTGCTGAGGTTATTATCATTCTAATCCTGAACTCAGTAGAGAAAATTATCACCTATATGGATGTGGTATATGACATGCTGACGGCAGTCGATAAGATAAGTCAGGTGACGGATTTGCCACTGGAGAAAGTAGGGGGTATCGACCTTAATAACGAAGAGTTGACTAAGGGCTTTTCCATTAGACTAAGAAACCTGAGTTATACTTATCCAGGTGCAAAAACACCTGCCATACACAGCATTAATACGGGCTTTGCTTGTGGTGAAAAAGTTTGTATTTCTGGTGGAAATGAATCAGGAAAGACAACCCTGACCAATACCATTTCGGGTATTAATCAGAACTATGAAGGTGCCCTGACGATCAATGATTATAGCCTAAGAGATCTAGACCTAACCAACCTAAGAGATAAACTTGCTAAGAACGTTTCGGCCGAAGATATTTTCGAGGGAACAATCTTAGATAATATTGTGGTAGGCAAACCACAAGTGTCGACAAGAGATGCTGTTGAAGCCATCAATAAGGTTGGGCTTTCGGATAAGATCAATATGCTGCCTAATGGCTACAGTACTCAGATCATTAGTGGAGGTAAAGGTTTTTCGAGCAGTTTTGTTCATAAGATCATCCTTGCTCGATGTCTCGTCAAGAGACCAAGACTACTGATACTGAACGATTTCTTCTCCTCATTCCAGAGGTCAGAGAAGGAACACTTGATAAATGTGGTAACAAGCAATGCGGAATGTACACTTGTGGCCGTATCGAATGACCCATTAGTAATGGCAGCATGCGATCGCGTAATTGTCATGGAAGAAGGCACTGTGAAAGCTGAAGGCACCTATAGTGATCTCTTATCAGAAGGATTGTTAAACAAAATCATAAAAGTTTAAGTCATGTTGAATCTATCAGAAAATAAAGATCAAGAGATCCAGCATCAGCAGAGTGTTCTGTTTAAAACCTTAGGTTCTCCTAAGGCTGGGAAGAAACTGGCAAGGATATTACTGACCGTAACTTTTTTGTTTTTCATTTTACTGTTTTTTCCATGGCAGCAGAATATTCGAGGTAATGGAAAGTTGACGGCCTTCAGGCCAAGTCAAAGACCTCAATCCGTAGAAACCGCGATTGCCGGGCGTATTGAGAGTTGGAAAGTGCGGGAAGGACAGTTTGTCAACAAGGGAGATACAATTTTGACACTCTCTGAGGTCAAAGACAAGTTCTTTGACCCGGATTTACTCGATCGTTTGAAGGAACAAATTGATGCAAAAAGCTCGAGCATAGAATCCAAAAAGGATAAAGTCACTTCGTTAGAAAATCAGATAAAGGCGCTGAACGATTTGCTAGTATCCAAGACAGAGCAAGCAGAAAATAAGCTTAAACAAGCTGGATTTAAACTGGTCAGCGATAGTGTGGATTACGAGGCTGAGAAGGTTCTTTTTGCAAATGCAGAAGATCAGTATCAACGAAACTTGAAAAGGAGAGAGGCGGGAAATATAACGCTAACCAAAATCCAGGAATTCGAATCCAAGTATCAGGCTGCCAAGGGTAAGGTTACAAGCAAGGAGAATAAATTCTATGAGAGCCGGCAGGAGTTGATCAACGCAAGGGTCGGAATTGAAGTGGTTAAATCAGAGCTGTTAGATAAGATTAGTAAAGCTGAATCTGATCGAAACAATACGTTAGCAGAGATCTTTGAGGGTGAAGGTAGTCTGGCAAAGCTTCAAAACGAGTATGCCAATATGACCATCAGGAATGAGCAGTACCAATTGATCGCTCCTCAGGATGGGTATATCGTAAAGGCGATGAAGGCAGGTATCGGAGAAACCATCAAAGAAGGAGAGTCGGTGGCCCAGATTATGCCGGAAAACCCTGAGTTGGCTGTTGAAATGTATGTCAAGGCAATGGATGTGCCTTTGATCGGTATGGACAGGAAAGTCCGAATTCAATTCGATGGATGGCCGGCATTACAGTTTTCAGGCTGGCCCAATGTGTCTGTTGGTACCTTCGGAGGTGTGGTTCGTGTGATTGACCTAGTAAATAGCACAGGTGGTGAATATAGAATTTTAGTAACACCAGACCCAGAAGATGAGCCATGGCCTGAGCAACTAAGAATTGGCTCAGGGACAAAGGGATGGGTCATGCTCGACAATGTTGCAGTATGGTATGAAATCTGGCGTCAGCTGAATGGTTTCCCGCCAAGCCTGTATGAAGCACCTAAAGAAGTAAAGGAAAAGGCAACGGCAGAAAAAAAGTAGTCCTATGAAGAAAAAAATCACTTTTTTCTCGCTGGTGACGATTTTGAGCCTGGCGACTGTTGCAAGTTATGCGCAGGATTTAAAGGTAAAATCTCTAGATGAGTTACTGACCGAAAATACGGCAGATACCACGCGTATTCTCCCATTAGAGTCCTTCGTGGATATGGTGTTGCTAAGTCACCCAGTTGTAAAGCAGGCCAATTTGTTACCGGAGAATGCTAAACAAGAAATACGATTAGCAAGGGGAGCCTTCGACCCTAAGTTGGAGTCTTCCTGGGACGTGAAAAACTTTGATGACAAGGAGTACTGGGATTTGTTCAATACCACTCTTAAAGTACCCACTTGGTTTCCGGTGGACCCAAAGGTGAGTTTTGATCGTAACAAGGGACAGTTTGTGAATCCAGAAAATTCAATCCCGGGTTCAGATGACTTTCAACAGGTGACCGCAGGTTTGAGCTTGCCAATCGGGAGAGGTTTATTGATAGACCAGAGAAGGGCTACGGTGAAGCAGGCAGAGTTATTTGCCCAGATTACCGATGCCGAGCGAATTAAAATGATCAATAAGGTCCTATTATCAGCTTCGAAAGACTATTGGGAGTGGTATTTCGCATTCTACAATTATCTGCTGATCGAAGAGAGTTTAAATATCTCACAAAATGTATATCAAAGGGTTCTAACAGATTTCGAGTTTGGAGAGGCTGCTGCTATAGACACTGTTCAAGCAGCCATTACACTGCAAAACCGGAAAGTCGATAGAAGTGAGGCTCTGATTGATTTTAGGAAGGCCGGCTTGATGCTTTCCAATTACCTATGGGGGCAAAATGAGGAGCCGATGGTCCTTCAGGATAACATAGTTCCTCAGCTTGACTTTGGTTTGAACCTTTTGGGTTCGGATATCTCATTAGATAGCCTGCGTTTGCTAGCGATTCAAAAACATCCGGAACTGGTTAAGACCAATTTCAAACTTGATCAATTGGATATTGACAGAAGGCTGGCAAGAGAGAATCTTAAACCTCGGGTTGACCTCAACTATAATCTGATCAATTCACCGGTAAATCAACAAGGTGAGTTTGTAGAGGTTCAACTGAGAAACAATTACAAGTTTGGCATTGAGTTCGAGTTTCCACTTTTCCTTAGAAAGGAGCGTTCTAAATTACGTCAGACAGAGATTAAGATTGAGCAAACTACTTATGAACTGAGCCAGTTAGAAAGAGAAATTCTCAATGGCATAGAGGCTTCGTTTTTTGAGCTTGATAATACGAGAGGTATGTTGAGTTTAATGCAGGAAGCGGTAAATAATTATACGATTTTGCTCGACTTAGAATTAATCAATTTGGCGAACGGGGAAAGTGATCTTTTTAAGATCAACTTCCAACAGGACAAACTCCTCGAGTCCCAAATCAAATTGATGAAGATGCGATCGGCTATGGAGAAGGCCAGAGTGACACTTTACTGGTCCGCAGGGCTGCCTTATCTTAACTTTAATTTGAATGGTTCTAATTAAGCTATTCTCACAGTTTAGGAACTTTGTTTACTCCTTTATTGATTATCTTCGCAGTCATTAAAACAATACAAAATGGAAAGACAACAAGTAACCGCAAAACGCTCCCTAACTAAAGCAACTGAGGATTTATTGAATCGCCAAATCATGATGGAAGGTAGTTCAAGTGCCTCTTACCTATCAATGGCTTCTTGGTGTGAGATGACAGGTTACGAGGGCTCAGCCAAGTTCTTGTATCTGCACTCGGATGAGGAAAGAATGCATATGCTCAAGATCTTCCATTACGTGAATGAAGCTGGCGGGCATTCAATTCAGCCTGAAATCAAAGATATCAAGCATCATTACAATTCACTGAGAGAGGTGTTTGAGACGATTTTGGACCACGAAATTGCAGTGACCAACTCTATTAACGAGATAGTAAATCACTGCTACGAGATTAAGGATTTCACTACAATGAACTTTCTAAACTGGTTCGTTGAAGAGCAGCGAGAAGAAGAAACACTTGCGAGAAGAGCTGTTGAACTATTCGATCTGATTGGTGAAGATGGCGTAGGACTTTGGACGATCGACAAGGAAATAATGAACCTTGTTGGCTCTGTTGATGGCCCTACAGAATAAGGCTGACGCTGTATTCCTTAATTCATGTTAGCTTCTTTCAAAAATATTCTGGTCGGTCTGGCCTTTGAGTCAGAGCTGATAGATGAAATCATACGATTTGGAAAGGAAAAGAAACTAGAGGCTGAGGAGCCCCTGATCAACCCCGGCATGCAGGCCAATGCCATGCCCATGGTGGTTTCCGGTACATTGAGAATCATGCGAGAAGATGAAGAAGGCAATGAAGTCTTTCTCTACTACCTGGAAGGTGGCGATGCCTGTGCCATGTCCATCAGTTGTTGCTTCAGTAATCAAATCAGCCAGTTCAAGGCAGTTGCTGAAACAGATGTCAACCTTTGGTTAGTCCCAATGTCATTGGTCGAAGGCTGGATGGCTAAGTATCCCTCTTTCAGAAGGTTTGTGATCAATTCATATCAAGATCGTTTTGACGAGCTGATGCATACCATCGATAGCATCGCCTTTATGAACATGGACGAGCGTTTGATGAAGTATCTATTGGATAAGAAGCAAAGTCAAGGATCTTTTGTGATCGAAAAGACGCATGAACAAATTGCTCAGGAGTTGAATACCTCACGTGTTGTAATTTCTCGCTTACTCAAAAAACTTGAAAAAGAAGATAAAGTAGAACTCTATCGAAATAGGATAGAGGTGCTTTAATCGCTAGCGATTGAATATCAATTGAAGCTCCTTGTTATTCTTGAAAGCAGTATTGATAGAATCATAGTCTTGTTCATTGATCTGATAGAACTTTTCGGCCTGTAAGGCCTCGGACCAACCTGATTTAACAGATTCAAGGGCCTCAGGATTGCTCCTGTGGAGCGAAAGTAAGACCTCGGTGATGCTCTTAATTGTCTCACTTTCCAAATGGTTGTTCAAGAGCACCGGACCCAGAGGGATTTCATCGGAAATCCATATAGGTTTTAGCGATTCAATTAGGGAAGGGTTCTCTTCCAACTGTGAATAGTATTCATTACTCCCAATGGCACAAAGGTCCGCCTCACCTTGGAGTAGCCTCTTCCAGGTATCTGTATGATTGCCACCATAGCTTACATTCATAAATTGGTTATTAGGTGAATTGATGCCAATAGCATCAAACAGTAATCTGGGTACCAAATTACCTGAGGTAGAGCCTTCATTGACAAACATCATTCTCAAACCCTTTGCTTTAAGGACGATATCATCAAGATGATCAATATCCTCTCTATTAGTCAGCAAGACAGTTTTGTAATTGTCTCTTGCTTCTTCTTTGGTACGAAGGGCTGCTACCACTTCCATGTTTTGATGGCCAATAGACCATTTTAAATACCCTAGGGTATTGATCAATCCAATATCCACGCTGTCCGAATCAATACCTCTGAGCATGGCTGCGACATCTGCATAACTCTTTACAATCACTCTACGTCCCAGTTCGGACTGAAGTATTTCTGCTAAGGGTTTAAGATTTTCAATTCTATTATTCGTGTGGTAAGTATAAGTAGCTAACGTCATGGGCTCTTCTTCCTGATTACAGCCGCAGGTCAATAAAAAAGTCAGGCTTATGGATAAGAGAGTTTTGAAGTTGATTTTCATGTTTGTCGGATGTTCTGATTTTTTCTTGTAAAAAATAATCGCCCCAATGGAAGTGGGGCGATTTACTAAAAAACTTTCATACCTCATTTCAAATTTACATGAGCGTTTCTTGAAAGAATCTAGTCCTGCTTTCTAGATACTCTTTTAGAGCGGCATATCTTTGATTCTGCTCGCCTCTCCAAAGAATATTACAATTATCCATTCCAAACTCCAGTAGCTGCCGTTTCTTTGACATAGTCAGAAAAGCGTTTTGCAGGTCTACCTAATACCTCTTCAATGGTATTGGTTGTAGAGGAATTGCGCCCGTCAAGCACATTGGTGAACAAGTAGTTGATCAACCAAATGTAGGCGTCAGGTACCTGATGGTCTCGCATCATTTTGGTATAATCTTCAAGACTTATCGAATGAAAGCCAATCTCTCTATTTGTCACTTTAGCGATCTCTTTAATCACTTCCTCCATCGACCAAAGTTCCGGTCCTGTAAGCTCCAAAACTTCACCTGTGTATTGATCGTCAAGGAGCGCTTCTACTACCACGTCCGCAATATCATCAGTGTCGGTAAATGGGATCTTCGTTTCAGCTCTTGGAACCGCCACTTGACCTGCCAATATTGGGTCGAGGAAGAAGCTCTCACTAAAGTTTTGATTAAACCAATCTGCTCTTACTACTGACCAGTCGATTCCCGATTGCTGAATAATTTGCTCACATAGTTCTGCCTCGTGTTCGCCTCTTCCGGAAAGTATGACCAGTTTTTTGATGCCACATGCTTTCGACTGCTCTGTGAGCTCGGTAATGGCCTCCTTGGCACCAGGTACTGCTAGGTCCGGTTGGAAGGTAATATAGACCTTGTCCATTCCTTGCAAAGCAGTCTTCCAGTCTTCTGGCTTTTCCCAGTCGAAGCTTGGGCTGGCATTTCTAGATCCAATGCGCACGTTGATGCCGCGCCTGGTTAATCTTTCTACTACTTTTCGGCCCGTTTTTCCGGTGCCTCCGATTACTAAAATGTTGTTCTGAGTCATTTTATTATTGTTTAATGATTATTGAAAATTTGTATTGATAAAGTGAGCCTTAGATGCCCATAAGAGTAGGGCAAAGGAGATCACTGAAAATGCTGTTCTGATGAGATGATATTGATTCCACTTGGTCTCATACTCCACGCGAATTTCCCTGAGCTGCTCCAGCGTCAGTTTGGAGAGGTCGATGACATCTAAGGCATTGTTCATAGGAACATTGCCAAAAGCGGTGATGCCTATCAAGCCAACGATGTAGACGATAGTGGCAACGAAAACCCAAATGAAGCCATGATCATGGTCTATTTTGAAAAGTCCTAGACTTGATACAATCATCATGACCATTGGGCCAAAGAAGATGATAAAGAACCATGGGTTGAGAATCTCGCGATTCATGGATTGCATAGATTCCAAATAGCTTAAATCTGAAAGCTTACGTGTTCCGGGAATAACAGATACTTGCCATGCATAGAATAGGCCCGCTGACAAACCCGTAATGAGTGTGGTGATGAGTAAAATATTTCCTTTCATAACTGAGTGTTTTATGTCTTTCGTTGACACAAAATTGGCTCAGTTAATCATCAGGGATTTGTTTGAAAAGAATTCTGATTTGTTCCAAAGGAACTAAGTTTTGATTTCGCTCGGTCGGAAGCCAAACTTTTTCATAAATGCATTGGAAAAGGAGCTAATGCTCTCGTAACCCACTTGCCAGGCAACTTCTTGTATGCCGAGATTAGCCTCCTTCAAAAGCGCATGTGCCCTGATCAAACGTTCATTTTGAAGGTGCTTAAATACAGGCATGCCGAAGACTTCTTTAAAGTTCTTTTTGAGCTTATTGCTGTTCAGACCGATTTGCCTAGATAGTTCTGCTAAAGAAGGAGGGGAGGCTATGTTCTCCAGCATTATCTCATTGGCTTGATGGATTTTGAGCCTATCCTCATCATTGAGTGTTGGTCGTTCCGGTAATGATACTTGTGCAAAAAAGTGAGCCAATAGTTCTGTCACCTGACTTCTTAAGAACATTTGCCGCATGTTCTCGGTATAAGTGCTACTATAGATTTTGCTCACGGCATTTTGCATGTCATGGTTCATATAAAAGCCAGGGCCGCCAACAATTTCTGCATTTGGATTGACAAGTGACTTCAAGTAAGTCTGAAAGAACTCCTGTTCATGTTGAGGGAGCTTTTCAAGATTGCCTAGGGTAGAGACGATGCAGATGGACTGCATGGGGTTATTGGGGCTAATTGTGTGCTCGAAAGTTGAACCTTTGGACGCAAAAAAAGACAAGGCGACTCCTTTCGTGTTTTGATAAGTGCTTACTTGATCACCACATCGAATATTCATTTCCACCTCACCTGAACCATAGAAAGCAATGCCTACTACATCCTCAGCAAAACCACAGATTTCAACTTCTTTGGTGTCACTGGAGGCATACTCTATCAGAACGATAAAGCCATTGATTTCGATGATATCACGGGTCATAGCTTATTGATCATCTTTATAAAAGGTGAGAATATCTTCCAGTTTAGCCGCTGAGTCTGATCGACCTCCTGGGCGGTTTCGCATCAGCCAGAGTTCTTTATGTTTTGCAATTAATGGTCTGAGGGCATTACTTAATTCTTCTCTTTTTTCTGCTGGAATACTTTTGGTCTGAAAGTCTTCGGTTTTGAGCCTAGCAATACCCAAGTCAATACCATGCATGGCTAAAGCGGCTGCTTGTTTGAGTTCAGTATTGATAAATTCAGCATCATATGATGTTGGTTGACCTTTCTTGAGTAAGTCAATTGCCTGGAGTATTGTCTCACGTGCTTTTTCCAAGTTTTCTATTGTCAAGACCTTGGTTTGATAGTTTCCCTGCATGGTCCATAGGTAACGTCTCAAAAGTAAGTGAAAAGCATTGGCATTGCCCTTAGGTATTTTCGTGTCAAGGTAAGCGTTTCCCAGTTGTAAGACAGCCTTGGCAGTATTGCCAGTCTTGTCTTTAAATACATATTGGTTCAACTGGAATTCCAAGTGTTGTAGAGTGCTATCGGTGTAATTCCAGGCATAGCTTGCACCAATCAGAATGCTAGGATAGATCGTTGATAGGGGTTGCCAATGACCATAATCTCCCCAGTTGGTATTCAGGTATCCTTTTGCTCCATTCTCTTTACCAGTGAGCGCAGCATTTTTGAGGTTCCCGAAGGCATTCTTATTTCTGCCTATGATTGAACGCCATGATGAAGTGCCCGGGCAAACATAAAAGTCGATCCCAGCATCCTTGAACTTGGGCAGCTGTTCATCAAATGGATGATCGTCTTGGTAACCCCAAACCAATGCCGTCATGTCCTTTGGTAATTCACTAATGAGTTCCGGGTGGTTTAAGATAATGTCACCCCAAAACTGAGTTTTAAAGCCGAGTTGATTAGCCTCATTATTCAGCTTTTTGAGGTAGTTTAGATACACCTGCCCCTTACCAATTTTTTCACACTCGGCTTTGGCTTTTCCTTCACAGAGTTCCACTGTCTCATCTCCACCAATGTTGAAAAACTGACTCGAGAAATTGGGTAATACTTCGGCATAGAGAGATTTCATTAGCTCTAGCGACTTTGGGTTTGTTGGGTCAAGACTCGTTCTTTTTCTTTTCCCCCAAGCCGTTTGGCAGTCCTCTGGGCACTCGGCTAAATCAAGGTATTCATCATGTTTTAACCAGTTTTCCATATGTCCGAAGGAATTCTGGTTAGGAACCAGATCAATGTACCTGGCTTTGCAATAAGCATCCAGTGCTTGTATTTCCTCAGCAGTCAGCGGGCTGGAATTCTCCCATACTACTTTATGATCCTGATAAGCAAAGGTGTGTTCAGTGTAAAGCTGAAGCTCATTGATTTTCCAATCAGAAAGTTGATCAATCAGCTGGTATAAGCTTTCCATGGTAGGAACTTTATCACGGCTGATGTCCAGCATATAGCCTCTTCTTTCAAAATCTGGCCAGTCTTTGATGCTTAAACAGGGTAGGGGTTTGTTCTCATTGATGGAATATTCTAAAAGTTGAAGTATGGTCTGTTTGGCATAATATAAAGCAGAAAAACTATGCCCTTTTATATGCATCTCACTTCCCTGAATGTCGAGCTCATAACCTTGTTGAGGTAGGTTAATGGAGTCAAGGCTAAAGTCAAAAGAAACCTTTGAGTCAATAGGCTGAGCAATTGAGATTTCACCCAATAGGTCAACTTTCCTAAGAGAAAGCACGAAATTCCTTAGTTGACTGGCTTGTAGGTGGATGTTCGAGTAACAGCCGTCTTCAATACTTAATTTCTGAGGCGGGTTGATTAAGTATTTGTCCAAGTCATTAGCAAGGGTGCCAAGAGAAATTATTGTACTTAGACAGAGTAGAGTGACCTTTCGCATATACTTTCCAATTCGTTCAAAAGGTAGCAAATATGAGACCTAAAACGAATTGGAATGTCCGTTAAACTACGGATACTAGTCTAATCTGGCAGTGCCTCGCATTGAAGCCCGCAGGTAGAAACCATTTCAATGATTTCTCTTTCGGAGGAGTGATCATCGGCTTCCACCCTTAGAACATTATCAATGTCCTCCATATCAATTGACCATTCAAATATTTTTGGAGAATAGGCAAAGATGGAGTTGACTTTTCTGGCTTTGAGCCTGTTTTCAATATTGGTTTTAAAAATGAGCAGCTTCATAGTGCTAATGATTGAGTATTTGAATTTCTACGAATTGTCAGGGGTAAAGAATTTAATTCTGGCCGAAGCGGTGAATTATCATTGTAAACCCCTCATATCCTAGCCTGAAATGTCAGCCTTCGCAATCTAATGGATGAATATGGCTTAGTTTGATACAAAGGTGCTTGACCCCTTTGGCCGAGAGTTTATAACCGTGTTCAAAAAATTTAAAAGTGAGTATTATGAGATAATGCATAGCTGTGTTGTTTTGAGTTTGACGTTTGGGCCGGCTAATTATGGACAACAATTTTACCTTTTGTTCTTCCTTTTTCCTGAAGGATAATGGCCTTGGTGAGATCGTCCATAGGGAAGGATTTATCGATGACCGATCGAATGGCTTGACTTGACAAGAGTTCCATTAATGCTTCCAGATCTGCGGTGTCCAGTTTAGCTGCTATTCCCATAAAGGTCCTTCCACTCGTTTTGCTGGCTATCGCACCCTGACTCATGAAGCGGAGCATATGACCGAAACCACCCCAGCCTACAAGTAAAGCAATGCCCTTTGGCTTTAACATTGACTTAGCGTCTTTGACAGAACAATTCCCAACATTGTCCATTATTAAATCGAACTGAGTAGTAGTAATACGATAATCCTCTTTGTCATATGCGATCACCTTGTCCGCACCGAGTGCTAGCACGAATTCTTCGTTTTTTGCACTACAAATGGCTGTTACATTAGCTCCTATATGTTTTGCAATTTGCACAGCATAGGTACCAACCCCTCCCGAAGCACCGTTGATCAGTACGTTTTGACCTTTTTCCAGCTTACCATATTTGAGAAGGCCTTGATAGGCTGTCAATCCGGCAATGGGTACTGCAGCCGCCTCATCAAATGATACGTTCGAGGGCTTTCTGACCAGTATATCTTCCGGTACGGCTACATACTCTCCGTAAGCGCCCATTCCGCTGCCCATAATGTCACTAACCACTTCATCGCCCACTTTCCACTTTGTGGCAGAGGTACCCAGAGATACTACAATGCCAGAGACGTCACTCCCCAAGTGAGAGAATTTGGGCTTAAGGAGACCATGGCCAGCGCGAATAAGAAATGGGTCGGCTCTTAAAATTCGCCAGTCAGCGGGGTTAATCGAAGCAGACTTTATCTGGATTAAAACCTCATTTGGCTTGGGAACAGGGGTAGAGAGTTCTGTGAGTTCCAGAACTTCCGGACCCCCGTAGGTTTTTCTAACGTATGATTTCATGTTGTTTTGAATTAATTGACCAAAATCTTTTATGAAGCCTCCTGATCGTCATAGGAGAATACTTCGTGTAAGGGTACTTCGAATACCTGAGCAATTCGAAAAGCGAGTTCCAGTGAAGGTGAGTACTTACCTTTTTCAATGGCTACAATGGTTTGACGAGTGACGTCCACTTGTTCAGCGAGTTGTTGCTGTGTCATCTCATCTTTCATGAAGCGCAGCGTTCTGATTTTATTTGAAATTTTGTGCTTAGCCATTAAAACCCTCTTCTGTAAAACATCAATTGTAGACTGTTTTCAAATATCTCTGAAATAACCCCGCCCACAAGTATGGTTACAAAAAGAGCATTAGCTGAGTAATCCATGGCTTGAGTGGCCATAGCACCGACTAAGCCAATTGCAAATATGGCTTGACCAATGTTTTTGGACTTTAACTCGATTATTCGATCCCTCTCATCCATTTTATCCATTTTCTCTTTTGTAATGATGGTATTCGAAATTCCGAAAAGGATGTGAATGACTATCCTGGCGACTATGGCAATGGGTATATACGTTATCATAGTTGTGCCCCAAAATTTGAGCAATTCATCTGTGGTGAGACCAACCTGCGGTGCATCTTGAAAGATAATCCAGAAGTAAATGCCAGGCACTGCAACGGCACTGATCAGATTAACTAAACTTCTTTTTTCTTGGTATGACATCTTGAACTTATTAGTATAAAAAATTTGACCTGATGTAAAAGATTACGGACCAAATGTATAAAATGTTTTACATTGAGTAAAATAAAATATACATGATTTTTTCAAGTAGTTGACATTCAATGGGTTGAATCAAAAGAAATAATTGAGAAAGAGTTTTTAACTGAGCGTTTTTCTGAAAAGGATGGATGCGAATAGCCCTATCAAACCGAAAATGGCCAATAATCCAAACAGATACTGATGGCCCAGGGCTCCAGGGTTGTTGTCGAGAATCACTCCCATAAGTGGCCCCATAAAGATGTCAGGTGTATAACCGATTACTGAAACAAATCCGATGGCACTGCCTGTAATGGATAGCGGAATTTTTGACTCTTGAAAGAGGGCATAATACAAACCTCTTAAGCCATAAATACCAAGGCTAGTGGAGGCAATGGTTAGTGCAATCATGAGTTCCATGCCAGGTCGAAGCAAGCCTGTAGCAATAACAAAGCTGCCTGCAATGAGAATTAAGAAACTCAGGGAGGTTATTTTTGAGTGACCAAACTTATCTCCTAAGATACCGGCAGCTACTGCTGCAATGGGTCGTACCCAAAAGGAGATGGTTGCAATGTGGGCAGAGTTCACATCATTATAACCGAATACATCACTGGCGTAGAGCCCAAAGTCATCTGTACATTTATAGCCAACATAGCCACATAATAATATGATTGCCTGAAGCCAGATGGACCTCCTTTTCATGACCTCTTTGACTCCATTCAGCGATAGTTTTTGGCCGGTAGATACTTGTTCCAGATCGTCTTTGGGAAACACATACCAAACAAGGACAGCGCTGGCCGCCACAACGCCACAAAAGACAAAGATGATTTTACTGAGGGCATTTGATAGCTGATCGATGGAAGCATTTTCAACAATCGAGGGCAAAAAGGCATCTAGGAGGAGTACAGAACTTGAAGCAATTATGGCGGCTACCAATCCTCTGCCACCATCTACAATTCCATAAGATTTGCCCTGACTTTCTTCTCCTCCAAACTGACGGATTGCTTTGATATAACCTGCCCAGAAAAGTAGGATGGTACTGAGCCCCCAGAAGCCATAAAGAAGCGTTAGTGTGGCAAGTGATGGAATCATGGCCATGATAATTCCGGCTAGTGCCGTAACCAATAGGGAAACGATCAATAGCTTTTTTGGAGAGTACCGATCAGCAATCGGTCCACCAGCGAAATAAGAAATCATAGCCACAATGCCATACAATGAAAAGGCAGTACCCAACTCAAGGTTAGTAATATCAAATACTTTAAGAAAGGTGGGCCTGAAGACTCTTGTGACTACAAATGGGAGAAGGAAAACTCCCTCGCCAACCAGCATCATGGTAAAAAGTAAGAGTACCTTTCTAGCCTTCATTCGAACGAAAGGTGGTTAATAATTATTCAAATACCAATTCTCTCAGTCACGGAAAAGCCCCGAACTTTGCCAGAGTCCGGGGCCTTCAAAAGGATGTATGAAATGCCTGGTTTATTTATTGGTGTTTACTACTCGGAGTATTTTTCCATTCTCTTCATCTGTCAAAAGGTAAAGCTGACCGTCTGGCGATACTTCTGCTTTTCTCAACCTCACTCTGTCATTGATAAAGAGCTCTTCTGTGCCGATTACTTCATCGTTTTCAATGATGATTCGCCATAAATTCCCCCTGCTTAACCCGGGTAATATGATGTTTCCTCCCCATAGAGGAAACTCCAAACCATTGTAGAAGTTAAGGCCTGTTGGGGCAATGGTGTGCTGCCAGAAGTACTTAGGGTCAGTATATTCAGTACCTGGAATTTCATAGGGTTCGTAGCCTTTGGTCCTATACCCACCACTGGTTCTATTGGGCCAGCCGTAATTGGCTTTTGGTGATAGTATGTTTAGCTCATCTCCTTGAATCGTGCCATGTTCGCTAAACCAAATCTTTCCTGTTTTAGGATCTAAAGCCAAGCCTTGCGCAGCTCTGATGCCCGTAGCGTATAGCCCCGGAATAGCATCTTTTCCAAAATCTGGATTGTCTTCGGGGATGGAGCCATCGGGGTTGATTCTTATGATTTTCCCTCTTTTATCCGAAATATCCTGAGCTACAGGGATTTTTGGGTTGAGGTGTTCATAGAAATTTCGCTCTCCAACGGAGATATAGAGCTTCCCATCGCGACCGAAAATCATTCCACCTCCGTAGTGAAAAAGGCCATGAGAATATGGATCAGCTATAAACAAGGTCTCAACTTGCGTGATCTGATTCCCTTTTAGTTTACCTCGAATTACCTTGGTGGTACTGGCCTTCTCCTCATTTTCTGCAGCATAAGAAATGTAGAGGTAGCTATTGTTTTTGAACTCAGGGTCAAGGAGCACTTGAAACCACCCAGCATTAAAGCTGTGCATTTGACCATGGGTAGGGCCCGGAAAAACTCCATTGGGGTGTTTCACCGTGTCTATCAGGATTTTTCTTCCCACATCTTTGGGGAGCCCTTGAATACTTTCTCGAGTTTTCTCCTTTAAGTTGACCAGAAGTATATCTCCATCCTTCTCAGCCACAATGGCCTCTTCCTCTGAGAGGAAAGCCATGCTCCAAGGTCGGTTCAGACCTTCCATGATCACTTGTTTACCAGGTTTAGGTGTAGCCTTAGGTATGGACCAGGCGGTGGCGGCCTTCGAGATGATTTTCCAGTGTCCTTCGATTTTCTTTAGGAGCACCAGATCAATAAATTGCTTGTCAAATGAAGGAATGAGGGTTTCAATTTTCGCTGAGGCAATATCTTTTACCACATCAATGGAGAGGATTTTTCCGTACCTCTTGTTTCTCGTGCCGGGAGGCCTTCGGGTATACAGTGATGCATAGCGTTCAGCAGAATAGATCATAACTGTATCCGCATCATTATGCAGAAACATAGGCGTACCCGGGTAAAACGCACTGAGAATTTTATCTGGGTAATTGTAACTAGTTCCCTCAATAAAATCATTAAGTACCGAAGTGATTTGCTCTTGATCACTTTGTCCTTTTAGATGTAGACTAATGATCAGTAGGAGTGCTGTAAAAAGTGTATTGAGTTTCATAATTGAGTTTTTATTCAAGCTCAATTACGGAGGTGTTGGTCTGAAGGGATAGTAATGAAGGATCGAAGAAGTCTTAAATGATCATTCTGGAGTTTTTTGGACTTCCTGATCGGGAAGAAGGGTCTTTTTGTAGGCCGAAGGAGTGAGGTGGGTGATTTTTTTGAACGCCTCAAAAAAGGAGGATTTTGAGTTGAAACCAGCTTCGAAACCAATTCCTTCCAGCGATAACTCATGCCTTACTTCTATAAGTTGCTTCGCTTCATTGACCCTGTGCGCCTTTACATAATGTGAAAAGCCATGTTTATACTCTTCGTTCAAAACGCGCGATAACAAATGCCGTGACATACCTACTTGAAGCGCTAAGTCATCGAGTTTTAGCTTTGGATTTATGAAAGGCTTCCGATCCACCATAAACTGTTCCACATTTTCGAAAAGCTTGGCACCTTCTTCAAGTGGAGCTTGGGTGGTTTTTGGCGTTAAAGCTTGTTTGCCTAACAGCTTCCTCAAGGCCAAATAGTAGAAGCTTATGGAAAAAATGATAGAGCCCCAGATGTAAGTATAGCCGTCTACAAATAGGGCTATTTGATAGGTGATGGTGATGAAGATAACCGATAGCGCAATGCCCAAAATATAGCGTTCATCTGCTTTGAGTTGGCCATAGTCGCCAAATGCTTTAGTGAAAAGTGAACGTGTATAATAAAGTCCAGCTGCTACGAAGCCAGCCCAAACAATATAGATTCCCTTGACCAGATACAGATTCCAAAAACCTGGATTGGTACGATAAGGGAAAGTAAGGCCGATAACAATGATCGCGAGGAGCAAAGTCGATAGCAGAAAACCATCAGCTCGTTTAAAGTGTAGTTCATTCTTTTTCAGTGACTTGGCATATAGATAGAAAAAGGGACCGATGAAAAGGCAGGCCGAAAGCCCGATTTGAAGGATGAGTTTGTCCGTATCCCTATCGAAGTGTACCAGAACGGACTTCCCAATCCGAATGCATAAGGCAAGGATTAAGCCACCAAAATAGATATCCACGATATGCCGCCCTTTTTTCGTTAGAAGGTATAGGCTTAAGAGTACTCCATTGATGACTCCCAGGCTAGCAAAGAGAAAGAGGGCCGACATGACTACGAAATTAGTGGTTTGAGCAGTATTATTCCCTTATCCCTCCGAATTCTTGGAATGCAATCCATCCCATTCGATTGGGCTTACATCATCATGATTCAGGACTCTTGAGGCTTCTCTGTCGATCCGCATGACAAGTTTACATTCAGGATCGGGGCAGATCACTCGGGCATCTGTTTCCATCCAGTCGGCAGGATGGTTTTTCCTTTGCTTGGCGGGTAAGAGCGGGAGTGTGGATTGCAAAGCATAAAGACAGAAGTTTTTACCCTCAGGGATAGAAAGTTTTCCACCTTTAAGATAGAAAGCATCGCCAATCGCCATCTCACAAGTACAGTTACCATCAATTTTCTCGACCACCACCTTTAAGTCATAGAGCTCAAATTGGTCTTCTCTCAGTTTTGAAGTATCGCTCATTTCTGCTTCGCTTTTTCTTTTCGTCCGTAACCGAATATAACTACTATGATGACCATCACCAATAAGGCCCAGGAAACGAAATTATGGAGGCCTACTTCCAGAGGAGATACAGAAGGCACACCAAAAGCTTCACCGGAATTCGACATGTTGGTCATCAGTATTACAGGAATAAAGTAGGGGAGTAAAAATGGGAAGGTGCAGGCAACAAGGCTCAGGAGATTGGCTCGCCTGATATTTGAAATGCCCATTTTCTCACCTGTTTTGTTAGCAAACTCTGAGACCATTAAGATGGCCACGGCACTATGAGTGGTTAGCAATACTGCAGCACTGATAGTGCCTGAAATCCAGTATTCAGCCTGACGCTTGGTACTGCTTCTTTCAGCAGCATAATCGACTAGTTGTTTGATTAATCCACTCGCTTTTAAAGTGGCCACGAGGCCCATCAGTAAAATGGTAAAGAAGCTAATACCGACTGCTCGGTTAATACCATCGATGATGAAGCTCTTGGCAGTAAAATTTTCCAGATCTAAGGAAATGAGTTGGTCCATGGGTAGCAAACCCAAGCTTAGCCCCAAGGCTATCCCAAACATTAAGCCACTGATAAGGCCTACGAACAGGTGCTTACCTTTTAGGAAGAGAAAGATGATCAATACAGGAATCAATAGCATCGGCAGGCCGTCAAGGCTACCACCTACAGTCCATGGACTTTTGTTGTAAATGCTAATTGATGCACCAGCGCTGAGCCCATAGGCAATCAGCGCCAATAGCGCTACGGGAAGAATGTACTTGATTCTACTACGGACCGTAGGGCCCATTTCTGCCTTTTGGCTTAAGGCACTTACTATTGTTGTATCAGATATTGGCGCAACAAAGTCACCCACTGTAGCCCCTCCAATGATAGCCCCAGCTAAAGTAGGTAAATGAACGCCTATTTGGCCACCAGTGGGATAGAGCAGTGGAGCACAGATTAGAATGGTTGCAAAACTTGAACCAGTGGAAAGTGATACAATACAACAAATGACAAAGGTAGCCATGGCAAATGCGCCACCATGTAAATCTAGTTTTTCTGAAACCCAGATCAAGGAATCTACAAAGCCAGTGATTTGCATGAGTATGCCGATGGTTGAAGCTAGAATCCAGGCGATGATCATCACCATCACAATTCTGTTGGACATACCATCGATAATCGTTTCAGAATACGCTTTTCGATCCTTGGCCAGCAATAGCCCCAGGGCCATCGCCACAATCAGTACTGGCCAAAAACCCTTTTCGTCTGGTGCACCCGATAAGGCAATGATGATTACGCCAGTAATAAAAACCAGGAAGGGTAGGATTGTGCCCCAAATGCCGCCATAAAAGCTTAATGATCTTTCTTTATCTGATGTATCTAAGTCCATCTCCATGTCTAGGCATCATTCAGGTTATAGCGCATAATACGACCATGTTTTCCCTCTTTGTCACGTTCAAGGTCGTAAACTGGACCTTTGGGTCCGGGGCAATGTGAAATAAATTCTCTTATGCCAAAGACATCATCAGTACTCAATTGAAATTGGGTGAGTTGTTCCAATCGTTGTAAATGACTTTTATTCCGAGCTCCGATAATCACACCCGCTACCATTGGTTTTTGCAGAATGTATTGGCTGGCCACTTCGGCAATGCTAACACCATGTTTTTGGGCGATATCATTTAGCAATTCCAGCGCCTCTTGGAATTTTTTATAGCCTCCAAACTCGTCAATAATCAAACGGTACTTAATCAAGGACCTGTTTTCAAGCGGTTCTTTTGGATCAGGACTATTTAAGTATCTGTTGCTCAGAAAACCTCCGGCTACCGTTCCGTAGCAGAGAAAGGGAATGTTTTTCTCTTTGGCAAGCGCTTCCATGTCGCTTTCGGGCCGATGATCCAGAATAGAATATTGAACTTGGTTGGAAACGACATCAACACCAGCTTCAAGAATCTCTCTCAAGTGCTGAGCATCAAAGTTCGTTACACCGATATATCTGATTTTCCCTTGCTTTTGAAGTTCAGCCAGGTGTAAGGCTGTTCCAACATAATTGTCGAATTGATAATCCCACCATGAGAATTGTACCAGATCCAATCGCTCAACCCCCAAACGTTTTAAAGATCTGTCAATGATTTTGGTAGTGTCGTCAAGCGTCAGTGTTGAAAGCGCATTATAATCAGGAACATACTTAGTGTGGACTTGAACTGGAGCCAATTCTCCCGATGCGATAGCTGGGGTATACTTTTTGAGGAATTTTCCGATCAGTTCTTCTACTCCTGTATAGATATCAGCGCAGTCGAAGGTGGTTATGCCCGCTTCTACAAAGGCATGCATATCTTCAATGGCCTGTTGCTCATCGATCTTGCCGTGCCCACCAGCCAGATGCCATCCACCTTTAATCACTTTAGAAATGGAATAGCCGGGCCTAATTTCAATCCTATCCATTCTTGTTATTTGGAAATGATTTGCTGAAAAATACCGTGGAATTCATCAATAGGAATAGGGCCTGCCTTCATAATGGTGTCCATAAATAGTTTTAGATCGAAGGATGAACCAAGTCTATTCTTTTCGGATTCAAGCAGGGCGCTAAACTGCGCTCCACCCAAGAAGTAAGAGGTGAGTTGCATAGGCGACCTCATAATCCTTCCCCAAAGACTCTTGGCAAACTGGGGGGCTAGTAAGGATCTTTCGGTAGAGAATTTCATGACCTGCTCTTGTGTCCACCCTTGCGTATGCACTTGAACGGAGGTATATGCCCGATTGGCATTCTCAAGTCGCTTTCTTAAATGAGCCAGCATAGTCAGGTGGTTCCCGGCTTGCCATCCGGCATCCAGCAGTACACGTTCGGTGAATGTGGCCCATCCTTCGGTATAGATACCGAAAGGGAAAAGTAGGCGAACGGGATGTGGCGTTTCGCGACTGATCTTCATTTGCATATAATGGCCTGGCAATAACTCATGAATGACGATCATGCGGTTGAAAGGCTTGTTGAATGACGCCCAAAAGTCAATTTGTTCCTGTTTTGGCAGTGTCTCTGGAATCGAAGGAAGATATAGGGTAGTTACGGGATTAGGATCAAATGGTGGAGCACTACTTACCCAACCAATTCTGGCTTGTGCACCAGCACTTTCTGGAGCTGTTTTGATCTCAAGGGTATTGTTCTTTGGCAGTGTGGCAATACCATTTACTTCAATAAATAGCATGGCATCGGCAGCCAGTTCTTGCCAAAAATCCAAATAGTCCTGCGCATTTAGAGGAGCATCTTTTTCCATATCACCCAAGGCCGTCTTGGTCAATTCTTCTAAAGAGTTTGGTAAAGGCTTGTCAGGATATTGCTCGCTCAAATACTGACGTGATACTTCCGCCATTAACGTTCTTACAGTATCAATTTCTTGAAGTGCTATTGCTGCTAGTGCTTCAGGTGTTAAGTCACTGTCTGTGTAAAGCGACAATCTCCGACTGTATTCAGCATTGCCTAGAATTGGACTTGAACTCACAGCATAGGGCATAAGCTTCTTCTTGGCACGTGTCATTAAGCCTTTGATCGCCCAGATGGCCTCCTTGATCAGTTGATCATAATCACAATTCGATTGATATCCCTTGATGATGACCTTAAAGTCATTTGATAAGTATTCAACCAATGCTCCCAGTCGGGCATTGGCTCTACTGGCATCTCTGGTCTTGACGCTTTTCAGTTTTGTACGGCCATAGTCGCTAATCTGCCTGATGCTTGCCAATCGTTGACAGAACAAATTAGCCCGTTCTTGTTCTGTTAGAAAGTCCGCACTTGTAACGCTTCGAAGCGTGGAAGTAATTAGGTTGCTATAAAAGGCCAGGGAGTTTAGGTGAGGTTGTTCTTTTGTCCATTTGTGAATCTCTTCTTTGACCTGAACCCTAAGAAGTCGACCATTGATGGTCTTGTTGGATATGTTAGGGAGTAGTTTCTTGTTAAATGAGATCCATGTCTTAATTTTTCTTGGTGATGGATCTTCATATTGATAGATAGCATCATGCATTCCGGCTGATAAGGCTCGAGAAGGATAAAAAGCCTTCCAAATGTCAATGTAACCCTCGCTTTGGCTTTGTGCTCTCAACACAGTTTGTGAACCAAGAAGTATGAGTATTAGAAAGACGCTATGGGTTTTCATTTCAGGACAGGTCGAAGATTAGAAGGGAAAGATAAGGATTGAGCCTGAGAATTTATAGAGACCAATAGACGGACTAGTCGTTATCTGTTGCTTCATTGGCTATCGCCTCTCGAATTCTTGATTGAAGGCCTTTGGCTATCATATGATTAGAGTCTGCCGCTACCACACGATCGACCAGCTCGCTTGCCTTTTCGAGGCTATCAAATGAGATGTAGATGTTGGCTTTTAGCATCAACGGACTCAAATAAGAAGGATCACTCAGCTTTTCATCCAATACCAATGATAGTGCCATAGCCCGATCCGTGTTACCCAGTTCAAGTTCAAGGTCTGCTGCATAAGCAAGGTAGAAGCCTAATTGTTGCTGCTCAGCAGAGGCTAAAATATTAAGTGAATCAAGGGCGACTCGAGCGCCATGAATGGCGTGTAGGAACTCAATATACTCAGCCTTAAAGTAGTTGTCGCTAGGATACTTGCGACTAAATTTCCCGAAGTTCCTTTCGGCCAGCTCTACACGTCTTCTGTTGGCTTCTGGAGAGTTTGGAATGCCCAAACCTCTGTTATTCGCAGATTGCATGCTCAACAGATTCACATCAAGGAGCATTCGTTCGTCCTCTCCGGCATTGTCCTTAAGACTATCTAGTTCCGCAAAAAGTCGTTGTCTTTCTTCCAGATTTCGGGTGATCCGGCCAATCATGCTTTTACCAAGTAGCCAGTCAGGATCGAGTGCCGAAGCCTTTCGAAACGCAACTTCAGATTCAGTCCAGCGACCATTGTCCAGAATTTCTTCCCAGCCTTTTAAGAAGTAATATCTGGCAGAGTCAACCTCAGTGCCATAATTAGGGATAAAAGAGTGCTCGGTTTTGCTGCATGACAATGATGCAAAGGCTATCAATAATAATCCTAAACACTTGATGTGGAGTGACAATGGGAGGTTCAAGGCTTCTGGCAAATGACTATAGATTTGGTTCGGGTAAGTTGGTCAAAAGATTAATCATTAGCAATAAGGAATCTGACCTGAGTACAAGGACATGTCGGAATACTTCTAAGAATAATTGCTTACTTTCGGTTACATCATTCTTAACGGAATACGCTAGGCACTACCAATGTCAGGATTTGACAAACTCAATAATTTCTGGGAAGAACTAAAGAAGCGCAATGTAGTTCGCGCTTTTATTTTCTATGCTGTTTCGGCTTGGTTGATCATCCAGTTTGTTGCCACGGTATTCCCATATCTGAATTTCCCAAAATGGGCAACTACTGCTGTAATTGTCACCTTATTGGCGGGGGCTCCAATAGTTCTAATAGTCTCTTGGATCTATG
The DNA here is from genome assembly GCF_001747095.1 of Roseivirga sp. 4D4. NCBI lineage: Bacteria > Pseudomonadati > Bacteroidota > Cytophagia > Cytophagales > Roseivirgaceae > Roseivirga > Roseivirga sp. 4D4. The sequence continues at coordinate 529,187 of NZ_MDGP01000001.1, forward strand.
AATTGACCACCGATGGTCTTAAGAAGACAGATTCAGTTGACACGGAAAAATCGACCTCGGTCAATACAGGAAAACGCCTGAACAGACTCACTATTTCAATTTTGAGTTTGGCTGTATTCTTCCTGCTGGTTGATAAATTCTATCTCAGTGCGGAAAGGTCATCAGAAACAGAAAGAACGGAATCGATAGCCGTTTTTCCATTTTCGGTTCAAGGAGGGATCAAAATTCAGTACTTAAAAGATGGCATGGTTGACCTGATCAGTGGCAAGCTGGATGCTATGCCGGGATTAAATGCCACGGATCCGAATATTATTCTTGGTGTTGCTAATTCCAAAGGCCTTGATAATAGAAACCCTGTTGCTGCTGCTAAAGCTGCGGCTGAGCTAGGAGCAAATAGAGTAATCTTAGGGAGTATTACTCAAGTAGGAGAGTTACTTGAGGTCAAGATTTCTAAATATAACAAGGAAGGTCAGCCGGTTGGCAATCCGATTATTGAAGACGGAACGGAAACCGAGCTGATGAGTAGGATTGATAATATCATCAGAAGATTGGTAGCAGATGAGCTCAATGAGCAAGGAAGTAAGTTTGATAGTGAAGCGGTGTTGACCACTAATAAACTGGAGAGCATTGTTCCTTTTCTTAGAGGAATACAACTGGCAAGGGTTGGTAAACACAAGGAGGCATTAGGTTTTTTTAGAGAAAGTGTCGAAGCAGATACCAATTTTGTCCTCGGTTATTATCGATATGTTGAAAACGCGGGATGGATAGACGCGGTTAGAAATTCGGAAAGAAGATTAACAGAATATAGTCCTTATTTCGATCGATTAGAAACACTGAGTAAAGACCTGAAAGGAAAAAATGGAGAGGTCGTTCGAGCTAGGATGGCCTACCTTAATTCAGATATCTCATCTGAAGACCAATTCCGTAAGCTCCTAAGTAAATATGGAGAATCAGTCGAAATTCTTAACGGTCTGGCAGAGTCGATTTTTCATCATCGGCCTATAGTGGCAGGTAACCAGGTTGACGCCAAACCTTATTTTGAGCGATTGATTGAACTTGATCCTACTAAGGACGAATACTTTATTCACATCATAGAAATTGAGGAGGAAGAAGGTGATCTTGAATCCTTCAATGCCTATGCTGCTCGCCTGAACCCGGAATCTGAACAGCAATATGGCATACCTTTTAGGCGAGTAATGCTTCAGGATTCGGTCTCTGATAAGGAAATCATGGAATTATCTCAGATTTTAAAACCTAATTTTGGCTTTGTCACAAGGCGAAAAATTCAACTCTATGATGGATTTAAGGTAGGGAAAAGAGTACAGGCAATCGATGAACGTTTTTCTAGTCAAGACAACTGGTTTGGTTTTCTGGAACCCAGTTTTGGCGGTCAGCATGATACCTTAGTTGTAAAAGATTTTGCATCTTTTGATCAAACCGGAGCACTACGCGATCTCCTTTTGCTTATGGTACAAGCCAGTTTCGAGGAGATTCCGCTTTGGAAGAAATATGCTCATGACCTCATAACCAAGCTTAGGGCAACTAAGGAAGTACTAATCAAGATGTTTCCCGATAGGTCCCAAGTAGAAATGGATTACATGATAGGCTTAGCATTTTTGTATGATGATAGTTTGGCTGAAGCCAATGAGCAGCTAGAAATAATCAAGAGTTACTTTGATGATGAAACGGTAACTCCTTTAGGAAAAGTAAAGGATCAGGCAAGGTTGCTATACTTTAATTTGGCGGGTTTTATAGATTACACTCGTGGAGATATGGAGAGTGCAGAGACCAAATTCGATTCGGCAGTGACCAGGGTAAAGAGGGTGGCTTTGGACTATGCCACAATCCTGTCGAAACCACGAAACTTTCATTTAGCAGAAATGAAAATCATGGAGGGAAGTTATAAGGAAGCCTTAGAAATTTACCTTAACACCTTAGAGACACAGTCGTTCAATATTGTATTCTCTAGCTTCACCTGGGGTTTTAATGTGTACCGTATTGCCCAAATGTATGATAAGCTAGAAAGAAAAGATGAAGCTATAGCGTATTACAAGACTTTCACGGAAGCCTATCGGAATGCTGACGAAATGTATGCGCCTTGGGTAGATGATGCCTATAGTAGATTATCAGTATTGGTAGAAAGACCCGAGGAAGAATTAAGAGGTCAAATCAACTAAAAGATGATTTTCTTACTCCGAAAACTGAGAAACAAGATGATATAAGGCGGTAAGGTTAGACGCTATCTTCTGTATGCTGTAGGCGAAATTCTCCTAGTTGTGATCGGGATTATTTTGGCGGTTCAGGTGAACAACTGGAACCAAAAACGCAACCTCGAAAAGTCTGCAGAGGCTCACCTAGTAATTTTCAAGCAAAACCTGGAGGTAGACCTTCAAGAACTGAAGCGCCTGGATAGCTTGGTTCAAATACAATATCAGGCTGCGGATTCTCTTTTAAAACAGTTTAAAACGCTCATCCCTATAAGTGATCGTTTTGCAGGTAACCTCACTAATCTGGTATTGGAGTATAATTTTAAAGCTGAAAGGAATGGGTTTATCCTCTTGAATAAATCTGGAGAGATTGCAGCATTAACCGATAAACTTCAGAATCAAATCGCGGAATACTATGCGTTAGTAGAGGGGTTGAAAGAAAGGGAGGCCATTTCAAATACCTTTATCAAAGATAAGTACGAGGTGGCAGTCATGATTCAACACCCTGACCTATGGGGAAAGCATAACACACAGGCAGAGATAGTCCCTTTTTATACAGACGATCCGCGCCCCACGGCCAACTTGGATTATAAATCCATCTTGTCGGACAAAAGCATGGAAGTTTTGGTCTTAGGTAGGAGTTTCCAAATCGTTGAGCAGCTGAAGAAGTATAAAGAGGCGATTAAGGCCCTGAAAGAGCTTATTTCAATGATAGAGAATAACTAATTTCTATTGATCTACATATTTAATGTTGCCATTGAAGAATGATCGGTTAACTTTATTAGCCGATCATTTTTCGTTTAAAGCCATCATCCAATGTCACTGAAACCACAGATTTGTGAACACCTCCAAACTTTGGAGGTAAATCCACCTGATAAGTATGTGTGTGACGAATGCACCAAAACTGGTGACTCTTGGCTGCACCTAAGAAAGTGTCAAACCTGTGGAACTACCCTGTGTTGCGACTCGTCACCTAATCAACATGCTCGAAAGCATGCTGAATCTCATGAAGGTCACAGCGTGGTGGTTTCAGCCGAACCTGGAGAAAAATGGTCTTATTGCTTTGAGCATGATAGTTTCAATCCAAAGGCCTATTAATGTCCATTGAAAGCAGACTCAAAACGGATGACTTAGGAGGAGAATTCCAGTTGTGGGAAGGTGATGCGATGCTTGCCCACATGATGTTTTCCAGACCTTTTCCTGATCGGATCATTGTCCAACATACTCAAGTGGATCAATCCCAAAAAGGAAAAGGCTTAGGGAAGCGGCTGTTTGATCAAATGATTGAATATGCCAAATCCAATGAACTTTCAGTAGTCCCAAGGTGCAATTTCACGCAAAAGATGTTCGAAAGATATCCTGAGCATAATAGCTTGCTTTGAGATCGCCTACTGACTAGAGGTGTTCAGCGACCTCTCAGGTTAATCAAAGATCATCTGCAAATTGAATACTGATTTGTGAGAATGCCTTATCTCTTATCCATACCAATTTCTGATACTCTTCTCCGTCAAACATTTCGACTAATGCTTCCTTAGAGGGGAAGTCCATAATCAGCAGGTGGGTAAAGGTTGGGTCTCCCAGATAGGTAGTGTCAATTTTACTTCTCTTGACTACCTTACCTCCCAATTCTAACAACATAGGCATTACTCCTTCGACATAGGTCTTTAGCGATTCTTGCTGTGTCATATTAGGTGTTGAGGTTACTATAAGCGTAGTTTTTGAGTCTTCTTGAATCATCATTGCGTTATCTTTTTGAGTTGAACTAAGTAATAGGCTAAGGCAGGTGCTTAATATGGAAATGCGCTTCTTCATGACTGGTTTGCCTGAACCTTGTAATTACCAGGAGTGAACTGAAATGATTTCATCAGTCTGGTCCAAGTGTTGATTTGAGTGATAGCCAGCGTCAAGTAGCATATTTCTTCCTTTGAAAAATGTATGAGCAATGCATCGAATATTTGATCTTTCAATGGCCCTCGCGTTAAACGTGTGAGGCTGTCAGCATAGGCTAGGACGCTTCGTTCGACAGGAGTATAATAGGGCGTGTCTTCCCATACACAGACGGAAGAAAGTCTCAATTCTGTCTCATTAAGATGCTTCAGTTCTTTATGGTGCATATCAACGCAATATGCACAGCCATTTTTTTGAGCTACTCTTAATCTCAAAAGTTCAAGCAGATGAGTGCTTAGGCCATAGTTCTTAATTAGAAGCTCAATGTCCATGAGCTTATCAAACATTTCTTTGGGGACTTCTTGATAGGATATTCGTTCCATAATTTTCGATTTTAATTATGGGATCAAATGTATGTTGCGCGTAGAGCAACGCTCCTTAAGATATCTTAAGAAATTAACCTTTACGTAACTGGCTTAAATATTCAGGAGTGATGTCTAGGTAAGATGCAATCATATAAAGTGGAACTCTTTGTGCAAAGTCAGGTATCCATTCCACAAAGTGTTCGTAGCGTATTTTGCTATTCATTTTCATATAGAACCCATATCTCCGTTGAATGGCAATGACCATGTTTTCCGCTACAATTCTAAAGAACCTTTCCAACTGAGGAATTTGACTTAAAGACTTCTCGAACTCAACTTTATTTATGCTCAGTGTGGTTGTTTCTTCTACCGCCTGAATGTCGATGTTAGAAGGTTTTTGGAGTGCAAAACTTTCTGTGTTAGTCACCCACCAGTTTTCGATAGCGAACTGTGTGATTTTCTCGGTTCCTTTTTCATCTATATAGAAGGATCTGACTAGACCTTTCAGAATAAAGTGTTTGTGTCTACAGGTTTCACCTTCTTTCAATAAGAAGTCTTTCTTCTGATAAGTGTTTTGCTCAAAACAAGCATAAAATGCTTCGAATTCGTCCTCACTAAGTGTGATGTGTCTCTCAAGGTATTTGCGTAGCTGGCTTTTCATAGGTAGGTGGTAATTTCGGCAAGGCATTTCAAAAGAACCAGATAAATCAGTCGATATACCCTACCAAATCGCTGTGGTAGAGCTTTAGTAACTTTGGTTACTTTTGAACAAATGAATCGCCCTACTTTTGTGTGATCATTTAATGAACCTACAATTGAAGCAGTTTTTTCCAATACTCAGCTGGTTGCCCAACTATAAGAGGGATTATTTAAGCAATGATCTTTTTGCAGGGTTGACGGTTGGAGTTATGCTAATTCCTCAGGGAATGGCTTATGCTCTAATCGCTGGATTACCTCCAGTATATGGTCTTTACGCTTCTGTAGTGCCACAGATCATCTATGCCATCTTTGGCACATCTCGACAGTTGTCAGTAGCACCAGTTGCCATGGATTCTCTGCTTGTCGCAACAGGCGTTTCGGTCCTTGCAACCGAGGGTACTGATGCCTATGTCACTTTTGCCATTATGCTGGCCTTATTTATGGGGATAGCGCAATTCAGCTTGGGTTTGATCAGAATGGGCTTTATTACCAATCTATTGTCGAAGCCCGTCATCAGTGGTTTTACCTCGGCAGCCGCATTGATCATAGGCCTTAACCAATTAAAATATTTGCTAGGGATAGATGTGGCAAGAGGCCACGAAATTCATAAAGTCTTGGCAAGTGCCTTTGAAAAGATAGGAGAGGTGCATTGGCTAACCTTAATCATTGGCTTGGCAGGAATCGCATTCATCAAGCTTTCCAAAAGACTCAGCTCTAAACTACCCGGAGCCCTTATAGCGGTGGTGGTAGGGATATTGGTGGTCTTTGCATTAGGTTTGGACGAAAAAGGAGTGAGCGTAGTACGCGATATTCCTCAAGGTTTACCTGCTTTCATAATACCTAATGTATCCTGGGAACTGGTAGAGAAGCTCTTGCCATTGTCACTGACTATTGCTGTGGTGGCTTATATGGAGGCTTTCTCTGTGGCAAAAGCTATTGAATCGAAAAGAAGAAATTATAAGGTGATGCCTAATCAGGAGTTGATCGCTTTGGGTGCTGCAAATATTGTAGGCTCTCTGTTTCAGAGTTACCCGGTTACCGGAGGCTTTTCACGATCTGCTGTCAATGAGCAGGCCGGTGCACAAACTCCGTTGGCTTCAATCATCAGTGCTGTTTTGGTCGCGTTAACGCTATTATTCTTAACGCCACTTTTCTACCATCTTCCACATGCTATACTCGCAGCTATCATAATGGTGGCGGTCTCAGGTTTGATTGATACCAAATACGTGCTCACGCTTTGGAAAACGAATAAAGTGGAGTTGGGACTTCTGCTGGCTACCGCTCTGGTCACTTTGACTTTCGGCATGGTACCGGGTATTGTTTCAGGGATTATACTTTCGGTACTGATACTGCTTTTTAAGGCAGCGAACCCGCATATGGCTTTGTTAGGTCGAGTTAATGGCTTTTCAGAATATCGAAACCTCAAGCGCTTTGATGATCTGGAAACCTGGGATGAACTAATGATTGTGAGGGTAGATGTTCCTTTCGTGTTTGTGAATATTCAAACCATCAAAGAGAGAATCATCAATGAGGCGCTGAAAAGAGATGAGAAATTGAAATTTGTGATTTTAGATGCCGCTTCCGTGGTGCACATGGATGCTACTGGAATTATTGGTGTCAGAGATCTGATAGAATCCTTGAAGGAAAAGGAGATTACACTTTTATTTGCAGAGGTAATTGGACCCGTTAGGGATGCCCTTTACAAGAATGACTTGGTGAATATCAAATCTGGAGAAACCTTCTTTCTAACGACAGACGATGCAGTGAAATATTGCTTGTCTGAAGAAGTGGAGGCGTCTCGCACCAAACTAGCCTTGCAAACCAATGCCTAGTGTAACAAGAGTTACAGTCTTTGATTGATCAAGGAACGTAATTTGAAATATGAACGTCTTAGGACTGTAGAGAAAGAAAAAAGAGAACGATGAATATAGAACAGATTTATACAGGTTGCCTGGCACAAGGCGCTTACTACATAGAAAGCAAAGGTGAAGTAGCGATTATAGATCCACTTCGTGAAACACACCCTTATTTGGCCAAGGCTGAAAAAGATAATGCCTCGATAAAGTATATTTTCGAGACCCACTTCCATGCCGATTTCGTTTCGGGTCATCTAGACCTAGCCAAGAAAACGGGTGCCACAATTGTTTATGGACCTGGAGCCAAAACCAGTTATGATATTCATGAAGCGCATGACGATGAAGTTTTTGAATTGGGTGATATAAAGATTAAAGTACTTCACACCCCAGGTCATACCCCAGAAAGCTCTACTTTCTTGCTGATCGATGAGCAGGGTATGGAGCATGCTATTTTCAGTGGAGATACCTTGTTTATTGGCGATGTCGGCCGACCTGATTTAGCGGTTAAATCTGATCTGAGTCAAGAAGATTTGGCTGGGATGCTTTTTGAGAGCCTGCGAAATAAGATCATGACGCTTCCAGATGATGTTATCGTTTATCCTGCACATGGTGCTGGTTCAGCATGTGGTAAGAACATGAGCAAGGAAACGACCGATCTTTTGGGTAATCAGAAGAAGGTTAATTATGCGCTCAGGGCAGATATGACCAAGGAAGAATTTATCAAGGAAGTTACTGAGGGCATCTTGCCTCCGCCTCAGTATTTTGCTAAGAATGCCATGCTCAATAAGACAGGGGTTGATAGCTTGGATGATGTGATGGCTAAAGGCAATGTAGCCCTTGATGTCGAAACTTTTGAAGCCATGGCCAACCATGAAGGTGCGCTTGTACTGGATACACGTCATCAATCAGATTTCGTAAAAGGATTCATTCCTAATTCAATCTTCATTGGTGTTGACGGAAGTTTTGCCCCTTGGGTAGGTGCCTTGATTGCTGACTTGCAACAGCCGATCGTTTTGCTTGCAGACGAAGGTAGAGAAGAAGAAGTCATTACAAGGCTTTCACGAGTAGGCTATGACAATACGCTCGGTTATCTCCAAGGAGGTATTGAAGCCTGGAAAGCTGCGGGTAAGGAAATTGATACCATTGTATCGGTAGGTGCTGACACCTTAAAAGAGAAGTTAGCAACAGAGCAAATCAATGTACTGGATGTGAGAAAGCCGGGAGAATATCAGGCAGAGCATATTGAAAAGGCTAAGAATACACCGCTAGACTTTATTAATGATGAGATGCATCGTATCGATAAGGACAAGGAGTACTACGTACACTGTGCAGGTGGTTATCGATCAGTGATATTTGCTTCTATTCTGAAATCACGTGGTTATGACAAAGTGATTGATGTAGCGGGCGGCTTTGGTGCTATTGTCAAAGAAGGAATTCCGGTAACAGATTTTGTCTGTCCAAGCACACTCGATTAGTATTTAAAATCAAGACATGTTAGAATTTATAAGTCAGCCCTGGCCATGGTATGTGGCAGGGCCAGTCATTGCCTTTGTCATGTTCGGACTGATCTATTTCGGAAACAGTTTCGGTATGTCAGCCAACTTCAGGAATATATGCTCCATTATGGGCGCAGGAAAATCCTGTGATTTCTTCGACTTCGATTGGAGAAAGCAGATGTGGAACATCGTATTCGTAGTCGGTACTATACTGGGAGGGGTCATTGCCAGTCAATTTCTGATGAACAATGAAGTTGTGGCTATCAGTGATGCTACAGTTCAAGAACTGACCTCGCTTGGTGTTGAGAATCCAGGGCAAGGCATGATGCCAGAGTCAATCTTCAATTTTGAATCATTACTAACAGCAAAAGGCTTGATTATGATTGTTCTAGGTGGCTTTTTAGTGGGTTTCGGAACCCGTTATGCAGGTGGTTGTACCTCGGGTCATGCCATTAGTGGTTTGAGTGATCTGCAGCCTGCTTCGCTCTTGGCAGTGATCGGTTTCTTTGCTGGTGGTCTTTTAATGACCTGGTTAATTCTTCCTTCAATTCTAACCCTTTAAGACTGTTATGAGGTATTTCAAGTATTTAATTCTAGGAACAGTCTTTGGCATAGTCCTGACGAAAGCTGAGCTAATTTCGTGGTTCAGAATTTTTGAGATGTTCAAATTCCAATCCTTCCATATGTATGGGGTAATTGGTTCGGCTGTGGTACTGGGAGTAATCATTACCCAGTATATTAAAAGAACAAACATGAAGGCAATGTCTGGTGACCCAATTGTTATTTCACCAAAGAAGTTCTCTTATGCCAGGTACTTAATTGGGGGAACAATTTTCGGTTTAGGCTGGGCGCTTACAGGAGCCTGTCCGGGACCTTTGTTCGTTCAAGTGGGCAATGGATACTTGGTGATGTTGGTGGCTATTGCTTCCGGATTGCTAGGTACTTATGTCTATGGCTTGTTTAGGAACAAATTACCTCATTAATTGGGGTAAATTTTTTGATTTGAAACTTACCCTTCTTTTCCTGATTACATTCTTGGTTGTTTCATCCGCTCTGGCCCAAGATCAGAGTGATTTTGATGGCACCTTTACGACACGCTACATGCGTACGGCCAACAAAGGCAGTTTGGCCGATTTTTCTGGCGCAGTGTCTTACGGCTTTTTGAAATATGAAAAGGGGCTTAATGATTGGCTTACCTTTGGTGGGCAGGTTAACGGACTGATACATTACGGCTTGGATAACATAACCAAACGAGATGCACAAACAGGTTCTGGCCCGATCTTCGAAGCTAATCTTTGGCACCCGAACTACCTTGACGGAAGGGTAGAAGGAACATTGAGTCAGCTCTATGCTGACCTTAACTTTGGGAACCATAGGATAACAATTGGAAGGTTTTTGCAACAAACACCAATCGTCAACCCTGAACCATGGCCTTTTCCGAATGCAATGCAAGGCTTGTGGTATAAGTATGACAATGAGCGGTTCAAATTTCAGTTCGGTTATATTGATCGAATAGCACCGAGGTTCACTGGCCGCTTTGATAATATTGGGGGAACCATCGGTTTGGCTGCTACTGGAGTCAATACGGGAGGCTCACCGAGTAGGTATCCTGGTAATGTCAATTCAGATTACCTGTTAATTTCAAATCTTAACTTCAAACTGAACAATCAAATTGAGATAGATATTTGGAATTACTATGCCGATAATGTTTTCAATACCTTTTTGATAGAGCCTACACTGAAACTCCAAAACGCTTTGACTTTAAAGGGAATGTTTATGTTACAAACCAGAGTCGGAGATGGAGGCAACGTGAATCCTATTTTGGCCTATGTCAGAGGCGGAACAAATGGGGTATACTTGGGCCTAAGGGCCGAAAAGAAGTATGATAACCACTCCTTTCAATTCAATGTCTCAGTGATCGGTCTTGATGGTAGACTGCAATTGCCGAGAGAATGGGGCTTGGAACCTTTTTACACCTTTCAGCGCAGAACAAGAGTAGAGGGCTTGAGTAACGTCACCGCATTGATGGCCAAGTGGACACGGAATTGGAGCAATGAAAAACGAGACCTTCGTTTTTTCACCAGCTTGGGCGGGCACATTACGCCAGCACCAGAGGAATTCAATAAGAATAAGTTGGGTTTGCCACCACATATGCATTTAGATGCCTCAATAAAATATTCACCTAAGGCCGGTTCGTTCAAGGGACTTTCGGCTGAGTTGTATCTGGCCAAAAGGTTTTCGGTTGGTAACGAGATTGTTTTTGAAAATTATAGAATCAATCGTATCGATTTCTTCCACAGTGATCTAATCTTGGCCTATACCTTCTAGAAACCCGTATACGAATCTATGGATTTAGGAAAACTGATACAGACAGCTACTCAAGCCATCTATGCTGTTTTTGTATTGGTTATTGTTTCCTTCCTTTTTTTGATCGTACTGTGGACAAATCCGGAATGGGTTTATACGCCACAAACCTCTCCAGAAAACTGGCAACCACGCAATGCACAGATCGATCTAGGCACCAGTCCGCGAGAGAACTTGGTAAGGCTCGGTTATGAAATCATTACTGAAACCAGTAAACATATTGGTCCTTTAGCTCCGGAAATTAAGAACCGCTTGGCAGGCAACAACCTGAGTTGTCAAAGCTGTCACTTAGATGCTGGTAGAAAATCTGGTTCGGCATCATTTGTTGGAGTTGCCAATCGCTTTCCCCAGTTCAGAGGTCGAGAAAATAAGATGGGCTCGTTGATCGAGCGTGTCAATGGCTGCATGGAACGCAGTATGGATGGTGAAGTGCTGCCGGAAGGTGGGCTCAAGATGCAGGCAATCATCGCTTATATGGAATGGCTGAGTGAAGATGTGCCGGCTGAAAGGGAGGCAGAATTCAAAGGCTTCGCTAAAGTCGAGCTGCCCGATGAAGCCGCTGATCCGGTTCGAGGTAAGGAGGTTTACATACAACATTGCCAATCCTGTCATATGGAAGATGGTCAGGGACAAAGACCTTCGGACACAGAGAAATATCTTTACCCGCCTTTGTGGGGGACAGACACCTATAATCATGGAGCGGGAATGCACAGAGTAATTACCGCAGCAGAGTTTATCAAAGGTAATATGCCTTACCTTCAAGCCACGCTGGAAAAACCAGTACTCACGGATGAAGAGGCCTACCATGTGGCTGCCTATATCAATAGCTTTGAAAGGCCCCAGAAGTCAAATCCAGAAGTGGACTTTCCAGACAAAAAGCTCAAGCCTGTATCAACACCTTATGGTCCCTGGGAAGATCAATTCTCTTCTTTGCAGCATAAGTATGGTCCTTTTCAACCTATTATGGAGTTCTATGAGAAGGAGTATGGGATTAAGAAAACTAAGTAACTGGACCGATAACCTTTCGTTTCTTTAGAAGCTAGAAGCTAGAAGCTAGAAGCTAGAAGCTAGAAGCTAGAAGCTCAGCGTAAGCCTGAAAATGTGCAATCATTAACATCTATCGGACTCTCTTATTTGTTTAAAGTATCTCACCAACAAAGGAATTCGTTGAAGATCAAAAATACCCTTGATGCATAGGAGTGGCCGTTTTTTGAATTACTTTTTTAATTATCTTTAGCTCAGTTTCTCGGCAGGCTATAAATAAGTTTCAACCCAAAAGCTTGTTAAGCCATGTCTTTTAACTTTTTCTCTCCAAGTGTGAAGCTTCGCATTTGGCTCTTACCCATTGCCCTGTTTTCACTTAGTATAGTTTCCGCTCAGGCGCAGATTTCTATCCCGGATCAAAACTTCTTAGACAAACTCATAGATTTAGGAATAGACACCAATGGTGATGGTGTGATTCAGGAAATTGAAGCGCTTGTTCCAAGAGACATAGATGTGAGCCGTTCTAACATCGAGAGTCTGGAAGGCATCCAGTACTTTGTTAACCTGGAACGTTTGGCCTGTTTCTTTAATAGTCTCACCGAGTTAAATGTTTCCTCATTAACCAAGCTTAAAAATCTTGGTGCTGGATATAACCAGATCACCTCATTAGACGTGTCCAATCTGACTGAATTAGAAACTCTTGATGTTGATGGAAATAGACTTCCATCCTTAGATGTGAGCAATAGTCTTAAACTCAAATATCTTTTTTGTGAAAGGAATGGACAGATAGAAGAATTATTACTAGGTACTGTGTCTTCTATAAAAGAGTTAAGATGTGCTGAGAATAAACTGACTAATCTTGACTTAAGTAATTTGAGTGAGTTGGAGTTGCTTGAGTTTTATAGGAATCGCATCGAAACAATTGACCTTTCTGAAAATAATAGACTCAAGAAGCTGATGATCTATGAAAATGAGATAAAGTCACTCGATCTAAGTCATAACCCTTTGCTCGAGGAGTTGGATTTTATGAGCAATGAAGTAACTGAAATAGATTTGGGTAATAACCTTCTTGTTCAAAAACTCAATTGTAGTCTGAATCAGCTCTCAACTTTAGAGCTTTCCCAGCAAGCCAACTTATTCTCGTTAGACTGTAGTGGAAATAATCTGACCACTTTAAGATTAGGTTTTAAACCAGCACTAAAAGAGTTGTATGCCGACAACAATCCTTTCTCATATCTGGATATGGGTGGTGTGGATTTTAACTTTCTTTCTGCTTTGGCTTTGGATGGGGTGCATTTAGAAAGCGTTTGTGTGCCTGATGTAGATCTCGCTTCTAATCGTGAGTTTGATATTGGTGGTTTTCCTGATGGGGTCACTATAGTGAATTGTGATTATATATCCTTTCCAGATCAGAATCTATTTCAAGCTCTTATAGATAGAGGAGTAGACCTTAATGGGAATGGTAATATTGAGCATTCAGAGGCTCAAGAGGTGACTGCCTTAGATATCTCAGGTTTAGAGATTGCTGACCTTAGAGGGCTTAATAATTTTACAAACCTCGAGGAACTCAATATCAATGATAACAACTTGTCGACTCTGAATCTCTCTGGGATGTCTCAATTGAAGGTTTTGCATGCAGATGATAATGTGATCGTGAGCTTCGCATTGGGGACGCATGAAAATCTTGAGTTTTTAAGCCTTATGGATAATGGCTTAATATGCCTAAACATGAGCGGCATTAATTGGAGTAGTTTAAATACACTTCTGCTTTCGGGAAATGAATATTTGAATTCAATCTGTGTCACAGATGAGGGAGAAGTGTTAAGGAAAACCTTCACGCAAGGTGGAATCCCTGATCAAGTTACTGTATATGAATGTAATTCATTCGATGAAATTTCTAATTGTACTGGAATACCCTATGTGCAAAGTCTTGAGATGAACTGTAGTCAATTACCAGTGACTAGAGCCACCATCTGGGAAGGTGAAAGGGTTGCTATTGCGGTAGAAGGAGAAAGACCTGGTGATAGAGACTATGGTGCCATGAGGAATGTGGTCAAGATGTTTGACTCCTTGTACAGAGGGTTGGAAGATCTTTCGGGCATTTATGATCTCCCCGTTAGCCCCCCTATGGTTAATGGTAAACCTGTGATTCAAATTCTACAAGATAATTGTGGAGCAGGTGGCCTTGCTGGACATGGTGCAGCAGGGTCCTCATATGGCATAGCCTTTCTGGATGAACAGTACAATTCGATCTTAGAACCAAGGATACATCAGATATTTATTTATGAGCAAACCAGGAACTTTTGGTTACCATCTAACTTGAATAAGATTGATTGGATAATGGATGAGAGTGATGCTGTATCAGGTTTTTGGACTAATGGATTTACTGGGTTTACTCCATATGTTTTGCCTACAGAACTTGGTTATGAAGTGAACTATTTCGGTTGGGATCTAGAGTTGTGGTATGATCGTCATGTAGGTTACTTAAGGACTTACGTTGATAACAGAGGGTATACGTTTGAAAATACTTGGAAATCATCTTTGTTTCCATGGAGTCAATGGAATAGTATTAATGATATGATGAGTGGGCTATTGATTTACTTCTATGATATCTATGGCTATGAATTCGCCCAGAAGGTTTATAGAAACATGCAGAACCCTGAAATTCCTGACCTGAGTTCTAAAAGGGACTATCAAGGAGGAAGAGATAATATCTACAAAATCTTTAGTCTGTCTTCTAAGGCTGATCAGCTAATATATTTTCAAGATACGCTAAGGTGGGATATTACTACAGAGGCACAAGCCTGGATTGCTGATCAAAGTTTACAATACATCGCCTTTGAATGGATAGAGGATAAAACCGAGGCAGATGAACCATTTGAACTAATAGCATCAGCTTCATCAGGTTTAGAGGTCACTCTGTCTAGTTCCGATCCTTCAATTATTTCTATTGACGATAATATCGCCACCATCCATGGCATTGGAGAAGTTGAAATTATGGCACGTCAGGCAGGAGATGAAAACAACCAACCAACCTTTGTATCTCAAAGAGTGGTTGTGCAGGAAGCTGACTTGGTACCGAGGTTTGTACTGGAAGACCATTTTGAGGTGGAGGAAAATAGTCAGTTCACACTGTCACTTTCTGATCTTGAAATTCAAAGTGGCGAATTCAGATGGACCTTAAAAGGAGAAGATGCTGATCAGTTTGTATTGGATGGAGAGAATCTAATCTTGCAAGGAGAGTTAGACTATGAAAATCCATCAGATGGAGATCAAGACGGTATCTACTGGTTGGAGGTTGAAGTGTCTGATGCTTCCAGTAGCTTTTCTCAATTCTTAAGGGTCAATATGCTAGACCAAGACGAAGCACCAGAGTTCAATGTGGGCACGGAACTTAGTGTGGAAGAGAATACCGTGGAAATAGTCGTTCCGGTTGCAACTGATCCGGAAGGCGGAGATTTAAGCTGGACTTTATCAGGTGCAGATGCCTCACTATTTGAAATAGAAGGAGCTTATCTTAAGTTCTCAGATGCAGCAGACTATGAAGCCCCAAGTGATGCCGACCAAAATGGCCAGTATGAGGTAGAGCTAACTGTAAGTGATGGCACCTTTGATGTCAGTCAATCGATGACCGTTACCGTCACCAATCAAAATGAGTCCCCAGAGTTTGACCTGGATTCAGAAGTTTCTATAGAAGAGAACACTACCGCCATTGTCGAACTGGTAGCTACAGACCCAGAAGGAGATAATCTAAGCTGGACTTTATCAGGTGCAGATGCCTTGCTATTTGAGATAGAAGGAACCAATCTGAAATTTACAGATGCTGCAGACTATGAAATCCCAAGTGATGCTGACCAGAACGGTCAGTATGAGGTGGGTCTAACCGTCAGTGATGGCACCTTTGATGTTAATCAATCGGTGACTGTCACAGTCACTAATCAAAACGAGTCTCCTGAGTTTGATCTGGATTCAGAAGTTTCTATAGAAGAGAACACTACCGCCATTGTCAAACTGATAGCTATAGACCCTGAGGGAGATAATCTAAGCTGGGCTTTGTCTGGTGCAGATGCCTCACTCTTTGAGATAGAGGGGACTAACCTGAAATTCATCGAAGCAACAGACTTTGAAGCCCCAAGTGATGCTGACCAGAACGGTCAGTATGAAGTAGAAGTTACTGTGAGTGATGGAAGTCTTGATACCAATCAATCGGTGACTATCACGGTCATCAATCAAAATGAAGCACCTTCCATTGATATACCAAGAACAACCTCTTTAGAGGGGGATGTCGTAGAGGTGTTAGAACTATTTGCCAATGACCCTGAAAATGATGATTTAAGCTTTACTTTATCAGGTGCAGACGCTTCATTTTTTACTATTAAAGGTTCAATATTGAATTTCCAGTCTCTTCCTAGTTTTCACAAACCTTTGGATGAAAATGGGGATAATTCCTATGAGCTTGAGATTAGTGTGAGTGATGGAGAATACTCGGCTAGCGTCAATTTAACGGTTATTGTGACCGTAGTGACCTCTATAGATCCTTTGAGGCCTCGGGCTGTTATAAAGTTATATCCTAACCCGGCCAGTGATAGAATACTGATCGATGCGCCTTTGCCCATTGACAAGTTGATTTTGATCTATCCAGATGGTAAAAAGTATAAGGTGTACGAGGGTGCAAATGAAATTGATTTGCGTGATGTAAAGGAAGGGTATTACCTGCTCAAGGTAGAGCTTGAAGATGGAAGTAGCTACACTGAGAGATTGATTGTTTCAAGGTAGTAAGGATTATCGCACTCGCTTGAGTTGCGCCAGATTAAAATAAAGCTTTCGTCTCATTACTACCATTAAAGGAGGCACTTATTTAGTGCCTCCTTTTTTAATCCACTTCCTGAAAACCGCCTTTGGCCTCGTTTGCGCCACACATTCTCACCACTTTGGGCTGGAATGTGCCGATTACATCCACAAGGTCTTTCTGTCTGTCCATCACTTGATGGATGTCCTTATACACCTGTGGTGCTTCATCTAGTCCAGAGCCAATCAAGGTGATACCAGCTTCTTTAATATGCTGTTTCACTTCTTTCTTCGAAAGATTCTGCTTGGCTTTGGTTCTAGACATTAACCTACCTGCCCCATGTGCCGCAGAGTTGATAGATGCTTGAACCCCTCTACCTCTGACAATAAAGCCCGGAGATGTCATGGATCCAGGAATAATGCCCATTACCCCTTCACCTGCTGGAGTTGCTCCCTTTCGGTGTACAATGATTTCATTGCCATCACCATCTTGCTCTTTCCAAGCAAAGTTGTGGTGGTTTTCTACCATTGCCAGCGGCCTTTCTCCAAGAGCCTTGGCTAACCTTTCATGAATCTGGTGATGGCATGCCGAGGCATACTCACCTGCCAAATTCATGGCCAACCAGTATTCTTGTCCTGCTTCTGAATCTAGATCCAGCCAGGCCAAATGTTTGGCTTCGCTCGGTAACTTGGTCATGTCCATGGCCAACTTGGTGTAATGTCTCGCGATATTCGCACCGAGTCCCCTCGATCCTGAGTGGGAGAGTACCGATAAGTATTTGCCCTTAGGTAGATTGATTTCATTGTCATCAGATAGGATTTCTCCAATGCCGAATTCAACAAAGTGATTGCCACCACCAGAAGATCCAATCTGGCTCCATGCTCTGTCCTTCAGCGACTTGATGATATTGATTTCACCAAAAAGACTATTTTCAAGTACCTCATGGTCCATTGGACGCTTGAATGAGCTTTGACCGAAATGGGTATTGTCCATTAACATCTTCTCTAATGCTGCTGTGCTCTGATGCACATAAGCAGGAGGGATGTCATATAGCGTCATACACATTCTGCAGCCAATGTCTACCCCTACACCATATGGAATCACTGCGTTTTCTGTGGCCAGTACACCTCCAATAGGAAGTCCGTATCCCTGGTGAGCATCCGGCATCAAAGCGCCAGACTTGGCAACAGGTAACTTCATCGCAATCTCCATTTGGTTGATAGCGCCAGGTTCAATTCCCTCTTGCCCATAAATGGCATATGGAATTCTCTTTTGGCGCATCTCCAACGGTTTATTGGATATCTCGCTTATCATCAATGCAGTGGCCACTGGGCCAAGGGTATCATGCTTTGCGTAAAGTGCTGGGGTTTCCAATACTTTTTTAAGCATAGACTTCTTGTGAAGTATGGACTTGCCTTTGTAGGCGGTTTCCATCACGCGCATGGCTTCACCAATGGCTCTCCCTTCGGGGAAACCTAGCTTTTTCAGGTCCTTTCCTGTTAATTTTCTAGATGCCATGATTTTATAATTTAATGTTATTCTCTAATTCGCGTTGACGAAAGTGCCGTCCGCGATTGCTTTTCTAATGTATCTCATCATGATAATGGCCTTGTCTTCATTCAAGAATGTGGCATCGCCAATATCCTCGAGTGGAACTGGGAAACTGTATTTAATTTCTTTTACCGAAACATGGTAATACAGATGATCTGCCCAATAATGAGAAAAATATACCTGATTGTCTTTTACGATTTCTTTCAATGTAAACTTCATAATTGTTTTGCGCCCAGCAGTTTTTCAAGATGCTGATGCTGAGCGTACCATTTATTCAGTGACCATCTTGGTTAAGCAGAGCCGGACTTCTTACCCAGCTCTGCAGATTTATACTTGTTTCTCTTAATGTGCTTTTTCAATTCATCAGTGTCATAGTTGTCCATAGCATCTAGAAGCGCTTTTTTGAAGTACTCGATTGCTTTTTGAAACCCACCTTCTCTTTCGGAAAGCAGGCCCAGTTGTGTATAAACAAATGCCTTATTAAGGCCTTCTACTTTTTCTGCTTTCAGCATCCAGTAGCGAAGGCCGGCATATTTTTTATGTTCATTGTAAAGCTCAATAAGCTCTTCATACGCATCTTCTAATGTTGGATTAAACTTTATGGCCAACTGATAGTGCATTTCGGATAGCCCAGGGTTCTTTAAGTGGTACTGATAGAAGTCACCCATTTTCATATGCAATTTTGCATAGCCAGGCTCTTCCATCAAGCCACTTTCAAGTAGACTCTTTGCTTCTTCATAATTACCATCATTCATGGCTTCATCTGCCAACTGAATCACATTTTCGATGTACGTTTCGTAAATGTCCATTTTTCTAAAATTCAGAGGGCAGCTAGCCCTCAAGTGGTTAATATGTTCTCCATACTTGTTCTTTGACACCAGAACCATCAGGTAACGTCTCCTGAACCCACCAAGAAAGGTGTGTTTCAGGGTGACGTACCCTTGAGTTCCGTGTTTTTAAAACTTATTTAAACCCAGTGAAGAATTCCTTCAACTGGTCTAGCACCTTGTTGCCACCTGAGAGTGAAATGTTGCTCACTTTATCAGCGATTTTTTCAACATATTCCATCTCTTTCAACTTGAATAACATTTCGTTGTCTTCCATCAATTTGGCGGTGTTAAGTAAGTTTCTAGTAGAGGCAGTTTCCTCTCTTCTTGTGACTACATTGGCTTGCGCTTGTTTCTGTGCCACCAATACTTGGTTCATGATGTTTTTTACTTCACCGGGCAAAATGATGTCCTTGACACCACAGTCCCTGATCTCAATTCCCAGATCCTTGGCTTTGGCTTTTAGCACTTCTTTGACATAAGTGGCCAAAGAAGCTTTTTCCTCAAGCAATTCATCTAATGTAAATCTGCCGACAAACTCCCTCAGCGCGATTTGCATGAACACATAGAGTTGTTTCTCGAAATCCTTATTGTCTATCAAGGCTTTGACAATGTCTTTTACCTTGTATTGACCATAAAAATTGATTCTCAACGCAGCTTTGTCCTTGGTTAGAATTTCTTGGCCGCTAACCTCCATTTGTACCTGCCTCATATCAGCTTTCAGTACAATCAAAGGTGTTCTGTTTTTCCAGAAGTAGTGAATACCTTCAGCGAGCTTTCTGCTAAACTTTCCATCTACCATAAGCAAACCTTGCTCATATGATTCGATGGTAAACACCCTTAGGTAGGGGTGAAGGTCACCAGACATAAGTACGGCTTTGTCCAGACCATTGCTGACCTCGTAATCACTCAAATCAATTGGAATGAATTCGTAGTCGACAAGGCCTTTCCAGTAGGTATAAGTACCTGGTGTTAACACCTCTTGAAAGTTTCCTCTCTCATATCTCAATACAATTTCTGAGTCACCTATGGTGATCACATGTAATTGTGATGCGAGTTTTTCATCTCTCAAAAGCAAGTCTAGTGACTTGGGTGCCAGGAACTCTTTGGCCATATCATATTCGACTACATTGTCGAAAAGAGATACCCAATGCGTACCAGCCGTAAGCATGTTGCGATAGTCTCCATTTCTGAAAACCAGCGCCACTTTACCTTGGTTAATTCGTATCCTTTTCATTTTTCTAAAATTTGTGAGCGCCTCTCCTAAATCCTCTCCAAAGGAGAGGACTTGCAAGTCTTTATTGCTCCCTACTCCAGATGGAGAAGGGCTGGGGATGAGGCCACTCGGTTAATTATTATATATCACTATTGGCCTAATAATGTCTTTCAAATAGGAAGGGTGGTGATAGGTCATTCGTCCAAAACGGAAATCACATTGAGTTTGAATTGATACATGAGTCTTTCTTGATTCAGGCACAATAAGTATGGGTGCCACCCATAAGTACTATCCATTGTCATGAGAGAGTCAAGTACCGCAACAAGCGGTATCCTGATCATTCGGTTATATCAAAATGTTCCTTTTTAACTCGAAGAGTTATTCAGGGACCTATCAAACACCACTTCCTGGTGTTCCTGGTTTTTAAAGAAGTCAGTACTTCTGATGGATTAACAGTCCATTCCCCGTTTCAAAAGGGTGCTCTACTCTAACCTCTGAGTTACCCCGATACAATCGGGGGGGAGGATTCGAACCTCCGTCTTAAGCGTCATGATGGAAACCTTATCCAACTAAAAGCAGCATACTTTAACCTATTGGCTAAGCACTATGGGGCATTACAAAGCCCTCATCAGGTCTTATACCTGAACTTAATTTCCGTGTCTCAGGTAGGATTCGAACCTACATTCCATGTGGAGGCAGTTTCTAAAACTGCTGTGTATACCTGTTTCACCACTGAGACAGAAGGTGAGGCTCTCTAGATAGCCTCACTCTTGGTGGAAATGATAGGATTCGAACCTATTCAGCGCATGGCATCGGTTTTACAGACCGATATAACTCTCCTACGTTATCGCATTTCCATTTAGGTTATCCTTTCATTAGGCTTGAGATCTACAAGCTTTGTGTCAGAATAACCTGCTATTCACTTTAGAGCTTTTACAAACATCACAACCCGAACGTCCCGAAACTTCGGGAGACTGTTTAGGGCCTTTAACCCTGCCTGCGGCAGGCAGGCCTTCTCTAAATCAGGAGACACCCGTTCTGCCTCTCCTTTAGCATCCTAGTTTCCTTCGGGGTAACTAGCTTTACCCCTCAGCTCTTCGAGCACCCTGCCTGCCGGTAGGCAAGGCTCCCCAAAGGGAGGATATGCTCACTTCAGTCGACCTACCAGGACTTGAACCCTGCCTGCCGGCAGGCAAGGCTGGAACCTCCAGCTTACAAGACTGGCACTCTAACCCGTTGAGCTATAGGTCAATTCAAATGATACCAGGCCAAGGCTCGAACCTTGTCGGCAGACAGGCCCTCCTAAAGGTTTTGCAGACCAGTACCTAGTCACTCGGCCACCCTGACAGGAATAAAAAAAGCCCGACCTTCAGAAGGCCGGGCTTTTCAAAACCGATAAATCAGTTTTGTCAAGTCATCATTTCATCGACCTTTTGAATCATATTTATTCCCTCACAAGCAAAGTCATAATGACTCTGGTTGAGTTGATTTAAATTCTTCGTTTGTATTTGCTTCATCAGTTGTAGCATTTTCTCAAATTTTAAGCACAAAAAAACCCGAACCATATGGCTCGGGTTGTCAATTTCTTCATCTGAAAATTAACTTTCCCCGAACCGGGATACAATTGAATTTTGGCTATCCAGCAGTAGAGCTGGTGCTGTAAATTCGCTATGTAGATAACTTTTTGTCATTTCGTTTTTCTGTGCTGCAAATGTATTAAAAAGGTTTTCGTAATTCCAAAGATTAAGTTTTGGAGAAAGCAAAGAAGGAAATTTTATGACGATACAACAGTCTGTTTTTCAGTTAATTAGGATATTAAAAAAATATTAAAAAAATATTTGAGCCACGTAAATATAGGTTCTGTACTGAATATATATTGCTTACCCGTTTATCCAAATATTAATCTTCTATTGATTCGTAGATGAGCTTGTACATGTCTTCCCAGAAGGTATTGTCATTGAAGCCGGCTATCTGAGTCATGCCTACAAAGATCATCTGCTCCTGAGGGTCGATGAAGAACTTGGTATTAAAGTAACCACCCCACTCATAGGTGCCTGGGCTTTTCGGACTTCTTTTGGTCGGTGAGTCAAGATAAACCGTAAAACCCAATGCAAAAGCACTTCCGATCATCTGATATCTGTCGGGCTTGTAATCATTAATAACATCTGGCATTTGGTCTCTGCTCATTTCTGCCAGCGCATCTGCACCAAGAATATCTCCACCACCAGAGACCAGGGTATTGATGAAAATTGCATAGTCCATCATAGTTGAGGAAAGACCTGCACCACCAGCAAAAATATTTCGAGGGCCTTTTTTGGGGTAGTCAGTGCCCTGGGTCCTGCCCATTTCTTCTACGGTCATCCATCGGTCTCCAAGATTGGCATAAACACCAACTAATCGATCAAACTTGCTTTCCGGCAGGTAGAAGTAGGTGTCTTTCATTCCCAATGGATCGAAAATATTGGCTTTGAAGTATTTATCTAAGGTTGTCCCTGATACAACTTCAATAATTCTACCGAGTACATCCATGTTCAGACCATAAGAGAATCTTTCTCCTGGCTGGTGTGCCAATGGTACTTTAGCCAATCGATTAATCCACTCCTCAGTTGTCCAGGTCTCATGCGAGAAACCAACGTTCATATCGAACTTCTGATAGACCGCCATCAATTTACCTGGGTTAAAGCTACCGTATACAATACCTGAGGTATGCGTCAGCAGATTTCTGACAGTGACATCTTTTTCCACAGGTACAGTGGTGTAACTAGAGTCTGCCTCGTTGAATTCGTCTAGCACTACCTGATCCTTAAAAGCTGGAATGTATTTGTGAACAGGGTCGTCCAAGCCAATTTTACCTTGCTCATAGAGCTGCATAATAGAAACCGCAGTAACAGCCTTAGTCATTGATGCTAGTCTCCAAATATCTCCTTCGCCATAGGCCTGTTTGTTTTTGGAGCTCCGAAAGCCGAAGCTTTTGTTATAAATGACTTTTCCTTCTTTGGCTACCATAAATGATCCACCTGGCAGCTTGTTTTTATCCATATAGGCTTGCACGTGCTGATCGATCTTGTCTAAAGCATCGGAAGACATGCCAACTGAGGCAGGCTGACCTTTAGTGAGTGTCGCCCCATTTTGAGCAAATACTGCAACGCTAAAAAGGAGCAAAAAGGCGAGTGTTAATCTAGTTTTCATGGTTTGAGTTTTAGAGGCTAAAGAGCTTATGAGATGTTGAGAAGTATTTTTCCTTTTCGGCCTGGGCTTTCCATATGTTCAATGGCCTTGTGAATTTCGTCTAGTGAGTAATGTGCTTCTACATCAGCCTTAAGAGACTGCTCGGTGAGCATTCCTAATATTTTTGGTACTATGCTTCTTCTTTCGTCACCAGACAATCCCGTAAACCATGTGGTTAACCAGAATCCTTTTACTGTCAGGTTTTTGAAGATAAGAAGACCGCTGTTGAGAGGTATGGGTTGTAGACTCAATAGACCATAGACGAGTAGTTTCCCACCCGGTTGAAGCGCATTGAGCACTTTATCTCCTAATTCACCACCTACAGCATCGAAGGCAGCACCAACCATAGCTCCGCCTGTGGCTGCCTTTACAGCTTTGTAGATATTCTCAGTTTTTTCGTTGATGATTGCTGCTGCGCCCAAGTCTAAAAGTGCCTGCTTTTGGTCGTCACTTCTAACCGTTCCAATTACATTGATTCCCCGGTTTGCGGCAATTTGGATCACAAATTTACTAAAGGCCGAAGCTGCTGCTGTCAACATCAACCAATCACCCTCTTCCAAGTCTGCCTCAATCAGCATTCCGTAGGCTGTTAAAGGATTGACGAAGGCCTGGCATGCTACATCATCAGACATGGTAGGAGGTTTCGGAATGATGCTATTGGCGGCTACACATACATACTCTGCCCAACATCCAAGGGCTGTGAAAATAACTCCACTGCCAACCGGCATATCTACACCTTCGCCACAAGCATCGATCGTTCCAGTACCTTCAAAGCCACCGATTTGTGGAATTTGAGGCCTAATGCCATACATGCCCTGAATGAACATGATATCGGCAGGAATGATATTGGCTTTGGTTACTTTGATTCGGATTTCTCCGGGAGCAGGTTCTGGAATGGCAATGTCAACGACTTGAAGAACGTCCGTTGGCTTCCCTAGGGATTCAAATTGTACAGCTTTCATATTTATTATTTTTTCTATCACTCTCCTCCTTGAGGAGGAGTGCCTGAAAGGCGAGGTGGTGTTTGAGACGAGAAATACGTGATACTCGTCAAGCATAACAAGTTAATTATTTATCTTTCATTGACGCAGATAAAAATCATTAATCCATGCAGATCGCAGAGAATTTTAGGTTGGATGGCAAGGTGGCCATTGTAACGGGAGCCAGTAAGGGAATTGGCAAGTATATCGCTCAGGCGCTTGCCCAACAGGGAGCTGAAGTGGTTGTTTCCAGTCGGAAGTTGGATGCTGTTACTGCGGTAGCAGATGAGTTTATCGCTGCTGGTCTAAAAGCAATAGGAATTCCTTGTCACATGGGCGATGATACTCAAGTGAAAGCATTAGCTGAACAGACCATTGCCACCTATGGAGGTATTGACATTATTGTGAATAATGCTGCTGCAAATCCCGTGTTCGGTCCAGTGCAAGATGCCGGAGACGATGCGTTTGATAAGATCATGGATGTGAACGTCAAAGGGCCGCTGAACCTTGCCAAGTATGCTTATGATTCTATGAAATCAAGAGGTGGAGGATCTGTGGTAAATATTAGTAGCATTGAAGGGATAACTCCTGGACAAGGTTTGGGGCTTTACTCGGTGAGTAAGGCAGCAATGATTCAGTTAACCAAGGTCCTCGCAAGAGAATGGGGTCCGGATAATATTCGAGCCAATGCGATTTGCCCTGGATTAATAGAAACGAAATTCAGTGAGGTACTGACCTCGAACGATAAGATTTTGAAAATGGTGATGATGAAGCAGGCATTACCAATGCTCGCACAACCAGAAGATATTGCAGGATTGGCGCTCTTCTTAGCATGTGACGCCTCTAAGTTTGTAACGGGTGCATCGATTACCGCTGATGGGGGGTATACTATCTAATGTTGAATGAAGAATGTAGAATTAAAAAATTTGGATACACTGCCTAGTAATTTTAACACCCTGATTTCTGATTAACCAATCACTAATACTATTGACTACTGACCAATAACCAATGACCAACCTATTTGCTACAGATAAACTCAAAGCACTTTACCCGAAGGTGAAGACCTTTATAGAAGAGGATGTATGTCCATTGGAGTTACAAATGATTCATGGTGCTTGGAGCGAAACCAAACATCAGCTGGATGAGCTCAGGAATAAGGCTAAATCCTTGGGACTATGGACACCATATCTTTCTGAAAAAGAAGGAGGACTTGGGCTGAGCATGACGGAGTTTGGTCAAATCTCTGAGCTTTTGGGAGGAACACCACTCGGCCACTATGTGCTCAATTGCCAAGCCCCTGATATAGGTAATATTGAACTGATGCATCAGTTTGCTTCTGATGAATTAAAGGCTCAATATCTACAGCCGCTAATCAACGGAGATATCAGAAGTTGCTTTGCCATGACCGAGCCTGAATTTGCTGGATCCAACCCCGTGAACCTAGGCACTACGGCAGTGTTGGAGGGGGATGAGTATGTAATCAATGGGCACAAATGGTTTACTACAGCTGCTGATGGTGCTGCCTTTACCATTGTAATGGCCGTCACTAATCCTGATGCAAGCCCCTATGAGCGCGCGAGCATGATTGTCGTGCCGCTGGATAATCCTCGGTTCGAAAATGTAAGGAATATCTCTATCATGGGAGATGAAGGAGGTGGCTACCTAAGTCACTCCGAAGTAAGGTTTAATAATTGCCGTGTGCCGAAGGCTAATTTGATCGGTAAAATGGGCGAGGGCTTTATGCTAGCACAGCAGCGCCTTGGTCCTGGAAGAATCCACCACTGCATGCGCTGGATTGGGATATGCGAACGAGCTTTTGATATGATGTGCCAAAGAGCTGCTAGTAGAGAACTCAGAGAAGGTAAAAAACTGGGTCATCAGCAGACGATACAGAACTGGATAGCAGAAAGTCGCGCTGAGATCAATGCATCTAGATATATGGTGCTTCATGCTGCACAGAAAATGGATGCCGAAGGAAGTAAAGCTGCCAGAATAGAAATATCGACCATCAAGTTCTACGTGGCTGATGTCTTGATGAAAGTTTTGGACAGAGCGGTACAAGTACACGGTGCTCTTGGAATTACAGATGATACTCTGCTTTCGTTTTGGTATAGGCATGAACGAGGGGCAAGAATATATGATGGACCTGATGAAGTACATAAATCCAGTCTGGCTCGGAGCATACTAAAAGAGTATGGATTATAAAATGAACCTCTTCAACCTTGATCCTTACTGCTAGAGACTTATTAAATGATTGACCAACCCAAAGACATACGAAAAGGAGAGGAGTTAGACCTTGATAGACTTAAGGCCTTTCTATCGGATAACCTGCCAGAATTTTCAGGAGAAATAGCGGTGTCTCAATTCCCTAGTGGCTTTTCTAATCTCACCTATCTGCTGAAATCGGGCAATAGAGAATATGTCTTAAGAAGACCTCCGTTCGGTGCCAATATCAAAGGTGGACACGACATGAGTAGGGAATTCAAGGTATTGTCCTTGTTGAAACCAGTTTACCCGAAAGTTCCTTCACCCGTATTGTTCTGTAATGATGAGTCTGTACTAGGTTCTGAATTCTATATGATGGAGCGCGTAAAGGGTGTTATTCTTAGAGGAAGACCCCCGAAGGACATTAACCTCAGTCCCGACTTGATGAAATCTATTTCAGAAGCTTGCATTGACAACCTAGCGGCATTGCATACAATGGACATTGAGACTTCTGGCCTCAACAGCTTCGGTAAACCCGAGGGTTATACGCAACGGCAGGTAGAAGGATGGATTAGACGCTATCATAAAGCCGAGACTGACGAGCTGGGATCAATGAATGCTGTCACGAAATGGTTGGAAGAGCACTTGCCAAAACAGGAGCACGTCAGTTTTATACACAATGACTACAAGTATGATAACCTCGTACTCAACCCAGATAACTTAAGTGAGATTACTGCCGTGTTGGACTGGGAAATGTCCACCGTAGGTAATCCATTGATGGATTTGGGGACTTCACTTGCTTATTGGGCTCAGGCTGACGATTCGGAAGCCTTGAAACCGTTCAGTCTTACCTGGCTACCCGGTAATTTAAATCGGGCTCAGTTTGCCGATCGCTATGGAGAAAGAACAGGTTTCGATCTAAAAAACTTAGTGTACTATTACGCCTTTGGGGCCTTTAAGATCGGTGTCATTATTCAGCAGATATACGCTCGATATAAGAAAGGATTAACACAAGACGCTCGTTTTGCCAACCTCATATATGCTGTAAAAGCCTGTGGGGTTAATGCGGCAAAGGCGATAGAGAAAGATAAGATTTGACTTTAAAAGTCTCCTCCTTGTAAGGAGGAGTGGCCAGAGGTTGAGGTGATATGAAAATAAGACGTCATCCTGAACTTGTTTCAGGATCTATTTGAGAGGGTTCGGAATGATTAAGGCAATGAGAAGAGTAAAATTGACAACCCCACCGCCCTGCGGGCACCTCCCCTTGAAAAGTGGAGGACTAAAATTTTGTGAACTAATAGTCTCCTCCTTGTAAGGAGGAGTGGCCGAAGGCCGAGGTGGTTAAATATGAAATTATGGAATTGAAAATTGAAGACATCAACAAAGTACTCATTCTGGGTGCAGGCACGCTAGGCTTGAGAGTAGGTTTACAATCAGCAATCAGTGGTTTCGAAACCACGATTTATGACATTGATGAATCCACTTTTGATTCTGCGATTAAAATCCAAGAGAGCATTCTGAAGATGCTTGTTAGGAATGAAAAGCTTTCCGAAAAAGAGGCAGAAGCCGCAAAACAGCGTTTGACTTTCACAACTAATGCAAATGATGCTGCTGACAATGCTGATTTCTTAAACGAATCTGTCACCGAAAACCTCGAACTGAAGAAGAAGGTATGGGAGCAGTTTGGAAAACTTTGTCCAGATAAGACACTGTTTACCTCTAACACTTCGTACCTATTACCTTCTGATCTGGCAGACGCTACAGGCAGGACAGAACGGTTCTGCAATTTCCATTTCCATGATGTCTTTTATGCCAATGTAGTCGATATTATGCCCCATCAAACTACTGCTTCCTGGATTCCAGACTTACTCTTCCAAATGGGAGAGAAGCTTTGGCAGACACCAGTATTCGTCAAAAAGGAAAACCCGGGTTACATTTTTAACTATATGCTTATGGCCTTGATTGGCGCGGCTGGGGCCTTAAAAACAATGGATGTGGGTAGTATAGAAGATATTGATCGAAGTTGGATGGGCAATTTCAAAATGGATATGGGACCTTTTGGTGTTTTAGATACTGTGGGCTTAGATACAGCATGGCATATTACCAGCAGTCAACCGGATAAAAAGAGTCAAGCTTTTGCTGCATTGCTCAAAACATATGTGGATGCCGGTAAGCTGGGTGTGAAAACCGGAGAGGGTTTCTATAAGTACCCAGATCCAGCATTTAAAAAAGAGAGCTTTATCAAAGGTATTTGACGAACTTTACATTTTGTGGGTTTCTAACCCTTCAAGGTTTGTAATCTCTGTTAATCAGGTAGTTGTAATTTTTTTTTAAGGCACATTTATACTAATTTGCTTCTTCACCTGGACCACGAACATGAGACTACTACTACTCAGTATAATGCTATGCTGTTCTTGTTTAAGCATTTCAGCCCAATCGGCTAGTCCATTTTTCTATCAACTTTTCGCGGATTACGGCTTGTCAAGCGACAAAACCACTGTTTCCCTACAGGATTATAAAGGATTTCTCTGGTTCGGTACAGAAGAGGGGCTTAACAGAATGACGGACTACTCTGAGTTTGACATCTATAGAAATGACCGTACGGATACCTCCACCCTCAGCAATGATCATGTTACAGTGCTGTTTGAAGACAGCCGCAAGCGGCTTTGGGTGGGTACTCGCGATGGCTTAAATCTTTATAATCGAGACACGAAAACTTTCAGTCGACTCGCGTTGGACTCCGATGGGCTTGGAAAAACTATCAATACCATTTACGACATAGTTGAGGATCAAGAGGGAGATATATGGCTTATCAATAATGACAAACTGGTTGTTCTGGATGGGGTTTCTTTGGAACTAACCTCGGTCATTGTAGCTGAAGGTGTTCGGGGAAACAGGTTGAAGCTAAACGATCTTGAGTTCTATCAAACTAATTTATGGGCAGGTACGTCAGAAGGCTTGTATGAACTCAGGGGAAAGAGGCTCTCGAATGCCGGTATTGGTGATAGGTCTGAAATCACCAGCCTTTTGGCTATTGAAAACAGCTTGTGGATGGGTTCAAGGGGAGATGGATTGATCAGATACAATGCCGTTGAAAATAAAGTTGATTTATTTTCAACAAGCAGCAGACAATACACATTGAACAATGACTTCGTAAATGATGTGTCGCTGATTGACCAAGATAAGATTTGGGTGTCAACCATGGATGGCATCAATGTGCTCAGTCTCAAAGACAATTCGGTAGCCTCTTACCAGTATGATTTCGACAATGGATTTTCACTTTCCGATAGAGTGATCCGTGAGGTTTATCAGGATGAAATGGGATCGGTTTGGATAACAACCCCAAATTCGGGAATCAACTATTTTCATAAAGCAGATAATTTGTTTGGTTATATAGGTCAGTCTGATGAGCAAGGAACTGAGACTGACTTGATGGATTATAATGTTTTTTCCATCGTTTCCTCAAAGTCAGGAGATAATTGGATTGGTTCCAGGAAAGGGATCTCTCGATATAATGCAGTCTCTAAAACCTTCAAGCATTATCCATTCAGCAAGGATATTAGTCAGCGGGCGGGTGAGGTTTTGTCCATTGCACAGTGTAGTGCCAACTACCTCTGGTTGGGTACTGACGATGGACTGGTGAAATGGACTGGAGAAGGTAAGTCATTTAATTACGTGATGCCTGAGCAGTTAAAGGGTTTGGAGATTCTCTCTGTAATGGCTGATGAAGAAGACAATTTGTGGCTCGGCACAGCCACTCAGGGTGTCAAGGTGTATTCAAGTGTAAATCGTGTGCTTAGTGAGGTACCATTTTTTGGTGAAGAACTGAGCTTTTCCGGTTACCCGAAAATAAGCGATATCAAGAAATTCGAGGATCAAATATTAGTTGCTACTGATAAGGGACTCTATAATTTTGAAGACGGTGCACTCATCAAAATGGAATTGACCAACCTGGAAGAGGGCATGTCTACAGAAATACCTATAAATATGATTTTTCGGGATACCCAAAATCGTATTTGGTTGGGGACACAACAAGATGGAGTTTTAGCCATTGATAATGAAGGATTAGTATTGCATCAGCTCAATAAAGAGCGTGGTCTTGCTTCTAATGATATTCGATCCATAATTGAGGATACTCATGGTGATCTATGGCTTTCAACGAATAGTGGTGCCAGTAAACTGTTTCAGGTCGATAGTAAACTTGACAGTTTCGCTATTAGGAATTATGACATTTCAGATGGGCTCCAAGGCAATCAATTTTCTGCAAAGGCGAGTTCCATAACCTCCAATGGTGAAATTCTTATGGGAGGATTGAGTGGAGTAACGACATTTAGTCCGGAAGACATCATAGATTATCAAGTTTCTCATAGACCCACTTTCATTGGTCTTTCTGTTAATGGTGAGCCATTTGCTCCAAAAAACAGTGATGGAGAGGTCACAGACATCTCTTTGTTGAAGTCACTCAGGCTCAATTGTGAGCAAAATGACTTTACACTTAATTTCTCTGCTTTGGATTATTTGAGACCCGATGATGTAGTCTATCGGTATAAGCTTGAGGGGCATGATCAACATTGGACGGAAGTAAAGAATACCGGTAAAGCGACCTATCAAAACATTCCAGCCGATAGGTCATTTGACTTTGTTTTTCAGTCAAAAGGTAGGCTCTCGCCAGAGTGGTCAGAAGAAACCAGATTAACAATTATTGTAGAACCGCACTATTACCAGACCTTCTGGTTTAGATCACTCATTGTAGTCGCAGGCTTAGGCGTAATATTTTTATTGCTCTGGCTCCGAGAGAAGCGAGCTGTACGGAAGCGACAGGAACTTGAATCTATGGTTAACGCCCGTTCTTCAGAGTTAAGAAGAGAAATTAACCAAAGGCAAGAAGTTGAGGAGGCTTTAGTTCAAGCACTGGTGGTTGCTGAAGACGCAAACACAATCAAAAATAAGTTTCTGGCCAACATGAGCCATGAAATAAGAACGCCATTGAATGGAATCATAGGGCTTACTGAGTATTCACTGGACAACAATTTGGATGAAGAGCAAAAGGACATATTAAGGACTATTTCTAGTTCTGCTACCTCACTCAAACTTATTGTAGATGATATTCTGGATATCACGAGAATTGAGTCTGGCAAGATAGAACTGTCCTGCGAGCCATATAGTGTTAAAGATCTACTTAACGATATTGTTGCTACATTTTCAATACCTGCCAAAAAGAAGGACATCACTGTTAAGTATTGGGTATTACCAGATGTGCCGCCTTTAGTTTTGGGCGATGAAAGATATGTGCGTCAAGTATTGACTAACCTGTTGTCAAATGCCATAAAATTCACCCATGAAGGTGGAGTGTCAATTTTTGCAGAGGCATTATCTGAGGATGAAGGTGAAATGGAGATATGGTTTACCGTGACCGACACGGGTATAGGTATTCCCGAAGAGGCTCAGGAAACAATCTTCGATCGGTTTGTTCAGACTGATACCAGTAACACTAGAAAATACGGTGGCACTGGTTTGGGACTGAGTATTAGTAAGGAATTGGTGACAAAGATGGGAGGAGACCTTTGGGTTGAAAGTAAGGTGGGTAAAGGATCCATATTTAAATTCTACGTTAAGTCTAAAGAGTACATAAGTGAGGAACAGCCTTTAAGAAAAAAGGGGAAAGAAAAATCAGTTAAGAGACCGGTACTCTCAAAAGCCAGAATATTGGTAGTGGAAGATAACCCAACCAATCAGAAAGTAGCCTTGAAGATGTTGGGTAATAAAGGGATGAAAGTCACCTGTGTTGAGAATGGGGAGGAGGCAATTCAGAAGTTTAAAGATCACCATTTCGATCTGATTATTATGGATTTACAAATGCCGATCATGGATGGTTACGAGGCCACACGGCAGATTAGGGCAATGGAAGGAAGGAAAGCGAATATTCCAATTATTGCCTTAACCGCGGCTGCCATGGCTGGGGAACGTGAGAAATGTATGGAAGCCGGTATGGATGAGTATCTCACTAAGCCCGTGAGCTATAAGAAGTTGATCGATACAGTGAATTCCTTTTTAGAGGGCAATGAAAAGGTTGAGGCCTAAGAGACCCATCTCTTTTTTGCTGTCCAATCATGTCAATTCAAAATATTTCTAATTTCATTGAACCTTCGAGTCTTTTTTAAGACTCCTTAGTGAAGTTCAATGGGACGCAGTTCAGACCAGATATTCGATGAATTACTCGTGATCCGATGTCAGGAGAAAGATCAGGAAGCCATTGGCCTCTTGTGGAAGCGCTGGCAACCGAAACTTCTAAGCTGGGCGTTTAACTTCTTGAAAGATCAAGATCAGGCCTATGAGATTGCTCAGGAGAGCTGGATGTCCATCTTCAAGAGCCTACATAAGCTTCAGGACCCTGCAATGTTCAGGTTTTGGGCCTATAGAATCGTTCAAAGAAGGTCTGCAGACGCGATCAGAAAACTTCAAAGAGATAGACAAGTGGTCGAAGAAAGACGCCACTCATTGGAGGTGTCCGACCAAAGTGACAATGAGCAAGAGAAGGTTATCCATCAGCTGTTACTGTGCATACGATCCTTACCCGTATTGCATCAGGAAATGTTAAGACTATTCTATTTGGAAAAGCATTCAGTAAAGTTGATTGCAAAGCAATTGGACCTACCAGAAGGCACCGTGAAGTCTAGACTCTTTTACGCACGAAAGGAATTGAAAGAAAAACTAAAAGAAATGAATCATGAATAAATCAGACAAAGAGATTGACGATTTGATACATCAGGCACTTTCTAAAGAGGAAGCCGCATACTTCGATGAAATGGGAGAACAGAATATCCCTGGTCAAATATTGAGTCTTTTTAAAGGACGAAACAAATGGATGAACGTGCTGATGGTCTTTATGAATCTGGTGATTTTTGCTGTGGCCATCTATACGTTTACTAATATGCTGAATGCTGAAGTTATGATGGAGAAAGTCGAGTGGATGTTTTACTCGCTCATCGGTTTTATGGCAATGATGATGATGAAACTTTGGAGTTGGAACCAAATGGATAAAAATGCCCTTATGCGTGAAATTAAGAGACTTGAATATCAAGTGTCCCTGCTTAAAGGAAAAGAGTAACAGGCTATATTCTCAGGTCATTGGAGTCTGTAAACCTTCAGAAGAGTGTCTTATACATTACATAAGTCACTTTGATTAGGTGATTATATTTAGGTGAGTTTAGACTGAAATCAAATTGATAGCCAAGTTCATCCCCGAACCGGACAAAGTTTACTTTGTAAAAAGAAACTCCTTATTCCATATTTTGGAGGGGAGTGGGAGTATCCAAGTCGATTTCAAAAACTATACAGACTGGAAGGACAAGCTTATCTATCTTGAAAAGGGGCAGTACATCAAATTTCTTTCTACCAATTTTGTAATCCGGAAGATAGAATTCGAAGATGAGCAGCTGTTTCAGGACAAAGAAGTCAGGGTGCTCTTTAAACATCTCGTGTCCTTAGGCTATATCAATTTTCAGGAATGTCAAGATTGCCAGCGGTATCTGTCGAATACTGTATTCAACAAAGAAAACGCCAGCATAATAGATGTCTCCTCCAAGCAATGGTTTTGGCAAAACCCATTTCAGGCCAGTAAAGAAGAGTACCACATTATTTTTGATATCAAGGAAGTAATAGATCAGGAGTTCCAAAATCACTTGACGCATAATGACGTAGCCGACCTTATTAACATCAATGGAAACGTTGCTCAGGAACTCGTCAAAGACAAGGTCGGCTTTTCCATAAAAAAGTTACTGTCCAATAAACTCTTGTTGGAAAGTAAAAAAGAGTTGGCCTTTACAGAGAAGAATGTTCAGGAGGTTGCTTATGATATGGGCTTTAAAGATCCCTCTTACTTTAATCGAATCTTCAAAAAAGTAACCGGGCAAAACCCGAAGGACTTCAGAGAGATCTATGGTCTCCAACGTGATTTATTCGTACAGGACTTACTAAGCATCATTAAAACATATCATCAGGATAAGCAGACATTAGACTTCTATGCAGACAAAATGCATATGTCGGTTAAGGGCCTTTCAAAAAAAGTGAGATCCAAAATGAATGCCTCATTGGGTCAGTTAATCCGTCAAGAGATGATTTTAACGGCTCAAAAGATGCTGGCCGAATCGGAATCCATCTCTGAAATATCTCGTCAATTGCGATTTGAAGAGCCCAATCATTTTTCTAGTTTTTTTAAAAGATATACTGGACTCTCGCCAACGGAGTTCAAAATGAAAGTCACATCATATTCCTAACAACCTTTCTCAAAAAGTACCAGTTATAGCGTCTTTTTTGTACTAATCAGTTCGGGCTGACCGGCCACCTTTGTTGCATAAGTTTTTAAAACATTAATGCAATGAATATCAAAGACCAAGTACAAAAAATGGACGGCATGGTGTCTCAAGGGGACATCGTAAATGCCGTAAAAGAATTCTTTTCGGAGCATGCTACCTCATCTGATTATGGCAAGACAGTTATGTCTAACAAAGCTGAAATGATCGGAAAAATGGAAGGCTTCCTGGGCAGCATCGCTAAAGTAAACGGCATCACACATCACCGTACTATGACAAGCGATAAAGCTACGGCTTCTGAGTTTACTTTCGATTTCGACATGAAAGATGGCAGCTCAATTTTCTGGCATGAGATCATTCGAAGAGTATGGAGTGATGATGGACTTGTAGTACACGAAGAGTATTTCAACGCACAGTAAAAAACACCTGGACTATGAAGTTTGTAACAAAAAGAATCCATGCGTTTTTAGATTATCCTGTAGCAATTGCCTTAATGGGCCTTCCATTCCTATTGAGTTTGGGAGATTCTAGCCCATTGGCGCTCCAGCTCTCTGTGGCCACTGGCGTGGCAGCATTCATTCTGACGGTGTTAACAGACCATCACTTAGGGCTATACCCTTTGATCTCTTACAATGGACATCTTATTGTCGATTTCTTAGTCGGAGTAGTGTTTGTCGTTGCACCATTCATCTTCGCTTTTGAAGGAATTGACGCCATCTATTACTGGGTAAATGGAGCAGCTGTACTGACTGTAGTCAGTCTACATAAGCCAGAACCAGTCGCGTCTTAAAATCTGATAATCAATAATTAATAACTGATAAAATGAAAAATTCAATTAAAATTTTCACCGTCCTGTTTTTACTACTAGGTGGTACAGCAATACAGGCACAAGACAAAAAGGCCAACAATATTGACAACAGTAATATTGCCCTTCAGGGATACAGTCCTGTTTCTTATCTAGATCTTGGACTTGCTCAAAGAGGTAACAAGGCGTATAAGTCGACCTATAAAAAGATCAATTACTACTTTACCTCTGCGGAGCAAAAAGCAACCTTTGACAAGAACCCGTCAAAATACCTTCCTCAGTATGGTGGGTTTTGTGCTTTTGGAACTTATGCAGGGGCCAAGTTCAGAGTGGATCCGAATAAATTTATTGTCAAAGACGGGAAGTACTTTCTTTACCTAAATGATGTAGAGCTTGATGCCAAGGGATTATGGCTCAATGAGAAAAACCATAAGAAACTAGTAGCCAAGGCGAACGACAATTGGAGCAAGCTAAAGTCTACTTATAACTAGTAGTGTTTTCATTGGTTGATAATAGAATAGGATTTGGCCTTGCAGATAAGCGAGGCTAAACCTGCTATACTTCATCAAGAAAGTCTTTTTGACTGCCGAAGTAAAACGAAGGCATATCTCAACCAGAGGCCTTAAAACACAAAACCCAACCTAGTGGCTGGGTTTCATTATTTTGTGGGCCCACCTGGGCTCGAACCAGGGACTTTCTGATTATGAGTCAGATACTCTAACCAACTGAGTTATAGGCCCTATTCAAAAGCTGTCGAAGGCCTTTGAAAATTGGATTGCAATGTTACATATTTGCTGCTAATTAAACAACCTCCAATGGCCTTAGATACCACGAAAATTGATACTATAGTTTTTGACCTTGGAGGCGTAATCCTGGACCTCAATACGGAAAGAACTTACCAGGCTTTTGCGGGCCTTGGCGATTTGAGTTTGGATGATGTAAAACAGCTGGCGCATCAGGACTTTTTTAAACAATATGAGGTGGGTGAGATTGACGATCCTACTTTTAGGGCTCACCTCAGAGAAGAACTTGAATTCAAAGGACCAGAGGACATCTTGGATGAGGCTTGGAATGCCATGTTGGGTCCAATTGCCAAAAGCAAGTTTGAATTATTGGATCAGCTTGCTGAGGAATTCAGACTCTATTTAATGAGCAATACGAATGCGATTCATATGAAGAGGATCTTACGCATTGCCGATCATTTTTCCCCACAGAAGGGTTTTTATAACTATTTTGATAAGGTGTTTCTTTCAAATGAAGTAGGTGAGCGTAAACCCAATGCAGGGTTTTATGAGCATCTCATGGAAGATGCAGCCCTGTCCCCAAGTAAGACTTTGTTTATTGATGACTTGGAAGAAAATATAACCACAGCAAAGCGCTTAGGCTGGCAAGGACATCATCTGAAAGCGCATGAATCCATTGAAGAATTGCTGAAGGATAGACCATGAGGATTGAAGGGAAACATTATCACACCATCTGGGTGAAGGAAGGGAGCAGAGATACTATCCAAGTGATTGATCAGCGCGTGCTGCCTCATCAGTTTGTAGTTCACGAGATTCGTAGTGCATCT
The DNA here is from genome assembly GCF_001747095.1 of Roseivirga sp. 4D4. Lineage (NCBI taxonomy): Bacteria > Pseudomonadati > Bacteroidota > Cytophagia > Cytophagales > Roseivirgaceae > Roseivirga > Roseivirga sp. 4D4. The sequence continues at coordinate 566,525 of NZ_MDGP01000001.1, forward strand.
GAAGCCGCTACGGCCATATCAGATATGATTGTCCGAGGTGCACCTCTGATCGGTGTAACTGCTGCCTATGGTCTGTACCTAGCTTGTTTGGCCGATTCATCTGACAAGGCCTTATCTGAAGCAGCATCTTTGTTAAAAGCTTCTAGACCTACTGCTGTAAATTTAGCCTGGGCGGTTGATTTGGTGATGGATGAACTATTGAGTTTGCCAATCAATGAAAGGGCAGAGGCGGCATTAAAAGCAGCCGAAAAGATCAAGGCAGATGATATTGAAATCTGTCGTCAGATAGGTAAGCATGGTTTGGAGATTATTAGGGAACTGTATGAGAAAGAGCAGCGCACCATCAATATCTTGACTCACTGCAACGCTGGTTGGCTGGCCACGGTAGATTGGGGTACCGCCACATCGCCCATATATCAAGCCATGCAAGAGGGGATTCCAGTACATGTTTGGGTAGATGAAACAAGACCAAGAAATCAGGGTGCTAATCTTACTGCATTTGAATTATTGCAGGAGGAAATTCCACATAAGCTAATCGTAGATAATACCGGAGGCCATTTGATGCAACATGGTATGGTGGATATGGTGATTGTAGGGACGGATAGGACCACTGCACATGGAGATGTGGCCAATAAGATAGGTACTTACCTGAAAGCCCTCGCTGCACATGATAATCAGATTCCTTTTTATGTTGCCCTGCCATCATCAACCATAGATTGGGATCTAAAGGATGGCGTCAAAGAAATTCCAATCGAACAAAGGAGTGGGGAAGAGGTGACTTCTATTTGGGGTTGGTCCAAAGGGGAGATGACTCAGGTAAAACTAAGCCCTAAAGGAACTCCAGCGGCCAACTACGGTTTTGATGTAACCCCGGCCCGATTAATCACCGGATTGATCACAGACAGAGGAGTATGCGAAGCCTCCAAAGAAGGTTTGTTGAGACTATACCCTGAGAGATTGAGTACTGATGGATGATGGCGTAATCAAATTTAGCCTTGAATGGCGGGAGGGAGAGGCTCCCAATTGCGAGGGGCTAGGTGACCTGATCCATTGGCGTGATCGCATGTATGATTTAGGCCTTATCGGGCATGATCATAAGTATGATGTTGGCTTTGGGAACATCAGTATGCTCTCAAGAAAGGATCAGTTCATTATTTCAGGCACACAAACAGGCCATATTCCTAAGCTGGGTCCAGAATACTACACAGAAGTGATTGATTACAACATAGCGGAAAACAGATTGACTTGTATGGGGCCTGTTAAAGCATCCTCAGAATCATTAACCCATGCAGCTATCTATGAGGCAAATGCTGAGATAAGGGCAGTGATCCATATTCATCATGATCAGCAATGGGAGTCTTGGCTCAATAAGATCCCAACGACAGACGAAAATGTACCCTATGGTACTCCAGAAATGGCCTATGAAATTCACCGATTGTTCAATGAAAATCGATCAATGAATGTGCTGGCGATGGCGGGCCATCAAGGTGGACTTATTGCCTTTGGAAAAAACTTGGAAGAGGCAGCTCGCCCTTTTCTAGAGGTGTTTGCCTAAGCTTCCCTGTAGGCCAGAATACCTCCAGCCAGGTTGATCACATTACTAAAGCCTTGCGAAGTCAAATATTTCTGAGCCTTGGCCGATCGTGCGCCACTTCTACAATGGACAATGATCTCTTGGTCTTTCAAGTGCGCTATTTCTGAGATTCTATGAGGTAAATCCCCGAGAGGCAATAGTTGTGCTCCAATATTGTCTTCTTCAAATTCCCATTGTTCGCGAACGTCAATGATGTTTAGGTCATCATTGTTTGCTTCTCTTTGTTTTAATTCTTGAACTGTAATTTCCTGCATTTCAGTTGTTTAGAATAATCCTTTTTGTGAATACATCTCCTGATTTGGAGAATTTGAGCAAATATATTCCTTTTTTGTTCTTACTCAGATCGATAATTATACCTCCGGTGGCCTCTAGCACCTCAAACAAACTCTCATTGCCCCAGTTATCATAAATTTTGAGTGACTCAATCTCTGAATCTGCAATGAAGATTTGGCCATCACTAGGGTTAGGGTAAACGCTAGGAGCCTCTGCTCGTGCCTGATTAATTGGGACAAAATTGGCCGCTACTTCCTTGTCAAAACGAGGTCGCATCATGAGGCTACCCGTCACAAACTCATTAGGTCTCCATTCGCCACTGACATTGAAGAAGAGCTTGTCCCCGGTGTCGTTGTTTTTGTCTAGGCCTACGGCCAAAAACTCATTAGTGGCTTGCTGAAAACCGATATAGAAAGTGTCCTGAACAAAAACCGGGGTGTCTAATTCGTAAGCCCTGAGATCGCCAATACTTGCAGGTCGGATTACGCTATATGAGTCTTGGAATAAGACTGACTCAGGTTCATTATCCAATTCACTCCAAACCAAGAGCTCTATGGGTTCACCTGCTTGTTGTGTAAATGGGAAATTGATATCGATATGAGTCAAGAGCGCCCTTTGCTCAGCAAAGAATGCGTAGGCAATTTGACCGCCTCGCTGGTTAATGCCAGCCGCGAAATCGGGATCGCCATCATCATAAGCCAGATAGTCATCAATGACGGTTGTAACCCTAACGGAGTCATTCAAGCGATAGTCAACTGACTGGTTGAATGTTGTGTCAATCCCTGGGTTAATGGCTTCAATTAAGAAGTTATCCCCCGACCTAATGAAGTAACTTGTCTCTAAAAGAAGTGAATCTGCATTCGCATCTAGTAGGTTGGCATTTAGCACAGGTGAAGTAAATATCCTTCGCTCAAAAGCATCAGGAATAGGGTTTGCAATGGTTTCGTTATTAAGAATCTCAATTTGCGTATCTCCTGAGGTTTCCCTTACAACCGTGCTGAACTGAATAGGCTGAAAAAACTCATTCAAGTTGAAAAACTCAGCGCTGGTTTCGACCAAATATCGTCCTGGGTTGGCAAAGAACTGTTCAGTGGGCATGGCGGAATATGGAGCCGTAAGGAATGACGGTTTTCGAGTCAGCGCTCTATCGGGATAGGCAATATCATTCGCATGCCTTGAGTCGTTCAGGTATACATAATCGACCAGCCATGTGTCAAAAGCCCCGGCCAATCTTGAAAAAGACTGGAAACGGAATTGAAAACTATCGAAGAAGTAATTCGATGTTACCTGAACCAGTTGTTGTGTGAAATCAATGGACTCATTTTCTGTACCACCGACTTGGGACCACACGTTTTGCCATTGACCCGTAGGATCTTTGAATTGTAGTACCAAAGAGTCTTCTGAATCGGGTATTTCTCCGTTACCATTAAGCTGCCAGAAGAAACTCAAATAAACAGAGTCAACTTGATCGGGACCTAAAAGGGACAAATCTATCAATTGAGAAACAAGGCTATCGGTAGCACCATTGATCAGGCTATTCGCATCATAAGGTGCACCATTTACATCAACTCCATCGAATACAGCGACATTAAGCGTAGGAGCGTTTCGACCTAAACCATTACTGATTCTGACGTTATCAGAGTTAGACCATCGCTCAACAGAGGGAATTATGCTGCTAGTCGAGAAGTCATCCCAAAAAGGTATGTTGACGGTTGCAAGAACTTGATTGGACTGATTGCTTGAAAACCTTGGCGAATTACTCGACTTAATTTTATTAGGCAAAGGTCTTTCCACGATTTGGCCTATCGCAGAAAGGCTAACAAAGAAGAGTGATAATATGATCGCCTTGAGCTTCAAATTAATTGCCGCTGTCCTCTTTTCCTTCTTCCTCTTCTTCAGGCGGCTCATCTCCATTGATCCAAAGTTCAATGATGCGGTTCTTTCTAACCACAGTGCCTAAAGGAGGTAGCTGTTTGTAGATGGTATTTAGTGGTACGGTATCGTTTTTAATGTAGTTAACGATGTCCAAGCGTAATTCTGCTGCCTCAATCTGAAATTTTGCCTCTTCCAGTGTCTTTCCTAGAAAATCGGGAATAGGGAAAGTTTCGACTCCAATACCATTCCCGATGACAAGATCAACGACAGACCCTTTGAAAAGCATCGTGCCAGGCTCAATTTCTTCACCTTCTAATTCCTGTTTGATTACCGCATTTTCACGCAGATCGGGTACATAAGTGATCTCACCTCGTTTGAGTCCATTGCTGGTCAAAATATCCTCAGCATTCAACAAGTCCGTATTGATCAGGTTAGGCATTCTTACCTGGGGAGGGACATTGGCATTCAGTGTCAAGTAGATTTTTCGATCTTCCTTCACCTTTGCACCACCTTTTGGGTTCTGACTTAGAATAACTTCTGGGTCAAAGTTTTCCGAATAGCCAGAGTCAACTTCTACCTCATATCGAAGATTTCTATTCGTCAGAAACTCATCGATACTTTCAAAAGGAGTACCCACAAGATCTGGTACTGTGATAGTTTCATTGTGGTTTGTACTGGCTGGAAGGTATATGTAAAAAAAGAATAGTACTAAGACCACCGAAATACCTACCATGATACCAATGTTCTTCAAGAAACGAATAATGGTAAAAGGCTTATTGCTCATCTTCAGTAAAAGTAACGTCCGCAGGCGTTGTTCATTTTATGCGGTACGAGAAGTTATTGGCAAAGATAGTTATTAAGTAAAACTGACAAATTATCGGCAGAATGAGACAATAAAAAAGGCCTCGATTTCTCAAGGCCTAGAATGTTTTAAACTTCGGCAACGTTGATCGCTTCAACGCCCTTTATTTCTGGAACGTCTCGCTTCAGAGCTTCTTCTACACCTGCCTTCATGGTCATGGGTGACATAGGGCAAGTTCCACATGCTCCTTCCAATTCTAGTTTCACGATTAAATCATCGGTAATCTCCAATACCTTTACGTTGCCACCATCGGCAATCAGAAATGGCCTAATTTTTTCTAAGGCTGCCTCAACTCTATCCAACATATCATTAAACTTTTAATTCAACCTTTTTCGTTTCTGCCTTTTGAGCATTTCGAATGGCTACTTGTTGCGCCACAGTTTCGGCAATACCTACAAAGGCATCTGCCGTTTTACCTTCTTGCATAATGGCAGGATATCCGATATCGCCACCTTCTCTAATGCCTTGAACCAGAGGGATTTCACCTAGGAAAGGAACCTCATGTTTCTCAGCAAGTTTCTTTCCTCCGTCTCTACCAAAGATATAGTATTTGTTATCAGGTAGTTCTTCAGGTGTAAAGTAAGCCATATTTTCTATGACCCCAAGCACAGGAACGTTGATCTGAGGTTGTAGGAACATATTCAGCCCTTTTTGAGCATCAGCAAGGGCTACTTTTTGAGGAGTGGTAACGAGTACTGCACCGGTCACAGGTACGGTTTGTACCATAGTCAGGTGAATATCACTAGTGCCTGGAGGCAGATCGATCAATAAATAGTCAAGTTCTCCCCATTCGGTATCCCCAATAAATTGTTTCAATGCACTACTGGCCATTGGGCCCCTCCAAACCACAGCATTTTCGGCAGGGGTGAGGAAACCAATAGAAATCAGTTTTACTCCATATTGCTCGATAGGAATGATCAGGTTTTTCTCGCCTTCCTTTCTAATGCCCGGTTGCTCATGCTCACAATTGAACATGGTAGGCATAGAAGGTCCGAAGATATCGGCATCGATGATCCCGACTTTTGCACCTTGACGCGCCAATGCCACTGCCAGGTTAGCCGTTACGGTTGACTTGCCGACTCCACCTTTTCCGGAGGCTACTGCAATAATGTTTTTAACCCCTGGTAGCAAGGGCGTATTATCACGTGTAGTAGTTACGTCTGAGGTCATTTCTATTTCTACCTCAACGTCAGGGCTTATATGCTCACTAATGGCATCAAGACAGTTATTCTTGATGACTTCCTTTAGTGGACAGGCGGGTGTTGTCAATACCACAGTAAATGACAGCTTGTTGCCATCAACCACTACATCACGAATCATATTCAGTGTTACCAGATCCTTTTTTATGTCCGGATCATCTACATGGCGTAGGGCATTTAAAACACTCTCCTTAGTCAACTCCATTGCTTTCAATTTCAGATGCAAATAAAATGCATTCGATTTACTTTTCATTAACAGCTGTGTAAGATATTAGTTCAAGAAAAGTGTTTCCAATCGCTATATTTGAAATCCGAAATGGCAATCAGTGACGCTACCATCCAAGACATCAAGAATCGCATCGATATAGTCGATGTTATTGGTGATTTTGTCACCCTCAAAAAAGTGGGAGGTAACTATCGCGCATTGAGCCCATTCACAAACGAAAAGACACCTTCTTTTTACGTTTCGCCCTCCAAAGAGATCTATAAATGCTTCTCCTCAGGAAAAGGAGGTGATGCCATATCCTTTGTCATGGAAGTGGAGGGTATCAGCTATATAGAGGCCCTAAAATACTTGGCGGGGAAGTACGGCATTGAAATTCAGGAAGAGGCACTTACCGATGAACAAATTGAAGCTCAGAATGAGAGAGAAAGCCTCTTTATCGTGCTCAACTTTGCCAGTGAGTATTTTCAAGACCTCCTTCATAAGAGTGACGAAGGGAAATCGATCGGTCTGAGCTATTTTAAAGAGCGAGGCTTCACCGAAGCGATAATTAAGAAATTTGACCTAGGCTATTCACTGGATGTTTGGGATGGCTTGCTGAAAGCGGCTAAAGAACGAGGCCATACGGAAGCAATGCTTGAGAAAGCCGGGTTAATACTGACTTCAGAAAAAGAGCAAAAGAAATACGATCGCTTTAGAGGGAGAGTGATTTTCCCTATTCATAATGTCGCAGGAAAAGTCATTGCATTTGGAGCGAGAACACTCCGAAAGGATAAGAAAACGCCTAAATACCTTAACTCACCGGAAACGGAGGTTTACCACAAGAGTAATATCGTTTATGGTATTCACCAGGCCAGACAGGCGATCCGCAATGCCGATGAATGTTTCTTGGTAGAGGGCTATACGGATGTAATCTCCCTTCACCAGTCAGGTGTCGAAAATGTGGTTTCTTCCAGTGGGACTTCTTTAACCAAGGAACAGATCACCTTAATCAGTCGCTATACCAAAAAGATTACGGTGCTCTATGACGGTGATAGTGCTGGGATTAAGGCATCCTTCCGAGGGATCGATATGATCTTAGAGAATGACCTCGATGTTAAAGCAGTAGTTTTCCCGGAAGGCGAAGATCCCGATAGTTTTTCCAGAAGCATGAGTTCTGAGGCGTTTCGCCAGTATCTGGAAGACAATGCTCAGGATTTCATCACCTTCAAAACGAACGTCCTTACGGATGGGGGAAAGCAAATTGATCCTGTTAAAAAAGTAGAAGTCATCCGTGACGTAATTGAGAGCATTTCTCTCATTCCCGATGGTATTAAGCGATCGGTATACATCCGAAGTTGTGCCGATCAACTCGAGATCGAAGAACAGGTCCTCATCAGCGAGTTGAATAAGATTCTTATTCAAAAGCAAAGAAAGGAAAGACAAAGCCGTGACAGAGCAGAAGCTCAGGCTGTAGATCTACTGCCAGAACCGGAAGTAGCCAGTCCAAAACAGGCAATAAAGCTTACCTCATATCACGTAGAAAGGGAGTGCCTTAGGTTACTCGTTAACTATGGTAATGAGCCTTACGATGAAGAAATGAGCGTGGCAGAGTTTGTCTTACACGAGACGGAATCTGTGAATTTTGAGGATAAGATGATTGAGAAGACCTTCATCCATGCAGCCAACCTGGTGAGTGAAGGAAAGAAAATAGAACCTGACCAGTTTATTGGGCCACAAGATCCGGCTATGAGTCAATTGGTTATCGATTTGCTAGAGATGAAGTACTTTGTCAGTGAAGGCTGGCAGGAAAAGCACCGCATCACGATAATCCACGAATCTGAGGACCTGGCGGAAGCCTCCTATAAAATTGTACTTCGCCTAAAGTGGAAAAAGTTGAATTCGCTAATTCAACAGAATGATGATGCACTCAAAAAGGCTCAGGATACCGAGAACATTGCCGAACAGGACGAGTTACTCAAGATGAAGATGCATTTGAAAGCCATGTTCGATGAGGTAAGTACCGAACTCGGTGTGGTAATATCAAGGTAGTTTTGAAGCGATTATATACTTATTACCTTTGCATCGCTTAAATCAGAGGAATGGCTGAAGAAATCAAGTTAAATACCATTGAGGAGGCTATTGAAGCCATAAAGAACGGTGAAGTGATCATTGTTGTGGATGACGAAAACCGTGAGAATGAAGGGGATTTTATCTGTGCAGCAGAGAAAGTAACACCTGAGATCATCAACTTTATGGCGACACATGGTAGAGGTCTCATTTGCGCTTCTTTATATGAAGATCGTTGCAATGATCTAGGGCTCGATCTGATGGTCAGGAATAATTCAGCTGCCTATGAAACTCCTTTTACTGTATCAGTTGATTTGATCGGGCATGGATGTACTACCGGCATTTCTGCATCAGATAGATCAAGGACAATTCAAGCATTGATCAATCCAGAAACACGTCCGGAAGAGTTAGGTAAACCAGGTCATATATTTCCATTAAGGGCCAAAAAAGGTGGTGTTTTGAGGAGAACAGGTCATACCGAAGCAGCTGTTGATTTTGCGCGACTAGCAGGGCTGAAACCTGGCGGTGTATTGGTTGAGATTATGAATGAGGATGGCACTATGGCAAGGCTCCCTGATTTAAAGGGCGTTGCCGATCGCTTTGACTTGAAGTTGGTTTCTATTGAAGATTTGATTTCCTATCGGTTAGAAAATGAAAGTCTCATAGAAAAGGAAATCGGAATTGATTTACCAACAGAGTATGGCGATTTTCATTTACAGGCCTATAAGCAAGTCAATACCGGAGAGATTCATTTGGCCGTGGTTAAAGGAGAATGGGAACCAGATGAGCCGGTGCTCGTTCGCGTGCATTCGTCAAGTACCTTAGGAGATATTTTTGGGTTCAAGTTTGATGCCGGTAATCCTATTAAATATGCCATGCGCATGATAGAAGAAGAAGGCAAGGGTGTCGTACTTTATATGAACCAAAATGCGAGAGGCCAGCGATTGATCCATGAAATCCAAGCCCTGAAGAAAGAAGGTATCACTGATAAGCCACTAAACCGCAAGTTTGGTGTCAAGATGGATGAAAAGGACTACGGAGTGGGTGCGCAGATTCTCAGGGATTTAGGTGTGTCTAAGCTGAAGTTAATATCTAACAATCCACAGAAACGAATCGGTATCATAGGCTATGGTCTTGAGATCACCGAGTATGTTGAACTGAAAGGCCAAAGTGCATCTCAAAATGTGATTTCTTAGCCAAAATCATTGCTCGATTGCAATACATCTCGGGAATTCGCTGATTTTTTCCCTAAAAGCAGCCTTTTTCTGTAACAAAAAGTATAGATAACGTTGTTACTATATAGGATGAGGGTATTGATTGCATACGTTTTTTTGTTGAGTGCCTTAAGTGCTCAAGCTCAAAACTTTGGCTTCCAGTTTCCGAGTGAAATGTGGCACAGGGGAGAAGTGGTATTAGCCGATGGAAATACTATTCAAGGAACAATAATGTATGATATTCTCGGTGATGTAATTCAAGTCAATCGGGATGATAAAGTTCAAACTTTTGCCGCCAATCAAATCCAACAATTCAAAATTTTACAAGAGGATATCGGCAGGTTCAGGTCATTTTATACCATTCCCTATTTAAATAAAAATGGCTATCGAAGGCCTAAGTTTTTCGAGCTGATCTTTGAGGGAGAGACGAGCTTGCTTGCTAGAGAAATGATTTTAATTACTACACGTCCACCGAGAGACCCTTACTTTTCCAGAGGACTAAGATATAATCCTTATGGAGGCAGTAGAAGTGTAAGGGTATTGGACCACGACCTGTTTCTTATGAATAGTAAAGGTAAAATCACATCTCTGAATAAAAAGAGGAAGGATGTTATTTATTCCTTTGATGATAAATACGCTGATTTGAAGAAGATCATCAAGAGCAACCGTCTTAAGATGAATAACATTGATGATGTAGCCACTTTGGTCGCAGAATACAACAAGTTGGGTGAGCAGTAGGAAAACCTTCAAGCGCATCCTGAAGTTGAGTTTTGAGTTGAGGATGAAATAAAGTAGATACTAAAGCCAATATCATGAATGTCAAGGTTTCGCTTACGGCTTGTTTCTTTTTCTTTTCCTTTTTTGCTAGTGCCCAAGGTTTGGATTTGGATGGTTGGATAGATGATTGGAGAGGCTTGGCGGAGCAGCGAAACAGGGGTGTAAATCCAAACTTTGATACCAATAACTCTGATCTCTTTAGGAGTCGTAATGGCAAAAGAGCCAGGTCCTTTTCATTTCCTCCTGTTTGGAATACAGGTACCATTTTACTTTCAGATGGGAGTCTATTAAAAGGGGCTATCAAACACAATATAAAAAGGGACGTTGTTCAAATTCAGTCGAAAGACACCACTAGAATATTGGCAGCACATCAAATTCGAGCCTTTGAAATTTACAAAAGTCGGCCACAACTTCGGTGGGCTAACCCCAATCTAAAAGCAAAAAGAACCAAATATTATAGCCTACCATACGGTAGTAAGAATGGTTATGCAAGGCCCAAGCTCTTTGAGGTGTTGATGGAGGGTAATACTAGCCTTTTGAGAAGGTGGGTTTATGGTACCAGAAGTTCAGATCGCAAGCTTTATCTTAGGGATTCAGATGGAGGGATTACTCAGATTAAAAAGAGAAGAGGGCAAGTTATAGCGTCTTTCGATGGAAGACATGACGAGTTAAAATTGTTTGCGAAACGCGAACGCCTCGATATGTATAAAATAGGGGACGTAATGCGATTGGTAGCCGAGTATAACAAGCTTCAAGAGCATTAGGCCTTTATCCGATTATCTATTTTCCTAAATATTGAGCCCTAAGGATTCAAGCCTATTTAGAAGATCATTTCATTATCCTGAATTTGAAGATCATGGGCAACTTTCACCTTTTCTGATGAAAGGACTCAGTAAAAAGCATTGAATGGATTAGGCTATAATTTATTTTGGTATAAAACAGTTTTTTTCTGTAACAAAACCTATGATAACCGTTGTTAATAATAGTAAGAGAATTTTAGAATGAGATTTCTGCTCTTGTGTGACAGAAGTCTTAATTGACCAATCAGGAAACTAGAATTCTTAACAAGGGCTTTAAGGTTTAAGCTTATGGTTTAGACTAAAGATTAAGAAAATAGAGTATTCACAAAAAAACCTTACCGTGATGAAGACAAAGATTTCGATAACAGCTTGCCTTATTTTTATTTCTCTTGGGCTCAGTGCTCAAAACATAGATTTAGATGGTTGGATCGATGGTTGGAGAGAACTCTCTGAGACTGCAGATAGAAATATTAATTGGATTGGGGAACCAGGTGAAAGTGATTTAGCAGGGAGTCTTTGGTCTCATAGACGTAGGGAGGTAGCTTCTCCTTCTCTCTGGCAATCAGGTACGGTCTTGTTTGAAGATGGGGCAAGATTTGATGGGCCCTTAAGGTATGATCGTGCCAGGAAAATTATTCAAGTGCAGGTTGGGGGTAAGACTCGGATTTATAGAGAGAGCCATATTTCTAAGTTAGAAATCTTTGAGGAATCGCCAGGTGCCACGAGTGCTAGTGTTGGGGAGAAAAGAAAAAAAGCTGTCTATTACAGTCTGCCTTATGCTGGAGAAAAAGGCTCTCAAAGCCCCAAATTGTTTGAGCTGATTGTTAAGGGCAATACTAGTTTACTCAGCAGGTGGGTTAAAGGCAATGTGTTTTATAGTAGAAAGTTATACCTGATCAATCCGAAGGGAAAAATTACTGAAATCAAAAGAAGACGAGGTAGTGTGATCAAAGGCTTTGATGGCAAGCATGATGAATTAAAGAGTATTGTCAAAGAGGAGAAGCTTAATATGTATGATATGCGCCATGTCATCACCCTGGTTCAAGAGTACAATAAGCTGGTTGATCAATAATTCTCTCCTAGTTTTCGGTAGTTGAGGTCATAATGTATTATTCAAAAGAATACAAGTATGAAGAAATGGATACCACTTATCTTTATTTTCTCCTCTCTTGGCTTAGATGCTCAGATCAATAATATGCGGGATATGGTTTATGCCAGAACTCCTAGAAATGAGGAGGTCCGTTTCCCTAAAAGTGTGTCAGAAAGAATGTATTCAGCCGATAAATGGCACGAGGGTACAGTGACTCTCTTTGATGAAGGTAGCGTTGAAGGGGTGATCAAGTATGATTTTGTTCATGATGCTGTTCAGGTCAAGACAGGCCAAGTTATCAAGACCTTTGCCGCAAGTCAAGTTGAAAAGTTCAAGATTATAGAGCAAGATACTGATAGGAACCGAACCTTTTATACTTATCTGTTGCCCACTAAAAATGAATATGCGCGTCCCGGGTTCTTTGAACTTCTTGTTGAAGGTGAGGTAAACCTATTGATGCGCGAAAGAATACTGGTGTCAGCCGTTCCTAGTCGCAAAAGACAATATAGGGGTAAACATCGTTTCGATCTTGATGGAAATCGTAATAAATCTGTCAGACGGAGTATAACCGAAGATAGAATTGTCAATAGAAGGAGCTTAGAAAGGGAGTTGTACGTGATATCTGAGGAAGGAGAAGTAAAACTGCTTAAAAAAAATCGAAGGAATGTTCTGAGTTTTTTTAGAGAAAGGTACTCCGAAGTAAAAGGGATCATGAAGAGAAGAAGACTAAAACTTGATCGAACTGGTGATATTGCAGTCTTGTTTCATGAATATAATCAACTGTATGAAAAGGCATCGGGTGTATTGGTGCCTGATCAATTAAGACGAAATAGACACCTTTTGTACGTGATTCCAGACCTCTGATCAGCCAAAGTCTGACTCATATTTCCCGCAAATTAATTTTATAAAAAGATAAGAATCGTTGCATTTGAGAAGCCTAATGTTTCGAAATTAGAGCAATTCAATAATTGCACTATGTCCAAGCCTCTTATTCTTGTTTCTAATGATGATGGTATAACCTCCAATGGTATTCGCTTTTTAGTAGAAGTGATGAGTACCTTGGGAGAAGTGATCGTGGTGGCACCCAATAGTCCACAGTCTGGTATGGGGCATGCTATTACGATTGGTCAGCCATTGAGGCTTGTGAAGACCTCAATCTTTGACGACTTGGATGTCCAAGCGTATGAGTGTTCTGGGACACCTGCTGATTGTGTGAAACTGGCTAAACATCATGTGCTGAAAGACAGAAACCCTGATTTGGTCGTAAGTGGTATCAACCACGGTAGTAACCTGGCTGTAAGCGTGCTGTATTCTGGCACCATGTCCGCAGCAATTGAAGGAGCCATTGAAGGCTTTCCGGCCATAGGTTATTCATTATCTGATTTTTCCCATGATGCTGATTTTTCTCACACTGAGGATTTTGTAAAGCATATCGCGGAGCAAGTTTTGAAGAATGGATTAAACAGAGGTGTTGCCCTGAACGTCAATTTCCCACCAAAACAGAATGAGAGAATTAAAGGCATAAAAATTTGCCGCCAGGCCAAGGCGCATTGGGAAGAGGAGTTTGATCACCGTAAAGATCCGTATGGAAGACCTTACTTCTGGTTGGCTGGTAACTTTGTGAACAACGATAAGGGAGAAGATACCGATGTTTGGGCTGTTGATCATAACTATGTGGCTGTTGTACCTTGTCAGTATGACCTAACTGCTCACCATGCGATCGCCCAGATCAATGATGACTGGGATTTTTAATCAGGTGTTTTAAGGAAGGCTGGCAGCGGAATGTCCTTTACAAACAAGGCCTTTCCTTTGTCTTTTGAAAGCGACCAACGATATAGCCAAGACATTCCCCAATTACCGAACTTAGTTACTGGTTCTGCATAAGCCGGATCTTTTAGTACTTCGCTTTGAGAGACGAACGTATATCCATTTTTTTTGAACATATCACAGAGTTCGTCTAAGTAGTCTGCATTAAGCAAATTGGCGTGCATCAAATAGGTGTGAGCTATTGCTCGATCAAATACGGCTTCCGATAATGATTCATAGAATTTGAGTTTCTTTTCAGTATGGTCGATATAGGCGATGCCGATTGTTTCCATTTCGGTTTCGTCCTTTTCTTTATACGCTTGTGCGTAAGCCTGAGCAAACAGATAATCATCGCTGTTGAGTGTAACTGGTGCCGATAAGTATCCTTTGCTCCTTATAAACTCCTCCAAGGCCTCCGATCGTTCCTTGGTTTCTCCTGATCTAAGGAAAGGGTGCCTAAAAAACCTGATGTCTTGGTCGTACTTTTTCGCAAGTGGCTTTATGATTTTTTCACCCTTCAGAAAGTCCTCTGAAAATCGCTCTAAAGTGACTTTATGGTAATCTATATGTGAATAGGTGTGATTGCCTAATTCATATCCATTTGATAGCCATTTTTCAAGAAGACTTATGCTGAACTTATCTCGTTTACCGTTGCTATAGAGTTTGATTTCATTTACATAACCGATGGCTGGAACCTGATACTGCTTGAAAGTGCTGATGAGTTTGTCGGTCACCTCATTTAGGTGTGCAGGGGTGTTGATGCCATAACTTACAACGGGTAAATCATCTATCGTAAGCGATACCTTTTTCTGGCTGAAAGCATTAAAGGCAAGTAAGGAACAAACTACTACTAAGATGGAGCTATTGAGTATTTTCATCCTTAGACTTTTTTGGTACAGGATCATAGCCATGTCCACCCCAGGGGTGGCACTTGCTAAATCTTTTCATCCCTAGCCAAATACCTTTAATTGGTCCCCATTCCTGGATGGCTTCAACGGTGTAAGCTGAGCATGTGGGATTAAAACGGCAATTTGCTCCTAACAGAGGAGAAATCGCATATTGATAGACACGAATAGGAAAAATGAATATGGTCTTGATGACCTGTTTCATTACTTAAAGTCTTTATAAAGCATACTGGCTTGGATACCCTCGTTGTTCTGATATTTTCCGTTTTTATAAGTGTCGAAATCTCCTTCAATCGTATGGTAAAAGATTTGACAAATATCTACTCCGGCATAAATTCTGATAGGCTGGACACAGAAAATCTCTAGGGTCCAATAACCATTAAACCCGACATCACCAAACCCGGCTGTCACGTGAATGAAAAGTCCCAGTCTTCCGATAGAAGATCGACCTTCTAGCATAGGGACAAATTTCGAGGTCTCAGTTTTCTCAACAGTTCTCCCTAAGTAGAGTTTTCCAGTTTCCAATAGGAGACCTTCTTCAGGGATGGTGAGTGGTTCGACTGGGTTTGGATGTTTCATATCCAAAACCGGATTCGAGTAAACCATCAGCTCATTATGTAGCTTAAGATTATAGCTATTGGGATTGAGCTGAGATTCACTAAAAGGCTCAATGTTGATCCCCTTGCCAATTTCTCTTTTGATTTCCTTACCTGATAGAATCATAGCATTAATCTATAGAGTAGGACATGCCGCCTCCTTTTTCATCTTTTATTTGTACACCTCTTGCCTTCAGTTCATCTCTGATTTTATCAGAGAGCGCGTAATTCTTAGAAAACTTAGCCTGCTTTCTTAGCTCTATCAGTACTTCCATTACACCATCCAATACTGCTCCGTCCTGTCCACCAATCAATTCGTTTCTTAAACCTAGAACATCAGAGATAATGCCCCTGAAATGACCAATGGTCTCGTCAAACACTGATTTGTCTATAACGGCCAGTTCAGATGGTTTTTGATAGAAGGTATTGATACGACTGCAAATCTCAAATAATGAAGCAATTGCCTTAGCCGTATTGAAGTCGTCACTTAAGTCTGTCAGAGCCTTATCAATTAAGGCTTTGAAAGCCTCAGATTTGGCTTGATCAACTTTTCCTGTCCCAGCAGTAGGTAGTTTCTCAATGAGATTAACACTGGCCATCAATCGCTTATAACCTTTCTCGGCTGCTTGCAGCGCTTCGTTTGAGAAGTCGAGCGTGCTGGCATAATGGCTCATAAGCATAAAAAACCGGACCGTCATGGCGCTATAACCGCGCTCAAGTAGTTTGTGATTACCTGTAAGCAGTTCTTCTGGAGTAAATCCATTACCCTCACTTTTGGCCATTTTTCGGCCGTTGACTGTGAGCATATTACCATGGACCCAATACTTAGCCCCCCCATGACCGCTGCAACCTTTGTTTTGAGCAATTTCTGCTTCGTGGTGAGGGAACTTCAAGTCCATGCCACCGCCATGTATATCGAAGTCTTGTCCAAGATATTTGGTACTCATCGCAGAGCATTCTAAGTGCCATCCCGGAAAACCTTCGCCCCATGGAGATGGCCACTTCATAAGATGACCGCCCTCAGCTTTCTTCCAAAGCGCAAAGTCCAACTGATTCTTTTTCTGATCCTGACCGGCCAGCTCTCGTGTATTGGACATCATTTCCTCTACATTTCTTCCAGAGAGTTCGCCATAAGGCTGATCGTTATTATATTTTTTTACATCAAAGTAGACCGAGCCATCTACTTCGTATGCATAGCAGTTATCAATAATCTGCTTGATAAACTCAATCTGCTCAATGATATGACCAGTAGCAGTCGGTTCGATAGAAGGAGGAAGGGTATTGAAGAGCTGCATCACATCATGGAAGCCATTGGTGTACTTTTGCACCACCTCCATAGGTTCGAGTTGATCTAACCTTGCTTTTTTCGCAATCTTATCCTCACCTTCATCGGCATCGCCTACGAGATGTCCTACATCAGTTATGTTTCGGACATAGCGGACCTTGTATCCAAGGTAGGTCAGGTATCTAAAGATGATGTCAAAAGATGAGAAGGTTCGAACATTGCCCAAATGAACATCACTGTAAACAGTTGGTCCACAAACGTACATACCCACTCTTCCCTCGTGAAGAGGCTCGAATTTTTCTTTCTTTTTAGTGAGAGTGTTTTGAACGCTTACCGGGTACTGTTCGTAGAGTTTCATTTCAACTTATTGTTGATATAGGCTAAAAATTCGTTTCTGGTTTTTTCTTCTTTGAATTTGCCGCTATACTCAACGGTTACTGTAGAAGAAGACTGATCTGAGGCTCCGCGAGAACTGACACACATGTGCTCAGCATCTATAAACACAGCCACATGCTCTGTATTAAGGGCGTCTTTCAACTCGTTCAGGATTTGTAATGCCAAACGCTCTTGAACTTGAGGCCTTCTTGCGAAATAGTCAACGATCCTATTGATTTTGGACAAGCCGATCACTTTTCCATTTGGTATATAGGCAACGTGTGCTTTACCAACAATTGGTAGGAAGTGATGCTCACAATTGGAGTATAAAGTGATGTCTTTTTCAACCAACATCTCCTTGTACTGATATTTATTTTCAAAAGTCGACATGGAAGGTTTATTCTTCTCATTGAGACCCTTGAATAATTCATTGACATAAAGTTTGGCAACTCGTTTAGGAGTTCCCTGAAGAGAATCATCAGTCAAATCAAGCCCCAAAGTGTGCATGATCTTCTCGAAGTAACCTTGAATCAGCTCGATTTTCTCTGCATCAGAAAGATCAAATGCATCATCCCTCAATGGGGTGGCGATTGATGACATGATATGTGCATCACCCATCGCTTCAATCTCCCTCAATAATTCTTCTGACGTCTTGTTTTTATTATCCATTTGAATGGTGTTCTTATGCTATCTGTCATTGTACTCTCACCAGACAGAAAAGTTTGGCAAAAGTACTATTAATTCGTGTGTTATAGAAGCGGTGAAGGGGTAAAGAATGTGGTCCCTTATGCCAAGAGTGAATAAGCAGAAATGTTGTCTTTCAACTCATTTTATTTTTTTATTAGTACACCTTCAAAGCGATTAATTAGCTAATATTAGTCCATGAATGCGTACAACCTCATTATAGCATTGTCTTGTGTGATCATCTTTTCGCACATATTCAACTTTGTTTCTAAGCGTACTAAGATACCAAGCGTAATTCTACTGATCCTTTTGGGTGTGGGTATTAAGTTGGTTATGGATTATAATGACTATAATCAAGATGCATTGATATTCAGTACTTTAGAGGTGCTTGGGATTGTAGGGCTTATTATGATTGTCCTGGAAGCTGCTATTGATTTAGAGCTTTCAAGAGAGAAATGGCCCATTATCTGGAAGTCATTTACGGTGGCTTTGCTGTCCTTGTTGGTCTGTGCATTTGCCATATCCTTTATCATTAATCAGGTCTTTCATGAAGATCCTATTATCTCATTAGTCTATGCGGTTCCACTCTCAATTATGAGTAGTGCTATTGTGATACCCAGTGTTACAAGTCTGTTCGAGGACAAGAAGGAGTTTATGATTTACGAGAGTACTTTTTCTGATATTCTTGGAATCATGTTCTTCTACTTCCTGATAGAAAATGTAGGTGCTGAAAGTACGGGCACGGTCGTTTATAGTATTATCGGAAATATCGTCATCACGATAGTAGTTTCAATTGCTATCAGCTATGCCTTAGTTATGCTTTTCCAACGCATAGTAGGGGATGTGAAGCTGTTTATGTTGATTGCTGTGTTGATTTTGCTTTACGCCATAGGTAAGCAATTACACCTGTCTTCTTTGGTTATTATTCTTGTTTTTGGCTTGTTGCTGAACAATACACACCTATTCTTCTTTGGGAAATTAAAGACATGGCTTGATGCTAAAATGATCAGTGGGGTGCTTAAAGATTTACACCTTGTGACAAGAGAATCAGCCTTTGTAGTCCGAACATTTTTCTTTGTAGTTTTTGGAACTACCATTGATTTCAGGGCCCTTCTTGACCTGGAAATTGTTGGTGTGAGTTTGATTATTGTAGCTGTGTTTTATGCCTCGCGTTTTCTGCTACTCAAAGCATTCTTCCTTAAAAAAAGTATTCTCCCTGAGTTATTCATTACTCCAAGAGGCTTGATTACAGTCCTTTTATTCTTTTCGATTCCTGTAGAATTGGCATCTGAGACTTTCAATTCCGATATTATTTTAATTACAATTCTGGCTACCAGCATCATTATGACGTGGGGTCTTGTGCGTTACAGTAATGTGGAGCCACCAAAGGAGCCCGAAGAAGTAATTGCCGAAGCACTAAATCAGACTGGAAGCAGCGGTGAAGTGTCATACTTTGTTTCAAGAATGAGTGAAGATGCAAAAGCCGAAAGTGAGGCTGTTGCCCCAAAAGAGGCTATAAATGATGAAGAGGATTCTGAGGAACCTGGCGATTCACCTTCTGAAGAAAAGTCTGAAAATTAATAAGGGTCCACATTCACTATCACCTCAACTGAAGCAAACTCCTTCTTTTTGAGTAACTCCATTTGAGCAGCTTTGATAATATCCTTGACGGCTTCAATCTTGTACTTTCGTTCAACTTTTAAGTAGATATCCATCAAGTATTTGTCTCTGATCTTGTTGATTAGGGGTTCTTGAGGACCCAGTACTCTTTTTTGACCAAGGTCTTCTTTCAGGATATTGGCGAGAAAACGAGCCGTCTCATTGGTGAGTTTTTTATCCTTGCTTCTCACTAAAAGGAAAATCATTCGGGTATAAGGAGGGTAGTCATACTTCTCACGCTCAAACATCTCTCCTTGATAGAAAGTGAGGAATTGATGATTTTGAATAAGCCGAAGAATTCCCTGATCTGGATCTCTTGTTTGGATAATGACTTTGCCTTGAACATCCCTGCGTCCAGCCCGACCACTCACTTGCGTTACGAGTTGGAAAGTACGTTCTAGCGATCGGAAATCGGGGAAGTGGATCATGCGATCAATGTCAAAAACACCAACTAAACTCACCCGGTCAAAGTCAAGTCCCTTGCTCACCATCTGAGTACCAACCAGAATATCAATATTGCCCTTTTCAAAGTCATGAATGATGTTTTGATAAGCATATTTAGCTCTGGTCGTTTCTAGATCCATACGCTGGATTCGTGCCTCGGGTAATATCAATTTCAGTTCTTCTTCAATCTTTTCTGTACCAATGCCCACTGTATGGATACGTGTTCCTCCACATGCAGAGCAAACCAGAGGTACAGGTTGCTTGTGTCCACAATAATGACAGTTGAGCTGGTTCTTGTATTGGTGGTAAGTTAAGCTCACAGCACAACGAGGACACTCGGGAATATAACCACAGTCTTCGCAGGTCAGATAATTAGAGAAGCCACGTCTGTTCTGGAATATGATGGCTTGCTCACCTTTCTCCAGCACCTCTTTCAAGGCTCCAATAAGCTCAGAGGTAAAATCACCAATTGCCGTTTTCTTCTTTTTCTCGCTTCTGATATCTGCAATTTGAATGTCTGGCAGTTGCGCATTATGAAAACGATTATTCAGTTCTACCAGCCCATATTTTCCCTGCAAGGCATTGGTATAAGATTCTAAAGAAGGAGTTGCCGATCCTAACAGGGTTTTTCCTTGGTGAAGATATGCCAAATAAACTGCTACATCTCGAGCATGGTATCTCGGAGCTGGGTCAAATTGTTTATAGGAATTCTCATGGCTCTCGTCCACTATTATCAGACCTAACTGTTTAAATGGTAGGAAGATTGCGCTCCTGACACCAACAATAAAATCGAAACGACCTTCGAGCAATCCATGCCATACCTCTACACGTTCGTTATCTGAAAATTTAGAGTGATAGACACCCATTCTGTCTCCAAAAACCGCTTGGAGCCTATTGACAATCTGTGCTGTAAGGGCAATCTCGGGAAGCAAGTAAAGTACCTGGTTTCCAGTTTCCAATGCATCTTGGATTAGGCTGACGTATACTTCCGTTTTACCACTTCCGGTAATGCCGTGTAGGAGTGCTGTGGGTTTAGTCTTGAAGTGGCCTAATATTTCATCTCTTGACTTTTCCTGCTCCTCGGTAAGATTGACTTCTTTCAAAGTTTGCTCAGTGGATTCTCCGAACCTTGAGATGACTACTTCAAAACTTTCGAAGACGCTATTCTTGATCAGCGTATTGAGGGAAGAAACAGATAGATCGGCTTCATTGAAGAGGGATTTGTCAATGCCTAGCTCATTTAATTCAGGTGATTGATAAACGGGTACTTCCTGTAAGTATCGGAGCAGAATGTCGGTTTGTTTGGGTCGCTTTTCTAGGCTTTTGAAAAGCGCTTCCATATGCTCTTCTGACTCCAAGAAGTCGGGATTCAAGCGAATCTTCTTGACCTTTTTTGGTTTGTAGCGCTCTTTGACCTCTTCATAAATGATGATCAGCTCCTTTTGGACCAGGGATTTAATGTACTTATAAGCACTTTTTAGCCCCAAAGAGTCGGCCGCTTCGCGATAGGTGAGTGAATCATTATTGTCGAGTGCGTTCAGTAAAATAAGCTCTCGATCATCCAAAGGTTGGTCCGTGTCATTCCAATCCCAATCGGGGTGTAATTGAATTCTTGATTCACTGCTTAGTTTCAGTCCAGAGGGGAGGCCTGCATTTAAAACTTCACCTAAGGTGCACATATAGTAACCGGCCATCCATTTCATCAACTGTGTTTGTTGATTAGTCACGACAGGTTCAGCATCTAGAATATCTAGGATAGGCTTAGCTACATAAATCTCAGGAGCATTCTGATGGATATTATCGATGATCCCAGTTACAACCTTTTGACGTCCAAACTGGACAATAACTCTGATGCCAGGCTGAAGTAGCTCCAAGAACTCATCAGGAATACGGTAAGTGAATAATTGAGGAATAGGCAGTGGCAATGCCACATCTGCAAAGTAGATTTCACCACTGTCTGGTGCATCAATATTAAGTTGTAGTTCCCCCAATAAACCTGAATCTAAAGAGTTTGAAAGTAAGGGTAATTCGATTGAAAGTGAACCCTAATACAAAATAATTCCAATCCCTAAGATGCTCAAGGAGTTGAGAGCTGTTCCATTAACTGTTTTGGATCATTTACGGGTAGCTGACAGGCCTTGTTATAGCATAGGTAGAAGGTGGTTTGCTCATTCACGAGCTCACGACTCTCTAACAAGGGTAGGCTTGAATGGGAGCCGGGTTTCTTTCCTACTATGACGCGATTAGGAATGAAGCTATCATGGAGAGCGTGTATGTCTTGTGCCGGATGCTCACTGACTAATGCTATTTCTGCAGTGGGGTAGGTCCTTTGGGTATAAAGTGTAGCCCAATGCGCTAGATCCTGTGGTGCCATGGTGACAATTCTATCAATCCTTTTCAGCATGATGTCGGATTTGTCGATATAGTCTTGGCGTTCAAGTAACATTCCGAGGTGATAGAGGTTGGTAGCCATCAAGGCATTCGAAGAAGGAATGACGTTATCAAAAATCTCTTTCTTTCGAGCAATAAGGGCTTCAGCAGAATTGGCAGTAAAGAAGAATAGCTCCTCTTCAGGATGATAGAATTCAGTCAACGTAGTTTTGACGAGTCGATCGGCATGCTGCAACCAGGTTTCATCAAAGGTAACTTCATAAAGGGCAATGAAAGCCTGAATAACCGCAGCATAATCCTCCAAATACCCATCAATAGAAGCTTTCCCATTTTTGAAGTTCCGTTTGAGTCGCCCTTCATAGTGCATGTTCTCCAGCAAGAAGTGAGCATTGTTTAGGGCCAATTTTAGGAAACTAACTTCTCCAAAGACTGCGAACGCATCACAGAGACCTTTAAGCATCAGACCATTCCATCCCGTCAATATTTTATCATCAAGTCCAGGTCTTACCCGCTCGCTTCTGGCTTGAAGCAATTTGAGGTTTGTTGATCTGACAATGTCTTCAAGCTCATCGATTCCAATATTATGAGCTGTGGCAAATTCTTCATTCGCAGTACTCCTAAAAGGAATGTTCTTATTCGGCTCCCAGTTTCCAGATGTGATGTTATAGTAGTCGATCATTAGCTCTGCGTCTGGTCCGAGGAGCGTTTCAAAATCGATGTCCTTCCATAGGTAGAACTTTCCTTCTTCGCCTTCGCTATCAGCATCTAAGGCTGAATAAAAGCCGCCCTCAGGACTTGTCATTTCTCGTTCCAGCCAGTCGATGGTCTGCAGAACGGTTTGTTTATAGAGTGGATGTTTGAATACTTGGAAGGCTTCACTATAAAGTGTCATCAACTGACCATTATCATAAAGCATCTTCTCAAAGTGAGGCACAAACCAGTCCATGTCTGTTGAATACCTGGTGAATCCACCCCCAACTTGGTCATATAAACCACCCCAGGCCATGTGATTCAGTGTTCTCTCCACATGATCGAGAGATTCTTGATTTTGATTAATGACACCTTCGCGTAAGAGAAATCTATAGGTTACCGGCATTGGAAACTTAGGTGCTCGATTGTTGCCACCCTTATTTAAGTCAAAGTTTTCGGCAAACTTTTTGGCCATCATTGAGAGCTTATCTTTCGTGAATTGCTCTTCGGTACTATTGAGTCCGTACTTTTCAACCTCACTTCGGCCCAAAGTCTGCATGAAACCGGCTGCAGATTTCTCTAGCTCATTACGTTGTTCTTTGAAGACTTTACCAATCTGGTTACAAAGTTGTGCCCAGCCTTGGGGTGGGAAATAAGTCCCTCCATAAAAAGGGCGTTGATCGGGGAGGAGAAATGCATTTAATGGCCAACCTCCTTGGAGTCCCATGGCATGAACGGCATCCATGTATACTTGATCTACATCAGGCCTTTCTTCTCTATCTACCTTTATGCACACGAAATGCTCGTTCATAATAGCGGCAATGTCTTCATTTTCGAAGCTCTCACGTTCCATTACATGGCACCAATGGCAGGCCGAATAACCTATGCTTACGATGATAGGTTTGTCTTCTTTCTTAGCTTTTTCCAGTGCTTCTTCTCCCCAAGGGAACCAGTCTACTGGGTTATGGGCGTGTTGCAATAGGTATGGAGATGAAGCTTCTGCGAGCCTGTTGGTAAATGCTTTGTTAGCCATTCGTTGCCAATTGTGCTTTAATACTTTCTATTTCATCTTCTAACCTTATTTGACCCTGTAGGTTTTGAAGCTTTGCCAATGTTTGACGAAGAAAATCTTGATGTTTTTTCTCTTTTGGATTGAAAGGTTTGTGTGAAAGGGCTCTTTGGATTTTTTGCCAATCTATTAAGGTCTTTTTCGTTTCGGATGAGCAGAACGTCTTCACGAAGAAGTCCCATATATAATCGATCGCTTGTTCGTTAGGGTGAATCAAATCCTTTTTGTAATACCGATAGTCTCGTAAATCATCAGTCACGATCTCATAGGAAGGGAAATAATGGACATCTTCGGCCATTTCAGAAAGATAGTGGCAGGCCAGCCGAAGTATTGCTTTGCTCGTAGCATTTAAGCTAAGCGTATCTCTGGTATGTCGAATAGGACTGACAGTCAGAACGATTTGAAGGTCTGGATTTACTTCTTGTAGGCTTTCCTTCATAGTCATGAAGCCTGTCATAATTTCTTCTACACTGATTAACTCTTTGTTGAATTTTTTCTGTGGTTGTTTATGACAGTTGGCTACTAGCATTTCAGTGTCTTTGGTACGGTAGACCCAAGCTGTACCAAAAGTGAGAAACAGGATTTTTGCTTTGGTAAGCCATTGCTTTGATTCATTTAGCTGACTCTGAATTGTTTCTAATAGACTCTCTTTGTTTTCGCTTCTAAATGATGAGTGGAGTTTATAGTTAAAGTAGAGCCCATCTCTGCTCAGGACGGCCTCCTCTAATAAAGTTGAGGGTTCCATCGCCATATCTATCAGTTCAAAGATTGATAGTGGGTTGAAAATGGTGCCAAATGGATTGACTAATGTTTCAAACTTGTTTAGAGATAGTCGTTGACCTATTTCATCTGAAAAACAACTTCCTAGCGTAATCAAATGATCCTTATGATCAATTGAGAAAGGTATTCTGAGCTGCTCAATTTCTGTTCGAAACATGATCAAAGATACTTTATCTTTTTGGCTTGAGCCTGCCTTTTTGAAAAGCCCTTTGTGAAAGTGATGAGACAGTGGAATCGGTTGCCTATGTTTAAATGAAAAACAAACGTTTGTTATTTAGAATTGCCTGTTTTATAGTGAGTTATCCTCCTTTTTCTGTGCAAACGTTTCACCATTTTTTTGATCACATGTTTGTGCTCGTTTCGGATTCAGTCAACCTTTGTTTAGGAAATTATTTTTGACATGAGCATTAAGAAACAATACTTAAAAACTAAGCCAGAGGCTAACGTAACTTTTCAATTAGGCGCTGAAGTAGCTCCTGAAGCAAGCAAAGTAGCCGTGGTAGGTGAGTTCAACGATTGGGATGAGTCCGCAGTCGAAATGAAGAAATTGAAATCAGGTGCTTTCAAAGCGACTGTTAAACTGGAAACAGGTAAGGAGTATCAGTTTAGATACTTGATTGACGGTCAAACTTGGGAGAATGATTGGGAAGCGGACAAGTATGTGCCGAATAACTTCACATACGAGGAAAATTCTGTAGTTACAGTTTAAGCTTCTTTAAAAATCCATAGGTGGTTCTCGTTGAGAGCTCTAAAGCGGTCGTTGCCTTGACGACCGCTTTTTCATTTTTAGGCAAAAGAAAAGCCGATCTTTCGACCGGCTTACAACCAATATTTAACCCCGATAAATTCTTTTGTGAGCTTATTTAGTGATTCTGTAATACTCCTTGCTACCAAAGCTGCTTAAGTAATCTGCTTGGTTCACAAGTTTTCTAAGTTCTGCGTTGTTTTCAGGGTTTCCAGAGGCTAACAGATTGTTATCGTTGTCATAAACGCTGATTTCTAAATCTGCAGCTTCTTCCATTTCCATAACGATCTCTTCTTCCAGAGAAAGTTCTTCTTCAGCGAAGAACTGATCGATTTCAGAGATTAACTCGACTTCTAGCATGGACATCTCACGATTTTCAAGCTCGTTAGATTTGACGTTACTAGCTTGAAGTAATGTTACCGCTGCAAGTACAACTGCGATGATTGCACTGAAGTTGCGAACGTTTGAGCGACTGTTGTTTTTTGTTTTGTTGACTATTGGGCTTTTCATGATTGTTGTTTTTACTGACCTGCCCAATAGTTTGCAATGCCTGTGCCAAGAATTGCAAGTTATTGATAATCAATTACTTAAAATTGAGTGAACGATTTTGAACGATTTATTGTGTACTAAAAACGTACACATGTTGATTGCTTTTAGCACACTTTATGAGAAAGGCTCCTCAAGTGGATACTTGAACGATGCTAGTAAGTTCCAAGGATACGGAACTTACTAGCACCCAAATTATGCGTTTACAGTTTGACTTTTGATAAAACTCAGATCAACTCCTATTTCTACAGCGATCTGTTCGAGAGTTTCCAGAATCACTTGATTACCATCTACAGGAAGTTTACTGCCTGAAAGAAAGTCTCTGCTCAACTCAAATACATCGTTTTGCAAGTTAACGAGCAATGGGTTGAGGCTTACTCTTTTGGAAAGCCTAAGTGCTTTGAGAATCTTGTCCAATACGGAAATGTCATTGTCTTGCTCAAATTGGCCGAACATGTCATCCAGTTTGGTATTTAACTTAGCACTGATCAGCTCATTGTTCAATTTGACGTCCCACTTGAGGGTTTCATCCACCAATTCTTCCATCCGCTCAATATTAAAATGGCCATTGGTAAAAAGGTCTTTGAACTCAATGTTAATGACATCATCAATGTTTTGCTTCAGAGTAGGTGGAATTTGGAGCTTTTGACCTTTCATTACGTTAAGGATTCCATAATTGCGGTCATAAATCTTCCTGTAGGAATCATAAGCCAATTCTTCACTTTGTTTTAAGTATTGGTTTACCAGCTTCATCTGCTCATCCTTGAACATGCCAAAGAAAGAGAAGGTGTGAGCCCTGAATTTTTCTTTGATGATATCAACAACTTCAGCCACATTACTGCGCTCGAAGGCATGTGTCAATGCCGTTGAGATCGGTTCAAACTGTTTTTTAGATAGTCTTTTAGAAGTACCTCCAATCAAGTGGTGTTGCCCTAGATAGATAACCACAAAACTGAATTCCTTTTTTGAAGTGGTGACTTTTGAGTTAACTACAGTCGTACCATAGGCCAGCTTTTGAAGGCCGGCACTCTTTCTCTCAAAGAAGATACTTTTACAGTCATAGTTAAGTACTGTCAAACTCTGTGGGTTATCTGCAAATAGAGATGCTACGGCATAGTGCATCCCTACCTGTGTCAGTGATAGCTGATAGCGATGAATATGTTTGAGGTAGATGTCTTTTCCAGTGCCTTCACTCGCCACATTACTTTCGGCTTTAGCCAGATCCTCGAGAAATTTGTCCTCTAACTGCTGATCTGACTCGCTCTCTGCTAATTGAATGGCACGACAAGCATATTGCAAGATCTGAAGTGTCTCAATACCCGAAATGTCATTAAAGAACCATCCACAACTCGTATACATCAGCATGGCATTACGTTGCATTTCGAGCATTCGCATGACATGAGTTCTTTCATCATCGCTGAGCGTCTCCTTGATGTGGCGCTTAAGGAACTGTGACACGTTTGCTTTCGACCTATCCATAATTACACGGATATAATCATTACGCATCGCCCATGGATCATTTGTAAATTTTGATACTCCTCGCTTATAGATATCAATCATATGATCTCTGGCATTGTCTAGCGCTGTTCTTAATGGTTCCCGCCATTTTTGGTGCCAGTGACCTTCACCTCCGGTGTGACAGCCACAGTTACTGCGCCAACGCTCTACGCCATGAACACAGCTCCAAGAGCTGTTTTCATGAATTTCAACCTCGTACTCTGGCTCAAACATTTCAAGGTACTGGCCATAGTTGGTGAGCTTTGTGAGGTCGTTTTCTTCAATGTACCTGAGGCAATAGGCAAGGGCCATATCGCCATTCTTATGGTGATGACCGTAACTCTCGCCATCGGTTGCGATATGGACGAATTCTCTTTCATTCGTATCGCGATAGCCTTCCATTAAATCTTCGGCAAAACGCCTTCCATCTTGGAGAATACCTTTGAAAGCAACATTTTGGGATCGTTGACCATCGTAAAAGAAGAGGGCTATGCGTTCACCGTTGGGCAATTTGTAGCTGTAATGCTTATTTGGATCAATGCCTTCTATCCAATCTTTTGATCCAATCTTACGATATCGAGCGGCTTGCCTTGGGGCTAATAGAGAATATTTAATTCCCTGGTCATTCATCAGTTCGAGGGTTTCAGTATCCACCGCGGCTTCACCTAGCCACATGCCTTCAGGCATCCGCCCGAAACGTTTTTTAAAATCTTCAATACCCCAGATGATCTGTGTTTCTTTGTCCTTGCGATTGGCCAAAGGCATGATCATGTGGTTATATACCTGTGCGACAGCAGAACCGTGGCCACCAAAGTTTTGCATGCTCTCCTTATCAGAGTCAAGAATGGCTTGATAAGTAGTTTGCGCATGTTGTTCCATCCATGACAATAGGGTAGGGCCAAAATTGAAACTGATCTTTGAGTAATTATTGACAATGTCAATAATCTTTCCCTGATCGTTCAGTACCCTTGAAAAAGCATTAGGGTAGTAGCTTTCTCTGGTAATTCTTTCGTTCCAATCATGATATGGAAATGCACTCGGCTGTATTTCTATTTTTTCCAACCAGGCATTTTCTCTCGGGGGCTGATAAAAGTGCCCGTGAATACATAAATACCTATCCATCAATCGCTTATTCTACTTTTTCTTTACTGTTTTCTTAGCAGCTTTGGGTTTAGCCTTGACTTGCTTGAACATCACTACCGCAAGTGGTGGTAATTTCAAGTCTAAAGAACTTGGTCTGCCGTGTTGTGGTTCTTTGTCTGATTTAATAACGCCTGCGTTCTTAATGCCGCTGCCCCAGAAACTGGTATCATCTGAATTAAATACTTCTTCCCAATCACCACCATTAATGCCGATCCGATAACTTTCACGAACAACTGGGGTGAAATTGCAAACAACCACAATATCATCTTCAGGGTTTTTACCCTTTCTGATATAGCTCAATGCTGAATTTTGATGATCATTCAACTCAATCCATTCAAAGCCCTCGGCACTGAAACTGTGCTCATAGAGTGCAGCCTCACCTTTGTAAAGGTGATTAAGGCTTTTGGTAAACTCTTTCATGCCTTTGTGAGGATCGAATTCTAACAAATCCCAAGGGATTGAATAGTCATGTTGCCATTCTGATGTTTGGCCTATTTCGCCTCCCATAAATACTAGTTTCGTTCCCGGATGGGTATACATATAAGCATACAAGAGGCGAAGGTTCGCAAATCGTTGCCATTCATCTCCAGGCATTCTGTCAATCAAAGGGCCTTTACCATGTACCACCTCATCATGAGAAAGGGGTAGCATAAAGTTCTCAGTAAAGGCATAATTCAAGCTAAAAGTAATGTCATTTTGATGGTACTGACGGTAGTAAGCATCTTTCTTGAAATACTCTAGCGTATCGTTCATCCAGCCCATCATCCATTTCATTCCAAAACCTAAGCCGCCAAGGTAGGTTGGTCTGGATACTGCTGGCCATGCAGTTGATTCTTCCGCAATGGTTTGAACTCCTTCCAATTCACTGTATACAGTCTCGTTCAGTTCTTTGAGGAATGAAATGGCTTCTAGGTTTTCTCTTCCACCGTGTTCATTTGGAATCCATTCACCTTCTTTTCTGGAATAGTCTAGATAGAGCATTGAGGCTACAGCATCTACACGCAAACCATCCGTATGGAAGGTATCGAGCCAAAACATAGCACTACTGATCAAGAATGCCCTGACTTCACTTCGGCCATAGTTGAAAATGTACGAGCTCCAATCTGGGTGATACCCTTGTCTCGGATCAGCGTGCTCATACAAATGAGTGCCATCAAAATTAAACAGTCCATGCGCATCACTTGGGAAATGAGATGGTACCCAGTCCAAAATAACTCCGATTTCAGCCTTATGGAAGGCATCTATCATGGCCATGAAATCTTCTGGCGTACCGTACCTGGAAGAAGGTGCAAAATAACCCGTGCATTGGTAGCCCCATGACCCAAAGAAAGGGTGCTCCATTACCGGGAGGAATTCGATGTGCGTATAGCCCATCTCTTTGGTGTAATTCACCAGTTCTTTTGCAAGCTCTTTATAGGACAGCGATTCACCGTTTTCTTTTCTTTTCCACGAACCCAAATGGACCTCATATACAGAGTAGGGTTGGTCAAGGGCATTTTTTTCTTTTCTGGCTTTCAGCCATTTGCTGTCTTTCCACTTATAGTCTATCTCCCATACGATTGAGGCGGTCTTCGGAGGTACTTCCCAGTGGATGGCAAATGGATCGCCTTTCTCGAGGATTTGGCCATAGTTGTTCGAATGGATCTTATACTTATATACGGTTCCCTTTTCGATTCCTGGTACAAAGCCTTCCCAGATACCCGAACCATCCCATCTAGGGTATAATTCATAACCATCACCATTCCAGTGGTTGAAATCGCCAATGACTTGCACTTTTTCTGCATTTGGAGCCCAAACGGAAAATTGAGTTCCTTTTTTGCCTTCAACTTCAATCAGCTTCGACCCTAGTTTTTCATAGAGTTTAAAGTGCTTGCCAGACTTGAACAGCTCACCATCAAAGTCTGTCATTAAAGAGTGTGCAGTGGTATGTTGATGTTGTTCCATAATTAATCTTCTAATATTTGTCTGATTCCGGTCAATGGTATGATGACCCAATCAGGTCGGGCTTTTAGTTCGTAGCCAATTTCGTACACTGCTTTTTCCAGCAGGTGATATTTCAATAGGTATTTGATTTCGGACTGGTATCCAATGTCCAAATTGTCGCTCATCGCAGTCGTGACATATTTGTTTAAGAATACTGCAGAAATGGCCTGGTAGTATTTTTCTCCTGCCTGAAAGAGTTCGTCTTGAGACAACCTGAAGTTGTTCTTAGATCCGAAGATGGTCGCATAGACTGCATAGTGAAAACTTCTGAGCATCCCTGCTACATCCTTCAATGGTGTCTGCTTTACCTTTCTATCCCGAATTGTACTCTCAGGCTCACCCTCGTAGTCAATGATGTAGAAATCATCCGCTTCGGTCATTAAGATTTGCCCTAAATGGAGGTCTCCATGAATTCTTATTCGACTACTGTTAAGCTCTACTTCATCAAAGGCCAAAAAGCGAGCCGTGATCTCTTCTCTTTCCGCTACAAAGTCTTCGGCATACTGTTGAGCCAGGCCTTCCAGTTTGTCGATATTTTCTTCAACCAAGATAAATCTGGCATTCAGCTGATATATGATTCGGTTCTTTAGCCAAACGGTATAGTCACCATTAAACTGTATCGGGTTGAATTTTGTGTCAACCTTGTTTTTGAATAGCGCCACATGCATTTCTGCTACACGAAGGGCCATTTGTTCTACTTTGGAGAGGACATCATCACCGATCAACAGTCTAAAATCTGATTTTAATTCGTCTGGGCTGTTGAAACTAAAACTTGGGATGGCCTGAATATCCGCTACATCAATTTCGGTCGCTTCAATACGATCGAAGTAACCCTTCATCATATCCAAGGTGTGGTTCCAGGCTTCTCCTATGTTTTCTACCTTTTCCTGCATAATGCCGATGGATAGGGTAGCGTATTCGTTTTTTATCCAACTAATACTTCCACCATATTTGGGACTGTTCTTGAAGTCGCTGTCATCGGATAAGAATTTTGTGAGTTCTAAATCTGGATTGTCATCCTGGAAGAGACGCCTATATACCTTAAAGAAGAACTGTCCATTATATTCTATGGAGGTGTTGCTCTGGTCAAAGCCCATTACCCTTGAGCTCGTATAAGGAGGACTTGACCTAAGCACCTTGCCGCGTTCGAAAACGAGCTTGGTCGATCCGTTACTAATAGACTTTTGTGAAATGATCTGATCGTAGAGAGATTTTCTAAACGTTTCAAAATAGAGTGCATCGATGATCCACCCTTTTTTGCCTTCAATTTCTGTCTGATGAACTTTCCCCTTTTCTTCGATTTCAATCATATCACTGACGAAGGCAAGGGTCATAAAATAGTACTCCGTAAAACCCGCTTCAAAGTTAACTTCAATAGTGATGAAGTAGGCCAGATCATCATTTTCCATAAGAAATGGCATGTACTGCTCTATCCTTATGGTTTTGATTTTTTGAGTTTTGGCTGCATACCAACGGGTAGTCATCATATAGGCAGGCAGTACCTCATTACTCAGTTGGGTTCTGAATGATTCTTCCTCAAAGTGCTGTTGCCAGCTTACTTTAGATTTTACCGCTTTGCCTGACATAGCTACAAATTAGTAATGAATTGAAAATATATGGTAAGGAACCTGATAAGGATCCAGTTCGACAAAATTCCATTCTTGATTCCAGATATAGCTGTTACCTGTCACTAAATCGGTCATGCGCATAGGGGTATCTCCCGAGATGCCCATTTTATGGCGAGGTACCTGAACCCAACCTCCTTGCTTATTATATGGGTCGAGGTTTACAACGCATAGAATGCTATTCTCACCATCTTCGCTTTGTTTGAAATAAGCGAGTATTTGATCGTTTTCTATGCTGCAAAAGTCAATATTGTTGGTGTATTGGAATGCTGATTGCTCATTTCGGATCTGATTGATTCTGGTGATCAACTGAGTCAGTTTGTTGGTCTTTGTCCAATCCCACTGTCTTACTTCATACTTTTCAGAGTTTAGATACTCCTCTTTACCAATGTAGGCTGCATTATCGATTTGCTCATACACCGGGCCATACATGCCATAGTTAGAAGAAAGCGTTGCCGCCATCATATGCCTGATGATGTAGAGGTTTTCGTTTCCCCCCTGAAGCATCCAGGGATTGATATCAGGCGTGTTGGGCCAAAAGTTCGGTCTGAAGTAGTCTTTCATTTGACTTTTCGAAAGCTCAGTCATGTATTCAATGAGCTCAGCCTTATTGTTTCTCCAGGTGTAGTATGTATAACCTTGGCTAAAACCGATTTTAGCCAAACGCTGCATGGTTTTCGGTTTGGTAAAGGCTTCTGCAAGGAAAAGAACGTCTTGATCCACCTTCTTCACTTCTGCGATGAGGTATTCCCAAAAACCAAACGGTTTCGTATGCGGATTGTCAACCCTAAAGATTTTTACCCCCAGTTTGTTCCAATAGAGGACTATGCTGATAAACTCATCCCACATAGGCTCCCAATCTGCTGATTCGAAGTAGATCGGGTAGATGTCTTGATACTTTTTAGGTGGATTTTCGGCATACTGAACGGTGCCGTCAGGTCTCCACTTAAACCAGGTTGGGTGCTCTTTCACATAAGGATGATCAGGAGAACACTGCAGCGCAAAGTCTAGTGCGATTTCAATACCGTTTTCGGCAGCCGCTTTGATCACCTTTTTGAAATCGTTCAGCGAGCCAAGTTCGGGTAGGATGTCTTTATGACCTCCCTCTTTATTGCCGATTGCCCATGGCACACCTACGTCATCTGGTAGTGCCGTGGTAGTGTTGTTTTTCCCCTTCCTATGTGCCGTCCCGATTGGGTGAATCGGAGGGAAGTAGATGACATCAAAACCGAGTTGTTTGACATAAGGAATTACATCCAGGCAATCTTTGAAGGTTCCATGCTTACCTTCTTTTTTCGCAGTAGACCTTGGGAAGAATTCATACCAAGTACTGAAGAGTGCCTTTTTACGGTCTACGTAGAGTGGAAGTTCTTTGTCATATGTTGTAGCAAATTCCTTGGTAGGATTGCCATGGAAGATGTCATGAAGTCTTTTGGACTGCGCTTCCGCAATGGCATAATTGTAAGCTTCAGGGTTCTTGAAGGCTTCGATCAGTTCTTCTAAATATTCCTTCTCTCCCTGAGCTGATTTTAAGGCAGTCTCCAAGTATTGGATACCGTCTAACAGTTCGACATCCACGTGTTGTTGATCAGCTATTTTACGCTCGATATTATGTTGCCAAGTGAGGGGGTAGTCTACCCAGGCTTCTACTGTATAGGTATGATTCCCTTGCTTTTCAACGGTGAATTCACCTTCGAAAACATCGTTTTCTACGAAATGCATTGGAGCGTACTTCCAGCTTCTGGCATTGCCAACTTTATACTTGATGTGCGCATTGAGTACATCGTGCCCGTCAGCCAGTAGGTCAGCGGTTACTTGAAAAGTCTGTCCGACAGTTCTTTTTGCCGCATGTTGACCACAATTGATTTCTGGGGAAACGTTTTCAATGACTACTCTTTTTTGCCCTGATTTCATGATAAGGAGATAGCTAGGAGGTTACAGGTTGATTTTTGTTCAATTCTGGCGAATTAATCTTCTGATTCAGTGGGAAATAAGGCAAAATTGATGGGCTATTCAAGCCTTGTCTTATGAATTATTGTGCAAACGGTTGCCTATTTGAAGAGGGAAGGTTTTAGGGTGAAGGATTAAGAACTCAGGTTGGCAGTATTTCTTACTTCCTTCAAAGGATATTGGCTGTCGGTTGGATTGCTTTGAGCGGGTAGAAGTGATGAGGTGAAATGTGAAGAGGTGATGAAGTGAAAGGTGAACAGGTAATGAAGTGAGGAGGTGAATAGGTGAAATGTAAGGAGATGATGCAAATCCAGTCGTCCTTCCCGCGAATACGGGAATCTCCATCTGATGGCATGGAGACTCTTGGTGCTAAGGTTGTGAGGGTTATTGTTTTATTTCTTTAAGCGCTTGACTTGTTTCTTAAGTGCTTCAATTTCCTTTTGTTGCTTTTCTAGTTGCTTCTGCTGTTCAATCGTATAAAGCACTAGTTCCTCGACTTTCTCCAAGAGCTTCAACTGCATATCACCCACAT
Source organism: Roseivirga sp. 4D4 (assembly GCF_001747095.1). Taxonomy (NCBI): domain Bacteria; kingdom Pseudomonadati; phylum Bacteroidota; class Cytophagia; order Cytophagales; family Roseivirgaceae; genus Roseivirga; species Roseivirga sp. 4D4. The sequence goes on from NZ_MDGP01000001.1 coordinate 601,186, forward strand.
CCTGACCATTGTTTTCTACTTCTTTGGCTGAGGGGATATTAGGTAGGTGCTTGTTCGTGTTGACATAGCTCTCAAGCTCCGCAAGGCTTCTCAATTTGTAGTCGCTTGCAAATACATAATCAGGCACTGAACCCGGATTGGCCGTGACCTTTACTTTTTTAGATTCGATGTTGCCGTTGATGATCGCATTACCGATGACTTGGAGTTTTTCCGATGGGTTTGTAACACCAATACCTAATGAACCTCTAATCGATATTTCATTACCGGCTTCACCGAGAAATATTGCCATATCAGAATCTGTTCCATAAAAATGAGGAGATTCAACCACATAGCTGCTGATACTATTATTCCATCTAGGTAGTGGGCTACCGGCCATTTGAAGTTTGCCATTAATGAGTGTATTTACATTAATTTCCGTTTGACCACTATTCTTCCATTGCTGTTGCCAAACTCCCGTACTAGCATTCCAAACGCCCATATAGCCACCACTCTCTATCCAAGCGAATTGTGCTCGTGTATTATTGTTATTTCTGAAGATGAAGCCTGATTCATTTGTTGTTGCATTAACAATATTGTTTCCACCATTGGTGGTTAGCCTGCCTGCCAAAGTTGTGGCACCCGTATGCGAGATACTAAAAACTGCATTGGCTTTATACTCCGCCTGACCACCGTTTTCATCAAAGCCAATTTGATAAAGGTCGTGAATAGAAGCATAAGGAACACCGGCAAACCACTCACCTGCATAGGAAATGTCATTGAAGAAAGTGCCTTTACCACGGCCTTCGTATCCTGTCATTTTGATAGATGTGGTCATGGCTGGAGCACCAGCCGTGTTTGTTGCGGTAAGATTCAAGTTGGTTGAAGTTCTAGTATTACTGCCAATCATGAGGTCTCCGGTTATACTTCCTCCTGCCTCTGTTAACAACCTGGAGTCGTTCCAGTACAAGTTGGTAGCTCTGATGTGAACGTTAATCCAATCGTTAGTTCCAGGGGAATAGCCTCCCATGTATAGGTTACGACTAAGGTTATTGTCTGGCCTTAAATATGAGGTAGTCCGGTTATAAGTTATACCGAGTCCATTATAAACAGTGGTGCCACCGTTGGTTGTAACACTGAGGTCTCCAGTCATAGTATCACCCGTTTTGTCTACATAGGACTGGGCCATAATTGTGGTCGAGATAATAAGTCCAATTAGTGTGAGTCTACTTTTCATCTTTCTTAGGGTTTTCGAGTTTTTCAATTCTATTTAGTAACCTGTCTATTGTCTTCTGCTGTTCAATGGTATAGAGCACGAGTTCTTCGACTTTCTCCAAGAGTTTCAACTGCATATCACCCACATCCTGACCGTTGTTTTCTACTTCTTTTGCGGATGGGATATTAGGAAGGTGTTTGTTGGTATTAACATAGTCTTCAAGCTCTGTAAGCGTTCTCAATTTATAGTCGCTGGCAAAGACATAGTCAGGAACTGAGCCTGGGGTTGCAGTCACTTTTACTTTTTTGGATTCGATGTTGCCGTTGATGATCGCATTACCGATGACTTGGAGTTTTTCCGATGGGTTTGTAACACCAATACCTAATGAACCTCTAATCGATATTTCATTACCGGCTTCACCGAGAAATATTGCCATATCAGAATCTGTTCCATAAAAATGAGGAGATTCAACCACATAGCTGCTGATACTATTATTCCATCTAGGTAGTGGGCTACCGGCCATTTGAAGTTTGCCATTAATGAGTGTATTTACATTAATTTCTGTTTGACCACTATTCTTCCAGCGTTGCTGCCAGATTCCTGTACTAGCATTCCATACGCCCATATAACCACCACTCTCTATCCAAGCAAATTGGGCTCTTGTGTTGTTATTATTTCTGAAAACGAATCCGGATTCATTCGTTGTAGCATTGATAATGTTATTTCCACCATCAAAATAGGCGGCTCCTTGGAATCGACCGCCTCCAGCGACATCAAGAAGGTACACTGGCGAAGTAGTTCCAATGCCGAGTTTACCGTAGCGATCTAGGGTAATAAGGTCAGCATCGCTCTCTTCATAAGAGAAGTTCCTAAAGAAATGAAGTTTGGTTGTGTTGTTTCCCGTTGAGGTTGTCCTTAGCCCTAAAAAGTCTGAAGTCTGATTGAGTTTTATTTGAGCATTGGATCCCATGGTTAAGGTTCCAGTCATTGTATCACCGGTTTTATCCACATAGGACTGGGCACTTAAAAAAGTGGTGCATAAGAGAAGTAGGAGTGTGTATATATTCTTCATAAAAATCTGATTTTTCATTCAATAGTTATAGATTAAAAAGTTAAGTAATTATTCTTATAAAATGTATTTCTATTATGTAAAGCTTTCGTAATGTGGAGCTAGGAGCTAGGAGCTAGGAGCTAGGAGCTAGGAGCTAGGAGCGCTCGGGTACAAAAAAAGCCTTTCCGATTATCGGAAAGGCTTTCTAATTCGTTTGGTATCACCTTATTCAGCGACTACAGAGAATTTTAAATCTTTCTTCACCTCTTTGTGTAGATCGATTTCTAATTCGTATTCGCCAAGCATTTTTACTTCTCCTTTGAAAGAGATTTTCTTTCTGTCTACATCAATTCCTTTAGCTTTTAAAGCATCAGAAATCTGCAAGGTAGTTACAGCACCAAAGATTTTGCCACTGTCGCCAGCTTTTGCTTTGATCTCAAGAGCAGTATCGCCAATTGCATCAGCAATCGCCTGAGCGTCTCCTTTGATTTTGTCTGCTTTGTGAGCTGCTTGCTTGATGTTCTCAGCAACCATCTTTCTGTTTGACTCGCTTGCTAGTACAGCAAAGCCTTGAGGGATAAGGTAGTTTCTACCATAACCTGGTTTTACGCTAACAGTATCGTTCTTGTAGCCTAAACCTTTAATATCAGTCTTTAATATAACGTCCATCTTTATATACAGTCTAGGGTTTACTTCAATCCGTCAGCTACGTAAGGCATCAAAGCAATGTGTCTTGCTCTTTTTACTGCCTGAGTCACTTTCTTTTGATATTTCAAGCTTGTACCAGTAAGTCTTCTTGGAAGAATCTTACCTTGCTCGTTTACGAAGGCCATCAAGAAATCTGGGTTCTTGTAGTCAACGTATTTGATTCCATTTTTCTTGAAGCGGCAATACTTCTTGCGTTGCTGCTCTCTGTTGATTGGTTCGTTTACTAATGTCATGCTGCTGCCTCCTCTTTTTTCTTCTTATTAAAAGCGCCACTTTTTCTTCTTGCGTTATACTCAACTGCGTGCTTATCTAAAGACACGGTTAAGAATCGCATGATTTTCTCATCCCTTTTGAATTCAATCTCTAGGGCTGCTACTGTTTTTGGGTCGGCTTTGAACTCAATCAAGTTGTAGAAACCTGTAGACTTGTGCTGAATGGCGTATGCCAATTTCTTAAGTCCCCACATTTCTAGGTTCACGATCTCTGCTCCATTGTCTTTTAGGAGTTGTTCGTAATTGCCGACAGCATCCTTCATCTGATCATCAGACAAAACGGGATTTAAAATGAATACTGTCTCGTAATTGTTTAACATTTTTAATGTATTTGTTTTTCGGCCTGCAAAGATATGAATTAGTCTTGAAAAATCCACGGGTTGTAAAAGATTGTCACAGAATTAATTGGCACCCTTTCCTTTTTGTATTTTCGAGCAGATATAATACGCCCCAGGTTGAAAAAACGCGCAAATAGACCGCTCATCGCTATTCTATCCATATTAGTCATCCCCGTGATCGTATATGGTGTTTTTGAATTGAACTCACTGACCGTTGACGAACGTGAATTGGAGAAGATTTATGAACGCCAATTAGAGTCCGTTCTCTTCTCTATTAATCAAAGTGTTCAGGATAAAGTCTCGGACATTACCACCATGATGGATCGTGATCTTGGTGTAGTTTCCGACAGTGAGTGGATGGATGAGTTGAGTACCTACAATTTCTTTTGGGCGCTTTATCTAAAAGATGCGAATAGCCCTGGTGAACAGTTGTATACGCTGGGCTCGCATATGGATGATGGTCTTGAAGTTGTAGCCGACAGTATATACAGTGAGAATGTCGCTGTATTTAGTCGCTTGCTCCGCTATAAGGAGGCTGGAGATTTTATGAAAATTGAAAAAAGCGACAGCCCGTTTTTCAATAATGGAAAGGAGCTGGACTTTTTCTTCTTTGTGCTAGGATCAGGTGAATCAGCCAAATACGGTATATACTTCTTTGATGCGGTTCTAATGATCGAACAATATCTGGTGCCTAAATTCCAGGAAATTGCCAGAGAAGATTTTATTCTTACGTGCCGAAGAATTTCTGATGGGTACTTAGTGTATTCTACTTCTGATCAGGCACCCAATAGTATTCAGAGCGAGCCGATCGATCTCCTGCCGAAATATGAGATCGGTATTACAAGGGCCGGAGGAACTGTTGAAGAGGCGGTGAATAAACGTAAAAGTCAAAGCTTGTTGGCATTAGGTCTTTTGATGCTGGTGATGATCATGGGGATCTATTTGGTCTTCAGAAATATTCAGCAAGAGATGAAATTGGCCCAAAAGAAAGCCGATTTTGTATCGAATGTGTCACACGAAATCAGAACACCTCTGGCGCTGATCAACATGTTTGCGGAAACCCTTCTGATGGATAGAGTGAGGACCGAGGAGAAGAAGAAGGAGTATTATGGTATAATTACCAAAGAGGTAAGCCGATTGACCAATATGATCAATCGTATCCTAAGCTTCTCAAAAATTGAAGCCAGCAAGCGCACCTATGACAAGCGACAATTGGATCTTAATGAAGTCGTGAAAGATGTCTTCAATACCTACTCTTATCACCTCGAAAACAATGGCTTTCAATACGACCTGAATTGTCATATCGAAAGGCTTCTTATTAATGCCGACTCGGAGGCAATGACTGAGGTATTGGTCAACTTGATTGACAATGCTATGAAGTATAGCCTGGAAGAGAAGCAGGTGACAATTAAGACGGGTCTAAAAGGACAAAAAGCATTTGTGGCAGTTACAGATCATGGAATGGGAATTCCAAAGAATCAATTGAACAAGCTTTTCGAAAAGTTTTATCGGGTACCCAATGGAGATGTTCATGACACAAAAGGATCGGGTTTGGGACTGACTATTGTGAAACATATTATGGATGCTCACGAGGGCACCGTTGAAGTCCATAGCGTCCCTGACAAGGGCAGTACCTTTAAATTGATTTTCCCACTATATAAAGAAGAAGATGTCTAACATACTGATCGTGGAAGATGAGCCGGCCATGCGCCTTGGCTTAAAAGATAATCTCGAATTTGAATCCTATACTGTCGAGGTGGCTATTGATGGTCAAGAGGGACTGGAAAAGGCTCAGAACGGAAATTTTGATCTGATCATATTGGACGTTATGATGCCGAAAATGTCAGGTTTTGATGTATGTAAGGCCATCAGAAAAAAGGGAATCATGACTCCGATTATATTCCTGACAGCGAAGAGCGAAGAGATTGACAAGGTATTGGGCCTTGAGCTCGGGGCTGATGACTATTTGACAAAACCCTTCAGTTTGAGAGAACTGATTGCCAGGGTAAAGGCCATTCTAAGAAGAATTAAAACTCCAGAGAATAGTGCTGTAGAGGGCCCTGTCGTAATCGGTAAGTTGACCATTGACTTCTCCTTATTTACTGCTCAAAATAGTGATGGTGATGTGCGAATGTCTCATAAGGAGTATGAGATTTTGCAATACCTGATGGAACACAAAAATGAAGTGGTCAGTCGTTATGATCTATTGAATAAGGTTTGGGGTTATGAAAGTCAGCCTACGACAAGGACAGTTGACAATTTCATGCTTAGACTAAGGCAAAGAATTGAAGAAAATCCAAATGAACCTAAATATATATTAACCGTACATGGAGTAGGATACAAGTTTATAAGTAATTGATATATAGGTGTTTAAAATCATGGTGTTTGACTTGTGACATTTTATGACATCTCTTTACCCCAACATGACATACACCTTTCAAAAGCCTCGTATGTTTGAAATATAACAACGAAGCCCAAGGGCAAAAACGAATTACAACTAAACTAGTAACTGACTGATCGCTCTAAGTAGAGCGGTTGGTTTTTTAGAAACGCGAAAGAATGTTTAAAAGATTAATGATAGGAATGCTGCTGTTGGTCACTGCAGCGACTCAGGCACAAGACCTCGATCGTCTTCTTAACCTAAGAGGGTATTGGAAGTTTTCCATTGGAGACCATAAAGAATGGGCGGGTGTGGAATATGACGATTCTGATTGGGAAGAGATTTACGTGCCAAGACGATGGGAGAGAGAGGGCTTTAACGGCTATGACGGTTATGCGTGGTATCGTACCACTTTCAGTGGAGACGAACTTGAAAAGGAAGGCGCCCACTATCTACGCCTGGGGTACATCGATGATGTAGATGAAGTTTTCTTCAATGGGGTTAAAATAGGTTTTTCAGGAGGGTTTCCGCCCGATTATTACACTGCTTGGAATGCAAAACGTGAATACCGAATTCCCAATGAATTACTCAATTACGATGGTGAGAATCTTATCGCTGTAAGAATCTTTGATAAGGGTGGAGAAGGAGGAATCTATAGTGGGGAGGTAGGACTGCTCGTAGCAGATGCCGCTTACAATGAAATGTACTCGCTAGAAGGCCTTTGGAAAATATCCAGACGTGATCGTGATGAATTTGCCGATGTTGATTATGACGACTCTCGATGGGAAGATATCGTAGTGCCATCAAATTGGAAGACGATCGGCATGCGTAATTACAAAGGCTTTGCCTGGTATAGAAAGGAGTTCGAAATGCCTTCTGGTGGTAAAGAGACCGAATTCACGCTAATAGGGGGATACATTGATGACTTTGATGAAATCTTCGTTAATGGCGTAAAAATCGGTGAGACCAATGATGGCAGGAGAATAGGTCGATCTAGAAGTTTTAGTGAATTAAGGATATACGATATACCGGAAGGTGTACTAAAACCCGGCAAGAATACCGTAGCGGTTAGGGTAGAAGATATCGGAGATAATGGAGGTATCTACAGAGGGCCAGTTACAATTATCCCTTCAAGAATTGTCACGAAGTTTACGCGTGAATTTAGGTTCTGGCGCTAAGTCTTCTGGCTGATTTGCTGAATGACTTGATCATTCAATTCATGCTCACCCTCGAAGGTTAATACTTCGGGGGTCACTTTTATTTGAGCCGCAATAGATTCCTGTTCTTTTATTCTAGGCTCCGTCAGGTATTGATCCTTTAATCCATAGACCAAAAAGCAGGTTTTATCCGATAATCTTCTCTGACTCTCTAAAGGTGGAAGGTCAGGAGGGAAGATTCCCGCCCACAATACCAATTGATCAAAAGTAACGTCCGTTTGTGTGGCAAAACGAGAAATCGTTGCAGCACCTTGAGAGAAGCCAAATAGCGTCACTTTGACCTGCGGATTTAGCTTCTGCTTAACTTCTTGCATAACCGCACTTAGGAAGGTGAGGTAGTTTTGAATGTCGAAAGTTCTGTCTTCTTTGGTCATCCAGGTGGCCCCGACTCTTCCGGTAAAGCCTTGTAAGTAATATCGGAACAAACCCTCTGGCGCGACAATAACATGTTTGCCGTCATTCAGCGTCTCGAATTTCTTGATAAAATACTTTGCGAGTTGGCCATGACCATGACAGACAAACCATAATTGCTCAGTTTGTTCACTTGGTTCTCCAAGCATTTCATACCGTCCATTGAATTCGAATGAAATTCTATGTTCCATTAATTTCCCAGTTGGTCAGAAGAGAACTTAAAGGGCAAGAGGTTGTCAATAGAATTTGACTTGAGAATATCGCCAGTACCACCTGTTAAATAGACTTCGATCGGTTTGTCTTGATCATTTTCATATTCGCTCATCACCTGTCGGCAACTTCCACATGGTGCGGGGATATTGAGTTCACTCGAGTTCATGCTCAATGCGGCAATGGCCACTTTCACTATACTTGCTTCTGGCTTGTTGGCCTTAGCAGCGAAGAAGGCAACGCGTTCGGCACAGAGTCCTGAAGGGTATGCTGCATTTTCTTGATTGTTGCCTAAGACGATCGATCCATCGGAGAGTAATATTGCTGCCCCAACTTGAAAACCAGAGTAGGGAGCTCTTGCTTGCTTCCCGATTTCCCTTGCCTTATTAACCAAGTCGAGTGTCGTATTGTCTAACTCAGATTCTTGATAGATGAGAAGTGAGACTTCTTGCTTAAGTTCTTTTGCCATTTAGTAATATAAAGCGGATGGGAAGATACGTATCTTTTGTAGGAAGGTTGTCTCGAAGCATTTCAATTAATCATTTGAAGTTAACATGCTTTTCGCCTATTTCGGGGTTAAACGAACTCATCTATGGATCACATTCTGGTTTTAGGAGCAGGTCGCTCTGCCACTTCACTCATTACCTATTTACTCAAAGAAGCAAGCGCGAAAAACTGGAAGGTCACGGTAGCCGATTATGCCCTTCAATTGGCGGAAGAGAAGGTGGAGGGGGCTGCCAATGGGAAAGCGGTGGCTTTTAATATTAATCAAGAAGATGAACGAGATGCCTTGATCAGCTCGAGTGATGTAGTTATCTCTATGCTACCAGCTTCTTTTCATCCGATTGTGGCCGAGACCTGCCTGAAATTTGGAAAGCACCTATTGACAGCTTCATATGTCTCTGATGATATGACCAGCCTGAATGAACAGGCCAAAGCCAAAGGGTTACTTTTCTTAAACGAGTGCGGCCTTGATCCAGGGATCGATCATATGTCTGCAAAAAAGGTGATCGATCATATTCGTGAAGAGAAAGGTTTAGAGTTAAGGGCTTTTGAGTCTTTTACTGGCGGATTGCTAGCACCGGATGTTACTGATGATAACCCTTGGCAATATGCCTTTACCTGGAACCCAAGAAACGTAGTACTGGCTGGCCAGGGAACAGTTAAGTTTATTCAGGAAGGCAGGTATAAGTACATTCCATATTCCAGACTTTTCAGACGAATAGAAATGATCCACATTCCGGGTCATGGATATTTTGAAGGCTATGCCAACAGGGATTCATTGAAGTATTTGGATGTTTATGGACTTCATGGAATTCAAACGCTTTATAGGGGAACACTTCGAAGACCGGGTTTTTGTAGGGCCTGGGATATTTTCGTGCAACTCGGTGCCACGGACGACACCTATCAGATGGAAGGTGTGTCAGACATGACCCATAGGCAGTTTGTCAATTCGTTTCTATCCTACAACCCGAATGATTCGATAGAATTGAAATTAGCGCACTATTTAAAGCTGGACGTTGACGGAACAGAAATGCATAAGCTGAGGTGGTTGGGTATGTTTGATGAAGAACCTGTTGGTTTGATGAAGGGTACTCCAGCTCAGGTACTAGAGCATATTCTAAAAAAGAAATGGACCATTGGTCCTGAGAAGAAAGACCAAATTGTGATGTGGCACCTCTTCGATTACAAGGAGGGAGGGCAAACAAAAAGAATCCGCTCTGCTATGGTTGCTACTGGCGAGAACGCTTATGATACAGCCATGTCAAAGACGGTTGGTTTGCCACTGGGCATTGCGACTAAACTCCTGATGGAGGGAAAGATAGAGGCGAGAGGTGTTCAAATTCCGATTACCCCAGAGTTTTACAATCCAATTTTAGACGAATTAGAGACCCTTGGTTTTGAGTTTGTCGAGGAGGAAGTAGTGCTGGACTGAGATTTTTTTCCTGATCTCTGTACGCTTTTGCAAGGGTTCACGTTGTAGAGTCGATTAATCTTGGAATGTTGACTTGTACATCCATTATTTTTATCAAATTTGCTTTTACTTCTCGGCTGGCTTTATTCAAATCAATCAGATTATGAAAAAAGTCTTTCTATACACTTTTCTACTTTTAATTGCTGTTTCATGTAGTAGTGATGATAGTACAGAGAACCCTATCATTACCTATAAGATTATGGCTATGGGTGATTCTAGGGTGGATGGATCATCTAGTTTACAGGGCCATCGCAGTTATCGCTACGATTTCTGGAAAAACCTGGTGGACAATGGTTGGAGTTTCAACCTGATCGGCCCGGAAACTGATCTAATCAGTTATCCTTCTCACCAAAACCTTGTTTTTGATCCAGACCATGCCGGTTTTGGTGGTTGGAGGTCCAGCACACTTCTGGATAATTTCACCAGTATCATCGACCCTTTAAATATTCCTGATATCGTTTTACTGGGAATTGGTGGAAATGACCTAACCGGAGGGGTCACCCCCGATCAGGTTGCTGAAAATATTAATCTCATCATTGACTTCTTACAGGCACTCAACTCAGAGATAATCATAGTAGTAGAGCAAATAGCTCCAGCAAAGTCCGATGCCATGTCAAGCCGTGACTGGGAAATATTGGGAGAGCTCAATAGCAACATATCTGTGCTGGCCAATGCCCAGGCTACAGGTCTATCAACCGTAGTAGCTGTTGATATGGCTAGTGGGTGGTCAGATTCCTATCTACTCGACAGGGTGCACTATACGGCAGAAGGGGCAAAAGTGGTGGCAGACCGGTATTACAGTGCGCTGGCTTCAGTGCTGAACCAATAAGATGTCAAGGATTAAGTGCCTTTTCTATCTTTCTTTTTCTTGTCTTTGCGCTTGAAGAGGTTGCCAATCTTCTTAAACAAACCTTCCTTCTTTTTAGGCTCAGCGGTTTTATTCCCTCCTTTGAATTCCGATACCTTAGGTTTTTCGTTGTTTACGAAAACACGATTTAACAGCCCTTCTTTCTTTTCAGGAGCACAGCCCATTCGATTAAGGACATCAATTGAGACAGGAGGAAATTCCACTTTCGTATACCGATCGAACTGCATGTCTGCATTCATCTTTTGAAAGAGCTTACCGAATATCGGAAGCGCTGAATTAGCACCCTGGCCCATGGCCGTTGTTCTGAAACCAATACGATGGTCATCGGCACCCACCCAAGTTACGGTGACGAGGCGAGGGGTTAGACCTACAAACCATCCGTCTTTATTGTTTTGCGTAGTACCAGTTTTACCTACTATATCATTCTGAAGTCCATACTTCCAACGAAGACGCTGGCCAGTACCATCCTCAATCACACCCTTCATCATTTCAATCATCACTTCTCGCGTTGCCTCAGTGAAAACGGGTTCTTCTGTTATTTCTGGATCGAAAGTGGCGAGTACTTCACCTTCACTATTTTCGATTCTAGTAATAAAGTGAGGTGTCACAGGCCGTCCACTATTCAAAAAACTAGTATAGGCTTTTGCCAATTCCATGACGGACATTTCTGCTGTTCCAAGGGCTATAGAGGGTACTTCAGGAATCTCCGATTCAATGCCCATATTATGAGCCAAATCGATGACATTATACATTCCACCATCCTCCATTACTTTGACCGCGACCGTATTGACCGATCCGCTTAACGCGGCTTTCATAGTGTAGCGCTTGTCATAATCCGATGCGCCATCATTGGTTGGTGTCCAATTATTGTAGTTAGCATAGGTAACCTGGCGGGCAGAGTAAAATTTGCAGGGGTCTGTGCCGTTTTCTAGAGCTGTTGCATAGACGATAGGCTTAAAAGTCGAGCCTACTTGTCTTTTGCTTTGTCTGACATGGTCGTACTGAAAGTGCTCAAAATTGATTCCACCTACCCATGCCTTGACCTGACCTGAAAATGGACTGACGGATAGTACGCCTGCATTGAGGAACTTTTTATAGTGTCTTATGCTGTCTAGTGTGCTAGCTTTTACAACTTTCTTTCCATCCCAATTCCATAACTCTACATTGTGCTTGACACTCATGGAGTCAATGATCTCTGACTCTTTTAAGCCTTTGCTTTTTAATCTTTTATAAGTGGGTGATTGAACAATGTCATTTCTGATGATCTCCGTGTTTTTCAACCAAGGTGCATTGGCACCATAGCTCTTTTCAAAGGCCGTCTGCAAATCACGGAGATGTTCCGTCATAGATTCCTCGGCCAACCGTTGCATATCATAGTCCAGCGTAGTGTAAATTTTGAGCCCACTGGTGAACAGGTTATAGTCGTTATTAGTAGAGTCATTGTAATTATCTAACCAATCTTGGACCTTTTGCCTCAGGGAGGATCTGAAATACGGAGCAATGCCTTTGTCATGACTGAAAGGTCGATAGGAGAGGTCTAAGGTCCTTTGGGAAACTATATCGTATTCTTCGTTTGAAAGATATCCGTATTTCGTCATCTGATTCAATACTACATTTCGCCTTAGCTTGGACCTTTCTGGAAATATTCTGGGGTTATAACGATATGAAGCTTTCAGCATCCCGACTATAACTGCTGACTCTTCAAGCTTTAGGTCTTCTGCAGCCTTACCGAAGAACTTTTCAGCCGCACTCTCAATGCCGAAGGTATTATCGCCAAAAGGAACGGTGTTTAAGTAAAGGGTCAGGATTTCTTCCTTCGAATAGATGTTTTCTAGTCGAGTGGCCAAAATCGCCTCTTTAACTTTACTCACGGGCATGGAAAAGAGTCCATGATCTTTTCTTGGGTAAAGGTTTTTGATCAGTTGCTGCGAGAGTGTGCTACCTCCACCGGAAGATTCATCTTGCAATAAGATGGTTTTGAAAATGACCCTGAGCAAACTCCTTCGGTCTACACCATTGTGCTTAAAGAATCGAGAATCTTCTGTGGCAATGAGCGCATCAATGAGCTGAGGTGGGATTTGATCATAGGTGACAGGCTGTCGATCAAAAATGAAGTACTTGCCTAACAGCTCGCCACCTTCAGCATAAACCTCTGTGGCTTCACTTTGGCGGATATTTGCTAATTGATCTTTGGATGGAAGTGGTTCCCATAGTTCCCAATAGACACTTAAGAAGAATCCAAAAGCCGCAAGGATTCCTGCTGCCAATAGGCCGAACAGCCATTTGAGTAGCTTATTGCGTTTCGTTCTTTTCTTGGTCATTGAGTCTAGTAAGTAACGAGGTGTTTAGGTGCATCTTATGCGATTACCATATAAAGTTAAGTAATCATGTTTCCTGTTCAAAGGTTGTGTTTTCTAGGCTAAAATGAAGATTATTGCCGTGTGGATGAAAAGCATCATTTTCTTAATCGGGATGGCGTACTAGAATTCGTTAGGGCTATGGACAATACCGATTTTTCCAGAAGTTATAATTCTGAAAAGCACTCCATCCACTTTAGTAGAGAAGGAAATGGATTTCAGCTAAGGCTTCCGATTACAGTCAAGGTATCTGCCGATGCTGTACTTACTGATTCAGAAGTCAAATACCTGATGTTGTTAGTGCAGACGGGTAGCGCGTCTGTGGGGGTGTTTCAGGGGGGAAAGTGTTTGGAGCATAAGGTGTTTACGGCTTATATGGTCCGTAAAAAACAAGGGACAAGTCAAATCAAGCACTTAAAAACAAAGGGTAAGTCAAGAGCTGGTTCAAGGGTAAGGTTAGCCAAGACCCTTCTGTTTTTTGAAGATATCAACACTCGCCTCATACGGCACTTTAAAGAGAATGAATTTGATAGAATTGCCTTTAGCTGTTCGAAGATTCTGATGCCTTATTTATTTGGATCAAAAGTAGAAACCCCTTTTGACAGAAAGGACGAACGTATCTATAAGATTCCAAAACACTTACATCAACCCAACTTTGAGGTGATGCTCGGCATGCAAAGGTTTTTGAATAAAGGAGAGGTTATCTACGATCAAAATGACTTTCCCGAACTGGAAGAGGTGTTGAATCACTTATGATGATCTGCTGCGTAGGCGGCAGCCCCAATGATTCCGGAGTTGTTCTCTTTTTCTCCCACCACAAAGGGGGTTTGAATCGTAATCTGATCGCGGTACTTGTGTATATGCTTACTCACACCACCACCAAGAATGATAAAATCAGGATTGATGACACGTTCAATATGCTTCAAGAACTTATTGAGTCGTTTACCCCACTTTTCGAAAGAGAGTTCTTCTCTTTTTCTTGCTGAATCAGCGGCATAAAACTCGATAAGGTCGCCATTTTTGTAATAGAGGTGTCCAAGTTCAAAATTGGGAACCAATACCCCATCATAAAAAAGACCGCTGCCCAAACCAGTGCCAATAGTGACCATCAGCACAACGCCCGAATGATGGCGTCCAGCGCCAAACTTCATTTCTGCCAAGCCAGCTGCATCCGCATCGTTGATTACGTTAAAGATTTGATTGCACCGTCCTCTGAACAAGTCATCGATCTGCATGCCCTTCCAGCTTTCATCGAGGTTGCTATGGTATTTGGCTTTTCCATTCACGACCACGGTTGGAAAGGCCACTCCAATGTTGTCGTTCCAATTGAAGTGCTCCTGAATTTGACTGATGACATCAGCAATATCATCGGGTCTCCGACCTTCGGGAGTGGGTATTCGGAATCGATCTGAAATCAAATATCCAGTGTCAGTATTGACAATCGAACCTTTAATTCCACTGCCGCCAACGTCTATGCCTAGTATTTCCATGGTGCTTTTAGAAAGGGCGCAAGATATTGGAATTATTTAGTGACTGCAAGCCTGACACTTAATGGAATGGATTGACTTTATAAGTGGAGGTAATAGTCTTTTAAAAGGTGTATAAACTCTTTTGAGTAGGAGTCATCCTGTCCTTTAATCGTTAGGCTGGTTTCAACAAAATCGGGGTTTATCCCTTTAGTGAATTCGGAGATCACACGAAAGACTGAGCCGCCTTGCTTATTATAGATATTCGTTCTCTGTCTTATGGAGAATCCCTTCGAGGTGGCCAAGTCCTCAAACAGGCTCATTTCATGAGCCGGATACATTACCCAAAAAGAACCTTCTTGCATTAGTAGTTCAAATGAATGTGCTAATAGCAATGTCATCGGGAGTGTGTCATCATGTATTGCGGTATTCTTCGTTTTGGACTTTCCTTTGTGATTGTCTTTAAAGAAAGGTGGATTACAGACAATTTGATTATAGTGTTCCTTGGACTTGTAGGTGCTCAAGTCTTGATTGAGCACAGTGATTTGATCAAACCAAGGCGAGTTCACAATATTTCGAGCCGCCTGTTCAGCCACTTCAGGATGAATTTCTATAGCATCAATTTTGGCATTGGTTCTCTGGGCAATCATTAAGGACAGCAAACCAGTTCCCGTACCAATATCCAGTATTTTACCTTCTTGCGCAGGTTTGATAAGTGCTCCAAAGATGCAGCCATCTGTAGTGACCTTCATGCCATCAATCGGCTGATCAATACGGAATTGTTTGAATTGGAAGTAGGTATTCGACAAAACAGGAATTAAGAGTAAAGTCCAGACTCAAAGCCTTCGTCCACTAATAGATCACTACTTTCAGCAGCGTCAACAGCAAGCTGGTCACATCTTTCATTTTCAGGAATACCGGCATGGCCTTTTACCCATTGAAAAGTGACGTAGTGTTTCTTGTAAATTTCAGCAAAGCGAAGCCAAAGGTCTTTGTTTTTCTTACCCTTGAAATCCTTTTTCATCCAGTTCCATAGCCATCCCTTTTCTACAGAATCAATCACATATTTGGAGTCTGAATATACCTTCACTTTGGCCTTCTCGACCTTGAGACTCTCTAATCCAATGATGACTGCAAGCAGCTCCATACGGTTGTTTGTGGTTTTTCTATAGCCCTGAGACATCTCTTTGCGATGTTCTTTGTATTTCATCACTGTGCCATAGCCACCTGGGCCAGGGTTGCCTCTTGAGGAACCATCCGTATAGATTACAATCATATATTGGCAATATTATCCTTAAATAACTTGATGGCAATAGAGAGAAGGATAATTCCGAAAACCTTTTGAAGAACACCTAAGCCTGCCGGACCAATTTTTCGCTCCAGCCAATTGGTTGATTTTAGCACGAGATATACAAAGCCAAGGTTGACAATAATACCCACAAGAATGTTCCATTCGCTATACTCAGCTCTGATGGAGATAATTGTGGTAAGCGTTCCTGCTCCTGCGATCAATGGAAATGCTATTGGGACTATTGAAGAGGTGCCTGCGGCTGAAGCATCGTTTTTGAAGAAGTTTCTACCAAGGATCATCTCCAAACCGATGATAAACATGACCAATGAACCTGCAATGGCAAATGAGCCAACATCAATACCAAAAAGGCCTAGCAGATTATCACCTACGAAGAGAAACAGAATCATCAGAACACCAGCAGCCAGAGTGGCTTTGCCGGACTGGATATGTCCGTTTTTCTTCCTTAAATCTATGATAACAGGCGTTGAACCCAATATGTCTATGACAGAAAATAGGATCAGTGTTACAGAGATGATTTCCTTGAAACTCAGCATCACAAAAGTGTTTTTGCAAAGCTAGAGATTGGTGGTCAGAAATTCTTTTTAAGGTCCGTTAATTTTTTCAGAATGTCTCCTGAAGGAACAGGTCTTGTCTTCCTGAATTCATGACCCAACCATTTGCCCGAATAAGCCTTGAAATAACCTTCAAGTCTATCTTTAGACCCAACCAAGTCAATGGCTATTTGCTCATTTGGACTTTTACCAATGAAATCTAGAAACTGGAACTCTTCTGCCTCGTACTGAATGAGTGGGTTGCGTTCAAACAGACCAAGGCTTTTCAACTCTTCCTTATCTATTTCAAAGTCTTTGAGCTTTTGGCTTAGGACTTGCAACTCTAGGTGGTGGCTAAGCCCTTTATGCTTGTAGTCAATATCTGCAGATGATAGGTAAGGAGTGCCGCTAAAATAGCTGAATTTGAGTGTAGCATTGGCCTTGAGTTCTTTATTGAAGGGGTTACTAAAGTAATTGTTAGTATCTGCAACGATTCGAATGACCTCGAGTGAATGAGCGTCTACCTGAATGATTCCGCGATCACCCTTCCACTTGTAACTGATTTGATAAACAAGCCTTGAGTTTTCTTTGAACTCTTTCAGAAACTTGAATTTGTGTTGGATTACAAACTCTTCTGAAAGGATTCCCCATACTTCAATTCTTCTAAACAGGTTTAAAATGGAATAGGCCGAAGGCCGAACATTCCCCCGGTTGTACTCATCATTTAAATTATTATCATAAGCCGCCCAGGCTGTATTTTCGATATGTGCTCTTGTGTTTTCATAGAAGAAGTGATAGTTGCCAATTAGAGGGGTGTTTTTGTTCAACTTAACCATAATGGAATAACCAAGGCTTTGAAAATACATGATAAATTTCCCTTTGTACTGTGCGTATTCTCTGAAATGGGTAGTGGCAATGTGAGAGTTTTTATTCCGTTGTTGATTATACTTTTTGACCACATCCAACATGAAGGTCCGGGTCTCAAATTCGTCTTGTTCAGCGATTACTTCAATATCACCAAGTTCAATTGTGTTAGGAGCTAACCTAACCACTTGTTGATTTAATAGGTCGCTTACAGTTAGCTTGACAGGGGAATACCCAATACTCCTAATCATAACGCTATCATTCAGGTTGGCGTCATTTAAAGTGAGCTGAAAAAGCCCTTTAAGATTAGCCGCTGTGCCAACAGAGCCTCTCAGAAACAATATATGTGCATATGCAACTGCTTCATTTGTTTTGGCATCAAGTACTTGCCCATTTATACTTACTTGTGCAAGACCGAAGGAGTGCAGTAGAATAAACAGTGACAGGGAATAAAAAAAGCGCAGTGATTTTGGCAGAGTCTTATGTTTTGTTTCGTAAGTACCAAAGGGCCATATCATAACCCTTCAAGCCAAAGCCGGTAATCAGGCCTGCACATTCTTTGGTGATAAGGCTTAAGTGTCGGAACTCTTCACGTGCATGAATATTTGAGATGTGCACTTCAACTACTGGAGTCTCGATTGCGGCAATAGCATCGGATATGGCCACTGAAGTATGCGTATAGCCACCGCCATTAAAGACAATGCCATCATGACTAAAGCCCACTTCATGAAGCTTGTTAATTAATTCACCTTCTACATTACTCTGATAGTATTCCAACTCAATGGCTGAAAAGCTACTTTTCAGTGTTTCGAAGTAAGCTTCGAAACTTTGATCACCATAGATGCTCTTTTCTCTGGTTCCGAGTAAGTTGAGGTTTGGGCCGTTGATGATGATTACCTTCATGATGGACAAATCTAATCCATTCTAGATTTCTTTCAGAATCTATACTAAGTTTTGCTTATACTTGGTCATGTCTTGGGATATCTACATTCAGGAATATGAGAATTACCTCAAGCTGGAACGATCGCTGAGTGAAAATTCTGTAGATGCCTATGTTCGCGATATCGTGAAGCTCAAGCAGTTTTTAGACTTAAGAGAAAAAGACCTGAATCCTCTGCAGGTCACCATAGTCGAACTTCAGGATATGGTGGAGTGGATTAACGAAGTGGGGATGAGTGCTTTTTCCCAGGCAAGGATAATCTCAGGTTTAAAGTCCTTTTACAAGTTTTTGGTCTATGAGGGAGAACTAGACAGTGATCCTACGGTTTTGCTGGAAGCACCAAAGCTCGGTCGAAAGCTACCGGATACGCTTAGCGTTGAAGAGATAGACCAAATACTCGAGGCCATTGATCATTCAACACCCGAGGGTACAAGAAACCGGGCTATGCTAGAGACGCTCTATAGTTCAGGCTTGCGTGTGTCCGAACTGATCGGCCTTAAGGTGTCCAATATTCATTTTGATGTGGGGTTCATAAGAGTCTTTGGTAAGGGAAGTAAAGAGCGTCTAGTTCCTATCGGGAAAACTGCTTTGAAGCATATCAATATTTATCGTGATGAGGTGCGTGTTCATCTTGATATAAAACCTGGTCATGAGTCTTTCCTGTTTCTAAATAGACGCGGCCGGCAGCTGACGCGACAAATGGTTTTTACTTTCCTCAAAGACCTTGTGGCCAAAGCCGGAATCCAAAAAACGATTAGTCCTCATACGTTTAGACATTCATTTGCAACGCATTTGATAGAGGGAGGAGCAGACCTAAGAGCGGTGCAAGAAATGTTGGGACATGAGTCGATTACGACTACTGAAATCTATACGCATTTGGACAGAGATTATCTAAGACAAGTGATTCAGGAGTATCATCCTAGAAGCTAGTAATGGTATTGATAAAGGTCCTTCTGAGTGTACAAGAAACAAGCCTGAGTATTTCCTTTAGAAACCATTATAGCTTTCCATATTAAGCTCTATTTTTGTGGAAAGATTCCCCCAATTGTATAAAACTCTAATACGCCCCTTTCTCTTCACCAAAAACGCAGAATCAGCTCACTATTTTGCCTTTAGGTGGCTCAAACGATTATTTAAGATTCCCGGAGTAGCAGCAATTAGTAAAAGTCTGTATGATTTTCGGAATAAAGAACTGGAAGTCGAATGTTTTGGTCTGAAGTTTAGAAACCCGGTTGGCTTAGCCGCTGGCTTTGACAAAGATGCCAAACTCTACAATGAGTTGTCAGCATTGGGTTTTGGGTTTATTGAGATTGGTACCATTACGCCCAAGCCTCAGGCAGGAAATCCTCAGCCAAGGTTGTTTAGGTTACCGGAAGACCAGAGCCTTATTAACCGAATGGGCTTTAATAATGGCGGACTCGATGAGGCCATTGAGAGGTTGAAAGATCGGAAAACAGACGTCTTAATCGGTGGCAACATAGGTAAAAACAAAGTAACGCCTAATGAGGAGGCTGTTAATGACTACTTGATTTGCTTCAATGGACTACATCCTTATGTCGACTACTTTGTGGTTAATGTAAGTTCACCCAATACGCCAAACCTTCGAGCCCTACAGGAGAAAGAACCGCTCAAACATATTTTGAATAGTCTCCAAGAGGCAGGTAAGGCATTCGCTGACAAGAAACCCATCTTACTTAAGATTGCTCCTGATTTGACAGAAGAGCAGTTACTAGACATTATAGAAATTGTGAATGAGACCGGCATCGATGGAGTGATTGCCACGAATACAACTATTTCTCGAGAAGGTTTAAAAACACCTAAGACTACCATCGAGGAAATTGGTGCCGGAGGATTAAGTGGTAAGGCAGTAAAGAACAGATCGACCGAAGTTATCCGATTCCTTCATGAGAAATCGAATGGTTCATTTCCAATTATTGGAGTAGGTGGCATACAGACTGCAGAAGATGCAAAAGAAAAGCTAGAGGCTGGTGCCAGTTTGGTTCAGGTATATACCGGTTTTGTTTATGAAGGGCCAGGAATGATCAAGAGAATCAACAAAGGTCTAGTAAAATAGAAAGAAAGTAAGGCTTAGGTCGTTTGATGAATGATCAGTATAGGTTCATAATATTCGATTAAATTCGTATTATCAGGTTTTAGATTTTTAGATGGCTAAAAACACGTATAAGTCCAACACTTTTAAGTCCAATACCAAGGACAAAGGCCCCAAAAAGAAACGTTCGCTGAAAATCGACATTCCCTTTCTTCGGGATAGAAGATTTCAATTGTCCATCGGTTTTTTCCTTCTACTCACGGCAGTATTCATTTTCCTAGCCTGTGTTAGTTACCTCTTCACTGGAAAAATGGACCAGAGTGTTGTGGAGGCATTCTTCGATCAGAATGAAACGGTAAAATCTTTAGGTCAGGAAGCAGGTAACTGGATGAAACTGTTGGGTGCGCTAGTAGCACATAAACTGATATTCTCATGGTTTGGAATTGCTGCTTTTCTCATCCCTCCATTGCTTTTCATTTTTGGGTACAAAGTCATTTGGGGTAAGGCGTTGGTTAAGCTATCAAGAGCCATTGTTTTCACTTTGTTTTTCCTAATCTGGATAAGCCTGCTAATGGGCTCCATGATCAAAGGAGATGAATCTATTTCGGAATGGAGCTTTTACAGCGGTGGTCTGGGTTATCAGCTTTCGATTTTCTTTGATAACCTTCTCGGCTTTGGTACAGTGCTTTTCCTAGCCTTTACACTTTTAGTATTTGTTATTTTCTTCTTTAATATCACCGAGATTTTATCTCTAAAAAAGACACCTGAAGTTGCTACTACTGACGATGAAGACAATGAGGTATTACCAGTCATTGAAGATACTCCAGTGAGTGAAGCATTGTCCACAGCACCTGAAACTGAGGAGGCTGTAGATGCAGAAGCTGAGTTAAAAGACTGGGTGGTTTCTTTGAAAGAAGAGAAGGAGGCCAAGGAAATAGAAACGATTGAAAAGGTCGAGGAGGTAGTTCCTGAGCCAGTTCAGACACCAATTGAAGAACCTGAGGAGGCAGCTTTAGAATTGGAAGTAGCACTTGTAAACAAGCCACAGCCTAAAGTTCCGGATGCTGAGCCAGCCTTTGAAGTTGAAATCAATGAGAAGGCTGAAAAACTGGTAGAAAAGGCAGGTCACTATGATCCGACTTTGGACTTGGCCAAATTCCAATTCCCGAAAGTGAACCTTCTGAGGGAGTACTCCACAGGAAAGATTTCAGTAACTAAAGAAGAGCTGCAAGCCAATAAGGATAAGATTGTTGAAACGCTGACCAATTTTAAAATTGGTATTGCGAGTATTAAAGCGACTATAGGTCCTACGGTAACGCTTTACGAAATAGTACCAGAGGCCGGAGTCAAAATTTCAAAAATCAAGAACCTTGAAGATGATATTGCCTTGAGTCTGGCTGCCTTGGGTATTAGAATTATTGCACCTATTCCAGGCAAGGGAACGATCGGCATAGAGGTGCCGAATAAGAATAAGGAAATGGTGTCTATGAAGTCTGTGATTTCAACTGACAAATTCATGAACTCTGACATGGCCCTTCCGATCGCCTTGGGTAAGACAATTTCGAATGAGGTATTTGTAACGGACATGGCCAAGATGCCACACTTGCTGATGGCTGGTGCAACAGGGCAGGGTAAGTCAGTTGGGCTGAATGTCATTCTGACTTCATTATTGTATAAGAAACATCCTTCCCAGTTAAAGTTTGTTTTGGTCGATCCGAAAAAGGTGGAGTTGACGCTATTCAATAAAATCGAGCGGCACTATTTAGCCAAGCTACCTGATAACGAAGAGCCCATTATCACGGACACCAAGAAAGTAATCAATACGCTTAACTCTTTGTGTATTGAGATGGATCAGCGCTACGATTTATTGAAGGATGCTGCTTGTAGAAACATTAAAGAATACAATCAGAAGTTCATTGATAGGAAGTTAAACCCTGAGAAGGGACACAAATTCCTTCCTTACATCGTCTTGGTGATAGATGAGTTGGCTGACCTGATGATGACAGCTGGTAAGGAAGTGGAAACACCTATTGCACGTTTAGCCCAATTGGCTCGGGCAATTGGTATTCACTTGGTTGTGGCAACACAAAGACCTTCTGTAAACGTTATCACTGGTATCATTAAAGCGAACTTCCCTGCAAGACTATCGTTCAGAGTAACATCAAAGGTGGACTCCAGAACGATTTTGGATGCTGGCGGGGCGGATCAGCTGATTGGCCAGGGAGATATGCTCCTTTCCATGGGCTCTGATATCACAAGATTGCAGTGCGCATTTGTAGATACGCCAGAAGTAGACGAAATTTGCGACTTTATTGGTTCGCAGAAAGGTTACGAAACTGCTTACATATTGCCTGAGTTCACCGGTGATGAAGGAGATTCAGGTAGTGGAGACATAGATTTGTCAGATAGGGATGCATTGTTTGAGGAGGCTGCAAAACTAATTGTAGCACACCAGCAAGGCAGTACCAGTTTGATTCAACGTAAGTTGAAGCTCGGATATAACCGGGCAGGGCGTTTAATTGATCAATTGGAAGCCGCAGGAATTGTTGGACCATTTGAAGGTAGCAAGGCGAGACAAGTGTTGATATCAGATGAATATAGTTTGGAACAGTTATTGAATACCATCGATGATAATTGATTCCAAGGAATAGAAAGAAGATGAAGAAGTTAATATATGTGTTGGTTTTAGCTGTTATTGCTTTAGCAGCTAATGGGCAAAGTGGAGATGCAAAGGCTGTCTTGGATAAAATGAGCAGTACTTATAAAGCAATGGCAGGCTTTGAGATATCCTTTGTTCAAAAGAATTTCAGCGAAGCCGAAGTAATTGCCAGAACCGCAGGCTCTGCCTCCGTTGCCAAAGAGAAGTTTGTATTAAGAATTGAAGGTCAGCAGATCTATTGCAATGGCCCTGTATTGTGGACCTATTTGGTTGAATCTCAGGAATTGACGATTAGCAATTTTGAGCCAGAAGAAGGAGCCATTAATCCGGCTAATATCTACGATATCTACAAAGAAGGCTTTACTTATGAGTACAAACGCCAAGATAATGTCAATGGCGAACTAGTTGATGTGGTTGAACTCATCAGTACAGATGAAGATGCTGACTTTACCAATATTGTCATGTATATCGGTCAGGAAGACGCTTATTTAAAGGCTTGGGATTTGATCGATTATGATGGTGCCAAAACCAATTTTGAAGTGTCGGCATTTAAGCCCAATCAGGTTTTTGACGCTAAGTACTTCGAGTTTGATGAAGAAGCAAATCCAGTTCAACACAAAGAAGATTTGCGTAACGAATGAATAGAGTTGAGCTCTTTGAGCAAATTCAAAAGAAATCGTCTTATCTCTGTGTAGGCTTAGATACAGACATCCAAAAAATTCCAAAGCATCTCTTAGATCATGAAGATCCCATCTTCGAGTTCAATAAGCAGATCATTGATGCAACGGCTGATTATGCTGTGGCATACAAGCCCAATATAGCATTCTACGAAGCGCATGGAATTGCCGGTTGGAAGAGTTTGCAAAAAACGATAGAGTACATTCCCAACGATATCTTTACTGTTGCTGATGCCAAAAGAGGGGATATCGGCAATACCTCAAAGATGTACGCTCGTGCCTTTTTTGACCAAATGGATTGCGATTCGATTACGGTAGCTCCGTACATGGGAGAGGACTCTGTAAAGCCTTTTCTTGAGTTCGAAAACAAGTGGGTTATTCTATTGGCATTGACCTCCAATTCAGGAGGTAAAGACTTTCAAAACCTAGGTTTGACAAAGGGGGGAGATCTTTACGAAGAAGTACTCCGGAAAAGTCAGGAATGGGGAGATACTGATCAACTCATGTATGTGGTAGGCGCCACTAGAGCGGAAGCCCTACAAAACATAAGAAATATTGTTCCAGATCACTTCTTACTAGTGCCTGGTGTAGGAGCCCAGGGAGGAAGTTTGGAAGAAGTTTCTAAATATGGTATGAATGATCACTGCGGTCTTCTTGTCAACTCTTCAAGGGGCATAATTTATGCCAATAACTCGGAGAGTTTCGCTGAGGTCGCCCGTCAAAAAGCGGAAGAACTGCAGTCACAAATGGCTGGTTTTCTGAAAAAATACCTTTAAATTCTTGGTGCAAACATGCACCAGATGATCCAAGAAGCATTTCTGCACTTTGTGTGGAAAAATCAGTACTTCAACAAGACCAATCTCCGCACACATTCAGGAGAAGCGATCACTATTGAAAAAGTTGGCTTTCATAATCAATTAGCGGGACCCGATTTCAAAGAAGCTGTGATCAGCATTGATGGCATGAAATGGGCGGGGGCTGTCGAGATTCATTTGAACTCTTCCGATTGGGATAAACATCGTCACCGCGGTGACCCTAATTATGATAATGTTATTCTTCATGTAGTTTATGAGCATGACAAAGAGGTTTTAGATAATCATGGCCAGCCGCTGCCAACATTGAGCCTCAAGGGGTTGATAAAACCAAAGATGTTGCAGCGGTATAGCGATATGCTCCAAAACGATGAGCAGATTCCTTGTGCTGAGCAACTTCATTCAGTAAAAGTGATTACAAGACTTTCCATGTTGGAAAGAACCTTAATTAGCAGAGTTGAATATAAGGCAAAAGAGGTGACAGCATTGCTGAAGGCCAATAACTCCGACTGGGAAGAAACGGCTTATCAATGGCTGGCTAAAGGCTTAGGTTTCAAGACAAATGCCGAATCTATGCTGGCCCTCGCTCAGTTAGTGCCTTCAAGAATACTGCATAAGCATAATCAACTCGATCAGTACGAAGCACTGCTGTTTGGAGCTTCAGGCTTGCTCAGTATTGATTTAAAGGATGAATACCTTAAAGCTCTAAGGTCTGAGTTTGACTATCTGTCTAAGAAGTATCAACTCAATAAACTCCTGACTTATAATCAATGGCATTTTTCAGGAGCCAGACCTGCAAACTTCCCAACTGTTAGGATTGGGCAGTTGGCCGCGATGCTCTACCATCATCAGAATATATTCTCATTATTCACCGAGTTTGATGATCCCAAAACGCTGATAAAGGAGCTTCAGGTCACACAATCTGCCTATTGGCAAACCCATGTAGTGATGGATAAGGAGAGTAAGGTTAAAATTGGAGGACTGGCTAAATCAGCAAAAGAAAGCCTATTGATCAATACTACTGTGCCGCTCCTTGTCGCCTTTGCCAAATACAAAGACTCAACCGAACCTTTGGATAAAGCATTGAATCTATTGATGGCTTTGCCCAAAGAAGAGAATAAAGTCACTAGACTCTGGAAAGCCGTAGGTTGGAATGTGTCGTCAGCTTTTGATAGTCAAGGATTAATTGAATTGCATAACAGTTTCTGTAAGCAAAAGCGCTGCATTGAGTGCGGTATAGGTGCTGAACTGGTAAAGGCTTAATTGACTCCAATAGAGCTTATTCTTACGAAATACTTTATCTTTGCACTCCAATTAATTAATGCATGAAAAACCCGGTAATTATATTCGGAGCAAGCGCTTTAGGGCAAGCAGCAAGAGAGATTTTTGAAAGTAACGATATCATTGTTTATGGTTATTTAGATGATGATGAGAAGCTGCATGGGACTGAGTTAGGAGAACTATCAATCTTGGGAAGAACGGATGATGATGGGTTCTTGAAGTTGATTGGTAAGAAGTGTGAAGGCTTCATTGCAGCAGATGACAGAAACCTTCGTAAGGGGATCGTGAAGCTTATGAAAGAGCGTAGAAAGATGATGCCCGTCAATGCTATCCACAGCAACACGGAGATTGCACCATCGGCACATGTAGGTCATGGAGAGTTTATCAATAGCGGGGTGATCATTGGAGCAAATGCAAAGTTGGGAGACCATTGTATGTTGCATAGTAATGTGGTAGTTGACTATAGTGCTAATTTGGGTGACCTTGTGCAAGTGGGTGCCGGGAGTACTATCGGTGCGGAAGTGCAAATAGAAGAAAATGTATTTATTGGCTCTGGTGTCACAATTGTGCCGGGTGTTAAAATAGGCAAGAATGCCAGAATTGGAGCGGGTTCCGTGGTAATCGGTGATGTCGAGAAAGACAAAACCGTATTCGGAAACCCGGCCAAAGAAGTTTAAAAGTAAATTCACCCTACAAGCAATAGGGCAGAAGTTATGGAAAAGAAATATTCAATATTACTCTATTACTGCTATGCCGAAATCAAGGATTTTGAAGCGTACAGAGAGCTGCATCATCTTTTTTGTGTAGAAAACAATCTAAGAGGAAGAATCATTATCTCTCCTGAAGGGCTCAATGGTACTTTGTCTGGACTGGAAGAAGATTGTCAAAAGTATATGGACTACGTACGGTCCGATGCCCGCTTTGCAGACACGGAATTTAAGGTGGAGGCGCACGATCGTATGGCATTTGCCAAGCTTCACGTACGCGTAAAACCAGAGATTGTTCATTCTAGTCTAAGACATATCAACCCCAGAGAAAAGACAGGCACGTACGTTGAGCCAGATCAATTCAAGGAGATTCTGGAGGAGCAACCTGAAGATACTGTGATCTTGGATGTTCGTAGTAATTATGAGCATAATGTGGGCAAGTTCAAAAATGCCTTGACACTTGATATTGATAACTTCAGGGATTTCCCTGAAAAGGTTAAGGAGTTAGATCACTTGAGAGATAAGAAGGTGATTACCTACTGTACTGGTGGCATTAAATGTGAAAAAGCGAGTGCCTATTTGCTTGAGCAGGGTTTTGAGAATGTATATCAACTCCATGGCGGCATTATTAAGTATGGTATTGAGGCCGAGGGGAAAGACTTTGAAGGAAAGTGCTATGTGTTTGACAACCGCATTACCGCAGATGTCAATCATGTAAACCCAAGTATTCTTTCTAAGTGTCATATAACAGGTGAGCCTACCGATCGCATGGTCAACTGTGCTAATCCTGAATGTAATGCACATATTCCTATGAGTGAAGAGGCAGGTTGGCTAATGGATGGCTGCTGCTCTGATGAGTGCAGGCAGCACCCTGCCAAAAGACCTTATGATGGCACTGGGTATTACCAAAAGAATACGAATCACTATAACCCTTTGAAAGGGGTTAAACGCGAACCAGCTACAATCAAGTAATGAGTACAAGAATCCCTGAGTCCGAATTAATTCTTACGCCTCAGGGACGAGTATATCACTTGAATCTAGCGCCAGAGATGGTGGCAGATATGATCATAGTCGTTGGCGATCCGGAGAGAGTGCCAAAAGTGAGTTGCTACTTCGACAAAATTGAGCATCAGGTCAATAGTCGCGAATTGGTAACGCATACGGGTACTATTGGAGGAAAAAGACTGTCGGTAATCAGTTCTGGAATGGGGACTGATAATGTCGAATTACTGATGACAGAGTTAGATGCGCTCGTTAATGTCGATTTGAAAACTAGGGAGGTCAGACGGGATTTAAAGAGTCTTCAAATCATACGCATTGGTACATCAGGATGTCTGCAGCCTGAAATTCCCATTGATGCACATTTGGTATCAAATGCAGCTCTTGGACTGGATACGTTGATGAGTTTCTATAATTGGAGCAGTACTACCCCCATTGAACAATTCACAAGAAAAGTTAAAGAAGAACTAGGGCTTAACTTTCAGCCTTATTTTGCCAATGCCTCTGAAAGCTTGCTGAGCCTTTTTGGCGATGACTTCTATCGAGGAGTTACCATTACGGCTCCTGGTTTCTATGCTCCCCAGGGACGTCAAGTTCGGCTTAAGCCAAGAGTCAATGGCTTGGTAGATAAACTAGCGGCCATGGATACTCCATTTGGTCCTTTTACCAACCTGGAAATGGAAACTGCTGGCTATTATGCCATGGCCAAATTACTAGGTCACGAAATGATCAGCCTTAACGCTTTGATTGCGAATAGAGCACGTCACGAGTTCTCTGAAAATCATGAAGCGGCTGTTGATAGCCTAATCAAAAGAGTGCTGGAGAGAATTATTTTCTAACTAACAGAAGACTTACTTCTTTTTGGGCTTCAGTTTACCCTGAATAAGCAAGTTGAATTCGGTGCAGGTTAGGACTCCATTATTTGAATAAGGGCATTGTCTGTAAATTTTCTCCCCTAAGTCATCTATAGTGATGATGATATCATCTCCCCGACATACAGGGCAGATGATGGGTTTCTCATCATCGCACTTGATCGTGTTTTTGTAGAAAAACTTGCTGTTAACATCTGCAGAAGTCGCTATACCACGGTTTTCTCTGAAGCCTTCCTCAGCTTTTTCAAGATACAGCAGTGTTTCTTTAGAAAACTGACCTTGACTCCCTTTCAGTTCTAGATACTTGTTCAACCAGTCGATACTTTGCGAATACTTCTTCAGGAAGAGAGAGTTTTTTCCAAAATGGAAACAGAAGTCGGCAGGGAGTACCTCTATTCTATCTAAGGCTCTCATAAAATATCCATCAGCCTCTCCATATTTTTCCTGATCCATTAGAACCACAGCAGAGTCTATGTACAGTCTTGGGTCTTCAGGTCGGATTTGGGCCTGTACACTCAACGCTCCGAAAAACAATAAAAGGGAAATGAGAAATGCCTTCTTCATAGGAAATTTTGTGCGGCTAAATTAACAAAGTTTAGACACTAAAAAGCCCCGGTGTCACCGAGGCGATATAACTTAACAGTATTTAACGAGATGTTCGGACTAGTAGGCTAGTCTTACTTTGCTGATGCCTTCTTTTTCGGCAATGCGATTTTCTTACCCGCAATACTGTAAATACCAAGACCTGTGGCAATTACTGCTGCTGCTGTGATTAATAGTGTTTTCTTTTTCATTTTTGAATTATCCTTACCTCTCTTATACGACAATCAATGTGCCAAGTTTGTTACACTCAAAGAAAAATATTCTTTTTTTTACAAAGATTGTAACTCTAATACACCTGAGGCCGCCAAAACCCTTATGACTAAAGAATAAACTCCATCCATCACTTATCCATTTTAGGGGGAAAGTTTCTTTTTTACTTTTAGTCATAAGATTAACCTGAAATACTAATGAAGAAAGTCTTTAAGACAATGGGTTTGCTAGGGCTAATGCTTGCCTTTCAAACAACAAGTGCACAAGAAGCACCTCCACAAATTGACACCAGAATTTCTGATATTATTAATGCTACCTCTGCCGATCGCATAGAAGCCGATATCAGAAAGCTGGCTGGCTTCGGAACAAGGAATACATTTTCTGACACCATTTCCGAAACCAGAGGCATTGGAGCAGCTCGTAGATGGATAAAGTCCGAGTTCGAAAAGATATCACAAGAATGCGGTGGTTGTCTCGAAGTGTTTTATCAAAAAGACTTTGTAGAAAAGACACAGGGAAGCAGAGTGCCGCATAGTGCCTGGATTGTGAACGTTGTTGCAGTCCTTAGAGGAACCGACTACCCTGATTCTTATGTGATGATGTCCGGAGATATCGATTCCAGAGCTTCAAATACGATGAACTATGAAATTGATGCACCTGGTGCTAATGATAATGCTTCAGGTATGGCTGGAACAATTGAAGCCGCCCGAGTAATGTCAAAGTACAAGTTCAAACACAGCGTAGTCTTTGTTGGCCTTTCTGGAGAAGAGCAAGGGCTGTTTGGAGGAAGAGGGCTTGCTAAATACGCTCAGGAGAATAGTTGGAATATGATCGGTATCCTCAATAATGATATGATTGGTAATATCGAAGGAGTTGATGGGGTGATCGATAATCGCACTTTTAGAATCTTTTCTGAACCTACACCAGCAAATGAAACGGATAGACAAAGAAGGGCAAGAAGGTTCGCTGGTGGCGAAGTAGACGGTATATCTCGCCAATTAGCAAGGTATATACATGGACAGGTCAAAACTTATATGCCCGAGATGAATCCAATGATGATCTATCGTCTTGATCGTTTTGGTAGAGGAGGACATCATAGGCCTTTCAATGACCTGGGGTTTGCAGGTGTAAGAATCATGGAAGCCCATGAAAACTATAACCGCCAACATCAGGATATTCGTGAGGAAAATGGTGTCAAATATGGTGATGTCATAGAAGGAGTGAACTTTCCTTATGCGAAGAAACTGACAGCCGTCAATGCCATTTCATTGGCCGGATTAGCTTGGGCACCACCAGCACCGACCGAGGTAAGAATTGGTGGTGCGGTTAGACCATCCACTACTTTGCAATGGGCAAAGTCAGATGATCCAAATATTGCAGGTTACAAGCTCTATTGGAGATTGACGACTTCTCCGACTTGGGACAATTTCAAATATGTCTCGGGAGTAAATGAGTTTACGCTTGAAGGAATTGTTATCGATAATTACTACTTCGGAGTATCCGCGGTTGGAAAAGATGGCAATGAGTCTCCTGTAGTTTTTCCTGCTCAGCAGATCAGGAGAAGGAGATAGGAGAGCCATCGAAGAATTTGAAAAAGGCAGCCTAGCGCTGCTTTTTTCGATAAACTTTTCTATGCAAAAAACCAATAATCCCTTATAGGTTCTTTGCCCCATTGATCTAACTGGTTCCTGATTTCGGTCTTCCCATCCGGAGAAGCAACAACGATCATAATTTGAGGGTTTTCAATGTCATTGATCATCTCATAATTTTCCGTTATGACACCATAGATGTTTACACCGATTTTCCGTTCGCTATCAGAAACCCAGTGAAAAGTATCGTTTCGTTCTAGAAGTAGTCGCGCCATATCCTTACCATTTCGGCCAGTTCCCCAAAGTACCAACGGCCTTGATTGATCGCGATCTAACTCATAGAAATACCTCAATTTCATGTCGAAATAGCGGTTGTCTTTATATTCTTCCCATGTTCGTGAAATTCGGTTCGATCGATCTCTCCAATGATGAAGAACCTTGTCGATTCCAATGACTTCGAGCTTGTGCTTGTAAAACCTGAAGCATAGATCATAATCCTCAGGGTATATTTCCGGATTGAAGCCATCGACCAAGTCGAAGTCGTCTTTATGGATTATCCAGCAGTGGGAGGGGATTACACACTCCTGATAAATCTCTTCATAATGGCGATTGTCTCTGGCCACTTCATTGAGCCATTCTTCATATCTAAGGAAGCCGCCACCTACCTCTCCCTCATCGACAAAGTGCTTCGTGCCTCCCGCTATGATTGTTCCTCTTCCATATTTTAACCATTCTGTTATAAGGGTTTCGAGCTTATCAATAGGCATTTTATCGTCTGAATCCATGCGATTAATCAATTCACCCTTGGCAAATTGATAGCCATATTTCAGTGTAGGGATCAACTTAGGGCGATCGCTGTGAAAAACACGAATGCGGGTATCGTGCCTAGCATATTCCTCAAGTATTTCAGGGGTTGCATCAGAGGAGTGATCGTTAATGGCAATCAACTCCCAGTTCTTGTAAGACTGGGCAATTATTGAGTCAAGGCAATCCTCAAGATATACAGCAGTATCTTTCGCTGCCATGATGATCGATACAAGGGGAGTCTCGTTCACTGTTTCCAACTGTTAGGCAGGTTTTTAGTCAATTCGATTGATTCAAATTTAGTAGTCTCCTGAGCTCCTTGCTGTTCTACCCATTGCCACATTTGACGTAAGCCTTGAGCGAGTGTTGTGGTAGTTTTGGCTTGCGTGAATACCGATTTCAGTTTTGAGTGATCCGCAAAGGCATGAGTTACTTCTTTTCTCTTTGGGTAGTACTTAACCTGATAAGCTCTATGAGTTACATCTTCAAGTGCTTCTATCAATTCATTTATCGTCTTTGTTGAATCAGATCCAATGTTAAACACTTGATTTTTTGCTGAGTCAATATTGACAGAGTTTGCAATTAATGGAACAACATCTGCGATATAACTAAATGCTCTGGATTGTTCTCCGTTTCCGAAAACAGTCAATGGTGAACCTTGTAGGCTTTGATTCATGAAAATGCCCACCACATTCCGATATGGGTCAGCGATATTTTGTCTTTCCCCAAAAACATTATGGGGTCGAAAAATTACATAGTCAAGTCCGAACATCGTATTTGCTGCGCGAAGATCCATTTCAATGGCGTATTTCGCAATACCATAAGGGTCTTCGGGTTCTGGTGTTTGATTTTCAATGTAAGGAGGATTTACGCTTCCATAAACGGCAATGGAAGATGTGAATACGAAACGTTTGACCTTAAATTTCACGGAAGCATTAATAAGGTTCACGCTTCCAATTACGTTGTTTTGATAATTGAATCTTCTGATAAAGTGACTTAAACCTTCTGCCGCATAAGCGGCTAAATGGAAGACATAGGTAAAGTTGTACTCTCGAAATAATTCATCTACAAGTTGGTTGTTTAAGATGCTGCCATGAATGAATATGGCCTCAGAATTGACATTGGTTTCGAAACCTCCACTTAAATCATCAAGAACAACAACTTTATGCCTTTGTTTAACAAGGTTGTCAACGAGATGTGAGCCGATAAATCCGGCTCCACCAGTCACGAGGGATGTAATTTCTTTCACTATTATAACTTACAAAATACAGCTTTAGCTGCATTTTGTAAGTTATATACTTTGGTCGAATTAGTCAGTTCCGGCCTATTTATCTTTCATGGCCTTGTCAAAGCCAAAGACTGGAAAATCTTTGAAGTCTTGCTTGAAAATACTTTCCCTTATGTCTTGCGAGTTCAGTGAGCCTTGAAGACTGCCTTGGAAGTTTCCTTTAATGAAGTCACCTACCACGATGAAATCTAAGCACATAAGGACTTTTCTCATTTCAGCAGACTCAATGCCATATTTCCCCAAGAAGCCTTTGTATTTGAATGTCATCTGCCCTGTCAATTTAATGTCATTCACCAGAATGTCATCTTCATCAAACAATAGCCTCACGTCATCTCTTCGACTCTCGATTAAGTCATCCTTTTGAAGCTCTCGATAGAGCTCCTTTTTAAGCGATCTCAATTGTTCTCCATTCAATTCAATCAAGGTACGCTCAGTCTCTTTTGTATATATTGATATAGCCTCTTTACCTGAGTCATAAAACCTGTTGCCATCTTTCGGTGGTGCATCTCCCTGACTCTTTAAAATACGATCAACTTTCGAGAGGTTGACTTCTGACTTTTTGAATTCACCATTGGTTTTTAAAATGGTATCATCATCCGCATCTTCCATGATTGACTTACCAGTATTTGAGTCCTCGGAGAATAGCCCTTTTTTGCCCTTTGGATCATCTATGAAGTAGATTTCCATGTGCTTGCCCAGCGCTTGTCCATCAAAACCCTTGTCTGTATAGTCTCCGACTTGAATGAAGTCATTGTTAATGACTACTCGTCTTTCAGGGGCGGGCTTAATGTGAAATGACTTGATGACAGTAGCATATCGACTGTACATTTCCCCTTTCAGTTCAGTATTGTTCAATTTCAGGAAGTCAGCCGTAAACCATAGAGTGCTAAAATCTGATATGCCTGATTGGTCGATATTATCTTCTCTCAGCAATTTGAGTAGTTGCCTTTTTAAGATCCTCAATTCAGTACGGGTTAGCTTAGGTTTGGCATCACTAGGAGTGGCTGGCTGAAAAATGTATCCGCCCGTCCTTTTAGGCTCATTTAATCGTCTAATCTCTAAGACGCTTCGGGTTACCTTGCCATCCGAAATCAGGTCATCCTTTGACTGTCTGATTGACACGGGTCTCTTTTTCATATTAACTTCCATTGCCCAACCTAAGGCACTGCCTGAAAAACCCTTGTCAGTAAAGTCACCTGCCATGATGTAGTTTTTGTTTAGGATAAGATGTCGTTCAGGCCCAGGCTTAATCAAATATGAGTCAAGTAGTTCTTGGTACTTGATTTTCTGCTCTTCAGACAGTGTCTTGTAGTTAATCGCTAGATTGTCTTCGGTATAATCGATTATTATAAACCTACTTTTTCCCCAATTGAAATTGTCCTCTTTAATGTAGTCCTGTAAGGATCGCTTCAAAGATTTCAATTGATCTTCATCTAACGAAACCCTAAGATCTGTATCAGGCTCAGAAGTTTCAGGTTCGGACCAGGTAACTGACTTAGGATCACCAGAGGTTTTGCCTCGGTCGATCGATTTGACTTCTTCTACTACCTCATCAGGGCTTTGAAGCTCAGTGATGGGTTCAATAGGGATAATCTCGGTAGAGGTTTCCACCGAAACAACTTCCTGAAGTCCTTCAAACTGGATGGTAGTCAGTTTGATGATTGACTCTTTTGGCTCCTCGTCTAAGTCATCCGAAATTAAGTCAGGAGCAATAGCGGTCTCTGGACTGATTGGCTCCATGTCGAGCTTTTCAGTCGGAGATGAAAAATAGATTAACGCACTGGTGACCAGTGCAATGGCTGTTGTTGTCATGATAATTGAGTTTAAATTGAAATTTTGAAACCAGTTATTGGATGGAGGAGGAAGGGTAGGTATAGTTTGAATAAATCCTAGCACTTCTTTCCTAGACAGTTCAGTCGGAGCCTGCCTTGCGATTTCAATCAAATATGAAGTGTCTTTGGCGCTCATAGTGTGATTGTTTGAAGTGTTTCCATTAAACTATCAACCG
This sequence comes from Roseivirga sp. 4D4, assembly GCF_001747095.1. NCBI lineage: Bacteria > Pseudomonadati > Bacteroidota > Cytophagia > Cytophagales > Roseivirgaceae > Roseivirga > Roseivirga sp. 4D4. The sequence continues at coordinate 635,836 of NZ_MDGP01000001.1, forward strand.
AGTTCGATGAGTCGTCTTTCATCAAGGCTGCTAGTTTCTTTCTCCCGCGACTAATCTTAGTCTTAATTGCACCTTCATTACTGCCTTGTATTTCGGCAATCTCTTTCATGCTAAACCCGTTGATCTCAAAGAGTACCAAAGCGTCTTTCTGTTTTGACGGAAGTTTATCGAGCATGCGATAGAGAAGCTGAATGTCAAGTACAGTTTCAGGTTTTACTCCTTGATCCGCTAAGCGATCGGCATGTAATTGAGTCAATTCAGTTTGAGGCTTTTGTTTTCGCCAAATACTGATTGACCTGTTGCGAGCTGCTCGAATCAAGTAATGTAATAACTGATCCTTATTTTCAATTTTCTCAAATTTATGATAGGCCGAAACCAGTACATCTTGGACAAGGTCCTGCACGTCCATTTTGCCATAAGCAAGGGAAGAGCAGTACCTCAAAAAACGGTCATGACAAGCGTCATAGGCTTTCATGAATTCGTCTTGTTTGGTATTGGCCATAATCGAAAATAAGGATTCTTAGGAGGATAGTCGCCTGACCGGGGAATAGGTTACATTCTGGTAAAATATTTTTCTAATTGTGTCTTTGCCATGCGCAATTGGTTTAATTTCATCGTATGATGCGATTGTCTCCCAAGCATAGAGTCTTCCTACTTTCTTGGCTGACCTACGTGATAGTCTTTACTGTAGGGGGAGTTATTTACTTCAATGTTGAGAGAGGCTTGTTGGGGGAGGCAGTGCTTTACCCATCCACAGGAAACCCTTATGATGCGTACGCTTCTGGATTTTCGATCATCTTGGGTAGTATCTTTTTGGGTATGACCCTGGGTTTTTCAGAACTCACTTTTTTCAGGTATCGACTCAATAACCAACCCTTTTTATTAAAGATCTCTATTAAAGTGGTTGTCTATGCCATTATGTTGATGATCTTTCTTGTGAGCTTGTCATTTCCAATTAATGCACAAGCACTGGGCCTTGGATTAACAGATCCAGAAGTAATCCGGACAGTCTCCGACTTTGTATCGGATTATGCCTTTTGGAGCGCCCTGATTCACTGTGCTGCCTTTATCACCCTAGCGCTTTTTATTAAAGAGATGATAGACAATATCGGGGTAAGCCAAGTGGTGAATTTCTTTACTGGAAAATATCATGACTCAAAGGTGGAGCATCGGGTATTTATGTTTTTGGACATGAAGGGTTCAACGACTATTGCAGAGCAAATGGGGCATCAGCAGTACTATCGTTTTCTGAATAGATATTACCGAGATATGACGAAGGCTATTGTGGCATCTGAAGGGGAGATATATCAGTACATAGGTGATGAAATCGTGTTGTCATGGCGTGACGAAGATGGCTTGGAGAACAACAACTGCGTTGAATGCTTTTACAGGATCAAGGAGGCAATTCAAAAGAAAGCTGAAGTTTATAAATCGACTTTTGGTCAAGTACCTGAGTTTAAGGCAGGGATCCACATTGGTCAAGTAACCAGAGGGGAAGTGGGTGTGTTGAAGAAAGAGTTATTGTTTACGGGAGATGCGCTTAACGTGACGGCCAGAATACAATCCTTGTGCAACGAATTGAATGCCGAACTTCTAATTTCAAGGGATCTGCTTGAAGAAATCAGTCTTAATGGCTCAATAGAGTCGGTTTCGAAAGGTTCCTTTGCACTGAGAGGCAGGGATAAACCAATCGAACTTTTCTCAGTTCTTAGATCTTAATTCTCAATCGAACCAATCTTTTATCTGCTAAAATTTCGGACTTATTTGTTTTACAAATATAGATGTTATAGATTTGATCTATGTTTGTAAATATAATTGTTTCGATATGAAGGGGACTAACATTGGCGAGCTAGAAGAACTGGTATTACTAGTGGTAGGAGTGCTGTATGAAGGAGCGTATGGTGTTTCGGTACTCAAAGAAATCAAGGAGCAGACAGGTCGTGAGGTTAATATCAGTGCCGTGCATGCAGTGATGAATCGATTGGAGGAAAAAGGTTTTCTACGCTCTGAAATGGGCGGATCCTCGAGTACAAGAGGAGGGAGAAGGAAAAGAAATTATTATCTGACTTCCAGTGGCCGAGCGACTTTAGATCAGGTCAGAACAGTCAGAGAGAAATTATACAACCAATTATCACCTTCAGGTTCTTATAGTTTCTCACAATGAGTAAAGACGAATTAAAACCTCCTAAGTGGGCCGATCGCTTTTTAAGCTGGTATTGTAACCCAAAGCTGTTAGAGCAAATCCAAGGAGATGTATATGAGCTGTTTTATTGGCGCTTAGAAGAAAAAGGGATCAAGCAGGCAAAGAGGTCGTTTGCCTGGGATGTCATACGCCTGTTTAGGTGGTCGAATATTAAGAGGAAATCAAACAAAACTCAAAAATTAAACAACACTGCCATGTTCAAAAACTATTTCAAAATCGGTCTTAGGAATCTTTGGAAGCAGAGAATGCCCTCCTTGATTAATGGCTTTGGCCTAGCCCTGGCTGTCGCTTGCTGCTTGGTCGCTTACCAATTTTCTATTAAAGACTTCATTGTTGACAAGTTTCATGAAAAGAAGGATCAGATTCATCTGGTTACTCCGGTTCATCTGATTGAAGGCACTCTGAGATACTACGCACGCACTACATCAGATATCGGTGGTTTGATACCCGGAAATGTAGCTGGAATTGAGTCCATAGTAAGATATTATCCAGGTGTTGGAGATGTTTCTGTTAATGACAAGGAATTTTGGCAGTCAATATCTTTTGTTGACCCTGAGTTCTTCCGTGAATTCACCTTTCCAATAAAGTATGGAGAAGAAAAGCCACTGACAAATATTGGAGAGGTCGTCCTTAGTGAATCAGTAGCTGAGAAACTTTTTGGTAGTGAGTATCCTATTGGGAAAACAGTCACTCTGAATGTGAGGGCCGGGGTAAAGCAGGATTTTATTGTTTCAGCTGTGATATATGATCGTCAGCATGAAACAAATATGCAAGTAGACGTATTGATCAACTATTCAAGTATGCCAGCATTAAAGGAGGTCATTGGTCGTGGCACCTTTACATTTCTTACCATTCCAAATAAGGAGTCCATTGCAACGGTAGCCAACAGTCTCAATGAGATGCTCAATTTACTCCCTGAGGATATAGCCTCCCAGTACCGCTCTATAGAGATGGTGCCATTTACTATGATGATGGATTTAGGTGTTCAATTGGCAGGCACTTTCGCTTGGGGAATAAATTATGAAGGAATCCTGATTATCGGTGTAATTGCACTCTTCATGTTGACGCTTGCCACCTTTAACTATATCAATATTTCAACGGTAATGGCCATGGGCAGAGTTAAGGAAATTGGTGTCAGGAAAGTGGTTGGAAGCAATAGGTTTCATATTATCCTACAGTTTTTGACAGAGAACTTTATACTCTGTTTCTTGTCCATATTGTTAGGGCTAGCATTGGCTAAGGGCTTCTTTTTGCCATGGTTTAATGTTGTAGCTGATGAGGCGTTTTTCTTTGATTTTGGTAATCCAAGGATACTCCTTTTCATTTTGGGTCTATTGACTTTTATTACTCTGGCGTCCGGGGTGTACCCTGCGTATATAGCAGCAAAGATGAGGCCCACCGCTATCTTCCGAGATGCGACCAGTAAGAAAAGCAAAAGACGTCTTACCGGAGTATTACTCTCGATTCAATTAGCACTCGCGCTAATCACCCTTGTGAATGCTTTGATGTTTATTTATACGGAACAACATAATAAACGTAGGGATTGGGGCTTTGAAAGGTCTAATAGACTAGCCATGGCTAATGTACAAGGGGGTGATTTTAAAGTGCTACGAAATAAGATTGAAGGTCTATCTGGTGTTGAATCAATCTCGGGTAATCGTGGTGGGATAACTGGTTTAGGAAGGTTTTTAAATATAGAGATAAACGATCGGTCTATTCAGACAAGGGTCGCCTATGCAGAAGCTGACTATGCGCAGTTGATGGGCTTAAGACTATTGAAAGGCCGTTTTCTTGATGAGGAGAGCGTTACCGATAAAGCTAACTCAATTGTAGTAAATGAAGCTTTTCTAAGGCGTTCGGGCCTCGACAGCCTGAATTCTAGGGTCATACTCGATAGCGCAGAATTTTCCATAGTGGGCATCGTGAAAGACTATTTTTACAATGGGTTTTCAAGTCCAATATTGCCAACAATTATAAAGGTAGGTGAAGATGTTGATTACAATCATCTTACTATTAAAGTGTCTGACGGAAAAGTTGGTGATGTAGAGAACGCTATTAAAGAAATTTTGATGGATACCCAAACAACAGATGCTCTATTAATACCAATGGAAGATATTCTTGATGTCTACTTTGTTGATAGTACAAGAACCCAAAACCTTATGATATTTTGTGCTTCGATTGCCATTTTTCTCGCGGCTATGGGCATTTTCGGACTGGTATCTTTGAATATTAAGCATAACATTAAGCGATTTGGTATTAAGAAGGTATTGGGAGCAGAACAAAAGCACTTGTATAAAGATGTATACAGGCCATTTGGTGTCATTAGCCTGATCGCTTTCATTATTGGTGGCAGCGCTTCAGTAATCCTGATCTCCCCAATCCTTGATATGGCTCATACTTACTATCCAGATTTTAATCTAGCGATCATCCTTACTGGTATTCTTGTATTGGTATTGGTCATGATATCTACCGTAAATACTCAAGTAAGAAAGCTTATTAGAATAAACCCTGTGGATACGCTAAGAAATGAGTGATCGAATAGAAAAACCTCCTCGGTGGGCCGATCGCTTTTTAGGCTGGTACTGTAACCCAAAGCTATTAGAGCAGATCCAAGGAGATGTACATGAGCTGTTTTATTGGCGCTTAGAAGAAAAAGGAATCAAGCAGGCAAAGAGGTCGTTTGCCTGGGATGTCATACGCCTGTTTAGGTGGTCGAATATTAAGAGGAAATCAAACAAAACTCAAAATTCAAACAACATAGGTATGTTCAAAAACTATTTCAAAATCGGTCTTAGGAATCTTTGGAAACAGAGGATGCCTTCAACTATCAATATGATTGGGCTCTCATTAGCTGTAGGCTGCTGTCTGGTCGCATTTAAGTACATCGAATTTCAATTGGTTAGAGATTCTTTTCATGAAAACGGTGATCGCATTTACCTCGGTACACATCAAGCCTTTGAGGAAAATGATGTGCATGAATACGGATACTTCTCATGGGCTATCGGTGATCTCATTAGAGAGAATTATGCTGGTGTCAAAAACGTGGTACAATACAACACTAGGGGTGTGGAAGTCAACCTAACTAATAGGAGTTTTGGAGAGTATGCCGCATTCACTACCAAAGAATACTTTGATGTTTTCTCATTTGATGTTTTATATGGTGAAAAAGAGGTTTTGGCAGGTAAAGATAAGATTGGCTTGGCCGAACAAACCGCAAAAAGATATTTTAACGATGAGTACCCAATAGGGAAGACCGTGGCGATAACTATTGGTAGTGAAAGTTATGAATTTGAAGTAGGAGTGGTCTTTGAAGAAGCTCCTAATAACTCAAGTCTAAGGCCTGAAGTCATTATTCACCCAGATTTCTATACAGTAGATGCTGACCCGAAAGAAACAACTGCGAATTTTTTCTTAGAGCTGGAAGAAGGTGTCGCAGTTCAAGAAGTTCTAGGTCAATTACAGTCTTTGGTCGAAGTTCAGAACGGTTTTAACCTGGATAGAAAGTATGAGGCAATAGGTTTAGAGCCTTTAACAACAATGGCAAAAAATGCCGATCGTATCCGATATGGTATTGGTTCGGTGCCCCCAATGGCACCGATGATCTTACTGGCATGTATTGCCTCCTTTATGTTGATTTTGGCCACTTTCAATTACATCAATATCGCCACTGCTATGGCTACTAGAAGGATCAAAGAGATCGGTATTCGAAAAGTTATTGGTAGTAAAAGAGGGCAACTGGTAGTTCAATTTTTAACTGAAAACTTCATCCTTTGTGCCTTGGCAATATCGGTTGGTTGTCTCTTAGCGGCTGGCTTTTTTATTCCAAAGTTCAATGTTATCTCAGGGAGTACACTAGAGCTGGATATTCTTAACCATGCTAATCTTCAAATCTTCCTTCTTGGCCTCTTGTTCTTTTTGACTTTTGCCTCGGGTGCCTACCCTGCGTTCTTCGTTTCAAGATTCAAGCCCGTTAGAATTTTCAGGGGTGCTGAAAAAGTGGGTGGAAAGAGGAGGTTTACCATGGCGCTATTGACCTTTCAATTTGTGCTGGCCATGATTACCATTGTTGCCGGAGTTTCTTCAGTCCAGAATAATAACCTCTACGAGAGCAAGGCTTGGGGTTATAACCAAAATGACAAGCTGGTTGTCAACTTGTCAAAAGAGAATTTTCAGGCCTTTAGATCTGAGGCAATGAAAAACCCTAATGTCTTGGATGTAGCAGCCAGTTTTAATAGTCTGAATAATCACTGGGACTTTCGGAAAATGAAAGTTGGCGAGCTTGAATATGAAGGGCAGTATTTAAGAAGTGACGCATACTATCCCGAGTTTATGGAAATACCACTGGTCGAAGGCCGCTACTTCGATAAGAAGCTACCGAGCGACTTGACTTCTGCAGTACTTGTGAATGAAGCCTTCGTTAAGGCTTTTCAGTTGGAAGATTTTGTCGGCACAACGGTGACAATTGATAGTGCCAATTTTCAAGTAGTGGGAGTCCTGAAGGATTATTTCTACAGTTCTTTCCAAGATGGCATCGAGCCGGCAGTTTTCAAAGCTGAGGCCGACTCTCTTTTAACCACTCTGACCTTTCAGGCTAGAAGTGGCACAATGATAGCATTGAGAGATGAGCTTGAGGAAACCTGGTCGAAGGTGGATAGTGAGACTGCATTTTCTGCTCATTTTCAGTCTGATGTGCGCGAAAGAGAGTTTGAAGATATGAGAGGACTGAGAAATGTATTGGTCTTTACCGCTTCCCTGGCGGTATTGCTTTCAGCCATGGGACTATTTGGTTTAGTATCACTTAGTATTTCTGCCAGGTTTAAGGATTTCGGGATTAAGAAAGTATTAGGCGCTTCTGCCTTGAGTTTATTGAGAGATGTTTACAAACGGTTCTCGTTCATCGTATTGTTTGCGGTCGTTGCCGGGAGTTTGCTGGCAGTCAAAGTCGTCAGTTTATTGCTTGTAAGTGTTTACGGTGAACACTTACCGGTGGATATTATTCCATTAGGACTGGCCAGCTTATTATTGCTCATTGTGGCTGCTTTGACAATAAACATTCAAATGCGAAGAGTCAGGCTGATGAACCCGGCAGAAACCTTAAGAACAGAATAGGAAATTAGAGGTGTGGCTCAGCCACACCTCTCACACTAGGATTTAGTGAATGAGATACTTCCTAGCGAGTAGTCAGATAGAATAAAGCCAATGATTTTGCCATTGGAGTCCCTTTGAAAAGATATATAACCATCGTGTTCGGAGGTAAAGTTATCGGCCATGATTCCCACATAATCAACGAGCTTTCTTTCTCCGACATAGGTGGAAAGTGTTGTGCCTTCATGCTTTAGGGTATAGGTTACACCCAATTCCTCAGAAAAGAACTCTCCGTTAAATTGGGGAAGTTGATTGCTCGTGTAATTCGCAGGAGCAAAGGATTCGTAAACTGCTGGTTCACCTCCATCAATCGATACTGACATCCTCATGTTACCCACTAGCTCATCAAATACAATGCTAACATGAGAAGAGGAACCTGGTATGGTAAACTCGTTTTTTGAGACAGGTACTAATGTGCGAATCGCTTCGGGATTAATTTCTAGTCTGAGCGTATCACCTTTGACATAAACCTTTCGCGTATAAGCGAACTTTGAGTCGAAGTAATCACCACTGAATTTGTCAAGTTGTTTTTTTCTCAGCTTGATGGTCTTTCTTGTCTGAGCAGTGGTGTTTGAAGTAGATGATGTTGACTTAGGAGGTAGAATTGCATCAGCGAGATCGTATGCTTTGCCTGGAGCAGCTAAATTCATATTACTACTCATGGCAATCAACGAGAGTTCTTCCTCAGGAAAGTTTAGATACATGGCACTGTAGCCAAAGGCATACCCATTATGCGCCATTAATTCATATCCGTTAAAAGTACCTCCTTCTAAACCGAACCTGTAGGTAAGCTGTTGACCGTTGTTGAGAGAGGAAACTGTGGAGAGTTTATCAAAAAGGCTTTGATTTCCTAGTCTCCTCGTTTTTAGAAACCTATTCCACTTGATAAAGTCATTGATGGTAGTCATAATATGAAGACTGCCATTAGCCGTAAACTTTTCCGATAGCACTTTTTGATAGTTGGGTGCATCGCCCTCGTAAGAGATTGCTCTATTGGAAATAACTTCCTGTGGGTTTTGATAGACCATTGTATTGATCATATCAGCAGGACCAAATAGGTTTTCCGTCATGTATTCCGCATAGCTTTTCTCAGTGATTCGCTCTATGATTAAGGCCAGGGCTGTATAATTTGAGAATGAAAACCTCAAGCTCGACCCTGGAATCATACAAAGAGACTTTTGCTTGCTCATGAGTTCTAGTGCGTCTTCGTTGTCAAATTCAATATCTAGCGGTCGACCACCGGCCATAATTAACACGATATAATCACGGAGTCCACTGGTGTGCGTAAGCAAGTGTCTTATCGTAATGGTACCTTCAGCGTAGTCAGGAAGTTCGGGAAGATATTTCCTGATGTTATCATCCAACGATATTCTTCCTTCATTTTCAAGTAGCATTATGGCACTTGCTGTAGCGTGCATAGACAGAGAACCAATTTCAAAAACGGTTTCCTCTGTAGTGGTTGTATTGTAGTCAAGATTAGAATAGCCATAACCTTTCGTGTAAACTGGTTCCTCTTTGTACATAATTCCCACTGCACAGCCCGGGGCGTTGAGACATTCTTTGAAAACACTGTCCGCTTTGGATTTGACTGTTGTCAAGTCATAACTTGATTGGGCATGTGCTGAAGTGCTTATTAGTAAGCCAATGAACACGATGAATTGTAAATACGATTTTCTGCTTTTCGTCATTTTAATTTGAGTTTTTCGAACCATAAATCTTTTATCTCAGGGGTGTTTAGGTAAAAGCCGGTGATTTGGCTTTGAGTATCTCTCGAAAACTTCACAGTACTGAAGTACCAAGCATCTTCACTGGCGAATTTGTCCTCGGTGAGTGGGTCAAGAATAATGTCTTCTGTTCTGAGGTTGGTAGCGACCAAATAACCATCTCGTATGATAAATTCATAAACCGATCCGACTATCTCTGAATAGTATTTACCTGTAAATGACTCAAGTGTGTTAACGCCATATTGTTGTGGAGTGAACTGAGTATAATTATTCGCGGGAACGTCATTGGAATAGATCGTCATTTTCATTTCCCCATTCTCATGGAAGAATCGGATCGATCGGTTAGATCCGCTGTTAATCATACGGAATTTTCCGTTTTCTAACACCAACGGACTGGACCAACCCCTTGGAGTTTGATAGTAAAGGGTGTCATTTCTGAGGTTAATATGTTTGGCATGCATTCCAACTGAGTCCCAATAATGTCCAGTGATTTGCTTCGGACTTGTGAGGCTTTGTAGCTCATCTGGTGGGCTTTGAGCTTCTGGGGTCTCAGGTAAGAGGAGAGAGGCTATTTCTAGTCCACGATCGTGCGTATTGTAGTAGTAGTCATTGCTCAGAAGCACAACGGTGAGCGCTTCATTCGGAAATGTCCCGACAAAACCTCTATAGCCGAAGTAATAAGCATCCTGATAGTAGAAATTACGACCACCACTTTCTTGTTTGGAAGTCGGTAATGCCTCTGTAAGCGTCTCATTATTAATGAAATGCAGCCATTTTTGAAAGTCATCTAAAGTCATATACAGACCTACTGTGCCGGAGTCATTACCATATTTGGCATAACTGGTTTGGGGGCCATTTCCATAGTCAAAGTAATAGTGAGCTTTGTTCTGAGTGGGCTGCGCGTAGTTTTCAGATATAAATGCACTTCCCATATTTAAGGGCTCGAAAAACTCCTGTTTTAAGATCGAATTCAAGCTTTTGCCCGATACGCGTCTTAAGGTTTCTGCAAGTAGGAAGTAGTTGGTATTGGAGAAGTTATACCGCTGACCAGAAGGACTGTTAAGTGATTCAATTTTGCTCAACATTTCAAAAGCCTGATGTTTTTTGAAAACATCGTCATAGTCCCACCCACCGAGTGATTTTAGGGCCCAATAGTCGTATAAGCCACTGGTGTGATTTAAGAGATGGTGAATAGTGACGTTCTTGGCTACTTCTGGTAACTCAGGAATATATTCTTTAACCAAGTCACTTGAAGAAAGGAGTTTTTTTTCTTCAAAGCGTTTTATGGCAAGCGCTATGAAGTCTTGGGTCAGAAAGTTAAGGTGAAAACGTGTGTCTTTATTGATCTCTATACCTTCGCTTAAGTTGGCAAGCCCGAAATATTTCTTGAATATTGGTTCTCCAGATTTCAATAGCAGAAGTGCACCACCGGGTAGCGTGTCCTTCTCTTGAACCTCCAAGATATCCAATATCTCATCTTGGATCTTCTGATCCAATGTTTGCCCGCTCAGCCCCAAAGGGATAAGGCAAGCTATTATCAGCAATACGTTTCTCATTCAACTATTTGTTGCTGGAAATGTAGCGACTGACTTGATATCAAGGTTTCGAGGCGATAAAAGGGAATTACAGATTTATAAATCTGTAAGAATTTGGCATTTTCAATCGACTAATGGCCTGTTTTGATCTACTAATGACATTTGTTTAATCTGCCAAACTTCGCCACAGATAGAAGACTGTATAAGCCTCCCAGTTCTTGACTGTCTGAAAGAACTTCTTAATGGCAACCTCATCTTTTCTGTCGGCAATGATTTGGTGGTTAAATAAGGACTGAGTCAAGCCTGTGTCACCAAAGGGAATTGCTTCCGGTTGGTGGAGAGTTTTCATCAGGGCATAGTTGGCAGACCAGATGCCTATACCCTTAATGTCAATAAGTTTCTTTTGCCTAGACTCAAAATCAGGGATTTCACTAATGGATTTTTTGCTGAGTCCGTTTTGAGTAAAAGCCAAGGCTACATTTCTGAGGTATTGAATCTTTCCTCTTGAAAACTGATTTGCACGTAAGAGTTCTTCATCTAAGTGTACCAGGGCTTCAGGCGTTGGGAAGTGGAATAGTTTATGACCGTTCCATTCGATTGATTTTCCATAAAGCTCAACCAACTTCCTCTTCAGTTTAAAAGCGAAGGTGAGGTTGATTTGCTGACCGATTATACTCCAACACATGGCTTCAAAAAGGTCTGGAATGCCAATCAGCCTAAGCCCATGATACTTATCTACTAGTAGTTTGAGGCTCGCTTTTGAGCCTAGAAGATCGTAGAAGGGTTGAATGTCTCGTTTTAGATCGAACCACTCTGTGACGTATTCTTTGATGAATTCTAACTGATTGTCATTTAGGTTTTTGGGTGTTTCAATAATGAGCTCATTATTATTGTGCATTACCGAAAAAGGTAAAAGTACTTCCTCATAGGTAATGGCCCGATGTACTTTTTGCTTATCCAATCGATATAGGCATTCGTCATAGCCTCTATCTAAGAAGAAATAGCATTGATCAAAATCAAAGAGGGCAGGGGTTTGGAGTGTGGTTGTCCTAGTCACTGTGCTCCTTTTGGAAATAGTCGCCTTCCAAGATCGCGTACATATAATTATCACACCACTCACCTCTGATTGGAAGAATACCTCTGCGTATGCCTTCTCTTTGCATGCCTGATTTCTCCAGAACTCTTATCGAGCCCATGTTATTGGTGGCAACTCCGGCTTCTATTCTATGGAGTTTGAGATCTTCAAAACCAAACTTAATAAGCCTCTTGGCGATTTCTGTACCATAGCCTTGCCCCCATAAATCGGGTGTTATGTGGTAGTGGATTTCACCTCGTTTAAAGCGATCGTTCGATGGGGACATTCCGGTTTCACCGACAAATGTATTGTCAAGCTTGAGCCTTACACTCCATCCATAAATAGACCTTGGCTTGTTATTCTGATCTTCTATGGCGCCTTTTATGATGTTTTTGGTAACGCCTACATCCTCAGGAATGCCTATCGTGTTGAACTTTGCAACATCTGGGATGCTGTGAAAAGCATGGATGGTGTCGAGGTCATTCCAGGAAAGTTCATGTAATACGAGTCGGTCAGTTTCAAGTCGCATGCCTAAATATAGCCCTAGACCAGACTCGTATCATAATAATTGTTGGGAATCTATTGCTTTGGGCTATCTTCTTCCTCTTTTACCGCGGTCCATTCCATTTCTTGATCTGCCATAGGGCCTGATTCCATGGTCACAGTTCCTTCCATTTCTCCGCCAGAAACCGTTCCGACAAATTTCAGTTCGATTTCACCCATGGGGGACTCTATCGTTTGAACGAAAGTAACTTCATCACCATCTATGCTAATCTCAAATTCCTGTCCTTCTTCAGTTTCGGCAGTAGCTTCAGCGCCATCCTGGGTAATTACAATTTCTCCTGATCTTTCACCTCGAGGAGTATTCATGGTCAAAGTCCATGTGCCATCGATTTTTGCGGGTTCTTTGTCTTGAGCTTGAGCGCTCAATCCAAAGGCTCCGAGGAGGAGTACTAGAAATATTTTTTTCATCTGATTCACTTTTGGGTTAATAATTACTCCAAGGTCGAACCCTAGGAGCAATTTGTTAACTCAATTCAGTGAATGGCATACTTTTTACCTATGAACGGAAGGCAGTATTAATAGATAGCAGCACGCTGCGCCTCAAAGGCTTCATTCTCAATATACTGATCGTACGTGCAAAGCTTATCCAGATAGCCTTTTGGTCCGATTTCAAGGATTCTATTGGCCACTGTTTGTGTGAATTCATGATCGTGAGAACTGAACAACACTGTACCAGGGAAGTCTTTAAGCGCATTATTGAATGCCTGAATAGATTCCAGATCAAGATGGTTTGTGGGTTCATCAATGATCAGCAAATTTCCTTGAGCGAGCATCATTCTAGAAAGCATACAACGGACTTTTTCACCCCCGGAAAGGACATTTGACTTTTTGAAAACTTCCTCACCTGAGAAAAGCATTTTCCCCAAAAATCCACGCATATAGACTTCATCTTTTTCTCCTTCAGTGAACTGTCTCAACCAATCGACCAGATTCAAGTCACTGGTGAAGAACTCAGCATTCTCATTGGGTAGATATGATTTGGTGATGGTTTGACCATATTTAAACTCGCCAGTATCCGCTTTTACTTCATTCATTAGGATCTGGAACAGTGACGTGGTGGCGAGACTATCCTTGCTTAATACAGCAATCTTGTCTCCTCTGTTTACAAAGAGGTCCAGGCCACTGAAAAGTGTTTTTTCCGAAGTGGATTTGCTAAGGTTCTTGATCTCTAATATTTGATCTCCCGCTTGTCTTTCCTGCTGAAAGATGATGGCAGGGTATCTTCTTGTAGAAGGTTGAATGTCTTCTACATTGATTTTATCCAAGAGCTTACGTCTACTCGTGGCTTGCTTAGATTTAGATGCGTTAGCTGAGAATCGGGCAATAAACTCTTGTAGCTCTTTTTTCTTCTCTTCTGCTTTTTTATTGGCTGCTGATCGTTGGCTTAGTGCCAATTGACTTGACTGATACCAAAAGCTGTAGTTACCAGTGAATAGCTTTACCTGTCCAAAGTCTACATCTACAATGTTTGTACAAATGGTGTCCAAAAAGTGTCTGTCGTGAGATACGACAATCACTGTATTCTTGAACTCCAGTAGAAAGTCTTCTAACCAGGCTATGGTTTGCAGGTCCAAGTCATTCGTAGGCTCATCAAGAATAAGAATGTCTGGATTGCCAAAGAGGGCTTGAGCTAGTAAAACACGGACTTTTTGAGAACCGTTGAGGTCTTTCATTAGACTGTAGTGCAGGTCTTCTTTGATCCCTAGGCCACTCAAGAGGGCTGCCGCATCCGATTCCGCATTCCAGCCATCCATCTCTGCAAATTGCGCTTCAAGTTCAGAGGCTTTGATACCGTCTTCTTCAGAAAAATCGGGCTTCATATAGATAGCATCCTTCTCCTTCATGATATTCCAGAGAACAGTGTGACCCATCATGACAGTATCAAGCACGGAAGTCTCATCAAACTCGAAGTGATTTTGCTTGAGTACCGCCATGCGCTTACCCGGCTCTATGATCACTTTACCTGAGTTTGGATCCTGATCTCCTGAGAGAATTTTAAGAAAGGTAGACTTACCCGCACCGTTGGCACCAATAACGCCATAGCAGTTATTACCTGTGAACTTAATATTTACCTCGTCAAAGAGAACTCTTTTACCAAATGCGAGAGATATGTTTTGTGCTGCAATCATAGCCTAATTTTTCTGGCCGCAAAGGTAATGTTATTGTCTGTAAATGAGAACTGTGCTGGAAACTTTAAGTTAAACCCTTCCTGTCAGGGTTAGTTTGTTCCGCTTTGCATCATAGCTGTGTTTCGTAGTGAAACAGTTTTTCAATCGTTTTGAAAGATAAACTACTTGTAATCAATTGGTTGTGTTTTTGGCAAGCCTTTGGTAACTGGAAGGGAAAACGAAAAAGCAATGAAAACTCTAGTATGCACAATTCTTTTATCTCTCGGTTTTTTACTGAACCAAGATTTGACTTCTGATCACTTAAAGGTATATGAGGGCGAGTGGAACGGAACACTGACTTATCTCAATTATGGAGATGATAAAACCATGGTTGATTTGACGGTCCGTATGGTCGCGAAATTTGACAATGAAAAACTGAAATTCGAGTATTTCTATAATGAGGGAGACGGACGCGTTGAGAAGAGAAAGGGAATGTTCGAAATCAAGAAAAATAAGATCCTCTACAATGGCAGTTGGAAATTAGACGAAAGCGAAATTACCGACTTGGATCATTGGAAGCTGAAAATGTCTAGTGAAGGGCGTGATAATAACAAAAAGGCATCGTTTAAGCAGACTGTGGACGTCACTCCTGAAAAAATCGTCTACATAAAAATGGTGAAGTACGAGGGTGAATCAGAGTACTTTATGCGTAATAGACATGTATTCGAAAGATAGACGATAGAGGAGGTAGTGGCTTGTCAGTTACTGCCTCCATCTGGTTCTCTGCCAGTCTGATTGCTCAGCTTCAGACAGGAAGGTCCAGGCAACAATGCGACTGGCTTTGTTACCCTGGCTCATGGCCATAACTTTGATTTCAGCCGCCCCTGCAATTTGAAGGTATTCCTGAATGGCCTTTAGATTAGATTGTTTTGAGACCAAAGAAGAAAACCAAAAGCAGGATTTACCGAATTTCTTGCTTTCTCTGATCATATCGCCCACAAAGCGCCTCTCTCCACCTTCGCACCAAAGTTCACCACCTTGTCCGCCAAAGTTTAGCTTCGCTTCTTTGGTTTCCTTTTTATTCAAATTACTCAGCTTGCGCAAAGTACCTTCCAATGCAGCCTCTTGTGAAGCATGAAATGGAGGGTTGCAGATTACGACATCTACCTTTTCCTCATGATCGATTACACCATATAAAATATCCTTTGGGTTCTCTTGCAAACGGATTTCCACCTTGCCCTTGAGGCTTTTGTTATTGTCAACTATCTTTTTTGCAGAGGCTATGGAAACGGGGTCAATATCCGAACCGATAAATGACCAGCCGTAGCTGGCATTGCCAATGATGGGGTAGACACAATTGGCACCAACACCGACATCGAGGCAAGTGATTTGCACTCCTTTTGGCACCTTGCCAAAATTGCTTTCAGCAATCACGTCAGCGATGTAGTGAATATAATCTGCTCGGCCAGGAATAGGAGGGCAGAGATAGCCTTCAGGGATGCTCCAATACGCTATGCCATAGTGGTGTTTGAGCAAGGCTTCGTTCAATAATTTCACCGCTTCTGGATTGGAAAAGTCTATCGTGTCTTCATTTCTCAAGCTTTTGACAATGTGCTTACTAAGGGGAGGGTTGACTTTTACCAACTGCTTCAAATCATATCGACCATGATGCTTATTGCGCGGATGTAGCTTGGAACCCTTCTTTGGCTTGATCTCTCTGATCTTTGACTTTGAAGGAGCTACTTCTTTAGCCTTGTTTCGCAAAGCTTCGGCAAAGCGACTTGACTTTTTATGTTCAGGTGAATTCTTCATGTTAAAAGTTTACTTAATGCACCTTAGGTAATACGCTTCTACTTTGGTTCGAGCCCAGGGCGTTCTTCTGAGGAACTTAAGGCTTGATTTGATACTGGGATCACTCTTGAAACAGTTGATAGATACCACCTGAGCCATTTTATCCCAACCCTGTGTAGCTA
The DNA here is from genome assembly GCF_001747095.1 of Roseivirga sp. 4D4. NCBI lineage: Bacteria > Pseudomonadati > Bacteroidota > Cytophagia > Cytophagales > Roseivirgaceae > Roseivirga > Roseivirga sp. 4D4. The sequence goes on from NZ_MDGP01000001.1 coordinate 652,163, forward strand.
CAAGGTATTCCAATATATCGGCAAGTTTCACCCCATGGAGTGGGTTGTTGGCTTGGCCTTCTTTAGGCTGTGATTTTTTATATTCTATGGGCATAAGCAGGTGCAAAGCTAGTTATAAATGTTAGGTTACAAGTGGCATCTGTCCTTGTACTTAGTAGTCAGAGATCCAACCAAACTTTTCTTTGATGATGCTTTCTTTTTTCTCCTCAACATATTGCAAAAAAGCTTTTGCACTTGGGGAAAGCTTTTTCTCTTTCATCCATACCAACTGCCATGTAGACTGAAGGGGGAACCCTCTCACCGGTATGATTTTGAGATCACTCAACTCCAGTTCGTTTTTTATGCCGATCAAGGGCATAATAGAGTGTCCGAGTCCAGCGAGTACAGCCTGTTTAACTGCTTCATTGGAGGTCAATTCTAGTTTTCGGCTAATCTTGAGATTCTCCGTTTGGATATGCCTTTCTACTGTTTGTCGTGTACCAGAGCCAGCTTCCCTAAAAATTAGATCAAGGGATTCAAGGGTTTTTTGCTTGTGACTTGACTTGGTTTGAAGTGGGCTCTCGTTATTACCCACAAGAAAGAGCTTGTTATCCATGAGTGGGATTTGGTCCAGGGCAAGTCGCTCAGGTGGAATAGACACGAGAGAGAAGTCTACTTCATTATTTTCAAGGCTTCTGACTACCGCAGCTTTGTTGGTTACATCCATTTTGAGCTCAACACCGGGGTTGTCTCTTAAGAAATCCGTCAGGAAATAGGGCATAATGTACTTCCCGGTAGAGACGACTGACAACTTTAATTTTCCAGCAATTTGCCCATTGAACATGATCAACTTCTGATTGATGACGTCTACCTCATTTAGAATGTTCTGGCTTGCTTCAACTATCTCTTTACCAAAGTCAGTAATATATAGCTGACGACCAACTACTTCTGTGAGTGGAATATCGAACTGTTGCTGAAAATTTTTGAGCTGAATGGAGACTGCAGGTTGAGTTAAATGAAGCGCGTCTGCGGCTAGCGTAATACTCTTGTGCTCCGCAATTGTGACAAAGACTTTTAATTGGTGAAGTGTATAGTTCATAAAAAATATTTATGATAATCATAATAAAGATAAATAAAAATATATGAATTAGACGAATCATATTTGCACTCAGTTTAACAAAACTGATCTATGAATCTTGACCTACTTGCTGAGAATCTCACCAATCCAGCACTACTCTTTTTTATCCTTGGGATACTATCGGTTCAACTCAAGAGTGACCTGGAAATTCCAAAGACATCATCAAAGTTCATTTCTCTTTATCTCCTTTTTGCCATTGGGTTCAAAGGAGGACAGGAGCTAGCCCACAGTACCTTTAATAGCGATATTATCTGGAGCGTTGTCTTTGGGATATTCATCGCGGTAATGATTCCATGTATAGCGTTTTTCATCTTGAAGCGCAGGCTCACGGTAGAAAACTCAGGAGCCATTGCGGCAGCTTATGGCTCGGTTAGCGCTGTGACTTTTGTTACTGCAGTCGCTTTTTTAGAGATGCAGGGCATCGATTTTGGCGGACATATGGTGGCAGTGATGGCTTTTATGGAGGCACCAGCAATAGTCATTGGTGTTATACTCATTCGCCTTTTTTCCAAAGGGACAACTGAATCTACGAGCATAGGTAAACTCGTTAAGCATGCCTTCACCAATGGTAGTGTAATACTGATCCTAGGTAGCCTTGCGATCGGTTGGATGGCCAGTGAAGAACAAGCACAGGGTATTGCCCCATTTACCACTGACCTCTTCAAGGGTTTCCTGGCCATATTCTTATTAGATATGGGTATTGAAAGTGGTAAAAAGCTAAAGTCTTTCTTAGATCAGGGGTGGTTTACAACCTCATTTGCGATCATTTTCGCCTTGTTCAATGGCTGTGTGATCGCGCTGATAAGTGGTTTTATAATGGATGATATCGGTAACCGATTCATCTTTGCAATATTGGGTGCCAGCGCATCTTACATTGCAGTTCCTGCGGCTATGAAAATAGCTGTTCCTCAGGCCAATCCGGGTATTTATATCCCTATGGCCTTGGCGATAACTTTCCCGGTTAATATCACACTGGGACTGCCTATTTACATGTATTTAATCCAGATTACTTGATAATTAAGAACTCACTATGAAGAAGTTTGAAAGATGGATGATTGGCGTAGATGTCAACAACTCAGAATTAAATCTATTAAAGAATGTATCGGCTCTGGCCGATCAATTTACCCCTAATGAAATTCATTTAGTCTATGTGGCTAAGGACCTGGATATACCAAAGGAAGTGTTAATGGATATTCCAGACTTAATGCTTCCGGATATTAAGCAGACCAAGTCAAAATTGGAGCAACTGGTCAGTGATACATTTCATCCTGAACAGCCGGTCACGGTTCATGTAAAATCGGGGAATCAACTGACGGAATTGCTAAAGTTCGAGAATGCTCATAAAATAGACCTGGCGATCTTGGGAAGGCGCAATATGAATCGTGTCGGTGTTTTGAGTAAAAAGATGGTACGTAAGTCTTCTTGTAGTGTGATTTTGATGCCAGATCGTTACATCGAATCTGTAAATTCCATTCTCTTGCCACTGGATTTCTCGGAATATTCTGACTTGGCCATGAATGTGGTGAATGACTTTGAGCACTTAGGTCTAGGGCCAACAATTCATGCGCTGCATGTCTATAAGGATGCGACCAAGTACCTGAGTCAGGTATTTGAGACGGCCGATGAGATTGATGCCATTCTTTCAAAGCGGAGCGAGATTAACAAGCGTCTCAATGATTACGCCAAACATGAGCTCGATAATTACCTGGCAAAAATGAAAAAGAAGTCTGTTATTGGTCACTTGGCGAGTATTGAGCGGGGCAGGAGTGTAGGTCAACCGATCGATGCTTTGATCGATACGATTAGACCTGATCTTCTGATAATGGGGTCCAAGGGAAAGACAACTTCAGCTACTGCTTTACTGGGAGAGGTTTCAGAAAGTGTTTTGCCACATAATGGAGAGCATATGACACTGATTATTAAGAGGGAAGGAGAGAATAAAGGATTTCTCAATAGCCTTCTCAACTTGGGAGCTAAACTCTAAAGGGCAATGAAAAAGGCCTGAATATTAAAAATCAGGCCTTTTTGAATGTTTTTCTTTATGAGAGGAACTCTACCTCACCATTGCTAAGCTTATAATAGGCAGAAACAACTTCCACACCTGCAGTCTTAACTGCATCTGATAGAATTGGCTTAGTTTCTTTTAATTCTTCGCCCACAATCTGCGCATTTACTTTGATGGCATTTGTGAGTAAATCGCCTTTCATTCTTCTAGCCATATAAACTGCTGGCTTAATTTTTTCAATGATAGAGCCGATGTGACCTCCAGGGTCCGCGTCTCCCAAGCTTGCATTTACGGCACCACAATTCTCATGTCCAAGCACAACGATAAGCTTGGAATTGAGGTATTTAACGGCATACTCAATACTGCCAAATACTTTGTCTTTGGCTACATTACCTGCCACTCGAATCACGAATAAGTCACCAAGACCTTGATCAAAAAGTAGTTCTGGTACAACGCGTGAATCTGCACAACTCAATATTACCGCAAAGGGGTGTTGAGCATCTGCAATTTCGTGTCTTCTTTCTGGGTCAGTATGCGGGTGTTTCAGGTCTCCCTTTACATATCTTTTGTTTCCCTCTTTGAGTAATTTTAGGGCTTCTTTTGCTGTCATATGTCTTATTAAAAAGTTAATTCCTCGTTTAAGATAAAGAAGTTAAAATGGAATTGACAATTTCCCGCGCTTGATTCTATAAAATGTAAGATGGAAATACTGACTACTATGATGGAAGAAACTATCTTTGCCCCATATGAGTCAGAGAGATTTCAAAAGGCATACTGTGACTGCTGCCTTACCTTACGCTAATGGCCCCATCCATATTGGCCACTTGGCAGGTGTTTATGTACCCGCAGATATTTATGTTAGATATTTAAGATCCAAAGGAGAAGATGTGGCCTTCATTTGTGCCTCTGATGAGCATGGAATGGCCATTACGATGAGATCAAGAAAGGAAGGTACAACTCCACAAGCGATTGTTGATAAATACCATGGAATGATTCAGAGTTCTATGGATCAGTTGGGGATCTCATTTGACATCTATTCGAGAACCTCTAATGAAACTCATCATGAGACGGCTCAAATGTTCTTTAGGAAGCTCTACGAGAAAGGCTTATTTGAAGAACGTGTAAGCGAGCAATATTATGACGATGAAGCCAAACAGTTTCTGGCCGATCGCTATATCACAGGAACTTGTCCAAATTGTAGTCATCCGTCTGCATACGGAGATCAATGCGAAAACTGTGGTTCGTCTTTGAATCCCACCGATTTAATTAATCCAACTTCCACCTTAACGGGGAATGCTCCTATAAAGAAAGAGACCAAACATTGGTATTTGCCTCTTCAGAATTATGAATCTTGGTTAAACGAGTGGATCGTTAAAGGCCATAAAAAGGATTGGAAACCCAATGTCTGGGGACAGTGTAAATCCTGGATTGATGGAGGTTTACAGCCTCGGGCAATGACACGAGACCTAGATTGGGGGATCAAGGTGCCTGTAGAAGGTGCTGATGGTAAAGTGCTTTATGTTTGGTTCGATGCACCTATTGGCTATGTTTCAGCCACACGTGAATGGGCCGAAAGAGAAGGAAAGGAATGGGAACCATACTGGAAATCTGATGATACCAAGCTGGTACATTTTATCGGTAAGGACAATATTGTCTTTCACTGCATTATATTCCCTGCTATTCTGAAATCAATGGGAGATTATGTTTTGCCTGATAATGTTCCTGCCAATGAATTTTTGAACCTTGAGGGTGATAAGATATCTACATCAAGAAACTGGGCAGTTTGGCTGCATGAATATCTAATCGATTTACCGGAAAAACAGGATGTGCTACGCTACGCACTCTGCTCTAATGCGCCAGAAAGCAAAGACAATGACTTTACCTGGAAGGATTTTCAGGCAAGAAATAATAATGAGCTTGTCGCTATACTCGGAAACTTCGTGAACCGAGCAGTGGTGCTAACCCATAAATACTTTGATGGTAAAATTCCTACAAGGGGAGAAGTCTTCGAGATAGACAAAGAAGTACTAGATGAGCTAGGTCAAGTGCCTAAGAAGGTGGGGGAGTCAATCGAGAAGTACCGATTTAGAGAAGCCTTGGCTGAAATGATGGAATTGGCTAGAATGGGGAATAAGTATTTAGCTGACACTGAGCCCTGGAAGCTTATCAAAACTGATCAGGAAAGAGTAGGCACCATTCTCAATATTGCCCTACAGCTAGTGGCCAACCTTTCTATAGTGGCAGAGCCTTTCATTCCTTTTAGTACTGAGAAACTGAGAAGCCTGTTGAATCTCGAAAAGCTGGATTGGTCAAGTGCAGGGAATGATGAATTACTGACTGAAGGGGCTTCTCTGGAGAAACCAAGCTTACTTTTTGAGAAAATAGAAGACAAAACAATCGAGGCCCAAGTTCAAAAGCTTGAGGACACTAAGAAACAAAACGAAATGGAAAATCAAGAGATCGCATTGGCACCCCTGAAAGAGGATATTGTATTTGACGATTTTATGAAGTTAGATCTTCGAGTAGGTACAATTATCGAGGCCAAAAAGGTTGAAAAGTCAAATAAGTTACTTCAGTTTCTTGTCGATACAGGAGTCGATAAGCGAACCATATTAAGTGGCATTGCCAAGCAGTATGATCCTGCCGAAATGATCGGCAAGCAAGTAACTATTATTGCGAATTTGGCTCCCCGCAAAATGATGGGTGTAGAGTCTCAGGGAATGATCCTAATGGCAGAAGATACTGAAGGTAATCTGAGGTTAATTCAACCTAATGAAGCCGTTAACCCAGGTTCGGTCATAAGCTAAAATGAGGGTCAACGGTCAACGTCTATTAGAAAATATAGCCCGTTATGCTCAGATCGGCAAAATGGGCAAAATAGGTGTTGAACGAATCGCCTTGTCTGAGGAAGACAAACAAGCTAGGGATTTACTGAAAGATCAAATGCTTGGTCTGGGACTGGAGGTTCATATTGATCAGCTAGGCAATATGATTGGTCTTAGGGAAGGAAAGCAGAATCTAAAACCGGTAGCCTTCGGCTCACATTTGGATACTGTCTATGCCGGAGGCCGATATGATGGTGCATTGGGAGTGTTGGCAGGACTAGAGTTCATCCATACGATAAATGATGCAGGTATCGAAACCGAGCGCCCTCTGGCTTTGGTCAACTTCACCAACGAGGAAGGTGTGCGATTCGCACCTGATATGATGGGTAGTCATGTTTATAGTGGTCAGGCCGATCTGAATGATATTCTTTCCTCCCAAGCCTATGATAATCCGAATGAGACAATTGGTTCTCGCCTTAAGGCTATTGGTTATGATGGTGATATGGAGCCTGGAGCCATGGCTTTCGACAGTTTCATAGAACTTCATATTGAGCAGGGCCCGGTTTTAGAAAAAGAAGAGATCGCTATAGGTGTAGTCGAAATGGTGCAGGGAATCCATTGGACACGTTATACCATCAAAGGCGAAGCGAATCATGCGGGGACTACACCCAATCAGTATCGCAAAGATGCGGGCTATGCCAGCGCTGAAATCATCAAGTTTATTGGGGACTATTCCAGAAAAGAAGAAAATCCGGTGCTCACGACCGTAGGTGCCATAAACTATGTGCCTAACACGATTAATATCATTCCACGCGAAGCGGTGTTCACATTGGATCTGCGTAGTACACAGGCGGAGGCATTGGAAAAGGCACAAATTGAGATTGATAGGTTTATCGATCGGGTAGTTGAGGATTTGGATTTAGAGGTACATAGAGAAAGCATGGTGCGATTCAGGCCAGTACACTTTCCGGGTGAAATGATAAACTTGGTGGAAGGTGCTGCTAACAAGCTTGGCTTGTCGCTCAAGAGAATGCCAAGTGGTGCTGGCCATGATGCGCAGATGATGAATCATTGCTGTCCATCAACTATGATATTTATTCCCAGTGTTCGAGGGATAAGCCATAATATCGAAGAGTTTTCAAAAGATATCGATGTTGTCAATGGAGCGAATGTGCTATTAAATACGGTACTCGACCGATCAGGAGCCGTTTCTTAAAGCAGGTCGTCAAACATTTTTTCAGTTTCTGGGTTCAATTGACATTAGCTATTTTTTTTAGTCATGCCGATTTTTAAAACTAAGATCAAGACAGAAGCCTTTGCGGCAGTCACCGCCATCATTGTTAGTGCATGTGCACTGGGAGTTTCCTTTTACGAAGTAAGGATTATGCGAGCACAACAAAAGAGCATGGTTTGGCCACATGTGCTCATGGGTCAGCAATATGATGGTGATGGGTTTGCTCTTGAGGCCTACAATAAGGGAGTTGGACCAGCGATGGTGGAGTCTCTAAAGCTTTGGGTGGATAATAAGCCGATGAACTCGCTGAATCAGGTTTTGGATACAATTCTAGGAGAAGGACATGGAATTGATTGGAATAACTACTCCATTCATAATGTCAATGGCAATGTGCTTGAATCAGGTTATGAATTACCTATGGTCAGGTTCTCATGGAATGATCAAACTAGGAAACTTCAAAAGAGACTGGGACGAATAAGGATCGAAATGATTTATAAGTCTATCTACGATGATTGTTGGAAAGTGACCTTTGGTACTAATCCAGAGCCTTGCGATTGCCCTGCTGAAAAAATCGCATCTGAACAGTTCAGCTTTTAATTACCCTTCTTAATGAATTTTTCCGTTTTCTCTGATGCGATTACGTCTATATCGCGCTTACTGTGGATTCGTATATTGATAACTGTTTCTGGGCTTAGTTCATCAGTTTTGGTAAAGATGTCATCTACGAGCTGCATTACTTCTTTGTAAGGGCCTTCCAGTACTGTTTCGAAGGGTGTGACCTGATGCTTGATGCCAGACTGCTGTATCAATTCAATACAGCTATCAATAATAGGGTAGCTTGATGCTGAATCAAGAATCGGTACAACTTGTATCCCTAGGTTGATCTGTTTCGCTTTAGTCATTGAATTGAGTCATAGTTCTGGATATACCGATGGTACAAAACCCTAAAGTCATGTCTATGGCTTTGTCCATGGCAAAGGGAAGCTCTTCGAATTCTTGTTTAGTAAAGTTGCTGAGTACATAGTCAACCTGTCGGCCTTTGGGAAAGTCATCACCCACGCCAAACTTTAGTCTGGCATAGTTTTGCCCTCCGGTGAGTTCTTCGATGTTTTTGAGCCCATTATGTCCAGCACTGGAGCCTTTGGCTCTCATGCGCAGTTTTGAAAAAGGTATGGCGATATCATCCACAATAACTAATACATTATCCTTGGGAATCTTCAGTTCCTGCATCCAGTATTTCATGGCCTTGCCACTTAGGTTCATGTACGTGGTGGGCTTAATGAGGTGGATCGTACGTCCTTTATATTTAAAGTCTGTGTGATAGGCGAGGCGGTCCATTTCAAATTTGACACCCTTTTGATCAGCAAGTCTATCAAGGGTCAGGAATCCAATGTTGTGACGGGTTAACTCGTACTCTGGTCCGATATTTCCTAAACCGACTATTAAATACTTCATAGGCTGAAAATAAAAAAATCCTGTTCAGTGAAGAACAGGATTTGAAATATTCTAATACTTATCCGCTTATTCAGCAGCTGGTGCTTCTTCCCCAGCTTCGGCTGCTGCAGCTTCAGCTGCTTCTGCCTCTTCAGCTTCAAGCTCTTCCTCACTCTTACCTCTAAGGGCACGTGGAATAGCAACGTTGACAACTGTTACAATTGGACTAGTTAAGATTTCAAAATTGTCTGTTTCTATAGACCCAACTTTGATGGCCTTACCCATTTTCAATTCTGAGACATCAATTGTGATAGACTCAGGCATGTCTTTAGGCAATGCCAATACTTTCAATTTTGGGTTTTTAAGTATCAATGAACCACCATTTGCCACACCCGGTGCATTACCAACTGTTTTGACAGGAATGTCCATTTTTACTTTCTTACCTACTGTTAATTCCATCAAGTCAACGTGTAACAATGCTTCACTTACTGGATGCCACTGTGACTCCTGAACGATAGCACGGTACGTCTTGCCTTCGATGTTGATGTTTACGAAACATGCATTTGGCGTGTATAACACTGGACGGAACTGAATCGCTGGTGCGTAAAACTGCACCAAATCATCACCACCATACAATACACCTGGAACATGTCCTTCTGCGCGAAGCTTATTTGCTTCAGCTCTACCGAGATTTGCTCTTTTAAACCCTATAATCTCTACTTCTCTCATGATATATATATTAAATAAATAATTGACTGATTGAACCGTCTGACGTTACGTTTTCGATGGCCTTTGCAAAAAGTTCACCCACAGTAAGGACCCTAATTTTATCCGATTTGCCCTGCAACGGAATAGAGTCACTCACTACCAATTCGTCTAGAACGGAGTTGTTAATATTTTCATAGGCTTTTCCTGAAAGTACCGGATGCGTACATACCGCTCTGACAGATTTGGCGCCTTGTTCCATAATGATTTTAGCAGCTTTGCAAAGTGTTCCGCCCGTGTCGACCAAATCGTCAACAAGCACAACGTTTTTGCCTTCTACACTACCAATGATTCGCATTTCAGCAACTTCATTTGCCTTTTTTCTGTGCTTGTCGATAACAACCATCTCAGCATTAAAGTGCTGTGCAAATGACCTTGTTCTCTTTACACCTCCAACATCAGGAGAGGCAAAGAGTAAATTATCAAGGTTAAGACTTCTCAAATAAGGAACGAAAATGGCAGAACCATTTAAGTGATCCACTGGGATATCAAAAAAGCCTTGAATTTGACCTGCGTGCAGGTCTAATGTCATGATTCTATCGGCACCGGCAGCAGTTAAGATATTGGCAACCATTTTAGCACCAATGGCTATCCGTGGTTTGTCTTTTCTATCCTGACGTGCATAACCGAAGTAAGGGATTACTGCGATCGCTTTGTAGGCGCTTGCACGTTTGGCAGCATCAATCATTAGGCATAGCTCGATCAAATTGTCGCTTGGTGCCATTGTAGATTGAATCAAAAAAACATTTGCCCCTCTCACAGACTCGTTAAAATACGGAGCCATTTCGCCATCACTGAATTTTTGTAACTCAATGGCACCCAGACCTTGACCATAGAATTCACCTATTTTCTTACCGAGATCGAAAGATCCGTTTCCAGCAAATAATTTGTTCACGTGGGCTTTGTTTTTCACAGTGCTTAAAATCGAGCTGCAAAGGTAGAAATTTATATTATAAATACCAGTAGTCTCTCCCTATGTTTAATTGAAAATCAGACAGGTATGATTCAAGGGGTAGTCGCTGATTTTCAGAGGGATATATGGATAATAGTAATTTGGGGTTCGTAATTTTTTCAATGTCTTTGAAGTAAAGTATTCGGTGGCCAAGGATACGTTTAGGTTCGACATTGTTTTCAAGCCCCATCCAGGTGAAGCCTACATGCATCTCATCGAGCAACTGTGCCGTAAGTTTTCCTTTGACATCAGTCCCCCATAAAACCAGTGGATGATCACCCAAATCGTTTTCAACGAAGTGCCTGATTTTTAATTTAAAGAAGTATTGCTGATTATAGTGATCTGAATTACGGGACGTTCGGTGAGGATGCTCCCGCCAGTGAAGTGTCACTGTCTCTAAGCCACGGACTGTGAAGCCATGTCTGTACCAATTCAATACCAAGTCATAATCTTCAGGATATGTCATGGAGGCAAAAGCATCCATGTCAATCAATTCTTCGCGTCTCAGCATCCAATTTGGTGAGGCAATGACGCACTCTCTATAAATCCAATTCCAATGGTCTTGCTGATCTATGCGATCGTTAAGCCAGACCTCATACACCTGATAGCCTTTGGAGATAGGTTGTGAACCGAAATACTCTACTTTGCCTGTAACGATCGTCTTAGGAGGGGTGTTGTCAAGGGCACTGACCATTTCTTGGAGTCGCCCTTCAGGCATCATATCATCTCCGTCAAATCTTGTTACATACTCACCATGGGCTTTATCTAAAGCGAGTCTTAATGCTGGAATAATGCCTGTTCCTTGATTTGGGTATATATGGATTCTTGAATCCTCTCTTTGGAAGCTCGCCAGAACCTTGTCCGTTTGGTCGGTTGAATGATCATCGACAACGAGTAATTCCCAATCAGTGAAAGACTGCCCCTGAATGGATTGAATACAGTCATGAATGTAGGGTACTACATTTTTAACTGGCATAATAATGCTGACTTTCGCCCGCATTATCTGCTTTTCATTGTGCCAATGTAATAATTGGGATCAACTTCAAGGCTTTCTCCAGCGATAGCTTGCCGTTTCCATCGACTGGCAGGAGAGAGACGAGTGCTTTGACCATTTACGGTGATGTCGATCGGCATATCGAAAGAATCGATCACATTCACCCATCGGTAATTGAGGTTGCCATCTTTGAAATAATATTCGAAGACAGGAAGTCTCGGGTCTCTTAAATATTGATCAAAGAAGTGATCTAATTCCATGTCTAATGTCTTTGAGATATACGCTTCAAAGTCTGCTGACCATACGGTTTTATGATAGAACTCTTTGCCTAAAGATCTAAGCAATTTTCTCCATTGCTCGTCATCATTTACTATGGTTCTGAGGGTGTTCAGTACATTGCCACCTTTGTAGTATACATCTATGGGATAATCACCATAATTGACGCCATATGGTCCGATCATGGGCTTTTTATTGCCAATTTCCGTTCGGGTGCCTCTGACATATTCTTGGCCAGCTTCTTTACCAAAATGGTAGTCTAGAAACAGGCTTTCCGAATAATTGGTAAAGCTCTCATGGATCCACATGTCCGCGTGATCCTTATGGGTGATATTATTGGCAAACCACTCGTGTCCGGATTCGTGAACAATAATAAAATCGAATTTCATACCCCAACCTGTGGTACTTAAGTCACGGCCCAGATAGCCGTTTTGAAAGCCGTTGCCATAGGTGATGGAACTCTGGTGCTCCATGCCCAAATAGGGTGCTTGCACAAGTTGATAACCGTCCTCATAGAAAGGGTACGGGCCAAACCAATGCTCGAAGGCGGCTAACATTCTGGGAACTTCTTGGTAGGTTTTGCGTGCCTTTTTTCTGTCCACCTTTAAGGCCCAATAGGTGATATCAAGTTTCCCTTTTTCTCCCTTGTACTTTTCTTTCCAACTGACATAATCCCCTATGTTCAGGTTGACGCCATAGTTATTAATTGGGTTTTTGACAGCCCAGTGGTAAGTTTTGGTTTTTTTCTCTTTGTTGTGATCAGTACCAATCAAACGACCATTAGAAACGTTGGTGAGGTGTTCCGGGACTTCTACACTGATGTCCATACTGTCTACTTCATCATACATATGGTCCTTATTGGGCCACCAAACGGAAGCGCCAAGTCCTTGACAGGAAGTAGCAATAAAATCTGTGCCATTGGCATCTTTCTTCCAGCTGAAACCACCATCCCATGGAGCACGAAGCGCCTCTTTGGGCTTGCCTTGATAATGGACTACAATCTCATTGATGTCACCTGACATTTGCTTGTTCCACAGCTTCACGAAATGTGCATTGCCATCCGAACGAAAGTCTAGTTCTCGACCATTCTGAGTGATTTTAGTGATTCTAAGTGGCTTTTGCAGATCTATCTGCATCTCGTCACTTCCAACTATGACTTTGTATTGAATGGTATTGGTGCCACGAATGGCTTTTTGTTCTGGTAGTACTTCAATATCCAAGTGGTAATAGGTGAGATCCCACCATGCTCTTTCAGGAGTAATGCTTCCTCGCAATGAATCTTGTCGGGTGAAGTTTTGGGCGAAAGCATTTAGAGAAGTAAACAGTAACGTAAAAACCAGGAATCGTTTCATTCGAAAATTTTTATCCAAGATAGGGAATTAGGCGGTTTGAAGAGCTAGTGCTAGCCTTAGTTCCTCCAATGGTAAGTTCCGTATTCCAACCTGTCTGGGAGTGGTCGTGTCAAATGAATAAACCAAAAGACCTATGAAGACTCAAAAACTTATCCTGATTTCGCTTTTTTCATTTCTCACTTTTCAACTTTCTGCTCAGATTTCTATGGGCCTTAAAGGAGGGTATACGCGCGCCTGGGAGAAATATGATGTAGATGTACCAGAAGATGCTCGCATTCATGTTAAAGGATTCAATATTGCTGGAATGGTCTACCTCAAAGTGAATGATCACCTGAGCCTTGGCATTGAACCGGGTTATGTTGAGCGTGGTGCCGCCTGTATACCTGGTTGGAATGTAATTGACCCCGGTTTTAGAGGTGATACTGAACTGTTTTTGAAGTATGCTGAACTACCAATTATGGCGCAAGGTCAGTTGCCTTTGCTCAACGGAAAACTAGAGATCTTTGGTAAAGTAGGATATGGTATGGCTTATCTGACAACTGCATTTGAAAAGATCACGGATTTGGATGGTATTGTTGCCCCAACGCGCTCTAAATTGGATTTGAGTAATGATGATCGATTGAACCGGTTCGACCATGGGATGCATGGTACTATAGGACTAAGCAAGACTTTTGGTAAGGGGCGGGTTTTTATAGAAACCGCCTTTTACAGCAGTGTAAGAGATGCGGATAGGAACAACTTTTCCAGGAATCGAAACCTGAACTTTAATCTGGGTTATCTTCTTGATTTGTAAGTTTAAATAGGCCGAGTCTTTGTTGGTGTTATGGTCATCAGAGTGGTAAAAGTTCCTTCGTTTTACTCAGTATGGAAAGGGATGGCATATAAAAGAGCTCCACATCACTGTGGAGCTCTTTTCATTAAATGTATTGCCGGTTATGGCATTTCTAAATGTGAAATCTCACAGAAAACCGGTTTAGCAGTTGAAGGTCCTCCATAAGGCCAAAGGTTCATATGAAGTTTCATGCCTGAACTCTTTGATGGCACGTAGCTATTCACAGATGTTGGTGTGGTATGAGATATGGTATCAACACTGGTGAAAGGGAATTTCGAAGAGTCAAAAGCCCCATAGGCTAAATAGAATTCTATTGGAGTGCCCCCAGCAGTCCACTTGACTAAAACGGTCACTTCACCAGATGAAGGAATTTTAGTGACGTCAATGGCTATGCGCTTCAAGATATTCCAATCTGGCTTATCTTTCGTGGCTGCATCCCAGGGCTGAAGTGTAAATTGGCCATTGTTCTTGATAGGCCCGCCAGGTTGGTTGGCGATCCATCCTGAACCATCATTGGGTTGGCCTTGGTAGCCTAATTCAAGAAAGTCGATTTCTGAATGAGCATTGCTACCTCCACCAGTACCTTTGTCATAAAGGAAAATACCAAAAGTAGTGGTCATGTTGAGCTGAGGAGGGGAAGGGTTGCTAAGCGCAAATTGATCCCAAGCCAAATTGCCATTGCCGTCTGTGATCTTAAATGTGCAGCAATAGGTACCATAGTTGACAGTGTTCTGAAATACGGCTTCTGAGGCAGCCCAAATTTCTTCTTGTTGCCCATTATTGTTCCAGTATTGGCCAGAGTTCTGTTGAAGACTCAGTTCTAAATTGCCATTACTAAGTACCTGTACATTACTCGCCATCCACATGCTGCCTCCATTTACTTTGAGGCCTGGATTACTGTAAGTTGGCGGTGGTGCGTGAGAGTCTGTTTGGATAGTAAAACTACCCCACTTTAGTGTTGTCATTGTGTGGTTATTTATGTTAAGTATTAAACACCATCAATTACTATAGATTATATCTAGTAAGCAACAGCTTAACCGAAATTGATGAGCTGTCTTTTGGGCTTTTGCTTTGCTTCAACTTCTCACTCTCAGCCTTTGTTGATGTTGTCACCAACAAAATGGTTTCAAACAGTTCCTTCGTTATCACTCAGGGTAGAAAGGGGGGAGAAATTTTACTTTTTTTGAGTCTAACTGTAAGTTGAATATGGAGGAGTCTTAGGCCTGCTCCAGTCTTCTTCTTTCCCTGAGTTTGCGAAGGGTCTAAATTCAAAGTACGTAGTTCCTTCGCTGCCACTCAGGATAGAAAGGAAAGAGCACAAAAAAAGCCTCACATTTCTGTGAAGCTTTTGTTGGTCTACTAGGGCTTCCCGATATCCACTGCGTTTCATCGGGACTTCCGCTGCGCTACAGCTTCTCGCCCATAAATAAGTATAAACCAAAGAATCCCACCTAAGGGCGGGATTCTTCGTTTTAAGTTGGTCTACTAGGGCTCGAACCTAGACTCTTCTGGACCAAAACCAGACGTGTTGCCAGTTACACCATAGACCATCCTGTAATTGGGTTCACAAAAGTAGTACTTGCCTTTTTATTTGAAAACCTTTTCTAGAAAATTTTTAGAGTTCTTTGCTTAGTCGTCAACTTTCCAAAAAGCGATGCCACCTGCTTGTTTCCCCAGGTACGCGGTGTCCACAACCTTAAGGGTCTTAAGGTCAATTACATCCACCATGCCAGGGTCGTCATTCTTTCCTTCTACGGACACAAATGCATATCTGCTGTCAGATGAAATGGCAACACCATGGGTCACCTTTTGGCTGTTTTCGAGGCTTGCTAGTTCTTTTCCTGTTTCTAAATCCCAGATGCCAGTTTTAGCAGCGGTTTTGTAAGACACTACCATATACTTTCCATCAGGGCTGAGGTCAATATTGTAAGGACCTTTATCTGTAGTAAACTTACGCGTAGCCTTCCAAGTCTTGGTGTCGATTTCCAAAACTTCAGCAGAACCATTTCCAGCCACATACACTAAGTCTTTGCTTGGGTGAGGGCTGACCCAGGTAGGTTTGAAAGCTGAGTGCTTCATGCCACCCATGTCCATTTTACTATGGTCCATCTTACTGTGATCCATTTTGGAGTGGTCCATTTCCTTAGCCTTTTCTTCCTTCTTGTCCATACCGGAATGATCCATCTTGCTATGGTCCATTTTTGAATGATCCATAGTTGAGTGGTCTACCAAACCTTTGGAAGCTTCATCTAAATCCAGCGTTCTGGCTACTTTTAGATTAAAGGCATCAATTTCGAATAGTTCGCCAGACATCATGGCTACTGAGTAGTGTTTCATGCCATCCGCTGAGATACGGCTACCATGAGGCATTGCACCGGTAGTGATTTGGTCTAGCTCAGTCATGCTCTCCACATCAACGACAGATACTGTACTTGGCACCATATCACCGTGAAGGTTGAAGTTCACGCAGTAGAGTAAGCCTGTCACAGGAGAGATTTGCATAGAAGCAGGGAAGAGGCCGAGTTCAACAGAACCAACTACCTCATCAGTACCAGTTTTGTACTTGTATAGCCTTCCATAAGGGTTACCATGGGCAAGACTCAAGTACCAGTATTCTCCACTTGGGTCAACTGTGATACCATGTGGCCCTTCAATTTCCTGAGGCCAAACACCTACTTGGATATTCTTGATGGTCTCTGCTTTCTTGCCATCAAACTTGACAACAGATACTTCATCTTCAGATTCGGCTGTCACATAGACATAATAGTCTTGACCGTAAGTTGCAGCTGAAAACAGTGCTGCAAAGATTATTGATAGTGTTATTCTTTTCATTTTCTTAGAGATCAATCGCCTTATTTACTTTCGATTTTTACGTTTTCTGCTTTAGGTGGTTCCACTTTAGATACCCAAAGTCCGCTGTGCATATCGGAATAGAATAAATATCCTTTATGCAGTTGCGCGCCCCAAGTTTGAGGCATGTTTGGAATATACCCGTTAGGATCACCTGGCATGAAAAAGTTAATCTGTCGGCCTTGGGCCAAAAGATCACCCATTAATTCTCCGCTGATGTCTACTATGCGGACACCACCATTATAGAAAGTGGCATAGAGTGTTTCTGTTTCCTCATCCACCCAGAAGTTATGCGAACCCGCAAATGGTACTTCAAAGCGCGCTACTTCCTTAGGGTTATCCAAATCAGTAAAGTCGATCATATGGAGATATCCTCCCGCAAGGTAAGAGCCATTTTCCCCGTAAGGAAATACTTCATCTCCGGCAATTACATAGAATTTACCTGTCGACTTACTTTTAAATGGAAATGCCGCATGATTGTCGCCACTAGGGTAGGTGTAGCTCGCAAACTGAACTGGGTTTTCAGGTGAGCCACCAGCAATGCCGTTTCCAACGTCTACCAACTGAACGCCATCTGACCAGTTCGAAGAATAGGCAATCCCATCTTGCACCCAAACGTCATGGATGGAATGTCCAGGCGTGTCCAATTCAAACTTGCTTACTGCCTTTGGGTTTTTAGGGTCTTTAATGTCGATCACATAATACTTCTGTCCAGCACTTAGCGCATAGACATAGCCTTTATCTACAAATACGTTATGAACCCCTCCTGTAAGGTTTTTATCATACGTAGCATGGATTTTCACATCTCTGGGGTTTGACGTATCGAGAATGACAAGGCCGTTTTTTCTATTGGAAGCACCTTCTCGGCTAATGACGGTTACGTTTCCATCTTCAGAAACCTTCACATCATTCACCGTTCTAGCATCCACTTTGATACTGTCGATTCTTTCAATATTAGCAGGATCCGTAACATCCCAGAAGTAGGCGGTACCGTCTGCACTCCAAGTGCCTGTCACTGCATAGTCACGACCATCCTGGCCTTCCCAAACCCAAAGGTCAGAGGTAAACTTTTCACTTACAGTTCCTTGTCCTACAGTCTCTATTTTGCGTTTGACATTTCGAGGAACAATCCTGAGTGTTTTTTGAGCTGAAGCTACGCCAGCAGAAACAGTAACGGTGTATACACCGGCCTTATCGGCAACAAAATTACCATCTTGGCGAATCAGACCAGAAGCAGTGGTCGAAACGTCATCTGCTTTTCCATCAAATGAATAACGAAGAGGAATATCTTCTAAAACGCGACCTTTTTCATTGAGCGCTTTAGCAGTGAAGTGGAAGACATCTCCAGTTCTTCCCTGATCATTGTCTACTTCCAGTTCAATGTAATCCACAGGGTTTTTGACAACATTAACGCTAATGGTGTTTTCAATATCGCCTGCCTTCGCAGTGATATTCACTTTACCCTCTTTTCTACTATTTATGTAGCCGAAAGGATCAACTGTTGCAATCTTTTCGTCACTAGAACTTAAATCTACCTGAACGTCATTTCTGGTAAGTCCTGCCTTATCTAAAACAGTATACTTGAATTGAACCGGGGTTCCCTTGTAAACTTGCTCAGGGATATCGGTAATTTTTATCTCAGATATCTCGGGATAATTCACTTTGACATCAAAAGCCAAGCGAGCGCCAGCTGAAAAGGCCAAAAGGTTTACCTCGCCTGGTAAGAAGGCGTGTGCTACTCCCAGAGAGTCGACAAATACTTTCTTCTTGTCTCTAGAGAAGATCCTGACTGGATCATCAGTTCTTTCACCACCTTCAGTTACATATACTTCTAACTGTAATTTATCTCCCACCTCCAGTGTCAAATCAGTGTTTGATACCACGATTTTCTTTTGGGCTTTCAATCCTGTCCCCAAAAGAACAAGTAGAAGTGTTACAAGTAATCTTTTCATATGCTCATTGATTTAAGAAGTGAAAGGGTGAATAAGTGATGATTAGGCCTTAATCATCACTCAATCACTTTCTTACCTTATTTACTTTGGATCTTGGTCTCTTTCGGCTTTTCTGGTTCTAGCTTAGCAGACCAAAGACCACTGTTAAAGTCAGAATAGAAAATATGTCCTTTATACAGCTGAGCGCCCCAGGTAAATGGTGCATTCGCTGTATAACCATTTGGATCATTCGGTACGATCCAGGCGATTTCTCTACCTTGCTTTCTGAGATCACCCATCAGTTCTCCACTTAGGTCAACTACACGAACTCCCTCATTGTAGAATGCTACATAAAGGATGTCATCCTCGATCCAATAGTTGTGAGAACCTGCATTTGGTACTTCAAAGCGTGCAATTTCCTCAGGATTATCCAAGTCAGTGAAGTCGACAATATGCAAGTAACCAGCAGCTCGGTTAACACCACCTTTTTGCGTATTGAGACCATAAGGGAAGATCTCATCTCCACCAATCACATAGAATTTACCGGTAGATTTACTTCTGTAAGGGAAGGAAGCATGGTTGGCGTTGTTAGGGTAGGCATAACTAGCAAACTGCGTTGGATTCTTTACCGAACCACCCGCAATACCATTTCCGACATCCACCAACTGAATACCATCTGACCAGTTCGAAGAATAAGCAATGCCATCTTCCACCCAAACATCGTGGATAGAGTGCCCTGGGGTATCTAATTCGAATTTAGAAACCGCATAAGGGTTTTTAGGATCATCAATATTGATGATGTAGTATTTCTGTCCACCGCTTAAGGCATAAATGTGATTGTCTGCGATAAACACATTATGTACACCACCAGTCATGTTCTCATCAAATCGAGAGATGATTTCAACTTCTCTAGGGTTTTTGACATCGATAATGACGAGCCCATTTTTTCTATTCGAAGCTCCCTCACGGCTGATCACACATAGTGTTCCGTCTTCAGAGATCTTCACATCATTCACTGTTCGGGCGTCCACCTGAACAGAATCGATTTTTGTGATATTGGCAGGGTCCGTCACATCCCAGAAGTAAGCAGTACCATCGGCACCCCAAGTTCCGGTTACGGCATAATCTCTGCCATCAATGCCTTCCCATACCCAGAAGTCGGAAGTATGCTTGTCAGTGACAGAGCCTTGTCCAACAACTTCGATCTTTCGTTTTACCTCACGAGGGCTGATTTTCAGTGTTTTCGAAGCTGATGCTACTCCGCAAGAAACTGTCACAGTGTACATGCCTGCTTCATCGGCTACAAAGCGTCCATCTTGCTTAATTAGACCTGATGCATTGATACTTACATTGTCAGAAACACCGTAGAATGAGTAAGATAGAGGTGCGTCTGGCACTTCATTTCCCTTGGCATCCAAGGCCTTAGCCGAGAAGTGGAATACATCTCCTGTTCTGGCCTGGTCTCCATCAGAGGTCAATTCAATTCTTGTGATTGGATTTTTCACCACGTTAATGTTGACTGTATTTACAACATCTTCTGACTGAATTTCAATGGAAGTTCTGCCCGGTTTATAGGTGGTTATCAATCCAAAAGAGTTTACGGTCGCAATAGACTCGTCTTTTGAAGTGAAAGAGATCGATGGGTTCTTTCTGGTGAGCCCAGCTTTATCAATTGCAGCGTAGCTCAAGGTTATCGGTGTGCCGGCATAAATTCGGTTAGGCACATCATCAACTTTGATTTCGGCAATGGGAGGGAAGTTCACGGTTACCTCAAAAGTCTTACGAGGGGCTCCTGGAGAAATGGCAATAACATTATACGATCCTGGGAGTATGGCCGTCAATGTATTCGTGGAATCGACAGAAAGACTTCTTCTGGCTCTTGAGAACATTCTAACAGGATTATCGAGCTTTTTGCCATCCTTCATTACATAGGCATTGAGTTTTTTCTTAGCGCCAACTTCGAGTACTATGTTTTCAGGTTCAATTACGATTTCCTGACCAATAATGGCTGCCGGCAAGGTCATTAACAAGGCCAGCATATAAATGCGGATTAACTTCATGGTATTTTGTTTAAGGAATTTTACGGAATGTACTCAATCCTATATGGTGATACAAGAATGATATATATGGGTGGTCACCAAATGGATTACTGGTTAAATCTCATTCCTGATGGATTAATTCTTTTTCTAAGGCTTCCAAGGACTTGCCTTTTGTTTCAGGCATCACTTTCCAGGTGAATAGTAGTTGTAAACACATCATGAAGGCAAAGAGGGCAAAAACTGGCCATGGATTTTCTCCGAAAATACCTTTGTCTTTATCAATGAAAACTGGTGTGAGCAATGTGATCAGTGCGGCAAATACCCAGTGTACCCCTGAACCAAATGATTGACCAAAGGCTCGAACTTGATTCGGGAATATTTCAGAAATAAAGACCCAAATCACTGCTCCCTGTCCGATCGCATGTGAAGCGATGAAAATCAATATGAATGATAGAAGGAGCAAGGGGTCAGCTCCATTATAAAATGACCAGGCCGTTCCTGCTAGACCAATGATATAGCCAATTGAACCAATATACATAAGTTGTTTACGACCTAATCTGTCTATGAGGAACATACCGAGCATTGTAAAAACCAGGTTGATGCCTCCTATAGATATGGAGCTCAGAAGGGCATCTTTTATGCCAGCGGTATCCAGTAATTCAGGAGCATAGTAAAGGATAAAATTGATGCCAGACAGCTGGTTGAAAAAGGCTAGAAGAAAGGCTAGCATGATCGGCTTGGAGTACTTCTTTGAGAAGAGCCCAGTATGTTGGTGCTTTGGCTCAATGTCCAGTTCTATTTCTTTTAGCTTGTCGAGCGCATTTTTTGGGTTAATGATTTCCAAGACCTTCAGCGCTTCTTCACTTGCCTTTTTCTTCAAAACCAACCATCGAGGGCTTTCAGAAACACCTAAGACCATAATGGAATAAAATACAGCAGGAACACCCTCGATTCCGAGCATGAAACGCCAATCATTTGTTCCTCCGACTCCATCGAGAAGGAAGTTCGAGATGAAGGCGATCAGGATTCCGAAGACAATCATGAATTGGTAGAGCGCCACCAATTTCCCTCTATCTTTCGAGCCAGAGATCTCAGAGATATAGGTTGGTGCCGCCACAGATGATGCTCCAACACCAAGACCACCAATAAACCTAAAGAAGGAGAATGAGTAGGGCTCAGGCGCCAATGCCGACCCAACTGCGGATACGAGATATAGAATACCAATCCAGAAGAGTGTTTTCTTTCTTCCGAACTTATCACATGGAATGCCACCCAATAAGGCCCCAAATACGGTTCCCCATAGTGCCATGGACATAATGAATGTGCCGTGAAAGAAGGGGGTAGTATTCCAGAGTTCTTTGATGGGTTGGTTAGCACCGGAAATCACTACGGTATCAAAACCGAAGAGAAAACCTGCTAGGGCCACGGTGATGGCCCAAAAGCGAAGCTTGTTTGATTGCATAAGGTTGAAAATGATGCTTCGGAAGATAGTGTTTTCTTATCAGAATTACCTTTCGGTATTAGTCATTTGCATCAGTGGTAGTTCTCGGCCTTTGGGAGTGCCAGGAATCATCTTGATCGTTTTAAAACCAAATTTTTGGTAGAAACCAACGGCATTCGGATCAGAAAGCACATTAAAAGTCTGGTTCTGGAAGAGTGGTTGAGAAAGCGCGTAACGCAGTAATTGTTTGCCATAACCGTGGCCGATTTGTTCCGGTAAAATCCAGCAGTGTTCAATGGTAAAGAATTGCTTTTCCTCTATGATAACACAGAAACCAATGGTTTGGTCCTTGACGCTAATAACGAATACATGGTTTGCATTCAGAAATTCTGTGTTAAAGGATAGGTCGGCATCCCAAAGGGATAGCCATTCTTTTGGGTAACCCCAATGCGCCTTGGCCGCTTTGGCTATGCTACTAAATAAAAAGGCATCTTCATCAGATGCCTTAGTAAGTCGTTTTATTTCCAATTAGTAATTGATTTTCTTTAAATATTTGAGGCTGGTTTTTAGGCTCTCAATTGAGTTGTTGGCAAAATTCCTATCCTGCTCCACATAGAAGTACTTCATGCCTGACTCTTCCTTGTGCCTGAAGATTTGCTTCCAGTCGATAATCCCGTTTCCTACCTCCGTCATTGGCTTACCTTCATCTAATGAAAGGTCTTTTACATGCCAGAATGGAATTCGACCTCTGTTTTCACGCATGATGTTGAGTGGATTCTGTCCCGCATAACGAACCCAATAGATATCCAACTCAATCTGAACAAGCTTAGGATCCGTGGCTAGAATAAGATCAAATGGAATTTGGCCATCTAATTCTTCGAATTCGAATTCGTGATTGTGATAGGCAAAGCCTAAACCAGAGTTGTTACACATCTCCCCACACTTCTGAAGTAAATCAGTTAAGGCTTTGTACTGGTCTATATTCTGGCGTTCATCAGTATTGAGCCAAGGGCAGACAAGGTATTCTGCACCCAATTCTTTAGCATCGTCAATGGCTCTTTGAAACTCGTGATTCATTGTACCTGACACCTTTTTTCCTGAACCGGTAGGCACATGAATACTCTTTACCGAGATTTTGGACTTGTCTAAAATAGCCTTTGCCTCACTGATCGACTTGCCCAAAATCTTACCATCCTGGAAATCAAAAAGCTCACAATAGCTATAACCGGCTTTTCTTAATGCCTTAAGCGTACCAGCCATGTCTTTATAAATAACATCCCTTACGGTATAGGCCTGGAAGCCAAGTTTCTTGATGACCCCATCTTCAAAAGGATGAGAAAGTAATGGTGAAGCTGCCATAACACCCGCTGAGGCTAAACTGGCTTTTTGGATAAAATCTCTGCGTTTCATTAAATACTTATTGTAATTCGTTTCAAACTAATAAAAAACCACCTTTCAAACTACTTATCTGTAGTCATTGGGCCTATTAACTCAATAAACGTACCATCTGGGTCTTGTACTAAAATAAAATACCTTCCGTCAGGGATTTGTGTGGGGGTTTTTCCAAGCTTTTTGACTCTTGCTTTTTTGAGTCTTGGAATAAAAGGATCAAGTGATTTGACATACATAGTGACATATTGCATTCCGTTATCATCTTGAATGTGTTTTTGTTCAGGGTGTTGAGCCTTATTCTTAAAGCTCATCAGTTTCCATTCTGTAGCATTTGGTTCATCCACCGTTTTGAGTATCACTACATCGAAAGGTTTGCCACCAGTGAGTCCTGTTTTTCTCGCAATTTCTCTCTCAACAGTAAAGCCTCCAGTTTCTTTTAAGCCCAATACTTCCTTGTAGAACTTAAGTGATTTCTTCATGTTCTTCACCACAACACCCACTGATATGGTGCCCGAGGAGTACTCCACTGGATGGTCTGATTTATCCTGCGCGATACAAATACTGCTGAGTAAGGAAAAGAAGAGGGTGTAGGCTAGTAGCTTTTTCATGGTCTTATTGAATAAGCTCACAAAATAAGAAAAGCCGGTTAAACCGGCTTTCATTTACATCTTTTCGTACATCTCGCGGAGCTTTTTCCGTGTGATGGTGTCACGCCAATTACTTCCAAGTGCGTTTTCCCAAAGCGGCTCCAAGAAGAGTGCTACATCAATCATCTTTTCAAACTGATCATCACTCAAGCCAGCGCAAATTCCTTTTGGAATATGGATTTGATGTTTGTCAACCATGGCCTTGAATTTCGAAACACCTTCAGGGTAGAATTCTTCCAGTTGATCAAAGACAATACAGTTACCAATACCATGTTTAGTACCTAGTAAGAAGCTTAGACCATATGATACAGCATGTGCAACACCAACCTGAGAATAAGCGATAGACATACCACCATGATAAGATGCCATCATCAATTTGGCATCTGAGTCTTCGTCCCAAACGTCTTTTTCAAGGAATACTTCTTCACAAAGCTCAAGGGCCATTTCCCCATATGACTGGGAGAAAGTATTGAGGTAAGTTCCTGTTAACGACTCCACACAATGGATGTAACAGTCCATACCCGTATAGAAACGTTGATTCTTTGGTGCATTCTTGATTAAGTCCGGATCCAAAATGATCTGATCAAATGGCGTGTAATCAGAATTCATTCCCAATTTACGTTCAGGCCCTGTCAGTACCGTAGTTCTAGAAACCTCAGCTCCTGTGCCTGAAAGGGTAGGTACACCCACGTGGTAGGCTCCTGGTACTTTTACCAAATCCCAACCTTGGTAATCTGCTGATGAACCAGGGTTGGTCATCATTAAGGCCACAGCTTTTGCCAAATCGAGCATGCTACCGCCACCGATACCAATAACACCGGATACTTCACCAAACTCCTCGATCAGCTCTTTAGCTATGGCATCGACTTGCTTAGTTTTTGGTTCGTCATCGGCACTGGCAAAGACTATTTTATCTTTTCCTTCCAAAGGGATACGACTAATAAGGTCTTGTTTCTCCTGAAAAAAATCATCTACCAAAAAGATAAATGGATAGTCACCTTTTCTTTGAGAAGAAAGGATTTCTGCGGTTTGACCAAATGATCCACGGCCGTAAACGACCATTTTTACCATTGGGAAGTTCTTGAATGCTGTCATTAGTCTTCAATAAATGCTTTTGCGTTTTCTAAATCTTCTGGGGTGTCTATTTCAATGCCCATGTATTCAGTTTCAACCATCTTGATCTTCTTGCCTATTTCCAAGTAACGGAGACATTCGATCTTTTCGGTGTCTTCCAAGATAGTCATTGGTGTATTGTAAAAATCAAGCAAGGCCTGTTTTCTGAAGGCATAGACACCAATATGCTCAAAGTACTTAGGGTTGGCTGCCTTATTTCTTGGGTATGGAATCGGAGAGCGAGAGAAGAATAATGCATAGTTCTCTTGATCCACGACCACTTTTACATAGTTAGGGTCCTCAATGAGGTTGACCTTGGTGAGCACTTGCATTAGGGAAGCAAGGTCAATTTGATCAGCATCAGGGCCTTCGAAAACCGACAATAATTCTGTTAATGGTTCTTTCTTAGTGAAAGGTTCATCGCCTTGAACGTTGACGATGATATCGGCTTCGATCTGTTCTGCAGCTTCGGCTATTCGATCACTACCGCATTCATGCTCTTTTTGACTTTTGATTGCCTGACCTCCGTTATCTATTATTTCCTTATGAATAACATCAGAGTCTGTCACGACATAAGTCTCAGCAAATAAGCCTGTTTTGACCACAGCTTCATAAGTTCTGAGGATAACGGATCGATCACCCAGCTTGGCCATCAGCTTTCCGGGAAAGCGGGTAGCATCGTATCGAGCAGGGATAAGTGCTACTACCTTCATGCAAGCACGGATTTGATTGTAGCTGCCATCTTCTCAGCACGCTCATGTGCTTGTTCTTCTGTCCAGCTGAGGTTAATGAGCGATGAAATAGTTCTTCCCATCACTTCATCCGATTGCTTGAAATTATTGAAGTCCATTGCCTCAATAGCAGAAACAAGACCAGGATTCAGCGGGAATAGGGAAGTAGCGTTTTTCAAGTGATCCCATTTCTTGATGTAGTGCCAATTGTTGTCATACCAATAGAAGTTGCCTCCGAGTCCGTTCGCAAGAAGCTCTTTGTGTGCCTTTCTGGTCAGGTCTTCGGTAGGTAAGAAGAATGAAAGGAAAGACGCATTGTCTCCTTCCGGATCTGGGATTCTTCTGAAAGTGACTCCTTCCACCTGACTCAAGGCTGCTTTGATGACTGCATTATTCTTTCGTTGTGTTTCCAGAATCCAATCTAGCTTTTTGATTTGACCAAGGCCGACCGCTGCATGTAGCTCTGAGATTCTAAAATTGTATCCAAGAAAAGGATGGGTTTCTGCACCTCGATCGCTACCGATATGGTCATGTCCATGATCGGTATAGTGATCTGCATTGATGTAGTATTCTTCATTATCAGTCATAAAAACACCGCCTTCACCACAAGTAATCGTTTTGACAAAGTCGAATGAGAAGGTTCCTCCGTCACCAATTGTTCCCAGTTTTTGCCCTTTAAAAGTACCGCCAATGGCCTGGCATGCATCTTCCAGGAGTAAGAGGTCATGCTTTTTACAAATGTTCTGGATCTGGTCCATTTGTGCCATTGAACCACACATGTGAACTGGCATTACCATTTTCGTCTTTGAGGTAATCGCTGCTTCAACAGCTTTGGGATCAAGACAGAGCGTTTCATCGATGTCAACTAAAACAGGTGTAGCACCTGCCGCGATAATGGCCTCAAAGCTAGCGACAAATGTGAATGTAGGCATGATTACCTCATCACCTGCACCAACACCCATGACCGCCATGGCAGTAGATAGGGCGGTAGTACCACTCGAGGTAAGCTGGGCATGTTGGATTCCAAATGTGCTTTGGACAGCTTCTTCTAATTCTTTTGCTTTCCAATGACCATTACGCATGTGATCGAAGCCATAGCGCATCAGAATACCTGACTCAAGCACATCGTTAACTTCTTTTCTTTCTTCTTCACCGAATATTTCAAAACCTGGCATATGGGAGGGATTTTGCTGGCAAAAATAGAGAGAAAAGATGATGTCTCATAAGGTCAGAAGTGAATTGAATTCCCGATTTGGGAAATAGAATCCAGTTATGGAACAAAACTGACGATCATTTAACCTTAAAAAGAAATTAAAACACTAATAATCAGTTAGTTATAATTTTTTACTCTTTTGGCAAGAGCCTTGCAATTAGAGGGGTACAGGTTAAGTAATAAACAAAGTGAAGTTGGTAGGTGAAGTTGATGGTTATTTTATCTATTTGGTTGAGGTGAATCCCGAAAAATACGTTTTCGGGATTCTTTTTTTGTGCCTTATGGCACTATAAAAAAAGAGCCCCAATATATCGGGGCTCTTTTTCTTTTTGATAGAAATCGTTTTTAATCTGTAGTCAAGACACCTCTTAAGGCAAGTACATTTATTCTTGGAATAGACGATCCCTTACTTGCATTCAATGCATCAATTACCAAGTTGGCAATGATCGCATATCCACGAGGGTTAGGATGGATGCCATCAGTTGAGAAAATACCATTTGGGCTAAAGTCAGGCGCGAGATTAACACCATCGACTCTTATACCTAATTCACCGTCAGCTGCGGCTGCGGCTGATGTAGCCATTGCTGCCAATGCTGCATTAGCTCCCATAGTAGGATCAACCAAGAATTGAGCTGTTGCTGCATCTAATCCTGCTACATCAGCGAATGTTGGTTGTACATCCACTAAAGTAATTACTTCAGCTCCAGCGGCTTGATTAATGCCTGCAACTACACCTGCGATTGTAGCATTGAATGTGGCCCTTGTACCCACAACGGTTTGTACCTCAGAGGCTGACAAGATCAAGTTATCAGGAGCAGGGTAACTCACTCCAACAACAGCTGTAGGTTGAGGTACTCCACCCACAACGAGTGGTTGTCCGAGTGCAGTTGCCGCTGTTAATACAGGAAGGTCATCTGCAGTTGCTGGTCTTGATTGACCGAATGGAGCCAGTGCCTGTCTTTGAGCAGGAGTGATAATATTTAGCGCTAGCAAGATATCGAACTCCCCACCCGTTCTGTCATAATCATCTAAAGCATCATCGTGCATTAGTATTGGATTCGCACCAAGTGCATAAGACACCTTTCTTTGATCGGCTTCTGCTTGAGTGACATTCACTGCCGGAGATAATTGTGACACTTGCACAAGTCCGTCAAGCGCGTTATTCAAACCGGCAAACGAGTTGTTCAGCGCATCTACTGTCCCCTGATCTGTCATAGGGATCGAGTTATACGGTACAGCTCTGAAATAAGGGGCCAGGATGATCTGTGGTATTGTCATTACCACACCTTGAGCACCAGATTGAGTCAATCCGCCCAAAGCTTGGGTAAGTGTCGTTTGAAAAGTACCAGCGTCTGTGATTAACGCTTCATTTGCTCCTCCACCAGCAGCATAACCAAGGATATCATTGTTACCTAACCAAAAACTAAAGAAGGTTGGGTCAGCTTGAATTGCATCACCCAATACTGTGCTTACGCCTGGTTGACTAGCGAAACGACCATAAAGTCCATTTCTTGCAGCCAGGCTTGCATCAGCAACATCTACTAATCTCATGCCTGGGACACCAAAGTTGTTCAATGCAGATTTGTCACCAGCAAAAGCAGTAACATCTTCACCTACTGTGGGAACTGGTCTTAGCAAACTTAAGCTTAATTCAAATCGGCCAAAGAATCCACCAGCTGGGTTGACACCCGATCTACCATTTGCAGAATTAATGTCTGGTTGGTTGAAGGCTCCTCCACCAACACCTGAAATGGCAAATTGCTGTGCCAGAAGGTTAGGGAAGGAGTGATCCTGACCACTCGTGTACAGCGCATTATCCATGAAACCTGCAGTTAGCGAGTTTCCAACAGAAACATATTTACTCAGGTCCAAAGTCCCTGGAGTACCCGTAGCAGGGCCTGGAAGTGGATTTTCATCTTCCAGTTGTTCTAGCAGCTTCTGGTCTTCATCGCAAGACTGAATGACGAAGGCTAATGCTAAGATTGCGAATAAGTATATCTTAATATTTTTCATTTTCGTTCTGAGTTTTACTTGAAGAATTCGTCAAAAGTGATTTGGATGTAATAGATGCCGCCAACGCCTGGGTTACCAAATGATGTCGTGTATCGATCGTTTAGCAAGTTGCTTGCTCCAAGTTTGATTACTGACTTCCATTCAGGCATTCTGTAGCTCACTTGAGCATCAAGTGCTCCGTATTCAGGAATGATTCCCACTCCGAAAGAAGACTCCCATAAGAAGGCTTGTTGCCATCTATAATTAATGTTGAAGCCTACTCTGTCCGTCAATTTTCTATTACCGAATTTCAAATTGTAACGATACTTAGGTGTATTGTAACTTGCTCTGAAACCTTGTGCCAATAGATCGTCTTGTGAAATCAGTTCGTTGTAGGCAACATTACCACCAATGAAGTAACCTCCGTCTAATGTGTAGTCAACCTGAAGGGCCCATCCTTGAGACTTAACCTCTCCGTCAGCATTAATGTCAAAACCAAAACGTTGAGTAGCTACAGTTCCATTCACGATAGCATCGCGTTGTGCAGGAGTACCTGAATCAGGGTTAGCACCTTGTAAACCATTAGGAACTGCTTGTGTAAAGTCAATTTCAGCAATGAAATCATTGTAAACACTGTAGTAGTAGTAGGCATCTATTAAGAGTCTGCCATCCATGAAGAGTCCTTTGTAGCCTACCTCGAAAGTATTAACCTTTTCAGTTTTAAAATCTTGATTCACTCTTGTCTCATTGACTAGTAAAGAAGCGTCTCCAGCCGCTTGAGCCGCAGCGACACTGTTTGTCTGATAGATTTGATTTGTCAAGAAGTTATATCTGTCGACTAAAAGGTCATTACTACCGATCAATCTTCTAGTCACTACATCTAGATCGATAAATTGATCCTGAGTAGTAGGGATTCGGAAACCTCTCTGGAATGAACCTCTTATGTTGTGGTTTCCTCCTAGTGTTCCAACTGCTGAAATTCTTGGAGAAAGTTGCCCTTCGAAAAATTCATTTTTGTCATACCTTACTGAACCTTGAAGCTTCAAGTTATCATCAAGGAAGCGTTTAGTAACTTGAGTATAAGCACCCCATTCGTTGAAGCTAATCTCATCACCGTTGTTATCTAGGGCGAAGAGCGTGCCTTCGGAGTTCAGGCTATATCTTCTCCAGTTCGCACCAACAACCACTTCGGCCCAATCAATTCTGTCTGATAAATCCCAACTACCTTCCGCATGGAATAACTTTGATTTATCCAAGAACTTCGCACCACCATCGGCAATGGAAACACCTCTTAGCTGATTCGCTAATCCATCAAAAGTTGCCGAGCCTGGCTGTGGTTGTGCTGCATCGGCAAACAATCTTGCCGCAGCATGAGAAGCGTCAATTCCAGCACCTTGCAAACGAGCCGCTGCAAAAGCCCCGAGATATGGTTCAAGGTAAGTTGCTTGATTGATCAACGAAGCCAATGTGTTGGCTGCATAACTATCTCCTGAATTTTCCTGAGTTGTATAAGCTCTAACGTAGAAGTCAGAACCTTTGAGTTCAACTTTAGCCGTTGATATGGTAAAGTCGTCCAATACAAACCTGTCATTAGCCGTATAAACCGTACTACCAGAACCAAAATTATACTGACCGAAGAGTTCTAGATTATCATTCAATCTATAATGAAGCGCACCTCCTAATTTGATACTCTCCGTGGTATTGTCAACAAAAGAGGCTTCATTGAAACCGGTTGCTGTGAATAAACCATCTAAACCATCAGGAATTAGTGTTCTGATAGGTGGCAGTGAAGTGTTACCACCTGCAATAGCGATGTCTGCAATTTGACCTACTGTGATACCAAAATCTCCGTAAGTATTTACTCCATCGTAAAAGCGATTATTGCCTCTTGATGTACCACCTCTTTCAACAACCCCTCCGGTTGCAAGACCTTGATCTCTAGTATCTGTTCCAACAAAGTCATTTGCTCTTAGGTAAGATCCCGTAATCTTGAAAGCAAGCTTATTGTTGAATGACTTGGCCCATCTGAAGCCATAGTCTTGATAAAACTCCGCGCTTTCTTGTAGCATGCCTGATGCGTTGGTTTCAACACTGTTGACACCTGTCTTGGCATAAGCGCTAAAGCCTTGGTACTCGAAAGGGTTTTTAGAATTGAGTAGCAAAATACCATTGATGGCGTTAGGTCCATAGAGTGCTGAAGCTGCTCCAGGGATAAGTTCAGCCGACTCTAAATCGAGATCGTTAATCCCTACAATGTTACCCACTGCAAAGTTTAGACCCGGAGCTTGGTTATCAATACCATCGATTAATTGAACAAACCTGGTATTACCATTGGCACCGAAACCACGGGTGTTGATGGACTTAAAGGTTAAACTTTGTGTACTAAAGTCAACTCCCTTTAATGATGCCAAACCCTCATAAAAGGACGCTGCAGGTGTGTTTTGAATATCTAATATGTCAAGCTTTTCAATAGAAACAGGAGAGGTAAGTATACTCTCTTCAACCCTTGACGCAGAAACGACAATCTCTTCTCCAAAGAGAACGGATTCTTCTAATCTGATTTCCAGGTTGGTTACGTTGCTTTGATTGATCTCGATTTCTTGTGCCTTATAACCTACATAAGAGAATACTAAGGTTAGTGGAGCGCTGCTGCTGACTGCTAGCGAAAAAGTACCATCCGCTAAGGAGATAGTTCCGACTACTTTGTCTTTGACCCGGATGTTTACCCCCGGAAGGCGTTCCCCTGTGGCATCGTCCACAACAGAACCGCTTACATTAACTTGTGCCTGAGCTGACAATGTAATCGTTTGCATTGCCAGTAGCACCAGTATTGTACATGTGAAAATTCTTTTCAAATTCATCATCATTAAGAGTTTTGAAACAAATAAAGTTTGGCTTGACTAGTTAATTAAGATTGTAAAACATAGGTGTAATTCCTAAAAATAAGAGGATTTTAGAAGGAATTAAGCACTAAACGAAAAAATATTCGTCATGCATAACATTTTTTAGTTGGTCTTTTTGAATAGGACGCCTGCATTATATGGCGATCTCTGATTATTGTTGTTGAATATTGCGATTCTCCTCTTCTAAGTGCTTCACCAATTTTTCGCAAAGTCTGTTCATTGCCGTTGACATGAACTCATCACCAGTCGAATTGAGCACGCTTTGGGCTAAACCACCAAGGCAGTCTACATAGAAACGCTTCATCTCGTCTAAGGGCATTTCCTTGTTCCAAAGGTCTATTCGCAATGTGCTTTTATTATTATGATCCCAAATGGAAAGACTGAAGGACTTCGTTTCTTCCTCTTGATCGCCATCTTTATCGGTGGCATTCCAATAGATCTTTTCGGGAATATTTTCTTGGTCTAGTTCGACCCTGAGTTTAATTTCTGATTCTTTCATGCTTTGATTTTAGCGCTGCAAATATAGCACTTATCACCGTGTTGGTTGTGTTAAAATCAAAGACAAAATGTTGACACTTAATCTTAACGTTAATATAACCCTGTTGGAAGAGAAAGGTTAATTAAAACTGCATTTCAGGAATTTCTCCCTCAATAACAAGTGTGCCTTCAGTAGCCGCCTCAATTTGCTCGACAGATACACCTGGGGCTCGTTCCAGCAATTTGAAACCACCTTCTGGCAGTACATCCATAACAGCCATGTCTGTCACGACTTTCTTAACACATTTAATTCCTGTAATGGGCAGACTGCATTCCTTAAGTAGTTTTGAGGCACCACTTCTACTGGTATGTTGCATAGCCACAATGATATTGTCAGCTGAGGCCACCAAGTCCATTGCTCCCCCCATGCCTTTGACCATCTTACCTGGGATTTTCCAATTAGCAATATCCCCATTTTCTGAAACTTCCATAGCGCCTAGAATAGTAAGGTCCACGTGCCCACCCCGGATCATTTCAAAACTTTCGGCTGAACTGAATAGCGAGGAGCCTTGGAGTGTGGTAACTGTTTGCTTACCTGCATTAATTAAGTCAGCATCAACTGCTTCTTCTTCAGGAAAGGGGCCAATGCCTAATAATCCATTTTCCGATTGGAGTACAACATTAATGTGATCAGGAATAAAGTTAGCGACCAGAGTGGGAATGCCGATCCCCAAATTGATGTACGTACCATCCTGAACTTCTTGAGCGATTCGCTTCGCAATACCTATTTTATCAAGAGCCATTATTCCTTAATTCTAGTGGTTCGCTGTTCGATTCTTTTTTCGTAGTTCTTGCCTTCAAAAATTCGCTGAACGTAAATTCCAGGCGTGTGAATTTGGTTCGGGTCCAATTCACCGATTTCAACTAACTCTTCAACTTCGGCTATCGTGATCTTTCCGGCCATTGCCATCATGGGGTTAAAATTTCTGGCCGTCCCCTTAAATACAAGATTTCCAGATTTATCTCCTTTCCATGCCTTCACTAAAGCAAAGTCTGCTTTGAGCCAACTTTCCAAGAGGTGCATCTTGCCGTTGAATTCACGCACTTCTTTACCCTCGGCAACCTCAGTGCCGTAGCCTGCAGGGGTAAAGAAAGCAGGGATCCCTGCACCACCTGCTCTAACTCTTTCGGCAAGGGTACCTTGAGGAATCAAATCTACCTCGAGCTCCCCTGATAGCAACTGACGTTCGAATTCCGCATTTTCACCTACATAGGACGAGATCATCTTTTTTACCTGCCTTGTCTTCAGCATTAGACCGATACCAAAATCATCTACCCCTGCATTGTTAGAAATACAGGTCAGACCTTTGGTGCCTTTTCTGACCAGTGCTGCAATACAGTTTTCAGGAATTCCACAAAGCCCAAAGCCTCCTAGCATAAGGGTAGAATTGTCGGCAATATCGTGAATGGCTTCATCGGCATTGCCTACTTCTTTGTTAATCATGTGATTCTATTTATAGTCTACTTAAGCGATTTCTCACAGCCTTTTCATCCTCCTTAAGCTGATGTTTTAAGTCATCTACTGAATCAAATTTCACTTCATTTCGAATGTGATCAATGAACTCGATACTAATCTCGCTATTATAAATATCTTGATTAAAGTCGAAAATGTTCACTTCAATCGTCTTGTTCTCGCCTCCAATGGTTGGCTTTTGGCCAATGTTCAGCATGCCATCGAACTTTTTGTACTTGTTGCATACCTTTACCGCATATACGCCATCGGCAGGGATGAGTTTATAGTTTTCTTTTACTTCGATATTTGCTGTTGGGTAACCAATAGAACGTCCTAGTTTGTTACCGTGCACCACTCTTCCTGCCACACTGTAGCTTCTCCCTAAGTATTTGTTGGCAGTTTCTATATCTCCTGATTGTAGAGCTGTTCTAATTTTAGTCGAGCTAATGCCTATTTCATCTATGTCTTGGCGTGGGATTTCCTCCACTTCAAATTCATATTTGGGGGCAAAGGACTTTAGTTCATCTAATCCTCCGCTACGGTCTTTTCCGAAACGATGATCATAGCCAATGATCATTTTGCTTGTCTTAATCCGTTCGTGCAGCACGATCCGGATGTATTCTTCAGGAGACATGGAAGCGAACTCTCTTGTGAATGGAATTTTCACTAGGTGATCAATACCATATTGCTCTAACAGGTTTGCTTTTTCGGGAAAGGTGGAAAGTAAAAGTAGCGTGTTGTCCCAAGGTTTTAAGACCAGGCGTGGGTGTGGCCAATAGGTAATTAAAACAGTTTGACCATTGGTTTGGTCAGCCACATCCCGAATGCGATTGAGTATTTTCTGGTGCCCAATATGTACGCCATCAAAAGTACCAGCGGTTACAACTGCGTTTTCAATTTCATTAATCTTTTCTGTACCGAGGTGGATTTTCATCGCTTATGAAAGCTCTTTTAATAGCGTTACCAATTCTTCTAAATCGTAGGCCTTGTCAACATTGAAATCACCAATTCTGGTTCTGCGAAGACTACTTAAATGTGCTCCGACTCCCAATTGTTCTCCAAAATCATTCGCAAGGCTTCTAATATAGGTACCCTTACTACAGACCACACGAAAGTCTATGATGGGCAAATCTACTTTTGTCAATTCAAATTCCGAAATGATTACGCTTCTTGTTTTCCGAGCAATGGTTTCTCCTTTACGGGCCAACTCATATAGTCTCTTGCCATCTACTTTGATAGCCGAATGCATAGGAGGGGTCTGTTCAATCTGCCCAACGAACTTCTTCCGAGCTTCTTCTAAATGATATTTCGTGATGTGATTAATCTCCACTGGATGGGTTGGCTCACTTTCCAAGTCATATGTCGGTGTAGTCTGGCCGATCGTGAACGTGCCGGTATATTCTTTTTCCTCAGCCATAAATGACTCAATGGACTTTGTCTTTTTACCGGTGCATAAAATGAGTAAGCCAGTTGCCAGTGGATCGAGGGTTCCTGCATGACCTACTTTCTTGATTCTAATCAGATTCCTGATTTTTTTAACAACATCGAAGGAAGTCCACTCTAAAGGTTTATCGATCAATACAACCTGGCCTGCCAGAAAGTTTTCCTGTTTGCTAAGATTGGCGTCGAGTTGAAGCATTTATACTAATGTATAGATTATGGCAGCTAGTCCTACTATGTAACAATAGAAAGAGAAGTACTTCAGTTGGCTTTTTCTGACCAAGCCGATCATCCATTGGCAAGCAAGCAAGCCTGCAATAAATGCGGCTATGAAGCCGACTATAAGCAGTGAGGTTTTCGTTTGACTTTCCATTAAATCACCACTGGCAATGTCTTTTACCATTTTACCTAAAATCAGTGGTACAACCATCAGGAATGAGAACCTGGCGGCCTTTTGTCTATCAACCCCTAATAGAACAGAGGTGGAAATTGTAGCACCAGACCTGGAAATACCCGGGAGTATGGCTATAGCCTGAGCAATTCCAATAACCAAAGCATTTGGAAGAGAAACATTTTTAAGGGTGTTCTTAGCCTTATCTGTTAAGAAGAGGAGGGTGCCTGTCACGAGGAGCATAAGGCCAACAAGAAGAATTTGTCCACCAAAAAGCTGTTCAATTTCTTCCTCAAACAAAACACCTACCACTGCCGCAGGAATCATCGAGATGACAATCTTCAATGAGTATTGGAACTGCTCATTATTCTTGAACTGGAAGAGTCCACTCAGAAGCTCGATAATGTCCTTTCTGAAAATAACGATGGTACTTAATGCGGTGGCTGCGTGAAGCACTACCGTCATCATTAAACTTTCTTCTGGTACACTGTTGTCTCCCAAAATGGTCTTGGTGAGTTCTAGGTGACCGCTACTGCTGACCGGTAAAAACTCAGTAAGCCCTTGAACAATGCCAAGGACAATCGCTTCGATAAGACTCATGTATTATTTCGACTTTTTGAAAATGGCGAAGAACTCTATGATGAAGCCTGCCACAATTATGATTGGACCTAAGGTTAAGCCCAGAAAGCCCTGGCCGTGCTGGGTGCTGTCCAGAGACATTACAATAAAACCCAATAGCAGTACACCCAATCCAATGAGCATCCATTTATAGTTTTCCTTGCCGAAAGCGAAGTTGTTTTTCTTCTCTGTCATAGTATTAATAGAGTTCGTCTAAAGACATTTTCAAATATTTGTTCATTGCCTTTAGGGTGCTAAAATAGGCAATTACTGCTCCTAGAACTATAAGTAGCCCATAAAGTGCAAAGACTAGTTCTTGCTGTTGTAGTTCTTCAAGCCCCTTAATCTCACTATTCGCAAACTGTTTAAGTCCATATAGCAGGCCAGAAGCGATCAGCCCTGCGAGAGCCCCGTGTAACAAAGATCGCTTAAGAAAGGGGGTGCGAATAAAGCTGCTTTTGGCACCCACCAGCTGCATGCTTCGAATCAGAAAGCGTTGAGAGAACAGTGCAAGCTTGATGGCATTATTGATTAAAAGCAAAACTACGACCACCAAAATAAGCGCTATACCGATGAGAATGACACTGAGCTTCGTCAAGTTTTCATTGATGGAATCAGCAAGGTTTTCAACATAAGTGACTTCATATACGCCACTGATACTTTCTATTTGATCCTGAACACTTTGTAATTGTTCATTGGATTGGTAGGTCTCATTGACTTTGATGGTTAAAGCGTCTCTCAAAGGGTTTTTGCCAAGGAATTCTGTGAAGTCTTCACCTGTGTCTTCTATAAATTGTTGAGCGGCCTCTTCCTTAGAGATGAAGGTTAATTCGGGTTTACCTTCTGTGACGAGAATGTAGTCGCTTGAGGTGATTTCTCTTTCTATTCTGGTTCTTTGATTTGAAGAAATGTCCTTATTGAGATAAACCTGAAGTTCTATATTCTCCTTTATTACACTTGTTAGTTTATTGGCTTGAAGTATGAGTGTGCCAAAAAGACCGATGACAAACAGCGCCAAAGCAGCGCTAAAAACAACACTTACATAATGGTAAGAGCCTAATTTCTTTTTGCGCTTATATTTCTTCGAATCCTTAGCCAATCGTCTGATTTTCGATCAAAAATAGTATTAATTCACTAGTTAAACTTCGGCTGAAGGTTAATATTATTTAAGGTCAGTTGATTTTAATCACCTTGCTTTCGGCTATGCCGAATACACAATCAGTTTTTTCGATATTTATTTTTGCTGTACCTGTAAAGTTTCCAAAAGCAGGCAGAATGCCATTTTGTTCTCCAAAGTAATAACAAGGTATTCTTACCGATTGCCGAGCCTTACCTCGAAGCCTTACGGCTGGGTGAATATGCCCAGCTATATTATAAAGCGCATGGTCTTCGGGAATATGGGTAAAATTAAAAGGGTGAATATCTAGGCTTTCCAATACCTCAAGGTTGTCGATTCGGTAGTTCGAGAACTCAAGCACATCATGGTTTCCTAAGATCAATTTAAAGTTTAGTGGTGCTTTGGATTTGAGCCATCGTTTAAATATCTCCCAGCCTTGATTATGGTTGCTGTGAAATAGGTCGCCAAGCAGTATAACTTCTTGAGGCTTATGGTTTTCAATAAGTTTGTCCAGAGTGAGTATATCTTTCGAGTGAACCAAATCACTTACGGGTATACCGGACTTACGAAAGTGCCCTGCCTTTCCCAAGTGAAGATCGGCAATGATTAATAACTTTTTTTCTTCCCAGAAAAGTGCTTTTTCAGGTAGAAGGTATAATGTTTGCTGCCTTAATTTGTGTTTAATCATTCCAACAATTAAAAGCGCTTTGAGTTAATGAAAATAACCTCAAAGCGGAGATCAAATATAAGCTAGCATACGTATGAAATTTCAACTACTCATTTTTCTTTTTAGCTCAATAATTTCAACGAATAACTTCCAAAATCCTGGAGATGATGTCCTGGGTATTTGGGAAACCGATGATGGGAAGGCCAAGATTGAAATCTACAAAGCCTCGGGTAAGTATTCTGGAAAAATCGTTTGGTTAAAGGAACCTAAGAACGAAAAAGGAGAGATTAAGCTTGATAAGGAAAATCCAGACAAGGAATTGCGCAGTAGACCAATTATGGGAATTAACCTCGTGAGGGACTTTACTTTCGATGGTGATGATCGTTGGGAGGGAGGAAAAATATATGATCCTGAGAACGGTAAGACTTACTCATGCTACATGAAACTGAGGAAAGGGAAGTTACAGGTGAGGGGATATATCGGCTTAACCATGTTCGGGAGAACCGTCACTTGGACTCGCTCATCTTTATAGTGTTATCCTTTTCGGTGCATTATGAAGAGGATTACCGAAATTACTACTGAGGCCAGCGCGGTGAAAATGACCAGCAGTAGCGCCAAGAGCATTGAGTCAGCATCCAGTTGTAAATTCTCATTATACATCAGGTAATAAAAACTGATAAAGAAGAGTATCACAGATATAGTAAGGGCGACTTTGAGAAAATTAGAAAAGGTCTTCTTCATGAGCACTATTTCGCTTTGTCCTCAATGATTTGCTTCAACTCATCCGACCAGAGAATTCTGTAATGTCCCATTCCTGATAGTTCAATCATCTCGGCATTGGGCAATTGTTCGTGTACTTGCTTGCTACTCGCAATGGGTAAAATTTTATCATCCACGGAATGTATAATACTGATTTGATTCACGTTGGAAATTTGAGCGCAATATTTCTCCATACTTAGGTCATCTACCAGCTTGTTCGTATCCGTTTCTATTTGCTTAATTAATCTGGAAATTGTCCGATCGGTCACATTAACCATTTGTCGAATTCCTTCCAGCCTTTGTCTGAAACTGAATGGAGATGTTACCATGATCCATTGTGAAATGTCAAGATGTTGATTTTCCGTGAGTGCTACTGCAGAGGCAATACTACCAAAGGAATGGCTTAATACGAATTGAGGTTGATGTGCCTTGATCAACTGACTGACCAGAGCAATGTATTCAAACATGTTCGTAGCACCTTTGCTACTGTAGCCGTGCGCTGGAGCATCGAAAGAAATGACTTGGTACCCTTTCTCTAAAAGCACAGGTACAACACCTCCGAAATTCCCGGCCTGGCCTTCCCAACCATGCACTAGAAAAGCTGTCCGCTTACCCGAAATACCCCATTGGTAGGTTTGAATTTGGAACTGATTGAATTCGATGGTTTTCTTCTCCGCCTGGTCCAAAACCTCATTCTCGAAATCTCGAAGTTTTTTGATTCTTGGATTTGACATTACCTCATAGACACGTTTAGCGGCTATAGAAGGAGCTACAGTGTCTAAGAAGGAGAGATAAGCTTTGAGTAGTTTCATTAGAGAAGAACTAATTGCCTAAAGCTAATAATCAAAAGCGTAAGACAATTGTTCTTGAGCGTATAAGCCATTAAGAGATCATAGTGCTCAAGTGCTCTTCCAACCCATTGAAAACGGAACCCCAGCCGTTATAGATGCCCATTTGCTCTTGTTGCTTGCAATATTCCTCTGTAGGATGTACCACTTTAAAAGTAAAATGGGTTTTATCGCCATTGGCCTTTAGGAGTACGTGCAATTCAACGCCTTCGGTCATTGGTCTGAAATTGGCCGTAGTCACAATCTTTTCCACGGGTACTATTTCTGTATAAGCACCATCTGAGATAAATTCATTGCCATTGGGCATATCCATAGAGAATTTCCAACTGCCACCTACGGTGAAATTGTGTTCTATAATTTTCATCTCCATGCCTTTTGGCGCCCACCATTTGGCAATGTGATCGGGTTGAGTCCATGCTTCCCATACTAAGGATACGGGTGCGGAAAGTGTTCTTTCCATTGTGATCGTTCTGCTTTCCAGTTCGTTGTTGCTCATTGTTTCTTTCTTTTAGTATTGAGTTCGTTTACATATTCTTCGAAGGAATCAAGTCTGTCTTCCCATAGTTTTCTATACTGATCGATCCACATGAATGCCGGTACTAATTCACTTGGCTTTATTTGGAAGTACCTTTCTCTGCCTTTCTGTTCTACTTGAACCAATCCACATTCCTGAAGGATTTTCAAGTGTTTGGAAATTGCAGGTCGACTGACGTCAAACTTTTCTGCTACACGATTGGCAGTCAGTTTATCTTTTGATAACAGGTCGATAATATCCCTTCTAACAGGATCGGCAATTGCTTGAAAAACATCTCTTCTCATCTAAATAGTAACCGTTTGGTTACAAATATATGTGTAACTATTTGGTTACGCAAATTATTTCGATTTTCCGTTTATCAAGTATTTGACATTCAAAGCCAAATGAGGGCTTTTCACCAATGATAAAATCATTAAATTCATTTTTTAGGCCCACTAGGACCTCCTTATAGACAAAAAATATCCTATGATGAAAAAGCTATTAACCATTGCCTTTGCTTGTTTGAGTTCAGTTTTGCTGGCACAGAATGATGTGTATTTTGCATCTACGCCTGCTTTGAATCCCGATGGTTCAGAGATTATCTTTTCCTATGATGGAGACTTATGGAAGGTGAATGCGGAAGGAGGAACAGCAACCCGGCTAACGGCAATGGCAGGTCAAGAGTCCTACCCAAGAGTGAGTCCCGATGGCAAATGGATTGCCTTTTCTTCTGCCCAATTTGGCAATACGGATCTATATGTAATGCCTTATGAAGGTGGAGAGATTGAGCGACTCACTTTTCATTCATCGGCAGACCAAATGGAGGCTTGGTCATGGGATAGTAAGACGATCTATTTTCGATCTGGCAGATATAATAGCCGTGCTGCCTATAGCATTGACAGAAAAGGTGGAACACCTCAGCGCATTTTCGATCACTACTTTAACTGGCCACATAACTTAGCCATTCATCCTGATGGTGATATCTACTTTAATGAAAGTTGGGAAAGCAGTAATCAGGTGGCTCGGAAACGTTATAAAGGCGCATTTAATCCAGATATTAAATCTTATAACCTTAAGAATGGAAGCTTCAAAAAGCACACTTCTTATGAGGGGAAAGATATGTGGGCTACCATTGATAGGAGTGGTAATGTCTACTTTGTCTCAGATCAGTCCAACGGAGAGTATAACCTATATGGCCTTGAAAATGATCAATCAGTACGGTTGACGAATTTCAATACCTCCATCAAGACTCCGCAAGTGAATGCCAATGGCGGTAAAGTGGTTTTTGAAAAAGACTATCAGCTTTTCGTATATGATGTCAGTAGTAAGCGTAGCCGAAAGGTGTCAATCAACGTCTTTCAGAATAGCACTTTAGCCCAAGAAAGAGACTTTAAGACCAAAGGGAATGTTTCTGTTTTCGATATTTCAGGTGATGAGAAGAAGATGGCTTTTGTATCTCGTGGTGAGCTTTTCGTTTCAGACATCAGTGGTAAATTCATCAAGCAATTAAGGACCAATGCCAAGGAAAGAGTTATCGAAGTCAAATGGTTGAAAGACAATAAGACATTGCTCTTCACACAAACGGTCAATGGCTACACTAACCTCTACACCATTGACGCTGCAGACGGTTCTAATGAGAAACAACTCACTAATGACGATCAGTCAAATCGGAATTTGGAAATGAATGCTGACAAGACCCATGCGGTCTATCTCAGTGGTACTCAAGAAGTGAGATTGCTCGATTTAGCCAATATGGAGAGTGAAACTATTGCTAATCAAGAATTATGGGGTCTTTATAACCCGCTACCAAGATTCTCTCCTGATGGTCAGTATATCGCATTTACAGCTAAGAACGACTTCGAAGAGGATATCTATATCTACCATATTGCCACTAAATCATTGACCAATTATACCAAGACAGGTGTTACCGAGACGAGTCCTTTCTGGGGGCCAGATGGCAAGTACTTATACTTTGTTTCGAATCGCACGGAACCAAGCTATCCCTTCGGCTTACAGGATGGTCGTGTATATCGTGTCCCATTGGCCAGACAGGATCGTCCTTATAAGTCTACCAAGCTTGACGCCATTTTTGATGAGGATAAAAAGGAGAAAGACACGGTTATTGTATCCATTGATTTTAGTCAGGATTTAATGCGCTCACTACAAAGGATCAGTCCAAATTTCGGATCCCAATCGAATCCTTACGTGATCAAATCGGGTGATAAAACACACATCATCTATTCGTCTAATCACGATGAAAACCAACGCTCCTTATGGATGACCACGATTAGTCCCTTCGAAAGAAATAAGACAGAGAAAATAGCCGGTAGTGGTCGAGCGGGTGGCAACATCATTAAAGTAAAGAAGAACTATTACATTAATAATGCTGGGAAGATCAGCAAACTAAACCCTGGTTCTAAAAAGCTCACGGCTATTGAGACCGACTTCACTTTCCGTAGATCGATGCGCAATGAGTTTGAACAGATCTATTACGAAACCTGGGCGGGGGTAGAAGAAAACTTCTATAATGAAACCTTCCATGGACAGGATTGGGCCAAACTGAAAACTCAGTATGCGGCATTTCTTCCGCACCTAAAGTCTCGTTCTGAATTACGTGTTTTACTCAATGACCTTTTAGGAGAACTCAACTCTTCTCATATGGGCTTTAGCTCCTTCGGTTCTGAAGAGAACACTTTCTACAGGACGAATAGTCTCAACTTAGGAGTACTATTCTCTGATAATGCGCCTTATACAATTGAAAGAGTTGTGAGTGAGGGGCCAGCGGATTATGCGGAGATGAATTTGCAGTCAGGTGATCAAATATTGGCTATTAATGGAGAGACTATTGATCCAAAAGTGAATAGAGAGTATTATCTGTCAAAGCCATCAATTGACGATGAGGTAACGCTAACGATCAAGCGCGGTAAGGAAACCCTTGAGGTAAAAGTTCATCCTTCCAGTAGTGGCCTAATGCGTGTGAACTTATATGATGAATGGATCGCTGACAATCAAAGCAAAGTTGATGCGGCTACTGACGAGAAAGTGGCTTATGTGCACATGAAGAATATGGGTGGAGGTTCGTTGCAACAATTCTTGATTGAGATGACTTCGGAAGCCTATAACCGCGATGGTTTGATTTTGGACCTACGCTACAACACCGGTGGAAATGTGCATGATGAAGTGTTGAAGTTCCTTTCTCGGACACCTTACCTTCAATGGAAGTACAGAGAAGGTAAGTTGACCACTCAAGCAAATTTTGGAGCTGGAGCCAAGCCAATGGTGCTGCTCATCAATGAACAAAGCCTAAGTGATGCGGAAATGACCGCTCAAGGCTTCAAAGAGTTGGGTTTAGGAACTATCATCGGAACTGAAACCTACCGATGGATCATCTTTACAAGTGGTGCCGGATTGGTGGATGGATCGTTCTACAGACTGCCATCATGGGGCTGCTATACACTTGACGGAAAGAA
This sequence comes from Roseivirga sp. 4D4, assembly GCF_001747095.1. NCBI lineage: Bacteria > Pseudomonadati > Bacteroidota > Cytophagia > Cytophagales > Roseivirgaceae > Roseivirga > Roseivirga sp. 4D4. Next base: position 696,015 of record NZ_MDGP01000001.1, read on the forward strand.
CCTAGAGAAAGTTGGTGTTGCCCCTGACATCTTTGTTGAAACCGATTTTAGTGATAGAGTCAATGGGAGAGACCCACAGCTTGACAGAGCCATTCAAGAGGTGATGAAACAGTTGGGCAATTGATGAGCTATATTTCTTTCAATTCAATGTAAGTGAACTGCCTTTGAACTATACATGAGGCAGTCTTAGTCCTATGAATGGGCGTATGAGAGGTTAGCGGTTGTTATTCCCCAGCCTCTCTTACTTCTTGAATTCCATCGAGAATCCAGGGCATAAGCTCTGAAACGGTTGGATGAACTAAAACTACCTTTCGGTACTGTCTGCATGGTATTTGAGAATGTATAATGGTGGCAAACATATTAATGATTTCATCACCACCAACTCCCAGAATAGAGGCGCCCAGAATTAAATCCGTTTCCGCATCTACTAATAATTTTGCAAAGCCTTTAGTCTCGCCCATTTCTTTGGCTCGGCTTATCCGATCCATCGGCCTGGTGGCTTTCAATATTTTTCTGCCTGTGGCAACGGCTTCCTTTTCTGTCATGCCGACCCTACCCAGTGGTGGGTCAGTGAATAATCCATAGATGACATTTCTGGTATCGAGCGTTCGATCACCACCGAACAGTTTGTCCAATACAATCTCGGCATCGTTCACTGCAGTATGGGTAAACCCACCATGACCATTGACATCACCTAGGGCATAAACGCCCTTTACATCAGTTTCGCAATACTGATCGACTGTTATATACCCTCGGTCGTTTGTTTTGATTCCTGTATTTTCAAGAGCTAAGGTATCACTATTGGGAAGCCTACCTGCCGCCACTAATAACTGATCTCCAACAAGGGATTTTGACTCATCATTGAGCTCAATGATTACTTCTTTCTTATTCCCATCTTGACTGACTTTGACAGTGTTTGCCCCACAATAAACATCAATTCCCTCTTCTTCAAGAATGTCTTGTACGGCATCAGCAACGTCTTCATCTTCTTTTGGCATAAGATGCCCACTCCGTTGAACAATACTCACCTTGGCTCCGAAGCGCCTAAAAACCTGAGCAAATTCAACTCCGATATATCCGCCACCGATTACTATGAGGTGTTTTGGAACCTCTTCGAGATCCAGCAGCCCGGCACTATCCAGCCAATTGACTTGATCAAGTCCTTTAATAGGCGGGGCTGAAGGTCTGGTGCCTACATTGATGTAGATCTTGTCAGCTGTGTAAGTCTTACCATTTACCGCTACTTCTTTTTCACCGGTGAAGGTTGCTCTTCCGATGATGAGGTCTACGTTGGGTGTGTTATTCATCCATGATGATAGGCCGTTGCTACCCCCATTACGAATGCGATTCATGCGCTCTCTTACTTTGGAATAGTCCAGGGTAAGGTTTTCAGCATTGAAGCCATAAAAGTTTCCTCTTTTAGCTTGGTGATAGGCCTTAGCTGAGGCCACTAGGGTCTTGGTAGGTGTACAGCCATAGTTGACGCAACTTCCACCGACCTTATCTGCTTCAATAACACCGATTGAAGCCTTAGTAGGTATTAATTTCCCGAGTAATGTACCTGTGGCTTGGCCAGTTCCAATGATAAGGTGATCAAAGTGCTTCATGTAGGTAAGATTGGCTTGAGAAGAAAGATAGCCAAGATTTTCTGCCTATACATATACTCACCTCAAAACCTGATTACCTAGTTGATACAGTTGTAACTGTTAGAGTAGTCATTCTGGAATGACTACTCTAACAACCTTGCTACTTCTCCATACTGGCGTAGATCTTTCTCCATTCTGAGGCATCATAGATCAGGTGAGATTCTTGTATAATCCCACCTTCCAGACGGAACCACTCTGTCGCAACATTGGATTCAACACCGGGTATAGAAGATTTAAAAATATACATGGCAGCTACCCAATCATCCGTTTCAGCTACACGCAGTACCTCTACTCCTGTTAAAACTTTTCCTATTTCTTGGGCTAAGGCAATGAATTCCACTTTGGATTTAAGTGCTACCATTGGATTTTTAAAATGATAGTCTTCGGCCAGTAGGGCTAAAGATTCGTGGATCTTTTCAGTTTCATTAAACCCATTTAAAAATTTTTCAACTACTTCTCGATTTGTCATTTTCTTTTGATTAGTCTGTGAATAGATGTTGCCAGACAACGTTATAATTGCTATGAGCAGAATACCGCTTACTTTCTTCATAATTCATTTTTATTGATGAATCAAAGCTCGGTGATGTGCAGATCAAAAATCTTGGTGCATACCAAGAAGTCAGATGTGAATCCTATTAATCAGCTTGCTGAAGTTGGTAGGGTCAATGCGCAGATAGGAAGCAAGATCCTTTTGCGGGATCAATTGAAGTAGGTGAGGGCTTCTGCTCACAAATTCCTTAAACCGATCTTCCATGCTTAGGGCCATTATTTCATGTTGCCGCTGTATGACGCCATTAAGAAAGAACTCAACTGTCTTTCTGAAGAGTGTTTCGACTTCCCTATGATTCTCCAAGAAACTACTATGCTGTTCAAAGGAGATTCTAAGAAAGTGACTTTCAGTTAGTGACTCTAGGTAATATCGAGAGGGCGTTTGGGTAAAGAATGATTCTGGGATCCCGCTGAAAGAAGGAGCATAGGCGAATGCTATTACATGTTCTTTGTCTTCATGCATGTAATAAGACTTTTGAATGCCCTCGATTACATAATAAAGATACTTCTCCGTTTGTCCTGGTACTGTAATCGTCTGTTTCTTAGAAACCTCGTGCTCGTTCCAAAGCGAAACGTATTGATGGAGTGTAGCTTCACTTACTGGGTGTATTTGATTAAGGAAAGATTTGAATGAATCCATTGGCATGCCTATGTATGGACGGGTTAATGTTGAATAGGTTATTCGTTGGCTTGAAATTTCTTTTTTGACTATTCTTTCATTATTCGCTCTATGATATCGGCATAAGCTATTTCGATAAGAGAACTGATTTTTTCATCATCGTATTGCCGATCGGGAAAAAGCTTGATATGCCTCATTCGCTTTCCATTACCCTCAAGAAGCCCAGATTCATTGGGGAACTCAGCACCATAGAAGAAACCCAGATTTACATGCGCTTTGTAAGCATTGACATAGGCAAAGGGAGCGCCTTCGACACAACCAGTAGGGTGACCATCATGGAAAATAACCTTCGCCATGTCGCCTGCATTCCTAATGGCATTAAACCATTTTACTACTATGTCCTGCAGGTCTGGTGCTTTCTGATCAAGCCATTCGTTGAAGTCAATGTCTTGAATGTCATTGCCTGTAAACCGAAGTAATGCTGTCATTTTAGATTCAAGATTGCTAAAAGTGCTCCAAACATAAAAGATTCTACTTCATTTTAAACTGTTGTTTTTCCAAAAGCCTTTCGGCTACTATGCTGCAGGAATAAGAATCAGAAAAGTATGTAATGCCACAGAATCGCAAAGAAGTTGTCTTTTGGTAGTGTATTGAGAGCGGTAGGGGTTAATCCATTAGGCTTACCCTACAGCTCTCCTGAATTGCTTTTATAATTTATCTTCACGAATACTTTTATGAGCGTTACCACCTTGTAAGATGCGCTCGAATGAAATGGTATTGTGGTTATTTCTCGTATTCTATTTTATGAATTTTCCAGGTGAAATTAGCGGCAGGTGTTTTTACCAGAACTTCGTCACCTTCCTGTTTTTTGAGTAAGGCCTGGGCTATGGGGGAGTCGATGGAGATATAGTCTTTCATACCGATGAGTTCTTCGTAACCCACGATGCGCAATCGTTTTTTTAGCCCCTTATTGTTCTCAATTTCCACCCAAGCACCAAACATTACTTTTCCTTCCTGGTGGGGGTGGTATTCAATCACTTTGAAGTTGTCAATACACCTTCTCAGGTAGAGGAGGCGGCTGTCAATCTCCCTAAGACGCCTTTTGTTATAATGATAATCAGCATTTTCTGACCGGTCGCCCAAACTCGCAGCCCATGAAACCTTCCTTGTAGTTTCAGGGCGCTCTACACGCCAGAGATGATCGAGTTCATCTTTTAGCTTTTCCATCCCTTCTGGGGTGATCATGGGAGTTCGCATAGTTTGATAAATTAATTCAGTTGAGCTCTGAATCCGCGAATATAGTCATGATTAGCCCAGTATTTGCAATCCTCAATTTGATGAACTCACAAAAGACAAAAACGGCCCAGGAAGATCTGAAGCCGTTATAACACTTGTTCTGTATTTGTCTTTGAGGCTTCTTAGTTCGGTGAATTCAAACCAATTCTGTTTCCTTCTGAGTCAAGAAATAGGGCGAAAAACCCGCTCTCATCTGCGTGAGCGGTTTTTGGAAGAATGATTTTACCACCATTCGGTTCAACTTTGTCAAGGACGGTTTGGAGGTTGTTGCCGGCATTGAGATAAATGGTCACACCATTTGTTGAGGGGGTGTAGCCTTCACCCTTGATGATGACCGCATTGACCACTTGTTCTTGATAGGGGAATACGCCAAGTTCCATCCCAGGGATTTCCATTTGTTCTACACTGATATCTAATATTTTCTCATAAAAGTTGCTGGCTCTGGAAATATCTGTGGCCGGGATTTCAAAAAGGGAGATATAACTGTTCATATCCATTTGATTTTTTTCGTTTACCGAGTGTTGCTTGTTTGATAGGTAGAAGCCAAATATTGATATGGCGAGTACAAGAATGGTGTTTGTCGATGGCCTTTTCATTGTGATGGTAATAATGTGTCCAAATTATAATACCGTAGTTTATGGGAATTGTAAAAATGCGACAGTAGGGTCTATTTGTAGAATAGGGTAGATAATTCCATATGCTTATTTCCTAAAAACTCCTTTGGAGTCGTTCCGATAAACTCTTTGAAGTCCTTGACAAAATGTGCCTGATCAAAGCATTCACTTTCATAGGCAATGTTGGTAAGGCTTTCTTCCTCATTCAGTATCATTTTCAATGCTGTGTGTAGTCGTAATACCTTACCCAACTGCTTAGGGCTAATACCTATCTGCTTTCTGAAATCTCTCTCCAGTTTCCTTCTTTGCTTCAGGTTGTCCTTCAAGATTTGATTGATTGGTGTATTGCCATTGGTTTCCATTAATGCATCTACGGTGGTCATTACCAGATTTTCAATGGTTGTATTTTGATTCAATCTGTCTAAAAGAAACTCCTCAATCACTGCAATGCGTTCCTGGGTATTTGCCGCATGAATGATCTTCTCCTCCAAAGTGTCAGCGGCTGCCTTTCCAAATAGTGTTTCAAGAGGTGTTTCAATATCCACCAACTCCTGCAGAGATGAACCCACAAAATTTGCAAAGCCATAAGGATAAAAACAGATCGCAAATGAGTCGACATCTCCCACAGGCTCTATGAAATAGGACTTTGTTCTTTGCCCCATAATCATCGCATTGGGGTGGAGGAGGTAGTCATCTTCGGACACATATCTTTTGATCTTATCCTTTAGGTTAAAGGTCATCTCAATGCAACCATCCGGGATGATCTTTTGCTTCTCATTATTTGGGTCAAAAGGCACTTGAAGTGTCCAATAAAACTTCACTAATGCACTTAGATCGGGATGAGGTTCAAAGGTCTGATAGTTCATGTTATGAATTCAGTTTAAAGTTCAGTTGATTGCCATCACACTCTAGCAGGTCATCTTTAAGTTCTCTTAAAATATTGGATATAAAGTAGGATGGTAAGTATTTCGACCTATCGAGAGACCTGTCTCTGTCATATTTTGTTAACCCTTTCTACGCCTCCTTCTTTTTTCCTTCTTGGTTTCCTTTGTGGGAGTGTCTTCTATAAGGCTAAAGAGTACTGGCAACTGCATTTGAGTATACGCGGGCTTCCCGTCTCGCCTCGCGGGTATAAAGTTTGGGGCATTCGCGACTACTCTTACAGCTTCGTCTTTACAACCACCACCAAGATGGTTGAGTGCATTTACAGCATCAATACTACCATCTTTATTGACTACAAACACTACGTTAACCCTACCTTCGATTCCTATCTCTTTAGCTTCTTGAGGGTATTGTAATGCCTGACGTACATATTCGTAAAAGGCAGACATCCCTCCGGGAAAATTCGGTTTTTGATATGACTCACCCTCGGATTGTGATTCCTCATTGATTTCAATTTTTAGGGCGTCCCACTTGTCGGCAAGCTGCATTTTACCATACCATTTTTCAGCCTCATTGTAAACGTCTTTGGCAAGGTTTGAATAGGTCAGGCTGCTATCGGGTTGCATGATTGCTAGTTGCTCATAACTCTCACTGGCCATCTTGTATGTTGCCAAACGCGTATATGCATATTCGGCCATAATCGAATCGTAGTAAGTGACGACATAATTATAGTCTCTATCCAGGAACTGTTGTTTTGCATTTTCAAAGCGTTTTATAGATCTGATCTGCTGTGGAGTCAGTTCCTTTTCCTGCGCAAAAGATGTACTGCAGATGATAAGGGATGTCAAAGTGATCAGAAAGGATTTCATAAAAAATATCTAACCTTAAGTATAAGTGTCGTGGCGGAAAAATGCAATTATATTGAGTATGTCAAGATACCGAGTTAATGCAATAAGGGGCAAGATGGCGGCTTAGCTGGTATTGATGATTACTGTTCCCGACAACTTGCTTTATTTCTTCAGTTGCTTTAATCGGCTAATAGCGTTTTGATTTCCTGAGTTTAACTCCAAAGATTTTTCAAAGCTTTCGATCGCCTTTTGATCGTCACCCATAAATAAATATCCCTCTGCCAAACTATCATAGAGGTTGGAAGAATTGGGGTATAGCTGAGTTGCTAGTAAAAACACGTTTATTCCCTGCTGTGATCTGTTTGGGTTGAAAACCAGTTGCAATCCAAGGGTGTTTAAATTACCTTCTGGTATCTTGAAGGAGGGATGTTCTCTGGTTGTAGAGGTATAGAGTTCGGGGAGGTTTTTATAGTTCTGAGCGAATGCCAAATCGTTAAAATTCCTAAAATCAAATACCTTCTCTTTTGGGGCTTTAGTCTTATGACTTAGCAGGCGATCGGTTAATCCATTCGCGCTTGGTTTGTTCTCAATATACTTTAATGCCTTGTCACCTTCATTTAGTATTGCCTCTAAAAAGTTTAGCGTGTATTTGGCAAGCCAATGATAGGATACCATTATTTCCGAATCGGCTTTATCCTGTCTCGTATCTCTATCGGCAAAGAGGACTCCCAATGTACTGAAATGGCTATGAGTAAGATTGTGAAACTTTAATTGATATGCCTGGCTATTTGTAATGCTATCAAATAGTTGGAATTTCCAGTTAAGTTCAGAGTCAACCTTGTCTTCTTTTAAAACTGCGTCAGGAATGTCTTTCTGAGCCATATGGATATAGGGCACATCTATATGTTGCGGACCGAAAAAGTTTGACTGGGTTAATGTTCCATATTGATATCTTTCAGAGCCATCAAGACTGACAATGGCTTTTACTTTGTCATTGCGGTTTTGAACAATGATGTTCGCCAAGCCCCCAAAGCTAAAGCCCATAATTGCGATTCTATCATTATCCGCTATCGAAATTTTACCCGCTTCGTTCATTAGAAATTCTACATCTCTCGCTTGGGTCTCCATTTCCATTGCATCGTTGTTACTGAACCAGCGGGTCTTAGTGCCTCGGCTGGGACTCGATATGACTACAAAACCATGACTTGCTAAATACTCACAAAGCGCAAAGTTTTCAATGGACGATGCCTGAAAGCTTGGTGAGTAAATCACCACAGGGAATTTTCCTTTTGAGAACCCTGGGGTATTATAAGCTTTGGTTTTTTCAGAAAGGTGTTTTTGGTTAGCGGGGGTATTAGCATAGTAAAACCAGTTTAAGATTTGTTCATTGGGTAGGTGTTCCCATTCCTCTTCTTCTGCAAGAATTTTCATATAGTCCAAAACCAGCAATGGCTCTTGACTGCTCGATTTTTGTTCTGACGGATACCATATACTAACAGGGATGGGTCTATCTATTTCCTTGTTTGTGTAGTCATAGGCTCTACTATAAGTCCTGGTGCTGTCAGATGTTGTATAATGCTTAAACCCTACGTGGTATTGTCCATGTTCAAGGTCAATTTCCTCCAAAGAGGTTTGAGCCATGAATAGGTTGGCTTGGAAAAGGGTTAGGAGTAGTAAGAATGTTAATCTCATCTTCAATTAGTTGGCGTGTGCTCTAAAGATGCGATTATGCAATTATTGGTTGCAGCGAGCTAAGGATGGACTGATACCATCAAGGTCGCGTATCCATCAATATCTATTTCTTCTCTTCACGTAGAATCTTCTCCATTTTCCGACCTTTCGCCAGTTCATCGATCAGTTTTTCCATTTGTCTGCATTGTCTATACAACTCAAATTCATCGGCTATATTTTCAATGCGATAACCACAGACTACCCCTTTAATCATATGAGCATTGGCATGGATTTTTGCTTTTTGAAAAAATGTTCCGAATGTCACTTTCTCATCAATGAGTGCTTGTATAGTAGCTTGGTCAAAGCCGGTAAACCATTGAATCACCTGATCCAATTCTTCCTTGGTTCTACCGTTTTTTTCTATTCTGTTTAGGTAGTGCGGATAGATGGATGCGAATATCATATTGGCAACCTGTTCGTTCTTTTTGGCTGTAACTTCCATTTTTAACTAAGTGATTTTATGTGTTTGATCTTGAAGTGATTTTCCAGCTTATGCCGAATTTATCAATACATTGGCCATAGTACGCTCCCCAGAATGTCAAACCTACAGGCACCTTTACTTCTCCATCTTCGGAGAGTTCATTAAATAGCCTGTCAGTCTCTTCCTTAGTCTCCGTGTGAATAATCAAGGAGAATTTGCAAAATGCATTTGACTCTTTGTACGCTTCTGCATGGTCAGCGCCCATCAAACTGGTTTCTTCACTAATAGGTAATGTGGCGTGCATAATCTTGTTATCCGGCTCTTTGAAAATTTGTCGGTCTGTTTTGGGAACATCTTTGTAGCGCTCCATATAGGTAATCTCTTTGCGAAAAGCTGCTGCATAAAACTTGAAGGCATCCTCACAATTGCCATTGAAATAGAGGTAGGGATTTACTGTTGCCATAAAAAGGTATTTAGACCATCATTTGCTTTCCGTTTCAGACAAGTTGATAATCAAAACCCGGCAAAGCAATTTGGCTTGACCGAGTTATAGCTTAAATCTATCAGATTCAAATCCTCTTTGCAAATACTTGAGAAATCCGAGTACTCAGAGATGTGTATGGGCCTTCGATCTCAAAGAACCGAATGAATGCCATTTTCTAATTGATAGACTTGCTGGACTTCTTCTTCTGTTAGTGATCTGTTGAAAATGGATAAGTCATCCATTAGGCCCGTGAAACCTAACCCCAAAAAGATATTTGATTTCTCTATGTCCCAAGAAAAGGGATCATCTATACCACTAACAGTCCCTTGCTTTTCACCATTGAGATAGAGCTGTGCCTTGCTCTGAGCTGTCCCCAGTCCTTTATAGGTTATGAGAATATGTGTCCATTGCTCTCTGGAGAATTGAGGCTTTTCCACCTTAATAATCCTCCTTTCAAATGTCTCCTGGGAAGAGGAGGTGATCGTATCCTGACTCCAGGCCGCTTTATCGCCTATAACACCCAACCGAAAGCTAGGTGGGGTTTCATCGGTGAAATCCACCCAAAGGGATGCATCATTGAAATTGACATCTGTTAGTTGTATGGGGTCGGTATATCCCTTCAGATCAGTCGAAGGGTCTACACTCAACCAAAATGAGATTGAACCCGACCAGTTTTCTGCATTATAGGCCACATTGTTTTCGCTTTTGTAGAAGATTACCTGATTGCTTCTTTGCTTACCAAACTCTAAAGCACCACCAAAGCGTCCATTATCTTTCACGAGGTGATGGTGGGGAACATTCATACCAGGTGCTACATCTGCGAGTTGTCTTACCATATCAACATAGGAACCAGTGGCAGTATACATATTGGAGTCCCCTAAGGAGAAGTCAGCTGTAACACCTTGGTCGAAGGAGGCGTGGAAAGTCAATGCCTCTCTGAGGGCAACTGTAGTATCGGTCTGGCAGGAGAGGAGTTGTGAGCACAGTGTTATGGCGATGATTAGTTTGCATTTGTAAGTCTTCATGTTCTACTAGTATTGGGCCTGAAACGTCAATACCCAAGAAAATCATACCCAATCAAAGCAGCCACCATCGAATATGAAGATTTTTGAGACTAAGGATGAATTCTTTTCATTTAGTTGATCCTTAGTCTCTCAGGGGTTACGCGAATGTGAATCGTGATTTCCATAATTACCCATGTCAATACGTTATACCAAATCCCCAGGAAATACTAGTGATCTTCCATGCGTCACCTGCTTTATGGAGTATCATTAGTTTGTACTCAGGCTTTTCCATTCTGAATTGATGGAGTCGAAGTCGGGCCAGTGCCACTTTCTCATAGATTTCAATACTCAATAACTCTTCTTTGTAATTGGGATCCGCATTATCCGAATCTAATTGGAAAGTACTTTCTCTATATTCACCATCCTTATTCACATACCTGTAGGCACCTTTTTCGTGCATCGAAAGTTTCTTGTGCTTTATACTCCCGGTATGGTCACCGATATAGAAGTTTTCAATGGTCTTCAGGATAGCCTTACGATCTGCAAAGTCCGTGGCTAAACTGACTTTTTCTGGGGTCTCATTTGCGTTTTGTGCAGATAAAGCAAATGGTGCTACAAAGTAAAATGAGAATAGGATCAAGCATTTAAAAGTGTTCTTGGAGGTCATTTTTTTTGTTTATGGTTTGAAACTAAAAAGCATTGTACCACAGGTTAACGTATAACAATACTCAAGGATATCGACACTCTACACTGTGTTTCACGATTGTGCCTTTTGAAATAGCTCTTATTCTCCTTTCGCGGTTTTTCAGAACCGTTTTTGATGGATATCCCAGCTCAAAAAATGATCATTGGAATCAGTAAACGCATTGAGGTGAAGCTTTGGTAGATAGTGGTGTCTCCAATAGCTATAGCATTGTATCGTTCTTATTTAAATATCTACTTAGACGGCTTTAGGTGTCGATCAAAGAATTCGATCAACTTGCCAAACAGGTAGCGGCCATTATTTCGATCACCGCTCCATCCATGTGTCGCGCTTGGTGCAAAGGCAAAGTCGAAATCCTTGCCCTGTTTAATCAGTTCTTGTGCTAAGGTGGCTGTAGTCTTAAATGGTACCACATGGTCCTGCATGCCGTGGATAAACAGCAGTTTGTCTTCCAGATTTGCAGCGTATTTAATCGCCTTTCTTTCAAAAACCTCAGGGTGTGTCTGTGGGCTACGAACAATAGCGACATCGTCTGTCCCAAAGAACAGCGGGTCAACGGCTGCTGCAGCAGCAACACCTACTTGGAATAAGCCCGGCTTCATCAACAGGGAATAAACGGAGAGTGTGCCACCGTAACTGCTGCCCCAGATGCCAATGCGGTCGGGATCGACATAATCCAATGACTCCATATAGTTAACAGCACTGGCATAATCCTCAATGTCCTGATCGGCAAAGCCCAGCAAGAACTCTTCACGGAACGCCCGGCCGTAACCGTTACTACCGCGCGAGTCCACCTGCACAATAATATATCCCTTCTTTACCAATAGCTGCTGTACCAGGCTGTAGTTACCGGCCCAGCGGTTCCTTGCTGTATTCGAATACACGGGTCCAAAAAGCACTGGATACTTCTTACCGGGCTGCATGTTGGCAGGCTTCATAATCCGGGCATGCAGCGTGTAGTCATCTACAAGACTAGGGAAACTAACGTATTCGGCAGCCGCCCAGCTCCGCTCGGTGAAGGACGGCAATGGAGAGTGTGTGAGTCGCGTAGCCTCACCACCCTGGCTGCTTACCACATAAAGCTCGGGTGGAGAGGTGTCGTTGCTGTGCCTGAATACCAAATGCCGACCATCCGGTGAGGGGTAGCCCACGTTCTGCCCCGCAAGATGGGTCACCTGCTCGGGATCACCTCCGGACATTTTTAGGCGATAAACGTGTTGTTCGTAAGGATTAACGCCATTACCTGAATAAAACAGTGCATCACCAGCAACAGTAGGGGCGGACAGTACATCATAGGAGGGATCTGTCAGGAGCTGCGGACGAGCCTTTTCCTTTGAGGGGTCGATTACATAAAGACCATAGCGATCACCCATATCACTCAAGAAAACGACCTGCTTTCCATCGGGATGCCAGCTAGATCCAAACGATGTATACATACGACTCTCTCGGACACCTCGCCAAATCTCGCGCAGCTCGCTTTCTCCTGGTGCAACTACGAATAATTTACGTTCAACTGCAGTGTCGGATGCGGTATCAATCAGCAGTGCACCGCCTGGTGACCAGTTGAAGTCGATGACCTGGTTGGCGTGAGGGTCTGGCAAATCGAGATATACGATGTTACCGCTTTCTACATTGAGCAGGCCAACCCTACGAATCTCGTTTGGATCGCCCGGGTAACTTCTGCGTACTTCATTAGGACTGGTTTCCTCCGCGAGATAATTCGGGAAGGGTACCTTTCGCATCTCACGTCTGTCAACGGAGTGAAAGGCGATGGTCTTGCCATCCGGGGACCACTTATACGTTGGTCCACTCCAGATGCCTGGACCGATTTCACGTTCTGCTCGGCTGTAGCGCCCCTTCCGTAAGCTAGAGAGACTTGCGATACCGATCTTGGTCAACTGACGATTTTGTTTAGAGGTAAAGTCAGCCAGCCATAGGTCACCATTCTGTATATAAGCCGCTTGGTTGCCATTGGGCGATATCGACAGTCTGCCTGCACCTGCCTCTACAGGCATCAATTGGTGGTCTTCTTCCGGGCTCAGCGATGTTTGCCATAGGTTGTTACCTCGCAGGCTGATGATGGTGTTTGCGTCAGTCCAGACCATATCCCGCACTGAGGCGGAAGCCGTATTGGAAATAAGGCTAACTTCCTTGCCATCGCTTGTGGATACCCATAGGCCGCGCCCAGGGGTGCCCGGTTCACTCCAGGAAAAGGCGAAGTGCTTGCTATCCGGTGCCCAGGCAGGCCCAGACGGTGTTGTTCCTGTTAGTCTTGGCGTTGCGAAGAGGTCATCCAGGGTGAGGTCACTTTCCTGTGCGGTGACTGTTGCGCACATCACGGTCAGTAAGCCTGTGATTACCCATGTTTGCCAAAGAGAGAGTTGTTTCATGTCTTTAATTTAATCACTGTAAAGCTCCTAACTAAGCACTGTCGGCTTAGTCTTTCAAAAACCTCAAAAGTATCTGGTTCAACTACTCTTTGCAAACCGATTGGGCTTGGTGCTTACTGTGGAGCTTATTAAGTATAAGTGGTATTAAATAAACTCATAAGGGTTAGTAGTTTATTTCATAATCTGAATCAGGTAGCTAATCACCATTTTGATAGCTTTGGTTATAGAATTTGAAGTTATGATTGAGGTAAAACATTTACGTTTGATTGATACAGTAGCACAGGTTGGGTCATTGAATAAGGCAGCAGACATATTATGTTTAACTCAATCTGCGCTCAGTCATCAGCTCAAGGAACTAGAATCAAAACTTGGTATTGAAATTTTTTACAGAAGTAATAACCAGTTATACTTTACTCCTGAAGGAAAAGAACTCCGAGACGCTGGTTCAGGTATTTTGGATCAATTAAAAGATCTTGAGAAAAAGGTCAAAGAGATAAGCCAGAGTCAATTAAAAAGTTACGTCCACGGTTATTCTGAACTCGAAAGCAAGCGATTGAATGATCAGGCAAAGACAATGTCAGATTTACTTCACTACGATTCAGTCTGGGACAAAGATTCAACTGTTTTTGGAGTTGGTGCTCAAACCAGCATTATAAGTACTAAAAACTCAGAGACCAAATTCACCTCTATTGACATTTCAGGAAGTTCTTTGATAAAAGCAAAAGAGACTATAAGTACTCTGGGAGTTGAAAATGTCACTTTTTTTCAGGCGGATGTATATGATTTGCCATTTGATAATGGTTCATTTGATCATGTCTTTGTTTGTTTCCTGCTAGAACATCTGACTAAGCCAGTTGAAGCACTTTTGGAAATAAAGCGAGTCTTAAAAAAAGGTGGAACATTAACGGTAATAGAAGGCGATCATGGTTCCACTTATTTTTTTTCAGAAAGTAAAGCCGCAAGAAAAGCTATTCAAGCTCAGGTAGACCTACAATCAAAAAATGGAGGTAATGCCAATATTGGAAGGCAGTTGTTTCCATTACTCAATGATGTAGGTTTTAATAATATTCATGTAAATCCCAGACAGGTATACATAGATTCGTCCAAACCTGAAATGGTCGAAGGATTTATAAAAAATACTTTTACGGCAATGATTCAAGGAGTCAAAGAAGATGCAGTTAATGCGAAAACTATTACTAAAATGGAAATGGAAGATGGTATAGACGACCTGATCAAAACCACAGAAGGAGGTACCTTTTGCTACACCTTCTTTAAGGCTAAAGTAATAAAGTAATCAGACCTATGCTTTAGAACTATTGTTGGCAAACGTTTTATTTCTTTATTTCTCCGCTTTCGTAATCTATCTCATGAGTTAATTCCCCTTGTTCGTCCCAATAACTCCATGTTCCGTTTTCTTTGTCTTGGTTGATATAACCACCTTCTCGTTGTTTGCTGCCGCTTTTGTAATAGATGGTCATGAAACCTTGCCCTTTAACGTCACTCGTTATAGTCTTACTCTTTAATTCTCCTGTGTCATAGAAAGTTAACCATTCTCCAACTTCTTTATCATGGTCCATAATACCATTTCGTTTGACTTGCCCGCTGGGATAATACTCTGTGTAATCTCCGTGCATTTTGCCATCAATAACAGTAAATACCTTCTCGAATTGTCCGTTGTCAAAGTATGCCTCCCAAGTCCCTTCAACTTCTCCCTTTTTGTATTCTCCTTTTCCTTGAAGAGTACCATTTTGGTGCCAACGAATTGAATTTCCGTGTCTCAGACCGTTATCAAAGTGTGTTTCACTTTCTTTACTTCCGTCTTCATAGTAGAATTTCCAAAGTCCATGTGGCTGCCCGTCCAAGAGTTGTCCCTCAGAAGCAAGTTGACCATTCGAATGGTATGCCTTGCTTTGCTTTAGTCCTTGTCCACAAGCGGATATTATCAATGGAAATAGAAGTATGACTAGTCGTTTCATTTTTAATGTTTACTAACACTTTTATATATAGAATTTCTTCAAAAGTTTGGGTTTAACTTAGCTTTTGAAAAAAGATAAGGGCTATAGAAGGGGATTCCTATTTTTTATTTACTGGACAAGTCGTCCTTTTGGGTATAAATCAAAAATGTATTAATAAATCCGTTCAAGACCTACCCAAACAAGTCAGAACTGAGGTAGCGGTCACCCCGGTCGCAGACAATATGGACAATTAGGCCTTCTTCGATTTCGTTGGCGATTTTTAATGCAGCTGTTAGTGCTCCTCCTGAGCTCATACCGGCTAATACACCCTCTTCCTTGGCCAGTCTGCGGGTCATGTCAGTGGCTTCTTCCTGACTGACATCAATGACCCGATCGATTCTTGAGGATTCAAATATCTTGGGAAGAAACTCAGGAGACCATCGCCTGATGCCTGGAATACTAGAACCATCTTTAGGTTGTGTGCCCACGATCTGCACTTCTGGGTTTTGCTCTTTCAAGTATCGGGAAACGCCCATGATAGTGCCTGTGGTGCCCATGGCCGAGACAAAATGGGTGATCTTTCCGTCCGTGTCCTTCCAGATCTCGGGCCCTGTGGTTTTATAGTGCTGCCCGTAGTTATCCGTATTACCAAATTGGTTGAGCATAAAGTAGCCTTCTTCATCGGCCATTTGCTCAGCTAGTGTTCTGGAATACTCAATGGTCTGCTTGGCAGGGGTGAGGATTACTTTGGCACCATAAGCCTCCATGCTCAAGACCCGTTCGCGAGTGGAGTTATCTGGCATGATGAGGGTCATTTCCACACCCATAATACTGGCAATCATGGCTAGGGCAATTCCAGTATTGCCACTGGTGGCTTCCACCAGTTTGTCGCCCGGTTTTATATCCCCGCGGTCCAACGCTCCCTTGATCATGCCATAGGCTGCACGATCCTTAACACTGCCTCCGGGATTGTTGCCCTCGAGTTTCCCCAGAATACGAACTCCTGGCTTTGGACTGATGCCCTTGTATTCTACCAATGGCGTATTGCCAATCAATGCCTCGATGTTCATGCGCTTTGGCCTTTAAATATGATGGTATCAATAGTGCCCTCAGTATTGGTCATCTGCGCCTGATAGTAGATTTTGGAGAAAGGAGGGATGCTATGGGTAAGCCATACATTACCACCAATAACTGAATCGTGTCCCACCTCTGTATTGCCTCCCAGAATGGTGGCCCCAGCATAGATGACAACATTGTCACCAATAGTCGGGTGACGTTTTGTTTTCGCATCTTTCTTATCGACACTCAGGGCACCTAGCGTTACGCCTTGGTAAATCTTTACGTGATCTCCAATCACTGTGGTTTCCCCAATGACCACACCTGTACCATGGTCGATGCAAAAGAAGTGACCGATTTGAGCGCCAGGGTGAATGTCAATGCCCGTTTTGCTATGTGCATATTCTGAAATGATTCTGGGAATCAATCCAACACCTAGCTGATGTAATTGATGGGCTATTCGATGGGCTGATATCGCGATAAAGCCGGGATACGTTCGAATTACCTCGGTACGGCTTTTGGCAGCCGGATCTCCCTCAAAAAGGGCTGTAATGTCCTGTTCCATCTGCTCGTGAATGGATGGTAGGAGTTCGAAAAACCTTTCAGTGACATGGCTGGGATCTAGTTCTCCCTTGGTGGGGTTTTTCGACAGGATTTGATCTAGCTGGAGTTTTAATCGCTCGATATAGAGTTCAAATTCTCTTTGCGTATTGAATTGCTGTTTAGCAAAGTCGGGAAAAAGCACGCCTAGCAATTCGTTGAACCAATGGGCAATGGCCTCTGGTGCAGGGCAGTTGGCGCAAGCCTGTTGTCGAATATAAAGGGTATTGATGAAATCGCGATCCATGATATCTAAAGTCAAGACTTTGTTAAACAGTTCCTCTAACCAGGTTTTTTGTCGAAGTGGAATGTCCTTAAAACGACACGCGAAATAGGAGTTAAGGTTGTCTATTTGGTCTACAAATTTAGTAGGGTGTTATGAAGATGTTAATGAAGCTCGTTTTTTTAACATCTGTATAACGTTTTTTAATTCAGATTAACTAATCACGGTTATTGACAAATTGAAGTCCTGCCACAAAGGCTGGTGCCATTGATGCCATGTGGGAGGCGATGAACTGACCAGACTCCAATTTCACATTCGTATGAATTTTGTATCCCAAGGCTTTAACAAAGGCCTTATAAGTTTCTACAAATGATGGCTTCTCTTTAGTGCCATAGGACGTAAACACCCTCACTTGCTTCGTAGGTACTGATGTAGCTGAATTGAGGAGTTCTAGTGAATACCCGCTGTCTTCGTCTACGGATGGACTGGTGATTATGTAGCCATCGAACATACCGGGTTTTTTCAGAAGGACATACAGGCCAAAAAGGCCCGCTGTGGAATGTCCATAAATGATTTTCTCTTCTGTCGTTCTGTATTTGCTATTGATATGAGGTATGAGTTGTTCCTCCAGGAAAGTCATAAACTTAGCCGCACCACCCGATCCAGGAGCGCTCTTTACTTTGGATGGCATGTAATCACGAGCCCTTTTCTGAATCCAATTTCCAAAGTCCTTGTAGCCAATGCCAACGATAATCATAGGTGGGTTTTCAGGCTCAAATGAAATGAGGGTTTGGATATCATGTGTCATGCCAAAGGTTACGTTGGCATCGAGAACATAGAGCACTTTGTACCTGGTGCTCGATTGCTGATAGCCGAGCGGAAGGCTCACCATTATTTCGAAATCATCATTAATGTGACTGGAGTTGAAAGTAAACTGTTGAGTATTTGCTAGTTGGACAGATTCAGTTTGAGCTAAAAGTGTACTTTGAAATGCAAAAAGCAACAACGTGCAGCCAAGGGTGGTGTAAATAAAACTCTTTGGTATCATAGACTTAAGAATTTGTATTACGAGAACCTGCGCATACCCTTCATGAACTGCTTTCGCTCTCTCAACTGATGATTCGTCAGTATGAAATAGTAGAGAGGACCTATAAACAGTCCATGGAACATGGGAACTTGTTGTTTGCCAACACGTGACCTATTTGACTTGTAAGCATCAATGAAGATAAAAGCATAGGATACCAAAAGCAGGCTTCCGAGAATAATCCAAAGTGTAGTGTTCATGAATATGTTAACGATAGGCTTAGTTGAAGGTTTTAAACCAGAAATTGCATATAGTCAAATCCTGATGTCATAAGCAAGGTAAAGTATGAATTCATTGTAATTTTTAAGGTGTTCTCCTTGAAGCCCTATATTCAAGTTAATCCTATTGATGCTGTAATTAAACTTCCATCTCAGTTGTGTATGTTCATGCCATTTTTTGAGTTGAGTTTTGACGGATATGTGGTAGCCTAATTCTTTGTAATACTCGAGGATTAGGGCAAAATCTTTCTGGCCCTGAGATTCTCTGGCTCTGTTCAGGCCTAGACCAATACCGAAGGTTCCCCTGCGTTTATATAAACTTGTTACTAAACCGATTTCTTCCAACCCCTGACTTTGGTCCGAGATTATTACCTGGCGTGAGGCATATTCGAGGTCAAAGTTCAAATTAAGCCCACTGGCGATGTAATTAGAGTAACGACTTACTCTGAAGTATTTTCTCGAATTCGAGGTGCGTGCATTGAAATCAGCTTCAAGCCTAAGCCTTGGATAGAGGTTAAATACTGGAGGAATTCTTGCGTTTAATTTGAACCCAAATCCCAAATGGTTAGCACTGTAAGACGGTCCGAGAGTAAGCAAGTCAGTTTCGACATAGCAAACTGTACCAATTTCCATTTTGATATCACCAAGATCTATTATCGCACCTTCTGTCTCTACAGTCGAGAAAGGTACTTCCTTGGTAATAAAGCCTAGATATCTAAAAACCAGCGTGCCACTGCCTTTGGTAGAGTTGAGCATAAACTCTCCAGTTTCAGCTGTTTGAACTCCAGTCCTTGCACCTTTTATAAAAACTGCAGCTTGAGGTAATGGAGTATTCTTTTTAGAGTAAACGACACGCCCCCTAAGTCTTACTTGACTGATTGAATCGAAAGTCGCTAGGAATAAGAGTATGGCAATGAGAAGCGCTCTATGCATATTGAATTAACAATCAAGAGCTCCTAATACCTGTAGTTATGCCGTTGGCATAGGGGCGAGCATGCGGTCTAAGGCATAAACGCGGTGCATACCTTCCTTTCCCTTCGCCTCAATTTCATAAGTGCCACTGATGGTGCACCACTTGTCAAATTGCTTGTATAAGGCTTCAGAGATCAAAAACTTAGTGTTAAGTCCTTTGTTCGCCTGTTCTATACGACTTGCAAAGTTGACGGTATCACCGATGGCCGCTTCTTTTTCCATGCCCGTAATGCCTATGGTACCCCAGATCACATTGCCTGTGTGTGCTCCTAATCTGATTTTAAAATCTCGGTTAACCAATTCATGGATGTCATGATCAAACTTGTCCACAGCATCTTGCAATGCGAAACCTGCACTGATCAGGTTTCCGGCATGGTTGGGGTCGTCATCTAGTCCGAAAATGGCCAGAAAACCATCTCCATAATAGTCGATGATTTTACCGTTATACTTTTTGATAATACTACCGGCTATGTAGAAGTACCTGTTCAGCACATGTACCACATCATAAGCTGGTGTTTTTTCGGTGAATGCCGTGTAATCGGCTATATCCACAAATAAGACAGAGGCTTCTTTTACTTGTCCGAGGCTCCTTGGTGCTCCTTCTCCTCCGTGTTGAAGGATTACATCTTCATCAACTTTATCCATTACCAATCGCCTAATTTTTAAATCCTCAGTAGGTCGAGTTTGGCAAGCCAGTCTTATTTCCTCGGGCAGACCCAACTGTTTAGAAAGGGCTGCTTCTTTGGAGTTTTTCTCAGGAAGATGCTCAAGGCCTTCCTGAACCAATACACGGCAGGTAGAGCAGAATGCGTTTCCTCCACAGGCGTGTACGTGAGGAATGTCATGCTTTAAAGCAGCATCTAAGATGGTCTGTCCTGACGAAGTCTGGACACATTTATGATCGCTGCTGAATTCTAATTTTGCCATGTTTTTGCTAATACCCTTTTACCCAATACTTCTTATGATCTAAGCGATCTTTTGAAGTTAGCAATAAACACTTGTGATGTCACATATTGTTCCCTGACTTGCGGAAACCTTGGGATTTATTCTACCTGCCCCAATCTGGTATCTCCTGATCGACACCCATGAGCTCATTCAGGTAGTAGAATCTTCTTTCGATTGTTGATTCATCATAGAGGCTGAAAATATCACAGTCGTTACACATGATGCTGGCTGGTAGGCCATTGGGTAGTTTGCTATTGTTAGTCAACCGATCGAGTAGTGCTTCTCCAAATTCGCGAAAGAGGAGGTTTTCTCGCTCTTGATCATTCCTATTCTCCCAGCAGTCGGGATTTGCAGAAACTTCTATTCTTGCATTGCCTTGATTCTCGAAGTTCTCAAAATTTCGACTGCAAGCTTGCTGTCCATTCAAGAAAATATCTCCCACAAAAACTAATTCGGTTCGTGTGAGGTCCAAAGATATTCCACGTGCCTGAGCCTCACTTTCAAAACTGTCTAAGTGGACTTTTAGCTCCTCATTTTGGAATGCAGATGTGAAATCTTCAATGTTTTCTCCACAAGAAAGGGTAAGTGTCAATAGAAGGAACACGGTTAGAATTTTCATCCCTTTATCGAAAATATTTCTCTGGTCAGCCATTGTGTCGTTGATTTTGGTTGAGAATTAAGCCCACATCATTAACGAGCTTTTAGTTTTAAACGCCTGGCTCAAACGAAAGGAACAGAACTGCTAAACCAATTCAGAAAGCTCAAGCCATCTCATTTCTTTTTCATCCAGTTGATTTGTAATATCCTCAATGGCTGAGGACCAGGTCGTTAGTTCTTCATGATCTGTTGAGCCTCCGTTCAGCTTTGCAATCAGTGCCGCCTTCTCTTTTTCCAAACTTGGGATCTCCTTTTCAAGTGCTTCGAACTCCCTTTTTTCATTGTAGGTCAACTTTCGAGTTTGTGAAGAATCCTTTTGAGATGTCTGTTTGGGTTGTGTTTCTTTGGTTTTGTTGATTGGCGTTGCAGTTGTACTTGCTGTGGCTCTATAGTCCGTGTAATTACCGGGGAAATCCCTTATTGTACCTGAACCATCAAAGACAAAGAGGTGATCGACTAGCTTGTCCATGAAGTACCGATCGTGAGACACCAGCATAAGACAACCTTCGAAAGCTTCAAGGTAGGCTTCCAAGGTGTTGAGTGTAATCAGGTCCAGATCGTTTGTTGGTTCATCTAGCACCAAAAAATTAGGGCTTTGAATTAGGATTTGCAGTAACTGCAGTCTTCGTTTCTCACCACCACTGAGTTTTCCAATCGGTTTGTACTGAACATCTGGTGGAAAAAGAAAGCGTGTCAAAAACTGAGAAACCGGTACAGTTCTTCCCTTGCCCACTTCAACTACCTCGGCAATCGATTTGGCGAAGTCAATGACGGTCTGCTCATTGTCAAAACTCAGCTCCGTTTGCCGATAGTACCCGAATTTGGTAGTTGGTCCTATGTCTATAGCTCCGACTTTTGGATCAAGTTCTCCCATCAGTAGTTTGATGAAGGTAGTCTTTCCAGATCCATTGGGTCCTACAATCCCAACTCGTTCCTTTCTTGGGAAGACATAATCAAAGTCCTTGATCAATAACTTGTCATCAAATCCATGGCTTAAGCTTTCAACCTCAAGTACCTTTTTGCCTTGTCTTTGTGCCTCAGCTTTTAGTTTTAGGTCATTAGTATTTTCCTTACTGAAAGCCTTGCTCTTGGTATCCTGAAATGCATCCACTCTATATTTGGCTTTGGTACCTCTTGCCTTGGGTTGTCTACGAATCCAGTCAAGCTCTTTGCGGTAGAGGTTTTTTGCTTTGTCAATGGAGGAGTTTTCAGATAATTCTCTCTCTGCTTTTTTCTCCAAAAAGAATGTGTAATCACCTTTGTAATGATGGATTTGGCCTTTGTCCAACTCAATGATTTCGCTAGTGACCTTTTCTAGAAAGTATCGATCATGGGTTACCAGAATTAGGGCCATGTTGGACTGGCTCAGGTAGCTCTCTAACCACTCTATAGTTTCAATGTCCAAATGGTTGGTGGGCTCATCTAGAATGAGCAGGTCAGGTTTCTGAATAAGGACACTGGCCAATGCAATACGTTTTTGTTGCCCGCCTGATAGGTTTGAGACCTCGAGTTCTAATTCATGAAGCCCTAATTTGCCGAGGATTTGCTTGGCCTGGCTTTCTAAATCCCATGCATTGGCTGCGTCAATTTCATTGATCAGTTGTTCAATCTGATTGCCATCTCCATTGGCGAGCGCTCGCTCATAATTGATGATCAGTTGTTGGGTGGGGTCATTTTCATCAAAAACGGCATCCAGAATAGTCTGACCAGCTTTGAAGTGAGGGTTTTGAAGTAGCGAACGAACTACTATATCCTTGCGAAACACAACCTCGCCACTATCCGCAGTTTCAATACCTGTGAGGACTTTCAGGAGCGTTGATTTACCAGATCCATTGATACCCACCAGGGCAACTTTTTGACCCTGAGCGATCCCCATAGAGAGGTCATCTAGAATAATTCTGTCCCCAAAAGTTTTAGAGACGTTTTCAACCGATAGATAGTTCATTGGTCCAAAACTACGACAGTAAATTAAACATGTGAGGTGCTGAACAGAAGATTATTGGTACATCTAATTTTTAATTAGTCGAATCAAACTAAATGTGACTTCCGTTCATCTCTTAATAAGAGTGGTTTGAATAAATTATTTGAAGTATTTCTGAATTCGTGTAATGAATTTACCCGAATTACGTACGTAGTTATATAATGTTAAATAAGGGTTAAAAATTATTAATATAGTTTGAATAAACTATTTTTATAGTTAAATAGGCTTCAACTCAAAATCTAAACAACATGAAAAAACGATCCCTCCTTATCGTTGCGGGTGTCTTTGTCGCGGCTATAATATTCTTCATCACCAAGGTTAATAAAGGCTCAGCTGATACTGGTGAGGTTTTTACAACAGTACAAAGGGGTGAATTCCGGTCTGAGATCATTGCCTCTGGTGAGTTGTTTGCAAAAAGTTCGGCTGAAATCAGAGGCCCTGGCGGTATGCAATCTGCTGGTATTTTCCAAACTAAAATTGAGCACATCATTGAAGAGGGTACGGTAGTAAACGCGGGTGATTATGTTGCTCGATTGGACCAGACGGAGTTGGGCACTAAACGCCAACAACGTATGTCTGATTACACTGTAAGTACCTCACAGTATACGCAAGCCTCTCTTGATTCTGCAATAGAGTTAAGAAAGGCTAGGGATGCTATGGATAAACTGCTCTTCGAAATTGATAAAAAGAAGTTAGTATTGGAGAATTCCCAATACGAGCCACCTGCTGTGGTGAAAGAGAAGACAATGGACCTTGAAAGAGCTGAGAAACAGTACAAGCAAGAGCTTGAGAACTATGAGCTGCAGCGTCAAAAGTCAGTGGCCAAAATGAAGGAGGCGGAAGCTAAGATGAATGATGATAAGGCCAAATTGGATGCCTTGCTAAACTTACAGAAGCAATTCACGATTATGGCATCGGAACCAGGAATGCTGATTTATAAAAGGGATTGGAGAGGTAATAAATTGGGGGTTGGTGCTCAGGTAAGTGCGTGGGACCCCGTGGTGGCGACACTTCCTGACCTGACTAAAATGGTTTCTAAAACCTATATCAATGAAGTAGATATTAACAATGTTAAGGAAGGTCAACGTGTAGATATTGGCTTGGATGCTTTTCCAGATAAGAGACTAACTGGCGTTGTTATAGATGTTGCTAACATGGGACAGCAAAGGCCAAATTCAGATTCAAAAGTTTTCGAGATATCAGTACAAATTCATGAGTCAGACACTACACTTCGTCCTGGCATGACCACAAGTAATAAAATTATAGCAGAAGTGCTTTCGGATGTGATTTTTATCCCGGTGGAAGCCGTGCATAGTCAGGGAGATTCGCTTACCTACGTACTCGCAAAAGATGGAGGAAGTTCTGTAAGGCAAGAGGTACTGCTAGGCAGGTCGAATTCTGATGAGGTAGTTGTGCTTAATGGACTGGATGAGGGAAGTACTATCTATTTGTCTGACCCTGACAATATGGAGAGCCGACCCTTGCGTCTTATTGACAAAACAAATAAAGCTATAGCCAAAAAGGATTAATAATGATCCAGCGGATTCTCCTAAATATGGCCATCGCCTCAGAGGCGGTTTTGGCTAATAAGATACGATCGCTCCTGACCGCTTTGGGTATCATTTTCGGAGTGGCTGCCGTGATTGCCATGTTGGCCATCGGATCAGGCGCTCAGCAGGAGATACTTGAGCAAATTGAGCTTGTGGGTGTCAATAATATCGTCATTAACCCGGTGGTAGAGCAGAGTGAAGGCAATGTGGAGCCAGAAGAAGGTACAGTAGGTACTCAAGAGACTAAAAAGAACCTTTCGCTTGGGTTAAATTTCTTGGATGTTGAAAGTATCCGGAAAATTGTCCCTGGTATAGAGATGATAAGCCCGGAGATCGTTCTTGACACCGAAGTCACGCGTGAAGGCTTTCGTAGAACGGCCAAGTTAGTTGGGGTGGATAATACATTTTTTAAGATTTCAGGTTTTGAGTTGGACGAGGGAGACTATTTCAATCAAGAACAAATTCAAAAGGGAGCACCAGTCTGTATTATAGGCAAAACAATTAAGTCAAAGTTTTTTAGTCGCGAAGAGCCAATAGGGAAGTACATAAAGGTGGGTAAGCACTGGCTCAAGGTAATTGGTGTCCTAGAGGAACGCATCATTTCGGATAAGAGCATTACCAACCTAGGAATTCGGGATTATAACATGGATATCTACACTCCGCTGAGTACAGCCTTGATCCGATATGAAAATCGCTTGATGGTTACCAACTCCTTGATTCAAGAAGCCAGAAGAAACAGGAATAATGATCAGTCGGGTGTAAATTATCATCAGCTCGATCGATTGGTCATCAAAGTGCGTGATACAGAGCAGATCAATTCAATTGCTCAGGTTGTCTCGAAGTTGTTAAGTAGAAAGCACAGCGATGTGGTGGACTATGAAATAGAGATACCAGAACTAATGCTCAAACAGCAACAGCGAACCAAGAATATTTTCAACTACGTACTTGGAGGAATTGCCGGTATCTCCTTGCTGGTCGGAGGAATAGGGATTATGAATATCATGTTGGCATCTGTGCTAGAACGCATTAAGGAAATTGGTTTGAGATTATCACTCGGGGCAAAGAAGGCAGACATCATTTACCAGTTCCTATTAGAAGCTGTCATGATTAGTTTTTCCGGAGGTGCGGTGGGAGTGATCTTAGGTTTGACTATCGCCTTTGGGATAGCCGAATTAGCCGATATACCGACAATTGTTAGTGGTTTTTCAATTCTTTTATCCTTTGGTGTGGCTGTTACAGTGGGCGTGATTTTTGGTATAGCACCCGCCAGACGAGCTGCGAGCCAAGACCCCATTACTTCTCTACGCTACGAGTAGCTGCAACTTTTAAAGGTTTTGGCGTTGTATTGACTATAGGTTGGACTTTTGTCTTATGGCATGGTTCTGATTAACTTGAAGAAAATTTTTTAGTTATGAGAGTTAAGTTTGTAGTTATCCTGGTTCTTTTTGCAATGTCTTTCAGCGTGCCATCACTTTATGGTCAAACGTCAAAGGAGAAAGAGAAATCTGAAAAACCATTATCCAAGAAAGAAAAGAGAAGGTTGGCGAAAGCCAAGAAACTTGAAGCCAAAATCCAAGATGTACTAGCCTTGATAGACGCACGTGACTTCGTGATTAAGGATGATGGTGTAAGTGGTGGTTTGTACCCTCAGTCTGGACTAGTGAACTTCTTTCGGATCAAGGGTGACACGATCACCTTTCAAAGACAGGGCGCAAAACCTCTAGGAACAGGTATTCAGGAAGATGAGGTAATCGATAAATTTCAAGGTATTATAAGGGGATTGAAGGTTTTTGAGTCCGAAGGTGATTTACCACCAAGGGTGGTTGTGAGCTATTTGGATAGAATTACCCAAGAGTTCCGAAGAACAGTCATATATATCTTTCCGAGTCGAGTGGAAGCTAGGCGTGAAGATGGAACTGGCCTCGTAATTCGAGGAAAGCACTACTCTATTGCTAAAGCCAGAGTACGTGAATTGGGAATTAACTCCGATAGACTCTTGGTTGAAACGGCCCAGAGGTATTAAGCGAGAAGAACTTGTATAAAGTTTCCCTCGTAAAAAAATATGAAATTAATAGAATGATTTTTGTTGCCATTCGATAGTGTTCTCACTAACTAAAACTGATGATATGGGAAAGTTGAACAAAATACTCGCTGTTATAACACTGATATTCTTTGGTCTATCTCCAATTATGGCGCAAGACACAAATCAGGACACAACTCCTAAAATGACCAAGCGGATGAAACGTCAGCTGGCAAAGCAGGAGGCCAAGGAGAGAAAGATAAAGTACAATGCGAAGAAACTGGTTCAACTGATTGAGCAGAAGGATTTGGTAGTGATGGATGATGGCGTTGGTAGAGACGTATATCCAGAATCCGGTTTGGTTAACTTTTTTAGAATAAAAGGAGATACCTTGACCTTTCAAAGGGTTGGTTCTAGTGCTTTGGGAACTGGATATCAGAGTGACCCAAAAATATTCAAGAAGAAAGGTGTCATTTTCGAATATCAGGTTTTAGACTCTGAAGCAGGCAGGCCTCAAAGGATATTCTTGAGGTACCGCGAACTTCTCACACTCGAGCCATTCCAAGTCTTGATATTTGTACACGCTAATCGATTTGAAGTACGCAATGATGATGGATCAGGTATTCTTATTCGCGGGAAATTAGCAAATAATGAAGATGCTAACGTCTTGGAGATTGGTAAGAACTCTACAACCCTCCTTTTGAATCAACAACTGGGTTATAGGCGGAGAGCAAGTCGATCTGGAAGACAAATACTTGACGGCTGGCGTGGAGGAGAGTAGTGTGGTTGAAATTAATCAAGTTAAGGTAAGAGTTGTGATCGTAAAAAGAACAATGAGGAATTGTGATTATTGATCATGGCGTGACAGTCGATTAGCCAAGTAATACCTTGATATCTGTTTTTTCCAGAATTGTAGGAGATACGCTGATAGCCACAGGTATTAAGTGTAAAAAAATTGTAAAACATTTCCCCTTGACATAAGATTATTGTACTAATGGAATGATTTTTGTTGTCATTCAGTAGTGATTTAACATTAACTAAAGCTGATGATATGGGGAAATTGAGCAAAATATTCGGTGTTTTAATTCTATTGTTCTTTGGTTTATCCACGGTTGTGGCTCAAGACACTAATACGGAGGAAACTTCAAAAGTGACCAAACGAATGAAGCGTCAACAAGCGAAAAAGGATAAGACGGAGAGAAAGATTAGCTACAATGCTAAAAAATTGGTGCAGTTGATCGAAAAAAGAGATGTGGTGGTAATGGATGACGGTGTAGGGCGTGGTCTTTACCCAGAATCAGGTTTAGTGAATTTCTTTAGAATCAAAGGTGATACGCTAACGTTCCAAAGAATGGGTGCTGATGCTTTGGGAACTGGTATCCAGTCTGATCCTGACATTTTTAAGAAAAAGGGAATAATTTTTGAATACCAAGTCTTGGACTCAGAGCAAGGTCGTCCGAGACGTATCTTTTTAAGATATCGCGAGTTGTTGTCTTTAGAGCCATTTCAAGTTTTGATTTTTGTACATGCTAATCGGTTTGAGGTACGAAATGATGATGGGTCAGGCGTACTAATTCGAGGAAAACTAGCGAGTAATGAAGATGCTAACGTACTGGAGATTGGTCAGAATTCGACTACACTACTTTTGGAACAAAGGCTCTGGAGAAATGGAAGAAGAAAGAGAGACGGGGAAGGTAGACTTTTAACTGGTTGGAGAGGAGGTCAGTAAGATGGCTAATATCACAAAACACAGAAAAGTTATATGCAGAGCAATTACTGTATTCTCTTTGGTTGTCATCGGAATAGTTCCTGTTTATGGTCAACATCTCGATAGTGATATCACTCCAGAATTGACCAAACGGGAGGTCCGTAAGTTAAAACGTCAAAAGATTGAAATGGCCAAAGTTCAGGCTAATATTGAACGGATGATTGATCTGTTGGAACAGCGTGATCTAGTGATTATTGATGATGGAATGAGATCGGGATGGTCAAGTGAACCTTTGATATCCAACTTTTTCAGGATTAAGGGAGATACCCTAACCACCCAGAGGGCATCTGGAAAAAGAACTTTTGAATCAATATCACGCATAAACAAAAGGCAGGGTATTATCACCAAAATTAGAACTCTGGAGAATTCAAACAGAGTGATTATTGAATACCGAGATGCACTAACACTGGAACCAAGGCAGTATTCAATTATGGTCTTTGCCAATCGGTTGGAAGTCAAAGACGACTTTGAGTCCAGATTATTGATAAGAGGCAAGGCTGAAAAGAATACCGATGCAAATGTCTTTGAAATAGGCAAGAATTCAGCTTCTCTAATGTTTGAAAGAAGGCTATGGAGTTCAGGAAGGGCTCGCAACGGAGAAGGACTCTTCAGTGATGGTGCGGCTATCGGTTGGTAGGTAAAGAATTAGTAATTGAAAACCCTGAATGGCAACATTCAGGGTTTTTTATTGCCTGCCTATTTCTTAGAAACGTCCAAAAGTTGGAGTTCGTATTCGAAACGAATTTTCTTTTATAAATGGATCTAATTGCTTGAAAATCCGAGTGTTTGGAATGATAGTTGTTGATTACAATGTGAGAATTATGTTGAATTAAAAGTAATGGATATGAGGAGAAGTAAGAAGATATTCAGTTTTGTCATATTGGTGCTGTTGAGTATTTCCACAGTTATGGCAGCTGGCATGGACACAGATGTGAATGACAAGAAAACGAAAAGAGCAAAACGGGCAGAGGCGAAAAGACTAATTAAAGAAGAGAAGATCAGGAGTAATAGTGATCAGCTCGTTCAAAGGCTGGAAGCACAGGATTTAGTTATTGTAGATGACGGTGTTCGTCACGGAAGTTATCCTGAGTCTGGGCTGGTAAACTTCTTTAGAATTGAAGGTGATACTTTGACTTTTCAGCGAGTAGGAGGAGGCTTTATAGGTACGGGGGCACAAGGGACCAGAAGTTTTTACAAATCTCAAGGCCTTATACAGGACATAGTAATTATGGAAAGGTCGGACGGTCGACCTGTAAGAGCAGCCATCTTCTACTTAGATCAAATTACAATGGACCCAATGCGTGCTTTGGTTTATGTTTTTGAAAACCGTTTGGAAGTAAGGAATGACGATGGTACGGGAGTAGAAATTAGAGGTAAACTGAAAAGCATTGATCAAGCGAATGTACTTGAGATAGGCCAAAATTCGGTAAATATGTTATTCAGAAGTAACCCTTTTGTAACTCCAAGAGGAAGGAGCTTTGGAAGTAGGGCTTTTTAATAAAATTGACTGACAATAATTGAAAGGATCCCTGGCTGCATAGTCGGGGATTTTTTCTTTGTAGAAGTTTAGGTGACGAACTGGCGGAAAAGAAATTATGTCGGCATTGTCAGGTATAATTGTCAATGAGTTGTTATTAATGTGGGGTAGGAAAAATTAATTTTTCTATATTGAACCCTATAAGAATAAAAAAGCTGGTTCTCGTATAGAACCAGCCCTCTAAACAAATTACATACTGACTAAACGAAAGCGAAGTATGTTTCTTTAGTGCTTCATTATTAGCAGAAAGGGACTGTTTACTGTCTTTTTCTGCATTGCACTTATCTCCTTTATTTCTTCGAGGCGTAGTTGTTCGTTTAAGGCACTGAAGTTTTTCATTGTGACTTACATCTTTACTAATTTGATCTAGCCACTATTTTTTCAGTTAAAACTCCTCTCTGAAAATGGAGTGTTCATAATTCAACTCTCATCGTCAGGTTAATTTGTTGATGAGGGATGTTCGAATAACACCCCTCATCAATCCTTCATTTCTTATTCTGACCCGTCAGGGTTGCCTAAACCACCAAATGTGTAATTCGGTATTCCGAGTGCCTCTAGTTCAGAAGCAGGAACCGGCATACTTAATGGTGTACCAGGAGGAAGTTTTAAGTCCTCTGTCGTTGTAATTCTTCTGGCTAAATATCCGTTTGTCGAAGCATGCCAGCTAAGTTCTACTAAGCGCTCGTATGTTACTTCTCTTAGTAAAACATCGTCACTTTCCGCTCCTGTCAATGCAGGAAGTCCGCCACGATCTACACGGGTGGCATTGATCAGTTGCGCTGCCTCTGCTTTGTTACCCCCAGTTCTAATAAGGGCTTCCGCTCTCAATAGATTGTTCTCGGTAACCGTAAAGTGCGGCATAGGACCAACTAGGTTGTCATTGACAAAGTAGATGTAACGGCTGTAGCTATAGTTACCGAAGATGTAGAACCCACGATCAGATCTGAATGGAACATTACTGTTGTAAGTAAAGTCTGTCAAAATTCTCTGATCTCTCGGAGTCGTAATCTCTGGGTAGCTTAGCACATTGTCTTGCCATGGGTAAGGAGCTGTAGCATTATTAGGATCCGTATCCGCAGGGTTTTGAATGTCTCTACCTCCAGTACCACCTTCCATCATGTTAATCAGACGTTGAGATACACGTACCCAACCTGCGAACTGTCCATTTCTCAGTGCTCTTGTCCACCATTGGTTACCACCATCACCATTCGGTGCGATGTCAATTGTTAGACCATTGGTAGTCAATTGAAGTACTTCATTCCAATCAGTTTCATTGACTGTCTGGTCTGCGTTTCTCGCAGAGAATACTTCAACTTTAGCCGCATAAGAACGAGCAAATCTAGCTGCTTCATCAGCAGGTAATGTAACACCATTGAAGCCATTGAATGTAATGTCTGGGTTTGCATCGAATATGGCAGCCGCCTCTAAGAATCTAGCTTTGGCAGCGTCTGCACATTCGCGGTATCCCGAAAACTCTAAAGAACCAAGTTCTTCATCGGTCAATTCTTCGCTCACAATAAAGCCTCTGTCAAAGATGATAGATACCCAGCCAAGTGCAAGTCCCTGCATCATTCTCGCATTCGCCAAAACGATCGGGGTATTGTCTTCACCCGTAACTGGATCAATTGCTTTGCCGTCAAAGTTGGCATTCATTACTTTAAGTACATCGTTTACAGGACCAATGGAGTTATAAATTCCCCTCCATGGGTTTCTGTTAACAAGTCTCGTTGATGCCGTATTTGAGTTAACAAATGGTCTTGGTGGTATTCTACCACCATCGAACATGGCATAGTTTGTCCATGAAGATGAGAATACCTGTGCGGCAACACTCAAGTACATGTTAGGATAAGATATCTGTGTTTGATTCCACCACTGCCCGTAAGCCCCCTGCACTAGGGCAGGGAACTCAGCAGGATTAGATAAAACACCATTAATATCTAATGCATTTAAATTTTCAACTTCTAAGTCTTCGCAACTCACAAACCCTATTAAGAGCACCGCTGCTAAGACTGATTTTATATTTCTTCTAAGTTTCATAAAAGTCTCGTTTAATGTTTTCAATCGACTAAAAGTTCATTGAGATAGAACCTGAGAAAGTTCTGATCAGTGGGAACGCATAGCCATCAAACCTTGCATTGATTCCACCCGCAGTTGGGTCAAATCCTCGGTACTTAGCAAGCAACAGCACGTTGTTTGCGATAAAGCTGAGTTGAACACTTTTGAAGACATTGGACATTCCCAATTTCTCAAGTGTAGAATTACCCAACTCGTAGTTTACAGAAAGCTCTCTAAGTCTTACATGCGAAGCATCTTCAACATATTCAGCATTCAGTCTTCGACCATTGTAGATAGATTGACGGAAAGATGTCCAGTGTCTTTGACCCTCAGGACGATCTGCCTGATCATAATCAGGTCCCAAGCCGTCTCTATCGAGTGCCTGTAGTCCAGAATTATAGACATCTCCACCAATTTGAGCTTCCCACAGCATGTAGATGTTTACATTTTTCCATCTGAAGGCTGTTCTAAGTCCTAGGTTTAGGTCAGGACGTGCATTACCAATCACTAGCTCTTGCTCTTCCTCACCAGCTTCATTAACCAAAGGCACTACACGTTCGTCATTGGTGAACTGAGTACCAGCAGGAATTACAAAACCTAAGTCGTTGATTTCATAATCATCTAGCGTAGAAGTGTTTCCTAGTCCGGCAAATTGACCATTCAAGACAATGCCATTCTCGTCTACGGTTAATTCAGATAGTGATTTAGCATATCTTCTTCCGTACATCTGAGTAAGCTCACTTCCTTCTCTCCAAATACCTGCACCTGCCGCCAATACTTGTGGTGCATTAAATTCAGTAATGGTTTGAACAGTCCTGTCAGCTACCAAGTCGAACCTTAAGTTCATGTCTTGCTTTCTGATGGCGTTGTATCCCAATGTGAATTCGAAAGTATTGGTTGATAATGTCGCAGCGTTCTGCACTTGAGTAGACCTACCACCTGTCGCAGCTACAGATATCGGCACAGTGAGTACCTGATCTCTGTTTTCCTGATTAGAGTAGGAGGCCAAGAAGTCAAAACGATCCAAGAAGTTACCACTCAAGGTAAACTCTGTCTCTGTTGTGATATTCGGCTTCAGATTAGGGTTAGCCAGTTGTTGAGGGAATGAAATCAATCCATCATTCACATTGGCTATTTCAAATCGGTCGTTGAATAGTGGTCTACCACCGGCTGTACCTAGTGAACCAGAAACTTTCAACTCCTGAAAACCTGGAATATCAAAATCCTCAGTAATTCTATAGGCAGCAGAAGCTCTGGAGAACCATTGCCATCTTTCTTGATCACCAAAGAGAGATGAACCATCATATCTCACAACAAAGTCAAGGATATACTTATCTAAGTAATCACCACCTACGGCAAAGGCATAACTGTCCGATCTTATCTGGATATCTCTGGTATCTGTAGCAGAGAAGAACTGGTAGCCAAGACCACTAGTGTCAGCCCTGGTAGCGGCAAGGTTGTTGAAGTTGCTTACACCTAAGAAGTCAGCATCAATAGTAAACCCTTGATCCTGACGATCCTCGTACTGGTACTTTAAGGTAGATCTCACATTGAAGTCACCAAAGTCTTTCACATAGGTCAATGCTGCACTAGCATTCACTGAGAAAGTCTCCGCAAAACCTCTGTCAATATCCCCTTGACCAGGATCGCCTACGACAGCTAAATAACCAGGGTTTTGGAAGGCCTGAGAGTTGTCCTGGCGTGTATCAAAACCAAAGATACCAGTGAATTTAAGGTCATCTGTGATGCTTAAATCACCTTGAGCACTACTAATGAATCTCTTTCGCACTCGCTCATTGAAGTTATTACTCAATACATAGAATGGGTTGAAGAATGAATCTAGTATGAATGAGTTGGCATCATAGTTAAATGGACTGCCATCTTCTTCATTAGGAGCAAACCAATCAGCATCTGGAGAAGCGAAGATCAAACTTCCAATATTTCTAGGTCTGCGATCATCTCTATCCCAGATATACCTGGCTCTAATGCTTAAGTCAAAGCGATCGGAGAAGTTCTGATCAACACCCACAGCAAAGTTGTAACGTCTGTTACCTTCATGAAGGTCAATACCGCCAGTAGCATTTTGCTGCTCAAATGATACACTCACATTACCAGCAGCAGTTCTGTTGCTGAGTCTTATGTAGTTTCTAAATGATGTGCTTCCAGAAAAGAAATCTTCTAAGTGATCTCTGTATCTAGAGAAAGGCACTTCATTGATAGATGGATTTTTATCCAAAGCCAGACCATCATTATCTGTAATGATGTCTCCGTTAGCATCCGTCTGCTTGTTATGAAACCTTGCTTTCTCAGGGTGACGACCTTTGTAAGTGTTCTCAGAAATTACCTCACTTCTGAAGAAGACATTGGTTTGGCCTACGGCTAAGCCTTGTCCTGATTTTGTATAGATAGCAATTACTCCGTTGGCTGCACGAGAACCGTAAAGAGTAGCTGCAGAAGCACCTTTCAAGATTTCATATCGCTCAATGTCTTGCACACTGATATCCGATAAACTTCCCTCCAGAATGGCACCATCCAGTAATACTAATGGACCATTACCTGTTCTTAGGTTAGTAGCACCTCTTAATAGTATCTCAGGACCAGCACCAGGAACATTACTTGGTGAAATTCTAAGGCCCGCTACTTTACCTACCAATGCATTTCCTGCGTTAGCAGCAGGTGCTTTAGTCAATACTTCTGAATCGACAGAAGCAATGGTAAAGGATAGCTTCTCTTTAGGCGTAGCTGCAGCCACACCAGTAACAACAACATCGTCAAGTTGCTTCGCATCAATTTGCATAACAATATTGAAAACGGCTTGATTTCCTATTTGAACTTCCTGTGTTTGGAAACCCAAGAAACGGAACTCTAGCACTTCTGCATTGTCTGGCACGGTAAGGCTAAAACGCCCATCCATACCTGTTTGAGTGCCAATTGTAGTTCCTTTCACTCTTACCGTTACTGTTGGCAGTGGTTGGTTATCCTCTACACTAACCACTCGACCGGTGAGTGTTTTTTCCTCCACTACAACCACGCGTTCGTCAGTTTCTCTGGCGCTGTTTGGTACCTGAGCGACTGATATATTCTTGTTAATCTGCTTGAAGTTCAGTGCTGCACTTCGCGAGATTGATTCAAGAATATCGGCCACAGTGTATTCGCCTTGTGGTAGATTGATTTTTACCTTTTGATTGATGTCTTTCTTCTTGTAGAAGAACTTAAAAGGTGTGATGCCTTCGATGTTTTGGAAGGCCTGTGTGATGCTGACCTCTCGAAGTTCTAAGTTAACCTTGTAATCTCTAATGCTCTGAGCACTAGTACGGTTAGCCATTAGTGATGATATCAAAAAAACTTGAAGCACTATCCCATAAAGACAGTACGTCACGCCTCGCTGCAACGAAGCCATGTATATATTTTTCATATATTTGCTCGTGTTTTTAGTTAAACATATAGATAGTAAGTCCAAGGTAGTCCTACTGCAATAGGCTGCCTTGGCATTTTTTGGGACTAGTTTTTCTTCATTGGCATTCCTTTAGTTTGTCAGTTTAATCATAATTTGTTTTTCGTTTATTGTACTCTCAAACCCCATGGTATAACCTAAGGTGTTGAGTATATTTTCAAGGCTTTGTTTCTCGAAGCTTCCCGTTCCCTCATAGGTCAGCTTTTCAATTCCTTGCCCTTTTACTTCAATATTTACATCATACCATCGCTCCAAGGTTTTGATGATTCTTGCGAGTGACATCTCTTTGAAGTTTAGACTATTGTCTTTCCAAGAGAGTACTCTTTCAGGCCTAAAAGTACTTTTAGACCATTTCTGAGAGGCTTTATTGAGGACCACCTGCTCATTGGGATTTAAGAATATCTTGAATTTATTCGTAGGGTTTTGGCTTCTTTTGACTTTCACCTTGCCTGTAGCAAGCGCAATGGAAGCACTGTCTTCATCACCATAGTCTCTGACATTGAAGGAAGTGCCGAGCGCCCTTGTGATCAGGTTTTTGGAGATGACAACAAAAGGGAGGTCTTCATCTCTGGCAACTTCAAAGAATGCTTCACCTTCTAAATGAATTCTTCGGTTGTCGATACCGAAGTTCTCATCATAGGTGATTTTCGTCTCTGAGTTGAGAATAACTTTCGACCCATCTCTTAGGTTGATGGTACTTCTGTGGCCTCTTGGCGTATTCTTTTCAATTTGTTCCGCTAAAATAGGAGTGGGGTCAGCAGCCTGATTATTGCTTGTAATAAAATAGCCGGCAGTTATCACCAATAATAAGATGGCCGTAATGATCACCCACGAATTATTTCGTCTGTTTCTTACGATAATTCTCTTTTTAGTGGGTTTCGTTCGTTCGAATCCATTGTTAGCAGCGATCTCCTTTCGGATTCTGGCTGTCAGTTCGGATTCATCTATCTCATGAATATTGCCATCATGTGTCTTCTTCCATAATGATTTCAGTAATTCATTGGTAGTTTCTTCATCGAGATCACTGATTAACCATTCATGCAGTTGATCCAACTCTTCCGGGGAGCAATCTTCTTTTAAAAAGTGATATATCAGATTTTTATCTTCCAAACAGTTAAAAAATTACGGTACCTATTAATAAATACACTGAAAAGTGAGGTTACCGTTACTCCTCACTTAAAAAATGTTGTTCACCTATATAGAAATTGAATCTGTATAGATGTGTATCGACTTAATTGCCTTCCTGATCTGACCCTCAACCGTATTGATTGAAATGTTCAACCTTTCACTAATCTCTCGGTTAGAAAGGCCCTGAAAACGACTGAGTTCGAATATGAGTCTGCGCCTTGGAGGAAGTGCTTCAATGGCTTTGTGAAGCGTGTCTTCCATTTCTTTAAAAAGGACATCTTCCATAGTGCTATTGCCCACCAACAGCGCATCGGTAAGCTCAAGTGACCCTTTATACTTTTGATTATCGCGTATTTTATTGAGGGTAAGGTTCTTGGCTATTCTAAAGAGTAGACCATCTACGGATAAGTTTAAATCCAACTTATCCCTATTGTCCCAAAACTTCACAAAAACATCTTGACATACCTCTTCTGCTTCCTCACGAGATTTCAACAGGGCATAACAGAAATTGAAAACCTTGGAAAGGTTCAAATACACGAATTCGTCCAGAGACTTTTCGTCTCCGGCTTTTAATTTTTCTAGCAACCGCTTCATAAAGCCAATACTTTAAGTACCGAGAAATACTACGCTGCTAGTCTGAAGTAATTTGTTTAGAGTGTGTTGTTTGTGTAACGAGTTTGACCAAGAAAAGAACATATAATGTTGATTGAGTTTAAATAATTGACCTAAAATGCTAACGCATCTCGCAGGTTCGAGTTTTGTAAAACTGAATATTTCGTTCAACAATCTTCAAATCCTACGTATTCAACACAATTCAACGTATGAACTCCCCTTATGTGGGAAAAAAGAAAGGTCTCGAAATATCGAGACCTTTGAAACTATCTTTATTTAAATGGTCACTATTTGACCTCAGTGATCATTTCTTCGACTTCATCCACGTGAAGTTCTTTATTATCATCATTGATCACCTTAAGATCATCAGCATGTGAACCAGTTCCTGCGATCTCTCCCAAGATAGGAGCGATCACCAAACCAATCAAACAAGTAAGCTTGATCAGGATGTTCATTGAAGGTCCTGAAGTATCCTTGAATGGATCACCAACAGTGTCACCAGTTACAGCTGCCTTATGCGCCTCTGATCCTTTATAAGTCATTTCTCCATCAATTTCAACACCTGCTTCAAATGACTTCTTAGCATTATCCCATGCACCACCGGCATTGTTTTGGAAGATAGCCCAAAGTACACCAGATACAGCAACACCAGCCATATAAGCACCAAGAGGTTCAGCACCCATTGCAAATCCGATAATGA
The DNA here is from genome assembly GCF_001747095.1 of Roseivirga sp. 4D4. NCBI lineage: Bacteria > Pseudomonadati > Bacteroidota > Cytophagia > Cytophagales > Roseivirgaceae > Roseivirga > Roseivirga sp. 4D4. Next base: position 733,717 of record NZ_MDGP01000001.1, read on the forward strand.
TAGGGAAGATGATCGTGATGGCTCCAGGAAGCATCATTTCTCTAATGGCCGCTTTTGTAGAGATATCAACACACTTGCCGTACTCAGGAGTAGCAGTTCCTTCCATGATACCTGGAATCTCTTTGAACTGTCTTCTTACCTCTTTCACCATTTCCATTGCTGCTTTACCTACTGACTCCATCGCCAATGCAGAGAATACAACAGGAATCATACCACCGATAAATAAGGCAGCAAGTACGTCTGCTTTGAAAATGTTAATGCCATCTATACCTGTGAATGTCACATAAGCAGCAAATAGGGCAAGAGCTGTCAAAGCTGCAGAAGCAATCGCAAATCCTTTACCGATCGCAGCAGTCGTATTACCTACTGAATCAAGAATATCAGTTCTTTCTCTTACCTCTTCTGGTAATTCACTCATTTCTGCAATACCACCAGCATTATCAGCAATAGGGCCGAAGGCATCGATCGCTAACTGCATTGCCGTAGTAGCCATCATAGCTGAAGCAGCAATACCAACACCGTAGAAACCAGCTAGCTCATAAGCTCCCCAAATAGCACCTGCAAAAAGTAGAATAGGAGCGAAAGTAGATTTCATACCAGTTGCCAGACCAGCGATAATGTTTGTTGCTGCACCAGTTGATGAGTTTTGAATAATGCTCATTACTGGCTTCTTACCAATAGCAGTGTAAAACTCTGTGAAGTAAGAAATAGCTGCACCTACAAAGAGCCCAACTAAAACAGCTCCAAATACTCTTAGAGAAGTAATCTCAACGATACCTTCTCCAAATAATTTCATTTGCATCGTTGCTGGCAACATCATATCGATAAGGAACCAGCATGCAATAGCAGTCAATATAATTGAGCCCCAGTTACCTTTATTCAAAGCAGCTTGAACTTCAGATTCTTTAGCGTCATTGTTGCTGATTCTAATCACCATAGCTCCTAGGATAGAGAAGATGATACCAGCACCCGCAATAACGAGCGGTAATAGAATTGGTCCAATACCACCAAAGTCATCAGTGATAGCTCCGCCCATGTCCTGGATTACATAGTTACCCAATACCATTGAGGCCAATACGGTCGCCACATAAGAACCGAACAAATCGGCACCCATACCTGCAACGTCACCTACATTGTCCCCAACGTTATCAGCAATAGTAGCAGGGTTACGTGGGTCATCTTCAGGAATTCCTGCCTCTACTTTTCCTACAAGGTCAGCTCCAACGTCAGCAGCTTTGGTATAAATACCACCACCGACTCTCGCGAAAAGTGCAATAGATTCAGCACCTAAAGAGAAGCCAGCAAGAGCTTCTAATACTATAGTCATATCACCAGTGCTTGTCCACTCACCATTCATAAAGAATTGGAACAAGAAGATGAAAAGGATACTTAGACCAAATACTGCCAAGCCAGCAACACCTAGTCCCATTACTGTTCCTCCAGTAAAAGATACTTTTAAAGCCTGTGGAAGGCTAGTTCTAGCCGCTTGAGTAGTTCTTACGTTAGCCGCTGTTGCGATTCTCATACCGATGTTTCCAGCCAGCGCTGAGAAGAATGCACCAATAACAAATGCCACAACAATAAACCAGTGTGTAGTTTCTACTACAGTTGAGATAATTCCCAATAAAATTCCAGCTACTACTACAAAAATTGAAAGCACTCGGTACTCAGCGCTTAAGAATGCAAGGGCACCTTCACGGATGTAGTTGGCAAGGTCTTGCATTTTTTGATCGCCTGCATCTTGGTTGTTCACCCATCGTGATTTCACGATCATTACGAGCAAGCCGATTAGACCCAGAACGGGTACTGCATAAATTAGATATGACATATTTTAAAGTCGGTTAATTTTTAAGACCCGCAAAGATAAAAGAAGCACCTAAAAAATGAAAACATGTCTAAGATTATATCTTGGACATGTTTTCTTGGGTTAACTACTTGATTGAAAGGGAGTTGTTTCTTTATTTCTAAGGCTTTAGACTACCTACGCCACCATCAATTCCGATGACTTGACCGGTTATCCAGCTGGACTGATCGGATAAGAGCAATAACGCAGAGTGAGCCAGGTCTTCTGGTTGTCCAAATCTGCCTATAGGATGACGTTTGTTTGAAGCCTCTTTCTTGTCCTCATTCGCCAGTAATCGCTCGGCCAGAGGAGTCTCTGTTAATGATGGGGATAAGATATTTACTCTTATCTGATGCATACTCCATTCTGCTGCTAGTGACTTACCCAAACCTTCAATGGCGCCCTTGGCAGTGGCAATAGAAGAATGAAAGTTCATACCAAGTTTGGCAGCAACTGTACTGAACAGCACAACAGAAGCTGTCTCAGCCTTCTTCAAACTCTTAAAGGCACCCTGCAATACTTTGATGGCACCCATTAGATTGATATCCAAATCAGATTGAAAGTCTTCAATCGACAGCCGGTGAAAGGGTTTGAGGTTGATCGTTCCGGGGCAGTACACCAGTCCATCTAGTACTTCAGGTATAAATGAAAGGTCTGGAGATGGATCTGTAATATCAAGGTCATAATGCGTGACCCCAGCAAGACTTGGATTGTTTCGAGAGGCCGAAATAACTTCAACACCTTGGTCGGATAGCATCTGGGCAATACTCTTTCCAATTCCAGAGCTTGCACCAATAATTAGTATTTTCTTTTCTTTCATCATATTAGAAGTCGATTACTACACCAATGGAAGGCAAAACATTGGAGTTATCTATACCCATGATTTCTACCAAGCTGCGTGGAGATAGCTCATTGCCATCCATATCCCTAGCTAAACCAAACTCCGGTTCTGTAGGAATTTGGGAGCCCAAGATGTTTTCCACTTCGAAGAACACATTTAGCGTCCAGTTGGTGAAGTTCCATTTTTTGTCAATCCTAACATCGATTTGATTGAATGTGTTTAGCCTTTGGTCGCCAATTTGTGAAAAGTCTCTAATGATGGCCGGATAGTTGGCAAGTGTTGCCGCTTGATCAACAGGGGCGAAAGGGGTTCTGCCAAGATATCTCATTCTGCCGCTGACTTCCCAGTTATTTCCAAATTTGTAGCCTCCGGTCAAAGTCAATAAATGTCTGCTGTCCCATGAACTAGGTAGGTAAACATCTTCGTCAAAGGCCGTATACTCACTTTTATATAGCGTGTAGGCAGCGATCAAGTAGTAATTGTTTGTGAACTTTTTCTGATAAAGAAACTCAAGTCCGTAAGTTCTTCCTAAACCTACACTGGCAATAGGTTCATTCCCCAATACAGAGAAGTCGGCTCCAAGGTTAGCAAGAGATACTCTGTCTGTGATAGACACAGGGTAATTGTCATATCTTTTATAAAAACCTTCGAGAGTAAAGCGTGCCGATGGAGTGACTAAATATTCCAAGCCTAAGACAGCATGATCACTTTGGATATATCGAGCGTTTTGATTCACTTGATCTCCGGAATTGTCCGTAAAACCTAATATCGTATAAGGTGGGATTTTATAGTATCTACCCAGTGACGCATTCAAAGACCACTTTCTCAACTTGTCGAAGGTATAAGAACCTGAAATCCTTGGGCTGAACGTTTCAAGTAGATTATTACCATCTTCTGTGAAAGTATTGGCGTCTAATCTGATGCCAAGAGACAGACTCAACCTTTCATCGTAAAAAGTTCTATTTGCCTGACCGAAGAGTCCATACCTGAGAAAATCTAAATCAGCGTTGTATTGAAAGTTATTCACCAGGTCGATCGTTTCGTTTTCATAATTGACTTGCTGAAGGCTCAGGCCTCCGCTAATGGTCCAGTCTTTTAAAAACTTAGTGTAGTTATACCTCAGTTTTGTCTCCATCTCTACAGACTTGTTCTGAAGAAATAAGCCTGTCAGGTTGATATTATCTGTGAATTGTCTAAAGTCATTTTCTAAGCGGTTGTTACTTAGCGTAGTAGTCATAAAACCTGATCCATTCTTGAAACGATTTTTCCAGCTAACCCCGATCGTGTTTGTTTGTTGTTTGATGATAGGTACTTGGTCTTGAGTAGCTTGCTCCTCTGCGTCAAATTCATCCAGTTCGTTGACACGAAAGTCATCAATCGAACCTACACCTGTCACGATCAACTCATTGTACTTATCAAACTTGTGAGTGAGCTTATATTGATAGTCCCAATAGTCAGGGAGTATTGGAAGACCGATTAATTCAAATAGTAATTGCAGATATGACCTTCTCACAGAAGCGATAAAAGAGGTATTGCTTTCCTCTCTATTGCCCTTGAATAGGGGAGACTCTAAAGTCAAAGCGGCTTCACTACTTCCTACACGTATGTTGGTCTTCATTTCGCGATTGTTGCCATTTCGCTGATCGAATTGAAGAACACCCGAAAGTACGTTGTCATATTGGGCACCAAAGGCGCTGGTGGAAAGCGTAACGCCTTCAAAGAAACTGACATTTAATAGACCTACAGGCCCTCCTGCACTGCCTTGGGTGGCAAAGTGATTAATATTAGGTATTTCAATGCCATCGAGATAATAGACATTCTCATTAGGTGCACCACCACGGATAATCACATCGTTTCGAAAGCCTCCAACGGAACCGGAAACACCAGGTAATGACTGAACCACTTTAGCGATGTCATTATTTCCTCCAGGATAGGTGGCAATTTCTTCCCGAGATAATTTCTGGATAGAGAGAGGCGTTTCTTCGATTTTCTCAAAAGGGTTGGCGATCACTACTACTTCATCCAGTTCTGAGACTGACTCCTTGAGCTCGAAGTTTAAATCAGGAATACCACCTGACCGAATGACGATACCGTACTTGATTACAGTTTCGTATCCAACGAATGAAACTTGAACGCTATAAGTTTGAGGAGGAATATTATCGATGGTGTAGAAACCTTCAATGTTTGTACTAGTTCCTAATTGAGTATCTAGTAATCGAACTGTCGCTCCGGGAATGGATTCGCCTGTTTTGGCATCCTTGACGTAACCAGTTAATTGCCCTTTGGATTGATATCCAAATACGGTGCTTCCCAGAATGAGGAAGAAAATACAACAAAATTGTAATTTATTTTTCATGTTTTAGTTCGCTTTTGGAGTAATTACGACATCAATAACAAGCTTGGATTCGAAGTGTTTAAAAAAATTTTACAATTTTGTTATAAATTGAAGGTATGGAGGAGGCGATCAAGTTATTAGAGCACTGGAAACGCTTTATAGATGAGGGAAATCAAGAGAATTTTGGGGAATTTGGTAAATGGCTGGAGCAAAAGAATCCTGAGAAACCGAATACCTATTTTTCGGAGCCATTTATGGAAGATACTAACGCCACCTTTGGTTACTATCTCGGTTCTGTAATTGGTTTTGCTGATGCATGGGAGAGGCTTACTTTCAGAGATTTATCAATCAACGGATTCATTGATTTCGGCATCTTGAAGCAAGTGCAATACGAGGCAAACCCAACTAAGAAAGAATTGGCTCGAAGAAGCACCGGAGAACAAAGCACTGTATTTGAGGCGATTAAGAGGATGCAGAAAAAAGGTCTGATCCGAGACGAGGTGGATGAGAAGGATAGAAGAGTCAAAAGGGTATATCTGACAGAAAGTGGAGCGGATGTTATACAACAAGTCGAAGGACAAGCCTTCAAACTCAGTAACCTATTAGTAGGTGACCTAACGAGTCAGGAGTTAGCAACGATTACGGGGCTATTGAAAAAACTCAATGACTTTCACCAGAACCTCCACGAAAACTATAGCAAAGAGGACGTTGCAAAGAAGTATGATCTTTAGACATACTTAATAAACATCCTTTTATCAGCCACAAAAGTCCCGAAGGGTAAAAGGGATGCGATTCCAGCAAGCATCATGGTTTTAAAAGACCACTTCTTTTCTAAGGTTACGATCAGCACAAAGATGCAATAGGCAACGAAAAGTACGCCATGGGCCAATCCGACAGGGTATGTGGGCTCTGGAATATTGAAGATATACTTCAAAGGCATACAGATGCCAACGAGAAGCAAATAGCTAATACCTTCCCAGATGGCTAGTAGACGCAGTGTTTTGAGTGACTTTGAACTTGAATGGCTCATAGATTGGCGAAAATAGTACTAAATTCGGCTCATCAAAAACCAGTTCAGTAATACTATGAAGAAGTCTTTTCGTTTCCTTTTGTGCCTAGTCGCCTTATCCTATTCAACATTAGCTAGCTGTCAAAAACAAGCAGTTATTGATCAGGCCGAAGTAACCAGAATCATCACCACACTGGCCTCCGATGAGATGGAAGGTCGAATGATTTATACACCAGGTATTGAAAAGGCTTCAGCGTTTATTGAATCAGAATTTGAGAAAATTGGATTGGAGCACCTCGAAGGTTTGAATAGTTATCGACAAGAGTTCAATATGTACTCTTTGACTAATGAAAGTACATCCGTGAGTATCAATGGTGAATCAATAAAGGGGGAGAATGTAATTGGAATGATCAATTCTGAGTCTATGACCATTGATGACGTAGCTAGCACCAATATCATTGTGGTCGGTGAGGGTGACAACATGCAGGCAAAGTTTGGGCAAGCGCGTAATATGAAAGGCAAAACGCTTATGCTAGTGAATAATGCACATGGTAGTTTATTCAGACGATTCAGAGGTTTTTTCTCCAGACCAAGTAGCGTTATGGAGTTAGATGAAGCTAATGGTATGGTAATGGTTTTGACCGATGTCAGTGAGGTCAAATCATTGAAGGTTGAAGTAAAGAATACACTTGAGACCAAAAGGCTGAATAATGTGGCAGGTCAGATTACGGGTAATAGGCCTAACGAAATTGTCCTGTTCAGCGCTCACTACGATCACCTGGGTATTCGCGGAGATGGTGAAGATAAAATCTACAATGGCGCTAATGACGATGCGTCAGGCACTACTGCAGTGATGACACTGGCTAAGTATTTTAAAGACACAGGAAAGAAGCCGGAACGTACCATCATGTTTGTAGCCTTTACTGCTGAAGAGAGTGGAGGCTTTGGCTCTAGGTACTTTTCTCAAAAGCTAAACCCAGATGAAATTGTGGCTATGTTCAATATCGAAATGATTGGGACTGCTGCTAAAGAAGGCACCAACTCAGCCTGGATTACAGGTTTTGATAAGTCGAATTTTGGAGAGCTATTACAAAAAGCTGTGGAAGGAACTGAATATAAATTCTATGCCGATCCATACCCAATACAAAACCTATTCTATAGATCAGATAATGCTACACTCGCTCGTTTAGGAGTGCCAGCACACTCGATCAGTACTACGCAGATTGATGTAGATCCTTACTATCACCAAGCGTCTGACGAAGTAAGCACAATTGACCTTGATCATATGACGAATACCATACGCGCACTCGCAGCGGCTGCAGTTCGCATGATTTCGGGTCAGGATACACCAACTAGGGTTGATCCTGCTAATGTGAGATAGGCCTTTCCATCACGACATAAGACTGCCCCTTCTTGATAAAAGTTCGGGCAGTTTCTTTTAGTCCAAACCTATGATAGAAAGAGGCCTTGTCAGCTCTGGCATTGCACCAAATGCGATTCACTTCGAGGGTTTGAACCTCTTGCATAAGGTGCTTTAGTAGCATTGTTCCATAACCTTTTCCTTGAGCCTCTACTGCAGTAGCCAGTTTTCTGAATTGAGCCTCTCGATCGTTTATGAAAAGCGAAACCACAGCCGTGAGTTCGTCATTTATAAATAGGCCATAATGAATGCCTGATTCGTCCTCAGGTAACTTCACATAGTCGATATCCTCATTCGGCCACATGACTTGGTGGCGTAGGGACCAGGTGTCCTCCGCTGTAATATTTTTAATTATTACACTCATGGGCTTAATTAAGCAGTTCTTTAGTAATCATGCAATTAAGAGTCTACTTGTTTGAAATAGGGGACAACTTCTTTTACTATCTACTGATAAGTGCGCTATCAGTGGATTGACTGAATACTCTTAAATTATTCCCGGTGCATTAAATATGGATTAGAATCAACCCAATCGTCTAGGTCGATCGTTTCGTCAAGAAGATATTTTTTGAAAAAGGCATTAAGGAACGCGGTGGTGTTTTGAGCAGCAATTGTCGGGCTGATACTTCCTGCCTCGTTGAGCTGTGGCACCCTTATCATAAATGGAATATCGCTGAAATTGCTATGCCCAGAATTACGAAGGACCAAGTTCTGGAAGTTTTTGCCTAGTGATTTTTCAAATATGTATTGATTGACATCAGGTTGGCCATAAGTGGCGCTTGAGCTTATCAAGGCAGCAGGTTTATTAAGCACAGTGTCAATTAGGCTTCCCCATTGTGCTCCATCAAGGTTGACCGCTGCCTTGATTCTTTCATCAAAGATGGCCGCTTCTATCGCTGCCGAGCCTCCAACAGAATGCCCATAAGTAGCCAATCGATCTAAATCTAGCTTCCCTTGAAGCCTGAAAGAAGGGTCTGAATTTAGCTGTGTAAGCCGGTCGATGACACTTCCCATATCGGCCGCCCAGCGCTTAACGATATCCTTGCCATAGGTTTTTGCCATTTGTGCAGTGGCCTTGCGCTTTTCATTGTTGTCATTGGAGCTTTGCAGCGTGTTTACCGCACTGGAAACATCATCATTCCAGCCCCAGCTATTGGCTTCGTTGAAGGCCATGTCAAAGAAGACATTTCTTCCGTCAGGATATTCAATACCCATGGTTTCGTGCGGATGGATAATGTTAAAAATGATAAAACCATGGCTCACAAGGTCTTCTATGATACTCAAATAGCCTGAAGCAGGCGTATAATAGCCTGGTGAAAATATCAATACAGGAAATTGGCCATCGGCAGGTTGAGCATCCCGTTGATGATGGGTTTCTACCTTATTCAGATAATTCAATGCAGCTGGTGGAAGTCCGTATTTTGTGGCAAAACCGACCCTTTCCACTTGAGGCAAATAGGGAGAGTTGACTTCAGTTGGGTCCTTTGTGGGATACCATACATTGACCATCAGTTCCCTTTTGTCGGATGGATTTTCAGTGATGGTTTCTTCTCTAGAATTCACCGGTATGTACAGTTTTTCAAGACCTACATTGAATGATCCAGTGGGTGAGGGTAGAGAAAATACTGGCAGGGCATATGCCAAGATAGCGGAGGCGACAGTCAGGATCACAGCAAAGAAGCAACCTATTACACGCATCCATCGAGAGGATTTGGTGCGCTTGAGGTAAATACCGATCAAAATGACTTCAATGAGATAGAGGAAGGACATTTGCCAACGGCCTTCACCCAGTATGAAGTGAAAGGCAAGTAGCCCCAGGCCAACGAAAGCCAGTGATTGCTTCTCTTTTTTGTTAATAAAGAGGAAAATGAGTTGTACCAGTACCAAGAGTACTAGAACCGATTCGATCAGTTGCATATGAATTGAATTTTGAGTGAAAAGATGAATTGAGCGCTCTAGGAGAGCACTTGAGTTGTATGGAGCGATTTACTTGTAAGCCCCTTGCTTAATAGAAAAATGATGACACCATAGCCCATGGGAATAAAGGAAATTCGGATGCCTTGAAATAGTATGTTTGATTCAACTTCACCCCAGATTTCAATAGTTTCCAGGGCTCCATATAGGCCTAAGAACTGTGTGAACATACCAAAAATGATACTGAACAGACCAAGCCCCTTGATCAGTGCTATTCTACTTTCGCGATTGGAGATGCGCTGAAACCCAAAGGATATTCTATGGAGCGTATAGCCACTCAGAAAGAGGATAAGTAACAATAGAACGGTCAAGATACTCATATAGAGAGGCTCACCAAGCATAAATAATTTCACCATTTGTCTACAAAATTATTGAGGTAAAACTAGCTTTAGGGAAGTGTTCCAATCAATGTCAAATCCCCTTCTAAATCTGTCCGTCATCGACTTTATTCAAAATTCATTGACATGATAAGAAGAATTGAGAAAAATCGCCTCATGAAAACGATCAGACTCGTGTTGATGTGGTTGGCAGTATTTGTATTACTTGTCATTAAATATGCTCAATCCACTTTTGGCATAGAGGAGAGCTTGTATTTCAGCGGTATGCTTTTTCCGGTGATTCTGGGCACGTCACTCTACTTTAATTACGTTTTGGTCCCCAAGTATTTACTGAAGCAGAATTATAGGGTCTTTGGATTGTATGCTTTCTACCTGTTGATCATCTCAGTTTACCTTGAGACCTGGGTAGTTGTTTTGTCATTGGTGCTTATTGCCGATTATCAATTCAGTTCTTTGAGTCCAGAGGTAGCAGATATCGTCAATATGGCCTTGCTGCTTTATGCTATAGTGTTTATTCATGGCTTCAGTGTACTCTTTCAACATTTCGTTAAACAAAAGAAAACGAATGAAGGACTGATATTGGATCAAAGAAAGGAAGAGGAAAGGGCTTTTGTTGTGGTGAGCCAACGTAAGCAGGTACGCATCGATGAGCCGTCTGTTCGGTATGTCGAAAGCCTAAGCGACTATGTAAAGATCCATTTGAAGGAGGGAGAGGTCATTGTGACCAAAGCAACTATAACTAGCCTTGAATCCGCGCTTTCTGAAGACTTTGTGAGAATTCACCGCTCTTTTTTAGTTAATAAACATCATGTAACCTCTTTTACTCGTGAGAAAGTCATGTTTGATGATCTGGCCCTAAATATCACTCGAAAGTTTAAGGAGAGCGCCTTACAGGCATTGGCTCAATAAAAAGTATTGCCTAGTGGTTGCAACTCGAAGCTTCAAGTTGCAAGCCTTAAGCCTCGAGTTGTGAGTGACGAGTTAATAGCCTAACATCATTCTGAGGGAGCCTGCCTGCCGCAAAGGCTGGGTACGACAGAAAGAATCATCCAACCCCTCTTTGTGGACTTCGCGTTCATTCTTTATACGCAATACGCAATACGCAATACGCAATACGCAATACGCAATACGCAATACGCACTACGCACTACTCCAAAAACCATCCGAACAATTAGCACTACTTTTTTAGGCATGAAAGTAGTAGTATTAGGCTTCGAAGAATAGAAATGGTATTCCATAAAGTAAAACCTATGAAAATTAAGTATACGCTGACCTTCGTGTTGGCCATAGTATTTACCCTTGCAGGCTTTCAAAGTCAGGCACAGGATAAGTTGAAAAACATGCCGGGATACGAGCAGTATCGCTCAGTGGCGCCTCAGATCAGAAGATCTGTAAAACCAGGGACACTATCGGCTAATTGGGCCGAGGACAGTAAGACCTTTGAGTATATCAAAGACGGAAAGCTGTGGTCTTATGATGTTCGCAAAAAGAAATTGACGGATATGGGCGATCCACCTCCACCACCACCAAGAAGAAGGTTTAACAGACCTGCACGTGGTCGTCAATATGCTTCTGCGGATTCCCCAGATGGTAAATTGAAGGCCTTCACCCGTGATCGAAACATGTACATCAGCAACCCTGACGGCAGTGGTGAAATCGCCATCACCACAGATGGCAATATGGATAATCTGGTAAAGTATGGTATTGCTACTTGGGTTTATGGAGAAGAGCTTCGTCAGACAACAGCCATGTGGTGGTCACCAGATAGTAAAAAAGTGGCTTTCTATAAATTTAACGAGCAGGGAGCTAAGCGATACTATGTATTGTTAGATCAATTGGCACTTTATGATTCACTCGAAGTAATGTCTTACCCGAAAGTAGGCGAACCTAATCTTCCGGTAGACCTAATGGTGTATGACCTTGAGACGAAGAAAATCACAGAGGTTGAGGCTAGAGATGGTAAACCCTTTGCTGATGGTCCTTTAGGAACATACTTGTACGGAATGGCTTGGACGCCTGATAGTAAGGAGTTTTTGTACCACACTACCAACCGAAAGCAAGACATCATGGAGTACAGAGCTGCTGATCCTAATACCGGCAAGTCCAGAACTGTGGTTCGTGAAGAGTGGTTGCCAAGCTTTACGAAGAATACTCCTGAAATGAGGGTATTAGAAGATGGTGAACGTTTCATTTGGGCGTCAGAGAGAACAGGTTTCAACAATTACTACCTGTACAACTTTGATGGTACGTTGATCACACCACTAACACAGCATGAGTTTGAAGTGAACAACATTGTCAGAGTAGATGAGAAGGCTGGATACATGTATTACATGGCCAGAAGTGGAGATAATCACATGAAAATGCAGCTACACCGAGTGAAGCTGGATGGTACGAAAGATACCCGTATGACTGACCCTTCGTTACACCATAGTGTGAATATCGCTCCTGATGGCAAGCACTTTATTGATATCGTTCAAACGCACAATATACCACCTTCTACTAGGTTGATGACGGCTAAGGGCAAAGAAGTAGCAGTACTGGTGGAAAGTGATATATCTAAATGGGAAGAACTTGGCCTGAAGACTGTCGAAGCTTTTACATTTACTTCGGCCGATGGTGTAACAGAATTACACGGTTTGATTCACTTCCCGTCTAACTTCGATCCAAATAAGAAATACCCTTTGATCCTCGCTAACTATGGTGGACCTGCAACCAACGAGTTCAGAGAGACCTTTACTTTCCCCAACCCATTAACTGAATACGGCTTCCTGATCGTTGATATCGATGGAAGAAATGTTCGTGGTAGAGGTAAGCGTTTATTGGATCAGTTGTATGGAAACCTAGGTATCGTTGAGCAAGATGACTTTGCAGAAGGTATTAAGTCGCTTTACGATCGTCCTTATTTCGATAAGGATAGAGTAGGCGTATATGGTACTTCTTATGGTGGTACTACTGCTGCAATGAGTCTGTTGAGATTCCCTGATGTATACCATGCGGCTGTAGCCAACTCAGCTGTGACAGACTGGATCAATTATGATAACATCTACACCGAGCGGTATATGAATACGCTGGAGAACAACAAGGCAGGCTATGATGCCTTTAACCTAATGAACTACGCTAAGAACCTTAAGGGGGAAATCATGGTGTATTACGGTACTGCGGACAATAATGTGCATCCATCTAACTCACTTCAGTTGATCAAAGCATTACAAGATGCTGGTAAGAGCTTTGAAGTGCAGGTTGGTCCGGATAGGGGACATACTGCTGTTTCTACTGACCGTATGATGGAATTCTTTATCGAGCACTTAGTCATGTCAAACGGCATGGCCATGCAGATTAAAAGATAAACTTCGAAAGACTAAGAATGAAAAGGTGCTGCCATGGGTAGCACCTTTTTTATTTGATCTTCTTCGCAGTCAGTAGGTCGTTATTGTTGTAAATCGTAAAGTTGATGATCTTGCCATCTGCGTCTTTGTGGAAATTGAAGATAGGTCTGGCATTGATAGCGTAGAACTTTGTGGGAGAAAGCGGGAACAATTCGCGAGGAGGCTGACCATCTCTGTATAACATCAGATGACCTTCGTCAAAGCTGATTTCCAATTCAATGTTATCTTGAATTCTATAGGTGCCTGGTAGATTTTGATAGAGATATCTTGGGATAATAAATCGCTTCTCTATCGGTTTAGTTGGATCAACTAGGGCTGCAATTCCTAAATAACTTTTTATAGCATCTGTCCTGTATTGTTTAATAAAAGGAAGGTGATTTTGCATAGAAATTACGTTGTAAGTCACCACCTCGTTCTTGTAAAATGGACTGTTCAAGAAGTAGTCATAAACCTTATCGCTGGTAAAACCAGTAAATAATTCTGAGTACCATTCGTAATCCTCAGACCACTTTTCCAATACCTTATTGGCTACATCTGAAATGCTCCTGTTATAATAGTCTACTTGTGTTTTGTCATCAATATAAACCTTATTTAGTCCAGCTATTAAGGGTTCAAAGCGTGCTGGTATATTGTCAATATTTCGCATTAGGCTATTATAGCCATTATTGGTAGTTATTAAATCAACCACATTAGTCACGACAGAAAAAAGACCATTACCAGGTGTTTTGTAATCTTCCAGTGTCAATTTATTGGCCAGTACCAGAGATATCAGTGAGTCCTTGACTCGATAATATTCAATTAGCTCAGTTGCCTTGTCGATATCAATTTCTAGCTCTTGCTGTATCTGAAGGAGAGTGGAAACAACTTTCTTCTCATTGTTATTCTCCTCATTGCGATTGTTGATATTAAGAGCGATCAGGATACCGACAATCACTAAGACGATTTCCCCTGTCAAATATAAGAGGTACTTCAGGAAGCTGTTTTTTGATAAAAGGCTTTTGCGGACTCTTCTTAAGGCACTGATCATGGTTAACAATTTCTTCCTTCAAATTGCTCAAAAGAATTCAGAATTGCATATCACTGTTTCAAAACAGAACATTGCACCACTTCAAATAAATATTACTACAATTAGGAAATTATTATTTAATCCCCTTGCTTTGTAAATACTGCAATTAGGAAAATATTATCATGAAAAGAACACAACTGGGCGAATTCGAGGAAGTGGTCATGTTGGCTGTGGGCATCTTATATGAAGAAGCCTATGGTGTATCAATCAAAAAGGAGATTGAAGCCAGGCTATCTAGAAATGTCAGCGTGGGTGCTTTGCAATCCGCATTGAAAAGACTAGAGGAAAAAGGCTTTTTGAAATCAAGAGAAGGCGAGGGGACCGCGGAGCGAGCTGGTCGTCCCAAGAAGTACTTTTCGATTACCGCTGAAGGCAAAAAGGCACTTGAACTGTCCAGAGATACCAGAAACGCCATGTGGAATGATATTCCGGATGTATCATTCGATTTAAAGATTGCTTTTTAATGAGCAAAATACCCAATGAGCTAAGGCCACCCTGGCTAGTCATGAAATTCTTTCGCTGGTTCTGCAGCAAAGAGCTTCAGTTATATGTGGAAGGAGACTTAATAGAGCTCTATCAAGAACGCGTGAATCAAAAAGGTCGATTCTTCGCCAATTGGAAGTTCTTGATAGATGTGATACTACTATTCCGACCCGGGATCATTGGATTTGCAAAGGACATTTACTCAAACAACAACATAGGAATGATTAGAAATTATGTAAAAGTCGGGGCTAGAAACCTCTGGAAAGACAGGTTTTATACCGGAATCAATCTCTTCGGCCTTTCGGTCGGTCTGGCGTTTAGCTTCTTAGTTTTGTTATTGGTCAATTACGAGTTCTCTTTCGAGAGTTTCTATCAGAACAAGGATGTCATTAAGCGATTGGGGGTTCACTATAATGTAGGTGGAAAAGAAGATACCTACTGCAATATCGGGCGCCCGGTCGGTCCGACACTAGCGGAAGAGTACCCCGAAGTATTGAGCTTCACTCGTGTCGCTGGTGTCAACGGTTTAGACAATCATAAAGGTAATTTCAAGTATAGGGAAGGTTTTGTAAAGTCCGAAGATGCTTACGTAGTCGACTCTACTTTCTTTCAGGTATTTGATAGAAAGCTGCTAGAGGGCAACATGAAGACGGTACTTAATCGACCAAATACAGTCGCCCTGTCTGAGTCTTTTGCTCAAAATCTTTTTGGTAGCGAGAGCCCTTTGGGCAAACGCATTCAGCTGGCTGAGCGAGAAAAGTATTTTGAAGTGACGGGAGTCTTTGAGGATGTTCCCAGCAATACGCATTTGCCATATGATGTATTGATTTCCTGGAACGGATACTACGATGCTGAGCTCAACAGTCGGTGGTTTGGAGCTCATGTTTATACCTATGTAAAACTTCAGGAAGCGTATCAGGCTCAAGGTATGTTAGACAAATTCCCTGAGTTTTTTGAGAAGCACATGGCTTCAAATTTTGCTCTAATGAATGCTACAGCAGATCTGGTAGTTCAAAATATAGAGGATATCCATCTTAAATCTGATTTGACTTGGGAGGTCAATCCCAATGGAGATTTAACTAGCGTATATGTCTTATTAGCGATCGGTGTATTCCTTGTAATTATCGCTTTGGTGAATTATTTAAATCTATCACTGGCTAGAAATTCTCTAAGGAAGAAAGAGATCTCTGTCAGAAAAGTTATCGGAGCCTCGCGATTCAACGTTTCTGGACAGTTTCTGGTAGAAACCCTGTTGTTCATCGTTTTAGCTTTGACTGTTTCACTATTGATTGTGAAGGTCATTTGTGGTCAATTTCTGATGATATCGGGCGTAGATGTGTCACCATTTTCATTCAATCATTTATCAATCTTTGTAACAGTAACAGTCGCTTTGGGTCTACTTGTAAGTATTTATCCTTCGGTTATTCTTTCGGGTATTCGATTAGTGGAAGGCTTGAAAGGAAGGTCTAAAAGCACCAGAGAGAGCAGTAGACTTCAGCAAGGGCTTGTGGTGCTTCAATTTGGCATTTCTACCATCGTGATCCTGTTCACTTTTGTGGTCAGACATCAATTAGACTTTGTCACTAAAATGGATTTGGGTTTCGAAAAGGACAATGTGGTGGTTTTTCAATTAGAAGATTCTACGCTGAGTGCCAATAGCAGTTTGATTAAGGATCGGGTGAAAACTGTTGCTGGCGTTGTCAATGCTTCATTTGCATCTAATAGGCCAGGGATCGACCTAAACCATACCATAGTGAATGTTGAAGATGATGGTGAGTTCATCGCGGTGGGCAGTCAATACATGCAAGTAGATGATGATTTTGGCACTACGATGGGTTTAGAAGTTTTGGAAGGGCGATCGTTTATCTCAGGATCTAGGCAAGACGCTGATTGGAACTTTATGATCAATGAAGCGGCAAAGACCAAGTTTGGTTGGGACGATCCAATTGGTAAGAAAATGTATTTCTCCAATGATGAGAACGGAAACCCCCGACATATGACAGCCATTGGTGTATTTAAAGATTTCAATGTTGGTTCTTTACATACAGCAGTTGAGCCGATCGTGATCTTTTACAATAGGCAATTTGGAAACCAACTGTTAGTAAGGCTTTCTCAGGGTGATCATCGCATGTCAGTTGAACAGATTGAAGCTACTATTAGTGAATTTGACCCAAAACTACCTATAAGGCATGATTACCTGGATATTGAATTGGATAGACAGTACAGTGGTGAAAAAAGACTGGTAAAATCAATGGCTTATTTATCAGGGCTGACCATCATCATATCGGTCTTAGGGTTCATCGGTTTACTCAGTTTTGCGATCAACAAGCGGCAATCCGAAATTGGTCTGAGGAAAGTCCTTGGTGCAAGTGTGGGCAGTGTGACCTTTCTTTTTTACAAACAGATTCTTGTTTTGATAATTATCGCACAAGTAATTGCTATTCCGGTGAACCAATTTGTCTCTAACCAATGGCTAAAAAGTTTCGCCTACAGATCATTCCCAAGTTTTTTGGAATTAGGCCTGATTCTGTTGACTATCGTTTTCTTGTCGCTAGCCATTATGGGTTTTCAGGTTGTAAAGGTGGCCTTTATGAATCCAGTGGATGTAATCAAAGAAGAATAATTAGCCCATTGCCCAGTCTAGCGCATGTTGGGTGTGGACCTTTGTGGTATCAATCGTAGCCATTGGAACATCACCATCTGGTACTAGAATGGGCAATTCTGTACAACCCATAATGATACCTTGCGCTCCTTCAGAGGCCAGCTGCTCCATAATGCTAATGCATTTCGACTTAGAGGCATCGGTAAACTGACCTTTTACAAGTTCATTGTAGATGATGTCATGTATGGCTTGCCGATCGCCTTCTAAAGGGATGATCACTTCCAGGCCAAAGCGTTCCGATAGAATGGAGGTGTAAAAATCCTTTTCCATTGTGAATTTGGTGCCAATTAAACCCACTTTATGGAGCGCTTTGGCCTTGATTGCTTGACCGGTGGCTTCAGCAATATGAAGAAAAGGTAGGTCCGTACTTTTTTCGATATAGTCGCTGACCAAGTGGATGGTATTGGTACATAACAGAATGATATCAGCTCCAGCAGCTTCTAGCTGTTGAGTACAGTCTGCCATCATTTGTCCTATCTTATCCCACTGTCCAGCAAAAGTGTATTGCTCGATTTCGGCAAAGTCCACCGAGACCATTACACATTTACAGGAATGTGATCCTCCTAATCGATATTTGACATATTCGTTGGCATATTGGTAGTACATTTTGGAAGACTCCCAACTCATTCCACCTATCATTCCGATTGTTTTCATTCTTGTCTATTTAATCCTTGACATGTCTTCCGCACCCGCTACTTCAATTGAAGTAAGATATTCCTTCAAACGGAGCAGCGTTAGTTTCCAAAGACCTAAGTGTTCGTGATCTTTTACCTGACAACAGTCTATGCATGAAGTTTCATAATTCATTTCTATTTCTTTTTTCAAACCTATGGTCTTGAACAGAGCTTACAAGATTTTGAGATTGAGGCCTTTTGACAGCCTTGTTGAATTATTTTCAACTACAAGCGATTATAAACTGTAGTAAATTGAAGTTATGGAGCTGAAGTACTTTCGATTAATCAAGACCATTGCAGAGGAGGGTAACATCGCCAACTCTTCGGAAAAACTCTTTTTGACCCAGTCTGCCCTAAGTCATCAATTACGTGAATTGGAAGAGCGGCTTGGCTTCAAAGTCTTCCAGCGAAGCAGAAACAACTGGCAGCTGACCAATGAAGGCAAAGAGCTGCATAAGCTTGCAAACGAGCTTTTTGAGAAGATCGATGCCGGTTTTAGTAACATTAAGCAGATCAAAGAAGGCTCAAAAGGAACCATTAGGCTGAGTGCTGAGTGCCAGTCTTTTTTTCATGGACTGCCCGCCTTTGTTCAAAAAATGGCATTGCTCTATCCTGAAATCGAGATAGATTTGGCACTTGATGGATCGCAACAGACCATTTCGCAAGTGCTTTCTAATCAAGTCGATATTGCCATTGTGACCACTGAGCCTGCCACTGACTCATTGTTCAAAATGAAAGTGTTGGAGGATGAAATCTTTGTGATCATGCACAATGAACATCGGTTCAGCGATCATGAATATTTGGATGTAAGTCACTTTGCTGATTTGAATTTGATCATAAATTCCTTTCCGCTGGAGAGCGTATCAGTTTATGAGCATTTCCTAAAACCTAATAAGATTATTCCTCGGAAAGTGACAGCGATCCCTTTCACCGAGGTTTCATTGGAAATGGTTAATGCCAATATGGGTGTTGTATGTCTTCCTAAATGGAGCCTTAAGTCTTACAAACTACCGGATGACCTAGTCTTTAAGAGAATAGGGAAGAATGGTTTGAAGCGAAGGCACTATCTGGTGGTTAAGGAAGAGAACAGGAACAAACCACATATTGAGGCCTTCCTATCAAACTTTCAGGAAGAGTTTGTTCACTAGTCAAACTCGATTTGCATCTTCTCAATTTGATCAGACAACTTCTCAGAAGTATATCTTTCCCTGAAGCGATCGACCATAATCGGGAAACAAAGTGGAGAGGGTTTCAGTAGTTTCTTGATCACTATTTCCTGCTGATTGATACGTTCTAAAGATTCGTTCAGCCGTGACTTTTCAAACTGGAGGGATAGTACTTCCTCATTCGCTTGTTTCATCAAAAGGTTCTCTGGGTCATAATCTTCAAACACTTTGAAGATCATGCTTGATGAGGCCTGAAGGTGTCTATTTGTAATTCCTTTGCCTGGGTAACCCTGAAAAATCAGTCCAGCGATAGTGGCGATATCTCTAAATTTTCGCTTAGCCATCTCGGTGTTATTGATGCTTGCATAAATGTCGTCCAAGAGGTTTTCACGAGAGAATAAGTCAAGCTCAAGGAAGTCTTCAATTTCTATCTCCTGATCGGTGAGTAGCTCAAAACCATAATCGTTCGATGCGATCGAAAAGGTGATGGGTTGACTCACACTAATCCTATAAGCACAAAGCGCAGCCAGCACTTCATGGATGTATTTCCCTTCCAGAGGATAAATAAAGAAGTGAGTGCCCTCATCAGATCGCAATTGCTCTATCAGCAATTGATTGGACAATGGTAAGGCAGATAGTTCCCGATGTTTTTCCAATAGCGGCTTTATGGCATTCATTTCGGGACCTTCATAAATACCATTGGCTGCATCCTCAAGTTTCCTTCGGAGACCATGAGAAAGGAGAGAGGTGAATGATGCTTTGCCACCGCCCCAGCGCGGTATAGGTCCCGTTTTCTTCTTGGACTTTTTGACTTGAGCCGTCATGTCTTTCACTCGAATCAGTTCTAGACTTCTTCCTGCGAACCAAAAGGTTTGTCCCGGCTTTAATCCGGCAATGAATATTTCCTCCACCGTGCCGATATATCCCCCCGTTTGATATTTGACCTTAACCATGGGGTCTGAGACAATGGTACCCATGGACATTCTATGGCGCATGGCTGTTCTCCGGTTGTTTACCTTGTATTTGCCGTCTGACTCAATTTCTACTTTGGCGTATTCGTCATAGGCACTTAATGTACTACCACCGGTTGTGATAAACTCAAGGCACCACTGCCATTCCGCTAAGCTAAGGTCTTGGTAGGCGTGAGAAGATTTGACCTGTCTATAGGTTTCTTCCTGATAGAAACCAGGGCCTACCGCCAAGGTGACCAAATACTGTATTAATACGTCAAAGCATTTCGTAAGAGGTGTTCGGCTTTCGAACTGCTTCTTGTCGATGGCCTCCTTTAAAACAGCCGCTTCAATCAACTCCAGAGAATGTGTCGGAAGAAAATATACTTTACTTGTGGCCCCAGGCCGATGCCCACTGCGCCCAGCACGCTGAAAGAACCGTGCTATGCCTTTGGGGCCACCTACTTGAATGACCATATCCACTGGTCGAAAGTCGACCCCAAGGTCCAAACTCGAAGTACAAACCACACATTTAAGCTTGCCTGTATGTAGTCGATCTTCCACCCATTGCCTAACACCTAAATCTAAAGAGCCATGATGCATGGCTACAAGCCCGGCATACTCTGGAAGCTGCATCATCATTTTCTGATACCAGATCTCTGTTTGCGACCTCACATTCGTAAACATCAGGGTGGAGGTATGCTGCTCTAAAATGGGAACAACACGTGGTAAAAGATGAATACCCAAATGACCCGCCCATGGCAATGTCTTTACCGAATCTGGAAGAATAGATTCAATCTCGATCTTCTTGTCTACGTTAGCCCTGATCGTTTCGCAGGTCTCATATTGCTCACCTAAGAGTACTTTAGCTGCTTCTTCCAGATTGCCTATGGTAGCCGAAATCGCCCAAGTTTTAATCGGCTTGTCTTTCAAATGGCGCATATAAGCCAAGGCCAGTTCCATTTGGACTCCACGTTTGCCACCAATTAACTCATGCCATTCATCTACAATTACCGCTTTAACCGAGCTGAATGTCTTGACAGCATCTTTTTGAGCCAAGAGAATGTGGATGCTTTCAGGGGTGGTCACCATAGCCTCAGGCATATGCTTCTTTTGCCTCTGGCGTTCTGCTTGGGTAGTGTCACCTGTTCGGAGGGCTATGTTCCAGCCTAACTCGAGGTCATTACTGACCTCCTGCATCGCTGCCTGAATATCTTTGGCCAGAGCCCTGAGGGGTGTAACCCAAATAATCTGAAGCCCTTTGGCAGGCTTGGGGTCATTGAGTGCCTCGAGTACGGCTCCTAACCAGATGGCATAAGTCTTACCACTACCTGTAGGAGCATTGAGCAGTCCGCTCTTACCTGATAGGTAAGCATTCCATGTCTTTCTTTGAAAAGGAAAAGACTTCCATCCTTTGGACTGGAACCAATTTTCGGCAGGGGAAAGATCAATTTCTACTTGTGGCAAGGCGTTAAGCTAAACCATCAATTTCGTTGATTCTAATGAGCTATGGAAGGAAAGTTTTGACTTAAAAAGTCGCCTGATAATCTACACGCATATCCAGCTTGCGAGTCGATCCATTCGGAGAGGGCAAAGTGGCCATTCCACCAGGATAGTAGCCTGTCCGTTTGTTGATACAAATAAGGGCCAGGTAGTCTGCATCATTCGGATCAAATTGATAGAAACCGCTCTTATTGGGTGTAATGATGAACTTTGCTTCTACTTTGGCTTTCTTGATTTTCTTCAGGTCGTAGAAGAGTTTTCCATCTTTAAGGTAAGATGTCGCATCAATCACGTCCTTTTGACTCGTCTCAAAAAGCAATATCTCATAAGTAGCCGGAACAGGTTGCTTGGTATTGGTTGAGTCGCTTACAGAAAAGTCTCCTTTGTACAGGTTCATTGTACCGTAGTAACCGTTAATAATGGTTGGCTCAGTGATCTTTTTACTCATCTTTACTTTGAAAGTAAAGAAGTAATCTTTCTGAGGAACATCCTTCTTGTTACAGCTTGCGGCAAGCAGTAAAACAGCAATAGCCAGTACCAATTTATTCACGCCTCTCATTCGATATGCATTTTACGCGCACGAAGTAAATAAATATTTCGGGCATTCTAGAGGGTGAAGCGTTAAAGATTCATAAACTGAGATGCAAAATAGGGTAGGGTTTACCCAATGGGTCTAAAGGAGAACGGCTGACCACCTCAAATCCACAGTGCTGATAAAACTTTACAGCTTCTGGGTTCTGCTCATTGACGTCCACTTTGAAAGCCTTGAAATGTTCAATGGCATAGTTTAATAATTGTCTTCCCAAACCCTTTCCAATTACACTTGGATGCATAAAGAGCATTTCAATACTTCTTTCAGCAACACCCAAAAAACCCAGGACTTTACCTTCAGAATCTTTGATGCAACGTAGCTCAACAGCATCCAGGTAAGTATTTAGAATAAGAGGTTTAAAGTATTGAATGTCCGCCTCTGGAAGAAAATGATGAGTCGCTCTGACAGAGGCTTCCCATACTTCTACTATCTCAGGGTATTCCTCTTTGCTAACTGGGAGTATAGGGGAAGTCATGTTATTGATTTTGAAGTCATTGAATACGTATGTCACTTATACCGGTAGACAGCATGTGGTCCAAAGTCAAGGAGATCGAGCGTTGTATCATATTTGGCACCCAAACGTGTAGCCAACTGCACTGATGCTTTGTTTGATGGATCAATATAGCTAACAAGTGAGTCAAAGTTGAGGATTTCTAGGGCATAATCACGAACAGCGATTCCAGCCTCTAAGCCAAAGCCTTTGCCCTGTGCTTCAGGTAATAACCAATAGCCTAGCTCTTTCTCTGGCCAGGGTTCTGAATTCCAAAGCCCCACAGTACCGATCAGTTGCTTTGTACTTTTCTCTTCAACAGCGAGATAGGAATAGCCCTTGAGTATATAATGGCCGACATAAGTAGCCATCAGACGCCAAGAGTCTTCAGGCCCTTTGATACCACCTACATATTGGGCATTCTCTTTCTTGGTGTAAAAATCAGAGAATATTTGGTAGTCACTAGGTTGCCACTGTCTGAATAATAGTCTTTCGGTTGTTAATCCAATCATAAGCTGTTATGGTTTAGGCTAAAAATAAAAAGCCCATCCTGAATATCAGAATGGGCTCCTTGGAATCTATGTGATTACTTATTCGTCCAATGATCTTTTAGGACAATCGCATCTTTTGTGATGGTCTTTCCTCCAGATTCTAATACTACCTGGTAAGTGCCAGGGCCAACAGGACCTGTAATGTACTTGGCAGTTTCCATGCGTGAGGCAATCTGCGCATCAGACATACCGAATCTCTTGAAACGAGCAGCCATATTATCAAGATCTTTTTGAGAACGTTCACTGATAATTCTAGTAAAAGGCCAAATGGCATGATTGAGGCCTGCATCTGCGTCAATTTCCATTTTGTATAATTCACGCTGACCTTGCATGATCTTAAGCGTTGCCTTGCCACCATTAGCACTGTAGAAATACATATGAGAGCCAGGTCTTCTGCTTTCTCCATTGAAGTTGGTGTAGGCAGATACATTTCTTAAGCCTCTGATATATTGAACACTAGGCGTAATGTCGAATAATTCCATACCGCTATTCATTACTTCAGCGGTCATACCTTGAAGCGGAGAAATATCAGCAATGAAAATACCACGTCCATGTGTTGCAACCACCAACTCGTTCTCTCTTGGGTGAATCAACATATCATAGGCCGGGTTGGTCGGCATATTGGTCATGAACTTTGTCCAGTTTTTACCACCGTCAACACTCGCATGAGTTCCCAATTCTGTTCCTACAAACAGGAGGTTAGGATTTTTATGATCTTCTCTAATCACATTGACAGCTTCTGCAGGAATACCATTGGCAATAGATGTCCATGTTTTGCCATGATCAGTTGTCTTATAGACATAGGCGGTAAAATCATCTCTTCTCATACCATTGAAAGTAACATAGGCAGTGCCAGGGAAGTGATTAGATACTTCTACTCGGGTTACCCAGTATTCTGGATTGTTTGGTATGTTATCATTGAGGAGCGTCCAGTTTTTACCACCGTCCAAAGTCATTTGAACATTGCCATCGTCTGTGCCTACCCAGAGTTCATCAGGATCCAAAGGAGACTCATCAATGGTAGTAATCGTTCCGTATTGGATGTTGCCCGTTCCTGCTGCTTTTACAGCATCATTTTTACTCAAATCAGGGCTGATCTCTTCCCAATTTTCACCACGGAATGATGATTTTAACAACTTATTACCTGCATGGTAGATCACATCTGTATTATGCTGAGATACCATGATTGGGGCATTCCAGTTCCAACGCATACTACGGTTTGAATATCGGATACCTTTCGATTCACCCGTTTCCATATCCATTCGTCTTAGTGGACCGAATTGAGATTCATTATACAGGTAACGGTTGTTGCTTGGATCTACCACATTATACATACCGTCTCCACCACCTACACGAGCCCATTGCTCATAATTGATGGCACTACCATCTTTCATAGTGCTTGGTCCTTTTACTGAACCATTGTCTTGAAGCCCACCATAAACATTATAAGGGTAGTCCATATCTACACCCACTGCATAGAACTGTGCCAATGGAATTTCATCTGGGTGATACCAGGTCTTTCCAGCATCATAGGTGATTCCCATTCCATGGTCATAGCCTAAGATAAAGTGGTCAGAATCATCTGGATCGATCCACATAGCATGGTTGTCACCACCAAAGCGGAAGGCAGTGTCCCAGTTGTCTCCTCCATCCTTGGATTCCCAAACGCGAATACCGATTACATAAACATGATCTTCATCGTTTGGATCGACTCGTACTTGCTGATAGTAATAAGAAGGAGCTCCTCCAATGTCGACCCCCTCAGGGCTAATCATTCTCCAAGTAGATCCACCATCGTCTGAACGGTACATCTGTACACCGTCAACGCGTTGACCTCTTTTTAGAGGAATACCAACTTCGAGCATATTTCTACGCTCTTTGTCAGAGATCCCTTTCACATTGACATTTTCAATATTGGCATACACCACGTTTGAATTGCCAGGAGCATAAGCTACACCAATTCTTCCAAGGAATCCGCCTGGTAGTCCGTTAGAAAGTTTGCTCCAGGTTTTACCAGCATCGGTAGATTTATAAATGCCGCTACCCTCGCCACCTTCGTTAAAGGTCCAGGGTCTTCTGATTTTATCGTAAGCTGCGGCAATCAGTGCATTAGGATCGTCTGGGCTCATCGCCATATCAACCACACCGATGTACTTGCCATCTTTTCTTTTTACTTCAAGAGACTTAGTCCAAGTCTTACCTCCATCGGTCGTCTTGTAAAGTCCTCTTTCAGGATTTTCTGAATATAAGTGGCCTAATGCTGCGACATAAACCACATCCGAGTTGTTCGGATCAATTAGGATTCTACCAATATGATGAGACTCCGGAAGCCCCATATTGGTCCAGCTCTGTCCACCATTGGTAGATTTGTAAATACCATTGCCCCAGTATGAACTTCTGGAGTTATTAGCTTCTCCAGTCCCTACCCATACAATGCTGGTGTCTTGCTGATCCACAGCAACAGCACCGATAGAAATGATATTTTCATTATCAAAAATGGAATTCCATGACTGGCCATTGTTGATAGTTTTCCATAAACCACCAGAGGCTGTAGCCGCGTAAATTACTTTAGGTGCTCTGTCTACCACTGCAAAGTCGACATAACGTCCACCTTGTCGTGTTGGGCCAATTTCTCTGAACTTGATACTTTCTACTACCTGATCAGGTATGCGTTGCGCTTGTGCATCTTGAGCACCAAGGAGTGCTACCAGTGCGAAAAGCGATAAAAATCGAATATTCTTGAGGACTCTAATCATCATAATTTTAAGGTTAGAAGTGTCTGAAATTAATTCAAAAAGCCTTTATGGCAAAAGGCCTAATCCAAGATTATATAAGTGGTAAAGGGACGAGTAGAATTGATTGTGCCAACCTCCTAAGGGTAAAGTCCGTATGAACTGTTTATGAGTCAGAAAGATGTTTTGGAAACTCCTTCATCTGGACTACCCATAATTCCAGCCCAAGCTGGAATTATTTTTTTGGCCTAATTTTGTTGATATGAAATCATTATATCTGGGTTTCGCTTTAGTCTTATCTTTTAGTCTATTCGCTCAGGAAGAAAAGAGTCTTCAAGATTACTATACTGCTGCCACCTCGGCATATGAAGCAAAGAACTACGAACTCTTTTTAGAGAATATCCGCAAAGCGGATGAAATGAGACCCAATCATCCAGCCATAGTTCCTAAACTGGCGGCTGCATGGGCTTTAACAGGAAGGAAGATTCGTAGTATTCAAAAGTTGAACCAGATGCTACTGATGGATGCCACTTTCAACTTTGTCGACAATCCGGACTTTGACAATGTTAGAACTCATAAGAATTACAAAAGACTCATTGCACTTCAGACCAGGTTGGCCGAGGAAGAGGTGAACGATGAGTTGTACATGACGATTGACGCTGGTCACTTGCACCCTGAAAGCTTTGTGATTCTCAAAAATGGGGAGATGTTGCTCGGGAGCGTTCGTGAAAAGAAAATCGTTAAAGTGGGCCTTGATGGCAAGGTTACCGATTGGGTTGAAACACCATATGCCGTTTTGGGTATGAAGGCTGATTTTGCCAGAGGTAATCTTTGGGTGAGCACAGCTGCTATGCCGGAGATGAAAGGCTTTGAGCAGGCTGACAATGGAAAATCGGTTGTATTACAAATAGATCTTAACACTGGTAAGATCATTCAAGGCATATCTTACGATGAAGAATCAATTATTGGAGACCTCGAAGTTGATCAGGAAAATAGGCTTTGGCTATCAAACAGCATGACGCCTTTCCTTAGTAGAGATAACACTGATACTTCCGACTACTTAGGTGCCTTCAATCGCAAGCAATTTGATTTGTCAGATGGTTACTTCAACCTACAGGGTCTAACACTCACCGATGATGAGAATTACTTATATGTCTCAGACTACATTAAGGGGCTTTTCAGGATCGACATCAATGACACCGACATCGATGATGTCTTTGCCCCCGAATCAAGCCTTTTGAAAGGAATTGATGGGTTGTACTACTATGACAATAGCTTGATAGCGATTCATAATGGGACAAAGCCTTATAGAGTTGTGCAATACTTTTTAAATGCATCTGGCCTTAATATTGAGTCGGAAAGGATCATCAATAGAGGAGGAGAGAGTTTGGGAGAACCAACCCTGGGTCAGGTTAAAGATGGCTATTTCTATTACTTGGCCAATAGTCCTTGGCAAGCTTATGATCAGGAAAAGAATCTGGATTTATCTAAAGTTAAACCCATAGAAATCAGGAGGTTTAAACTAGACTGATGTCTAAACCTAGAAAAGATAAGCCCTTGAAAATGCCTCGTTATCGCGGGGGTGAAAGCGCACTTAAATCATTTATTGAAAAGAACCTTAAGTACCCACAATCAGCATTGGATGAAAAGATTGAAGGTGCTGTTGAAGCGGCTTATGATGTTGATGGTTTGGGAAGAACCTCTAACATTAAAATATTGACAAGCCTCGGTTATGGTTGTGATGAGGAAGTGGTTCGCCTAATCAAGCTTTTGAAGTTCGAGAGGGCTTTCAATAAAGGCAGAAATGTTACGGCTCACAAGAAACTAAAAGTTGACTTTAAGCTCCCCTCGGTTAAACCGAAAACCCAAAAGATCAACTATCAAATTACCTCAAAGGTGAGCAAGAGCAAGTCTGAGCCTGTTAAACAGTCAAAGCACTATACCTACCAGATTAATTTAAAGAATTGACTTTTGAGGTAAGCACTTTACTCAATTTTCAAAAAGGCTTATCTTAGTCTGGAATCAACCTTACACACAATGACTGGATTAGGATTTCTCGACCTGGTAATCGGTATAATATTCATCTATTTTTTGCTCAGTATTGTAGTTTCTATCCTCTTAGAAATTCGCTCAAAATCACTAAGTCTTCGCGCACATAACTTAGAGGCTTGGTTAAAAGATACTTTCGAGAAGGAAGGCTTAGCTGATAAACTCCTAGATCATGATTTGATCAAAACCTTAGTGAAAAAAGGGCGGAAGCCAGCTTACATACCTGATCAGAACTTTGTTGATGCCCTATTTGATATCGTGAATCAAGAAGACGGCAATGGGGTTACTTATACTGTCAACGAAATCAAAGGTGCCTTTGAGAAATCGCAGTTGCTTCCCAATGATTTGAAAAGAAATATCCTTCAGCAAATTACCGAGGCAGAAACCAAAGCACAGAACTATATCAAAGCCAAAAAGGATGAAGTGATTGATGAGTTGCTTGAGGTAAAGAAAGGCGTTGGAGATTGGTTTGATAACTGTATGATTAGGGTGGGAGGCACCTACCGGAATATGCAGCAAAAGTGGCTATTGGTATTTTCATTCACTGTAGTGTTCCTATTTAACGCAGACACCATTACGCTTTCGAAATACCTTTATAACAATAAGGACGTCCGTGATGCACTGGTGGAGCAAGCCTCAAGGAGTACGCAGGATTCACTGACTGTCGCTTTTTATGAACAGGTAATGGAGCGTTCTGCTCTTGCCCAGAATACGGATTCTGTTGTGATCGGCCAGGACGGAATGGTTTTAATTAATGAGATTAAGGGAAGCGTCTCTAATTTAAAAGAGGTTAATGCCGAGCTCAAAGCTTTGAGTCTACCGCTCGGTTGGGATTCTTTCGTTTTGTCTTTGAAGAAGTCCAAAGACGATTTGGGTTTTTGGAACTATGTACTGATTTTCCTCATGAAAATTGTGGGCTTGGTCATCACTGGATTCGCGGTATCCATGGGAAGTCCCTTCTGGTTTGATATTCTGAACAAGCTAGTGAATCTTAAGGGGACAGGAGGGAAGCCTGCTCCTAAAAAGTGACGCTTGTGCCATTTTAATTCGGATCGAAGCCAGTGGTTTATGCTGTCAGGATTTCTTTCGATATGGCATAATTACGAACTGCTGCGTCAACAAACTGTCAACATGAGAATTGGTAAGATTCCATATCATTTCTGCCTTAATAGCTCTCATGTCTACGTTTTGACAGGTCGGAAAGCTTGAACGATTAATAGTTAAACTTGGATTGCTACCAAAAGTATTGCTAGTTTCATAGCACAGCCAAAACACAATGGAACGAAAAACGATTTTGATCATTGATGATAATCGTGATATCATTCGCATGATTGCAGATGAGCTCAAATCTCATCATATCAATTTTAATGTAATCAATGCCAACAATGGTTTGAACGGTGTCCGTGTTGCCAAGCAGGAATTACCTGACCTGATTTTGATGGATTGGGATATGCCAGTTATGGATGGACTGGAGGCAATTCGTATACTTAAGGACGATTCTTCAACACAGGATATACCAGTGATTATGGCCACGGGAAAAATGACAAATTCCGAAGACCTTCAAACGGCATTAGAGGCAGGGGCTGTAGACTATGTGCGCAAGCCTGTAGATTTCATTGAACTGAGTGCTCGAATCAATACAGCTTTGAGACTTAAAGCGCAACAATTGGCGATTAATGAGCTGTTGCAAAGCGAGATAGACCTGAAGAACAGGAAGCTCAGCACAACTTCTATGCTCATTGTAGAGAAGAATAGTCTGTTAGGGCAGTTACATGGTAAAGTAGTTCGTTTGGAGTCTTCTTTACCAGATATCAGTACGGAAGAATTACGATACCAAGTAAAACAACTCAAGCGTCAGATCTCAAACGATTTAGACCTTGATAGTAGTTGGGATACCTTCAAGATGCATTTTGAAGAGGTAAACCCACATTTCTTCGATCGGCTTACAGAGATCTCAAATGAACTTACCCATAAAGACTTAAAGATTTGTGCCTACATCAAGCTCAGAATGGACAACAAGGAGATCGCGCGCTTGTTGAACATCACTTCTGGTAGCAGCAGGACAGCCTTGTATCGGTTGAAAAGGAAGCTGCATATTCCCGAAGAAGAGAATTTGAGAGAAGTAATCGAACAAATTGATTAGCCATTTACCATGATACGTCACGTCATAACACGGATAGTCTTTCTCAGTTTGCTGATTGCCTTTGCTGCTTCTGAAGTCACTGCTCAGCAGTCATACCTGTATGGTCTGCCGTATCTACAGGCCTATAACCCGAAGGATTATGACGGATTGGGCCAGAACTGGGATGTACTTCAAGGCGATGATGGGCTAATGTACTTCGCTAGCAAAACAGGAATATTGACCTTTGATGGTAAGCACTGGAATACCACGCTTCTAAGCAATTTCAATACCGTTAGGTCATTAGCTAAGGATAGCAATGGAAGAATCTATGTCGGTGGCATCGGTGATCTTGGATATTTGGAAACAGATAGTCTTGGAGCTCACAAATTCACGTCACTGATTGACCAAGTCCCGGAGGACTACAGGAATTCTAATCCCGACTTTTATAAGACCCATATCACCGATGAGGGGGTGTTTTTTATGACTCCTTATTTTGTTGTAAGGTATTTCAATGATGAGATTGAGGTAATTCTTGCTGGCAATGAAAGAGGTAATATCAATAGAGGTTACATGGTTAACAACCGTGTTTATTACCTATTGCCCGTTTCCGGCTTGTATACCTATGAAGATGGAGATTTTCAGTTAGTAAAAGGTGGGGAAAAGGCGACAATGCCTAGATCAACGACAAGTGGATTGGTGCCATGGGAGGATGATAAACTCCTATTGATAGAATATACCGGTGATGCTTTAATCTTTAGCGATGAGGGAGCGGTAAGGGCAGAGGGCCCCGTCTTCGATAACCTGAAGAAACTATTGAGGGGCGTTTTTGTCATGGATATCGTACCAATTTCAGGTTACGGTTATGCTATGAATTCGGCAAATGATGGGTTGATTATAACCGATGAAAGATTCAATGTTATTCATCACCTCAGAAAGCGTGATGGCCTTTCAGACAATGCGGTGAGAAAAGGTTTTGTCGACAAGTCAGGGAATTACTGGGTGGCTACAAACAAAGGCTTGACTTATGTAATGCTTAACAGTCCATTCACCATGGCCGATGAAAAAACAGGAGTTGATGCCGGCCTGCTGAGTGCTATGCTTAAGAATGATACGCTTTTTTTAGGTACGACATGGGGTATAAAGTATTCGGAGGGAAATTCCTTTAAGCAAATCGAATCGTCCCAACAAGAAACCTGGGATCTGGATATCATAGATGATAAGCTCTATGCTTCCATTGGCAATGCGATTGTTAAGGTGAATATGAATGGACCAAGCGAAAAGGTTATACCGGCAGAACCTTGGGGTTTGGCACCACTTCCCACACGACCCGGCAAATACATTGTACACGGTTTCAATAATCATTTGTTTTTACTTGGACTGAAAAACGGAAAACTAGTTGGAGAGGCTCAGATAGAGGGGTTTTGGGGAAATGTCCCAGTCATTGGTGAGGATAATGCAGGTTATATATGGATGGGTGATGGTTTGGATACACTAAGAAGAGTCAAGCTAAATGCAGCACTGGATTCAATCGTAGAGATGAAGACTTTTGGGCCCGAGCATGGCTTACCTAGAATGGATGCCAATCAGGTGGTGGTTTTCCCAGAAGCTAAGAACGGAATACTCTTCGTTGGAGATGACTACTATTTCGAATATCACGCAGAGAAAGATACTTTCATGCTCTTTGAACCTTTCGAGGGTTTAGTGGGAGGTGATAAATATCGAATCTTAGAACAGACACCAAATGGTAATGTGTATACCGTTACAGCTGGACGCAAAGTTCGGTTTACCAAGGATGACGATGGTTATTCCTTGGATACCACCTCATTTGCCAAAATCAATGATTTTCAGACACAAAAAATCTACCCACTTCCAGATAACACTGTGTTGTTCGTTGGCCCGGAGGGCTTAATTCAGTATCACCCCGATTGGGTGCCCAAAGAAATAACACCTTTCAAAACAGTCATGAGTCAAGTGAAAACAGGTGATCAGGTCTTGTTTGGAGGGGTGACATTTGCGCAGGCATTTCTTGATAACGGTTCGGGACTCGACTATAAAAACAATTCAATATCGTTTGACTTCAGTGCTCTTTCTTTTGAGGATTCAGAAAAAAACCTTTTTAGATATCAACTGGAAGGTTATGAAGAAAGCTGGAGTGACTGGAGTACGAGTACTTATAAAGAGTATACCAATCTCTCGGAAGGCAGATATACATTTAAAGTCAGGTCTAAGAACATATATGGTCATGAGGGAGAAATAGCAACGTTTGAATTTAGAGTTTATGCACCTTGGTACAGAAGTACCTTGGCATTCGGTGGATATGGCCTTCTGATTATTCTTGCCATTTGGATTATCGTTAGGGCATATACGCACAGGCTTTTGAAGGAGAAAGAACGCTTAGAGAGACTCGTTGAGGAGCGTACTCAGGAAATCATCATGCAGAAAGATGAAATAGCAATTCAGGCAGAAGAGCTAAAAACAAACAATCAAAAGTTGATCGAATTGGGGCAGTTCAAAGAAGATATGACATCAATGATCGCGCATGATTTGAAAAACCCGTTAAGTGTCATCATTCGATCTGGTGAAAAAAAGGTCGCAACCCTTGCTAAGCGCATGCTCAATTTAGTACTGAATATGCTTGACGTTCAAAAGTTTGAGGAGGCGAATGTTCAGCTAAGTCTTGTTCATGGTAGTTTTAATGAGGTAGTTAATCAGGCAATAGAAGATGTCCAAGATGGAATTGATGAAAAGAGTATTGATTTTCAGCTAATCGCTTATGAAGAGCTTAAAACTGAGATGGATGAGGAGCTGCTGGAAAGAGTAGTAGTCAATTTGTTAACCAATGCCATCAAATATTCACCTGCTAATTCGAAAGTGACTGTTGAAATATTAGTGAACAATGAAGGACAACTATACTTCTCTGTAGAAGATGAAGGACCAGGAATTCCTAAGGACAAGCAACAAGCCATCTTTGATCGTTATGTTCAATTGGAAGGTAAAGAGGTTGGTCGATCAAGATCAACAGGTCTTGGTTTAGCCTTCTGTCAACTCGCCATAAGGGCACATAAGGGCGACATAGGTGTGATTTCGGAACCTGATAAGGGTGCTAAGTTTTGGTTTACCTTGCCAAACGTCAATGCCCAATTACTCACTGATGAACCGACAGTAGACCGAGAGGAGCAAGCACTAAGCACAGCCGAACTGGAATTGATTCAAGAGTTGGTTCCAAGACTAATGGAACTAAAGGTCTATCAGAGTACAGAGATAGAAGATGTGCTGAGTACTTTGAATGCCAAAGAGGGTAGTGCCCTAAGCAAACTAGTTGATCGCATCATCAATGCCGCCTTTAATGGTGATGAGGAAGCTTATAAAGCCATTATTAAAGATATTCAGTAGCCTTACTTTTGCTCAAATGGGTTTATACCGGTTAGCTGCCAATGGCCCATTGCTGTTGGAACACTTCCAATAGCATTCATCCGATCGAAAAACTCCTTGACAACAAAAGGTTCGTTCTTAGCTTCCTTCATTCTTGCAAATTCAGCCAAAGCATTTTTGACTAAATGCTTACCTGTGATATAACTGGTCCCATAGCCAGGCTGTCTCAAATAGAGGTGCTGTTCAAAAATGAGAAGCTCTTTTTCAGTTTTCATCCATCCACGTGGTGTGTATTCCGAGTGAATGCCTCCCGCTTCTTCCATGGTCATTTCGTTGGCATGGGCGTACAGTGAACCCAAGCCACGGGCGGCTCTTTGGGCAATCATGATATAGACAATTTCCCTCGATCGTGGAGAGTCTTCATAAAGCCCCGCATCCATAAAGAGTTCTTCAACAGCCGTAGCCATTCCTTCATTTCTTGAGTCGAATATGTTATAGAGCGATGGCCCCTTTCTAATCTCACTTTCATGTGGTTCGTTGTCCATGATCGCTAGTTCGAACCAGTGATAAAAGTGTGAATACAATGGGCGTGGATCATAATGTGTTGCGATCCAAAAGAAGTTTCGGGTTTCTTCGGGAACAAATGAGCCCAAATGCTCTCTAAGGGCCGGTTCGAAGTAATCTTTAACCGTGATAATCTCTTGGTTTTCAAGAAAATCCATCAAATTATTAGCGGCCTGATCGGCTAACCTATCATAGGCTTCCGGAGAATCTGCTGCCTCTAGTTGAGGTAAATTCCTATTCTTGTGTTCCTCCAGCTTCAGGGCTGACCAGGCACCCGCTAACTCTGTTTTTAAAAGCATGACTTCATCTTCCCAGGTCATAGGTACCAGATGTACATTTTGTAAATACCATGAGTAGGCATCTTTTCCAATACCAGAGGGTCCAGTTTTGGATGAAGACTCTGCTTCAAGCCAGCTGACCAGGTCGTCAGTTGAAGCAATTGCGGCATCAATGGCAGAGATGATTTCTGAATCCTCAGCGATACCCGGTAATGCTTTTAAGCCTATCAGATTGGTGCTTTGTGTTCTGATATCTCTAATGCCTGTGATCCATAGGTCCCGGGCATTACCTGTTAGATTTTGTTGTGCCTGAGTATTGAGTGAAGGAATTACTTTTAAGTCGTTTAGGAAAGCCGTTCGTTGGGTTTGATTCAATGGAAAATCGTAGGTCCAGACTTCGGTTGTTGCATGGTGAGTAGGTCCTTCGTGAGCGGGGACATCGCTTCGAGACATCCAGACTGATTTGTAGTAAGCAGGATCGCGAACCCATGGTTTTAAAGTTTTGTAGTTGAATTCATATCCATTCATTTCTGCCCAGACAACCATCCAATCTACTTTTTCACTTACCGGCCAACTGCTCGTATCTATACTATTGAGTCGGCTTCTTAAATTCAGAAAGTCATCCCACCTCGCATCGAATGTCGATGCGGTATAGTCCGGTGCTCCATCCAATAGGGGGGGATTCTCGAATGCCCTCCAATCTGTAAATAGAGATACGAGATCGTTATACCTGGTGGTTGTCGGAGCTTGAGGAGCATTGGTTTGACAAGAAAAACTAAGACCTATAAGGAATAGGCAAAGAAAAGAAGATGAGGCTTTCATAGTTTAAGGTTATCCTTAAAAATAAGCAATCGCTTAGACTTTATCGCTTCCAAATGAGTTCAGGAATGGGTTGGTTCTTTTCGATGATACTGGCCGCTTCGAGATGGAATATGACGCTCTTTATCATCTTGTCACTTACCCAGCTATCCGGTGCCCACTCTGTACTATGGTACCACCTTTCAATATCCTTTAGTTCCTGATGGTATCGCTTGCTGGCGATAGGCATGACACTTTCGTCTTGCATGAAATGATGACAGCTGGCCTGAATAATATCTAGCAACTCATCTATGACTTTAGGGTGTCTTTCCAGAATCTTATCCGTAGCAGCGATTACAAAGCAAGGCCAGGGAGTGAGGTATTCACCAATTCTTCTGATCTGGCCTGAGTCTACATAGGGTTTGGTGGTGTACTTTTCCCAGTAGAATACATCTGTCTCCAGTGCGTTCAGTGAGGCCAGTGCACCATCAAGATTATTGATTACAGTGAATTGATCAGGACGGATGGTTTGACCTTTACTATTGGCATTGACAATGGAAATAAGATGAGAACCAGACCCGAACCGACTGATGGCATGTTGCTTATCAAAGATATTATCATACGCTTCTAATGGATTTTCCAAGCCTGTATGAATTCCCCAGGTCAATGGAGTGATCACGTATTCGCTGATAATCTTACTGGGATTGCCTTTGATTATATCCGTAATCATGCCCTCCGTAAGGAGTATGCATAGGTCGACCTCATCTTCTCTGAGGGCTTTGGTCATTTGACCTGTACCACCCGGAAAGTCAGTCCATTGCAGGTTTATGCCACTCTTGGCAAAAGAACCATCCTCAGTCGCCAAATGAATCGGTAGGTTAAAGTGTTCTGGAACTCCTCCAATACGGATCGTTATTTCACTCATGTTCAGAAGTAGTGTATCATCTGTTCGATCCCGAAATTAGCCTTTTGACAAAGAAATATTGTCTTCAGGCTGTTAGTTTGAAGAATTTATTGATCCTTTTAAAAGAACTCTCACAAAGGTCGCGTCAATATCCTTTGTCGCTTGTCTTAGTTAGTGAGTCTGGTGACTGCTTCACGGGCCGATTTTGCCGCCAGATGAACAGATACCCAATCTTCCCCATCAGTGTAAGCACCCCCAGCAAAGTAGATTTTATCGGCCACTGGTTCCCCAAGGGTTCTAACAGTACGCCAGTTGGCATGGTCTGTCAAATATCCTCCTTGTATGTAAGGCTCATCATTCCAGTTTTGAGTAATGTGCTTTATGTAGCTAGGGGTGGCCTGATTGTTAAACAATCCATCTAGTTCGTTGAGGATATAGTCTCTTAGTTCATCTCCAGTTTTAGTGATCAAATCCTGAGCAGGTTTACCTACCGTGAAAAGACCTAAGATGTTTTTGGTGGTGTTTTGTCCAAGAGATGCATTATAGTATATCTTCTGACCGTCTGTTTCGGGTGAAATATTAAAGGCATGTCCATCTCCATAGAAATCTTGAGAGAACTCAAAAAATGCTTTGAAACCTTCCCAAACGGTAGGACTATTGATTGCATTAAGTTTGTCAGTCGGTAGTTGTGGAGTGAAATTGATATTACCCAATTGAAGTATTCTAAGCGGGACGGCAACAACTACTTTGTCAGCCGTGTACTCTTGACTAGCCGTACGGACTATAACCTGATCGCCTGAATAGTCTATGGACTCGACCACTGTCTTATAATTGATTTTGGAAGAGACAGAGGGGAGGATGTATTCCTGGAAGAAGGAATACCAAGAAGAATTGACAAACTTCAGGTCGGGGGCGTCTGAAACCGTATCAATGTCGACTTGGACAGAAGAATCGTTGACAATTTCTCCCAAAACACCCACATTGGTCTCTAGCCATTCGGCCCCAAGCGGTATGGGAAAGTCTGCGAAATCTGTATCTATTCTCATGCGACCACCGTTGATTGAAGATGCTTCAAGAATTTCGAAATCAATATTTAGCTGACTAAGGAGGTAGCCTGCTGACATGCCGCCAGCTCCAGCACCAATAATGACCACTCTGCCATTGAACTCTGGGTTAGGGGCATCATCATTGCTGCACGCATTCAATGAGAGTTGAAATGGGACACCAATGCCCAGGATCCCACACATTTTCACAAAATCTTTTCTATTCATAGCCTCAACCGACTGTTTCCTTGAATTTGGTCACTTGTTAGCGGATAACCAAAATCAATAGGTTTTGGTGAGGTAAAAGTCTTAGAGCTTAACCCCTTTTTAATGCACGCATACACATAAAAGCAGGGAAAGCATTTAACTCGTTGAAATGCTTTGGGTCCAAGGCCTCAAAAGCTTCGACAGGCTTTGGCTCTAATAATTTGTCTAAGGTAAAACCATTCTCAAGTAAGGGGTTTAAACATTCTTGGAGAGGCCTTCTATAACTGTTGATTTCAACTGGCCGGTCGAAACCATTCCAGGTACACTTGACAGGCTCTACTTCAAAGTATCGTTCTGATTTAAAATATAAATGCTCGAAAAATGGGTGTTCAATGGAAATGATCAATTGCCCCTTGGGTTTGAGCACGCGATTGAATTCTCGGATGGTTTGTTCCCAGTTTTCAATATAGTGCATCGCCAAGGCGCTTAGTACTATGTCGAAAGTCTCGTCTGATAAAGAATTCAGCGGTTTTTCAAGGTCATGCACGAAGAAATTACCCCGATTTGGGTTTCGAGCTTTGGAGTTTTCAATCATCTTAGGGCTAAGATCAAAACCTGTGACCTCTGCACCTTGATTCATCAAGATTTCAGCATACTTGCCAGGTCCACAGGCCGCATCTAGGACCTTTTTACCTTTTACATTTCCTACTAAACTCAGGGTGTTTGGGCGATCGTAATAGGCGTTGTGAGGTTTGTGATCTATGTGAGCACTGTAGCTATCGGCCAACTCTTCATAGGCCCGTTTTATCTTTTCCTTCATTTGGTCTTTTTTCGAAGCGCAAAAGTGAGAAGGCTTGGTACTAAGTCTACTTGATCGAAATCAATAAATCAATTCTTTATTTTTAGATCCCATTCGGCCATGCTATCCAGCAGTTCATATGCCGTCCAATCAAACTTTAGAGGAGTAAGGGTAATATAGCCTTGCTGGTAAGCGTATGTATCGCTATTTGTGTCCTTTGCCTTGGCTAAAGCCAATCTTTGCTGGTAGATACTTGTGCTGCCGGAATCGCTCTTCAAAACATAATTACCCATATCAAGATAAGCTTCACCCATTGGCTTAATGGATACGCCCTTCAACTCACCTGCGGGAATATTGATGGAGATAACCACCCCCTTAGGTGCACCATCTTTTTGGTATTTAGATACGATTTGTGCTACAAATTGAGCTGAGGTTTCGGTATTAACACCTCGTACTTCCTGAGAAACTGCAATGGCTGGGACACCATGATATAGAGCTTCCATACCCGCTCCAACCGTTCCTGATAAATGTGAGAGTTTGCCCACATTTGACCCTCGGTTGATCCCAGAGATCACAAGGTCAAAAGGCTTTTCTTTGCCCAGAACTCTTAAACCGAACCTTACGGCATCCGCTGGGCGTCCACTAACGGCATAGCCAAAGAATTCACCTTCTTTCACGATTTTCTCAACCGTCAACTCACGCCCATCAGTCGATTGACTGCTACCGGATTGGTTTTCTGCAGGTGCTGAAATGACAACCTCAACGTTTGGAAGTTTACTAATCTCTTGGCTAAGGGTTTTTATTAAAGGAGAAGATATACCGTCATCATTGGTAATGAGCACTCTGTAGTTTTGTGCTAAACAGCTAATAGAAGAAAAGGTGAGAAGCCAGAAACAGGTTAAGGCTCTTTTGATCGAGGGCATTATGGTCGGGGTTGTCATCCAACCAAGTTAACTAATACTAGATTAAGTTAGCTAATGAAGGTGATAACGGTGTTAAGCCTCCTTGTCAGAATTCATCTTTTCAATGAGTTCTGAAGCCTTATCCACGTCTGCTGGGTTGACAAAAACTCTACTAACATCGACCGAACCAAATCCTGAGATTAACCCGGCATTGGTTTCACTTTTTGTTAGTGATTTTATACCAGCGTCTTCCAAACGCCCTTTGACAATTTTAGATTCAAAATCTGTTCCTTCGAAGATTAAAGTAAGTTCAGCCATAGTCTTTTATTCTTAGCATTTAACGATTGAGACACATTGAGGTTATAAATTAGCCTCAATAGAATCTCAGAACTTTGCCATTATCTGTGCCAAAGACACTTCTAACATAAGCATTTACCGTGACATCCATAGGTACTGGATTGTGTCCAGGGAAGTAACCTTTATACTTTTCATAGGCAGCCTCTACCATACCTAACGAAACGGCATTGATTCTATGTCCATTCTCCATTTCAAGCGCAGCGGCCTGGACAAAGCTGTGAACGCCACCATTGACCATGGCAGCACTTGTAGTCATCAATACGGGATCATCTGCCAAGATCCCGGTGGAAAGGGTAATGGATCCTCCAGGATTCAAGAACTCTCTACCAATACGGGCCACGTTTACTTGTCCCATGAGTTTGCTGCGTAAACCGATATAGTAATCTTCTTCTGAGAGATCGTTAAAGGCAGCCCATTTCGCCTCACCCGCAATACACACAATAGCATCTAGTTTTCCGGTTTTCTCGAATGCTGCACGAATGGAAGCGCTGTCCGCGATATCTATATTGATTTCACCGCTATTTCTTCCCGCAATGATTACTTCGTACGCTTCGGCAAACTTTGTGGCAACTGGATTTCCTATGGTTCCATTTCCACCGATGATGAGTATTCTCATAAGGCTTGAGATTTAAAAAATGTTCGGTTAAGGTAATCGATTTTATCAAGGCAAAGTTCCATTGAGAAGTGATTCTTAAAAATGTAGATCACTAATTGCAACCTAAGTAGACCCTA
This sequence comes from Roseivirga sp. 4D4, assembly GCF_001747095.1. NCBI lineage: Bacteria > Pseudomonadati > Bacteroidota > Cytophagia > Cytophagales > Roseivirgaceae > Roseivirga > Roseivirga sp. 4D4. Next base: position 773,856 of record NZ_MDGP01000001.1, read on the forward strand.
GATTACACTTAGTTAAACTACAGGTCTTCGAGAGCGGTATTATCATTCATCCAACTCCATTCCACTTCTTCCATAAACCATAAAAATGCATCATGATCGGGGATCCCCCAGTCACTGAAGTCTTGAATACTCTGAAACAGGCGATTGGCATTTTGTAGGTTTGGTTCGTTCAGCACCGACTTGATATTTTCTAGCACAGAGTCTGGCTTATCAGGGCATTTTTCCAAGTAGTGCATCAGCCATTTATGATAGGGATAAAGTACCTTGTTATAAGCCAGAATCAAACGCCCGGCATAGAAGGCTAGTTGAGTCGCGGCTCGTGACTTCGTGTATATATTGTCGTGCCGGTTGGCTTCACCCATTAACCAGTTTTGCATAAAAGCCATTGAATAGAAAGCCTTCAGGCGTTCTTTATGCCCCGTTTCTTGGTAGACAGGTATGCTTTGAACCATGCTAGAAAGGCCATCCAGGTGTGAATATGCAATGAACGCCCCGTCAAAGGCGGCCCGTGATGGCTCATTTCCCTTATTAGCTAGTTCTTGGAGATAAGAATAGCTCACAACTTTACCATCAACAAAACCACCTGGGTAATCGCAAAGATCGGTTCTATTGATAAAGAGATCGCCTTCTGACTTTCTTTTGTCAAACTCATTATCATTTGCAACAATGAAAAAATCAACATCTGAATCGTCTCTGGCACAACCCTTGGCCACGGAGCCACCAATAATCAAAGCATTAAACCTAGTGTCATTCTGATAAGTCTCTACTAGCCGATCAATGGCCTTTTGGTGGTGAGCTCTGATGGATGTTGACATCGGCTTAGAGTGCTATGTAAAGTCTAGTAAGCCTTTATTCAACCACTTCACTAATCTGAAGTACAGGCTGGGTATTTGTATAGTTTGGAATATCTCCCAAAATCTGTTGTGCGCTGGCACCGAAAGACTCCTGGTAGTCGGAAAGCGTGTCAAAATATAGGTAGCCAATGGCTAGATATGGAACAGGCTCATCAGGTGTTCTGCCGCCTATGCCTTTGTCTATTTTGTAAAACTTCATGGGTTTTAAAAGGTCTGCCACCATGGGCATATGCTTCTTGGTATAATAGTCCATGTCAAAAGTATTACCATCGCCATTGGGGTACATGATGGTCACTTTGACCATTCCTTTTTTGTCCTGTACTGAGTCGGTTGATTCAGTTGCGGTATAGCTGATAAGCAGTGTGCTGATGCTAAGCACTAAGAGTGTCGCTTTTAGTTTCATTGTGGTAGGGTTTAGTGGTTTAAAAAATAGCTCCAAGGATGTGTGCTCGGAGTTTGTGCTGATGGAAGATGATAAATACTATTGAATCCGTCAACTTTTGAAGAACTCAGTGAAAGTATTGTAGTATTGCGATTTGGTGGCTAGGCCAAAGGGTGATGTCGAACCTCCAATCCATTAACGCGTGATTATTTGGATTGCACGAGTGGTTGAAACCCACCATAAACCATTCTCGAAGCATTAAAAATCAACCTTGATGGATCGATCAAAGGCGCAACTAAATCGGCCATTCTTGGGTCCTTTGGAACCTGAACATTGGCCTGATCACGAATTTCTTTCGAAGGAAAGACGACCCAGCCAAAAATGATTACTTCGCATTCCTTGGCCTCAACCACTTCCGAGAATGATCGAACACCTTCCAATGATAAATCATCACTGACATATTCAAAGTATGAAAGTGCGCCATGTTCTTTCCAGATTTCAGCAACCCTTTCTGCCACCTGTCTGTATTCGTCTAAATGTACTCTCCGAATTCGCAGGACAAAGCCGTCTATATAGTCTGTCATGGTTCTCATTTTAATATGATACAAACGCGGTTGTAAATGGAAGTTCTCGATAAATCTTCAAAAATCAATCATGGGGCATTTGTGTAATTAAACAAGGCCAATAAAACCCTAGTCATCATTGACTAGATTTTGACTTTCATTTGAGCTTTTCAACCACTCCGTCCAATTAGTCCATCAAAATGATAGGGGCCTTCGCAAGGACACCTCTCCTTAAAAGGAGAGGACTTATGGTAGACATGGCTGGAATCATTTGTAGGTAAAAGAGGCGGTAAGAGGAATTATGACTTCAAAAAGCCGAATGTGCTCAGGAACTCCACGAATCTGCCATCTTTTCTAATCTCTTCCTGAAAGCGAGGGTCTTTGATCAGGTTGGGGTAGGTCCAGGGTTCAGCACAAATAGCCTCAAAACTGATGAAAGAAACAGAGTTGTCAGTCACCTGCTTGTAATAGGTATAGACTTTGCCAGGGTCAATCATATCCGATGCCTGTACTAGAACAGCGCGTTCAACTGCGCCTGTAGGAAAGCTTTTATTCTGAATCACTCGCAACGCTACTTCATCTAGCTTTTGTTTTGCTAACTCCGTATCTCCTTTGAGAAAATCAAGCTTGGGAAGATAGATATCTGGATCAAAAGTGCATACTGAATAAAGGTTTATGGGCTTCAAGACAATGCTTTCTACTTCGTTCAACATCTTCTGACCTTCAGTAGGATCTCCCATAGTCAGCATAAGCCTTGCTTGATTAAGGTTATCATTGGCTACCATGGGGCAAACCCATCCATTATGTCCATCGGCAGTATGAGATGCCATGTGACCTTCCCATTTGTCATGATATTTCTCGAATTCATTGTTGAACATGGCCACCACCATTTCTTTGTTTTTCACAGCTCGTTCATCCCATGGGAATTCTGTAGTTGTACTCTCAAGTGTTGCTTTGAAATCGTTAAAGGAGGAAAGTTTACCATCTTTCAGGAACTGGTAATATTTGGCTTCCACTAAGTAATGCTTTTCCTCAGGATAGTATTTAGCGAGTTTCTCCAGAATTGGAACCATTTTTTCGTATTCACCGAGGACCTCATAGGCAAAAGTCAGCTGAAAACTGATGAATCCATTGTCTTGGGTTAAGGCAAAAGCCTTTTCTAATGCCTCCTTTGATTTGATGGGTTGATCAAAGTAGGTGTAAAGAAATGCTGCTTCTTTTAAAGAGATGTAATCACTCGGATTTTGTTCAATGGCCTTTTCAAAAGCTGAGAGTGCTTTAAGAGGATCTTGTTCAATGTTCTTTAAAATAAATGCCTGTGTTGAAAGGAGGTCTGGGTTATTTGGTGCTAATGCTTGGGCAACCTTAAAAGCTTCATAGGTAGCCTCCTTAGCCTTTTCGGCCTCTTCTTGGTTATTAGGGTCCTTTTTCAGTATGTCATACCTTACACTGTGTATCTCGGCAATCAGCGTCCATGCATTCGTAAATTTAGGATCCGCAGCTACTGCTCTTTCTAAAATAATAAGCCCTTGATTGAACTCATCATAACCAGCATTCGGCTTGGTAACAGTATGTCTTGCCAATAAATAGTCCTCGTAGGCCGAAATGTTATCGGTAGGAAAAGCTTTCAATTCATCCTTTTCTTCCTGACTTAAGTTAGCTTCAAGCTGGTTAGCGATCTTTATGGAAATATCCGACTGTAATTCAAAAACATCGGAGAGCTCTCCATCATATACATTAGACCATGCAGTTTGATTGTTTTTCGCATTGATCAAAGCAGCGGTCACTCTTACCCGTTGACCATTTTTTCTGACCGTGGCTTGAAGAATGTAATTGGCATCAAATCGATCACCGATCGTTCTCAGGTCGCCTTGATAGTCTTTATACCCAGCTACGGCTGATCTTGCGATGATCCTGAAGTCATCAATATTAGAAAGGCGTGTCATTACATCGTTATGAATACCCGAACTGAAGAACTCTTCTTCATCTTCACCTTCGCTGGTAAAGGGCAAAACAACTATCACTTGTGTGGAATTAGACTTATTAACTATGTTGCCTGTAAAGTCAAAAACGCGATCAACAACCAAGAGAATAATCAGCAGGAAGAGTCCTGCTATGATATAGTGGTTGAGTTTTTTGCTTGTTACCTCATGGATACTTTTGTCTTCCGCAATGGAATTTGTCTTCTTGAAACCGGAAGGCGTCCATTCATAGATATAGGCAAAGACAATCCAAAGGGGTAAGGCTATAATGAGGATAATCAAGACTATCTTATTGATTCCCTTATCCAATTCTAAAATGCCGACCAATAAGGAGGCTATTTGAAGAAGTGCGTAAGAAAAGACGACATACGAGATCGTTGCCTTAATGACATTCCGTCTTTTTAACTCTTGAATAAATTTGAACACAGTGAATTAGTGATTATATAAACATAACACATTAGGTGTCAGTAAAAAAACACAGGCTCATCCGAGTGATTTTTTTAGTTCTAGGCAAAATGGATGCTTGGTTTAAGCGGGTTATGTTTTAGTAAGTCTTGTTCAGGCAGGATAGCCTAAGCCTTTTATTGTTATCTAAGCTCTGCAACCACTCCGTCCAATTAGTCCATCAAAACGATAGGGGCTTCGCAAGGACACCTCTCCTTAAAAGGAGAGGATTAGTTAGTGGCTTAGTTGGACAGTTTGCAATTCCTACTTAAGTGCGGCCCATTCCCCTTCACTTGCTTCAGTTTTCTGGTATTCCATGAGTGTGAGCCATTGGTCATTCACTTTGACGAGGAGTGTTTCAAAATGGATATAACTATCTCCCAGACTTTTACCAGTTGAAGTTTCTACCGAGGTGTAATGGTAGATCCCTTCTTCGTAGGCCGTGATATGATTGCCTACGCGTTTGGAGAAGCGGAATTCGAGTGTATTGGCCCTTTTTCCATCCCTTACTTCTAGGATTTCCTTTTTCCAACGATACTTAAAAGCTTCTGAAATGGCGATGGTAGTATCTTCTTTCACCAAGACTGCATCATCATGATATAGAGATCTCATCCCTTCAAAATCCCCTTCTTTGGCCGTTTTGGCCAACGCCTTCCAATAGCGATCTAGTGCTTCAGTTCGGTCATTGTCTTGAATGAGAGTATTTGACTGAAATGAGGTAAAGAGCAATACTAAAACTAGACTAAGGGTTTTCATTGACAAGTACTCATTGATGTACTTGAAGATGCCTATAAGTTATTGAATAAACAATTAAGAGATCTGTGAAGGAGGTGTTTGACTACTATAACGGTTAGTAAAAACACCTGTGAGGAGCATGGGGTTTATACAGTGTTAGCAGTTGACTTTTAATTTTCCAAGTTTCCATTGTTTTCAATCCATTTAGATTTATGTTCCCCAAAATTTTCTTCAGTTAAGCGAAGCTGATAGAAATCTTTAATTGATTCTAAAAAAATGTTCGCATGTATTATAGTGCCAACATCCAAGTTATTTTCAACATAGTCTTCGGCTTTCAAATATTCGAATTGGCTTTTTGCAACTTCTGATATTCTCTCAATTACACCCATGTTAATGAAACCGATATTTACAAAGAATAGATTTTTTAAATCGTTAAGATGTTCAATTCCCAAATCTGTCTTGTAAATGAGTCTTTTTAGAACTTCTACAGAAGTGTAAGTTGAATGAGCCAATTTGTCAATTTCGGATTGGTTTGGCGTATAGATTTTTAATAATTCGATTATGGCAGTTTTCATTTCTGCAGCATATTCTTCTTCAGTTTTGCCTAAAGGTTTGTAGACTGTCTGCTTATTGTCATCTAAGAATACTATTGCATCATTACCCTGAAGATTTGTTCCGTTTGGTGTATTAATTCTAAAATCAGTTAGTGCTTTTTCAAAACGGTCAAGTTGATTATAAACGAGGGTAGTTGTTCTGTTGAGAAGAAATTCTTTTCTTGTTTCCTTCATCTCATCTCTTTGAAGACTTAATTCAACTCTTTGATTTTTCAGTTCTGTTCTTTGAATTAAAATTGTAACAATTACACCTGCCAATGCCAATCCTGAAAAAACAGCATTCAAAGCCCCAAATGTATCGCCAAAGGTTCCACTTTTAGACCAATCAGAGAAGAAGCCATTTACTATAAATGGGAAAACGAAAGCCAAGATTAAGAATCCTATGGCGATCTTTAGAAATAATGGAAAATACTTGTCTTTCTCTTTTTCAGAATTGTTGCTCATGATTAGTTTTCTGTTTGTTGCTAACGGACCAACTAAGCGGATGTGGCGGTCCGACCATAGGTCAAGACCATCAAGGCGTGATTAGTTCTGATTAACTTATTATTTACTGCCACAGTAGCCACGCGGTTTAGCTATTGTTGTGCATAGTTTTTTATTTGCAGAATTTCCTTTTCAATCTTTGAGTAATCAATTAAACTAGGTTCAATTTCTGTTTTTGACCGTGTTTTTCTCCAATACGGAAACAACCAGGTCAATGACGTGCTTAATTCTTTAAATTCTCCATTTGAATTTTCAATTTCAGCTATGTTCTTGTATGTATATTTTCCTTTATAGAATTCTGTAATTCGCTTTTTCTTAGTCAATAAATTGAAAAATTTATCCACAGCTTCATTAATATCATCATATTCATAATGATAATGTTTATGGTTCATTCCATAACCTACCGTTAATTCCGAATCATCAACAGAAATCCAAATTTCAGATTCACCGATACTTAGGTAAGCCCCTTCTTCGTATTCGTTCAAATCGGATCCGAACTGTTCAGAAAGAAGTTCTTTAATCTTATCAAATATCTGCCGGTGTTTTTTCATGGTCAATTATGCACAACACTGTTATATACGGAAGTTGTTAAATAGTTCTGGAATAACCAATGATACTGTAGGGTAACACTATTCTAACAATAGATCGCTTTTTGTTCCAGTTTATTTTTGATCGCTTGTCCGGTCGGAGTGGCGGCAAGTCCTCCAAGCCCTGTGCAGGTGAGCTCATGGGCCATCATATCACCCACTTCCTTCATACTTCGCACCACTTCATCAAATGGAATCAGATGTTTGTAGTTAGCTAAGGCCATATTGGCGCAGCTGAGTGCATTCGAAGCAGCCATTACATTCTTCCCAAGACAAGGTGCTTCTACACGGTTTCCAATAGGGTCGCAAATAATACCTAATGAATTCTGTAATGCCAGAGAAGCTGCTGAGGTTGCTTGTTCTAAGGTTCCGTTCATTAATACCACAAGACCAGCGGCTGCCATGGCTCCACCAGCACCAGTTTCAGCTTGACAACCAGCCACCTCCGCGGCAAATGTGGCGTGTTCCGCAATGAATAGACCAATGATGCCTGCAGCCATAAGGGCTTTGTTGACTAAATCTTCACTGGCATTCATATGGTCCGCAACTCCCAATATTGCTCCGGGTAAAGCTCCACAAGATCCAGCGGTAGGGGCTGCCACGAAAACTTCCATGCTGCTCTTTACCTCCATCATGGCTGTGGTGTACAAAATGACTCTGTTCAACATGCCTGCATCGAGCAATTGCTTGTCAAGCATCTTGTGGCGAAAGCCAACTGATTGAACAGGCAGTATTCTATCGTCAAATTCTTTTCCTTTTAGCCCGGTCTCTATGCCTTTTCTCATGATGCCCTGAATATGAGTCATCTTTTGGAGGATGTCCGGTTCAGAGATACCGCCTCTGGCTGCTTCATATTTAATGGCTAACTCCCATATTGAGAGGTTTTCTCGTAAGCCAATCTCCATCATTTTTGAGCAGGTGTTGAAAGGGACTACAAGGTTTTGTCTCGAATGGACAGGCAAAACTGGATTCAGTACAACAGCTTTGAGAACTTTCTCTTTGGAGGATAATGCTTCGATAAGCTCATTGGGAAATGAGTGGCTACTTCTTAAGTGGATAAAGACTCCGTTTCGGGTGACCTCGACCTCATGGCTTAATTCGGGCAAGTCTAATGTTCCAACATCCCCATTTGGATACACTAATAGCTCGTAATAGTCTCCGCATATTGACAATTGCACACCATCGATTTCTGTGATTTCCATCATACCACCACCGGTACTTATGGCTGTAATGCTATGCGTAAAATCTTCATTAGTTACATTAATGCGATATTGGTTTGGGTGAGTAGCTCCATAGCTCAGGTAATTGACGTGCACTGTTATACCTGAATTTGATAGGTGAGACTCGTAATCCACCATTCTCGGGTCGTCAGCCTGCCATCCCATCAATCCGCCATAAAGGCCCATATCGGTACCTTGACTTTTGTGGGTAGTAACTAGAGAACCATTTGGGTCATAATCTACAGAGAGGCTTGAGATATCATGCTGCATTAAATCCCGAATCAATAGGCCGATTCTACATGCAGCAGCACTATGAGAACTTGAAGGACCTCTCATTACCGGTCCTAATACATCATTGAAAATACTGGCTGCAGACATATACTTATCTAATTTCTAATAAGTTAGCTGCAAATCGTATGAACTTCAAAAAAACCTCAGCCCGATTAAGGACTGAGGTTTTTTCTTTGAGGCGCTTTAACCTCTCCTTGAAAGGAGAGGACTGATTTAGCTCGCGGCTTGTTCCTTGATTAGGTTCAAGGCAGAACCTGCTTTAAACCAGCCAATCTGTGCTTCGTTATAGGTATGGTTCGCCAAGATGATGTCTTTGCTACCATCGGCATGCACAAACTCTAATGTCAGAGGCTTACCAGGAGCGAAGTCAACTAAGTCTAGGAAGTTGATGGTATCATCTTCCTGGATTTTGTCATAATCAGCTTCGTTTGCAAAGGTTAAACCTAGCATTCCTTGCTTTTTCAAGTTGGTTTCGTGAATACGAGCGAATGACTTCACCAGTACCGCTTTCACACCTAAGAATCTTGGCTCCATAGCAGCGTGCTCACGAGAAGAACCTTCACCGTAGTTGTGGTCACCCACGACTATAGAAGGAATACCCTCTGCCTTATACTGGCGAGCTGTTGCCGGTACAGGACCGTACTCTCCAGTGATTTGGTTTTTCACCTTGTTGGTATCCTGATTGTAGGCATTCACGGCACCAATCAAACAGTTATCAGAGATATTGTCCAAGTGACCTCGGAATCTTAACCATGGACCTGCCATAGAAATGTGGTCCGTAGTACACTTACCAAATGCTTTGATCAAAAGCTTAGCACCTGTAATATTTTCTCCATCCCATGGAGCAAAAGGAGCAAGGAGCTGCAAACGCTTTGAGTCTGGTTTTACAACCACCTCAACACCGGAACCATCTGCTGCAGGAGCCTGATAACCGTTGTCCTGAACATCAAAACCTCTGTCTGGTAATTCATCACCAACAGGTGGGTCAAGTTTTACTTGTTCGCCTTTCTCGTTGGTTAGCGTATCTGTGATAGGGTTGAAGCCTAGGTCCCCAGAGATAGCAATTGCTGCTACCATTTCAGGAGAGGTAACAAAAGCATGAGTATTCGGATTGCCGTCTGCCCTTTTAGAGAAGTTTCTATTGAATGAGTGAACAATGGTGTTTACTCTTTCATTATTCCCAGCTCGTTCCCACTGACCGATACATGGTCCACAGGCATTGGTGAAAATGGTGGCATCTAGATCTTCAAATATCTCAAGTAGGCCATCTCTTTCAGCAGTGAACCTTACTTGCTCAGAACCCGGGTTGATACCGAAGTCGGCTTTTGTTTTCAATCCTTTATCTACCGCCTGTTTGGCAATAGAGGAGGCTCTTGAAAGATCTTCGTATGATGAATTGGTACAAGAGCCGATTAATCCCCACTCTACTTCGGTAGGCCATCCATTAGCTTCCGCTTCAGCTCTCATTTGAGAAACTGGAGTAGCTCTATCTGGGGTAAATGGTCCATTTACATGTGGCTCCAAAGTACTCAAGTCAATTTCAATCACTTGATCAAAGTATTGCTCTGGGTTGGCATATACTTCATCATCTCCCGTTAGGTGAGGTCTTACTGTGTTCGCAAGATCAGCAACATCCGAACGATCTGTCGCTCTTAAGTAACGCTCCATTGAATCGTCATAGCCAAAGGTTGAAGTCGTTGCTCCAATTTCAGCTCCCATGTTACAAATAGTACCTTTTCCTGTAGCTGACAATGATTTGGCCCCTGGGCCGAAATATTCAACGATAGCGCCTGTACCACCTTTTACAGTGAGTATGCCTGCCACCTTAAGAATAACGTCTTTGGCCGAAGTCCAGCCATTCATTTTACCAGTTAGCTTCACACCGATCAGTTTAGGGAATTTCAGTTCCCATGCCATGCCTGCCATGACATCCACAGCATCGGCACCACCAACACCGATCGCTACCATTCCCAGACCACCGGCATTCACCGTGTGAGAATCAGTACCAATCATCATTCCGCCAGGGAAGGCATAGTTTTCAAGCACTACTTGGTGAATGATACCTGCTCCTGGTTTCCAGAAACCGATACCATACTTATTTGAAACTGATTCGAGGAAGTTGAACACTTCGCCCGAAGCGGTCAATGAATTTCTTAGATCCTGTTCTGCACCTTGTTTGGCCAAAATCAAGTGATCGCAGTGCGCAGTAGAAGGAACTGCTACTTTGTCTTTTCCTGCTTGCATAAACTGCAACAGCGCCATTTGAGCGGTTGCATCCTGCATAGCCACTCTGTCAGGGGCGAAGTCTACATAAGACTTTCCTCTTTCGAATACTTCCGAAGGAGTACCATCCCATAAGTGGGAGTAAAGGATTTTTTCTGATAAGGTAAGTGGTCTTCCGACTAAGTTTCTGGCTGCTTCAACCCGGGCGGGCATTCTTTCATATACAGCCTTAATCATGTCAATATCAAACGCCATGGAAAAGGTTTTAATGTTTTCAAACTTGCTCTATGAGAATAACCCTCATAGGGGTCGCAAAGTTATCAAAAAACGTAGGAAATAAAACTTGAAGGGGCCTTAGATATCAATTGAAAATGTCAGTCAGGAGGCAAGCCGAGTTCCCCTCTTAGCAAGTTCCTCATTGCCCGAAGGTGCCACTGCATAGGGTTCTCAAAGAAGATCACGTCCTGGATAGTATTAATCCTTAGGTAGACCATGTCAATAAACCTTCTTTCCCTTAGTAACTGGCGTATCATTCTGTCCTTCTGATCGTTCGAAATTCCTATTTCGTCAACATCACCGTAAAGCTCCAGAAATGATAGCATTTCTTTGTCGAGTAGATAAGGTTCGAGGATGTTAGTGATCAGTTGTAAATCTCTATTTTCAGTGCTTGGAACCCTCGAAAGTGCCCTTCGGTAATTCATTAGTACTCTTTTAAAAGCATCGGATTTGATAATCCCAAGATTACCGGAAGAGACTAAGTCCTGATAGACAGCATCTGTGGGCGAATAAAGCCTAATCATTAAAAGGAGGTCCATCGCTTTGCGGATCGTATCGGTATCTACCTGGCGTAATGGTGTCTCTAATAACTTCCTTAGATAGACGAGCTGTTCCTTCCTTGCATCTTGATCTGCCAGAAGTTCACCCTCATTAATTACAACTTCATCAAGGAGCTGCTCCAGGTAATTACGTTCGAGATCCGCCTTGTTGTTAGCTTCTCTGTTGTTTTCCAATTGGAAAGCAATGTAAATCCCGATTACAATAATGATGAGTTCTAAGATTATTCGGACTAGTGAGCCCAATGGATTCCGTCTTCTGTCGTCTGAAAGGCTATAGCGGTTTGGCAAGGCTAAAAAATTAATAGTGTTGTGATAAATATAATCAATCCCACCAATAGGGCTATACCACTATAAGGTAATATGTCCTTGGCTTTCAGCTTAGTAATACCCAAAAGGGGAAGTGCCCAAAACGGCTGAAGCATGTTGGTCAATTGGTCGCCATAGGCCAATGCCATCACAACTTTGGGGACGGGAACGTTGAGTGCTTGTGCTGCTTCGATGACAATGGGGCCTTGTACGGCCCATTGCCCACCACCACTTGGAACGAAGATATTGACCAAACCACCACTTAGAAATGTGTAGATGGGTAGGGTCACTTCATTGGAAATGTCAACAAAGGCATAAGAGACGCCAGCGGCAAGACCTGAGTATTTCATAATACCCATAATGCCAGCGTAGAGCGGGAATTGAATAATAATACCTGCTGCTCCACCGATGGCTTCTTGGATAGCGGAAAGAAACTTAGCAAATGAACCATGAAGTAAAATGGCCAAGCCAAAAAGAAAGAAGTTGATAAAGTTGAGATTGATAAAGTCTAGCCCAGCACCTGTTGGTGTGGTAATAATCTTCCGTAATGCAATTACACAAATGATTCCACCTAAGACGATCGCAGCTAGCATAGAATGATCAATCCGTTCAGCTCTTGTCAGTGAATGGGTAGGACTTGTTGTGTTATCTGTTTTTTGACTGTCTAAACTCACGTGATTGAGTTCATTGCCTTCATTGCGTTTCCCTAGTATGTAGAAAACACTGGGTATAGTAATCAACAATAACAAGCTAGTGGTAAGATTCATGGAGGAGAGCAGCGTTTGTTCAATTCCTATTTGTCCAATCTGATTGACCAAAAAGTGATCAGACCCAGCTACCGTCAAAGGTGCCGAGCCAGAAAAACCACCATGCCAGCACATCATACCACTATAGCCGGCAGCACCTATTAGTGGGTAGTTGAGTTTCCACCCATTAGCTTTGGCTTTCTCGGCTACTTTTCTGGCAAAGATTGCCCCAAAGACCAGACAGAGCCCCCAGTTGACAAAGCTGACAGCTATGGTCAATAGACTTACCCATAAAGCTGCGGAAGCAGTGTTGTTACAATATTTAGTGAAAATGGATATGATTCGGTTAAAGAAGGGAGTCAATGCTAAAGTGTGACCCAAGATTAAAATCAGAGCCATCTGCATGGTAAACTGGAGCAATTCCCAAAAGCCTGTTTCCCAATATTCCAGAACGATCAATGGGTAGGCAGACCCGGCATTCTCTGGTCTTTGGGTGAAGATCAGCGCCAGGATGAAAGTGATGAGGGTAAGTAAAACCGCAATCGAGAAGGGAGAGGGGAGTACATTTCGAACAAACTTTAAGTACAGGCTGTTTTCTCGCATGACTAAAGTTGTATCAAAAAGTAAGATTAGACAACTATATTAACCATTTGATGATCACCTCTCTGAAAAAATCATTCCTCATGGTTCTCTTGCTTCTCTGTGGTTCGTTACAGGCACAGCAACTGGAAATCACTCCCATTAAGTGCTCGGTATCTGAAGAGGAGGTTGACGAAATCAGAAGAAGGCTCTCTTTTCAAAAGAACTTTTTCCGCAAACAACTGATGGAATTTTCTGAAGAGAAAGTGACAGTCAAAGTCTTTGGTGATTACGCTGATTTTTCCGAATACGAGCTTAATTGTTGTGGTATGGAGAATATCACAACAGCATTCTTCAATGGAAATAGGAATGAAGTCGTGGTCTTCAAAAATGAAGAGTTCATTAGGTCACTGAGCCATGAAATGAGTCATGCCTTATTATCTGGGAAGCCAATTGAGGATCATTTTTGGCTGTCAGAAGGCCTAGCTGATCTTTTAGCCTCTTATAAACCTACGGATAGCGGCAAGTTCAATGCGGAGCCAATGTACTTTGCGGAAGATCTTAAGCTTAATGAAAAGAGTACTCGAAAATTAACGCGGTTTCTGAGTGTTGAAGCTGATGAATGGAGGGAATTAACCACTTATGACTCTTATGGGGTTTCTTGGGCCTTGGTGAATTACCTATATAGCGAAGAACCAATCCTACTGAGAGAAATCATTCAAGCGTTAGAAGGGGACCAAAGCATTGAAAAGATTATGGCAAGCCGTTACAAAAAGGGGATGAAAGGGTTCTTTCAATTAGTCCGTGGTTTCTATGCAAAATAGTCCTGGTAGTCTTAATAAGGGACTCAATACCACTTGAGTCCCTTGTCAGCCGTTAGTTCTGAATTATGATCGGCCCATCAACTTTATTGAAAAGCCAGGTTTCAACAGGTTTGACCTGGTAATCTCCTGGAGAGCCTTCCGCTTCGTATTTAAAAACGGGATATACATAATCTAACAGTACAGAGCCAACCAAAATCATGTCTTGAATTTCTAGTGGTGTGAATGCCGTCACAATAGTTCCTTGCCCTTCACCAGCCTCTATCTCTGTTCTATATTGATCGGGACCTATCACTAGTAAACCGGTTTCACCGTCATTATTTTGTCCCATAGACATTTTTACCTCTGGGTAGACTTCATATTGATTGTAGTACGCTTGGATGGCGGTGAGTGAATTGTTCATAATTGTTGTGTCTCCTTTGAATTCTGAGGATCCCGTATCAAAGCAGAAGGTTTTATCAATGGCGACCGGTGTATTTCCTACAGTGAAATTATCAATGGGAGCAGTCCATAGATACTCTAGTGCTCCTCCACTTAGCTCATAGGGTACAAAAGGAAAAGTCAGCTTGCTTTCGGAAATGACTAGTGATTCATCATACCCCCCAATCATTATTTCACCTTGGCCTGTGGTCGGGTTGGTATAGAAGCTCACTAAAATATTATCAGGATCTATCAAGCCTTGGTTGAGCATTTGCTCGAGAAAGAAGTCGGTATTTGCATCTTCATCTTGAGAGGGGAAGCCAATTCCGCCATCCCAATTCAACTCTTCAAACTTTGAACCGTCATAATTGAGAGACAAATATGTGCTTGTCTTGGATTTTACAGGAACTCCATTGACATCAATGTAATCACTCCCGGTGTTAACGAGCATTTGTCCCCAAGGACCAAAACTCAATGTATCTGGATTTTGAGAGATCCACTGGAAACTTGTGCTTTCATACATATCAAATCTATGTCTTCCAGGTTGTGTACAAGCAGGTGTGTTACACTGAACAGTGGTCACCCAGTCCGCATTATTTCCCGTGTCCATCCCAAATTTTAAAGGTTGAGGTGGAGTGCCCATAGCAAGTTCTGCATACCATGGTGAGGCACCATTGTTTTGATATGGTCCCTTCTGGTAAGATATTTTAATGATTCCATAGTCTTCCTGGGTTTCATTGTTCTTTGTTGAAGTGCAACCAATACATAAGAATATAAAGCAGCATAAGCCGCTTAGGGTATATAAATTTCTCATAACATGTGTGTTTGATTAAGGCTAAACTTGATTAAAGACATCGGTTCCTACTACATTCACTGAGGCATATTTATTTCCGTATGTCGTGCCATGTGACTTGTAGGTGAGCAATGTCAATTCATTGAGAGATTGATTCAAAAAGCCGCCCAGAGAAACTGAGCTCTCATTGTCTAATAGGGCCGTTAATGATACAGACAACAACATATCCTGTGTGGCGGTATAGTCATAAAGACCAGCCAGGTTGTTGGTGGAACTTGTTGATTGAAGAAGACCTGTGACACTGAATTGATCCACGGTTAGTTGCAAAGATTGTAATTGCGCTGCCGAATTCTTGTTTACCCAATTACCGGCAAGACTGTCGTTCGACTCGATTAAAGCGGTACTTTCTTTTCGGTTTTCTGAACTATCGTAAGGAGTGAAAACCAGTGTTTCTGTATAAACGCCTGGCTCTGGTACTCCGACTGCTGAGTAAGGAGTAGATGCAACCATGCCGTGCAGAAGTTCTATTTCAGTAGTACCTGAAGTGCTGTCTGTCAAAACCTGTCCAGACATTTGACTCACCCAATTCCATGTGGGGTTGCTTTGTCCTCCATCGAGACTTCGCCAGTAGATGCTGATTGAGACTGGATAATTTCCTGATATGCCTACAGGGGCATAACCAACCAAAGCGTAAGTACCTGAGGCGCCAGTGGTTGATGAATAGGTTCCTGAAATAAATCCAGATTCACTCTGGGAACTGATTTTCATGAGTGAGCCGTAGGAGTTTTTCCAGCTTCCTACGAGCCCAACATTTTGTGTTGTTTCCATAATTAAGGTATGTGTGTAACATTGTTATTGATAGGTAGTGAAATTAAGCATAATTTTAGAGGCAACTCTTTATCTCTTATGATTAGACACACACAAGAAAGAGAAAGTGAGCTTAAATACCTGTCTACAGCTTTTGAGGGCTGTTTGAATGGTAAACATAGCTTGGCTTTTATTAAGGGAGAACCAGGTTCTGGTAAGTCTTTCGTAGCACACAAATTTTTATCGGGTCTTGAAACCAGAGATGATGTAATCATGGGGACGGGCATATGTAATGCTAAAAGTGGCTTCGGTAATCCCTACCTTCCTTTTAAGGAGGCAATGAACGATCTCATTCACTCCCTTTCAGAGAAAGAGGCCTTAGATCCCAAAAAGGAGTTAGCAAATAAAGGAGTACGATTCGCATTCAAGGCACTACTCGACAATGCCCCTGACCTTATTGATCTTTTTGTTCCCGCAGGAGGGCTAATCAATAAACTTGGGAAGTATGCATTGGAAGAATCAGGCTTAAAAGAAAAAATTGACACTTGGAGAACCAAAACAGATCAAGAGCCTCCTGTACTAAATGATGCCGAAATTTCCACACAGTATGTGAGCTTCCTCAAGCAGCTATCCAGCAATTACAAGGTCGTGATCTTTATCGATGATCTTCAATGGGCGGACGAAGCTTCTATCAACCTTCTTTTTCATATTAGTCGTCATCTTGAGACGTTTCCCGTGTTTTTTCTGGGTACCTACCGAACCAGCTATGAAGAGGTGGAGAAGAATGGAGAAAGGCATGCGTTAGCACCGGTTCTAAATGAATTGAAAACGATTCATGGAGATATATCTCTTGATTTGAACTTTGAAAACGAGGAGGAAAAGTTGCAATTCCTTTCATCTATCATAGATCGAGAACCGAATAAGCTTGATGATTCTTTCAGAAAGGAGTTTATAAAGATTAGTAATGGGAATCCCCTTTTTGTTACAGAGCTGTTTAAGGCTATGCAAGAAAGTGGTAAGCTTTATCAAAATGAGGCAGGCGAATGGGAAGTTTCAGATAATCTTGTTTGGGATGAAATGCCAGTGAAAGTAGAAGCCGTGGTAGAGGAAAGAGTAGAACGACTCGAGACATCTATGAGATCGTTACTCTCACAAGCCAGTGCTCAGGGCCGTGAGTTTCTGCTACAGGTGATTTCCCAAATTGAAGAAATCAATGAACGAGAGCTGGTTCGGAATTTCACGCGTGAGTTGGCACAAAAACACCAGTTAGTGAATGAGTTGAGACCGAAACGAAGAAATGGCAAGATTTTAAGTCCATTCAATTTTACCAATGGCCTTGTTCAACAATACCTCTATAACGATTTGGGTTTTAGTGAAAGGATGTTTCTTCATGATGACATTGTCAAGGCACTTGAGACCATTTATGAAAATGAAATCGATTCTGTGGCTTCATTGTTGGCACACCATTGTGAAATGGCCGATCAACCTGAGAAAGCCGTTGATTATTATGAACTGAGCGCAAAACATGCGCTCCGGATGAGTGCCTTTAGAGAAGCATCGATTTCATATGAGAAAGCACTCACACAAAATGCACTTCTGCCCGATGGGGAAGAAAAAAAGCATAAGAGACTCAAACTGCTCATCCAGCAAAGTGTGGCCTTGAAGCAGATAGATGGATGGGCAAATAAGAGGGTAATCGATCTATATATTGAGGCCAAGGATTTAGGAATAGAGCTAAATAATGTAACGGAAACGGCACCTGTTCTTTTTGGACTTTGGGTAGTGCACCTGATCCATCTCGAGTTGGACGATTCATTGAATGATGCTCGGGAACTTGTCGAATTGTCTGAGAAAAATAATGATGAGGGACTCTTGATCAAAGGTAGCTTGTCGATGTGTAATACCTATTACTGGTTGGGAGATGTTGAAAACACAAAGAAGTATTATGATCAGGCCTTAAACATTTACGACCCTGAGAAACATGCTGACCTGACTTTTGATTTTGGACAAGATCCAAGGTCACTTGCCTATCAGTTTAAGATCATGACCCTTTGGCTTAAAGGTGAAGAGTCTGAGGCATTGGCAGAATTGGAAAAGAGCTATGAGCTGATGAAGGCTTTGGACCACCCATTTTCTTTTGCAATTCTAATTTGCACTGCTTCTTGGTTGGCGTTTCATCTTGAGGACATTGAGATGATTAGGAAGTTCAATACCGAGTTAAGAGAAGTGAGTGAGAAGTATGAATTCACTTTTTACCTAGGTATGGCTAAGATGTTCGAAGGGTACTTATTAATGACTGAAGGAGACTATCAAGGTGCTGATCAGTTAATCGATGAGGGGTACCAAAAGGATTTTCTAGCCAGTGGAGGGCGACTTTTCAACTCAGTCTATGTTTTGATAAAGGGAGAAGTTGCATTGAATAGTGAACAATATGAAGAGGCCCTGGTCTTGGTAGATGAAGGGCTTCAAGTATCGAATGAAACGGGCGAGAAAGTGTACTATTCAGAGTTGCTTAGGCTTAAGGCATTGCTGCTTGATAGAACGGGAGACAACCGTAACGCCCTAAGCCTATTGGACGAAGCAGAAGCATTTGCAAATGAGAAAGGGTTGACCGTATTGCTTGGTAGAGTAATCAAGACGAGAGATCAGTTGTCAAAGACTTGATAGAAACTCAAGTGTATCCACTCCATCAGCATAGTCCCAAAGTTCAGGGCTTTGTGCTGTGCCGAAGTCTAGACTTCCTTCATACCAGGCACCTTTTGAAACCATACACTGAATCTTTTCTCGGCTAGCGGATAACTTAAGGTCGAGTGCAGCCAAACTCTCATAGGGCTCGTAGTAAATGACAGAGATAGGAGAGACTAGGTCTTCACTTTCTCTCATCAAGAAGAATCCAGAATCGAGATGATTCTCACCATTAACCAGATAAATCGATTTATTGTAGTCGTAGTTGTTTCGGTACTTATGATGGTCGAGTATTGGGCCGAACGCTTCTAAAGATTTTATCAGTTTGGGTAGCTCAAAACCCTTAGGCACAAAGACTTTTGAAACGTTGCGGCAACCCAAGCCAAAGTATTGGAAAGCATCTCGGCCTATTTTCGATAACTCTTCTTCGGTTTCATTACCGTTAACGATACCCACCGAAACTCTATTCTGACGAATGATATGCGGATACTTCGAAAAGTAATGTTTGAAGTACCTGGCACTATTATCTGAACCGGTTGCAATGATGGCGTCTACATCATTAAGTCTTTCGATGACTTTAATTTGATCGCCAAAGTTTGGGTTGATCACTTTGAGTTGATTGACGACTTCACTCATCAAAGCACGATCTTGAGAAGAGTATTTAATATGCGCTTCATTTCCAGAGACAAGAACGGTTAGCAAGTCGTGAAGTCCTACTAGTGGAATGTTTCCAGCCATGATGAGCCCAATACGTTTTGGTGTCGTGGGGGATAAGGTATAGTCGGCAGTCCAACGCTCTATTTTTTCGGGGCTAAGCACTTGACTCCAGGCTTTGAAGGCACTGCGAATACTGTCAGGGGTAAACCAGCTATTTTCATTTCCAGCCATCAGTATTAACTGATCTAGTTCATCTTTTTCAATGGTCTTTAACCACTTTCCCAGTGCTGATAAGCCTTCTTTTCGGTCCTGAATAGTCATTTTTCAATCGTTGGTGCAAAAATACGCCTTAAGTTTACTTCCAAGTTAATTTGAGTATTACTTTTGCGACTGAAAAAAATCTTATTTCACTAAACTTCATTTGATAATTGTTGTTGATAATAAGGTTAAGAAATAGACATAGAAGAATATGGCGATTATAATCACTGATGAATGTATTAACTGTGGGGCTTGCGAGCCAGAGTGTCCTAACACAGCGATATACGAAGGAGGGATGGAATGGACCTGGGCCGGAGGTACTGATTTGAAAGAGATCGAATTAGAAGATGGTACCAAAGTGGATGGCAATGAAGCGCAGGAACCTGTGTCTGATGAGTTTTACTATATCGTTTCAGGAAAGTGTACTGAGTGTATGGGTTTCCATGAAGAACCTCAATGTGCCGCAGTTTGTCCGGTTGACTGCTGTGTAGACGATCCTGATTATAGAGAGACAGAAGAGGAGCTATACGCCAAGAAGGATTGGATGCACGTATAAGTGAATTAGAAATTAAGAATTGACAATTAATAATAAGGCTTCCAAATGGAGGCCTTTTTTATGACATCTTACCCCGTTTAATTAAGTATGATTTAAGGATTTGATCAAAGCCCTCATTGATGTCGGCCTCGATTAGATCGATTTTCAGCTTAGCACACTTGAGGTAAAGCTCATGGTAGTAGCTATCCATTTGCTTTTTGAAATCCTTTTTGATGGTTGCAGGGTTCAATCTGACTCTTTCCTTCGTTTCTGAATCGATAAACTCATAAGGCCGATCTTCAAACTCAAAATTGAACTCGGTCTTGTGATCCGTTACATGAAAGAGGAGGACTTCATGTTTTTTATGCTTTAAATGTTGAAGTGCTGACATCAATTCTTCCTCATTGCTCTGGTTGTCAAACATGTCGCTGAAAATAACAACCAATGATCTGCGGTGAACTTTTTGGGCAAGTTGATGAAGAATTTGGGCCACATTGGTACGCTTCTCTTTCTTCTCTTTTTCCAATAGGCTATTTAGCTGCAGGAATAATTTATGGATGTGGGCTGGGGATGATTTTACCTGTGTTTCCAGCTCTAATTTATCGCTGAATGTATGCAAACCAACCGCATCTCTTTGTTTGTGCAGTAGATAGGTAATTGCGGCAGCGGCCATTACTGAAAAGCGCATTTTCCCATAGTTTTCGCTTGGGTAATACATAGAAGATGACTGATCAATCACCAATTGACACCTCAGGTTAGTCTCTTCTTCGTAGCGCTTAGTGTATAGGCGGTCGGTCTTCGCAAAAATCTTCCAGTCAATATGTCTGGTACTCTCGCCATTGTTATAGAGTCTATGTTCTGCAAATTCGACTGAAAACCCATGATAAGGAGATTTATGTAAACCCGTGATGAATCCCTCAACCATTTGCTTTGCAAGCAATTCGATGTTGCCAAACTTCTTAATTTCTTCGAGCGAGAACTGCATCTTCTATAGACTTGTTTAAGATTGAGATAAAGGCGTTAAACAGCCCTTAAATGGTACTATATAATTCAACCTGAAGTTTAACCTTTTATTTCTACGGTTATTGCAATAGTAATTATTAATGGTTTATATTAGGCCATACTTTTTTAATAATTCGACCTTGAAAGGGATATAAAACGAAGATTGTGGAAGAGCAAAAGGACCGGAATGAAATTTTTTCGAAGAGGGTAAGAGCAGGAAAGAGAACTTATTTTTTTGATATCAAAGCTACCCGCTCAAACGATTACTACCTCACCATTACTGAAAGCAAAAGGAAATACAAAGAGGATGGTTTTACCTACGAGAAGCATAAAATCTTCTTGTATAAGGAAGACTTCGCCAAGTTTGTAAATGCTTTGAGCGAAACAGTAGACCATGTAAAAGAAGAATTAATGCCTGAATTTAATTTCGATCAATTCGAGGAAAATGGAGAGTTCAGCATGGAGAATACTGCTGACGGAGAATCTGATAGCCAGCTAAGCTGGGACTAACAACAAGAACTTTAAATAGAACCCCTGCTTTATAAATAGAGCAGGGTTTTTTATGTGCTTAACTTAGGCTTACATTTCTGCCGAATGCAATAATTATTATCTTTGCGCGCGATTTCAGATGAAGTCAATCAGATAAAAATCAATAAATCTCATGGGATTACAATGCGGTATTGTTGGGCTTCCTAATGTTGGAAAATCTACACTATTCAATGCACTTTCAAGCGCAAAAGCCGAAGCGGCTAACTTTCCTTTCTGTACTATCGAACCCAATGTTGGTGTGGTAACAGTACCTGATGAAAGGTTAAATACACTCGAAGGTCTGGTGAGTCCTCAGAAAGTGATTCCAACCGTGATTGAGTTTGTGGACATTGCAGGCTTGGTAAAGGGCGCCAGTAAGGGAGAAGGTCTTGGTAATAAATTCTTGGCCAACATTCGTGAGGTAGATGCCATCATCCATGTGATTCGCTGTTTTAATGATGACAATGTAGTGCACGTTGCTGGTAGCGTGGATCCCGTTTTCGATAAAGATGTGATTGACACTGAACTTCAGTTGAAGGATTTGGAGTCTATAGGAAAGAAAATTGAGAGAAATCAAAAGATTGCCAAGTCTGGAGATGCAAATGCTAAGAAGCAAATTGCCGTTCTCGAAAAATTCAAAGCTGCCTTAGAGGAAGGTGCAAATGCCAGAGCAGTAGAGGCCAGTGAAGATGAATTAGAAGTGCTAAAGGACCTTTCGCTGCTTACCATTAAGCCTGTGATCTATGTAGCCAATGTAGAAGAAGAAGCTATACATTCAGGCAATGAGCACGTAGAATCCCTTAAAGAAGCTATCAAGGCAGAAGAAGCAGAGGTGATCATGATCTCGGCATCCATTGAGGCACAAATTGCTGAGCTTGAGGAGGAAGATGAAAAGGAGATGTTCCTGGAAGAATATGGACTGACTGAGTCTGGATTGAACAAGCTGATTAGAGCTTCCTACTCCCTGTTAGACCTTATCACCTACTTTACGGCTGGTCCTACTGAGGTAAGGGCTTGGACGATTAAAAAAGGCTGGAAGGCACCTCAGGCAGCAGGAGTAATTCATACTGATTTTGAAAAAGGCTTCATTAAGGCTGAAGTGATTAAAATCCCTGATTATAAAGAATACAAAACTGAAGTAGCCATAAAAGAAGCTGGTAAAATGGCGGTGGAAGGTAAGGATTACATTGTCAAAGACGGTGATGTGATGCATTTCCGTTTCAACGTTTGATGATTTCCATTTGACATTTATTCTATTTTTTTTCGAGTGGTTGAACAATCTCGAATCTCATTCGGTTATGCCAATAACTTGATCACATGTATGTGCTTGAGGATTAGAAGGTATAGTTGAAAAGAGAGTGTCGTGAGAGTTAGAATAATTTTTAAACTGAAGAATAGGGGGGCATATCTTCCCTTTCATCATCAACATATTTTAGCACAGTTTTTAAAAGGTGTTTTGGTCAAAGGTGGTAATGAAAAATACATTCATTATCCCTATTTCAATTTCTCGGGTCTCAAAGGTCAGACCAAGATTTCCAGAAATGGACTTCATTATTATTCTAGCTTAGTAACTCTGGTAATATCCTCTGCCGATCAGGCTTTTCTAGATTATCTATTAGAACAGGTTTTCGAATTCGATGATATACAGTTAGGCAACTTAGAAGTATCACCAATCAATACCGAAGTTGAGAAGAGTATCGACCTGACGGACGAAATGAAATTCATCTGTATTTCGCCTGTAGTTCCTTCAAAAGCAGCTTTTAATGATACTGAAGGTAAAAGATTTATCCTGCCAGAAACGGATGAATTTTCAGATTTGCTGTATGATTCCACTATGCAACGAATGGAGTCCACCGGTCTTTATTCTGATGAGCAAATGGCGAGTTTCAGCAAGTTTCAAATTGTCCCGGATGTGGCCTATCTCAATAGATTAAGAGAAAGAGAAAAGAAATTTGCTCGTATCTATTCTGTGTTCGACATGGACGTGAAGTATGAGGTGAGAGGTTATACACTTCCATTTAAACTTTATGCCTCGAAGGAAGTACAGGAGTTCTTATTTAACTGTGGTCTAGGAAATTATACTTACAAAGGCTTTGGTATGCTGGACATCGCAAATGCCAATCCTATTGATAGAACGGAGCAATACAGCTTTAGTAAAGAGTTGGTAACGGCTTAACGTCTGGAGTTATACTCGATTCTGCTATACCCTACTAGCTGATCGCCTCTTCCGCCCATTGGTTTGAAGTAAACTAGTATTTCGTAAGTATTTTCAGTCTCAAAAAAGCTCTGTTCGATTTCCGATGGGCTATTTGAATCTATGGTATATAAGTAGTTGTACCAGCCTTGTTTTAGTAGTTGGTTTGAGTAGTAGTTTTTATTGATTGGATCATATCGTAATTGTGAATTCTCATCTTTGATCCATTGATTGAATTGGCCTAATAAATAGATGGGATCATTCGTCTCGGGGTAGTTAAGGGTAAATTTTACATCAACATATTCTCCGGTCAGACGGCCAGCTCTTCCACTTTCCAGATCGCGGATATAGAATTGACCGTTTACATCTAGTGTCTGAAAGTAGGCTGGGTCACGTACCCGATCAGACATTAATTCTGCTTTTGGTCGATCATTTACGAAGCCTATTTGAGCTACGTTTCTTCCAGCACCATTCACCGTACTGATATCGAAGAGCCTGAATTCATTTCCACCTGGAAAATCATTTTCCTCACCCAGATTCTGATACCGAATCAGCTTGGCATTTTCATCAATAAAAGTATAGTCCAAGCCTATTTTAGAGGCATCGGGTCTTTGGTTTTGTCTTACTACAACTGTAAAGTCTTTACCAGGATTGATACTATTCAAACCGGCATAGTTTAAGGTAACCTCAACGCGTTGATTGGTGAGTCTATTCGCGATGTCTGATGATCGGTTAATATTTCCTCCAACGGCAACTTGGTTCTTATATACCGAAAACCGCTTAGAGAGAATAATGTCTTTCTTCTTTCTATCCCTGTAGACGACAGCCAGATAGTTTCCTGTTTCCTTAAATTTTGGAATTTCGTAGGAGTAATGCACATAATTGATCTTGGCTTGAGAGCTGAATTCAAAATCAACAATTTCAAACTCATTGTATCCATTCAGGTACATAGGAGCTCTTAAGTCAGAAGGTGTCCAGTCTGCATTACAGTGTATGAAGTACACGAAGTAGTAGTCAGCATCTTCGCGTAAATCATCAAATTCTAAAAGAAGCTTTTTGCCATCATCAATATCGATAACGGGAGGAGATAAGGTCGCTTCAATGGAAGGGGCATATGGATAAAGCTGAACCGTTTTAATCGTTGACTCGTAAGCACGATCTTGGTATAGCAATTGCTTTTGTTGTCCAAAGACAACGAATGTAAAAAGGACAAGTAATAGCGCTATAAGACTAGTTTTTTGGGTATTCATTTGTGTTAATAACCTTTTGGTATTTAATATCTTGCCTTAACAACCTTTTAGTTCCTTGTAGTGTCAATATTATCAAGAGAAGAGAGCGCTCTGCGTCAATGATTCAAGATATAGAATTAATTAATAAGTGCATTAACGGTGAGCTAAAGGCACAGCGAGAACTTTATGATCGCTATGCTGCAAAGCTGATGCCAGTTGCTATGCGCTATGGAAAATCTCAAGAGGATGCTGAGGATATCCTTCAGGACGCGTTTGTCAAGATTTTCAAAAGCCTTGAATCATTTCGCCAAGAAGCTCAATTCTTGACTTGGTTGAAACGAATTGTCATCAATACATCTATCAACCATAACAGAAAGAAACTCTATCAGCAACCAATGCTGGATATAGAGAAAACACCACTGCATGTGGAAAAAGAACTGATTATATCTAATCTGCATTTCACTGAAATAATGGCAATGCTTCAAAAGCTGCCGGTCGGGTGCAGAACCGTATTTAACCTCTTTGCAATAGAGGGTTATGGCCATAAGGAGATTGCGGAGCAGTTAGAAATTTCTGAGGGAACTTCTAAGTCGCAATATGCTAGGGCAAGAGCGCTTCTGAAATCAATGATTGATGAAGCAAATGGAGTTGTTCAATCTAATATGTTAATGTCATGAGCAATTTTGAAAACGATATTCAAAATGTTTTTGAGGGAGCAGAATTTCAACCGTCCGATAGGGTCTGGGCTGGTGTTGAAGCTGCCTTGACAGCCCAAAAGAAGAAAGGAATCTTCTTTATGTGGCAGACCTATGGAATTGCAGCCGGACTGGCTGTAATATTCACTTTTGGGTTCCTGTACAATGATGGGTTCTTTAATAATGGGCCAAATGTTCCAGTAAAGGAGTTGTCAAAGGTTGAGCAAGAAGAAGACAAAAAGGCAAACGCTGAAGACCCTAGTAATAAAACCAACCAGGAATTGGAAGAGAGTGGTTTAGACACCAAAACTAATCAGGCATCAAAAGATGATGAGAATGAGAAGACCCTTGAAAGTGTGAATCCAGGATCGATTGATGCATTAAAAGACCCTCAATCTATTAATGATGCACTACAAGCAAGAGTGAATCAGGAGAAGAAGGAGACAAATGGAGTAAGTCGTGATAATGATAACGCGGTTTCGAATGACTTGAAGTTGATTGATAATACAGTGGCCCTAGATGTTTTCAATAGTCTGGTGCTGGCTAAGGCCAAATCGAAACCCTATCGCTATAGCTTGGCTTCAGAGATACTGCTGTTCAACGCTAAAATGTCACTTGAGCCAATGAAGGAAACAGAAATCTTAGCTAGTAATATTCCTGAATCGAAACCTAATGATTTTGCCGGACAACAAAGCATTAATGGGTCACTGGGTAATAGCGTATTGAATTTATCATCAACAGGCTTCTCTAATAGCGCATTGAGTGCAGATTTGAGAGATCCCAATAATTTTAATACACTTTCGGCTTCCGTGGAATCTGGAGAAGATCAGGCATTAGGTGCGATAAGTGCTGGTTTCGGATTTACTATGGATTTGAGCAAGCGACTTTCTTTGAACTTGGGAGCGCGATATTCAGAATTCAGGTTTAGAAATACTTCAAATGCATACTCTGTGGAAGATGGTAGATCATTGCCCATTTATGCGCCTATAGGCTTTGATGCTAGCAATGTGTTTTTCATCGGGAATTATGAATTGGAGAACACCGTACAGAGTTTATTCCTGCAAAGTACCTTTAGCTATAAAGTATTGAGCTTTGGGAATTTTGATGTGGCCTTGAGAGCAGGGGTGGGTGTTGACTACTTCCTTGCTTACAAGATTAAGGGTGACCTTAACTTTCTCGAGACACGCAAAGTCAACCCATCAGAAAGCGACTTCTTGAATAGAACAAATATCAGTGGAGTATCAGGTTTGGGACTTAATTATAGACTTAACAACCAGTTTGGAATCAGTGGAGATATCAGCTACCGAAGGTTTATTACCAGCCAGAATAGTGATGTCAATTCTACCCCCGCTTCGGTGCTTGGCTTTGGGCTTTCTATCAACTACTTCTTGAATAGAAAAGAGGAATAGTCAAGCTTCAAGGGCATCAATCTGAGAAGCTAGTGTTTCCCATTTCGAATGCTCTGCATCGAGCATATCCTTAGATTTTTGGTGCATCGTACTCTTCTCAGCAAGTAGGTCAGGGTTTCCAAAGACTTCAGGCTTACCCAGTTCTTCTTCAATATTGGCCACTTCAGATTCCAAGGTCTCAATTTTAGTTTCAACCGAAGCAAGCTCTTTTTGCAGTCGCTTCAGCTCTTTCTCCTGCTCGTTGTCTCTTGGTTTAGGATGGCTGGCTTTTACCTTAGTTTCAGACTTGGGCTTGGCTGTTTCAGCTGCTTCCTGCTTCTCCCTTTTGGATTGCCAGTATTCGTACTCCTCATAAGTACCAGGATACTCCTTAAGCTGCGCGTCTTCTATGTACCAAATCTTATTGGCAATCTGAGAAACAAAGTGTCGATCGTGTGATACGATGACGAATGTTCCTTCATATTGCTGTAAGGCCTGAGTAAGAATATTTACCGATAGAAAATCCAGATGATTGGTCGGTTCATCCATCATAAGGAAATTTGCCTCGGAAAGTAAGGTTTTGGATAGCGCTACTCTAGATTTTTCTCCCCCGGAAAGGACTTTGATCTTTTTGAAAACCTCATCGTTCTGAAAAAGGAAGCAACCTAATATCCCCCTTAACTCTCCTTCGGTTTTATTACTACCCGCCTGTTTCAGCTCATCTAGAATTTCATTCTGTAGGTTAAGCGCCTCTAATTGATGTTGTGCATAGAAAGCGGTCAGTACATTAAATCCTTCCTTGCGTTCTCCTTCAATCGGTTCTGTACCTGCAATGATGCGCAGCATGGTAGACTTCCCCTTGCCGTTGGCACCGATCAGGGCGATTTTATCACCACGTTCGATTTGTGCACTTGTGTTTTTAAGAATCTGTAGGTCTCCGTAGGCCTTAGATATATTGTTCAGCTCAATAATGAACCTCCCAGATTTCTGCTTGAAACCGAACTTGAAGTTCATGGTCATATTTTCATCGACCACATCTTCAATCAAGTCCATTTTCTCGAGGGCTTTCACTCGCGATTGCACTTGACGGGCTTTAGTGGCCTTCGACCTGAAGCGTTCTACAAATCGCTCGGTCTGCTTAATCGCTTGTTGCTGGTTTTCGAAGGCATTCTTTTGAATTTCTTCACGAAGTGTCTTTTCCTTGAGGTAAAAGGAATAGTTACCTGCATAATGGGTGAGACTTTGTCTGGCCACCTCAACCGTAGAGGTAATTACATTGTCAAGAAACTGTCTATCATGAGATACCACAATAATTGCACCCTCGTAATTTCTCAGGTAGTTCTCAATCCATTGAATAGAGGGGAGGTCAAGGTGGTTAGTTGGCTCATCAAGCATTAAGAGAGAAGGTTTCTGCAGGAGAAGCTTGGCTAGCATAACACGCATTCGCCATCCACCCGAGAACTCTCTTAATGGTCGCTGTAAATCTTCGGTGCGAAAACCAATGCCCTCAAGGATCGCTTCGGCTTCCGATTGTAGGCTATATCCACCCAATGCTTCATATTCGTCCTGAGCTTTGGTCAACTTATCTACAAGGTGCTCCTCGTAGTTAGTTTCCATTTGCTTGAGAATGATGTCTATCTTCTGTTGCAATGCATTGGCTCTTTCAAAGGCTTGCATGGCAACTGCCAATATGCTCTCATCGGATTGGTAGGAAAGCAAATCCTGATTTAAGAACCCAATGGTACAATCCTTACTTTTTGAGATTTCCCCACTGGTTGCCTGATAATTGCCAATAATCAAATGCAAGAGAGTCGATTTACCCTTGCCATTCAATCCGATCAGTCCAATTTTGTCATTGGGCTTTATGTGCAGAGACGCATTGTCATACAATGCTCTGTCACCGATTAGATAGGAAAGATTATTAATGGCAATCATGCCGCAAAATTAGCTTTCCCTAACACAAATCAAACCACAGCCATTGATAAAATAGCATTCATGCAAATCCTTGATTTTTGATACCTTCGGGAAATGAAAATTTCACATATGAACAAATTCATCCTTACCCTAAGTCTTACCTGCTTAATCAGTCTTTCCGCAGCTTGTCAATCGAGAGGCGAGAAGTCTGAGGCTGAATATGATGCGAGATTAGCCAAGATTAATCTACCTGATGGTTTTAAGATTTCGATGTATGCTAGTAATATCATCGATGCACGATCGCTGGCCAGAACAGCAGATGGGAAAACGGTCTTTGTGGGAAATAGAAGAAGAAGAAATGTCTATGCCTTGACTGATACCAATGGAGATATGGTGGCGGACAAGGTAGATACCATAGCGACAGGGCTTAGAATGCCAAACGGTGTCTATTTTCACGAAGGTGACTTGTTCGTGGCTGAGGTGAGCAAGATTCATCGCTTTCCGGATATCATGAATAACCTGAAGGCTCCAAAGTCAGAAGTAATTTTCGATGGATATCCTACTGAGACACACCATGGCTGGAAGTTTATATCCTTCGGTCCGGATGGTAAGCTTTACGTACCTGTTGGTGCTCCATGTAACGTCTGCGATAAGTCAGAGGAGAACAAGGTTTATGCATCGATTACCAGGATGAACCCAGATGGTTCTGATATGGAAGTTTATGTGGAAGGTGTAAGAAACTCTGTCGGATTCGCCTGGCACCCGGTGACGGGGGATATGTGGTTTACAGATAATGGCCGAGACTTGTTAGGTGACGATGTTCCTGCTTGTGAACTAAATCATGTATCAGCCCAGGGCGATCATTTTGGCTTCCCTTACTGGCATCAAGGTGATATTGCAGATCCGGATTTTGGCCAGGGTAGAGAAAGAAGTGATTACAGAGAGCCAGCCTATAAATTTGAGCCGCACTCTGCACCCCTTGGCCTTAGGTTTTATCAAGGGAATATGTTTCCAGCCAAGTATAAAAACAATATCCTAGTGGCCCAGCATGGCTCTTGGAACAGAACGCAGGAAGCTGGTCACATAGGTTACCAACTTCGGTTTATTCAGGTTGAAGGTGATAAAGTGGTCAAAAGCGAAATCTTTGCTGATGGCTGGTTAGATGAAGAGACAAACAAGGGTTGGGGCAAACCAGTTGATATTATGGAGATGCCTGATGGCTCTATCTTGGTTTCTGATGATGTAAACCACTGTATTTATAGAATCAGTTACGAAGACTAATGCAAAAATAATTATTCAAAAGGCCGCCTTATGGGTGGCCTTTTTTGTTATTTAGAAACAAATGCTGGAAGTCAGAAATATTTCAAAAACCTACCCCGGAGAAGACTATGGAGCGGTCAATAAGGCTAGTCTCAAGGTAGTTGAGAACGAGATAGTAGCATTGGTAGGGAAGAGTGGCTCTGGTAAAAGCACAATGCTTCAAATCATAGCAGGTTTGATGAGGCCGGATAATGGTGATATCATTTTTAGGGGAGAACCTTTAGAAAACCCTGATGAACAATTGATTGCCGGTCACTCTCAGATCAAGGTTGTATTTCAAGACTTTCAGCTAAAGCCAAATATGACGGTAGAGGAGAATGTCCGTTACAAACTCCTACAATTTGACAAAGCCTATCAGGCAGACCGCACTAAAGAGTTGCTGGATCTATGCAACCTGTCAGAGTTTGCCACCAGAAAACCCAAAGAATTGTCTGGTGGCCAGAAACAGAGGCTTTCCATTGCAAGAGCTTTGGCAGATGATCCCGAGCTGCTCTTAATGGACGAACCTTTCAGTAACCTCGATCCACTAACCAAGCAGGATTTGCTGATCGAGTTAGTTGAAATCGTCAAATCAGAAGGGCTAGGGCTCATCTTTGTAACACATGACACCAGGGATGCTATGCTGATTGCTGATAGAATAGCCTTTCTGTCCGAAGGAGCATTGATTCAGAATGATACAGCGTCAAATGTTTACAACTGGCCCATTAATCTCGAAGTAGCCAAGTTTTTTAGTCATATGAACGATGTGAGCCATATCACTAAAGAGGCAAACTCCTTCTTGCGTGCTGAGTTCTTAAGGTTAGGAAAGGGGTTTGATTACGAGATTCAAGTTGACGTGAGAAGATTAATCTTTCTAGGAGGGACTTATCTGGTCGAAGCTAATGATGTTGAATTAGATCGTCAATACCTCTTCTTTATAAGCGAGAATTTGGGCCTCGATGAGAGCAATATTTCAGTTGGCTTTAATACAAAGGATGTGCTAAGGTTTTAGCCTTCTGTATTGATAGAAGTTTTTTTCGTATCTTCGTTGTGTATAGTTTCTATACGTCCTCAACCCTGTCATCAACTTTTTCGACTTACCTTTCACGATACATAGACACTATTTTATTCAACTGACTAAACTAAACGATGAAAAGATCAGCACTTTTATTTATGGCATTTATTGTCATGTGCAGCGTCACACTCAAGGCTCAAAACCTCAATAAGGTCTTTGCAGCCATGGAGGAGAAAGATTGGGAGGTGGCCTTAAGCTACCTGGAACCAATTATGGCCAAAAGGAAAAAGAATTATCAGGCCAAGTGGTTAGCTGCCATTTGTCACTCCGAGCGTTACCGTTTTGAAGAGTCATATGCTTTGTTTAAAGAGGCACTTCCTTATGCTGAAGAAGACCCTTCTTTCTGGATTCCATATGCCAATGCTTATTTATTTGGAGGTAGAGTAGACGATGCCGAAAGGACTTTACGCAGGGTTAACCAAAATTTGCTTGAGGACTATGTCAAACCAGAGTATTTCAGGGTGTTCAATAACATCCAAAATGCAAAGACCCTATTGCCAAATCCAAAGGAGATCATTGTAAAGAACCTTGGGCAAAACGTCAACACTGTCGGAAATGAGTATAGTCAAGTCGTTACCACTGATCAACGCGGTATTTTCTTTAGTGCCAGACGTGAGGGCCTGGGCGAAGTAGCTGATGATGGAGAGTACTATGAGCAGTTGATGACATCTCAGATGAACGAGTTTGATAATTGGAATAAAGACAATCCACTGGAGGGTTATGCCTCTGATGAAGACTATGATGCTCCTTTACAATTACTGGATAATGACAATACAATGATTGTCTTCAGGAATGATGACCTGTTTATTACTAGAAAACAAGCGGATGGTTCCTGGGGAGAAAGAGAACCTCTACCTATCAATACTAAAAAGTGGGAACCACATGCTTTTATGTATAACAACGGTAACTCAATTATCTACGCGTCTGACTTCAAGAGTGATAATGAGAATGCCGATTTATATATAGTTCATAAGCAAGCTAATGGAAAGTGGTCTAAGCCTTATGCAGTTGAAGAACTGAATACGCCAGTGAATGAAGATGCTCCATTTGTGGCGGGTGATGGAACATTGTATTTCGCTTCAAGGGGGCATAGTTCAATGGGAGGTTACGATATTTTTAGCACTAGGCTAGATAGTGCTACTGGTAAGTTTTCAGAGCCTGAGAATATGGGGGCTCCCATTAACCTTCCTACTGATGATACTTTCTTTACACTTTATGGTAAGAATGCCTATTTCTCTTCGAGTAGACCTGAAGGTTATGGAGAAAATGACATTTACCGAGTGATTATGTTCAACAACTCTCAGATCCAAGGGAAGGTACTGGAGTGTGATAATATCACTGCAGTAGGTAATGCGACCATATCAGTTGTGGGTCAAGAAGACAAATACTCTGCAGTGACCAATGAGTACGGGGTGTATTTTATGAACATGCCCATTGAAAGTGATTTTACCTTACGCGTTGAAAGAGATGGAGAAGTCCTTTACGAAAAGGAGCATCAGATCAGAGTGCTTTTTAGAGATAAGTTTGAAATAGAGCAAGACTTCTTTATTGGCGAGTGCGGAAAGAATGAAAAGGAGATCTACGTGAAAATGATCAACAGTTTTGACCTAGACCCAAATAATATATCAGTGGATCCACCATCTACCGAAGGAATCGTAATTCCAGTAGTAGAGGAGCCTGAGCCAGTAGTTGAGGAAGTTGTTGAAGAAGTTGAAGAGGCCTTTGAAACAGCCGTAGATACGGTGACGAAAGTGGCAGGTGCACCGGTAGTGGTTAAAGAGGAGAAAGCTCCAGAGCCAGATCCAATTGTTGTTCCGGAAGAGGAATTGATTGAATTACCAAATGTGTTTTTTGACTTTGACAAGCAGAATATCAAACCTGAGTTTATTGACCGTTTGAATGAGGCTGCTGAATTGTTAAAGAGGAGAACAGACCTTAGAATTATGGTTGCTGGCCATACGGATTCCTACGGAACGAATGAATATAACGTTGCACTAGGTCAACGCAGATATACGGCCGTATTCAACTACTTGAAGGACCGAGGTGTTGATGCTAGTCAGATGGACGTTCAAACATTTAGTGAAGATTTGCCGATCGCCTCTAACCGTACCAGAAAAGGACGTGCCTTTAACAGAAGGGTCGAGCTCTACTTTGTGGATGAGAACGGTGAACGCAAGAAATAGACAAAAGAGAAGATTTATCAAAAGGGAGACATCACTGTCTCCCTTTTTTATTTCATGTTAGAAAAGAAGACTAATACTTTCAATTCTTCTTCGATTTCAGAGAACCTATGTTCAATATTGGCCTTGACGTATAATACGGCCCCTTCCTGAACTTCAGTTTCATTTTGACCAGCTACAAATTTTGCCTTACCTGAT
This sequence comes from Roseivirga sp. 4D4, assembly GCF_001747095.1. NCBI lineage: Bacteria > Pseudomonadati > Bacteroidota > Cytophagia > Cytophagales > Roseivirgaceae > Roseivirga > Roseivirga sp. 4D4. The sequence continues at coordinate 807,379 of NZ_MDGP01000001.1, forward strand.
AGAATATAATAGACCTCATCGTGCTCATGGGGCTGTTGCGTATCTTCTGCACCAGCTGGTAAAACGTACAGCCCAGTTCTCAATTTGTCAACATTCAGAAAGGGCAGATACCTTCTATTACCAGATTTGAGCTCTTTTTCAAGAGAGGCGATATCGTAGAACTTCGAATTCATAGTTTGTTCCTTTGAGGTGGTTTTGGCCAAAAGTTTCAAGGGGTTTGAAGCTAAAACTAACCCAAGAGTGGCAATAAATGATCTTCTATGTGACATACGAATAAGGTTTGATGAGGTATAGTAATAAGCATAACTAAAATTTGACCCTTGGTAAAGCCGTTAGGATTTTCCCTAACCACCTATGCGACCTGACTCAATACGAATTTTCTATAATCTGAAGGCGATTTTCCTGTCCTTTTCTTAAAAGCATTGAGGAAGGACGTTTTGTTGTTAAACCCTGCATCCAGACCAATTGCAATGAGTTTGGCATTTTGGTATTCATTTTTTGACATGAGTGTAATGGCCTCATCTACTCTCAGATCATTAAGGTATTCAGTGAACTTCTGTCTTTTGGCCACATTAATCACTTGGGAGATTGTATGAGGGCTTTGCCCCAAGGCATTAGCCAATTCATTCAGCTTTAAGTCTCCATTTGTAAATAGCTTATCAGTGTACATTAAATCATCAAGCTGTTTCGCAATTATATCGATAGCCTGGTTTGTGAGGGATGATTTTTGATACTTTTCTTGCTTTAACTTGTCTTTGGTGACTATTGGATGCTTGAAACCATGATATCCAATAAAGTAAATGAATACGGTCATACCCATCGAAACCATATAGTCGTGTTGCAATTCTAAGACATTTGTCCATACCAGAACATAATAGGACAACAGGCAGAGTGAATAACCAAAGAATGATAAAGCAACTTGTCTGAACCATTTATTCCCATTTTTCGAATGGACAAAAAATAAGTTGTAAATAGCATAGCCTAATACGTGAAAGGTAGGCAAGGAATTGAATAAGTGGTAAGCTTGGAAATTAGGCTGTATCCAATGAATGGAAAACACCAGTAGGTTGATCAGTAGGAAGGGTAGAAAGTGTAGCCCATAATACTTAGGAAGGGTCTGGTGAAATGAATAATACAGATATAAATAGGCAAGAGGTCCGAATAGTAGGGTAAACCTTAGGATAATTCCGAACACAGGACTTATCCCTGAAACACCAGTCCAATAAGAGACATAGTAGGCAATTGTAATCGTAAAAGCCGACATCAAGAGGGCAAGTAAGTACTGCGCCTTCTTGGTCTTTTCTAAATCTGATCCCTTTAGGAAAAGCATAAAGGAGAGGAAAACGCCCTGAGCAGTTGCAGCGATAAAGAGTACTATCCAAATGTCTAGTTTGGCTTCCATAAATAAGCTTACGTATGCCAACAAGATAAGGATAATGAGGAAAACCTGCTGATCACATATTTGTGTGAGATCGCCTTAAGGGTAAGGTCGAGCACCGCAAGAGTCCACTTAGCTTTGAGGTCTCCGAGAATTTGATCCCTATGCTCTCTATCTCTCTCCTGGCTAGCTCTTCTTTCAGTCTGATAAACTGCTCCTCAATAATGACTTTGTTAGGAGCTACTGAGAATATATTGGGGAACATTTGCTGCTTTTCGGCTAGGGATACTTTAATAAAACTGTCTTCACCGAAAACCTGATAAAGTATCTCAGGTCTTGCTTTGAAGCCTTCCTCATAGAGGATAGCATATTTTTCTCCTACGGGTTGAAAAGCACAATCGAGATGAAGAATATTAGTTTCAGGGCTATCATTTACCTCAAGAGGTAAAGCGTGAACAGATTTATTAGGGAACTGCTGTTTTAGGAATTCATAACCTGCACGATTCGTTCTCTTGCTTATTCCAACAAATACATAGTCGTTGTGCACCAACACATCACCACCCTCGATAAGGGCATCTGGCGGCAATCTCAGGATGTCTGTACTTGGTATGTCACTAAGTAGAGGTTCAATACCTGGAAACTCCTTCTGCCTGACGGGCTCCTTCATATTGGCGACAACAAACTTGTCTTCGATAACAAAGCCTATGTCTCGAGTGAAGATTTGCTCAACACCGACAAGGTTTGTCGGTCGAAGTACTTCTACCCCAACTTCTTTTAGAACACTCGCAAAGCCTTCTAATTCAATGATGATGTCGGCTTCAGTTGGGTAGGTGCCCTTGTCAATGTGTGATTTACTGACAGGGTTAATATCTAGTGGCTCGCCCATATCATTGGCAATACCCAAAATCACAGTTTCTAGAGGGGCTGTCTCGTTAGGAATATAAACTTTCAAACAATCGTTTTTTGAAGATTATTCCAAGTTAATCATTCAACACGCTTCGAGATTGTTTTGTAAATAATTGTTCCGCTAACGATTGAAAAGAGGGCTGCCAAAGCAAATGCTGCTCCAGGGAAGTAGAAGTTTGAACTGGTTGTAAAGTAGAAGAAGATTCCGGTCATAATAAGTGGACCGAAGATATTACCCAGGTTCTGTAAACTAGTAATAGCGCCCATAAATTCACCTTGCTCATTAGCTGGTACTTGCGAAGACATCAAGCCTTGAAGGGTAGGCCCGGCAAGACCGCCCATTACATAAACTGCTAGAAAGGAATAAATCATCCATTCTTGTGAAGCAATCGCAAATAGAATAAAACCGGTAAGGTTACAGGCCAAGCCAATATATACAGTCTTGTTTTGACCGAACTTTTTGACTGCTCTGCCAATTAGTACAGCTTGTACAATGGCGACAAAGAATCCCACGACAGCTAATGATATTCCAATATCTATTTCTTCCCATTCAAACACTTCTTTACCGAAAAAGGACCAGTTACTTTGCACAGAATGACTAGCCACATAAATGATGAAAAAAGCGAGGAAGAGATTCTTCAAAAACGGATACTTGGAAAGGTTTTTTAGTGAACCAACGGGGTTAGCCCTTTTCCAATCAAACTTCCTTCTGTTTTCCTTGCTGAGAGACTCTGGAAGTACAAAAAGACCATAGATAAAGTTAAGTAGGGTAAGACCTGCAGACACAAAGAAAGGAAGCCTGATGTCTACCTGACCTAAAAGCCCACCCAGTACGGGGCCTAGAATAAACCCTAATCCGAAGGCAGCTCCAATCATTCCAAAGTTCTTTGGCCTGTCCTCGGGTGCACTAATATCCGCTACGTAGGCCGAAGCCGTTGAAAAGCTTGCTCCACAAATACCAGCTACTATCCGGGCTCCAAACAACCAGATAATGGTAGGGGCGAAGGCTACTACTATATAGTCGACTGTAAGTCCAAATAGGGCAATTAATATGACTAACCTTCTGCCATACTGATCGCTTAAGCCACCAAGTATTGGAGCGAAAAGGAATTGCATAAAGGCATAGGTGAAGAGTAATAGGCCTCCGGTGAAAGATGCTTCTCCCGCATCAGGTATTCCTAATTCAGCAAGCAGTCCAGGTATGACAGGAATAATTATTCCGATGCCGATCACATCGAGTAATACCGTGAAAAGAATAAAGCCTAATGCAGGGGTACGCTTAGCCATGGTTGATTAAAGAGTTGCTGAAGATAGATAAAACTCTGATTTAAACCTCGGTCTGATTTCCTACAATTAAACCAAGTCCCGCGATGATGGGCCCATAGACAATCAAATATGAATCGCCCATATTAATGACACCAGTATAGGTAAGCACGGTGGCAAGCACGCCAACAATTAAAAGAAACCATCCAACCATTAAATACTCCCTTCTATGGCTTCTGCGAGCTCCCGAAAATGCTTGATTCAACAGATGATCATCGACATACTTGATGATTTGATCAATTTCCTTGGGCTGCAACTCAAAGGCACGAAGTTCCTCTCTGAGGGTTCCGAAGTCTTTGCCATTTCGGGCCTCTTCTAAACAGTAGTCAAGGAGTTTCTTCTTGTCCATACCTATATGATATTTACCTCGGGTGTTAGCTCAATACCGAACTTTTGGGTGACACTAGTCCTAATCTTAAAAGCTAAATCTCTCAGGTCAGCCCCTTTTCCTTGTCCATAGTTGACGAGTACGAGTGGTTGATTCTTATGAACTCCGATTTGGCCAAAGGTCTTACCTTTCCAACCGGCTTGTTCAATTAACCAAGCTGCAGGTATTTTCACCTTGTTTTCTGGTAATTGGTAACCAGGAATACTTGGAAACTCAGCTTTGAGTCCCTCAAAATCAATTTTTTCAACTTCAGGATTTTTGAAGAAACTACCCGCATTACCGATTTCATTCGGGTCAGGAAGTTTACTTTGACGAATCTTAATCACAGCATCACTGACAGCTTTTATACTTAAACCTGTGACACCCATTTCCTGAAGTGTTTCCTGTATGGCGCCATATGAGGTGTTAAACTGAGGAGTTTTATTCAGTCGAAATACAACAGAGGCAATAACGTATTTTCCTTTAAGTGATTTTTTAAAGACACTTTCTCGGTAACCAAATTGACAAGCTTCCTTATTGAAAGTGTGCACTTCGCCCGTGGCAATTTCGACAGCCTTCAGTGAATCAAAAACTTCTTTGATTTCAATGCCATAAGCACCAATATTTTGCATCGGAGCCGCACCAACTGTCCCTGGAATTAAGGAGAGGTTCTCAATACCTGCCCAGTCATTAGCTATGGCGTGCAATACGAATTCATGCCAATTCTCACCTGCTTGTACTTCTACAAAAACATGGTCTTCGTCTTCCTTGATTACAGAGATTCCTTTGAGCTCATTTTTCAAGACATATCCCTTAAAGTCCTGGGTAAGTAAAAGGTTGCTGCCACCTCCAAGAATGAGTAGAGGTGATGCTCCTACAGAATTAAGCAGATCTTGGAGCTCTGGAATTGATGAGAAAACTTGGAACTGGCTCGCTTTGGCTTCAATACCAAAAGTATTGAAAGGTTTGAGTGAGACGTTTTCAGAAAAAGTGGTCATTACTGATCTAATAACCTTCTGTGATAGTTAAGCTGACCTAGGTGATAATTTAAATGACCATGGAGGTGATTTAAGAAGTAAATCGTGCTCATTTCCTTACCGAATACATTGACTGGGTAGTTTTCTGCCAATTGATCTTCTTTTAGACCCTCAATAGTTTCAATTACGACTTTCTTTGTCGTTTTGATTTGATCTATCAATTCTGAGCGCTTAACATCCTTCAGATTGAATTCATCATCTCTTTGGCGAATGTATCCCGATCCGCCTAGCATCGCTCCAATGAAGTGTCGGAGGTTTCCACATAGATGTAGAGCTAAGTTACCTCCTGAATTGGTGATTTCACCATTGACCTTCCAAAGGTTGGCTTCACTTTTATAGGCCTTTACTTCCGCCTGAAGCGTGTCAATGTCCCTTTCATAAAGACTGCTAAGCGAGTCGATTACAGCGTTCATAGATCCAAATCCTTTTTAATGGCTTCAATTTTATTCTCTAAGGAAGCTTTTACCGAGGCTTGATGTGCTTTCGCTTCTAAAGTCATATTTACACTAATATAAAACTTGATTTTCGGTTCAGTGCCAGAAGGGCGAGCAGAAATTTTCGCTCCGTCTTCTAAAAAGAACTGAAGTACATTTGATTTGGGTAAATCAATTGGGTTAACGGTACCTGTGACTAAGTCCTTTTCCTCTGACTGCTGATAATCACAAATCTTTATCACTTTACTACCTGCTATTGAAGATGGAGGGTCAGACCTGAAACCCGCCATCATGGCTTGAATCTCTTCGGCTCCTTGTTTTCCTGTCTTGGTCATGGAGACTAAGGTTTCTAGGTAGAAACCAAATTTCAAATAGACTTCAGTGAGCAAATCAAATACAGTCAATCCCTGATCTTTAGCCCAGGCGGTCATTTCAGCGAGCATGGCACATGAGGCAATAGCATCTTTGTCTCTCACAAAATCACTGATCATATAACCATAGCTCTCTTCGCCACCGCCAATGAACTCTTTCTTACCTTCCAATTCTTTGATTAGGGCAGCTATGAATTTGAATCCGGTGAGCGTGTCAGGACAGTCTACATCAAAGCTTTCCGCAATCCTGTTCAAAAGATCTGAGGTGACGATGGTTTTGATGATCATTTGGTTGCCGTCCAACTTGCCATTTTCTTTCCATTTAGAAAGTAGGAAATAGATGAGTAATGCAGCAGCCTGATTACCGTTGAGTAACTCGAATTCTCCCTGATTATTTTTGGCAGCAATACCCACCCGATCGGCATCAGGGTCTGTGGCCATTACCAGATCTGCATCGATCGATTTGGCTTTTTCCAATGCCATGGTCATTGCTTCCTTTTCTTCAGGGTTTGGGTATACTACTGTCGGGAAGTTACCATTGGGTTCCGCTTGCTCCTCGACAACGGTTAGGTTTTTGAATCCTTTTCTTTCTAATACTTCTGGAACAAGGGTGATAGAAGTTCCGTGGATAGGAGAGAAGACTATTTTTAGATCGGATTGTCTATCCACTGCATCTTGAGCCAGTGTGAGGTCCAATATGGCCTTTATGTACTTTTCGTCTAATGCCCTTCCAATGGATTCAATATTGGCTTCAACTTTGTCGAATTTCACTGCTTCCACTCCCGAGATGGCTTGAACCTCGTTGATGATATTCTTATCATGTGGTGCCACTACCTGAGCGCCATCATCCCAATAAGCCTTGTAACCGTTGTATTCCTTTGGGTTATGTGAAGCCGTTAGCACAACGCCACTTTTGCAGCCCAATTCTCTAATTGCATATGATAATTCTGGTGTGGGGCGAAGTGCCTCAAATAGATAGACGTAGATGCCATTAGCCGAGAACACAGCCGCAGTGGTCTCAGCAAAGAATTTACTGTTGTTTCTGCTATCATAGGCAATGGCCACTTTAATGTCCTCATTGGGGAATGATTTGAGTAGGTAGTTAGCGAGGCCTTGAGTAGCCATGCCAATCGTGTACTTATTAATTCGGTTTGAGCCAGGGCCCATAATTCCACGAAGTCCTCCAGTACCAAACTCTAAGTCTTTGTAGAAAGAGTCAACGAGCTCATCTTCTGACATGGCCTTTATTTGAGCCTTGCTTTCTTCGTCTATGGCACTGTTTAGCCATAAGTCTATTTTATCCTGTGTCGCTTGATCAATCATGTTTGAGGCATATTTGACGACATCCAGTAGTTTTTGATACTCTTAGAGTCGTATCTCTGACAAAAATAAGAGGCTAAGTGAGCAGGTAAAAGTTATTCCTCTTTTTGTCAGAAATAAAGTACGTTTTGGTAAATATGCTTGTATGTTTTGCCTGAACTAAACTTCTTTGCATTAAAGTTGAAAAGGCATGGACGTAGATAAGTTAAATGAGGATTTTGCTCAAATAGCGGACAAGATTAACGAGTTGGACGAGATGGATTATAGCGATGAGCGCTATGATGACTTGGAGGAAGAACTTCATGACATGGAAGACAGTTTTCTCGAAGAATTTGGCCAAGAGTTAGAAGAGGCAATTGCTGACGTTCATGACGAGTTTTGCCCTGATAATGACGTACTATTACCAGTCGCCTATTTTGCAAAGAACTACATCCGTAACCAAAAGGATCATAAAGGGCGTTACAGCTATGATATTGAGTATGGTGAAGGTGTTCCAGTTACTGTAGACGACTTTCCAGATCAAGAAGTGCGAATCGTACTTGTTCCGGGCCCAACGCGTCTGATCGTTACGGTAGGAGACACCGCTAAGCAAGTGGCTTGGAGAGCTCAGAAGTAGTTATACATCCTGATATCGTACAGGTCGGTCAGATTTTCTACACTTTCCCTTAATGATTAAATGATCATTCTCAATCTTGAATTGATCGTGAGCGTTAATGACTCCACCACCATCAGGTGCTTGTCCATCGGAGTACCAATGTAAGAGCATTTCGAAGGCATAAAAGTCTAATAGCAGGTCGACTAGCCTTTTCGAACCATTCATGAGAAGGTTTGCCGCATCATCTGACCAGCCGAAGGCTTCGAGGAGGCCGTCCAGTTCGTCTTCTTCATCACGATCCGTTTTAGCTTCCATTATATACTCTGGGAGTTCGCTGTTAAGGAAGTCATACACATAAGATAGAGGGAGTCTTACTTCGTAGTCGATACTCTGGATACCCTCTGTTCTCCAGTGCTGGCCATAGTTCATAGCACGGATCCTCAGGTCATCGGCCCTCATCGCATTACCTTGAATAAATTGAGAACTCTCTACTTTGTATAAGCTTCTGACAGCTGTTCCCCATTTGCCCTTGAAGCTAGATGTCTGACTCATGAAAGGTGGGATGTTCTAAACTAAACCAATTCAGGCATCGCAGGCTTCAGTTTATTTCTAAAAGCCAAGTAAACAAATGGAGTGACTACTGGTACTGTTAACATGGCTGTAGACCAAAGATGTGTAATTGGTCTCGCTGCAATATCCGTGAAGAGGATGATATAAGCCGGAATGAAAAGTAGAAAACTTCCTACAAAGAATAAAAGATCTAACTCACCCAAGTATGTTTCAAAGCTGATAGAAAAAACAAAAATGGAGAAACTGGTTATAAGCAATATGGCGATTTGCCAACGAGGAATGGTTAACTCTGTTTTACGTGTTTCCATAGAAGGTTTTTTAAAAATTACGGGAGCTAAGTCATAAAGTTGGGCAGACTTGCCGACTAATCTACCTTTTCAGCTCCGAGCTGTGTTAATACAAAGGCTCTTCCTTTTCTATCAGAGTAGGTAAGATCAATCCACGCAGTACCACCGATGCCTTTAAATTTTAAGCCTTTATTCGTTGTTTGAACAGTAAAGAAGAAGTCTTGAAGTTCTCCTTCTTTGACAATGTCTTTATCATTGATGTCCACCATCCCACGTTCATCTATGCCATAGGGCTTATATTTATTTTTCATAGTGAATGACAAATCCGTCCAAGCGCAACCACTTTTGCATTCTAACTCAATGCTTTTGCGAGTTTCCGTCACCAAGATTTCAAACTCACCAACCGTGGTGTCACTTGAGCTTTGTGCAAATGAGGCATTCCCAAAGATGATGGAGAAGAAAATGATAAGTGTTAAAAGCGTTTTGTTGTGTGTAGTTCTTTTCATCCTAAATAGGTATTGGTATCTAATAAAGATAACCAATAATTGAGTTTATAGTTCAGACTAACTTCTAACCTCTTCTCTGCCGTCAGCATGCTTTGCAAATCTGCCTCTCTCAGGATCATGGGTGTGGCTACTACTAGGCCAAGGCCAACCTCCGAATTGGGTTCTTTGAAATTGCCTCATAGCCTCTTGAATCTCGGCATTGGTATTCATGACGAATGGTCCGTATTGGGCAACGGGTTCTCCAATCGGTTTACCTTGAAGAAAAAGGAATTTGGATCTCTCTTCCCCATTAGTCAGGGTGGTCACTTCATTGCCCATTAATTTGGCCATAAAGCCCTTACTCATTTCTTGTTCACCCAAACTGACTGTATCCCCTTCATAAAGGTAGAGGCTTCTGTTCGTAGCTTTATCTGCTAATGGTAATTGCCATTGGGCGTTGGGTTCCATTTCTATAAGCCATACTGCCACTTCATTATCAACATTTGCAGCAAAGGAATCGGGTGCAGGACTAGGGTTTTCTATTTCACCCAAGGTGCCTGATATTACTTTGACAGATGTCTTACGATTATCATTGTCGGAATGCTCATAGACAGGAATATCTTCATTCCAGAGCATTGCAAAGTGGGCAGGGACATGCTTACTGGCTTTTGGAAGATTTAACCAGATTTGAAAAAGCAAAAGTGGGTTTTCTTCCTCCTCCTTGAGTAACGGGAACATTTCGGCATGCTGTACACCACCACCTGCCGTCATCCATTGGACATCACCATTGCCAAAGCGACCGGCAGCACCTAGAGAATCGGAATGGTCTACCAGTCCAGTCTCAGCTATAGTAATCGTCTCAAAACCCTTGTGCGGATGAGATGGAAAACCCGGAACTTGCTGACCGTGATACATGCTCCAGCCATCTTTTCCACTAAAATCGGAACCAATTTGTCTTCCAGATAGAGAATCTATCGGACCAAGTTTGCCATTTCCCTTAGGATAATGATCATCATGAAATGCACAGAATAGAAACGGATCTTGTGTTTGCCAAGGGAAGTTGAGTTTTTCAATAGATATAATGGATGACATGTTTTTTCTGTTTATGTACCAACATGTAAAATGGTATTTTGGTTTCTATTTCTATATTGGAACCTAATTCGTTATCGAGATTACTCTTGAGAACTATTATGGCAACTTTAAGTTAATGACTATGCGACAGTTTTTACTATTAGGCTTTCTATTCTTCACAATGGCTTGTGATAATTCTCGATCAGGTGAAGTGGAGAGTCTGGTCTATTTGTCGAGTCGAGATGGTAATTTCGATCTTTATGGTATCGATCCCTTAGGGCAATGGGAGAAGAGGCTGACAACAAATGAGGGCTGGGATTGGCAACCTAAATGGATCAATGGTCTGAATAAATTGGTTTACTATACCAATGATAAGGAAAGAAACTTTTCTGTTGTTGCTTATTCTTTTGACACTGATCAGGTGGACAGTTTACCGAATAGTGATTTGTTGAACTTTCAATTAACTCCTGACGGTAAGAGGATCGTCTACACCGAGAAAGAAGGCGATTATCAAAATATCTGGATGTGCAAGCTAGATGGAAGTGAAAGAATACAACTGACTAACAGTCAATCTTATAGTGGGCGGTTTTCTATTTCTCCCAATGGAGAGAAGCTGCTTTTCATCTCAGATCGGTCAGGTAGCAATGAACTTTATCTGCTGAATATTGAGAGCAAAGAATTACAAAGGCTTACAAACAATGACTTGGTCGAAAAGTATAACACTTGGTCTCCAGATGGAACTAAAGTGGCCTTTACCATGAGAACAAATGAGGAGGGGAGTAAGGAGGACATTTATATCCTTGATCTAGGGACTCTGGATATAACCAGACTGACGGATACCCCATATTCAGAACAAGAGATTGCTTGGTCTCTGGGTGGGGATAAGATAGCTTTTCATGGTACTACGGACGCAGGTGATCATATTTTCACCATTGATTTGGCCGATGGGAAGTTTACTAAAATTACATCCGGTGATGCTTATCACGGTGAACCAGCTTGGGTTCCTATTGAACTTTAATTGCTCTGAAAAGGGTCGTACGTAAAGCTGACGTAGTAAAATGCACTTATTTCTGGCCCGCCAAAGGTGTTGAATTGTCTAATGTTATAGACATTATTTGCTCCCACTCTCAATTGGGAGTTTACTTTAGGCAGTTTGAATGTCATCTGACAATCAAAAGTGCTGAACCCACGAACAAAACCATCAGCAAAGGGACTTTGCCATTCAAAGTTAGTCCTTGCTCGCCAGGTCAATTCTGCTCCAAAGTTTTCATTGATACGTCTATGACCAACTTTAACATTCCATTTAAAAGGAGCCGTATTAAAGCCGGGCACCAAGGGGTCATCGGAGTCCTGGGATATATCTGCAAAAGTGGCATTCACGGTGAAATTGATTCCTGAGAGCCCAGTTATGTCATATAGAATTTCTAGCCCCTGAGTTACAATTTGTTTTTCTGAATTAGCCGTCACATAGATTAAATCACTAGAGGAAGGGTTTATGGCTTGTTCAATAGACCTTTGAAGGTCAACGGCAGGGCTGGTTCTGGGTTTTATGACTCTAAGGTTTCCTATAAAGTTTTGGTAGTAGTTTCGGTAATAATTGACTTCCACAATTCTTCTTCCTTGAATAAGGTTCTTATAGCCAATTTCGAAAGAGGTTATTTGTTCTGGCTTAAGGCCTCTGAATAGGTCCTGACTAATAATTCCCTCAGCCATGATATTGCTGTTACGAATTTTTGCAAATTCTATTTGCCGATTCTCGACCACAATGTCATTAATGACAGCGTTTTGGTAATCCTCTAAGGACTGCTCTAAAAACGAATTACCTTGCAAGTCATATCTATCAGTTACTTGGGAAAGCCCACCAATAATCAGTTTTTCTCCTAAATCCTGATTAAAAAATTGCTCCCTAATATTTGGGAACCTGAAGCCTCTTTGGAACGATGCTCTGAAGAACTGGTTGTCATTTTGCTGTTTGACGACAGATAAGCGCTGACTAAATTTCCCTTTGAAATTTTCATTCTCATCATATCTCAAAGAGCCACTAATGTCAAGATTAGAGGTGATGGACTTGCTTACTTCAACAAATGTTCCATACTCAAAGTTGGTGAGGTCATTCCCTATGCTATCAGTAAATATCGTTCCGTTGGTGTTTGGATCATATAGCCTGTAGTTGCCTCCAATCTGCAATTTTTCAAATAGATTCTGGATTTTATCGAAACTATAGGATCCTTCAATATGCTGGAGTCCGGATTTGTCAAAAAGTCGAGAGCCATTTTCAGTTATTGGCTTGTTGACAATGATATTCCTGAGAGAATCGAAATCATCGGATTCGGGATCAAGAAACTTTAAATATTGACCAGGGAATGTCGAATTGGCAATTCGCCTTGGTATTACAACACCGTTACCATTTTCAAAGGATCTTCTGTATTGATCAAACCAAACAACATTTGGCTTGGTTCGTTGAAGTATCTCCTCAGAGAGCACACCAACGTTAAAAGTATTACCAGCATCTTGCTCAGTTCTGTACGCTCTCAGTAAAAAGTTCTTTCCTTCTAATTGTACCTTTTGCTGAAATATTTCAAAATCACGAAGGGCAATTCTGTCTTCATTCGTAATCATTGCATCAGTGATCCCATAAAATGTGGTAAAGCCTAAAATGATATCAGGGGTAATCTTTAACTGTAATTCGGCATTTAATTTTACATTCGAGGCATTATAGTTTACGAGATCTTCTTCTCTGTATCCGGCTCTCGTGACCGTAAACGCGGTGTCCTGAAGTAAACCCGGTCCAGATACCAGGAGTGAGCGATCATCACCATATACATTGACCAAGTCAATACCCTGATTTTCTCCGTTGTATTCATCATGAAATGACCTTCCTGCACCGACATTTCTATAGTTTTTGGCCTTGAAGTCGACACCGTTAAGGAGTGCAGTGTTTATTTTCAATCCAATCCTATCCTTGAATGAGGTGGCGTATCGTAGGGAAAGATCACTGATGAAGCTGTTCCCAATGTTGAAGAACTTAGATCGGTCTTTTTCCACTGTGACAGTTGCTGCCTTTGCAGTGAATGATAAACCAGGAAAATCAAATGGGTTTTTAGTTTTTAACTCCAAAATTCCATTGAAAGAGGAAGGACCATAGAATACGGATGCGGGACCTGGCACTACTTCAATGCTTTCTATATCCAAGCTGCTGCCACCAACAATATTGCCTAATGAAAAGCTCAGGCCAGGTGCTTGATTGTCAATGCCGTCTGTGAATTGTCGAAAGCGTTGGTTTGTACTTGAGTTAAAACCCCTGGTATTTACAGAGTTTATGATAACACTTTGGGTGGTTAAATCCACACCTTTAAGATTGCCAATGGCGTCAAAAAAGCTAAATGATGGGGTGCTTTGAATAGCCTTCAAGTCTACTTTGATAGTTTCAATTGGCGCCTTAAGTTCTTCTTGTGATATCTTTTCAGTGGTGACTACAAAGTCTGATAGTTGTTTAACTGTCTCATCGAGCTCTATAATGAGGTTTTCTCTCTTTTGATCAATTCCAATTACCAACCTTTTTGTGATGAAGCCGGTGGCGGAAAATTCGAGTACTAAGGGTAAAGCTTTTATAGCCAACAAGAAGTTCCCCTGCTCATCTGATGCAACCCCTACTTTTTTGCTTTTAGTGCTCTTATTAACAATTACGACACTCGCATAAGGAACACCTGATTTATTAGATGAGTTTAGAACCTTCCCTGATACGACCTGAGCATATGATGAATTTAAAGAAATAACAAAGAATAGGAGAGTAGAACAAATTGAGAATAATCGCATGTCTTAAGGTTGAGAGACTATTCAGGTAACGCCAATTTTTATAATTGATACAGTAACCTTGTAATTACCCCTCTATTCATCAAGGATAATTCTAATAGTATCAAAAATTAAGTCCATTATGTTAGGGCGTGGACGGATAAGTATTAATCAATACTTATGTGAAGAATATTAGTTCTTCTGAAAAGGATCGTAAACAAAGCTGATGTAGTAGAAAGCATTGATCTCTGGTCCACCGAAGGTGTTGAACTGTCTAATGTTGTAGACATTATTACCACCAATTCTAATTTGAGAGCTGATCTCAGGCAACCTGTACGTGAGTTGCATATCGAAGGTCGAAAAACCTCTGACGGGGCCATCAGCAAAAGGACTCTGCCAGTCATATTCAGAACGGGCCCTCCAACTGAAAGAACCACCTAAGTTTCTGCTGATTCTTCTATGCCCAAGCGTCACGTTCCATTTAAAAGGTGCTGTATTGAAACCAGGAACAATAGGGTCATTCGCATCTTGAATGATGTTTGCGAATGTGGCATTCACACCGAAATTGATACCAGAGAGACCAGTAATATCATATAGCAACTCGACACCTTGTGTGATGATGTTACCTTCGGCATTGTCAGTAACGAATACTAAGTCACTGGTAGCCGGATTATTAGCCTGGTCAATTGCGCGCTGCAGATCTATACTAGGGCTTGTCCTTGTTCTAACCAGCCGCCTGTTACCGATGAAGTTCTGATAATAATTACGGTAAACTGTTACTTCAAAAATTCTTCTTTCTTGAACAAGGCTGCGGTAACCAAACTCAATGGTAGTAATTCTTTCAGGTTCAAGGCCATCAAAGTCTTCTGCAGCGACAATATTGTCACGTATGATATCGAAAAACTGCCCTTGAGCTTGTACATAGCGTTCTCCATTTACATTTACAGCCTCAAATACGCGATCATTGTAGTCGAGCAATGCACTTTGTAGAAAAGCGTTTCCTACTAAGTCGTAGTTGTCTGTTACTTCACTAAGCCCACCTATAAGTTGAACATCTCCTAGATTCTGGTTTTGAAATTGCTCCAAGACGTTAGGAAATCTAAAACCTCTACTGAAAGAAGCTCTGAAGTAGTGATTATTCTTATAATTCCTAACAACAGAAATCCGTTGGTTCAGTTTTGGATCAAAATTTTCGTTCCGATCATACCGCAATGAAACGGTTAAATTCGTGCGGTCGTCCAGGGCTTTTTGGCCTTCTACATAAACTCCATATTCATAATTGGTTACATCATTTGCCGCTGAGTCGACAAAGACGGTACCGCTCGACTCTGGATCATAAAACCTATAACTACCACCTAAAAAGAGGTCATCGAAGAATTCTTGATCCTCTTTGAAACTATACCGAACATCAAGGTGACTCAAACTTGACTGATCCTTAATGGCTATTCCATCTGATGGAGTGCTATTATTTAACAGTTGGGTTCGAGCCAGATTATACTCTTCCGATTCTGGGTCCAATCTTCCAGAAAATAGGCCTGACGTGGGACCCTCTGCTCTTTCTCGAGCAAATTCTATCCCCGGTACACCTCCCAAAGTATTTTCATAAAAATTTCTAAACTGTTGAAACCATAGTGCATCAGGTTTACCGGCTTGTACCAACTCTTCGCCAAGTGCTCCTGCATTGTACGTATTACCTGAATTTTGTTTGGTAGTGTAAGCTCGTAATAAGAACTTGGGACTTTTAAATTCAGCTTTGAACTGGGAGATTTCAAAGTCCCTTAAGGCAATTCTGTCAACCCCAGTAATCATTGCATCAGCCAGGCCATATTGTGCAGTCAAGTTGAACTCAGACTCTTCATTCAACCTATAGCTCAAAGCTGCATTGAACTTATAATTTCGGGCATCATAGTTGACAATGTTTTCTTCTCTATATCCAGTTCGGGTCAAATAGAAAACAGTGTCTGGTGCATCAGGCAATAAGTTATTCTTTTGGAGTAACATCACGGTTGGTCGATCATCACCATAAACATTGATACCGTCAACACCTTGGGTCTTATCTGAATGCACCTGCTCAAAACGGAAGCCTGCACCTTTATTGTCATAATTACGAGCCCTAAAGTCCACACCCTCAAAGACAGTTCCGCTGACCTTAAAAGCAATCTTATCATCAAACGCGACAGCATATCTTGCTGAAAACTCTGTGGTGTTGTTTCCGAGGTTTATAAAATCTCTGTTCGTCTCTTCGATTGCCGCTGTGGCAAGTTTTGCTGAAAAGCTGAAACCTTGAAAATCAAAAGCACTCTTAGTTTGCATGTCCAGTATACCATTAAAGGCACTTGGACCATAGAAGGAGGTAGATGGACCAGGGATTACTTTTACAGATTGTATATCTAAGGAGCTAGGACCTACAATATTCCCCAATGAGAAACTAAGGCCAGGGGCTTGTGTATCGATTCCATCGATGAACTGTCTAAACCTAGGGTTAGAATTGGAATTAAATCCCCGAGTATTTACGTTCTGAATAATGGTACTCTGTGTGGCAAAGTCTACGCCTTTTAGATTACTAATCGCATCATAGAAGTTGAAGGATGGTGTATACTGCAGTGTCCTAAGATCAATTTTTTGAATATCTATGGGTGCCCTTAGTTCCTCAACGGTTACTTTTTCACTGGTCACCGTAAAATCATCTAATTGGGTAAAGTCTTCCACAAGCTCTATGACCAAGTCATTCCTCAGCTCAGTGATCATCACTTTCTTTCTTAGATAACCGACATGAGAGAATTCTAACTCAACAGGCAGATCAGCGTCTATATCAATGGTAAACTCACCTTTCTCATTGGCAGATCCTCCTGTTTTGAAGGCCATGGCACTCATGGCTGGTATAGTAATGGAAACCAAAGGAATCGGTTCTTTGGTCCTCGCGTTGATGACTTTTCCAGAAACGCTCTGAGCTACAACATTTGTGGGGGCAAGAAGAGTGCTCAAGAGTAAGAGCACTGTCATAGATACCTTCACATAAAGGAGCTTGAGCATAGAAAAAGATTAGTTTAAGGTCTTATTGTCCTATAATTATTAAGTGTTAGTTATTAGTGAAGCTTGTACCAGGCAAATTGTTTGGATTTACTGTACTTAAATTTCCATTCAATCCATTATTAATGGCACTGACTATCGCATTCACAATTAGTGCATTACCCACTGGATTTAAGTTGAGACCATCTGTTGAGAAAACACCAAACCTACTGATCGTTGGTTCTAATACTACGCCATCAACATTCAAGCCGTCAGCTGCATTACCCAAAAGTTTGTCGAATCCGTTAGTCATCTCATTAAAAACAGTGTAGGTATCCGCTACCACTAGTCTGCCGCCAGAATTATTTGCCACATCGGCAATAATGGCATTGTAGGCGGCAATTTTTGCTTTGATTTCTTCTCCCTTTTCAAAGCTGATAAAACCATCATTGGGCACAGGATTTGAAACCTGCATACCATACCCTGTTCTTAGTCTTTGTTCATCTTTGTAGAACATGTAGTCATCAATTTTCAATTGTCTTACCTTGGGTATTACGTTCCCATTGAAAGTCACATCAGCGAGTGTTTGGTCTTCTACCATAATCCCCCAGTTAAACCTTGAATCATTGCCATAGTCAACGAATGGCCGTCTTTCTGAGGAAGGAATTCCGGGGTTTTGTTGATAAAATCCAATGAGTGAGTTGTTGAATGATGTGGCCTCTCCTTGAGCAGCAAAGATTACCGAATTGTTGTCAATCACGAATGGAGTCACATCGAATGAGGTTCTGACAAAATAAGGAAAGAGCGTGAAATCCGGAATATTGACCAAAACTCCTTTAATTGAAGGATCTTGATTCAACAAAGCATCAGTCGCCTCTTCCAGTTTCGTTCGAAAGAAAGCCTCACTAGGTAAGTCCGCTACTCCTGCAGTTGTTGTGCTTGCTTCCATATCTCCGGTTGCTCCATTCAGTACAAAGTTTAGCATATCTTGATAACCTAAGTCGAGTACGAAGAAAGTAGGGTTGGCAGCCGCAGCACGGTTCAGGATGGATTGTGAATTGTCAAAGAAGGTTCTTGCATAAGGATTGACAGTTCTACCTGTTTCAGTGATATCCAAGATGGATGCGCCAGGAAAGCTAAACGAATTGAGTGCTGTACTACCAGCATTGTCAAAGGCTAAAGCTGTTCCGGATGTTATTTCCCTTTTAAAAAACACGGTATCGGAAGAAGGGAAGAAGACCCTGTAGGCACCCGCTGAACCAGTGAGGTTATCATTTTCATAGATGTTGAAACCTGCCTCTGAATTTACAAATGGTGTGACTACTTCATCAGGTTCTACAAATCCCAATTCCTTTAAGAATAGGTTTGGAACGGCAAATTGATTGCCCCTAATTGACAGTGCACCATCTTCAAGACCAGCAAACCTGGATCCCCCAACAAAGACTATGTTTGACAAGTCTGCGTCAGCTGAAGGCTCAGCTAATGCTATCGGATCGGGAAATTCGTATTCACAAGCCGTAACTACGAAAAATGTGATGAGCAGAAGTGTTAATTTTTTCATAATGAGTTTATTTATCTGCTTTGAAATGGATCATATGTGAAACTGACATAATAGAATGCATTGATCTCAGGGCCTCCGAAAGAATTAAACTGATCAATGTTATAAATGTTATTACCGCCAATTCTGATAAGCGAATTTGAGCTAGGTAATTTAAATGTTAATTGAATATCGAATGTACTGAAGCCTCCGACATCGCCATCGGCAAACGGACTCTGCCATTCAAAACCTGTTCTTGATCTCCAAGTAAGTTCAGCAGCAAAAGTTCTACTAATTCTTCTGTGACCAACTTTCACATTGAATTTAAAAGGAGGGGTGTTGAAACCAGGTACTAGTGGATCTTCAGAATCTTGGATGATATCTGCGAAAGTTGCGTTTACCGCAAAGTTTACTCCTGACAGCCCTGTGATGTCATAAACCATTTCTAAGCCTTGAGTGATAATCTGTTTATCGGAGTTAGCTGTAACAAATATTACATCACTTGTTCCAGGACTTGCAGCTTGCTCAACGGCCCTCAAAAGGTCAATCGAAGGACTTGTACGAGGTTTGACTACTCTTAAATTACCTATGAAGTTTTGATAGTAGTTTCTGTAATAATTCACTTCAAAGATTCTTCGATCTTGAATTAAGCTTTTGTACCCAATTTCGAAGGAGGTGATTTGTTCCGGTTTTATGCCGCGAAACTGATCTTGGCCAATAATTCCATTCTGAGCGATATCTAAATGCTGCAATTTGGCAAACTCCAACTGAGCATTATCGTCAATTACGCTAGAAGCTAACGCGTCTTGGTAAGACTGTAATGATTGCTGTATGAAAGCATTCCCCTGAAGGTCATATTCATCGGTGACCTCTGTTAGACCACCAATAATAATCTTGTCTCCCAGGTTTTGATTATAAAACTGTTCTCTAATATTGGCAAACCTAAAACCTCTTTGGAATGAAACTCGGAAAAATTGATTTTCCTTCAACTGTCTAACTACCGATAGGCGTTGGCTAAGTTTCGCATCGAAATTTTCATTTTTATCAATTCTTAATGAAGCTCCAATGTCAGTACGGTCATCTATCGCTTTCGTACCCTCAACAAATGCACCGAACTCGTAATTGGTTAAGTCGTTGCCAGTGGTATCCGTAAAAATCGTACCTGCTGACTCTGGGTCATAAACTCTGTAATTACCGCCAACGGTTAACTTGCTGAAATAGTCTTGAGCATCTTCTAACTCATATTTTCCTTCAATGTGATAAAGCCTGGACTCATCGAAAATTCGAGCACCTCCTTGAGTAACTTCTGTCGAAATGATTTTGCTTCTTATGGAATCGTATTGTTCGGTTCCAGGCTCGAATTTGGTAAAGAAATTACCTGGGAACCTTGAATCGGCTAAGTTACGAGCGCCTATAACACCTCTTCCGGCACTATATAGTCGCGTATACTGATCGTACCACACTTCATCTGGTTTGGCTCTTTGTACTAGTTCATCTGCCAGCAATCCAACGTTGTAGGTGTTTCCTGCATCCTGCTGAGTTGAATAAGCTCTGAGGAGCAAGCGTTTCCCTTTTAATTCTGCCTTTTGTTGATAAACTTCAAAGTCTCTGAGCGCAATTCGGTCTTCACTTGTAATCATTGCATCTGTCTTACTGTAGAATGAAGTAAGTGCCAATGACATTTCAGGAGTTATTCTTACTGCTACCTCGGCATTGATTTTAGTATTGGATGCATCATAGTTCACTAGGTCCTCTTCGCGATAGCCCGAGCGAGTGACCGTAAATGCTGTGTCTAATGAAGTAGGTATCAGTCCTCCACCTTCACCGCCAGCGTTTAAAAAACCACTTGGTACTACTAAGAAGGCTGATCTGTCATCTCCATAGGCATTGACAAGATTTACACTTTGATTATCACCAGAGTGGACATTTTCAAAAGGTCTTCCCGGGCCAAAGTTGTCATAATTTCTTGCTCTGAAATCGACCCCATCGAGTAACGCAGCACTCACTTTTACACCCACGCGATCTTTGATAGTGAAGGCATACCTTCCGGCTATGTCTCTAATGAAGTTGTCTCCGATGTTCAAAAATTTCGAATTGTCTTTCAGGACGGAAACCGTGGCTCCCTTTGCTGAAAAAGTGAACCCAGGGTAATCGAAAGCATTTTTGGTTTTCATTTCTAATACCCCATTGAAAGAGGAGGGGCCATAGAAAGCAGAGGAGGGGCCTGGAACAATCTCATAAGATTCAATGTCCAATGATCCTGGACCAACAATATTTCCTAGTGAAAAACTTAATCCCGGTGCTTGATTATCGATACCATCACTAAACTGTCTAAACCTTTGGTTGGTACTAGAATTAAACCCTCGGGTGTTGACCGTATTAACAACAACGCTTTGCGTAGTTAAATCGACTCCCTTCAAGTTACCCACTGCATCGAAAAAGTTAAATGAAGGGGTGCTCTGGATTTCAGTAATGTCTACCTTGATCGTTTCGATTGGAGCACGTAAGTCTTCTTGGCTGATTTTTTCTGCTGTTACTACAAATTCTTCAAGTGCCTTGGAGGATTCTTCAAGTTCCACGACTAAGTCTGTAACAGATTCATTAATTGTCACCTTTTTGGCTTTATAGCCTAAGGCACTAACCTCAATTTCAACAGGAAAAGACTTAACGGCAAGGGTGAATTCTCCTTTTTCATCCGAAGAAACACCTACAGATCTGCCGACATAGTTGATGCCTGAAAATTTAACGTTAGCAAAGCCTATAGGCGTTTTGTCGCCTTGTCGTACAACTTTTCCTACAATGATCTGGGCAAATGCGCTACTTTGGACTAAAGCCAAAATGACGAGGGTAAGCGAAATGGACTTCATCAGTCTTTTCGCGAGCGTGCGAGATGTCAATTTAGTAATTTGTTAAGAGTTTTTAAGGTATGCCTTCTTAGGCACTGCAAACAAAACGTTCTCCAAGGCAAAAGTTACTACCGTCCAAAAAGTTTTTTTGCCATTGATCTAAATGAATGAAACTAAAGTTATGTAGCAGACAAAAACAGGCCTTAATAGCTAAGTACTTACGTTTTTGTGTGTTGGAACATTTAATTTGAAATGGTTAATTTTTCATTTCAGCTCATAAAATCAATGCTATTGTTTCGGTCTAAAAACGGAGATGACATCCGGGTTTGTTTCTAGGTAGGGCCCTTCGATGAGGTCAATGCAATAGGGGATTGCAGGAAAAACAGCATCGAGACATTCTCTTATCGATTTTGGCTTTCCTGGAAGGTTCACGATTAAGGAATTTCCTCGAATGCCAGCGGTTTGTCTGGAAAGTATGGCCGTGGGTACATATTGGAGACTCACTTGTCTCATAAGTTCCCCAAAGCCGGGCATCATTTTATCACACACAGCCTCTGTTGCCTCAGGCGTTACGTCCCGGGCAGCAGGTCCGGTGCCTCCAGTAGTCACAATCAGAGAACATCTTTCTTTATCAGCCATTTGCTTAATGGTACTCTCTATCAGATACTGCTCATCAGGGATCACCTGATAAATCGGCTTCCATTTAGTAACTAAGTAGTCATTTAGGGTATCTATAATCGCTTTTCCTGAAAGATCTTCGTAAACGCCTTTGCTCGCGCGATCAGACACTGTAATGATTCCAATTTTGACAGGTTGTATACCATCCAAATCCATACCCAAATAAACAACCCACTAAAGACTATTGCAATGCTTTATTGCGAAGTATTCGTTCTACCTTTGCATTCTTAAAATAATAGGCGTGAGTACATTTTCTGAACTGGGTATTTCGAAGCAATTAATTAAAGGATTAAATGAGTTGAGCATTTTTGATCCGACAGACATTCAAAGGTCTGCGATTCCTTTGCTGCTCAACTCTACAGCTGACTTTATTGGTCAAGCACAGACTGGAACAGGTAAAACAGCTGCTTTCGGATTACCGCTATTGCAAAATATTGATGCCAGCAAATCGGAAGTGCAAGGCCTGATTATCGCCCCAACACGTGAGCTCTGTCAACAAATTGCCAAACAGCTTTTCAAGTTCACCAAGTACACTGAGAAAATCTTTATTGAGTCTGTCTATGGCGGTGCAGACATCAATAATCAGATTCAGCGTCTCAAAAGACCTACCCACGTAGTTGTGGCTACACCAGGTCGTCTGATGGATCTGATAAAACGAGATGCTGTCGACCTTTCCAGAGTAAAACATGTGGTTTTGGATGAAGCTGATGAAATGCTGAGCATGGGTTTTAAGCAGGATATCCACTATATCTTAGGCTATGTGCCTATCGAAAAGAGTGTTTGGCTGTTTTCGGCCACAATGCCGGAAGGTATTAAAGAGATTATCAGGAAGTTTTTGAGAAAAGATGCTCAGAAGGTTGAAGTAGATCGAAGTACAGGAATTAATTCCAATGTCACACATGAGTTCATACTGTGTAAATCGAAGGATAAGCTTCCTGAACTATTACATTTTTTGGCTTATCATGAGGAGGAGAGAGGGATGATCTTTTGCCAAACCAAAAGAACAGCACGGACATTGGCCAAACAGTTATTGTCCAAAAATTTGGAGGTAGAAGTGATTGAAGGAGATATGGGCCAACGCGATCGGGATAAAGCAATGCGCAAGTTCAAGAGTGAGAAGGTGGACCTTTTGGTGACTACCGATATTGCAGCAAGGGGTATTGACGTTCGAGGACTCAGCTTTGTGGTGCATTACGAGCTTCCACAGCAGACGGAGTACTATACCCATCGGAGTGGCCGAACCGGAAGAGCAGGTTTGAAAGGAAACTCCGTGCTATTTGTCACTGATCGAGAGAAAGAACAGATATACTCTCTTCAGAAGGAATTGAAGATCAAAATTCAACCACTGAACTAATTTTAATAAGTTTAGGGAAACCGAATATTATGAAGAAAGCCCTTTTCCTACTGTTTATTATTGGTTCTACAGCCTGTGCTCAGGATAAAACCTACGAAGTTGGTCAGATCAAAACCCCAATGGGTGAAATACTGGTATGGCTATATGATGAAGCACCAAAGCACAAAAAAGCTTTCATTGAATTAGCGAATGAGGGCTATTGGGATGATTATACTTTCAATAGAGTCATAGACAATTTCGTGGCACAAGGTGGCTGCCCTGATACCCCAGAAGGCTTTGCTTATTCTGTTCATCTCTTGGAACCTGAGTTTGAAGCAGGTAAAAAGCACGTCTATGGTGCGTTTGGGGCAGGAAGAGACGATAACCCGGGTAAGCTTTCGGCAGCCTGTCAATTTTATATTGTACAGAACAAGAATGGTCTGGCCAGGTTAGATGGGAATTATATGATCTATGGTCAGGTTTTTAAAGGTATGGACGTGGTTGACAACATCGTCAAAGTGGAAAAGGATTCGACCAACACGCCATTGAAGCCAATTACATTAGATGTCAATGTGATCCGCATGACAGCTGCAGAAATATCGACTTTTGGTTTTGAGGTTCCTGCTTCAAGTAGGTAATCAAGCGGGGAAGAGTTCCTCCAAAATCTTATATCTATAGGTGAAGATTTGAGTCAACTTGTTCTTGACAATGACGGGATGAATCATTCTTCCCAATACACCGAAAGGTAATTTGTAGGATACTTTATCCCACATCATCAACCCTTTTTCAGTTTCTTCAAAAATGTGTTCGTGGTGCCACATACTATACGGACCAAAGCGCTGTTCATCAACAAAGAACTCGCGATCTTTTACGTGGGTTATTTCTGTTACCCAACTTGCTCTTATGCCGGGGAAAGGAGATACCTTATAAGTGATAATTTGTCCAGGATACATAGCTTTTGCTTTTCCTGAAGTAATCTCAAAAGCCATATGTTTGGGCGTGATTTTGACTAGGTTATTGGGGGAAGAGAAGAACTCCCAAGCTGTTTCTAAATCAGTATTGAGTAACTGCTCCGTTTTGAGTGTATAAATACCAGAATGAGCCTCTATAGATACCATATGTTGAAAATATGGTAAGACAACTTCAGGTTGTGTCAAAGTGTTTGACCGTGCTGAAATTAAAGTTCAATGAGAAAGGTGCGCTAGTCTTTTAGACCCAACGCACCGATCTAAAAGGTCAATTTATTCCTTGGACAACCCTAATCGGTCTGATCTCAACTTTCCAAGGGCCATCTTCAAAGCGAGGATCTTTCCTGATTAAATCAGCAACTTCTTCTAATGACTCACCAGCCAAGTGATAATAACCGCCTATCACTTCTTTAGTTTCATTGAAAGGAGCATCTTGAAGATTTCCTTGGGTTCCAGAGATGGTTATTCCTGATAACTCTAAAGGCTGAGCACCTTTCATCTTACCAGACTGCATTAAACCTTGAATATAAGCGCCTACTTTTTCCACATGTTGTTGTTGTTCTTCTGGAGACATCTCAGCCATGTGGTCTCCTTCGGTGTAAATGAATGCCATAAACTCTTTCATAATTTCTGTTTTTTAGTTTTCGACCTCATTACAATCTGAATTCGAAAATAGGGACATGTTCTTTAAACTTATTTTAATTCTTTTTCACATTCCTCAATCCGATGTTGAATCGTTTTGGTCTCAAAAGGGCTTTTACTAATAGATAGCGCCTTTTTGAGGTGCTTAATAGCTGGGCGAAAATCTTTCGTTCGAATGTAAAGGTCAGCCAACCCAGTATGAAAAGGAATATAGTTATGTGGGATCGAATCGCTCAATTGTTCAATCTCTTCTATTCCTTTTTCGGGCCCATATATTTCGGACAAGGCGATGGCTCGATTGAGTCTAACCAAAGGTGAGGCATCAACCGTCAGCAGTGTGTCGTACATCTGGAGAATGCCTTGCCAGTTAGTTTGAGTAAACTCCTTTGCAACACAGTGGTAGGCTGAAATTGTGGCTAGAATATGGTAAATACTGATCTCTTTTGAGCCCTGAATTTTATTGAGGTGGGCCAGACCTCGATTGATCAATTGTCGGTTCCAAAGCGATCGGTCTTGATCCTCTAAACGGATCATAAGGCCCTGGCTGTCTACTCTTGATTGAAAACGAGCTGCGTTCAAAAGCATAAGCGCGAGTAGGGCATGTGGTTTTGCAAAGTCTTCGAATAAAGAGTGATTGCAAATTAATTCTACTAGTCTAATGGTCTCCAGACAAATATCATAGTTGATTAACTGCTTTCCTTTGGAGGTACTGTAACCTTCGTTGAAGAGAAGGAATATCGTCCTAAGAACAGTCTCAAGTCGTTCATTTAGTCCATCGGCATTGGGCAGTTCAAAAGTAATCTGCTCTTTTCTCAGGGTACTTCTGGCTCGAACTAGTCGTTTGTTGATGGTTTCATTGTTGGTGAGAAAGGCGTTGGCAATCTCGCCAATACTTAAGCCACAAAGCGTCTTAAGGATCAGACAGATTTGAGCCTCTTGCGAAATTGAGGGGTCACAACAAGCGAACATCATCCTCAGTTGATCGTCAGCAATCTGTTCTTCGGAGAAATTTAGTCCTTCAATTAGAGATTCACTTTCGATGCTGCTACGATACCCATCTTCCAACTTAATTCTTTTAAGCGCATTGACCGATTTATTCTTGGCAACCTTATAGAGCCATGCCGAAGGATCTTCAGGAATTCCATTAAACTCCCACGTGCGGATCGCTTCTAGGAGCGTGTCTTGAACAATGTCTTCGGCAAGGTTAATCTGATTTAAGCCAAAGTAGGGGGTGATTACCGCAACTATTTTTGCATACTCGAGTCGAAAAAAGTGTTCGGCTAGTACCTTGCTCTTTTTATCACTCGGCTTTTGGCTCATTCAAGCAGTTTTCTGGTATGGGTTAGCCCGAATATTGGACCGATCAATAGTGTAAATAGAAGCCACCTGGTTCCTATAATATTTGATAAATACCCAAGTAATTGAATACTGGGAATTGTCAGCAAGAAACCAATACTAACCGCAATAGTCAAGGCTGTTCCTTTGAATTCAGGCGGTGCTGTGAGTGTATTGAGAGAAGAAAACTGCGCTGAATCTCCGATTACTGCAAATCCCCATACGAGAAATATGGCTAAAAATAGGGTTTCTGACAGTTCATAAAATAAGGGAGATGTAAGGCACAGGATGCCGGAGAGCATCAAGAAACCAAAGGCGACTTTTGCACTTCCATGTTTTGTGGACAGAACCCCACCTAACACGCAGCCGACTGAGCCTAAGGCAATGATTAGGAATGTCCAAAGGCTTATGGGGATATCAGCATTGTGCGTCTCATTATAGTAGAGCAATATCACAGGTATAAATGCCCATAGCGTATATAATTCCCACATATGACCGAAGTAGCCAAAGGCGGCAGATCTAAAGTCTCTTTTGCGAAATACATCGATCATTTTACCCGGCTCAAAACGTGCACCTGTAATTCTATGAGGCCCTTCCCCTACGAAGGCCATCATGGCAACACCCCCAAGTAGAGCTAAGATGGAGGTGCCTATAAGTACGAATTTCCAAGAGAGGGCTGTACCAAAATGATTCAGTAGGTAGGGGAATGCAGAGCCTAAAACAAGTGCTCCCACAAGGTAGCCTAGTGCCTTGCCTAGTTTTCCTCCGAACCAATCTGCGGATATTTTCATGCCCACGGGATATATGCCAGCTATGAATATTCCTGTCATGAACCTAAGTACCAATAGGTTTAAGTAAGTGTTAGGAAGAAACATCAGGAGTAAGTTGAAGGCTGCCCCTAGCAATGAGCAAATCAAAAATACTCGGCTCGGCTTGAATCGGTCGGCTATGGAAAAGAAAGCAAAGCCAAAAGTTCCGGTGATAAACCCGAGCATCACAGCCGATGTCACATTGGCCAGACTGCTCTCAGGCAAATCCCAGGAAACCTGAATTTGAGGTAAGATGGCATTGCCCGCAAACCAAAGTGATGTACCCGCAAATTGGGCAAAGACTATAACGGGCAATATGCGTTTTGGTACCTTATTCAATCCTCCAGGAGTCCAGCTCTTCTTAGTAGCGCTTTGACATCAGGCTCCTGTCCCCTGAATTTTTTGTAGAGTGTCATTGGATGGTCTGAACCTCCTTTGGACAAGATGTTGTCTTTGAAAAGATTGGCAATTTCCTTATTAAATATTCCCTTCTCTTTAAAGTATTCAAATGCATCAGCGTCAAGTACTTCTGCCCATTTGTAACTATAATATCCAGCCGAGTAGCCACCTTGAAAAATATGAGAAAATGCACAACTCATATTGGTATTCGGAATAGGTGGCAAAACGTCCGTCTGAGACATGATTGATCGTTCGAATTCTGCAACACTTTCTAATGCGGTGTTGTCTTGTCCATGCCAAGCCATGTCTAACATACCAAAGCTTAACTGGCGCATGGTTTGGTAGCCCTCCATGAAATTGGCACTGTCCTTAATCTTCTGAATTAGATTTTCCGGAATAGCTTCATCAGTCTGATAATGCTTTGCAAAGAGGTCGAGACATTCTTTCTCATAGCACCAGTTTTCCAAAATCTGTGATGGCAATTCTACAAAATCCCAGAATACACTCGTTCCACTCAAACTTTCATACTGACCATCCGCAAGCATACCATGCAGTGCATGTCCAAATTCATGGAAGAGGGTAGTAACCTCGTTGAAAGTCAGCAAGGAAGGTGTACTATTCGTTGGTTTCGTGAAGTTGCAAACAATGGAGACGAGAGGTCGATGATCGCCCTGGGCGTCTTTGTACTGACCAGCGTAGGAGGTCATCCACGCGCCAGCTCGTTTTCCGGCTCTTGGAAAGAAGTCGGCATAGAATACTGAGATGTGTTTACCATTAGAATCTTTTACTTCATAGGTCATTACGTCTGGATGGTACTTGTCGATTTGATCTGTAGCGACAAAGTGTAAATCGAAAAGTCGCTTAGCAGTCTCAAAAACGCCATCAATTACATTCTCCAATTTGAAGTAAGGCTTAAGCATTTCATCATCGATCGTATACTTTTCCTTTTTCAATTTTTCAGAGTAATAAGCGAAATCCCAACGTTGAAGTTCTTCTATACCATCTAATTGCTTTGCATAATCGGACACTTCTTGAACATCTCTTTCAGCTCCTCCTTTTCCGTAATTGCCTATTTCAGAAAGGAAAGACATTACCTTTTCAGGAGACTCTGCCATTCGTTCCTCCAATACAAAGTGAGCATGTGTTTTGTAACCTAACAAATTGGCCCTTTCATGTCTGAGTGAAGCGATTTTTTTAACAATCTCCTGATTGTCGAGATCATCTCCTTTGAAAGCTTTGGAACCCGCGGCTATGCTAAGTTCTTTTCTAAGCGATCTATTAGCAGCATAAGTAACGAAGGGCACATAACTTGGATAATCCAGTGTGAAGACCCATTTACCTTCATGCCCTTTCTCTTTGGCCGTTTCAATTGCCTGGTCGATGACGAATTGCGGAAGCCCTTCCAAATCGGCCTTGTCTTCAATGACCATTTGGTATTTATTGGTTTCAGCCAGTACATGCTCACCGAAAGTCAATGATAATTGTGCAAGTTCAACGTCAATTTTTCTTAGCTGATCTTTCTGGTCGCCATTTAATAGCGCACCGTTTCTTACAAAGCCTTTATACGTTTTTGCCAGGAGGGTCTGTTGTTCTGTATTGAGGACGGAATGGTCAACCGAATCGTGTACTGCCTTGACTTTATTAAAGAGGCCTTCATTCAAAAGAATGTCATTTGAAAACTCCGTCAATAGTGGAGAAACTTCTTTGGCGATTGCCTGAATTTCATCGTTGGTTTCCGCGCTGTTGAGGTTGAAGAATATAGAAGAGGCCCTGTCCAGTTGTTTGCCTGACTTTTCTAATGCCTCAATGGTATTATTGAAGTCAGGAATATCTTTTCGCACAACGATTTTATCTATTTCGGCTTTCGCGACCTCAATAAGTTGCTCGATGGCAGGTTTAAAATGTTCATTCTTTATTGCCGAAAAAGGTGGGGTATTGAAAGGTGTTTCGGATTTATCAACAAGTGGGTTATTCATAGACTAATTTATTCGATGCAATTATAAACAACATTGTAGCCAGTTGTTGTTCCAAGGCAGAAAGATATACCAAATAATTAGCCAGAAGGCTTTTAGGATAGAGCGTCTTCTTTAATTCGAAGTTTTTCTCACCCTATTTTTTTATTAAAAAGATGCTATTTCAGGAAGGGTATTTACTATTAAAAGGTTATTAACCAACAGAGAAGGGTTGTGCAGTTGTAAGGAGATTGGTTGATAATCTGGTAGTTATGCGGTTTTATGAGTACTTTAGTCTAACAATTCGTACGCAAACACTAGACCTGTCGTTTTGCAAATAGCTGTCCTGTAGGATCAGCCAAACTTCCTTTACTAGAATTCACCTAAATATTACTCAATTACTAGTGAGAATTGGTCTAGTATACATATTGATATTACTGTCTTTGCGAGTAACTGCACAGACAACCTTTACCAGCACTGGTGGTGGTGGGAATTGGGATGATGGAACTACCTGGGATCAGGGTGGTTCAACACCTGGCTCCTCAGATAATGTCGTGATAGCCACAGGTGATGTGGTAACGATGGCCAATACTGGCACAAGAAATATCACAAATCTTACACTTCAGGGTTCTGGTAACCTTAACTGGACTGCAAATCGAAGGTTAAATGTTAGTGGAGACCTCACCATGTCAGGCACTTCTAGCCTTACCGGCACCAACAATAATCATAGAATTGACGTTACAGGGAACTTTGATATTCCATCTGGTACCGCCACAATCGGTGGAGTCAGATTTACTGATTCAGGTACCACGACAATTGATGGTACCTTATCATTTACAAGCGCTACAGGAACTAAAACCTTTACCAATATTACCGTTAACTCAGGAGGAACTTGGGACAATGGTAATGTCACAGAGGTATTCAACATAGACGGAAGTATTGTTCATAATGGGGATACTTGGAATGGTTGTTCAAACACTACTGGTTGTCGCTATACCTTCCGAACCAATGGTTCAACCATAAGCGGTTCGGATACAGTTTATATTACTGATATCCGCGTTAATAATGGTGTTACGCTGACCAACAACGGCTTACTAGTGGTAACCGATAACATTGATGGTGCAGCGGCACCTATTACAGGAGTTTTTGTCAATGGTGCCACAGGAGTGTTAAATCTCAGAGACAATGGAGCTTATAGTGAATTGACTTTTACTTTAAACACAGTTGGCAATACTGTTATTTATGACGGTACAGGCAATGAGAATATCACGTTGGGCCCTTTCTATGACCTAGAAATAAATAAACCTAATTCCACTACTCGAGTGGATGTTAACGGTGCGAACGTAACGGTTAACAATAACCTAACCCTTACACGAGGAAGGATGAGGCTTCAGTCTGCAAATACCTTGGCTGTGACAGGAAACGTAACAATTACAGCGGACAGTGAATTGGAGCCCAATAATACCGGTGCTGTGGCTAACTTCAGTGGAGACATAATAATGACAGGAGGCCTCTACGATCATAATAATGGTGACGTCAACATTACAGATGATTTCTTGATCTCCGGAGGCACAGTAACCTTCACAGGAACCTCCACGCTCGATGCTGATCAGATTACGATAGAAAATGCAACAATGACTTTGTCAGGAGGTACGGTTACAGCAACCAATGCCAGTGCCGATGGAATTACCTTGAATACGGCTGGGGTTTTGATACATAATGCAGCAACCTTGAATGTTACGAATGACTTAAATATTGCTAATGCGACAGCAGAGTATTCTCCAAATAATGTGCTGGCTGTGGCAAATATTAGTGGCGATCTCTTAATGTCAGCTGGTCTTTACGATCACAATAATGGAGATGTTAATATTACTGGCGACATGACCTTTACCGGTGGGACTATGACTTTAAACGAGACCACCAGTCCTTCGACAGTAGACGCCACCGATATGACCGTCACCTCTGCGACCGTTACACTTCCCGAAGGCACTTTAACATTATCTAACCCAAGTGGAGGTTTAACTATTAACTCGGGCTCAATCGTTACCGTGACCACAACGAGCACATTAGAAGTAACCAATGATGTCACCATTAGTGGGGGAGAACTGACCTCCAACGCTACTGGAGCAACAACTAATGTTGGGGGTGACATAGCCATTAGCTCTGGAGAGTACGATCACAATAATGGAGATGTCAATGTGACTGGTGATATTACCATTTCTGGCACTGGCCTTATGAATATGGGTGGTGAAACCAGCACAGTCGATGCTACAGATTTAATCATTTCTGCAGGCACAGCAAATCTCGCAGATGGGACCCTTACGCTTTCAAATGTTGCTGGAGGGATGACTATTAGTGGAGGTATTGTCAATATCAATGGTGATCACCTTTTGGCAGTCACTAATGACATTGCTATTTCTGGCACTGGAGAATTTCAGCCAAATAATAGCGAGGCCGTTATCAATGTTGGTGCAGATCTTACCATGTCTAGTGGCACTTTCGATCATAATGATGGTGATTTAAATATCACAGGTGACATAATAATCACAGGAGGCACCATGACAATGAACGAGGCAACAACTCCAGTAAACCCCTCTACAATTGACGCTACAGATATGTCTATCGCTACTGGTTCAGTGACACTGTCAGAAGGAACATTGACCCTTTCAAATGCCAGTGGAGGATTAACCATTTCTAGTGGTTCACTCTTGAAGAATAATGCAGCGAATACCCTATCAATTGCAGGCGATTATGACATTAGTGGAGGGACAAATGATATCAATTCGGGTACACTCAGCTTTGTGAATATGGATATTACTGGGGGAGGCACGATCAATGTGGCCAGTCCTATAATAACCTCAACGGGAACAATAACTGTAGATAATGGAACTTATACCAATGATGGTAACGGAGGCACTTATTCGTATAATAACATCACTGTGAATGCAAATGGTACATGGAATACAACAGCGGCCTATGACCCAACCATTAATGGTAACCTTGAGAACAACGGAACCTTCACAGGCTGCAGCACAGCCACGGGTTGTGTTTATACCCTCACGAGTACTTCCGGAACCATCTCTGGTACTGGAGCTATGAATACTATGTCAGACTTCCTTTTGAATGACGGAGCCAGTTATACCAATACCAATACAGGTGGACTAGATATCACAGACAGGCTGGCGACCAGCTCGGGTACAGGCACTTTTGTGAATGGTCTGAATGGTGTAATGTCATATGGCGGAACAACTGGGAATTTTTCAATTACGAACTTCACGGCATCGGCTAACCCTAATACAGTAACCTACAATAGAACCACTAGCAATCAATTGATAGAGCCTACAACAGATGGCTTTTACCATAACCTCACCATCGATAAAGCAGATGGAGTAGATGCAACAACCAATGCTGTGTTCACTATCAATGGTGTGCTTACGCTAACCGCAGGTGACCTGATTATGGGGAACCAAAACCTAATTATGGCGGATGGTGCCATTATATCAGGAGGAGGTTCAACCAGCTATATACAAGATTCTGGAACCGGTGTGTTGAGACAACTTTATAGTGCAGCAGGAGCTACTTTAAGCTTTCCTATTGGTGATGTGGATGATTATTCACCCATTAACTCGTTCACGATCACTTCAGCAACCTTTGGAGCTAGTCCTTTCTTAGATTTCTCCATCACAGATGCAGATCATCCGAATAGAGATACAGATAACACTGGAGCGGGGGGTGACGATGATGGCACTGCTGCGGTGGCATACATTAGCAGGTATTGGACCGTATCTTCAAGTGATATTTCAAGCCCTAGGTTCGATGCGACTTACACTTATGTAGATGCAGATGTTACCGGCACGGAGGCTAATATGGTGGGGACCATATACCGAACCCCTCCAGGAGAAGCATTCTTAGATTGGCATGTGGGGGGAACAGTGAACCCGCTTTCAAATACGGTCTCAATATCAAATATAGATGCCTTTGGTGATCTATATGCTATGGATAATACCACGAATAGGTTACCAATAGTTTTAGTCAGTTTTGAAGTTCAGGCTACTGAATCCACTATTGACTTAGAGTGGGTAACGGCCTCAGAAGAGAACAATGATTTTTATACGATTGAACGATCCATCGATGGTCTGAATTTCACTCCAATTGAAATTATAGGTGGTGCTGGAAACTCAGAACAACTGATCACTTATCGAACAACTGATCATTCGCCATTGTCAGGTCGATCGTTTTATCGATTGAAGCAAACCGATTTTAACGGTCAGTTCGAGTATTCTGAGATTCGGTCGGTTTTCTTTCAGGGAAGTGAATCAGCTTTTGATTTTGTAGTATATCCTAATCCTGTGTCTAGCGGACAGGAGTTGAGATTGAAGTTTACCGAAAGAACTCCCACCGATTTCCTTCAGGTATTAATCTTTGATGCTTCTGGAAAGGCCAGGAGAACTAACTACGTACGGACTGGAAATGAACTGGTAATAGACAAGCAGAATATGCCAAAAGGGTTGTACTTAATACACGTGTCTGACGGTAATAAAAAGGTAAGTAAGAAGCTAATTGTTAATTAATTAGCAAAGTCTGAATTACAGGTCGCAATAGACTTTACACCATCCAAATAGGCTTGATTACCTGAAGTATTGATTCCGATATTAACAGCTCCTAAGATTTCATTTTCAAGTGGCCCTGAATCTTCAAAGTGGATTTTGATACTTCCATCAAAGTTGAGGAAGTTGGTATAGTTAAGCGTAGTATTGTCATCAAGTGCATCTAGTAGAGTAACACTTCTTCCAATACCGTTCTCTTCTGTAAGCCTTTCAAGTAGCAAAACAACATCTCCATCGTCATCTAAGCTACCAAGGTGAAGGTGCACAGGATGATCAGCATTGTTTAAAACATTATTCAAGCTGATCTCTAACTGAGCTTGGCCATTACTTCGTTCTCTTATGAGAATTGTTCCTGTGGTTGTGTTCCCTTGAACAGTACCAGGAATCATTTCCATTCTCACCTCATTGCCAGTAAATTCAGATGACGAGTCATCATCGTTACCACAAGAAAAAGTGATCATTAAGGTCAGAACTAGAGATAATGAAAGTGACAGCTTTTTCATTTGACTAAGTTTACAAATATGAAACGATAATTCTAACCATTTGGTGCACTTTAAACACCTAAAAAGATTTCAATGTTTCGAAATCAGATAAAGCCCAAAGTGGATTTGACCCTTTTCAGTACATCTTTGGCCACAACTCTGGCTTTTTCTTCTCCTTTCACCAGTTCTTTCTCCAGTAGGTCGGGGTTCTCCATATAGTAGTTATAGGTTTCCCTTTCCTTGGCAAACTTCTCTAAGATAAGCTCATATAGCGCCTGTTTTGCATGACCATAGCCATAGTTGCCTCCTAGGTAATTTTGTCTCATCTCTTCAACCTGGTTTTCATCGGCTAAAATCGAATAGAGAGAAAAGGTAATGTCATTATCAGGGTCTTTGGGTTCTTCCAAAGGTGTACTATCAGTAACAATCTTCATGATATTTTTCCTCAATGGCTTATCGGCCTGAAAAATATCTATCGTGTTGGCGTAGGTCTTACTCATTTTCTGACCGTCAATACCCGGAATAGTCATTACCTCTTTACCAATCTGGGCTTCAGGAATTACAAATGTCTCTTCACCATATTGGTTATTGAAGGCATTAGCAATATCTCGAGTGATCTCCAGGTGCTGCCTCTGATCTTTTCCAACAGGAACCACATTGGCATCATACATCAGAATATCGCAGGCCATTAAAACTGGGTAAGTAAACAATCCAGCATTCACATCAGACAGACGATCGGACTTGTCTTTGAAACTATGTGCATTCGCCAGCATAGGAAAAGGAGCAAAGCAGTTTAAATACCAATTCATTTCACAGACTTCAGGTATTCTTGATTGTCTGTAGAAGGTGTTTTGCTCTGTATTGAAGCCGCATGCTAACCAAGCAGCTGCCACGGCATTTGTGTTGTCAATCCGCGTTTGAGGGTCCTTTATGGTAATTAATGAATGAAGGTCCGCTATGAAAAAGAAAGATTCATTTTGAGGATCGTTCGATAAATCGATAGCCGGCTTCATGGCACCAAGGATATTACCTAGGTGTGGTTTTCCTGAACTCTGTATGCCGGTTAGTATTCTTGCCATTGGTATAATTTTGGGCAAATTAAATAATAATGACATGCTCAATTCAACAATTCAACGTTTAATTTTATCAGTTAGATGAGGAGCATGATGATCAAGTCAGGACGGGTAAGGTTAATTCAAATTTTGTTGGTGTCAATTCTACTTTTCTCCACGAAGGTAAGTTGGGCACAGGAACTTGAATTTGTTGATTTGGGTGTGGTAGAAGGTGAGTTTAATCGCTACAACCGAACACTGACTTGGACCAGTCAGGGAACAGACTCTCTAAGCATAAGGTTATGGAGTAACAGTGAAGATTTGAGTTTTGAACCTATCAAAAGACCCATAGCAGGAGGAGAAGAAGTTGAGATACCCATTAGCATTGCACTACCTGATAAAGCAGGTGATTATGAGTATGAGCTCAGGGTACTTGATGAGAATGATCTGGTTTTACATGGTTTTCAAATGAGCTTTAAGGTGCTTCAGAGTGAACTAGATGTGTTTAAAGCATACAGAAATGTTCATTTCCCTTTTCGAGCAAAAGAAGAGGTTTTCAACTTGAGGTCTGCAAAACGCGGAGATACCCTGACAGCAGTTTTCGATGTTTATAACCTGGGAGGAAGAGATATTAAAGCAAGAGAACTATTAGCCGGTGATTCGATCAAAGTGAGTTTTCCAACGAATGAGGTTGCGCATAATACCTTCTCTAAAATGAGAATTGAATTTATAACCAATGATCAAAGTGAATTAGGCTTTGAGAAGCGAGCCATCAAGGTATACGATCGACAAAGGTTGGTTACAGTGCTTCCTGTTCAATACACGCTTCTACCGAAACCTGCAGGTTCCGTAAACGGGCCAAAGCTATCGACAAGCTTGATTAATCATGACTTCAAAGTAGTAAAGGAAGGGCAGGCCAAGGAGGTGACAGTTGCGCTAGCGAATAACGGAGGAGCGGCATTAATGATCGAAAAGATAGAATCAAGTTGTGAATGTCTATCATTTAATGAAATTGATCAGATTGACCCTGGTACTTCACAATCGCTTAGGGTGAAATTCAATGCTGAAGGAAGAGATGGCCTGGAAAGAAAGACCATCGCAATTTTTTCGAACGATCCTCAGAAGCCTGTACTCGTCCTGACCTTTAGAGCACATGTCAAATAATGCGTAGAGAATTGAGATAAACATGACATAGATCATGCACTTCTAGTGACTAATCTTGCCCGAATTTGTTAACTTCGGATTCCCTGAAATAAGTCAAGAATGAGTGAGTTCCTAATTACAGATGAAGCCCTAGAAGACAAGTTTGATGTCTCTAAAAAGATAACGAACGAGGACTTCGTGAAAATTCAAACTGGAGAAGATCTCGAGAACGTATTGAAGCAAAAAGGTAGAGACTATACAAAAGCTCTCTTTAACCTAGATTACGAGCACCAACTGGAGCAACTGCAAATTGAACTTGTCAAATGGCAACGCTGGGTGGCTGATACTGGTCAACGCGTAGCAGTCATATTTGAAGGAAGAGATGCCGCTGGCAAAGGTGGAACGATCAAGCGCTTTGTTGAGCATATGAATCCACGTTCGTTGAGAGTTGTCGCCCTAAATAAGCCAACAGATTTAGAGCGAAGCCAGTGGTATTTCAGACGTTATATAAAGGAGTTGCCGAATGCCGGGGAGGTAGTCTTTTTCGATCGCAGTTGGTACAATCGAGCGGTTGTGGAGCCTGTTATGGGTTTTTGCGATGAAGATCAATATCAACAATTCATGCGTCAGGTACCAGAATTTGAGCATATGCTTTTTGAGGATGGTGTACATGTCATCAAGTTGTGGTTTTCCATTAATAAGGAAGAGCAAAACAAGAGGTTCGACAGTCGAAGAAAAAATCCTTTGAAGCAATGGAAATTGAGTCCAGTAGACGAAAAGGGGCAAGAAATGTGGGAGCGTTACACCTACTATAAGGAACAGATGTTTGCTCGCACCCACACCAATTTTAGTCCGTGGACCATTCTAAAAACTAATAACAAAAAGATCGCACGCTTGGAGGCGATCCGGCATGTTTTGTCAAAGTTTGAATATGAAGGAAAGGCTAATGCAAATACTGTGGTCTTGCCAGACCCTAATGTGGTCATGAGGTTTCACCGTTCAATTTATCATCTACTGTAATGGAAAATCAGCCAAACTATTCGATAAAAGATCTGAAGTTGCTTAACTCCAATTTGGGCATTAAGCTGTTGCTTCAGCAAGGTGATCAGCTTAACCCAGATAAAGTCTTGCGTACTGTAAGAGCAGAAAAGACATTGGAAGATCTTCAAGTTGAATTGATCAAACTTCAGCAATGGGTGATCAAGAATAATAAACGAGTTTGCTTGTTATTCGAAGGGAGAGATGCCGCTGGTAAGGGTGGTGCCATTCGAAGGGCAACCCACCATTTGAACCCGAGGAATTATAAGGTAGTGGCTTTACCAAAGCCAACTGATCAAGAAAGAGGTCAATGGTATTTCCAGAGGTATATTAACAAGTTACCCAACCCGGGAGAGATTGTCTTCTTTGATAGAAGTTGGTACAATCGTGGTGTTGTTGAGCCGGTCAACGGTTTCTGTACAGAGGAGGAGTATGAGCGCTTTATGGCTGAGGTGAACAACTTTGAGCAGATGATTACAAATGATGGGATCATTCTGATCAAGTTCTATTTCTCCATCACGAAAGAGGAACAAGCCAAACGCTTTGAAGACATCAAGAACAATCCGTTGAAGCGTTGGAAAATGTCGCCTGTAGATGATCGTGCACAAGAACTATGGGATGTTTATACCGAGTACAAGGAGCGCATGTTTGAGCATACCAATACTGAAAACAGCCCTTGGGTTATACTAAAAGCTAACCGGAAGACTGTAGCACGCGTCAATGTTATCAAGTACTTGTTGGAGAACATTCCTTATCAAGAAAAGCAGGAAGAGGTTGAGGCTTAATTCTCGAACGCTAAGGTCTTCAACATCCGTTGAAATTCACTATGTAGATCAGCGCTTATCTCAAGCCCTTTTTCAGTAACAGGATGCTTGAATTGAAGTGACTTGGCATGTAAAAGCATGGTGCCCATCTGCCACTTTTCGAGAAAGAGTTTATTCTGTTTGTTGCATCCGTGAGGTCTGTCTCCGATGATAGGATGTAATATATGGGCAAAGTGCTTTCTCAACTGATGCATTCTGCCCGTTACGGGTTTGGCTTCTACCAGTGAGTACCTCGAAGTTTGATGCTTTCCAAATGGCACATCAATTTCTGTTCTCTGGAGTGTTTTGTAATGTGTAACTGCTTCCTGAGATTTTCGCTTGTCATTAGTTAGCACATAATCGATTGTTCCTTCATCGTCTGTGTAACCCCTCAGTATGGCCCAATACGTTTTCTGGACAGTATGCTCTGCGAACTGAGTCTGTAGATGGGGTAGTATCTGCTTATCTAAAGCAAACAAAAGGACTCCAGAAGTTTTTCTATCAAGCCGATGAGCCGGATAGACATGTTTGTCTATCTGGTTTCTTAGTTCTTGAACCGCGAATGTATCTGTATTGGTGGCAATAGGAGAGCGGTGCACTAAAAGACCATGAGGCTTATTGATAGCGACAAGATATTCGTCTTGATAGAGAATTTCGAGGGTTGACACTAGTCTTCGATAACTTCTTTCACGCGACCGACTTGACCGTCTTCCAGGCGTACTTTGATACCGTGTGTATGTTTGGGAGCACTGGTGAGAATGTCCTTGACAAATCCATGTGTAAGTGTACCATTTCGCTGATCTTTCTTCAATACAATATTGACCTCACTACCGATTTTAATGTTTGCCCTGAGCTGTCCGTCCATGCAGTAAATTTAGTCAGAAAACCTTTTCTTAAGCCAAATTTGGATCAATCCATTTTTGGCGTTTTTTCCATAGTACTGGATTGGAGCCTTATTTGAGTAAGACATATTGAAGATCTCTTTAGCCCTTAGGTTAGCTAGTACTTTTCCTGCCTCATTATGAGGAATGTCAACTCCGTTGAGGAATAGTACTGGTTGCTTCAATTCTAGATTAATATGATTCGTTTTAATGGTTGGTTCAGGGATTCGCTCCCGAAACTCCATTAGATATTTGCGAATGGATTTCTTCTTGAGTTGCCAGTTATTACTAATGATTGATATAAATACCCCAGGGCGGGGGTTAAAGACTTTGGCAATCTCTTTCCTATCTAAATAGTCAATTGAAATTTTATCTTGTGAAAGATCATATTCTGATAATTCTGTTTCAAGCACCTCTTTTTCTATGAGTACTCCATTTACTATATAGATATCATATTGCTCGTCAGGTACGAAAGTAGTGTCTATCGACTTTATCCAATTGTTTACGTACTCAACAGTGAGCTTTTGAGCATTTACTCCTTTGGTCAAAAAGGAAATTAGGGTGACTAGAAGAATCCGTTTTATGGTAATCATCCTTGTTATAAACAATACTTAAGGTTGTTGACCCTATGGAGAAAGGAAAATGGTCCGTCACCCTGCCCCGAAGCTTCGGGGGTGTTTCAGGGTCTACTGGTTTGTCTACAGATTCTTCACTTCACTAATCAATTTTTCGAGAGAGTCCTTAGCATCACCGAAGAGCATTCGGTTTTTGTCATGGAAGAAAAGTTCGTTTTCAATGCCCGCGTAGCCTTTGCCCATCGATCTTTTCATTACAATGATGTTCTTGGCCTTGATCACATCAATGATCGGCATACCGTAAATAGGGCTTGAAGGATCGTTTTCTGCCGCAGGATTTACCACATCATTGGCTCCAATTACGAGGACAACATCTGTGTTGGCCATATCATCATTGGCATCTTCCATTTCGAGAAGTTTAGGGTAGGGTACATCCGCTTCGGCCAATAAAACATTCATATGGCCGGGCATTCTTCCTGCCACGGGATGAATGGCATAGTTCATTTCAACACCCTTGTCATCCAAAAGCTTCTCCAGGTTATGCACTGTATGTTGAGCCTGAGCCACGGCCAAACCATAGCCAGGTACCACAGAAACTTTGTTGGCATAAGCCAGTAGAATTGCAGCATCGGTTACGGAAATCTCTTTGACGGTACCTTGTTCACCTCCCTGACCAGCCGCAGCTCCACCACCACCGAATGATCCAATGATAACATTGGTCAATGATCGGTTCATGGCGGTACACATCAATACAGTAAGAATAGTACCCGCGGAACCCACAAGGATACCTCCGGTCAGCATGGCCTGGTTTCCATAAAGGAAGCCCCCAAAAGCAGCAGCCATTCCCGTAAAACTATTGAGTAAGGAAATTACTACAGGCATATCTGCACCACCAATCGGCATTACAAAGAGAACGCCATATAGCAACGAAAGCCCGAGAAGGATGTAAAGGTAAGTCTCGTTCGGCACATCAGCTATTACCATAATGGTACCAAGGCCTAGAATGGCAATCAGCAATACAATGTTCAATATTTGGCCGGCAGGCAGGGCCTTATCACCAATTTTCCCCTCAAGTTTGCCATAGGCCACTATACTTCCAGCAAAGGATACACTTCCGATGATTAAACCGAGAATGATCACGATCATCATTCCCGTATCGACACTACCAGCGTGTAGGGAGTGATCGAATTCCACCAAAGAAATGACAGCGGCACAGGCCCCACCCATACCATTGAAGAATGAGACCATCTGTGGCATAGCGGTCATTTTGACCTTGAGCGCCATGCGTGTTCCGATCACGGTACCGACAACTAATCCAGCTAGTATTAAGGCGTAGTTCAACCACTTATCAGCAGTCAATTCTTCTTTGAAAAGAATGGTAGCCAAAATGGCGATGCCCATACCATAGGCTGCAATGAGATTTCCTTTTCTCGCTTTATCAGGGCTGCTGAGCATTTTCAGTCCCATGATAAAAGTAATCGATGCTGCAATATAGCAAAGCTCGAGAATGCTGAGTCCTAGTAATTCCGTCATGCTACTTATCCTTTTTCTTAAACATCTCTAACATGCGATTTGTGACGACAAATCCGCCTACTACATTGAGCGTACCGAGTACCACCGCAAAGAAGCCTAGTATCAATGCGAAATAGTTATCTGGTGAAGCCTCTAACATGATGATGATAGAACCAATGATGACGACACCATGGATGGCATTGGCGCCTGACATGAGTGGGGTATGCAAAACAGCGGGTACATTGGAAATGACTTCGATCCCTAGAAAAATGGATACGATAATTAGAAAAATGAACTCCCTGTTTTCGTAAAACAGTGATAGCAGGTCTTGCATATGGCTAAGCGATTTCGGTTTGGAAAAGAATATTTTTGACGCGCTCACTCATAACATTTCCATCATGAGTTACACAGGTATTGGCAATGATGTCATCCTCCCAGTTGAGGTTTAAGTCTCCTTCAGTGTCGATCATCAGTTTTAGTAGGTTCACGATGTTCTTGCCGAACATCTTGCTGGCATCCATTGGCATGGAAGAAGGGAGGTTGGAATTGCCAATGATGGTCACTCCATGTTTCTGGACCGTTTTGTCATTTTCTGTAAGCTCACAATTACCACCAGAGGAAGCGGCTAGGTCTACAATTACACTACCCGGTTGCATATTGGCAACCGTGTCTGCCAGAATAAGGACAGGCGCCTTTCTTCCGGGAATCTGTGCTGTACTGATAATAATATTGGCCTTGGTCGCATGCTCCTGAATGAGTGCTTGCTGCTTGGCTTTATATTCCTCTGTCTGTTCTACTGCATAGCCACCAGCATCGGCATCGTCTTTAGCACCTTCAACTTTCACAAACTTGGCGCCTAAACTCTTTACTTCTTCTTCTGCAGCAGCTCTTACATCAAAGGCTTCTACCACGGCTCCTAGTCTTCGTGCTGTCGCAATAGCCTGAAGACCAGCAACTCCAGCGCCCAATACCAATACTTTGGAAGGAATAATACTACCTGCGGCAGTCATAAACATAGGAAAGAACCTCGGGGCGGTCGCTGCAGCTTGTAAGACAGCCTTATAACCAGCTACTGTCGCCATTGAGGAAAGCACGTCCATTGACTGAGCTCTTGTGGTTCTCGGTACATTATCAAGGCTGAAGCTGGTAACCTTTAATGCCTGCAATCTTTCCACAAGTGGCTTATTAGAAAGTGGCTGGAAGATGCAGAGAAGGGTTTGTCCAGGCTTTAACTGACCAATTTCATCTTCAGTTGGTGGGTTGATACCGACAACCAAATCCGCTTCAAGCACGGCCTGTCTGGCTGAGGCTGTTGCACCGACTGCCTGATAGTCGTCATCAGCGCTGAAGGCAGAAGCTCCAGCATCCTTTTCAACAAGTACGGTGGTTTTTAAATCGGTGAGTGTCTTTACGCTTTCGGGAAGTAATGCTACCCGATGCTCTCCTTCGGGTTCCTTTAAGAGACCTATGGTCATAGATAGTAAGTTTTAGTCTTACTAAGATATTGATTATCAGGAGTTATAAAAGCGCCATTAATCAGATTGTGCGTTGTATTTGAGCTAAATAGGAGAGAAATAGGCATAAAAAAAGCCCTAAAGGTTATCTAGGACTTGGTAGTATATGTTCGTTTGCTGTTTATGCAACCTTTACATCTACAGCGTTTAAGCCTTTTCTACCTTCCTTGAGATCAAAAGTCACTGTGTCGCCTTCACGAACTTCATCGATAAGACCTGACACGTGCACAAAGTACTCTTTGTTGTCTTCGCTATCAGTGATAAAACCGAAGCCTTTTGAGTCATTGAAAAATTTTACTGTTCCTTCTTTCATTTTGTTATTCATTAATAATCGCGCAAGCTAGAGATAAAATTGGTCTTAACCTGCTGTTTTCCTAAAAGGTTGACTTTGTGTCAACCACCATAACAACGAGTAGAAGTAATTATGGTTCAATTATTTACATGAATTTCAGGTTAAATTTTGGTTAAAGGAGGTTTTATGGCTTAGACTTCGAACTGTTTATGACTTTTCAACTTTTTCACTCCTTCAGCATAGAATCGGTATATTATGAGCTTAAAGGCAATTATGAAGCGATTTAAGTTTCCATCTCCATTCACGGTTCTCTATATCATTATCATCCTCAGCGCATTGGCTACATGGCTCTTACCTGCAGGTAGTTTTGATACTTTGGC
The DNA here is from genome assembly GCF_001747095.1 of Roseivirga sp. 4D4. Taxonomy (NCBI): domain Bacteria; kingdom Pseudomonadati; phylum Bacteroidota; class Cytophagia; order Cytophagales; family Roseivirgaceae; genus Roseivirga; species Roseivirga sp. 4D4. The sequence goes on from NZ_MDGP01000001.1 coordinate 851,102, forward strand.
TTATGATTCGGATCAAAAAATATTTTTGGTATCGGGTAATACGGAAGCCCAATTACCGGCAAAACAAGAGATTTTGGACAGCCTTGGCCTAAATATGGAGCTTTCAAAATTTGAAGAAGGCAAGATTCGAAGGCCAATTTCTATTCCAAATACCTATAATGAACAGGAGTCTGTCCCTCAAGGGTTAAAGGAAATCCTGTTTGCACCGATCAAGGGAATTTATGAATCCATAGATATCATTCTGTTTGTATTGATCATTGGAGGGTTCATTGGTGTCTTTCAACATTCAGGTGCGCTGGATAAAGGTGTAGGCCTATTGGCAAAACGTATGGAAGGCAGAGAAAAATGGCTCATCATTTCACTGATACTCCTCATCGCTTTGGGTGGAACCACCTTTGGTATGCAGGAGGAGACAATTGCTTTTTATCCCATTCTAGTGCCCATCTTCCTTGCCGCTGGATATGATTTGATAGTCCCAGTAGCCGCTGTATATGGTGGTTCATGTATCGGTTTGATGGGAGCTTTGATTAATCCCTTCGGAACGATCATCGCCTCTGATGCCGCTGGGGTTAGCTGGACTGAGGGTATTGAAAGCCGTATTGCCATGTTGTTGCTTGGAGCCCTGGTCCTAATCTGGTACATCGTACGATATGCCGAACGGGTGAAGCAGAACCCAGAAACCTCGATTCTCTATGGACTAGGCGTAAAGAACCCGTTTCAGGATAGAGAAAAGTCAGCTGCGGAAGAGAAGATGACGACAGGAACCTGGGTGCTCTTAGTGCTCTTTGCCTTGACCTTTGTGGTAATGATCTATGGAGTTTCATCTTTGGGTTGGTGGTTCGAAGAAATGACTGCCTTGTTCCTGCTGGCAGCAATTATTCTGGGGATAGTGCAAAGAGCGACTGAAAGTGATTTTGTATCGGCCTTTGTAAATGGTGCCAAAGATCTTCTTGGTGTATCTCTGATTATTGGCGTTGCGCGAGGGATTACCATTGTCCTCAATGATGGTTTGATTTCGGGGACATTATTGGACGAAGCTTCAAACCTCGTATCAGGAACTTCGCCCTTGGTTTTTCTTCCCGTCTTGATGATCGTGTTTTTCGTTTTGGCATTCTTTATCAGTTCTTCTTCCGGATTAGCGCTTGTGAGTATGCCGATCATGGGAGCTTTGGGCGTGGTAGTAGGAGTGCCTACAGAGGAAATTGTTAATGCCTATCTCTTTGGCTTTGGCTTGATGCAGTTTATTACCCCTTCAGGCCTGATTCTGCCATCCCTGGCCATGGTCAATGTGCCTTATAATATCTGGTTGAAATTCGTGGTCAAGCTTCTGGTACCACTCGCTGTACTTGGAGCTTTGATATTAATTGTTGGGTACTTGGTTTAGTAGAAATGACAGGGTTACCAGTCGGTAATGTGCCCAATTTTTATGTTGACAATATCACCTGGTTCAAGCTGAATGGAATCCTTAAAAGTATAGTATCCAAGAAAACGACTAGAGACTTCATATTTCCCTGATACTACATGACTGAAATCAAAGTTTCCTTCACCATTGGATGCCTGGCGATAAGTGTATTGTTGATTCATTAGAGTCACAACAGCACCTTCAAGAACAAGTTTTTCCCTAACGTCAAAGACATTTCCAGTGACATTACTTGTGGTCGTGTCCATAGAACCAATTTTTGAGAAAATGAAAACAGGTCTATGCCTGTATCTCGGTTTTATCCCACAACCAAAGCAAACTAAAGCAATGACCGACACTTTTAACATTCTACTCACCATGTCAAAAGCCTTTAGCGCATTCTCAAAAAGCTACTTTGCACCACCTTATCAGCAAACCGCTGTGTACTGACACATTCAAAAACCAGTTTTTGAGAAACCTCTCCAAATAAAGGATGGCCACCACCGACTAAAACCGGAATGGTCGTGATGATCATTTCATCAATCAGATCTTCCCTAAGAAAACCTTGAATAGTGCTGCCTCCATCAATATAAAGTCTTAGGTGTCCTTCACTATGAATTTTCTGCAGTACTTGATCGAGCGGCCCATTGATTAAATAGGCTTTGTCTTCATAGCCATCAGGTAACCGATCTAAAGAATTACTTAACACATAAACAGGTTTCTTATAGGGCCAGGGCACATTAAAGCCGAGGACCGTTTCAAAAGTCACGCGGCCCATCACCAAGGCATCAATTCGATCCATAAAGGCATAGTAACCCATGTCTTCGCCTTCGGGAAATGTAAAGGTGTCTAAAAAGTGAATTTTACCTTCCGAATCGGCTATATAGCCATCAAGACTTGTACCAATGTAAACGCTGTTTCTCTTTTCCATCCTTAAAAAGCTGAGACTTAAGTTAGAGTACTCAGCTTTGCTAATCAATGGGTGAGGTCAGTTAATTTCCGGAGTTACCATCAAGTTTCTTAGCATTCTCGGTATACTTAATGGCTATCCCTGTCAGCACCATGGCATCATAGGTATAGTTTCCTTCAGTCATTACAACTGTTCCCACTTCTCGGGCTTCAGAGATTCTGCTGACTTCTATAATGGCATCTGCACCGTATTTAGCAGCCTCTCTCTTCAGCAGCTGAATCAAATCGTCCATAGAAGCTCCATGTTCGCCAGTAGCTTCAAGATAGGAGAGTTGAATGTAGGGTTGTGAAGGTTTTGTATTGACTCCAAAGAAGACTTCGATCTTATCGAGTTCTTCTTGGGTAAAGTTTCTGTCTTTGGAAGAACTGCCATTGATGGCATAGGACATGATGCCATTGCCATAACCAATGCAGCCTGAAAGACATAAGACAATTAGGGAGGTTGAGAGAATTTTTTTCATTTCAGATTGAGTTTTTAACCAACCTGATGTACACAAATCAAATGCCAGAACCTGAATCCTGAGCGTAAAAAAAGCACTTTTTTCAAAGTGCTTGACTACTAATGCTTTGTTGTCTACTGACCAGCTTCGCTCACCATTTCCACAACGCCTGCCATCTCCTCTAAGGTGGAAATGTCCATAGCTGTGATCATAAAGTACACACCACGTCTGTGCACCAACAGGTATTCACTGTATTTGTCGTCAAGGTCTCTTTTATAAAACTTATAATTACGAGTTGCTGACTTGCCCCTCATGAGAAGGGAGTAACTCGATAGATCAGTTTTCTTTTCGAATGAATCAACAAACCAGTCATTCCCTTGCTTCAAACCAACTTGTAGACTTGATACGTACTTAGTTTTTTGAAAGTATTGGAGGACTCTTGGATCTGCTTCTGCACCTACTCTCTTTGACATGAGTTTGAACATCTCTTCCGATGTTTCGAAGTAGCTGGTCCCTTTCTCATTAGAATAGCTCTCGATAACTTTGATAAGCTTTTCATTTCTATTTTGTCCTAAGACGGATGCACTTAATAGTACGAGCAGTCCGAGTAAGATCAGTGGCTTTTGGAGCCTAATTGTCATTTTTTTCATAATTGAGTATTTCTTTTGTTGTTTCATTGAGTTGTTTAAAGTCTTTAAATGGGGTAGAGAAATCCAATTCTGAATACATGTCATCCATGCCCTCATTCAATAATCCTGAAATGGCAGAAACTGCCTGAAGAGATTGGCTGTAGGCTTGGTCTAGTTCAAAATCAGTTATAACATCCTTCTGGTTCTGTTTCAGTCCAGTGAGGGTCACATACCCTGCAACACAAATAATAGTAATTGCAGCGGCATAGCGTAAAACCCTAGTTTTGAGTCTCTTTCTTGAAAAGCTCAGCGTCTGCTGAGTATTAATGAAATCAGAAGTCTCAGCATTAGTTTGGTCTATCCACTTAAAATAGGTGTTTAAATGATGCTGAGGTACCTTGAGCAAGCGCTCGCGCAGTTCCTGTTCTTCGCCTCTATCTAGCTCACCTTCGAGGAATTTTTCTGTAAGGAAATCCAGTCTATTGCCACTCATGTTTCAACTGTTCTGTTAGGTACTTTCTTGCTCTTGAGAGGTTTACTCTGACTGTATTAACAGTCATTTCCATAATCTCACTAATTTCTTGATTGCTAAAACCCTGAAAATCTTTCATCTCAATTACCATTTGCTGCTTTGTCGGCAATTGTTTCATGCGTCTTTTAATCTGATCGACCATATCCTTGGATTCAAAGTCTTGTCGCGTATGCATTTGAAATTCATCTATGCTTTGTTCTACATACCTACCTTGCCTTCTAATCATATCAATACACTTGTTCTTGGTTATGGTCAGCGCGAGAGATTTAATATTTCTTTCGCTATCAAGCTTCTGTCTTCTATTCCACAACTTTTCCAGTGTCTCCTGATGAACATCTTTAGCCTTCTCTGGATCATGTAACAGTCGAATGGCAAAGCCTAAGATTGATGGGTTTAAGGGCGAAATAAGGTCCCAAAACTCTTTTTCACTCATCTAGAATAGCATTCATCAGTTGATCGATTTGGGAGTAATACGGAGATAAGCCTGAATCATTACAAGCGGATCAAAATTAATTGAAACTCACTTTGTCCAGAATCAAACCCGAAGCCGGGGCAATAAAGCTCAGATGCTCTGAGAAGTCGGGTAAAAGAGATGATTCTAGCTCTTGCAGAGTGATTTCTCCACATCCCAGGCGGACGAGCTGTCCCATCATGATACGAATTTGGTTTCTCATAAAGCCTTTGCCTTCGACTTTCAATGCATAGGATGGGTCAGGGAAGAAGCTGGCTGTATAGTAGGTGTTGGGAACAAGTGTGCAGACATCAATGGAACGGGTGGTATTGGTTTTCTCCGAAGGCTTTTTACAATAAGCTCTGAATTCATGAGTGCCCTCAAATAACTTTGCGCCTGCAATCATTTTCTCTATATCCAGCTTATCGTTAATGCAAGTAATAAAAGGGGCTGAGAAGGGGTGAGCCTTTTGCCCGAAGGCGAATAAATAGAGGTAGGACTTCGACTTAGGGTTTTGAATGATATTGAATTCAGCATTGGTCTCTTCAATGGCCAGTGCTTTAATGTCGGCCGGCAGATTGAGGTTAAACAGCTTTAGAAATTTGTCCTCATTTTCTATTGGAGCATCAACAAAGAGTTCCAACACAAAATGATCGGCAGAGACCATGGCATCTGTTCGGCTTCCCCCTAAAGTTTTGAATGCTGAATGCTCAAATACATAGGTCAGGGTACGATCCACCATATGGTGCACCGTCTTGACATTGGGTTGTTTGGCCCAACCATGAAATCTAAATCCCAAGTATTGTATGTGCAGTAGGTAGTAGTACTTGCTTTTCATTGATCAATTGATAACTCTCAATTTGAACCTAAGCTTTGGGTGGAATCTCTTTAGATACTGACAAGACTTTTAGATTCTGGACATTTTTCTTTAAGTAAAACGTACAAAGAAAAATTCTGAAATGACGTGCTAGTACTTAAGCAGTAATATAAACTACAACTCCTTAATCCGGATGTTGCGGTAGTAGACTTCATCTCCATGGTTTTGCAAGCTGATTCTACCCGTCTTAGAAGCTGCATATGAGTCGGCATTGGCCCATTTTCCAGCAGCCTTTTTGGCTAACCAATCTTCGCTACCTTCTTCGAACTCCAGTACTTTTTGGTCATTTAGCCAGTGCTCCACATGGCCTTCATTGTAAACGATCTTTACTTTGTTCCACTGCATGTAAGGATTCGGCTTCTTAGTGGCTGCCGCAGGGTACATGGCATAGCTGGAGGCGACCATTTTATAAGGCTCAGATTCGGAACGGGAATGTTCATCGTCCAGCACCTGGTATTCTGGACCACTTACATAATCGTGGCCCCATTCTTCTTTTTCTACCACATGATAGAAGATACCACTGTTTCCACCTTTGGCGATTTTATACTCTAGTTCTAATTCAAAATTTCCAAAATCTTTTGTCGTCATGATTGATCTAAAGAAGCCAACATTTTCTTCACCAATACCGGCATTGCAAGCGATCGATCCATCAACAATGGACCAATGTTCTGTGAAGGGCTCTTCGCCATACATTTCCCAGCCATCAAAATTCTCTCCATTGAAAAGAGTAATCCACTTTGTTGTTTCTTTTACATCTGCCTCTTTTGAAGATTCAGTCTGTGATTTGCTCCCACAACTTGCCATAAGAGTAGCAAGAATCAAATAGGTAAAAAGTCTTAGTTTCATGATTTTCAGTTCTGGGATTGAAGATAGGAAATTAAGAAGAAAGGCAATCAACGCATCAAGGTCAAGGTACCTTTTCTTTTAAATAGTTGGGTCTTGCCATTTACATCTGCACCGCCATATGTTATGTGATAGGCGTACTTTCCGGCTGGGGCTTGTTGGTTTTGATACAGGCCATCCCATTGTTCGTCTGGGGCTTTTGAATTAAAAACCATTCCTCCCCATTGATTAAATATGCTGATTTCGAAGAAAGTGGTATGGAGGACTTTTATCTCAAAAGTATCATGTGAACCATCACCATTTGGCGAAAAGACATTGGGTATAAACAAACGAGGGATGCAAAGGTGATCAACTCTAATGTATACTCTTTCCTTCCTACAAGCCCCTCTACTAGCTTCTAACCAATAGTCACCTCTCTCGGTGACCAGAAGTGTTTCTGTGTTTGAACCGTTTGACCAACTGAGGTCAACATCAGATTCACTGAGTGCGGGCGACAGCTCAAGTTCTTCGGTTCCCGTACAGATGGTGGCTTCAGTGGCAATTTGCATATCAAAATCGCGATCTATGACTATTTCCAATGTGTCGGATGCTGGGCTTAAGCACCCATTTCTTTCTACGTGCAACCAATACTTGCCTGAAGTAGTCACCTCAATACTTCTATCTGTGGAACCGTTACTCCAGATCATATTTTGACCTAAAGGTCCAGTAAGGTTAATACTGGCGCCTTCGCAGATAGCTACGCTATCGGCACCGACAGCCGCCAAATTGGTGTCTTCAATAATGATTTCAGGTTTTTCAGGTAGGGAGTTAAATACGACCTGAACAGGGTCAGAAAGAACACCATCTCCACATCTGACAGATGATTGATATACAGAGTAAGTACCACTTTCAGTAACCGTTATAGACTGCGTACTTTCCCCAGTGGACCATACTATGTTCCGATCTAAGTTGGTGGTAAGTGTGAGCTCTTCTCCCTCACAAAGAACGGTAGGCCCTGATGCTTCAATAATAGGTTTGACGGATGTCTTAAAAATAAATACATCAACAGTATCGGAGTTGGCGCTTTTACAACCAAAGGGATCTATTGCTGAGACCCAATAAAGACCAGTTTCTGCTACAGTGATAGACTTGGTTGTCTCACCATTAGACCAAAGGGGATCGTCTATTGAAGCGGTTAAAACGACAGATTCTTCCTCACAAAGATTATAGCTCCGTTCTACGTTCAAAATCGATGGTGCCGATACTGGTTCTTTGATTACCCAAGGTATACGCACTTCCGATGTTTTATCACACTCATTGGTGGCTCTAAGGATGATTTCAAAACTCCCATGGCTGTTACCGGACGAGACTTTTATGAAATTTTCAGGGCTATCTAACAAAATGGTCAAACTATCATTTGGCAAGATATTCTCATCACTTGAACTGACCTCAAGCTCAATTTCACCGGGCAATGCATCAGTCACTGTGAATGGCAGCATGTAAACGCTTTCGATGCATTGCTCTTCATTAGGCGGTGTAACATTTATCTCAGGAGGTAGGGGAGCGTATTTGGCAATAAAAGTATCCGAACCGGATTCACCCTCTATGATTTGAACATTAGAATCTAACGACATGTCAACCTGACCAAAAGGAAAGCCTATCATATAAAATTCGTTACAGGGCATATTGACAGGATAGAAATGAACATACATACTTCTCGGCTGGACAGAAATTTTCGACCAGGATTTGTGATTAAGATAGTTTCCTTCATTGTCGATTCTTATATAACCTGCATGATTCTCATTATTGGGATACTTTGGATTGACTAGCGTATGCTCTCTTCCTGTGCTGTTGTAATAATAGACTTCTGCTCTTGGCCCCGTTGGACTCAGGGAGCCAAACGTAGAAAAAACAACCATTAAGTCTTCTGAATCTTGAATCTCTTGAATGTCTTGGACAGGTCTGTCTAAAAAAGTTACCCATTGAAAATTACCATCAGGGTCTATTTTGGTAATTGAATTTGTTAGGCCAGGGAAGAATTTTTTAAAACCGGAGGTGTTTATAGATGAGCCATTGAGGTCGAATTGGTAGTTGGGGTTGTTGTTTGAGGAAATGAACAAAAGTTCCCCGGATTTAAGTGCCATTACGCGCTTAGTTTCGAAAGGCCCCGATGTGGTTCGGTTTTCTCCACGTAACGTGTTGATTTGCCTAACCCACTCTGTAATTAGGCCAGAGTTTAACTTGGCTATAAAGCTGCGATGTTCATCATTTCCTGCCAGTATATTTCTGGACAGTGTTGATCGATACGATCCTCGCAAGCTACCACCTAATAGTACATTCCCCTCATCATCTATATCAACCTGAAATACACCAAAGCTCTCATTATCTCCACTGTTACTACAAAAATCGTCTCCATCGGCATCAAATCCTTTACCATTAAAATCTATTTGCCTGAAGGTTCCATCAATTAATGAGGTCTTTCTGAGGTAATAGATGAGTTCGGGACATTCTGCGTTGGCTTGATTTATATTTGATTCTATCTTGGTATAAAGCTGATACATGTAATCACCTTTCACTTTGAAATCTCGAGAAGTACGCACATCAAAGTCTCCTCTCATGAATCTGGTTAATTGTCCAAGACTATCCAATTCGATGACACCAAGCGTATTCATTCTGGAATTTAGGTTAATCGCCCGCGATCCATTAAGTATTAAGTCATGGTCTCCTTGGAACGTAATAGGAATATAGTAATGGTCATTCGTGTAGCCTATCTTGAGTGATACAGCCGCAGAACTAGATAAAGCAGTTGGTTCATTGTTAATGAACTCAATACTAGTCGACCAGACTACTTTGCCGTCACCATTGGATTCCATGACCATATAATTATTCGTGGGTATTTCGATTTCACGGTTTGAGTCAACAACTTTGGCTGTAACTGTGTTTAGCGTGTTGTTTATTACGGAAACTAAATTATTGTTCTTATTCAGCACCGACTGCTGAAGACGATTTGCGTTTCCCCTAAGGTTGGCGTCATGCTTTATGAAAACAGAGTTGTTGTAGATCTGGGCAGGTAAGGAAGTTGAGATAGTGAATAGAAGAAATAAAACCTTTAAAACCTGCCTTAACATATTTCGATTTGTAGATGTCTTTATTCTTATTGTTTACTTAAAGTAACAGAAATGCATCATTCTTTCCTGTCTGAAGAAAGTACTCTCTTATTTTATTTGTTATAAAGCCTTCTGATGTAATAACTGAATTAACCCGAAAAGATACTTGATGTATTTTCTTAATAGACATCAGCCTGTTTAAGGAGATCGATATAGGAAATATTCAAATTGACAAAAGAACTGGTATGTTCGATAGTAGGAGGGAATGTTATATTGAATTCACCCAGTCAGGTCTTGTTGCAAGGCCATGAATTTAAAATGCTTGATAGTGTTTTGGTGAGGTGTTGATTAGTCATTTCTCCAAATGACGCCAATTACTTCAGCATTTTCGACAAAGTCCGGACAAGTATTCGTTCCTGCAAAACCACCAAACCAACAAACAACTTCGCAGTCTTCATTGACTACGGTTGTCATCATATCTGGATAAACTATTCCCGGATTAAAAGAATAAACAACCTGACCATTGTATCTGTATTGGGTCAATGAAGCTTCGCTTGAACCGCCTTGTGAAGCACTTTCAATTTCTGATTGGATGCATGAGGGTAAATCTGAAAGCACGTCATCATTCTCACAGGATAAGACTAAGCATGAGAGAAAGAAGAAATAAGTGAGAAGCTTTTTCATAATGTGCCTTTTCTACTTTGACCCAAAAGATCTTCAAGAGGTTGGAATCAGGATAAGTCAGCAGGACGATTCAAGTTTCTGAAGGATGAAGAGTTTGCATCAGAAATTACGGCCATGCCATGTATGTTGAGAAAGCTGCTAAGTGATAATTCATTATTCATTAAATATCCTTTGAGCACGGGAGTAATAGATACTGGCCAAAAGGAGGGTAAAGGTTCCCATTTTTGATCAGGGTTTTTGAAAGCTGATACCTTGGAGGAGTTCTGAATTAGCCTTTCCATCATTGGAGCACTTGATTCAGGCATATCAACAGCAACAACGAGCAAGTCTTTCTGGAGCGTTTCCAGTCCAGATAATATGCCACCCATCGGTCCTTTGTCCGGGTAGAGGTCTTTAATGCACTTATGCTGAGGACTTAGTGCCTTGAATTGCTCAGTATTGACCGATAGATAAATGTCTGATGTGATCTCCTGAAGATTACATAGGGCATGATCCAGTAATGTTTTGCCTTTCCATTGAACAAAGGCCTTGTCATTTCCCATTCGGGTGCTTTGCCCACCCATTAAGATTAAGCCTTTGACCAATGTTTTCCTTTTAATCCTAGCCCTTCAATTTGTCTGCTGGAGCAGTTTCCATACCTACACTTTGGCCGGATTTCATCAGTTTATTGACGCCCTTAGATTTTCTGATTTTCACGGCAACTACTTTGTATTCAGGACATTTGGCTTCAGAGTCGTGAACGTCAGAAGTAATCAAGTTCACCATAATCTCAGGGAAATGGAAGGTAGTGCTCATCACCCCTGGTTTCACTTCATCCGTCACTTTTGCTTTAATATCTACTTTACCACGAGCAGAGGTAACACAAACCATGTCACCATCTGAGATACCATTGTCACTGGCATCCTTTTGGTTGATTAATAGAACGTCTTCTTTAAGGATTTCGCCATTGCCAGTTCTTCGTGTCATAGCACCACAGTTATAGTGCTCCAATTCGCGGTTGGTGGTGATGATATATGGGTACTCTTCGCCATGCTCTACAATCTCTTCGGATTCACGCCAATCGAAATAAGTAAAGAGTCCTTTTCCCCTTTTGAATTCATCTATGTGAATGATTTCAGTGCTTGAACCATCCTCTGGAACAGGCCATTGTTTTCCGTTTTCAGCCAATTCTTCCCATTTAATACCCTTAAAGAAAGGTACAATCTGAGAGATTTCTTCCAGCATAGTATCAGGAGCATAATCGGCTTGATCATAGCCCATGCGTTGCATGACGTCTACTATAATTTGACCATCCGCTTTGGTGCCTGGTACAGGCTCAACTACTTTGTTGACACGCTGTACTCTTCTTTCGCCATTAGTGAAGGTTCCTGATTTCTCCAGGAAGGAAGCACCGGGTAGTACAACATCGGCCAACATGGCTGTTTCAGTCATAAAAAGTTCTTGTACAATGAACAAATCTAGGCTGGTCAATGCTTTTTTAACCTTGCTTGTGTTGGGGTCGGTCTGAACAACGTCCTCTCCAATGATCCACATCACTTTTAAGTCACCGGCAATGGCAGCATCGAACATCTCAGGGATTTTATACCCAATATGTAATGGAATATTGTCGGCTTTGTAGAAGTCAACGTATTTCTGGTTGATCATTGGGTCAGTGACGTCCAAGTAACCAGCACCTTGATGTGGCTGCGCACCCATATCGGCTGCTCCTTGCACATTGTTCTGTCCCCGAAGTGGGTTTACGCCAACACCTCTACGGCCAATGTTTCCTGTGATCATGGCTAAGTCAGCGATTTGCTGTACAGTAAATGTTCCTTGGGAATGCTCAGTAACCCCGAGGCCATGGAAAGACATGGCATTTGGTACAGAAGCATAGGTAATGGCTGCTGCCCGAACATCCTCACGATCAACGCCAGTGATAGCTTCCATAGCATTGATGTCCAATTTTTTAATGTTCTCGACAAAGTCATCGAAGCCCTCTGTTCGAGTGTCAATAAATGTTTTGTCGGCTAATCCCTCTTCGATGATGTAGTAGAGCATCATGTTCAACAAGGCCACATTAGTACCGGGTCGCAGTTGCAAGAAGTGATCAGCGTATTTCGCCAATTCAATTTCCCGTGGATCGATCACAATCAGCTTGGTGCCCTTCATAGCAGCCTGCTTAATCTTAGCACCGGTTACAGGGTGAGCGGCAGTAGGGTTGGCACCAATCACCATCATACAGTCAGTGTACTGAATATCTATGACCGAATTGGTCGCTGCTCCTGTGCCAAAGGAACGCTGCATACCCAGGGCCGTAGGGGAGTGGCACACGCGAGCACAACAATCAATATTGTTTGTTCCAACCACAGCGCGAATGAATTTTTGCATGAGGTAATTCTCTTCATTCGTACATCTCGCTGAAGATATACCCGCAATAGAATCTGGACCGTGCTCTTCTCTAATATTGGTAATCTTATTGACTATGTAGTCATATGCTTCGTCCCAGGACACATTTTCTAGCTGACCGTTCTTTCTCACCATTGGTGAGCGCAGGCGCTCCGGATGGTCATAGAATTTAAAGGCATATCTTCCTTTGAGACAGGTATGTCCCTGGTTTACTTCAGCATCGTATGGTGCGGTAATGCTTACAATTTCTCCACTTGAAGTGGCCACATCCAGATTACAACCCACCCCGCAATAGGTACAAACTGTTCTGGTTGTTTCCTCTGCTTCATTGGTTTTAGAATCGAAAACATCGGTGATAGCTCCAGTAGGACAGGCTTGGGAACATGCTCCGCAAGAAACACAATCAGACTCCATAAAGCCTTCGTTCATGCCCATAACGATCTTGCTGTCAAAGCCTCGACCTTCCATGGTCAAGACCATTTCACCCTGAACCTCATCGCAGGCTCTCACACATCGGAAACAGTTGATGCATGAATCTAGACTGGCACGCATGTAAGGATGACCCGTATCTGCAGTTCTGTCCAGGTGGTTTCTTCCAGGAGCATAGCGGACTTCCTCCATTTTTATGCCTACATCATAGGCAACTCGTTTGAGCTCGTTATGCTTAGGGTTGTCAGTTTCAAATTTCTCTTTGGGGTAATCAGTCAAAACAAGCTCTACGATGTTCTTTCGCAAGCGTTCCATTTTCTCAGTATGCGTGTAGATGAATGAGCCTTCCATAACGGGGGTGTGGCAGGAAGCTTGAACCCTTGTTGGACCGTCCTGTTCTCGAGCTACTTCTACGCTACATACACGGCAAGATCCGAATGGGTCTAAGTTTGGTGCATCACATAGGGTCGGGACAGGATTGTCTCCAAAGTTTCTTCTTAACAACGAAAGAATGGTCTCACCACTTTCGAACTGGAAGGGTTCGTTGTTGATGTACGCTATGTTTTTTGAATCACTCATATAAATCGTGTTTACAGAAAGTAGCTTCTAAGTTCTTCTTTAAAATACTGTAAGGCATTCTTGATGCCCAATGGCAAACCTCCACCCAAGGCACATAAAGAGCCTATTTCTAAGGTCTCCAGCAGATCGTCCATCAACTGGCGATCCATTTTCTCTCCATTTCTTGAGTTAGCAATCATCTCTTTGCCTCGAACAGATCCGATGCTACATGGGAAGCATTTTCCGCATGACTCATCGGCTGTGAATTCAAATAGATGCTCCAAATATTCAATCATTGGAAACTTCTCGGGAACAGAGACGATTCCCGCATGACCTAGTAAGAATCCACCATTGGCGAAACTCTCAAAGTCCAGATTCAGGTCGTCTATCTTATGGGTTGGTACAATTCCACCCAGCGGCCCACCGACATGAACTGCCTTTACAGGTTCCTTGAAACCTCCACCGGTTTCATAGACCAAATCTTTAAAGGAATGCCCCATTTCTACTTCATACATTCCCGGTTTATTGAAGAAGGAGTCCAGACAAACCAGTTTGGTTCCAGTAGATTTTTCTGTTCCAAGCTTCGCATACTGATCGCCACCATTTCTGATAATCCATGGCACAGCCGCCAATGTCTCGACATTGTTCACGATTGTGGGTTTATTGAATAGTCCCTTTTGTGCAGGGAAGGGAGGTCTCACTCTAACCTCTGGTCGTTGCCCCTCTAAAGAGGATAGAAGTGCGGTTTCTTCTCCGCAGATATATGCCCCGGCACCTTCGATTACCTTGAATCGATAATTGAAATCACTACCTCCAATGTTATCGCCATGCATATCGATGGCTTCCAAGGCTTCAACAGCTTCAGTACAAGCTCTTACAGATTCAGGGTATTCTCCACGGATATAGACAGCTCCATGATCTGCACCTACTATGTAACCGGCTGTCATCATTCCAAACAAGACCAACATAGGTTGTTCTTCAAGAAGATAGCGATCGGAATAAGCTCCGGGGTCTCCTTCATCGGCATTACATACAATGAATTTCTGTGGTTCTGGTTCATTTCTACAAGCATTAAGCTTGAAGCTCATAGGAAAACCTGCACCACCACGGCCTCTGATATTTGAGGCCTTTATTTGTTCTAATGCCCATTCTGGACCATTTGCTAAAATTTTCGAGAACTCATCCTTGAACTGTTGAGCAGTCATTGCCTCACCCGTCAGCACTCGTTCACCCGTAGCGCCAACGGAGTAATTGTCGCTTAAGTCCTTGTCAGTGTCTTTGACTATCTCTTCTAAATGGTTGATCGCATCCCCTGAGTAATTCGTGCCATTGTAGTTAAACGCGCTGTTTTCATGACATCTGCCAAGGCAGCACATATGTCCAACTTCAGCGTCTTTGAAGTGTCTTGAGAGTTTTCCTTTGACACTGTCTTGAGTACCAGCAACCATGCACGCACTGCCATTGCAAACATGCACTTTGACACCTTCGTGCTCCTTTTTCATGAAATCATAAAATGAAGCAGTTCCATAGGTGATCGCGTTACCCATCAGGTATTTTTCGGCCAAAGCCTTCAGCTCTTTATTGTCTGGCGATCCAGTTACTTTAGACTTTTCTACCAGCTGTTCGAAGAGATTGTCCTCTAAGCCTTTTCTTCCTGATAATGCACTAAGATTTTCTGACATCTTATTGTATAACTGTTAATGGCTTTCTTTTGGGTTTGGAAACATATCGCTCTCATCTTCGGAGCGTGCAGTCAAACACTTGAAATCCTTTTCAACTAAAATACTCAATTTATCCCCGTTTTCTAGGGGTAATTCTCCCTTGATTCCTACCTGATCGGATTGAATCCAGCTTTCAATAGCTGTCTTAGGAAGGCTTATATCGATGGTGTTATCAGCAAAACTACTTGCTATCTTATCACCAATTGTAAGTTGGTAGACCAACTCATTTCCGTTTGGGAATTGCACTGTGGCAACGCAAGAACCGGTTGTGCCGAAATTGCTCACCTCGGTTTGGGTGAGCCTAAATCGAATACTATTGTCTTGGATTCTCAGTTTCATAAAACCAGCCGTTCCTTTCCTGAATAAACGTTAAACCGATCGTTTTTGAGAAAGCCTATCAGCGTCATGCCGAACTCTTCGGCTAAGTTTACCGCCAGACTAGAAGGTGCCCCAACAGCTGCAATGACTTGGATTCCAGCTCTTAGGGCTTTTTGCACCAATTCAAAGCTAATGCGACCACTGAGTACCAGTACAGCCTCTGAGAAGGGAAGCGTATTCTTTATCAACCCGGTCCCTATAAGTTTGTCGAGGGCGTTATGCCTGCCGACATCTTCTTGATGGGCGATCAATGAGCCTTCCGTATCAAAAAGTCCTGAGGCGTGTAACCCTCCGGTATGCTTGAAGACGTCTTGACTAGATCTCAAGCTTTCCGATAGTCCAAATAGTACTTCTTTGTTGATCTGGATTTTTTCTCCAGATAATGGCTGACAACTTACTTTAATGGAATCTATGGAAGCCTTTCCGCAAACACCACAGCTCGAAGTGGTGTAGAAGTTTCGTTTGAATTGATCATCGCTTATTACTACAGAAGGCTTGAGTTCAACACGCATTAGGTTTTCCAAACCTTCGGCACGCCCCAAGTCTTCGCAATACTTGACACTCATTACCTCATCCATGGAGTTGATAATTCCTTCAGTAAAGAGAAAGCCAAGACAAAGCGCCTCATCGTTTCCGGGCGTACGCATGGTAACGGAAACACTGAATTGTTCCCTTTTATCTTCAGGTCCATGACCGATACGAATTTCCAATGGCTCTTCTGAAACCACTAGATCAGGTTTGGCCTCGGTTGACTGAGTTCCAACTCTTATTACTTGTATCGGTTGAACAGGAACACCCATATATTAGATTACGGTTCTAAGACAATCCAGATATTACGCCATCATCATCAATCGACATTCCTTCTGAAGCTGGAACTGCCGGTAAGCCTGGCATACGCATCATTTGACCTAGGATAGGGATGATAAAACCTGCCCCAGTAGCATATTCAAACTCTCTAACGTTGACATCAAAGTTTTCCGGTCTACCATGGATGAATTCGTTATCACTTAAGGACTTCTGGGTTTTGGCCATACAAATAGGCAAATCACTAAAGCCTAATCGCTCGATGCGCTTCATTTGCAGTTTGGCCTTTTTGGAAAAGTCTACCTGATTAGCGCCATAGATTTCTCTCGCTATTATTTCAATCTTCTCTTTGATTGGGGCATCCCAGTTGTATAATGGCTGGAATCCATTATCGTAGTTTTCGATGGTGCTCACAACCGCCTCAGCAAGTTCGGTCATTCCATCGCCACCTTGGGCCCAGCCGTCAGCAACTACTGCATGAACTCCCTGTCCGGCACACATTTTTTTGATCAGTTCTACTTCCGCTTCTGTGTCTGAAGGGAAGGCATTAATGGCTACTACTGGATTAAAACCAAATTTTTGTAGGTTTTCGATATGCTTACCTAAGTTGGCAAAGCCAACTTTTACGCGATCGGCACTCGGTGTATTGTATTCTTCTTTTTCGGCACCACCATGGTGTCTTAGTGCCCTAATGGTAGCGACCAGGACAACTGCTTTTGGCTTAAGGCCAGAGGAAGCACATTTAATGTTAAAAAACTTTTCGGCACCCAAATCCGCTCCAAAACCAGCTTCAGTCACCACATAATCAGATAAGGAAAGCCCCATTTTAGTCGCGATAACTGTATTGGTACCTTGAGCAATATTTGCAAATGGTCCACCATGGATGATGGCAGGATTTCCTTCTAAGGTTTGGACCAGATTAGGTTGAATGGCGTCTTTTAACAGAATAGCCATAGCATTCTCTGCTTTCAGGTCGCGAGCATAAATCGGCTGTTTGTCAAATGTATAACCGATGAAAATGTTACCTAATCGTTTTTTAAGATCGCTGAAATTTTCAGCCATGCAGAGAATGGCCATTACCTCAGAAGCAGGGGTGATATTAAAGCCGTCTTCTCTTGGAATACCATTAGTACTACCGCCTAAGCCGATGGTAATTTGCCTTAGCGATCGGTCATTCATATCCATTACGCGTTTCCAGGCGATGGTCCTTGGGTCTATATTGAGATTATGCGTTCGGCTTTGAATATTGTTATCAATTAAGGCTGATAGGAGGTTGTTGGCCTTTTCCACAGCGGAGAAGTCTCCAGTAAAGTGGAGGTTGATGTCTTCCATTGGAATGACTTGTGAATAGCCACCACCAGCTGCACCGCCTTTGATTCCGAATACTGGTCCTAAGGAAGGTTCTCGCAGGACAACGCAAGTCTTTTTACCAATCTTATTGAGTCCCTCTGAAAGACCTATAGAAGTAGTGGTCTTACCTTCCCCAGCAGGAGTGGGTGTCATGGCGGTTACAAGAATAAGATTACCTTCATCGATCCTTGACAGGTTAAGCAAATGCATCGGGAGTTTGGCTTTATACTTTCCGTAATGCTCTAAATCGTCTGGTGTCAGGTTGAGCTTAGCTGCAATTTCATTGATGTGTCTGATCTCAGCTGCTTGTGCAATATCTATATCAGTCAGGTTGTGGGTCTTCTTATCCATTGGCAAAAGTGGTTTACGGCCCTGAAGATAAGAGTTTCGCTGACATTTCAATCGTTTGCAGAGCCCTGTTCGATTATTTTATCTGAGTGGTTTGAGGAGTGTACGGAGTATTGCGTATTGAGTACCGAGTATCTCGTACAGCGTACCTCGTACGAAATACGTACTAGGTATTACGCACTACGCTTCAACCAATAATCTGCTTCTTTTTCCAGATACCGGTTTTGTACCAGATGAAGGTAATGATAGCAGGAAGGGCATAGGAGACAGGGAAGGACCACCAGATACCAAGGTAACCCATGGACTCCATGTTAGAGAATATCCAAGCGAAAGGGAATTGAATGACCCAGATACCAATGATGGTAAAGATCATCGATTCTACAGTATTACCAGAACCTCTTAAAGTCCCAACAAGGGCTAACTGCATGCCCATGAAGCCAAAGGAGGGGGCGGTGATTTTGACAAAGGAGACGCCCATGGCAACTACTTCATCGGTAGAATCAAGAAAGGTTCTCACAATCGGCTCGGCAAAGGCAAAGAAAAGTACACCAATGATACTCATAGAGACAAAAGCTATAGTAGCCGCGTAGTTGGAAGTTTTCTCGGCTCGATCCATCTTTTGGGCTCCAATGTTCTGTCCGACCAATGTTGCATTGGCTTTCATAAGACCAAGAGCGATAATCACCACAAAGCTGATCAGACGCGCACCTACGCCATAGGCAGCCAACACTTCGGTGCCAAATTTAGCGGCAACACCGGTGAGCAAGGTCAGACCAAGTGCACGTGCGGAAATCTCCAGGGAAGAAGGCATACCCAGTTTGAAAGCCTTTTTGAGTAATGGAAAGTCAAACTTGAAGCCCCTCAATTTCAGGTTGAAATCTGTTTTTCCATAGAATAAAATGTAATGACCAATCAGAGCAGAGAGTCCTAGAGTAGCCAAAGTGGAATAAGCAGCACCAGCTACGCCATAGGCTGGAATGGGTCCCCAGCCATAGATAAAGAGTGGGTCAAGCAGAAAGTTAAGTCCCAAACTCAATGCATTGATATATAAGGGAATTCTAACCTCTCCAATACCTCTCAGTAGTGATTGAAAGAGAATGAAGCCAAAATTGAATACTAAACCAATGAAAATAACACGCTGAAACAAGTTGGCTTCAGCGAATATTTCCTGTTCGACACCCAGCCAGGTCAGTATTTGAGGAGACAGGCTGTAAGCGATTGCCGATAGTACAAGCGACATGAGAAAAACCATCACCATCGACTGGATGGCCACATGGTTGACCATTTTGAGGTTCTTGGCACCCGCATATTGAGCCACCAGAATGGTGCCCGCAAAGGCAAAACCTGAAGTCAATGAAATCAGAAGGAAGTTTACCGGATAGCTGACGGAAACGGCAGCTACGGCATTTGCACCTAGACGCCCCACCCAGAAGGCATCCACCAACTGATAACCGGTTTGCAACAAGTTCGCTCCAATGATAGGGAAAGCCAGGGCGATCAGTGCCTTGAGGATATTACCTTCGGTGAGCGATGTCTTGACTTGCTTCATGGGTAGCAGCGAAAGTAACAAGTATCGGAGGAAAGACAGTCGAAATATTTGATTCATATAGACTCTTAGTTGCGAGGTTCAAGAGTGTATACAGTTGGGTCAGAAAGACCCTATTCTGTTGTGACCAGTTACAATAAACTAGTTCTATCACTTCAGAGATAGCCTTATCGTACTACTGACCAAATACTATAAAACTTATGCCAATGTCTTTTGACTTTTTCGTTTGCAGCTTTACCCAATTGCCTTGACTATTGGACCTGTAGTAGGTCGGGTATACTCTGCCTTTGGATTTGAAGTTGGCCAATATTTTCACAGCGGCTACCGGCATTTGCTGATAATTCTCGATTGTTACTAAAAAGTCCGAGTGGACTTCAATTTCATATTTAGATAAGTAGATTACTGGGGAGTTTTCCGCTTCACTCTTACTGAGAGAGATGTAAATGGGTTCGGAGAGTATGTTGCTAATTTCTTGATTTTGGATTGAGTATATATTGAGTCGAAATTCTATGGTGTCGACAAAGGACACCGCAAAATTCAACTGAATACTGTCGAGATATAAGGGCCGGTCGTTTGAAAATCGAGTTCCAATCTCATGGCGATATCCATTTTGAGGAAAGGCTATATTGGAACTAGCACCTTTGTATAAGGGAATCGGATAACAGTGCCTTTTTTCCAAACCAAGTTTGATTTGTGATGGCCTTTGACTCAATACCGTGACCTCCTTTAGCTCAATTTGTCTTTGATCCATTTCAATGAGCTCGAAAACTTCCAACCTTCTCAAATCGCCTACTATGAATTCTTGTGTGACATAAGAGATCATAGATAGCCTTAATGTATCACTGTCAACGGCATTCTCTATTGACAGCTGAAACCTTCCATTATTGTCCGACACGGTGCCAATGTTCTTTCCTACGATTCCAATATTAACATAAGGAATGGGCTGTCCTGTTTTGCGATCAATCACCTGGCTTTTGAGGGTTTGTCCAGAAATAATGACTTCAAAAAAAGTCAGGCATAAAATGCACAAAGTAAATCTCGCCATATCACTGCAGATTTTCTAAGAGAGCACTTTTTACAATCGTAAACTCTTCCGTTTTGGTGTCAAGAATCAGCGTGCTTTCGACAAATGGTCTATTGCCCAACCAGCCACCAATTCGAGTAAATGGTGTCACAAACCTCTGCGTCCAGGCATACATGTTCACATAGCTGGCTCGTTCCATACTTAGGTTCGTGCTCCCAATTTGTATGGGCTCATTAGTGGTTTTACTAAGAATAGGAATACTACTTCCCCAACTGTTCGCACCATATTCTACTGCTTCTGTCTCTTCATTAGTATACCTTTTAAACCGATTCCTAGTGGTGATTATACCAAAAGCGCTACAGCCTGAATCGTACAGCAACTCTAGATTTTTTCCGTCAACTACTGCCGGTAACATGATGCGCCTCCCTTTGAAGTCGAAGGGTTGAAAGGGTGAAAGAGAAGTCATCCAATCAGGCCGATTCTGGTATATTTGAATCTGTTGGTTTGCAAAATCTATTGCCGTAATGCAGTCATCCAAAAGATCACTACCAATTGTTCCAATTTTGAGGTTACCTATGGTGTCGGTAGCGCTAAAAGTGTGACCATAGTTATCGAGTATTTTAATCATGGAAGCACTGACCTTGTTACCGCCAAGTTCAAATTCTAGGTGCTTGATGTATCGCGATTCCTCTTTCACTACCTCTTCAAGTTTTAACCCAATCTTCTTCAATGAGAGAAGGTCTTTTTCATAGATATAGGAATAAGGAGCACCAGTATCAAACTGCATATAGAACTTATGAGCTAAGGCTTTAATTCTCAGGGGAATGATAATGGCGGCTTTCGTTTCATAGTAATGGTCAATGGAGTCATTGGCCCAAGCAAAGGTTATCGGTTTGGGCTCATGAGTGAAAGTCAGGAGGTTAGGTTTTTCTCCAAATAAGGAGTTATTGAATTTTTGGATTCCAACAGATGCTGCAATGACAAAGATTACAAGAATAGCAGCCAGTGTATATTTTAAGTATTTCCATATTTTAGTTTTCCTTTTGACCATCATCTTTTCCAATCCGTGAACGAAATGTATGTCCACAAATAAATGGAAATGCAAGTCGGAATTGAGAGCGGTCGATCCGCCAATTTTACGACAATTCGCTGCCCATTTGCCTTAGAGCAGTCTTATACGGAGGTTCAGTACGCTCAGATTGTTCTTGTTGATGGAGTGGGCTGTCAAACCGATGACAACGAAATTGAAAAGAAACCCTATTGCCAAAACAAATAAGATTAATGGTTGGGAGGGGAGAACAAACTGATTTATGAAAGGAGATATGGACAACAGTAGACAGAGCGAGAGGCTCCAGAGTATTTGAAAGTTGATGATCTTTCTACCCACTTCATCCACCATCTTAGAATGACGATTCCGATTCCAAAGAATGGATGGAAGAATTATGTTTCCAAAGGGAATACCCACACAGCAAAGAGCAGAGAGGTTAATGAACTTGATGGAAAGGGTATCAGAAGTTTTGGACTGATTCAAATTTTGAAACTCACTTTTAAAATCAGCCGCTTCTAAACCAAATGCATTCGAAAGCACGGTCAGCGTATGCCCTTTAGGTGCTTTTCCGCTACTCTCAAGGCGCTGAATAGTTCTGAGTGATAGGCCAGTACCCTTAGCGAGGTCTGCCTGCGTAGCCCCCTGTTTCTCTCTGTATGCTTTGACAATGCTCTTCACTTACTCTGGAAGTTCTTTAAAAGTTGATGAATAACCAAGGTTTTCGAAGTGCCGATCGTCCGAACGTGTTCTTTATGACGTTTATCAGATTCACAAAGATTAACAGAAATGATGCTTAATTCATGAAGTCGGAAGGTTGATTCTTCACCATTCTTGATAGTTTTGCCGAAAGATGAAATCATCAATGAGACCGACCATGTTTTTGCTCCTATTCTGGGTTGGTTTATTTAACCTAACCTTTGCTCAAAAAACATGGGTGGATGATGGTGTGACTATAACTAAGCTGGACACTTTAGCTGATGGTTATGAGGCGTTGAGAGGCGCTTTCATTATTGAAAACTCGACCATCTATGAGGTGATGAATCTGATATTGGATGTAGATGGCTATGACTGGGTAGAAGGAGAAAGTAAATCGAAAATGCTCTCAGTAGACCAAATGGATTCTTCCTTCACGTTTGACTTCTTCGTTCGGATTCCCTGGTTGTTTGTGAAAAAAACAGGCCGCGTGAGAGTAGATGTTCACTATAAAGACGAAACCTTTTATACCAAGTCCACTCAAATCAGGGAATATGATAGAGACGAAGATTATGATTTGGTAGACTTCTATTCTGCCCAATGGCGACTTGAAAAGTATAGAGGAAAAGACGTCAAAGTCACCTATCTGGGAGTTTATCAAGACCAGAAAATGTTGATCAATATCAACGGCATCATCATCAACCGAATTAGAAAGAGACTAAATAGTACCTTCCACAATTTGATCACACGAGCTTCAGGGAAAGTCAATCCTAATGGAGCATTAGTTTGGCCGATCACAAATGCCGATAAGGCCCTCAAGTCTGATAAGGATTGAGCCTCCTGTTTGAGCTATAAAATCTCATTCTCTTTTACAAACCTAGCCATCTCTTGTGCCCATACCTGATAAGTGAACCTTGAGGGATGAACACCGTCACTGAAGAAAGTAGATTTATCTGGTGGTACGCCAAGCACTTTGCTCCAATGGGCAATAGTGAGAACCGCGCTATTATAATAGACTTTGGGATGATGCTTTATTAACTCATTGAGTTCTTCGCCAAGTATCTCGACCAGGTTACCGACCACAAAATGAATCAATGGGGTAAAGGCTGGGAACTCCTTAATTGGCGGCATATTGGTAAAGACAATCGGTGTCTCTGGATACTTCTTTCTTAGTTTTTCGATTAGAAGGTTGATGTCTTTCCTCCATTGATGGGGACGATTTAAAGTAAACGCATCATTGCCTCCAAGCCCAATGAGGATGAGGTCTGCGGATGCTTCCTCGACTTTAGGTAATATTCTTTCCGTGACCTTCTTAGCCGTATAGCCGCTTCGAGCATATACTTTCCAGTCTACTGAAGTGTTGTATGATGCTGCAATCGCCTTGGCAAAGGAACCCGTAAAACCTTCATCATGTGTCGCTACTCCAACGCCAGCAAAGGTGCTTTCCCCGATAGCAAGGATGGTTATCGGTTTAGCCTCATTCTCTTGCTTTACTGTACCTGAAGGCCCCTTTGCTTCCGGCAACGAAGGAATAGTCTTTCGAATTCGCTTGCCTTGATAGTACATAATGGGCAGGAGGGGAATGGAAATGATAGTGCCAAGAATGTATTTCAGGTTCATCTGGTCAAAACGCTTATTTTATGTGATCAGGATTTTTCACGAGAGAAAGATGAGTAAAAAAGTAACTAACAAAGTTTTATTTACACACTGAAAACAAGGTTATAGTACTTTGACTTGATTGTGCCATCAGAGACCCACCTCTAAGCCCCAAATAATCAAGAAAATGAAATAATTGAGATATAATCCACGTCCAAAGAAAGTAAAGAAGTTTATAAGAGGTTTTGGAAGTGTGATGAGTCGACCAAAAATCATTGACAGCACTGCTACAGCGACCATTCCAATAGTGTCGTCCAGAGCCATTTTAATATCTCTGAACATAAAAGAATCAATTTTGCCAAAATAGATCAGTATGTGGATTGGTATATAAATGAAAAATAAGACCAGAGACCAAGCCATCGTATTATATGCTCGATCAATACCCAAATCTGGGTCTCCATCTTCTGAGCCAATTACTCTACTAAACCGGGCTGGAACACCACCTACAGTGCCTGATAGGGTTTCGGTTCTATTTCTGTCCATTGCGATTAAGGCGAAAACCAGCATGGCTGGAGCGATTAGCCAAATGAACATGAATATCATTCCTCCATACCCATCTTGGAGCGCAGTCCAGAGGTAAATTACATATATGAGTAAGGCTAAAGCTACCGGGTACAAGAAATTTCTTATAAGCCTTCCCAAGCGCTCAATCATTCTGAGTAAATCTAATTTTGGTGATAGTTTGGTGAGAATCCAGAGCACTATGCTATATATTAATGATAGACTCAAAAATAAAAGCCCATTTCTTGTATGGCCCAATTCACTCATGATGGAGCGATAAAGAGTCTCATTTTTCGCTTTATTTTTTTTGGACGCCACCATTTGCGCATAAACTCTTTCCGATGGACAAAAGTAAGTGCGACCGACAATGTATTCTTCTTCTTTACCTTCCAATAGCTTTATCTTGAAATATCTACTATTTCTCGAATCTTGTACCTCACTTATAATCACTGCGGCTGTTCCGAAGGGGACCTTTCTGTCATCACGATAACGCTCCATTTGGACATACTCTTTCCCCTTGTAGCGTTCAACTGTTTCGCGGTAAATGATTAAATCACCACAAGAAATCACAGTGTCTCCTGCCGACAGTAAACTTTGTCCATTGACTTTTTTGTCGTAAGTAAATCCATAGTCGATACGAACAAGGGAAGAATCATAGGAGTACTTTCTTATTATATCTTCTTCACTGCATAGATCAAATTCTGAGACAAAGCCAGTTTTCCCTTTCAACCCCCCTGTTAAGACCTTGATGTGATATGAGAAATCTGACTTATAGTGTTTAAGAGTAAGAACCTTTTCACCCTCTTCAATCATTGGGGGGTTCTCTTTGAATTCCCTTTTCGCATTTGTACCCATGATTGCTCTAGAGCCACAAACCGTCAAAGTATCTTGCGCTCTAGTGCTTAAACTGCTTGTGAGGAGGGCTAGTATTAAAAACAATCTTAGGTGTGACATACTAATCTTATTTCAAGATGAGGGTTATTGTTAATCCGGTTTTTGAGGAATATGTCAATAAGTTCTCGGATAAGCAACTCAATTTGTCTCTCCTTAGGTCAGGAGAACCCAAGATGGCATGGACTTAGGGAGGCTACTCTTATCAGTCCAACGACAAGCTTTCAATATCCTTCAGCACCTTAATACCACTTCTTTTCATCAACTCGCTGGCATTAAAGTCTGTGCAAATACCTTCCGTGAGTTTATAATTAAAGCTCAATTCTCCATCGGCTATTTTACTGTTAAAGCTAAGGTTGGAAACAATCATATGTTTGCCCGATAGGTTCGCCAACTCCAGATCATGTGTGGAAACAATACCAAAAGCATTTAACTCGTTGAGTTGCTTGATTAAGGATACTCCACCCTTGTAACGATCCTCAGAATTGGTGCCCTTGAACATTTCATCCAACATAAAGAATATCGGTTCACCGCTGGTGATCAATGCGAGCAGTTGCTCTACTCTTTGTAATTCAGCATAGAAGGAAGAAACACCTTCTTCGAGGTTGTCTTTGGTACGCATACTAGTAAACATCTTCATATGCGATACCTGTCCTGATTTGGCACAACAAGGTGCGCCCATCAAGGCCAAAACAAGGTTTGTGCCCACGGTCCTGAGGAAAGTACTCTTACCCGCCATATTGGAGCCTGTGATCATGGTGATTTGTCCTTGCCCACTGAGATTGAAATCATTGCAGACCCTGTTTTCAGCATTGATCAATGGGTGCCCGAGTGTTTCGAACTGAATATGATAAGGTGCTTCTTTAATTTCTGGAAATGCAAAATCAGGATTTGAATAGGCAAAGCCTGCGAGGCTATTGAGGGCTTCGAATTCACTGATCGCCTCGACCCACGATTGAATGTGAGCCCTGTTTCTACTCTTCCATTGCTCTGCCTTGAGAATACAATAGATATCAAAAAGTAAGAACTGATTCAACAGACCATAGAACTTGTTGTTGTCACTTCGCTTAGTACCCCTTAGCTGGAAGAAACTGAGTATCTTCTTTAAACTGCCCATCTCATCGATGGCAGAAGAATCCTTCTGCTGCAAATCCTTTTGAAGCCCTTGAAGTCTCTTTGACTGAAACTCTTCGGATAGAATAGTCCGGGCTAGCATTTGATAACCGCCTAAGGTCTGAACATTCTGGTGGGTGCTGTCTATGATGTCTTCAGACAGTGGTGCTACCTTTTTAAGGATGCGGTAATTAAGAAACATCACAATCAGAAAGGGAGGGAGGTAGAACTTTAGATCGGGGGAAGTGGAGTTAAAGAAACTCAATAATCCCAAAGTCAACGCCAGTACACCCAAGACTACGCTACCCGCCAGGTAGACATTCTTTTTTGACAACAATTGATTGTCACCAGCGACCCAATTGAGAAGTTTTTGGTACTCGCTATTGGTATTGGCAAAAGGTAGCCCAGCCGCTTCAAATTCCTGTCTCCATACTATGTTAGGGTTCAACTCTTGTATTGCCTGCTGGCGCTCCAGAATTATGGGCTTAGTCGCTGGTCGGGATAGCCACTGTGCCAGCCGGAGACTGCCGGATTCTGTGGTGGTTCTATTTAAAAGTTGAAAGAGTGAGTGCGATCCAAAAATATCCAGATCGGCCATGTAAGCATGTTCCTCATCTAGCTGCGATAAACCCTTGTCAAAGCCTGAAAGCTCATTTTTTAGTCTGAGGAGCTCATTTTCGTTGATCTGCTTTAAGAAGTTAGCCCGCTGTTTTTGTCGCATTAATTCGTTGTAATGCTTCAACAAGGAGACAAAGACAAAAATGCAGATCGGGCCTACGACCCAAACAACTTCCAATAACCTTTCATTGGCCAGAATGATGATCAGAATAAATGAGAAGATAAAAGCGACTAGTCTCAGCAAAGAATACCTCCTAGTCTGCTCCTCCAGTGCTTCAGCCTCTTGCTTGTACTGTTCTATATGGTCTTGGTAAATCTTCACGGATTACTACTAGGATCGTGGTTCAGGTTTTTCCCATTCTAGTTGAAATTGATCTTGCCTAATTTCCAATTCTTTGAATTCTTCCAGATCTAAGGCTTGATCACTTAGTTGCCCGTAATCATCAAAAGGGTTTTTTGAATCATACCTCAGTCTCTTCCCATTCTGATAAACCTCAATTTGGCGAGTTGGAAAGTTATGATCATCAACTTCAAAGAACCAGACGGAAGTCCCCCATGAATCAAATTCATCACCTCTTGTTTCTTGCCAGTTCCGTTTAAAGTATCGAGGCATTAAGACTGAGAATAAAGAGTTTGCATTTTGGAAGATGATCAAAACCTTAGGAATTAGCAACTGAAGTAATATTATATAGCGATACTGCCGCCTCTTCCAAACCCCTCCAAAGGAGAGGACTTGTATATAGTTTTCGAAAGTCTCCCCTAAGGGGAGATTTAGAGGGGCTTTACTTGAAAGCCGGAATCCCGGTAATCTCAGCACCAAGAATTAGCAAGTGTATGTCGTGGGTTCCTTCGTAGGTTACCACTGATTCAAGGTTGGCCATATGACGCATCATTGGATACTCACCAGTAATACCCATACCACCATGAATTTGTCTCGCTTCTCTGGCGATGTTCAATCCTACTTCAACGGCATTACGCTTGGCCATAGAGATTTGCGGAGTCGTTTGTTTGCCTTCATTGAAAAGCTGACCTAGGCGGAGGTTGAGCAACTGTGCCTTGGTGATTTCAGTGAGCATTTCTGCCAGTTTCTTTTGTTGTAGCTGGAAGGATCCGATCGGTTTATCGAACTGGATTCGTTCGGCACAGTATCTTCTGGCAGACTCATAGCAGTCCATCGCGGCACCAATAGCTCCCCAGGCAATACCATATCGGGCAGAGTCAAGGCACATCATCGGTGCACCCAAGCCGCTCTTGTTAGGAAGTAGGTTTTCCTTAGGCACTTTCACATTATCGAAAACAAGCTCACCAGTGGTACTGGCTCTTAAAGACCATTTGCCATGGGTTTCTGGGGTAGAGAAACCTTCCATGCCGCGTTCTACGATCAAGCCATGAATACGACCAGTCTCATCTTTTGCCCAAACCACTGCAACATCGGCTTTCGGAGCATTGGAAATCCACATTTTGGCACCATTCAAAAGGTAATGGTCGCCCATATCTTTAAAGTTGGTGGTCATGCCTGAAGGGTTTGAGCCATGGTCTGGTTCTGTCAAACCGAAGCAGCCTAGCCATTCACCTGAAGCCAACTTTGGTAAATACTTATTGCGCTGTTCTTCGTTTCCGAATTTGTATATAGGGTACATCACCAAAGATCCTTGTACAGATGCTGTAGATCGCATACCCGAATCACCACGCTCAATTTCCTGCATGATCAGTCCGTAGGAGATATAGTCCATGCCACCACAACCATACTCAACGGGCAATTGAGGGCCGAAAGCACCTATCTCACCGAATTTCTTCACGATCTCGTAAGGAAAGTGATTATTCTCCGCCCAGCTTTCGATGTAAGGAGAGATTTCTCTTTTAACAAAATCACGCACTGCACCGCGCACCATTTTGTGCTCTTCTGTCAGTAAGTCATCCATACCATAGAAGTCGGGATGTTCAAAAACATCTTGCTTGGCAGATTTTTGAATTTTTGAAGAAGAATCAGTGCTCATAGTGATTTGTTTTCTGAATTAAATGTGGTCAATTTTGAGCCACTTTTTAATGTATGCAAACGTATGAACAACTCGGAAATCGACCAAGACATAATTGACAGAATTAAGAAGCTGGAAGCGAAGTATGAGGCAATGGGTCAAGATATGTCTTCCTATCTGGATGGCTTACTGCATGCCGACTTCTTAAAATATTGGGATTACATCAACCTTGATTCACTTTTAGGCCTTCAGCAACCCAAAACAGATTTTCCAGATGAGATGATCTTCATTATCTATCATCAGTCTACAGAGTTGTATTTCAAGTTGGCTATGTGGGAGCTGAAACAGCTTCATGAGCATGTACACCCTGATTTGAAGTTCTTTACTGCACGAGTGAAGCGTTTGAATAACTACTTCGAGCACTTATGCCACTCGTTCAGTATCATGACAGATGGTATGGAGCGAGAGCAATTCCTCCAGTTTAGAATGTCTTTATTACCTTCCTCTGGCTTTCAATCTGGTCAGTATAGGATGATTGAAATCGGCTCAACTAGCCTGATCAACCTGGTGAATAAGGATAAGAGAGATGAAGTCAGTGAAGATTCCTCTTTAGAGGAGCTCTATGATGCAATTTATTGGAAGACGGGTGCCACGGAACTCAAGTCTGGGAAGAAGACCTTGACACTCCAGCATTTCGAGGAAAAGTACTCGAAAGAGTTTATGCGCTTGGCGGAGGATGTAGAAACAACAAACCTATACGCGCTTTACCAGAAACATTACGCCAATGCAGAAGGTAATGATGAACTGAAGGCTGAACTGAGAAAGTATGATCTATTGGCTAACGTGGATTGGCCATTGGCGCATTATCGATCGGCAGTGCGCTATCTTCATAAAGACCCTGTAGATATTGCCGCTACCGGTGGGACAAATTGGCAAAAGTATTTGCCGCCCCGTTTTCAAGGGGTGATTTTCTTTCCAGAACTCTGGAGTGAAGAGGAAAGAAGAGATTGGGGTAAACACTGGGTGATACAACAACTTGGAGGAAAGCATTAGATAAGGATATTCCCGGCTACTCTTGTGCCGAAGCTTCAGCGCGGGAACTGGCGGGGGCAGGGGTGAAAATCCCCTTCCGTCCTGCGGACACCTTCCCCAAGGAAGGAGATAAAATTTGGCCATAAATAGGCTACAAGACCATGATAAAGACTGTAAAAACCACATTAAGCCCAGAGCAGGCTTACAATCCCGAGTTATTCGAGGAAACCATTCTCAAGAGAGCCCAAGTCCACTCGCCTGATGCGGAAGTAAGACCCGTAAGAAGGTCGATTGATGCACGATCACAACGCGTGAAAATCAATGTCGAAGCGCTCGTTTCGATCAAAGAAGACCTACCACCACTGATTTCTTACAAGCGAGACTATCCAAATGTGGCTAGTGCAGAACCGGTTGTGATTGTAGGATTTGGTCCTGCTGGAATGTTTGCAGCCCTGCGACTCATTGAACTGGGCTATAAGCCGATCGTGATCGAGAGAGGGAGTGATGTTCAGAAACGGAGAAGAGATATAGCAGCCATCAATAAGGACCATGTGGTTAACCCTGAATCCAATTATTGCTTTGGCGAAGGTGGTGCAGGTACTTACTCGGACGGTAAGCTTTACACCCGATCCAAAAAGCGAGGAGATATTCAAAAGTCATTGGAAATCTTGGTGGCACATGGTGCTACAGAAGACATTCTGGTAGATGCTCACCCCCATATTGGTACAAATAAGCTGCCCAAGGTGGTTCAGGAAATCCGTGAGTCAGTTTTAGGTGCTGGTGGTGAAATTCACTTCGATACCAAAGTGGCTGATTTCATTGTCAAGGAAGACGAAATGAAGGGAGTGGTCCTTGAAGATGGGAGTGAGGTAGAAGGACTAGGCGTAATTCTAGCAACAGGACACTCGGCCAGAGATATCTTTCATTTACTAGATAAGAAGAAGGTTTTGATTGAAGCCAAACCTTTCGCACTTGGCATACGGATAGAGCATCCACAACAATTGATCGATCGAATTCAGTATCACTGTGCTACCGATCGTGGACCATGGTTACCGGCATCATCATATGCCTTGGTGCACCAGACCAAGTACCAAGGCCAGCAAAGAGGTGTGTTCAGTTTTTGTATGTGCCCAGGAGGCTTTATTGTACCATCGGCAACAGCGCCCGGTGAAGTGGTCGTAAATGGCATGAGCCCTTCCAGACGAGATTCCAAGTTTGCCAACTCAGGCATTGTGACGGCAATTGAACTAGAGGATTTAAAAGACTATCAGAAGCACGGTAACTTGGCCGGGCTCGCCTTCCAACAGGAAGTCGAGCAGCGTGCCTGTGCGGTCGCTGGTGGAACACAAGCTGCTCCGGCTCAGAAAATGTCCGATTACA
This sequence comes from Roseivirga sp. 4D4, assembly GCF_001747095.1. NCBI lineage: Bacteria > Pseudomonadati > Bacteroidota > Cytophagia > Cytophagales > Roseivirgaceae > Roseivirga > Roseivirga sp. 4D4. The sequence continues at coordinate 882,463 of NZ_MDGP01000001.1, forward strand.
TTAATGGCCATGTTTCCGGCACGCTGAATGATACTTCGTATCAGCCCGGCCTAGTATCGGTAGACATGAGTGAAGTCCTCCCAGAAGCCGTTCATATGCGCATGAAAGAAGGTTTAAGGGCCTTTGGCCGAAAGATGAAAGGTTATCTCTCGAATGAGGCCCAAATCGTTGGTGTGGAAAGCAGAACTTCATCACCGGTCAGAATTCCAAGAGATAAAGAATCTTGTGAACACCTTCAAATCAAAAGACTATATCCTTGTGGAGAAGGAGCCGGTTATGCCGGTGGAATTCTCTCAGCTGCAATGGATGGAGAAAAGTGTGCCGATCGATTGATCGCTGCGTATGGAAAGGTTAAGAATTAAGAATTAAGAATTAACTTTTGCTAGAAGCTAGAAGCTAGAAGCTAGAAGCTAGAAGCTAGAAGCTAGAAGCTAGAAGCTAGAAGCTAATCCTGTCCCTCCTTCATCATTTGGACAGCATCGGCAAGGCTCTGAACGATTTCCAGTTCTTCTTCACCTTCGGCTAGCGACTTCGCGATTTCGATATACTTATCAGCATCCTTATAATCACCCAAAAGGCCTTTGGCATAACCAATAATAGAATTCAATTCGAAATTCTTCTCGTCAATATCCAGTGCCTGCTTGAGGAGTTGTGTTGAGAATGCAATCATGTCGTTAGATGCATAGTTCTCGATAATCTCATAAGTGGTTGATAGGGCAAAGTCAGCCTTACTGTCATTTGAAAGATGGTTATTCATGTAAGAATTAACCTCTATTTTATAGCGCTCAAACTCACCACGTTGACCGTAATAAACAGATCGAGTCGAGAATCTGGCATTCGGGAGCTGATCGTTTTCAACAAAATGCGGTAGCACGTTGAGGACGATATCGTTCATCAACTGATCGTCACCATATTTGATGGCCAACTCTAGGTTGTCATTGTAAACAGCCGTCATGTAATCGTTATACTCATTGATGCCATGGGCTTCAACCAATAAGTCTTTATGGGTTGAGATGTATAGGTATGGATAACCGTTGAGTTGATTCTGATGTCTTGCTAGGAGCCAGATGTTCTGAAGGTCTAGAAAGTCTTCTTCTTTAAGTTTTTTGACATATGCTTTGGCTACCTCGCTGGCCTTAACCTCATCTGTCCCTTCCAAAATACCGATGAATTCAAGGTGCTCATCTCTGGTGATTGTATTAGCATCAAACTTCGCTTCCAGATCAGGCCGCCTGGAAATCATACGTGAAATCTCTTTGCCATAAGAAAGAAGTGCCTCAGCAGGTACAAAACCATCCACAACTTTGAATACCTGATCCTGCCCAGTCATAAAGAGCAAAGTAGGGTAGCCAGAGATGTTGAGTTGATCGGCTTTTGGGTACCCGAAATCGCTTTCGGCATCGAATTTCACATTGATAAAATTCTTGGAGTAGTAGTCAACGACTGATTGGTCTGTATAGACTTCCTTATCGAGTTTGTGGCAATAGCTGCACCAGTCAGTATAAGCATCCACGAACACCAGTTTGTTTTCGGTTTTGGCCTGATCGAAAGCCGCCTGCCATTCGTTGGCATTGGTTACCTCAATAAATGGAATTTGGACAAGGTCATTTGCCTTGACAAAGCTGCCTAACAATAGCAATATTCCAATCAGGTGAACTTTCATAACTCCTCTCAATGTTTCACAATCAACGCTGGGTATTTGCATTGATTATAATCAATGACAAAAATAGGCAGAAATAGTTCCATCTGTTGTTAATTTAGGTTAATGGGAAAAACAGTGATTGTAGGGAGTGTGCCAAAGGCTTACCGCTATGCACATCAAGCAGCAGTAATGCTAGAAGAGCGTGATTTTGATTTTATTCCGTTAGGAATACAAGAAGGAGAAGTGCTCGGCCGAGAGATATTGAATGTCAACAACAGACCTAAAATTGATGACGTTGAAACACTCACATTGTATATCAATCCAACCCGGCAAAAAGACTGGTATGACTACATGATTTCCCTTTCTCCAAAGCGAATAATTTTTAATCCCGGTACTGAGAATCAGGAGTTTAAAATTAAGGCCGAAAAAGCAGGTATTGAATGTATCGAAGCCTGTACTTTAGTTATGCTTTCGACTGGCGTTTACTAAGCTTTTTTTCCTTATATTCGTGCTTTGTTTTTGGGTAGTCCGAACCCACTTTTTCTTGGGATCAGCCAAGACGGATTTTAACCCTAAAAATTATTGTTTTCGAAAGATCTATGAGCGAAGAAAAAGCGAATCAGAAAAAAGATTATTCAGCAGGTAATATTCAGGTTTTAGAAGGATTAGAGGCGGTTAGGAAGCGTCCTGCTATGTATATAGGTGATGTAGGAATTAAAGGTCTGCACCACATGATTTGGGAGGTAGTTGATAACTCAATTGATGAAGCGTTAGCAGGTCACTGTGACACCATATCTGTAGTCATTGAAGAAGATAATTCTATCACCGTCCAAGACAACGGTAGAGGTATCCCTACAGGGATGCACCCGAAGGAGAAAAGATCGGCATTAGAAGTTGTAATGACAGTACTCCACGCAGGAGGTAAATTCGACAAGGATACTTATAAAGTTTCTGGTGGATTGCACGGTGTTGGTGTGTCATGTGTGAACGCACTTTCTTCTATGTTAGAAGTGACTGTCCACAGAGAAGGAAAGGAATTTAAGCAAGAGTATTCTAAAGGTATTCCGAAATACCCTGTTAAGGAAACGGGTAAGTCCAGTTCGAATGGTACCAAGGTTCACTTCTTACCAGACACAGAGATTTTCACAGTTAGTGAATACAAGTATGAGACGGTTGCTTCGCGATTAAGAGAATTGGCCTTCTTGAATTCCGGGATAACAATTACCCTTGAAGACAAACGAGAAACTGATGATGACGGAAACTTCTTGTCTGACACTTTCCATTCTGAAGGCGGCCTGACCGAATTCGTTGAGTACTTAGATGAGACGAGAGAAAACCTAGTAGACGAACCGATCTACATTGAAGGAGAAAAGAATGGTGTACCCGTTCAGGTAGCCATGACTTACAATACGTCATACTCTGAGAATGTGGTGAGTTATGTGAATAACATTAATACCATAGAAGGAGGTACACATGTATCAGGATTTAGAAGGGCACTTACAAGAACACTGAAGTCCTATGCCGATAAATCTGGATTGCTGGATAAAGTAAAGGTTGAAATCAGTGGTGATGACTTTAGAGAAGGACTGACAGCTGTAATTTCTGTGAAGGTGGCTGAGCCTCAGTTCGAAGGTCAGACAAAAACGAAACTAGGTAACTCAGAAGTTACTGGAGCAGTTGAGTCATCCGTGGGTGAGACTTTGAGTACTTATCTTGAAGAGAATCCTAAAAGTGCTAAGCAGATCGTTTCTAAGGTCATCTTGGCAGCTCAAGCCAGGCACGCTGCGCGAAAAGCTCGTGAAATGGTTCAGCGTAAGAATGTACTCTCGGGTACAGGTTTGCCAGGTAAGCTTGCCGATTGCTCCGAAAAGGACCCAGGGTTATGCGAAATCTACCTTGTGGAGGGAGATTCTGCTGGTGGTTCAGCTAAGCAGGGACGAGATAGGAATTTCCAGGCCATTCTGCCTTTGAGAGGTAAGATACTTAATGTTGAAAAAGCCCAAGAGCATAAGATATATGACAATGATGAGATCAAGAATATGATCACAGCATTGGGTGTCTCTTTCGGTACGGAGGAAGACGAGAAGGCATTGAATATGGAAAAACTACGCTACCATAAGATCATCATCATGACGGATGCTGATATTGATGGTAGTCATATTCGTACTTTGATTCTAACCTTCTTTTTCAGGTATATGAGGCCATTGATCGATGCAGGTTATATCTACATTGCCTTACCACCGCTTTACTTGTTGAAGAAGGGTAAAGACCAGCGATATTGCTGGGATGAAGCACAACGTGCCATCTTGACAAGAGAAATGGCTGGTGAAGGGAAAGAGGATACTGTGAATGTGCAGCGATACAAAGGTCTGGGCGAAATGAACCCAGAGCAACTTTGGGAAACGACCATGGATCCTTCTCACAGAAGCTTGAAGCAAGTTACAATTGACTCTGCGGCTGAAGCAGATCACTTGTTCTCAGTCTTGATGGGAGATGAGGTAGCACCTCGAAGAGATTTCATCGAGAAGAATGCCAAGTACGCCAAAGTCGATGTTTAGCATTTTTAGAAACGATATAAAGAGGGACTTCGGTCCCTTTTTTTATGCATTCATATTCCCAACAGTGCATCGGGTATGTGTTTCTCGTACAACATCTGCATAATGCCATCCTTAAGACCGACATCAGGTACGAGAATCTCTTGAGCTTTAGCGGCCTTCATGGCACTTAGATAAATGTTCCCTGCGGGAACAATCACATCGGCACGATCTGGATTAAGTCTTAGTCTGTTGATCTTTTCATCAGTCGAGAGGTCTTTTAGAAATTCCAAAGTCACCTCTAAATTGTCGATTTCGGCTAGTCGCTCTTTGGTCGATTTATGACTGAGTTCATAAAGCTTTTGGATATTGCCTCCCGTGCCGATCGCTTTAATTTCTTCAATGTTGTTACCAAGGTTGTCCTTAATCCAGGAGGTCATTTTCTCCATTTCAGTATAAGCAGACTCCAGTTCTAATGTTCTCACGGAGCCTAATTTGAAGGATTGGGAATTTAGATTGGACCTGTTGTTTATGATATTCAACTCAGTACTTCCACCACCAACGTCAATATGGAGAAAGGTGTCTGGGGGCAAGTCTTTTAGCACCACATTGTTGATGAATTTGGCCTCTTCATCACCATCAATGATATGAATGTGTAGGCCCAAAAGTTCCTTCACGCTGCGAACGATACTTCTGCCATTCTGAGATTCCCTCATGGCAGAAGTAGCACAGGCATAATAGTCATCAACTTCGTATAGATCGATTAATAACTTAAAAGCGTTCATCAGCCTGAAAAACTTATCCTCCTTTTCAGGGCCAATGCTTCTATTTTTGAAAACATCATTTCCAAGTCTAAGCGGAAATCTAATGTATTCTAATCGCTTGAAAGAGAGTTCTCCATCATAGTTGATCACATTGGTTACCTGAAATCTAATGGCGTTTGAGCCAATGTCAATTGCAGCTAATTTCAATTCTTATAGTTTACAGCAATTAATTTATTCATTTCACGCTGTTTTGTTGGGCAGGCTTGGTAATTTATTCACAAAGCAACGCTGAGAATACTTAACAAATTCTTAATGCAACAATGTTGCGCCTTTCGGTCGAATAAGAGTTATTAGTTTATGAAGAACTCCATTTTTCTAACGCTCCTGATGGTTTGTCTCCTCACAAGCTGTTTCAATACGCCCCCTCCAAGCTTTCCGGAAGGAGACGTAGTAGGTTATGAACCAGTTTATCTAACCGAAGTTGACAATAGCATAGCACTCACAGCTACACGGCCAGTAGAAGACCCAGGTCAAATCTATGTGTTAGGAGATTTAGTTTTCTTGAATGATGTGGGAAAGGGTATTCATATTATTGACAATGCTGATCCATCTAACCCTGTAAATCGAGGTTTTCTTCAGGTTCAGGGTAGCGAGAACATGGTCATTCGAAATGGAATTGTCTATGTGAATCAGTACAACTCCTTATTGGCAATAGATGTGAATGATCCGGATAATATTGAGATCATCTCAAGAGACCTCGATGTGCTAAAATCAGGTGAGTATGATGATCAGCTGCCACCACTTTCGGGCTACTATTTCGAATGCCCAGATGAATCGAGAGGAATCATTGTTGGTTGGAGATTAACGACCATCACAAACCCTAAATGCTACAAGTGATGAAGAAGACAATCCTATTACTTATAACACTTGCCTTTTTTGCTTGTAGCGATGACGCCAATGACTTCAGTCCTGAACTGTCTGGTACAGGTACCGGTGGATCGCTGGCCAAGTTCACTGTTATAAACAATCACTTGGTAGTCTTAAATGGTCAGAATGTCCGTAACTACACCATAGAACCTGGAGGAGAGTTGACCTTTGTTAATGAAGTATTTGTAGGAGGGCAGTTAGAAACCATATTCCCGTACGGTAACAATAATCTGTTGGTTGGCAGCAGCAATGCTGTTCACTTTCTAGGGATTCTAAGTGATGATAGAATTGGTTACATATCTTCTTACGAGCACTTGACCGCTTGTGATCCGGTGGTGGCGAGAGATGGTATTGCATTTTCGACTCTTAAGATTTCGGATTGCAGGTCAGGAACAATAGACTTCTTGGAGGCTATCGATATATCTGATATTGAGAACCCCAAAGTACTTCGAGTGTATGAAACACGATCGCCATTTGGCTTGGCTGTAAGTAATTCCCGACTATTTGTTTGTGAGAAAGGCGGATTGACCATGTATCACTACACCGATACAGGAACTTTGACTGAGATAGACTTCAAGGAGTTACCAGGTGCAATTCCCTTAGATGTAATTATATCAGACACGAACCTTATTATTAGAACTGATAATGGTTTCTATAATATAACCTATGGTGATACGAGTTTAGGTGCTGTTCAGGGAAGCGTAACTGCTGATTAAAATGATTAAGAGTCTTTTAACCACAACGCTGATGCTCATTGCGCTCAACTTAAAGGCGCAGGAGTATTATCAACCTGAAGTAGATAGTCAGCTGGTAGTACCAAAATTTGCTGTGAAAGTTGTTCCCACTCAACTAGCCTGGAGATTCCCCTCGGTAACTGCTGCTATAGAACATCGTTTGGGCAATAACTTCAACATTGAATATAGATACGGAAGCATCTTGCCTTGGGATGTTTTTGAAGATGACGTAACCTATTTTGCCGATAAATCGGGATTTAAGAGCTCTGTGACTTTAAAAGTGTATGCCAGCGAACCGCAGACTTTATCCGGTTTAAGAGGCTGGTTGAATAGAAATCCAAGGACTGGTATACTGCCGTTCATTGGGCTTGAATTACTCTTCAATGAAATCAATTATGATCGGACTAGGGTATTTAGGCTAGACTGTGGCAGTGGTTGTGAGTACTTTGAAAAGGCGACCTATGGAATTACTAGGCAAGATATTGGTGTACGTTGGAATATCGGTTTCCTTACTCACCTCATAGGCCCAATAGATCTAGAGATTTTAGGAGCAATTGGATTCATCAATCAAGACTTCACACCAGACGCAAGAAGACCCGAAAATTTTGACCGTATGTACGGTAGAGATTATGATGATGAATTCCAGGGAATAGTGCCTTCGCTGAACTTTAGTTTCAAACTGATGTATTCCATTAAATAATTTGGAAACCATATTAACTATTTCCGCTAAATCATTTTATTTGCATTGCTTATCAAGAAAGACGGAGGGACTAGGCCCGATGATGTCTTAGCAACCTGGGTAATACCTGGTGCTAATTCCTAGCCTCGAGCCATCGAGGAAAAGATGAGGATAGATACTCTCTAACTTTCTAGGTAAGCCATATAATTAAAAGAATGGCGAAAAAGATTCAAGAAATCCTCAAGGATAGAATATTGGTTTTGGATGGGGCAATGGGCACCATGATCCAGAGGCACACACTGGAGGAAGAAGATTTCAGAGGAGATAGGTTCAAAGATCACGATCATCCCTTAAAAGGAAACAACGATCTATTGTCTATTACACGTCCTGACATCATCAAAGAGATTCATGGATTATACTATGAGGCCGGTGCTGATATTGCTGAAACGAATACGTTTAGTGGTACGACCATAGCTCAAGCCGATTATCACCTGGAAGATGCAGTATATGGCATCAATTATCAGTCGGCTAAGATTGCTAAGGAAGTTGCAGAAGAGTTCACAGCTCGCGAACCTCATAAGCCACGTTTTGTAGCAGGCTCCATGGGCCCCACGAACAGAACGGCTTCCCTTTCTCCAGATGTCAATGATCCAGGCTTCAGAGCAGTGACCTTTGATGAACTCGTTACTGCTTACAGACAACAGGCAGAGGCCCTTTTAGACGGAGGAGCGGATCTTTTGCTTGTGGAAACTGTTTTCGATACCCTAAATGCAAAGGCTGCCGTATTTGCCATTCAAGAAGTATTTGAGGATAGAGGAAAAGAATGGCCTGTAATGGTTTCAGGAACTATTACTGATGCTAGTGGAAGGACCTTATCTGGCCAGACCACGGAAGCATTTTTAGTTTCGTTATCACATATACCTCTGCTAAGCATCGGGTTGAACTGTGCATTAGGTGCTGAACAACTAAGACCATACCTACAGACACTTTCAAAGAAGGCTCCATTTCATGTGAGTGCACATCCAAATGCCGGTCTACCAAATGAATTTGGTGAGTATGATCAATCACCTGAAGAGATGGCAAGCCTTATAGACGGCTTCTTGGAAGATAACTTCTTAAATATTGTTGGAGGCTGCTGTGGTACTACTCCAGATCACATAAAAATGATTGCGGAGGTAGCTTCAAAACATCAGCCGCGTCCTATTGAAAAACTTATTGAAGCTTAATCCGATGAGCAAAGTTACACTAAGACTTTCTGGCCTTGAGCCATTAATTGTGACACCTGAGTTGAATTTTATCAATGTCGGTGAAAGGACCAATGTCACAGGTTCCTTGAGATTCGCACGACTCATTAAAGAGGAAAAGTATGATGAAGCCTTGGAAGTTGCTCGAAATCAGGTCGAAGGAGGGGCTCAAATACTCGATGTAAATATGGACGAAGGGATGCTCGATGGTAAAGAAGCCATGGTGAAGTTCCTCAATCTTATTGCAGCGGAACCAGATATTGCTCGAATCCCTATCATGATTGACTCTTCGAAATGGGAGATTATCGAAGCAGGGTTAAAGTGTATTCAAGGTAAAGGAGTGGTTAACTCAATCTCTTTGAAAGAAGGAGAAGAAAAGTTTATAGAGCAGGCCAAGAAGGTAAAAAGATATGGTGCCGCTGTCATAGTAATGGCCTTTGATGAGGAAGGACAGGCAGATTCTTATGAAAGAAGAATCGAGATTTGTGAACGATCCTACAGAGTCCTGGTGGATCAGGTCGGCTTTCCAAAGGAAGATATCATCTTTGATCCGAATATTTTTCCTGTAGCCACAGGGATTGAAGAACACAATAATAACGCTACAGACTTTTTCAGAGCTACCCGTTGGATAAGAGAAAACCTTCCAGGTGCCCACGTAAGTGGAGGAGTTTCTAATGTGTCTTTCTCCTTTAGAGGTAACAACCCTGTTCGTGAGGCCATGCATTCAGCCTTCTTGTATCATGCGATTAAAGAAGGAATGGATATGGGCATCGTAAACCCAACTATGCTCGAGGTTTACGATGATATTCCTAAAGACTTATTAGAACGAGTCGAAGATGTGTTGCTCAATAGAAGGGATGATGCAACGGAAAGACTTCTCGAGTTTGCTGAGACTGTCAAGGGAGAAGGTAAGAAACAGGTAAAGGATGACGCGTGGCGTAAAGAACCTGTTGAGAAAAGATTGGAACATGCCTTGGTGAAGGGTATCGTAGAGTTCATTGAGGAAGATACGGAAGAAGCTCGTCAGCAACACGCAAAGCCACTTCATGTGATTGAAGGTCCTTTAATGGATGGAATGAATGTAGTAGGTGACCTTTTCGGCAGTGGGAAGATGTTCTTGCCTCAGGTGGTTAAAAGTGCACGGGTGATGAAAAAGGCGGTTGCTTATCTGCTACCTTATTTAGAGGCTGAGAAAGCGGCCAATAAAGATACTTCTGCGGCTTCGAAAGTGCTGCTAGCTACAGTAAAAGGCGATGTTCATGATATAGGAAAGAATATTGTGGGGGTGGTGCTGGCCTGTAACAACTATGATATAGTAGACATGGGAGTGATGGTACCCGCAGATAAGATTCTGGACAAAGCGATTGAAGAGAATGTTGATGCCATTGGTCTTAGTGGATTAATCACTCCATCACTAGATGAAATGGTGACTGTGGCTAAAGAAATGGAGCGCAGAAATATGAAACTCCCATTGATGATTGGAGGAGCGACCACGTCAAGGATTCATACTGCCGTAAAGATTGATCCGGTTTACTCGGGTTCAGTTGTCCATGTGCTCGATGCCTCTAAGAGTGTTCCTGTAGCAGGAGAGCTAATCAGTGAAGAAACCTATGATCAGTTTCATGGCAAGACTAAAGAAGAGTATGCCAAACTCCGTGAGGATCATGCTAATCGAAAGCAGGTGAAGAACTACATCCCATTTACCGATGCTCAGGAGAATAAAGTCAAAGTAGATTGGGGTGCCAAAGAGTTTGTAAAACCCAAACAATTGGGTAATCAAGTCTTTAAGGATTATTCAATTGAAGAAATTCGCAAGTACATAGATTGGACACCTTTCTTCAATACCTGGATGTTGAAAGGAAAGTACCCAGCAATCTTCGATAATGAAGTCATCGGTGAAGAGGCTAAGAAACTTTTTGAAGATGCACAGATAGTTTTAGATCAGATTATTGAGAATGATCTCTTGTATGCAAATGCTGTAGTTGGATTATATCCTGCCAATTCAATTGGGGATGATATCGAAGTGTATACCAATGATAGTAGAGAAGAAGTACTGACAACCTTTCATATGCTCCGTCAGCAGGGTAAAAAGGGAGCTGGCCTTCCTAATTTATCCCTAGCTGATTTCGTAGCTCCAAAGGAAACAGGCAATAAAGACTATATAGGCGGATTTGCCGTGACTGCAGGCATCGGTATCGAGTCTTTGATTGAAAAGTATGAAAAGGATCATGACGACTATAATTCAATCATGATTAAGGCAGTAGCCGATCGGTTAGCTGAGGCCTTTGCAGAGTTAATGCACGAAAAAGTGAGGAAGGAATTGTGGGCCTATGCTGAGAACGAGTCACTTGATAATGAAACACTTATCAAAGAACGCTACCAGGGCATCAGACCGGCACCAGGCTATCCTGCATGTCCGGATCATACTGAAAAGGAACTACTGTTCAACCTGCTAGAAGCTGAAAAGCATACAGGCATCAGTTTGACAGAATCTTTTGCTATGTACCCGGCTTCTTCGGTTTCTGGATTTTATTTCATGCATGAAGAAGCCAAATACTTCGGCTTAGGTAAAATTGAAAAAGATCAGGTGGAAGATTACGCCAGTAGAAAGGGCTTCTCTCTAGCGAAAGCTGAAAAATGGTTAGCCCCAAACCTGAGTTATGATATTTAGTAAGAACTGAAGTATAGATGTTCGGACGTGTTGACTAAAAAATTAGGTTTTAAAAAAAAGGGTAAGAATGGCAAAAGTGACAAAGTTCGAAGATTTAAAGTGTTGGCAATTAGCTAGAAAGCTTACTTGTGAAATCTTCAGAATGAGCAGAGAGGGCGAATTAGCCAAAGACTTTGATACTAAATCTCAATTTAAAAGAGCTGGATTATCAATTATGAATAACATAGCAGAAGGGTTTGGCCGATACTCAAATAAGGACTTTCTGAAGTTTTTGGACTATTCTGTGGCTTCATGTCTCGAAGTTAAAAGTATGAGTTATGTACTCTTAGATGTTGAGTATTTCTCACGAGACAGAATAGAAAATCTTCAAAGTCAAACAGAGGAAACAAAGGCGACTATCTTGGCTTTAATAAAATATTTAAGAAATAAATGACTAGTCATAGACTTGACTTCAGTACCCCATTACATCAACACTTAATCACATGAGCTTATGAAAGTCACCGAACATATAAAAAACGCAAAGGGAAAGACACTCTTCAGTTTCGAAATACTTCCCCCTCAGAAGGGAGAAAGTGTACAGAGTATATTTAATGCTATTGATCCTTTAATGGAGTTTAAACCCCCTTTTATTGATGTGACTTACCATCGTGAGGAATACATCTATAAAAAGCGAGAGAACGGCCTGTTGGAAAAGGTCTCTACTAGAAAGCGCCCTGGTACGGTTGGTATTTGTGCTGCTATTATCAACAAATATGGAGTTGATGCCGTGCCTCATATCATATGTGGAGGGTTCAGCAAAGAAGAAACGGAAAATGCCCTCATCGATCTGGATTTCTTGGGTATTGACAATGTTTTGGTGCTGAGAGGAGACGCGATTAAGTCCGAAGGTCGTTTTGAGGCCGACCCAAATGGACATTCATATGCCAGTGACCTCTTACAACAAGTTCTAGACTTAAACGATGGCGCCTATCTGCATGAAGAAGTGAAGCGTAACAAAACGGATTTTTGCATAGGTATTGCCGGATATCCAGAAAAACACTTTGAAGCCCCAAGCCTCAAGTCCGATTTAAAATACCTAAAAATGAAGGTTGAAATGGGTGCAGAGTATATTGTTACTCAAATGTTCTTCGATAATCAGAAGTATTTTGATTTTGTCGAGAAGTGTAGAGCCAATGATATCCACGTGCCGATAATTCCTGGCCTGAAGCCAATCACTACTCTCAAGCAAATGAACGTATTGCCAAGTATATTTCATGTGGACTTACCCGATGATTTGGTGGATGCACTTGAAGACTGCAAGGACAATACCGCGGCAAGAGAAGTGGGAGTAGAGTGGGCTATCGAGCAGTCTAGAGAGTTAAAAGAGGCAGGAGTGCCGTGCTTACACTACTACACCATGAGTAAGTCACTGGTGACTAAAAAGATTGCTGAGGCCTTATTTTGATGTCTTAAGACATTTTTTAATCAATTTATACGCCCAGTCATAGTGGCTTGAAGTACAGGATGTTAGATAGGAGCCCATCGAGGTGGTACCGGTCCATTTGTATCTTTTTTTCTCGAAGAGTTCCTCGTTACTGTATGCCTCGATCGTTTGGATCATTTCTTTATGACTTTTGCTAAATAGATCCTTGGCTTCATCCAGGGGTGTTTTTGAATATTTTGCCTGAATTGATCTATTGAGTTCAGGGCAAGTCTTCCAAGTATATCCTTTAGCAGGAATATCTGGTTTGTCACCTGCCATACCCACCTCAACCCAGCTTTGAACCATGGTATGCCAATGATATAAATGAGCGATCACATCCCTGATATTTCGATTTAGAAAACCAGTTGGAAACTCTTTATTTAATTTGTCTTCAGGTAGATCAGATATGAAATTGATCAGTCTCTCATAGTTTTTTTCAGCGAGCTCTAAGAGCTCTGTTTTAGTCTTCGGTCGTGCCATAACCCGTTTTGATAAATCAATATTCGTGTGTTCCTGACGAATATATAATGATTAAGGTTAATTGATTAGCCAATATTTGTCATCATTTGAAAGGTGCCATTCCTTTTTTTGAATAAAGAAGCATCCGTGCTACTTCTATAAGCCCTTTCAGTATAACTTTTGTAATTTGAAGAGATTAAACTTTTCTGCTATGATAAAGAAAATCCATATACTCACTTTTGGTCTAGCGATCATTGCTGTAATTGTTTCTAACTGCTCAGGTGAAAAGAAGTCCTCAGAGTCGATCAATGATAGTCATGTACCTAACATTGTTGGCGAGGAGGTTTCCTACGCAACAGATTCCACTAACCTTAAAGGATACCTCGTTTTGGATGAAAATCAGTCTGGAAAAAGACCTGGTATTCTAGTGGTTCATGAATGGTGGGGCCACACGCCTTATATGAGAAAGAGAGCTGAAATGCTTGCCGAATTGGGCTATGTGGCCATAGCAGTAGATATGTATGGTGACGGTAAAGTGGCTGAACATCCTGGGGATGCGCAAAAGTTTATGAGTCAGACATTTGCTAATATGGATGAAGCAAAAGCCAGATTTGAAAAGGCGATTGAAGTTCTGCAGAACCATCCAGATGTTGATCCAGATAAGATAGGAGCAATAGGTTATTGCTTTGGAGGTAGTGTTATTCTGAGCATGGCCAATGCCGGATATGATCTAGATGCAGTAGCTGCATTTCACGCTGGTGTACGATTGCCAATTCCTCCATCAGAAGATTTAACAGCGCGTGTCTTTGTCGCTAATGGTGCTGATGATCCTTTCGTTCCAGCACAGACTGTGGTGGATTATAAAGCTGCTATGGATGCAGTAAATGCCAGTTACGAGTACATGTCTTATGAAGGAGCCCTTCACGGTTTTACGAATCCTGATGCCGATACATTGGGTGCTCAATTCAATATGCCGCTGAAATATCAGAAAGCAGCAGATGAAGATTCCTGGGGAAGAATGAAATCTCTTTTTGAAGAAGTATTCAAGTAAGCCGATTGTTCTGGTTTAGTGGTAGACTTGGTCAGAATTAGCCTACCTTAGCAGCTCACCCGGAAATGGAGCTTAATGAAGAGTTGTCATTTCACTAACAACTCTTATGACATTTAAATCTCTAGGTCTATCGACCTCATTGCTTCATGCAATTGACAAAGTAGGATACAATACGCCTTCTCCTATTCAAGAAAAGGCAATTCCCGTCATACTAGAAAGAAAAGATGTTTTGGCCTCAGCGCAAACCGGGACGGGTAAGACCGCTGGTTTCGTATTGCCAATTCTTCAAATTCTTTCAGAAGAAAAGCAGCCAAAGAGAAGGCCAGTACGTTCACTGATTCTGACGCCTACAAGGGAGTTAGCGGCCCAAATTCAAGAAAATGTTATCGCGTATAGTGAGTTTCTACATTTAAATTCTACAGTGATTTTCGGTGGGATTAAACAAGGGGCTCAAGTAAGAGAGCTTAGAAATGGAGTTGACATTTTGGTGGCTACCCCCGGAAGGTTATTGGATTTACATCAACAAGGGCTCGTTTCTTTGGCTCATGTTGAGGTTTTTGTCTTGGATGAGGCAGATAGAATGTTGGATATGGGCTTTCTCAGGGATATCAAAAAAATCATGTCATTGATTCCTGAAAGGAGGCAAAACCTATTATTCTCAGCCACTTTTTCAAAAGAAATCAAGCAGTTGGCAGGCTCATTCATGATGGATCCTGTGACGGTAGAAGCAACTCCCGAAAATACTGCTGTAGAAGTCATTGTTCAGAAGATTTATCGACTAGATAGGGCCGATAAGGCAGAGTTTCTGATCAGAATGATTTCAGAAGGAGAATGGCGACAAGTATTGGTCTTCTCCAAAACGAAACATGGAGCTAATCGATTAAGCAAAAAACTAGATAAACGGGGGATCACTTCGGCTGCTATTCATGGCGATAAGAGTCAAGGAGCGAGAACAAATGCCTTAGCGGGGTTTAAGAAGGGAGATGTTAGAGTATTAGTAGCTACTGACATTGCCGCCCGGGGACTTGATATACCCTTATTGCCCCATGTTATCAATTTCGATTTACCAAAGGTAGCTGAAGACTATGTGCATAGAATCGGAAGGACTGGTAGAGCAGGAGCCAGTGGTGAGGCAATCTCTTTGGTGTCAAATGATGACTTGCCTTTAGTAAGAGGGATAGAAAAGTTGTTGGGGGAAAGAATTCCTTCGGAAATTCCTGAAGGCTACAAAGTCACTGACCAACCTGCGGAGCCTAAAGCCAAGAAGGAGCCTTTGACCAGGAAGAAGAAAGAATCTGGTCAGAACAAACCTAACGATTCTCGACATAAGAGAAAGAAGCCTTTCAACGGAGCTAACACTAAGCCCAGGCGAAAGAAAAGAAGGTAATGTTTTTTTGTTTAATGAATTAACAAAAAGTTTAAACAAATGGTAAGTTCTGAGCGTTTGTACCACAAACCGAAAAACTTTGTCACTCTCAGTCCAACAGCTTACGATGACCTCCTCAGTCGAAAGTAAAATAAGCCATCTGCTCGCAGAAAGGAATAAGGAGGCCATTCAATTAGTTTTCACACATTACGGTCCTTTGCTACTGAATGTCATTAATCGGGTGCTTCGGGATGAGGTCATGTCCGAAGATGTTTTGCAGTCAGTTTTATTGAAAATTTGGCAGAATGGGCATAATTTTGACGGCTCTAAAGGCTCTCTATTTACTTGGCTCGTTCGTGTTAGTAAAAATGCTGCGATCGATAAGACAAGAACTAAAGATTATCGACTCTCTCAGGAATCTAAAAACGGAGTTGAAGTCGTAAGTATAGCAGAGAGTGTTTCTAGTGGTGACGAAATGGAGACATTGTATGCTAAACAGTTGATTGCACAGCTTCCGGAGGATTTGAAGACTCTGATAAAGATGTCCTTCTTTGAAGGCTATACTCATAAAGAGATATGCGAAAAGCTCGGTATACCTTTAGGCACCGTCAAAACAAGAATTAGAACTGCTATAAAGCACTTGAGATCGATCATATAATGGATATTCAAGCGTACATATCATCGGGAATCTTAGAGGCCTACCTGGCAGGTGAGCTCAATGAGCAAGAGATGAAGGAGGTGGATAGAATTGCAAGTCAATACAACGAGGTTCGTTTGGAATTGGATTCGCTTAGGGAGAGTTTGTTGAAATTTGCAGAAGCAGAATCCAAATCCCCAAATTCAGAGATTCTTGAAGGAGCGTTGGAATCAATTCAAGAAATTGAGAAGGAGAAGTTTTTTAAAGTTCTTGATGATGAGCCTGAAGTTAAAATTCAGCGTGTTAACATAGTGCCGGTTTGGTCTATTGCGGCTAGTATTCTTTTATTTATTAGTCTGGGTTTCAATTACATTTTTTATTCTCAATTCAAGAATACCAAAGATCAATTGGCCGCTTTGGAGTCTGATCAGACCTCATTGGCTAATCGTGTGAGTCAAACCGATCAACAACTTCAATATGCTCAATTGAGAATTGCTCATTTCTTAAGTGAAGATAATGTGCATATAAGGATGGAGGGTCTTGACTTATCACCAGAGTCTTTTGCAAACGTATTTTGGAATACTAAGAGTAACGCTGTTTTTATCAGTGTAGACAACCTTCCGGAACCACCCCACGGGCATCAATATCAGCTGTGGGCAATAAAGCCAGGACTGGCGCCAATTGATGCTGGTATATTTGATCATAACCAATTGGTTCAGGAATTGAAGGTGATCAAAGGAAACGTTGAGGCATTTGCCGTGACGCTTGAAAAAGAGGGTGGAAGCCCAATTGCCACTGTGGATAAGACCTTTGTTAAAGGTTTTTTGAAAAAAAGTTAACACTTCGAAATCCAAGCCCTCCGAGCAGGTCGTATCTAGGATAGTTTTAATCAAACATTGAAAAATTATCCAATTATGAAAACTCAGAAAATTTTTAGATCATTAGCTGCAACGCTTTTCGCAATGTTACTAACCGTATCTGTTGCTAAAGCACAGTCAAAAGACATCGTAGAATTAGCAGTTGGTGCTGATAACTTGAAAACATTAGTGGCAGCCGTAAAAGCTGGAGGCTTAGTAGAAACTTTACAGGGAGATGGACCTTTCACTGTATTTGCTCCAACTGATGAGGCGTTTGCTGCACTACCTGCAGGAACTTTAGAAATGCTTTTGAAGCCTGAGAATAAAGACAAATTAGTTGCTATTCTTACTTACCATGTAGTTGCTGGTAAAGTAATGTCTACGGATTTATCTAATGGACAAAAGGCAAAAACAGTTCAAGGACAAAATGTATCTGTTTCTATTAGCGGTAGTACCGTTAAGATTAGTGGAGCGAAAGTTGTCGCTGCAGATGTTAAAGCAAAAAATGGTGTTGTTCACATTATTGACAAGGTGATTTTACCACCTAACATGTAAGCGTTAAGTTTAAGGTTGAAAGGCTCCGAGAAATCGGGGCCTTTTTTGTTATAAGGCATTTGACTTGATTCTTTCTGATTGCTAAGAAAGTGAAGGAATGTATCTAATCGTTTGCAAGTACTTCCACAGGGTTCATTCTTGAGCGTTTATAGACTTGAACGAAGATGAGCATCAAGGCAAGGGTGAATGACAAGACCGCAATAAGAACAAATACACTCCAATAATCCACAGGATCAATTCTATAAGCAAAAGACGGTAGCCACTCATTTATAGCAATTATAGAAAGAGGAATGGCCAGTATGTTAGCGATGATAATGATCCAGCAATACTCTATAGTCAGGTTCCAAAGGATTTGCTTCACTTTAGCACCAAGTACCTTTCTAATCGCAACCTCTTTCATTCTCTTGGTTAGGCCGTGTCCAATGAGAGCGACTAAACCCACTAGTGAAATCAAGATGGTTAAGATGCTTGAGTAGGAGATAAGTGAAGCGTTTCGTTCTTCAGCTTCAAACATATCGTTGAAATAGTCGTCAAGGAAGTAATACCCGATTTCATAATCAGGATCAACTTTTTGAAGTGATGTTTCAATATGCTCAATTGTTTGTGGAATGCCTGAGGTACTAATCTTAATGGATAGTGCAAGATTATATGGGCTTCCCAGGCTTAGCACAACGGGAGAGATTTGTCTTTTTAAATGTGAATAGTTGAAGTCTTTCACTACACCAATGACTGGGCCCTTCCGTCCTGCTACAACAATCGATTTACCGATCGGACTTTCATTGCCTGAGAAGAGTAGTCTTTTTCCAGATTCATTGATCAGAAATGCGTTTTTGTCGGTTGTAAGATCTCTTGAAAAATCTCTTCCCTCAAGGATTTCTATGTCATAGGTTTTAATGAAGTTGTAGCCAGTTCTTAGCTCTCCAATGGGCTGAGCTGTATTAGGACTTTCAGTTGCTAAATGAGCCGTTTGACCACTTGATCCTCTTCCCAAGGCAGACTGAGAAGAAGTCATCTCTATAACGCTGGGAGAGGTAAGCACCTCCGATTCAATGGCATCATAAGAAGCTTTGATTTTGCTGCTAAGATTGTTTACAACCAGAATCTGGTCCTTTGAAAAACCAAGGTCTATATTTTTGACATAAGAGATCTGCTTATTGATGAAAGTGAAGTTGATTACAAGTATGATGGCTATTGCGAACTGAAAAGTCACAAGGATCTTACTACCCTTCATGTTTGTTTTGACATTCGAGAAATCTCTTTTGAGAATTCTGGAAGGCTTGAATTTTGAAACGAACAATGCTGGATAAATACCAGAAATAATGCCCAATACAAAGGTTGATACGAACATGCCTAGCATGACCTCGGGCTCAGACCAATAGGTTACTTCAGCAGGTATCTGCATCATTTGACCGAAGGGTTCTACTAACAATTGGGTTATGCCAAGTGCAATGACAAAGGCTATAAAGGTGAGTATGGTAGACTCTCCCAGAAATTGGATAATCAGGCTGTTCCTGTCCGCTCCTATGACTTTTCTAACTCCTATTTCCTTTATCCTTCTTTCATATTGTGCGGTAGTAAGGTTGATATAATTGATGATAGCAATGAGCAATATGAGTATGTCAATTCCTGCCAAGACATACATGGTCTGCTTACTTCCACTCCTGATGTTGCTAGAAATACCCTGAGAATTAAGGTAGACATCTTCAAAGGGTTGGACATAGTTGTCTGACATTGAAATGAAATCTGCAAATCTTTGATTCATTTGATCATTGTATAGTTTCTCAATTTTGGCATCCACTGTAGCGCGATTCACATCACTCGCGTACATGCCATAGCTGTGAAAGTCTAAACCACTTTTATAAGCCCAGGTGTCAAGGTCTGGAAAGCCACTGAGTGAAACGAGAAGGTCGAACTGGAGGTGAGATTTTTTCGGTACCTCAACCACAGATATAATACTGTAGTCGTGCTCAAGGATTTTGATAACCTCTCCAATCGGGGATGTGTCTCCAAAGAGTGTTTTGGACAGCGTGGTGCTTATGACTACGCCATTGTTTTCAAAGGCTTCTTGATCAATACTTTTACCATAGAGCGGTTCAAAGGAGAATATTTTAAAGAAATCATGGTCAGAAAAGTACATGGAACGATCCTTATACTTGGTCTGGTTTGAGATGATTTCAGTCGCACCATAATTGTAAATTCTCGTGGCATACGGCACTTCCGGAATAGACTTGATCATCTCTGGAACCACTGACCCGAAAGTAATTGCCGAGCTGTTTGTGTTCCCACTGGTGGTCGTGTAACGCGAGATTACTCTGAAGATATCCTCTTTGTTTTCATGGAATTTATCGTATTGGAGTTCATTTTGTATAAAAAGGAAGAGCATAAGAGATACGGATATGCCGATCGCTAATCCCATTATATTAATAAACGAGAATGTTTTTTGCCTTTTGATTGACCTGAAGGCTGAAGTGATGAAGTTTTTGAACATTGCTGTTTGTGTTAGATGTTGATTTCCTTTGAAGTTTTTGACTGACCATGGTTTTATGAAATTGAATACCTGAAACCAGAAGAACAGCTTTTTCTGCCAAACTGGCCTTTCTCTCAATTCATCATTGTATTCATAGAGATCACCAATGATCTCTTCTATATATTCTTCTTTACAGATCCACTTGAGCATCTGCCTTGCGAACTTCGGTATGTGGGAAGACCTCTTCAACTTATTGTCAATTCAGGGATTTGCTTCCAGAGATTTACTTTGATATCCCTGCTCTTTTCTAGTGCTCTTTTGCCAATGGCTGTAACAGCGAAAATTCTCTTGCTTCTTCCGCCTCGAACTTCTGTCGCATCGCTGTAGTGTGAGATGGCTAAACCCTTTTTTTCTAGGCGATTGAGGGTTCCGTGTACAGAGCCAATGGTCATCGTCCTATTGGCTTGGTCTTTCAACGACCGTCTAATTGAGAGACCATAGGCATCATCTTTCAAGGTTATAATCAATAGAAGTATTAGCTCTTCAAGCTCTCCGAGATATTCTTTTACCATCTTGATTTGTTCTACTAAGTAGATCAAATATAAGAAATTACTTTATATGTTCGATATAGTAGAACTAATAAGCTATGATTCTTAGTTGAAGGAATAGGGGAGAGTGTATCAGGTTTCAATCCCTTGGAGGGATAGTCGCTAATAAAATCGTCAGGGCACTAAATTGATAGATAAGTTTGGATGTAACCAATCAAGGGTATAAACTTACTCAATGAAAATAATAGAGTGTCCAAGAGATGCTATGCAGGGATTGCATGAATTTATTCCAACTGAGAAAAAGGCGCTATATATCAATCAACTTTTGAAGGTGGGCTTTGATACAATCGACTTTGGAAGCTTTGTTTCGCCAAAGGCCATACCTCAGCTCAGAGATACGGCCGAGGTATTAGACAAACTCAATCTTTCTGAGACTTCGACAAAGCTTCTTGCTATAGTCGCGAATGTTAGAGGGGCTGAACAAGCTATTCAATTTGAGGAAATAGACTACTTGGGTTTTCCGCTGTCAATCTCAGAGCAGTTTCAGCTGCGAAATACCAATAAGTCGATCGATGAGGCACTGGCTACGGTAGCTGATATTCAAAATCTTTGTGAGAAGCATGGGAAGACGCTGGTAACTTATATTTCAATGGGTTTTGGAAACCCGTATGGTGAGCCTTTTAATGAAGAAATTATTGCCGATTTTGTTGAAAAACTCAATGTCTTGGGAGTCCAAATTATCAGTTTATCAGATACCATAGGTGTGGCTGCACCGGATGTAATAGAAAGTGTGTTTGCTACGAGTATTTCGACATACCCAGATATTGAATTTGGTGCCCATTTTCATTCAACACCAGAAAAGACCAAAGAAAAACTTGAATCGGCCTATCTGGCGGGGTGCAGACGATTCGATACGGCAATCAAAGGGTTCGGAGGCTGTCCAATGGCAAAGGATGATCTTACCGGAAATATTGCAACGGAGCGACTCCTTGACTATTTGAATACTGTTGGTCAGGAAACTGGACTGAACAAGAATGCGTTTGATCAGGCTATGGTAATGAGTTTAGATGTTTTCCCTGTAAACTAATGTCATGAGCGTAAGATGTAGTTTGTGGTTATCCATGCTCTTTATAGCAATTCAAGTTCAGGGACAGGACGATCCAGTTTTTATAACTCAAAAACAGGTAGTAAGGGGCATCAATCGAGCAGGGGATGGACTCCGATCAGGTCGACCAGATGTGTTTGAGATAGATGCGAAGAAGTTAAATGACGGAATCGATCGGATTATGCAACAAGCCATTGATTCGATGGCTTTTCCTGGTGGACAGGTACTGATCGCGAAGCAGGGGCTCGTGATCTATCACAAAGCATTTGGCTATCATACTTATGATAAGGTGATTCCTGTCGATACCACTGATATCTACGACTTGGCTTCCGTCACCAAAACCACTGCATCCACTTTAGCGCTAATGAAGCTCTATGATATGGGCTTGTTCAACCCTGATAAAACGATGGGTGAATACTTTCCTGATGTTGCCAAGGGCAAGAAGAAAAACCTTGTAATGCGTGATGTACTGGCGCATCAAGCCGGTTTGAGGGCATGGATTCCCTATTGGTCCGAGTCTCAAAAGCGAAACGGCAAGTATCGAAATAAGACAGTGAGCCGAGATTCATCGGCTAACTACCCTTACAGAATTTCTGAAGCAGGGCTTTTCATGCACAAAGACTTTATTCAAAAGAAGATCTATAAAATGATCAGAAAGTCGAAGGTGAGTAAAGACAAGCGATATGTTTACTCTGGTCTAACTTTCTATCTCATTCCAGAACTGGTAAGGCGATTAACTGGAAAGTCCTTTGATCAATTCCTTTATGACGAGTTCTACGTGCCAATGGGGGCTAATACGCTTCGCTTTAATGCAGGTAAGCAGTTCGACTTAGATAGAATTGTACCCACGGAGGTAGATACTTTTTTCAGGATGCAGATATTACATGGTGTTGTGCATGATGAAGGTGCTGCAATGATGCTTGGAGTTTCGGGTAATGCTGGATTGTTTAGCCGTGCAGCAGACGTGGCTAAAGTATATCAAATGCTGCTCAATGGCGGCCAGTTCGAAGGTAATACCTATTTAAAAGAAAGCACTATTCAGGAGTTCACGGATTGTCAGTTTTGTGAAGTTGGTAATAGAAGGGGGATGGGGTTTGACAAGCCCTTGGTGGAATATGATGCCAACCTGAGCAGTGTCGCCAAAGGTGCCAGCGAAGCAAGCTTTGGGCACTCTGGCTATACCGGCACTCTGGTATGGGCCGATCCTGATAATGATTTACTCTTTGTCTTTCTGTCTAATAGAGTTTACCCCACAAGAAACAATAGTAAAATCTACCAACTCAATGTGCGTCCCGACATTCATAATTTGGTATATGAGTTGTTAAGGGTTAAACAAGGAACCTATACGATGGGGATGCATTGGTGAAGTGACTTACAATTTCCTGGTCTCATTATTCCGTACAAGTTTTTGTTTAGTCAATATGTCCAGGCAATGCCGAATGTTTAATGAAGAATTAATAATGAATAGTTGGAATGCTCTTGCCAAACCTGAACTTCACCTAATCACCTAATCACCTAATCACCTAATCACCTAATCACCTAATCACCTAATCACCTAATCACCTAATCACCTAATCACCTTCCTATCCCAATCTATACTCCTTACCCGGTAGAGGTTTGATAATTCCCTCAAATTCTAGTTGTAACAGGATAGATGCCAATTGGTTCAAGGGGATCTGACTTTGCCAACTCAGGTCATCAAGCTTCATCTGTTGGCCATTCGCTAGTAAGGTATCAACCACCTTCTTCTCAAGCCCTGTAAGCTTCTCGAGTTTGGCAGTGATCATTTGAACTTTTTGTTCTTTTTCCCTATCCCAGTTCAATGCCTCCACAACATCTCGAAAACCTGTATAGATAGATGCTTTATAGTTCCTAATAAGCTGGTTGCATCCCTCGGAATTAGATTTATCTAGTTGCCCAGGTACAGCAAACACCGGCCTCTCATAACTATGAGCAATATTACCCGTTATCAGAGCACCTCCTTTCTTGGCAGCTTCCACCACGATTAGTGCATCAGATAAACCAGCAATGATCCTGTTGCGAGCTGGGAAATATCTTGGGTCAGCCTTCGTGCCGATCGGATACTCGCTGATTAATCCTCCGGCATCAAGCATCTTATTCGCAGTTTCCCTGTTGCCCGCAGGGTAAACTGTTTGCAGCCCGCAGGCTAAGACTGCTATGGTCGGTAGGCTTTCTTCTAAAGCGGCCTCATGGGCTCTAACATCTATTCCATAAGCCAAGCCGGAGATAACCGTTGGTCGGTTGGATTCAGCATCAGCGACAATGCTTTCGGTAGTGGCCAGGCCATATTTAGTTGCTTTTCGAGTACCCACAATACCGACTGATTTATTGGGGTTTAAGTCTACTTTCCCTTTGGTGTAAAGCACTAAAGGTGCATCGGGTATTTGAAGGAGTCTTTTTGGGTAGCTGTCATCTTTCAAGCAGTGAATGGCAATGTTTTGTCTGTACGACTTTTCAATGAGTTGATCAGCCTGTCGAAGTAGCTTTTCTTCATCAGACAGTAGGGAGGACAGTTTTACTCCGAAACCGTTTACCTTAGAAACTCTTCCTTTTGATGCCTTAAAGATCTCTTGTGCGCTACCGAAATGATTAATAAGTTGTTTGGATAGAACAGGGCCTATACCAGAGATAAGCGAGAGCGCCACTTGGTAACGCTGCTCCATCTTTAAGGAAGATTGTTTTTCATCTCTTCAAGGAAAGAACGGACCTTTTGGAGAGATTCTACCAATTCCGCTTTATCATCAATGCTATCCTTACTGTTTTTGATATGGTCTTGGGCACCATGCAGGGTATACCCTTTTTCTTTTACCAGGTGGTAAACCAACTTCAGTTTTTTAAGATCGTCTTGCGTGAATTTGCGGTTGCCTTTTGAGTTCTTTTTGGGGCGAATGAAATCAAACTGGGTTTCCCAAAAACGAATCAGAGAAGTAGCCACGCCAAGCTCTTTTGCTACTTCACCTATGGTGAAATATTTTTTGACAATAGGCTTCTCTTTGTACGGCATATCAGAAAGTTACAAAATATGTTGAAAGAATAACTTTAATCTTAAAGATTAAATATCAACCGAAATAAAAGAAATAATTATCGATTAGAATAAGAACCGAGCGACTGGTTTTCGATAGAAGAAAGTCTCAGTATTTCTTCAAACTCATTGGCATCCAAATCCTTGTAGAAATAATACACAGGGTTCACTGCTTTACCGTTCACATGAACCTCATAATGGAGGTGTGGAGCAGTAGACTTTCCTGAGTTACCAACGTAGCCAATAATATCGCCACGTTTTACTTTTTGTCCTTTTTTGACAATGTAACGGACCATATGACCATATAAGGTTTCAAAACCAAAGCCGTGGTCAATCTTCACGTGATTTCCGAGCCCTGTAAGGTCTTTTCTTGTTCTGGACACAGTGCCATCTGCCGTGGCATAGATAGGAGTACCTCGTTCAGCGGAGAAGTCTGTGCCGTAGTGCATCTTTCTCACCTTTAGAATAGGGTCCATTCTTCTACCAAAACCAGAAGAAAGTCTTCTTAGCTCTTCGTTTGAAACGGGTTGAATGGCGGGCATTGCCGCATAATAGGCTTCTTTGTTTCGAGCCAGATCAAGAATCTCGTCATAAGACTTGGTCTGGATGTACATCTTTTTCTTAACCCTGTCTATCCTTTCCAAGGTACCGACAACCAAGTCTTTATTGTCTAAGTCACTTTCCAGCAGGTTCCTGTATTTAAGAACGCCTCCGGATCCTGCTTCTCTCACTGTACTAGCGATCGGCTCAGCTTCAAAAACAGTTCGGTAAACGTGATCGTCCTTTTCTTGCAAGACCCCAAGCATGTTGTCCATGCCCGTCAACTGTTCCTGCATTAGATCATAATACAGTTTAAGCTCCTCATTTTCCTTGATAAGGGCCATTTCTTTAGGAGATTCGAAGTACCTAGAGAGTACTACAATAATGCCTATGGCGAGCACCACAGCGAGGGACGTAAAACCCAATGCATTGATGATTATATCGCTTTTTTTAACCTTTACCCGTTCGTATTTACAGGTCTCGGTATCGTAGTAATATTTTATTTTAGACATTAAGAATCCTTTTTGAAATTCTCCTAATTTTGTGGCTTTGCTTTTAATGCATAGACCCAGCAAAATTAATAAAATTAATCAAACGCACTTTAGCAGATAACAGTTCCGGTATGCAGTCGAGAGAGATAAGGTCGAAGTTCATCGAATTCTTCGAAAAGAAGCAACACAAGTACGTGCCATCAGCCCCTATGGTGCTGAAAAATGATCCGACATTGATGTTTACCAATGCTGGTATGAACCAGTTTAAAGACCTCTTTCTGGGGAATGCTAAGGCTGATTATACGCGTGCAGTGAATAGTCAAAAGTGTCTGCGGGTTTCTGGTAAACACAATGACTTGGAAGAAGTAGGTATTGATACCTACCACCATACCATGTTTGAAATGCTCGGTAATTGGTCTTTTGGTGATTATTTCAAGAAAGATGCGATCAGTTGGGCCTGGGAGTTGCTAACGGAGGTTTATGGATTACCAAAAGATCGACTTTATGTAACGGTTTTCGAAGGAGATAAGGCCGATAACCTGGCTTTTGATCAGGAGGCTTATGATTACTGGAAAGCGTTTATCGATGAATCACGCATCCTCAATGGAGATAAAAAGGATAATTTCTGGGAAATGGGCGATACGGGACCGTGTGGGCCATGTTCAGAAATACACATTGACCTGCGTTCTGAAGAAGAAATCGCAAAAGTGCCAGGTAAGGATCTTGTCAATATGGATCATCCTCAGGTGGTTGAAGTTTGGAACCTTGTATTTATGCAATTCGATCGTAAAGCCGATGGTCATTTGGATAACCTTCCGGCTCAGCATATCGATACAGGAATGGGTTTTGAGCGTTTGGCGATGGCTTTACAAGGAAAGCTATCTAATTACGATACAGACATCTTTATGCCATTAATCGATCACCTATCTGCTAAAGCAGGAGTGAAGTATGGTGTAAAGGAAGAAACAGATATTGCGCTTCGCGTGATTGTTGATCATATCAGAGCGATCTCTTTTGCTATAGCAGACGATCAGTTGCCATCGAATAATAAAGCTGGTTATGTGATCAGGCGAATTCTAAGAAGAGCTGTGCGCTATGGCTATACTTTCCTCAACTTGAAAGAGCCTTTTATGTACGAACTGGTCGAGGTATTAGCCGGTCAATACAAGGGATTCTTTGATGAGTTAGAAAGTCAAAAAGACCTGATTGCTAAAGTGATTCGTGAGGAAGAATCCTCATTCCTAAGAACTTTAGAGAATGGACTGAAGCGACTCGATCAAATAAAACAAAGACTTGAAGAAAGTGGCACTAAAACCATTGATGGTCAGGAAGTTTTCGAACTTTATGACACTTTTGGTTTTCCATTGGATCTTACTGCATTGATCGCCCGTGAGAACAGTTTGACGATTGATGAGGCTGGCTTTACGGCTGCTATGGAAACCCAAAAGCAACGCTCTAAGGCTGATGCCGTTTCAGAGAAGGGTGATTGGATTGAAGTGCATGGAGAAGATTCGGTAGAATTTGTTGGTTATGATCAGGAAGAATCAGAGGCTAAGATCATCAAATACCGTGAAATCAAAGAGAAGAAAGGCAAAGTCTTTCAAGTGGTTTTAAACAAAACTCCTTTCTATGGAGAGAGTGGTGGACAGATAGGCGATACTGGAGTATTGACCAATGATGCTGAAACGGTGAAAGTGATCAACACATTGAAGGAGAATGACCTGATCGTTCATTACACGGATAAAATACCAAGCAATCCACAAGCGACTTTCAAAGCAGTTATCAATAGCGATAGAAGAACACTGATCAGAAGTAACCACAGTGCAACGCATTTACTACATGCAGCGCTGAGAGATACATTGGGCACACATGTTCAGCAGAAAGGTTCCTTGGTGTCTGATAATGTCCTCAGGTTTGACTTTTCGCACTTCTCAAAAGTAGAAGATGAGCAGATAGAAGAAATCGAGCGCATTGTGAATGACCATATTCGCAAAAACATTGCTCTGGATGAAAAGAGAAATGTCCCGATCGCTGATGCAAAGGCTTTAGGTGCAATGGCGCTCTTTGGAGAAAAGTATGGAGATCATGTTCGTGTGATCACTTTTGACCCTGAGTACTCTGTTGAGCTCTGTGGAGGAACGCATGTTACGGCCACCGGAGATATTGGAATGTTCAAGATAGTTTCAGAAAGCGCTGTTGCTGCAGGTGTGAGAAGGATAGAGGCTTATACAGGCCCGAAAGCCTTCGCTTTTGTTCAGAAACAAGAGAAGGAATTGAATGAGGTGAAGGAGCTTCTAAAGAATCCTAAAGAAGTAACTAAAGCCATATCAAGCCTTATTGATGATCAGAAGCGATTGACTAAAATCATTGAAGGACTTCATGCCAAGCAGTCTGGCTTGATCAAGCAAGATCTATTGAGTCAAGTGGTTGAAGGAAATGGGTTTAATTACCTGGTTACTAAAGTTTTATTGCCTAATGGTGATGTGCTAAAAAAGCTATCCTTTGAGCTTAAAAATGAAGTAGATAACCTTGTTGCAGTATTGGCTGCTGACGTTGATGGTAAGCCTCAGATAGCCGTGGTAATCGATGAAAAGCTCGTTGCGGATAAAGGGCTCAACGCTGGTCAGATGGTTCGCGAACTGGCTAAGGAGATCAAAGGTGGAGGTGGTGGACAGCCATTCTTTGCTACCGCTGGTGGTAAAGATCTTTTCGGTTTGGATAGAGTAGCCGAGAAGGCCAATGAAATGATTGCTGCTTTGTGAACAAAGTCATCACCAAATTAAGAGACGCGGGTTTTCAGGCGGTTGTTGGCCTTGAGGTTCATGTACAGCTGAATACGGATTCAAAGATATTTTCTTCAGATCCGAATACCTCTGATGCACAACCCAATGAGAACATCAGTGTCATTTCATTAGGACATCCTGGCACACTGCCCGTTTTGAATAAGGAGGTGGTAGAAAAGGCCATTCTTATGGGCTTAGCCTGTGGTTGTGAGATTACGGAAGTCAATCATTTTGCCCGTAAGAGCTATTTCTATCCGGATTTACCGAAGGGTTATCAGACAACACAGGATAAAACACCGATCTGTGTTGGCGGAAAGGTAGAATTATTCGGAGAAGGTTTTCAGCAGCCTTATGTAGAGCTCCACCATATCCATATGGAAGAGGATGCGGGCAAGTCGATTCATGATGAAGGAGAATCTACTCTAATCGACTTGAACAGGGCAGGAAGTCCATTAATTGAAATTGTGACCGAACCAAGTATCAAAGGTCCGGATGAGGCATCGGCCTTTTTACAAGAAATTCGAAGAATTGTACGCTTTTTAGGCATTAGTGAGGCCAATATGGAGAAAGGAGAACTTCGTTGTGATGCCAATATCTCAATCATGCCAATTGGTTCAGAACAGTTGGGAAATAAGGTAGAGGTGAAGAACATGAACTCCTTTAGCAATGTTCGTAGGGCGATTTCGCATGAACTCGAGCGTCAATTGAAGATGCTCCAGTCTAATGAACACATTGATGTCGAGACAAGGACCTTTGACCCAAATACAGGAAAGACTGCCAGCATGAGATTTAAAGAAACGATGAATGATTATCGTTACTTTCCTTGCCCAGATTTGCCTCCTGTGGTAATAGAAGCACCATATCTAGACTCATTGAAGGCTAATATGGAAACCACACCAAGTGAGTACAGGCAACTATTCAAAGCTGAATATCAGCTATCTGACTACGATATTGCGCTTTTAACGGAAGAGAAGGAAACTGCCAGATACTTTCATGCGTTGTGTGAGAAGGTAGCGAACAAGAAGGCTGCGGCCAATTGGCTCAATGGTGCAGTAAAGGGTCTGTTGAATGAAAGAAACTTGTCCATTGATGAACTTGGAATTTCGATAGAAAGAATGGCAGGTTTGATCGATCTCTTAGAAGCGGGTCGCTTGAATAATACAGTTGCCACTCATACCGTTTTGCCTGAGATGCTCAACAATGATTTGAGTGCTTTGCATATCGCTGAAAGCAAGGATTTACTCTCAGTTGATAATGTAGACGCCCTTGATGACATGGTAACGGAGGTATTATTATCTTTACCCAAGGAAGTGGAAGCCTTTAAACAAGGCAAAAAGAAATTAATGGGACTGTTTATGGGCCAAGTGATGAAAAAGAGCCAGGGCAAAGCAGATGCAAAACAGGTCCAGAAAATATTGAATAAGAAGTTAAACGGATAGGAATGAAGAAGTTTTTAAACCTTTTGATCATCGCATTTGTAGTAAACGCTTGTGGTAGTTCAAAAGACGGTATGATTAAAATTACCGGTACTATTGAAAACCCAATTCCTCAAGGTGAGGTGATTCTCGAGCGTTATGAGACTGGACAAATTACCCCGGTACTGACCGCTTATTCTGACCACAAAGGCAATTTCGAGATTGAAACAGAAATTGATGGGCCTGGTTTTTACCGAATCAATGTCTATGGGCAACAATTCGAGACGATCGTGTTGGACGGTGATGATTTAAAAGTAGAGGCCGAGGGGCAGGGCGGAAGCATGATTCGTGTTACAGGATCTGATGATGCAGAATACATCGAACAGTTGTACGACTATCTAGGTGAATATCGTGATGTGGTTACCGCTTTTAATCAAAAGTATATCAATGCTCGTGATTCAGGTAATGGAACGCTATTAGAAGAGTTGACAACAGAAGGTTTGGCTTTGGAAGCTGGTAAGATCGAAAAGCTAAAGCAAATGGCTTGGGATTTCGATGGATCGCTTGTTTCTCTATTGATCACGGACTATATCCCGAATAAGTCCGATGAGTTCAATTTTCTGGATTCATTGGCGACCAAACTTCAAAAGGAGATTCCCAACTCAAAGGACGTGGAGTATTTCACATCAAACCTTGAGTTTTTTAGACCTGCAGTAGCAATGGGAGAGATTGCCCCTAACATTACTTTGCCTACTCCAGGTGGAGAGACAGCAAGCCTTGAAGACTTAAGAGGTAAGTATGTCTTGCTCGATTTCTGGGCTGGATGGTGTAAGCCATGTAGGGCCGAAAACCCGAACGTGGTGAATATGTACAATAAGTACAATGACAAAGGATTTGAGGTATTCAGCGTAAGTTTAGACAGGACGAGAAACCAATGGCTAGATGCTATTGCCAAAGATGGTTTAGTGTGGTCTACACATGTCTCTGATCTGAAATACTTTCAGTCTGCAGCCGCGATGACTTATAAAGTGAATGCCATACCATTCGCCTTATTGTTAGACCCTGAAGGACGGGTAATTGGCAAAAACTTAAGAGGAAGAGCTCTACAGAATAAGTTGGCTAGTATTTTTGGAGAGACGGAATAAGCCTCTTTTTACAAAAACATTTCTTGAAGCGCTTTCCAAAGCGCTTTTTTCTTGTCTACATCAGAAGCAATTTCACTTAGAGGGTCTGCTTTGAGCATAGCAACGTACTTCGGTTTGTGAATTGCATAAGGTTGAATGCCGTTGAGTTCGGTTAATACATCGGTTCCGAATGCTAGCAGGTGCTTGTGGTTGTTATTAGCTAATAGTGCTTCGATTTGGTCCTTTCCAGCATCACGGCAGTTGGCGAGCAAGATGTCCTCTGGGTTTCTTTTAACTGCTCCAATGATCTTGTAGAGTAAGTCTTTGAGAGGTTCCTCGAGTAACTCCTCAGATGAGTCTACCAATACGATACAGTGCTTGAGGTTATTCCCTGCGGTCGGCAGTGGTTTGACATAGACAGGAGCTGCAGGTTCCTCAACCGTTGTTGGTGCATCGACTACGCCCACCTCAAGAGAAAGTGTAGCTTCTTGTGGTTTTGGTTCCTCTTTTTTCTCCATGGGTTCTGTTGTAGAGGTATCTGGAGTAGGGGTTGCGTCTTCCTTTATAACATAGAGAGGTTCTTCAATGAAATGCGCTAGGAAGTTCTGATCACTCATACGATCAAAGATAAATCGAAACAGCTGTTTACCCAGACTTGAAACGGAAAATGTTAATTATCCTGTCAGCCAAGCATTCGTAAGCATCTAGAAGCTATACCTCTGTCTCGAAAATACTCTTAAGCTCGGTAGCGTCCTCCGGCTTCATACGCTTGGCCAAAACAAGTCTTAGTTGCCTTCTGCGCAGTGCGCCATCGTAAAGTTCTTTCTCCTCAGAAGTCTCTGGCTTCAATTCAGGCACATCAATTGGGCGACCACCCTGATCTACCGCTACAAAGGTGAAGAAGGCGCTATGGCTCTTAAAACGTGTCCCAGAGGGGATGTTCTCAGCATATACCTCAACATAGACTTCCATAGAAGAGCTGAATGCTCGGGTTACCTTAGCTTCGAGTGTTACCACATCACCCAATTGTATCGGATTTCGAAATGAGATGTTATCGGCAGAAGCAGTCACTACGATGCGATTGGAGTGCTTTTGAGCAGCAATAGCTGAAACAACATCCATCCAGTGCATCAAACGTCCACCCATAAGATTGTTAAGCGTATTGGTGTCGTTAGGAAGTACCAACTCGGTCATGGTGACACATGAGTCCTTACAAGTTTTCTGCTTCTTTGCCATAGTAAATTCTGTCTGTTGCAAAATTAGCGATTGGAGCAATAAAATCTTCTATGTAGTGCGAGAATCTTAATGGAATATTATGTATTAATAAATTAACATATATAAATATTAAATTATGATAATTTATATATTTAAAAACACTAAAATACCACCGCGGAATACGCTTTACTCAATACGGATTACGTATTACGCGCTACGCACTACGATCACTTCCACCCATCGTCACCGAGTAGGGGCACAAACTTAAAGTCATTGAAGACTTCGCTCGTGATTTTACTTTCACCGGTCTTGGTAATGCGCATCATCTGCTGTGTTTTCTGATTACCGACAGGGATCACCAGACAACCACCAACTTTGAGTTGATCTATCAAGGCATTGGGGACGGTAGGCGCACCCGCAGTAACGATGATTTTATCATAGGGAGCAAATCGACTCAAACCTTGGGAACCATCACCATAGAAGAAGTGGGGCTTATAACCCATCTTGGGCAAGAAAGATTTAGTATGCTCATAAAGCGTCTTCTGATACTCTATAGTATAGACATCGGCACCCAATTCCAGAAGCACTATTGCTTGATAACCCGAACCAGTTCCGATCTCAAGGACTTTATCCCCAGGTTTGATTTGAAGCAGCTCACTTTGGAAGGCAACGGTATATGGTTGTGAGATAGTTTGGCCGGCACCAATAGGGAAGGCCTTGTCTTCGTAAGCATGTTCAACCAAGGCGTTTTCAAAAAAGAAATGACGTGGAATTTTACCGATTGCTGCGAGTACGCGTTCGTCTTTAATACCCTGCGCTTGTACAGTTTTTACCAACTGTCTGCGCATACCTTTGTGTCTGTAACTGTCTTCCATTTATGCTAAGGCGAAGATAGTTTAAGCCATGAGATTTGTGAGGCTTTTATTAAAAAAGAGCCAACAGATTTCATCCATTGGCTCTTTAATTCTAAATGATAACTTCTTCTATAAGCTCGCTAATGCAGCCTCGTAATTCGGCTCCTGACCAATCTCCGGCACTTGCTCCGTATAGACTACATTGCCTTCAGGGTTAATCACAACGATGCATCTTGAGTGTAAGCCGGCAAAGGCGCCATCCATAATCTCTAAGCCATAATCCTTACCGAATTGCCCGGTTTTAAAGTCTGATAGCATTTCTACATTTTCAATACCTTCTGCGCCACAGAATCTACCCTGAGCAAAAGGAAGGTCTCTTGAAATACAAAGCACGACAGTGTTGTCTAAATCAGCCGCTGTTTTGTTGAAGGTACGTATCGAAGTGGCACATACACCTGTGTCCACGCTAGGGAAAATATTGAGCACAATGCTCTTTCCGCTGTAGTCACTGAGCGTTTTCGTTGATAAATCTACAGCTGATAGTTCAAAGTTGTTTGCTGCGGTTCCCGTGTTAGGTAGTTCTCCGTTCGTGTGAGTAGGAGTACCTCCAAGTGTAATATTTGCCATCTGACGTTTTAGTTTTAATTGATTTCTATTGAATGACTAAGTAACTCAATTTCGGTCGCAGAAGTTTAGCTGTCACTTGATTCTTTTCAGTTGCAAGAGCCCATAGTAACCTAAGACAAGTTCGAGTATGAAGCCCGTCACGAAAGCTTGAGATGGAATGCCATCCATTAGCATACTCAATGCACGGCCCAAAGCCAATCCAAGCATAAAGACTACATGAAGTATGGTCGCTGTCTTCCATAAGTTCGGTTTAATAATGCCTAATATCCAGACAAATGAAATACCAAGGTATAAACCCATAATGGCTCGAAACACATTCTTGAGATCTGTGGTTTCTACATTAAAATCGAAATACTCAGGAAGGGTATCGGCTGGAGAGAGTCCGTAAATAAAGGCAAACGGAACTACAATGGTCAATGAGACCAGTAGATGTAGGTTTTTGAGAATGGAGAATTTGTTTTTGTTCACACTTTAGGATCAGTGCTTGAATTTAAACAATTGCCTTGATTATCTTTTCTTATAGCTAGAAGCTAGAAGCTAGAAGCTAGAAGCTAGAAGCTAGAAGCTAGAACCTTGTGGCTTGCAGCTTGCAATACAGTCCTTAATTTCTACATATCAACTCCCCACTTCTGAGTATATTCGCATTCAAAGATTCAAACATGTTCACAGGAATTATAGAGACGATAGGCGAGGTGGTCGCAATAGAGAAAGAGGGTACCAATTATCACTACGATATCAAGAGTGAAGTGAGTAAGGAGTTGAAGGTAGACCAGAGCATTGCGCATAATGGCACCTGTCTTACTGTTGTGAAGGTAATGGATAATGTGCACCGCGTGACTGCCATTGACGAAACGCTACAAAAGACCAATCTAGGAGATTGGGAAACGGGTTCAATTGTGAATTTAGAGCGTTGTATGGTCGCTAATGGTCGATTTGACGGGCATGTGGTTCAAGGGCATGTGGATCAAATTGGTACAGTCACCAATATTCAAGAACAGGATGGCAGCTGGCTTTTTGACTTTGAATATGATATTTCTCAGGGAAATGTAACGGTAGAGAAGGGATCGGTTTGTGTAAATGGAACAAGTTTAACCTGCTTTAATTCTGAGGAAGGTAAATTCAGAATTGCCATCATTCCTTACACCTATGAGTATACCAACTTCCATCAATTAAAGGTTGGAGACAAGGTTAACCTGGAGTTTGATATCATTGGTAAGTACGTTAAGAGACTGCTAGGACAATCATGAAAGTCCGCTTCGAGGTAATTCCTCATCTTTTAAAGTTTCGGTTCGAGGCCGGAACTTCCCGTGGTTCTTTTACTGAAAAGGAGACTTGGTTTATCAAGGCCTTCATAGTAGGAAATGATCAGGTTTTCGGCCTTGGAGAAGCCAGTCCATTGAAAGGGTTAAGTGAGGATTATAGTATTGATTATCAGGAATTTTTAATAAAAATCTTAAAGTCGATTGAGAAGGTTGAAATTCCTGAGACTACTGAAGATATTCAGGCGCTAGTTTCCCGAGAAATCCCTTCAAATTTACCCTCTATCCGTTTTGGTTTAGAAACCGCCTTAATCGATTTAGTAAATGGTGGAATCAGAAAACTATTTCATACCGACTTCTTTGAAGGTAAGTATCGCATGCCGATCAATGGCCTGATCTGGATGGGTGATGAGGCTTTTATGCATCAACAGATTGAAGAGAAGCTCAAGGCCGGATTCAATACCATCAAAATGAAAGTAGGGGCCATCAACTTTGAGCAGGAGATAGCATTGCTTGAGAACATTCGAGAGCGATATTCAGCCAGTGACATTACCCTACGTGTTGACGCGAATGGAGCGTTTACGGAAGAGGATGTTGAGGGCAAGCTTATGCAATTGGCAGCTCTCGATATCCATAGCATTGAACAACCGGTTAAGCGGGGTCAACATGGTTTAATGACGCGGCTTTGTGCTTCAGGGCTCTTACCGATCGCCTTGGATGAAGAGTTGATCGGAGTACACGACTATAAAACAAAAGAAGAACTCCTGAACACTATAAAACCACAGTACATCATACTCAAACCCTCATTGGTCGGTGGCATCCAATCCTGTCGAGAGTGGATCAAGATAGCTGAGGATAAGGGTATCGGCTGGTGGATGACCTCTATGCTGGAGTCTAATGTAGGCTTGAATGCCATTGCGCAGTTCGCTTCGCAATACAAACCAAACTTACCCCAAGGTTTGGGTACCGGGCAACTCTATCACAATAATATTGAATCTCCACTTGAGATTCGAAGGGGTGAGTTGTTGTATAACTCACCTAAGGCTTGGGATATTGTTGAGTAGCCTTCACTTTTATTCTAGTCTAATTCTTTCATCCCTGAGTTTACGAAGAGTCTTATGTATTGTGATAGTTCCTTCGCTGAGCTCAGGATACGAAGAGGGACGGGCTAGTTGTTTAGGGATTTGCATCGGTTAAGGGTAGAAACTGGTCTCGATTATTAGGAACACAGAGTGGCAGGAGGGTGAATCAAAACCTTCCCAGTTCTTTCTTTCCCTGAGTTTACGAAGGGCCTACCGTATGACGAAAGTTCCTTCGCCATGCTCAGGATAAAAAGAGATACTAATTACGACAACAGTTCCTCTTATTGACTCAAACTATAGCGAAGGGATCGATGACCTTTAGAGAAACCCACTTTCATGACCTCAGGCACTGCCTTATCGAAACCACATGGTAAAAGATGGCAAAAGGCAGCAATACACCAGGTAGGAGTATGAAGGGAACTTGAACTAGGGCAATCTCACCACCAACACCTATAAAGTCTGAGAAATAGAAGGAGGAAATAAAGGCATAACCTGTCAAGGATAGCACAACTAGCCCAAGGATGTTATATGCCAGAATGATTTGCCTTTTGATTAAACCTTTATAAATCAGAAACCCAACAGGAAGGGCCAAGATTCCCATTAAAATATCGTAGTTAAGCCCTTCGAACGTGACCCGCTGTGGGAAGAATCCCTCGACAAATGCACCATAAATCAGGGTTTCAACAATGATCCGGAAAGACTGAATCAAAACGGCCACATGCTTGGGTGTGTTATGTAGAACACTTCGGAAACCCTTTCTTGAGGTAGTAATGAAGACAATGATGAAGGCTGGGATGATGATGAATATGGGTGCTCTTGGAGGCATGGAGAGACTATCCAAAATTCCTGTAAAGCTCATAATCACTACATAGCTGACCCAGGTGATCAGAAGAATTACAGCATTTGTTCTAAGTTTTTGTGGGTTAGCCGCATACTTGAGCAAATAGAATACGAATGAGAGCATTGCAACCGTAAGTGCATAGAAACCGAATTGTACCATCTCTTTTTTTATTCAAATGTATGCGGTGGATAGGTTATAAATTTAACCCAAATTGCTAATTACTCAATCGAAAGGCTTTGGGAGATAGCCCCATTCGTTTTGTGAAAAAACGGGTGAATGCAGCGAGTTCGCTGAAGCCTAAAGAAGGCGCTATCTCACTTATGGGTTGATCGTTTTCTATAAGGAGTTGGCTAGCCTTTTTTAGCCTCAATTCCGCAATCATTTGCTGCGGTGTACACCTGTAGATGGATTTAAAGGTGCGGAGGTAATGATACTTAGACATGCAGGCGATGGCAGATAATTCATCAAGAGTGACCGTTTCCCTGAAATGAGCATGCATATAGTCAACTGACATTCCAACTCGGGTGGATAACTCCTGTTTGGTGGAGTTCTTTGTTGCGCCTAGGGCATCATCATAAGAATGCTCATATTCCTTGTCCCGAAGAACAGTCGAAAGCAAATCGGCCATTAGCTCATATTCTAAATCTTTTTCTCCATTGTGAACTTGATAGAATTGACTTAAGGCAAGCACTTTTTCATGAATTAGACCACTTTTCCAGGTAGAGTGAATTTTGGACGTACAATTCGCCTCACAAGACCTCATGGGGTCATCAAGGAGTTGATCAGTTGACCTGTTGGAATAGGAGAGTACTTCATTGAATAGTCGCTCACCAAAGTGAACATTGAAGGTATCCGTGCCAGATCCTTCGGGAATGATGAGATCGTAGAACTCTCCGCTATTCACCATGCATAGGTTGTCGTTGGTAAGTTCTACCGTTTTACCACCAACTTTTACCAAGCTTTTACCAGAGAGATTTAAGAAAATGCTAAAAGGTCCTTTGATGCCGTTTCGTTCGGCACCAAAAGAAGTAGTATTGAGCACTACACTTGGCCAACCTTGTTGAGTAATTGGCTGGTTATTGACATCCCTTCCGTTTTGGAAGTTGTTATTGGCCTGTTTTCGTAGCCATTGAATATCCGGAAACTCAGTTAATCGCATTCTTAGATATTAAGCTATTGACTAATCATACGAATACAAATGAATTTTGTCCTGATATATCTCTTAATTAATGTAATAACTGAGATTAATCGACTTGCTAAATCTTAGAAACGTATCTCATAATTGCCTAAATTAAGTAATTACATAGTAATGCTCATTTGTAAAATCAAACACAGACACATGAAAAGATCAATCATAGCTTTATTTCTAATAGTAGGTTTTTCTGTAGCCTTACAGGCCCAAGTATCTACTACGCTTGTAATGACAAACCCTGATGATTCCACTGAGACTCGAGAGTTTAGTATAGGTGATTATGTGGAGCTTCACTTTCTCAATAAGAAAGGGAAGCACGTAAAAAGCCTAGAGGTAAGAATTAAAGAGATAAAAGGCGACATCGTAAAAGTAACGGGAATTGAGAATACGCTTTCAGGTCACAAAATTCCGCTTCGAATGATCGTGGGTTTCCAGGAACTGGATCAGACTGAAGCTCAGAGACGAGAAGAGATTAAGAAAGCGGCTTCTACAGCAGCTATTGCCAGTGGTTTCTTTGCAAAAAACACAAAATCTGCTTTGAAATTAGGTGCAGGCATAGGTTTGGCTGAAGGTATTGCCAAAGCTGCTACCAAAGTAGAAAAAGGAGAAGAGCATTGGCACTGGTTAGTGAGTGTAAAATAGCTCAAACTCAGCCAAAAGAACCCTGAGGAAAGTTCTTCTCAGGGTTATAGCCTTCTATCAGATTCATTGATGGCTAAGTCGTTGATACTTGCGTATCGCTTGGCCATTAAACCATTCTCGTCAAACTCCCAGTTTTCATTACCATAGGCTCTGAACCATTGGCCCTCGGCATTGTGGTATTCATATTCGAAACGAACGGCTATTCGGTTATCCGTGTGCGCCCAATAAGACTTCTTTAGCTTGTAATCGAGTTCTTTGTTCCACTTGTCGGCAAGGAACTCTTGCACTTCTTTTCTACCGTTGACAAACTGATCTCTATTTCGCCATTCCGTGTCTTCGGTATAGGCCATTGATACTTTTATCGGGTCTTTCGAGTTCCAGCCATCTTCTGCAGCTTGAATTTTTTGTTTGGCAGTTTCTTGGGTGAAAGGAGGTAGAGGGAATTTCTGTTCCATTTTTCTATCGTTTGTAGTGCAACAGTTTGCGGCTTCAAATAATTCGTTAGGGCATAAAAAAAGGGTGCACCAGGCACCCTTCAATTGCGGTTAAGCAAATATTTATCTGTCAGACATGCTGACATAAGGTCTTTCGTTCGCACCAGTATAAACTTGTCTTGGGCGTCCGATAGGTTCCTTGTTTTCTCTCATTTCTTTCCACTGAGCGATCCACCCTGGAAGTCTACCCATGGCAAACATCACGGTGAACATATCAGTAGGAATTCCTAGTGCTCTATAAATGATTCCTGAATAGAAATCGACATTAGGATAAAGCTTTCTATCTACGAAGTACGGATCGTTCAATGCTTCTTCCTCCAAACCTTTCGCAATATCCAATACTGGATCTTTAACGCCTAGTTTAGACAATACATCGTCAGCAGCTTTCTTGATGATTTTCGCCCTAGGATCAAAGTTTTTATAAACCCTGTGTCCAAAGCCCATCAAACGGAAAGGATCATCCTTGTCTTTGGCCTTAGCCATCCACTTTTTAGTATCTCCACCGTCCTTCTTGATGTTTTCTAACATCTCAATCACAGCTTGGTTGGCTCCACCGTGAAGTGGCCCCCAAAGTGCGTTGATTCCAGCAGAAATAGAGGCGTACATACTTGCATGAGATGAGCCTACAACTCTTACTGTTGCTGTAGAGCAGTTTTGCTCATGATCAGCATGCAAAATTAACAACTTGTCAAGCGCATTAGCCACTACTGGGTCAACCTCGTACTGCTCTGCGGGGTTAGCAAACATCATCTTCAAGAAGTTTGAAGCATAGTTTTGCTTGTTGTCAGGGTAGTTAACAGGCTGTCCAATTTGGTTTTTGTAAGACCAAGCTGCAAAAGTTGGCATTTTAGCGATCAAGCGAATGATACTCATGTCAACCTCGTCTGCTGATCTATTGGGATCAAGTGACTCAGGATAGAATGCTGTCTGCGCACAAACCAAAGAAGAAAGCACGCCCATTGGATGGGCAGTAGAAGGGAAGCCTTCTAATATCTTCTTGATATCTTCATGTACCAAAGTATGCTTGGTAATACTTTCCACAAAATCATTGTACTCTTCATTCGAAGGCAAATGACCGTAGATCAATAAATAAGAGACTTCAAGGAAGTTTGACTTCTCAGCCAGGTCTTCAATCGAATAGCCTCTATACCTCAATATACCTTTTTCACCGTCTAGGAAGGTGATAGCACTTGTAGTTGAACCGGTATTTTTAAAACCCGGATCGATGGTGATGATACCGCTTTGGCCTCTTAGCTTAGAAATATCAATTGCCTGCTCTTGTTCTGAGCCTGTGACAACTGGAAGTTCGTATGCCTGTCCGCCAACTTTGATTTCTGCAGTGTTCGACATTATCTAAATAGTGTTTACGTAATTGTGCTCCTTTTCAGCGAGCGAATTTATACTATTAAACACGGAAATAAAACACTTGTTCCCGATGTGTCAATTCTTTTTAATTATTGCCCAAAATTAGAGGCAATCCGTCTTTACCCTGACCGATCACTACGACCTTTGAATTTGTGGATTCCGCCAGTTTCAAAGTAGCCTCAATACCTCTCATTTTAAGTAGTGCAGGAGTTAAACTGTTGTTAATGATTTTGTTGGCATTAGACTCTCCTTCTGCGGCAATACGCTTTCTTTCCGCCTCACTCTTTTCTCTATCTAAGCGAAATCTATAAGCTAGCGCTTCTTGCTCTTGTTGAAGCTTGTTCTCAATAGCCGTCTTGATTTTCTCAGGTAAGTTGATTGACCTGATTAAAAGTGCCTTCATCTGGATGTTGTTGTTTTCGTTACCTAGTACTTCTCCTGTCTCGGAGATGATGGCTTGTTCTACTTCAGAGCGTTTTGTGGAATAGATTTCCTCAGCGGTAAATCGTCCCATTACCTGTCTCACTGTAGATCTTACTTCGGGGATGACTAATCTGTTTACATAATCTCTCGTAAATGTTTCGTGAATTTCACCGATCTTGTCATACATAGGGTGGAAACGAACTGAAATATCAACTTGGATCGAAAGACCGTTTTTCTCTAGCACGTCCATTGTTTCTTCAGCTTGATTTTCTGATACATCATAGACATAAAGATCATTCCAAGGTGCTTTCAAGTGGAAACCAGGTTGCTTGATGTCCTCTTTGTCTAGTCCACCGGAAAACTTCTTAAAGATTACTGCACGTTCGTTAGATTGAATCGTATAAAAGATACTCGATGACAAGCCGATCACAACGATCAGCGCAATTACCGTAATCACTACGATGGGTAATAATTTTCTATTGTCCATATTAATAGGGTTTTAGTTTCAAATTTGACTCCTAAAAGGAGTGGGGTTAATGAGGGTATAAATAGTTAGCCTAAAAGGGCCCCCTCCGTCTTTTAGACACCTCCCCAAGGGGAGGACATTAACCGATTTTCATCAGTTTTTTTTGAATTTCGTCTAGTATCTCGTGCGCTACTTTCAATGCTTTATAGCCATCTTCAATGGTAACAATTGGTTCAGTGTCTTTGACAATTGCTTCATGGAAGGTGAAAAGTTCTTCGCGGATGGCATTGGTTGGATGCACCTTCGGGTTTTCGAAAATGATCTCTTTTTTGCCCTTTCCTTCTCCCAAATCCAATACCATTGAGAATGGTCCTTCATCACCTGTGGCTTCCTGCATGCGCACGATTTCAGATTTCTTTTCCAGGAAGTCTACGGCTACGTAAGCATCCTTTTGGAAGAAACGTGATTTGCGCATGTTTTTCACTGCTATACGGCTTGTGGTCAGGTTGGCAACACAGCCATTGGCAAACTCGAGTCTGGCATTAGCTATGTCTGGCGTATCAGCAACCACGTTAACCCCACTCGCAGAAATCTTTTCGACTTCAGAACCAACAGCCTTGAGAATCACATCGATATCGTGAATCATTAAGTCTAGTACCACGGGTACATCTAAGCCGCGAGGGTTGAATTGTGCAAGTCGATGTGTTTCAATAAACATCGGCTGCTTGAGGTAATCTTGAGCAGCTACAAAGGCAGGGTTGAACCTTTCGACATGACCTACCTGCATCTTTAAACCTTGCTCCGTAGATAAACGAATTAATTCTTCGGCTTCCTCAATCGTATTGGTGACAGGTTTCTCAACAAAAACATGCTTACCAGCTTTTAAGGCCTGACTGGCACAATCAAAGTGGGATAGTGTCGGGGTAACAATATCCACTAAATCGACCACCTCTAATAGCGCGTCAATAGTGTCGAAACTCTTGATGCCAAACTCTTCAGAAACAGCACTGGCATTTTCAGCAATCGGATCGTAAAACCCAACCAGTTCATATTCTGGAATATCTTTGATGCACTTGATATGAATTTTGCCAAGATGGCCTGCTCCGAGAACGCCTATTTTAAGCATAAATGATGAGGTTTTGCTGAGGGCAAAAGTAACGATTAATCGTTCTATGTTCTAAGTTTGAACCTTCAAGTTTGATTATTAACGAGGAACTAAGAACTTCGAATCAGAAACCGATAAATGAAGTATTATATCATAGCAGGTGAGGCCTCTGGCGATATGCATGCCGCCAACATGATGAAGCAGTTAAAACTGCGAGATTCTGAAGCCTATTTTAGGGTTTGGGGTGGTGATAGAATGGCGGAGGAGGCACAGGAACTTGCAAAACACATTCGTGAGACTTCATTTATGGGAGTGTTTGCCGTTGTCAGGCATTTGAAGACCATCAAGCAAAACTTCAGGTTCTGTGAAGAGGATATTATGGCTTTTCAGCCTGATGTGCTCATTTTGATAGACAATTCAGGTTTCAACTTGCGGATCGCCAAGTTTGTCAAGAATTCGAAACTGTCGACTCGCATCTTCTATTATATACTTCCTCAGGCTTGGGCCTGGAAAAGGAAAAGGGTTCATACCATTCAGGGATGGACCGATAGACGCTTTGCCATACTTCCTTTTGAACCGGATTTTTATGAATCCTACGGATACAAAGTGGATTATGTAGGGCACCCGATTCTCGATTCCATGGAGAAGCGAAAGCCCGAGCTAGTCGAACGGGATCAGTTTCTATTAGACAATGGTCTAGATGATAAGCCGATCATTGCGCTACTTCCTGGAAGCAGAAAGCGGGAGATCAAAACCAAGCTGCCTAAGATGCTCAAGGTGGTCAAAAACTTTCCTGACTACCAGTTTGTGATTGCGGGTTCTGAAACCATTGATACATCCCTATATGATCAGTATACCAAAAGTAGCGTCAAGGTACTTTTCGGAAAGACTTATGATATTCTAAATAATTCTGAGGCTGCATTGGTTACTTCGGGCACCGCGACTTTGGAAACTGCTTTATTCAAAGTACCGCAGGTGGTTTGTTATAAACCTGGCTTTGTGACCTATTATTTGCTCAAAGGGATCATCAGTATCAATCATATCTGCATGGTCAATCTGATACTGGATAGAAGAGCAGTTCCCGAATTGATTGAGGCAGACCTGAATGAGAAGCGAATGACGAAGACTCTTCAAGAGATACTCAAGCCAGAGACCAGAGAAAGAATTCTTGCTGACTACGCTGAATTAGAAACAAAACTAGGAGGTACAGGTGCTTCCGAACGAGTGGCTCAAATGATGATCGATGATTTGAAGAAGAATAATTAATCATAATGCCAGGTACCTTCTCACAAATTTATATTCAAGTTGTATTTGCAGTCAAGGGTAGGAGAAGATTGATTTCTCCTGAATGGGAAAGTGAATTGTTTAAATACATCACCGGCATAGTGACAAATAAGGGGCATAAGCTTTTAGCCATTAATGGTGTCGAAGATCATGTCCATATGCTAGTAGGTTTGTCTCCGTCCTGTCGCTTGTCTGATTTGGTAAGAGAAATTAAAAAGTCTTCCAATGCCTTTATCAATGAGAATCGACTCTCTAAGATGAAATTCGAGTGGCAAGAGGGTTATGGTGCTTTTTCATATAGCCAATCGGCCATCTCAAATGTGATAGCCTACATACAGAACCAGAAAGAACATCATGCGAAACTTTCCTTTAAAGAAGAGTACAAAAACTTCATGACCAAATTTGAAATCGATCATGAGGACAAGTACTTATTCGATTGACGAGTTGTAGAAGCTTGTTACCCAGAAGGGGTACAATGTTTATAATATCTTCGGTAAGAAGGTACGACCCCTTAGGGGGCGAATAAAATATAGATTTACCAATTATCGATATCTAATCCCTTCGGGATTTAAAAAAACTTTGGCAAGAAAGTAGGAGCCCTTCGGAGCTTTCGGAAATTAATATGTTCTCGAAGTACCCTGAAGGGGTGCGATATATATAATCCCTGCTGAT
Organism: Roseivirga sp. 4D4; assembly: GCF_001747095.1. NCBI lineage: Bacteria > Pseudomonadati > Bacteroidota > Cytophagia > Cytophagales > Roseivirgaceae > Roseivirga > Roseivirga sp. 4D4. The sequence continues at coordinate 927,082 of NZ_MDGP01000001.1, forward strand.
ATTAGCATTACGACCCCATCAGGGTCGAACTTTATCGGTCGTCCCTGATTATCAATGTGTAATCCCTTCGGGATTTCTGACCATGCTCATTTAAAAGCACTTCTTGAACCCATCTATTTCTAGCATTGATAAGAAGATCGTGGATCTGGTCATTTATTATTACAGAATCTGCTCTCTATTGCCATCGTTTTTGTAGGTTAGATTAAGACACCAAAGACAAAGGAAACTAATCTGGAAAATTGATAGTTTCACAATCATGGATAAGCAAACCATAGTCGATAAGATTTCCCAATTCCCATCTTTGACAGAAGTACCACGTACCGAAATCGAGTGGGTGGTTGAAAGAGGGGAGTTACAAGAATTTAAAACAGGCGAGACCTTCTTCAATCGAGGCGACAGCATTGATCGATTGTTTATCATGCTGGAAGGTGCCACCAACTTCATGATGGAGCGTAACGGCCAGTATATGGAAGTGGGTCGCATTAATGCTGGCGACATCTCAGGGGCATTGCCCTATAGCAGAGCACAGTCCTCTTCGGCCAACGGAGCTGCAGTCTTGGATTCCAAGGTATTTACCTTAAACAAGTCTTACTTCCACGATATGATTTGTGAGTGCCAAAGCTTCACGGAGGTTTTGGTACACATGATGACGGACAGAGTGAGGAGCAGTACCAAATCTCAACAACAAAGCGAAAAATTGATGGCCCTTGGTAAGCTTTCCGCAGGCCTGGCCCATGAGTTGAATAACCCAGCGGCAGCCATCGTCAGAAGTTCCGAATCACTGCAAGAGCATTTGCAGCATGTTCCCGATAAGTTCAAAAAGGTGATCTCTATGAAGGTGACCAACGAACAGGTGGATCAGGTGAATGAATTACTCTTTGGAAAAATAAAGGGTGGTATCAACAAAGATGAATCGCTGATGGAGCGCACCAATCGAGAAGATGAACTCACCGATTGGCTAGATGATAATGGCTTTGGCGATTGCTATATGCTAAGCGAGACTTTGGCCGAATATGGTTTTTGTGATACCGAACTTGATACTATGATGGATATGCTGGGTGCGGAAACCTTTCCTTCTGTACTCACGTGGGTCGAAAATGTCCTGACTACCGAAAAGATGGTTGGAGAGATCAAAGAAGCTTCAAACCGAATTTCTAAGCTGGTCAACTCAGTAAAGAGCTATTCTCATATGGATCGTTCCACGGAATTTGAACCGACCAATGTACACGAAGGCCTTCACAGCACGATAACAATCCTCAACCATAAGTTGAAAAAGAGTAAGGTCAACCTAGTAGAGAACCTAGATCCCGATTTACCGAAGATTAAGGCGGTCTCGGGAGAGCTTAATCAGGTTTGGACCAATGTCATTGACAATGCACTGGATGCTATGGAAGAGGGTGGTACACTCGAATTATCGACTACAAAAAATGCCGTTAACGTGATGGTTCATATTACCGATTCGGGCCCCGGGATTCCAGAAGATATTCAAAGTCGAATATTCGAACCCTTTTTTACCACCAAGGACGTTGGTAAAGGAACAGGTTTGGGCCTCGAGGTGGTTAAAAACATTGTTGACAGGCATCACGGCCATATAAAACTCGATTCCAAACCAGGAAAAACTACTTTTGAATTTTGTTTCCCCATTAATGCGCAATAATACACATGGCTAAATTACCAATCATATTTACTGTTGACGATGACGAACAAGTACTCGCTGCCATTAGAAGGGACGTCAGAAAAGAGTATAGGCAAGACTATCGTATTATGAGCACTACCTCCGCTCAGGAGGCACTGGAAGCACTGAAGGAATTGAAACAAAAAGGGGAAGACGTGGCTTTATTCCTTTCAGATCAGCGCATGCCAGAGATGACGGGTGTTGAGTTTCTTGAAAAGGCCAAAGAGCTTTATCCTACAGCCAAAAGAGTTCTTTTGACCGCTTACTCAGATATTGAGGCAGCCGTTAAAGCGATCAATGATGTGCAGCTTGATTACTATTTGAACAAACCCTGGGATCCGCCTGAAGAGAAACTTTATCCAACATTAAATGATCTGCTTGATGAGTGGCAAATCAATCACATTCCCGTTTTCAGAGGAATTAGATTAGTGGGTTATCAGTATTCACCAAAGTCGCATGATATCAAGGATTTCCTTTCCAGAAACCTAATGCCTTATCAGTGGCTCGATGTCGAGACAGAAGAGGCAGGTCAGGAATTATTGAAGTTGGCCGAAATTGAGTATTCAGAACTCCCAGCTGTCTTTTTTGAGGATGGTAGCCATTTGAAAAATCCGTCTATGACGGCATTGGGAGACAAAATTGGTCTTCAAACCAAGGCTACGGAGGAAATGTACGATGTCGTGATTATTGGAGCTGGTCCTGCGGGAATGGCTGCTGCGGTATATGGTGGCTCAGAGGGGCTCAAGACATTATTGATCGAGAAGCATGCGCCAGGTGGACAGGCAGGAACAAGTTCTCGAATAGAGAATTACTTAGGATTCCCGAAAGGGCTTTCCGGTGCCGATCTTACCCATAGGGCCATCACACAGGCCAAACGATTTGGTATAGAGTTTCTCTCACCACAATCTGTGACAGGCATTGAGACTAAGGATAATTACAAGATTGTTCAATTGGAGAGTGGTGAGAAGATCAACGCCAAAGCAGTGATTATCACAACAGGCGTGCAATACAGACACTTAGAATCTCGCGGAATCGATGACTTTACCGGAAAGGGTATCTATTATGGTGCGGCTACCACTGAAGCCAATGCCTGTAGAGGAAAGAATGTGTATATCGTAGGTGGAGGCAACTCCGCAGGGCAAGCTGCCATGTATATGGCGAAATTTGCTTGTGATGTCCATATTGTGATCCGTAAGCCAGATTTATCGTCTAGTATGAGTCAGTATTTGATCGATCAGATTGATGGTACTGATAATATCCAATTGGTGCCAAAAACCGTGATCGATGGTGCGGTAGGCGATGGTAACCTGGAATGTGTTGAATTGAGAAATCTAGATACTAATGAAGTAGTCAAGAAACCTGCTGGGGCTTTACTCATCTTTATTGGCGCTAAGCCTTATACCGATTGGACGGGAGATGATGTAATCAAGAATGATAGAGGCTTTGTGATCACAGGGCGTGACTTGCTCAAAGAAGCTGACCATAAGAAAATTTGGAAAAAGGAGCGAGAGCCTTATTTATTAGAAACTAGTACCCCAGGCATACTTGCCGCTGGAGATGTAAGAGCAGGAGCAATGAACCGTGTAGCTTCAGCCGTAGGTGAAGGCGCTATGGCCATTAAGTTTGTACATGAGTATTTAGCGGAGATGTGATTTCGAGTTGGTAAGCCAACTATATGTCACCGTGCGCAACCCTTTTTCTCCCGAGTTTAACCGAGGGAACTTGATTCCCTTAATGATCAGATCCCTCTTCGAGAGACACTGATAGGGAGGAGTAGTTTAAGTTCTTTGAGGCAATCCATTTCTTTTCCAGAGTAGCCAGATACTTAGCGAAAGTTCTGCAATAAGCATAAGAAGCATAATGGCAAGGGAAAGGATTTCAGTTAGACCGCTGCTATCTATAAAGAAAACGATATAGGTGAATGATGTGAACATCAATAATATGCCCAGGCTTTTTGGTATATAACCTGATTTGAAGACTGAATAACCCAATACAAGGAGGTGCAAGGCGAAAAATATATACCCAAATAGTTTTAATGAGGCATAGTCAGGAACATCAATAATTTGAAATACCAAGGCAAACAATCCGAACATTAAAGTGAATGCATAGAGCAACCTAAGTTCTGCGGTATACCAGGCAAGCTTCCGGCTGGCCGGTTTGAGGACTATGTAAAGCGCAAGTCCAATAACCGAATCAAGTATGAGCACAAAGAAATACCCAATAACAGCCAAAATGAATGACTGTCTATCAGCCTCAATATCTTTTTCTAAAGTTGATGTGTCACCGGGAATAACAAAATTGGCTAGCAGGAAATCATCAATTATCGTTACCAGAACTACTGAGGTGATAAATGCAACTCCCACGGTAATCGCGGCCTTTCTTGGTGATGTATTGGAAATGTAATGCTTCATATGAATTCCGTTGACTACTGTTAAACATAATCTAAGCTTAGGACTACTTGAAACAATTTATCTTCTCGATTTTGCCAATACAATGAGGAAAGTCATCTACGTTTAGAAGAATCCTTTTTATCCCGAGTTTACCGAGGGAACTTGATGTGCTCAATGATCAGAGTCCTCTTCGAGAGATACTGATCGAGTGAGGAAAGTGTTGGTGCTTATCCATCAGACCGCTCGAAGCGGTCAGATGGGTTGAAAATTTTGGAGGTTATAGAGGTTTGGGTGTACTTAACCAGAAAGAACCAACTATGCATCTCGGGATGAATTAAGGATATCATAGCCAAGAGTATCGAATAATTCGATTCGATATTTTATCATTCGAATAATCAACTCTTTGGGCAGTGGTTTATCCAATGGAAACTGAACTGAACCCTTCGACCTTTTAAATTCACTCAATTCAGTGTCGAATTTTTCCATGGTCGTTGGGTGTGGATAAAGTCCAACGTGTTTTTTATATCCTGCAATCATAATCTGCTGTTCTCTTTTTCCATTTTCCACTAAAGCATAAGCAGGAATGTTATAGTTCAGTAATTCAGTTGCATTCGGTTTTGCTTTAAGAATGCAATCCTTCAATTCCAAAAGTACCTCTTTCGTGTTTTCGGGTAGCGAGTCAAAGTATTCGTTCACACTTTTAAATTCCATGTTCCTCTCATTTTTATTTCAATTTAGCTTCTAGTTCCGGTTTTCTAACATTGTATAAAATCATCTGTGCTTGAGAGGAATCCTTTTCACCCGAATTTACCGAGGGAACTTCATGTGCTTAATGATCAGAGTCCTCTTCGAGAGACACTGATCGAGTGAGGAGACATGCTGATGGGGAGTAGGTTCAAGGCTTTCTGTTTTTTGGCTGAATTCATATTTTTTTAGGATTCTGGTGATAATGCAATTTCGTTACATTAAATTGATAGGTGACAAAAACACCACTAGCCGCAAAATCAATCTAAGCATTACCACCACATGAATATCCGTAGAAACTTACCCCTATTTTTTACTCTTATTATATCGGGTCTTTTACTTTCCAGTTGTCAATCTGAAGCGCCTCAAAAGGCTTTTTTGCTAGGGCAGGGAACTGGCATTAACAATGCGACTTTAATGGTCAAGGACTTAGAAACCGCCATGAGTTACTACCGCGATACCCTAGGCTTCAATGTACGAGGTGCCCAAGCAGGTGCTTTTGATGGATCTTTGACAGCTTCCATTTCCATTGCGGATATGAGTTCTTTTAACTTACTCGGGATCAGTGATTCGGCCGAAGAAAATACCGTCCCCGAATTTATACAGACCTTTTTGTCAAGTGATGAAGGCGTAAGGTTGTATTCCCTGTCAAGTTCCTCGGCCGATTCTACCTTTAGCGCATTAACCACGAATGGCTATGCTATGGATTCTGTTGAGGCCTTTAGAAATACCGCCCGAAAGCCTGAAGGCTGGTCTTGGGATGATGGCGAGCCCACAGCCAAAAGCCTGGATTTTGATGTGTCAAATCCACCTGCTCATCTTCCCAGGTTTATTGAGAGTGTAGGTTATGATTATGCAGGTACAGATAGCGACTGGAGAACCTACTACGTCTATGGTAGAATGTTTAACGGGCATGCAAATGGTGTGATTGGGATGTCTGCCATCCGTGTTGCGGTAGAAGACCTCGATGCTTCGCATGATGAGTTTGAAAAGATGGGCTTCGAACTGATCGATAAAACGGAAACCACAGCCAGGTATGAACTTTATCGAAATCATGAACTTCATTTAGTTTCCGCCAAGACGGATCAATCGCTCCAGGACTTTGTGGCAAAAAGAGGAGAGGGTGTTTTTGCACTCAGGTTCGAGGTAGAGCAGCTGGATTCTACTTATCAGTACTTTGAAAATGAACTTCCGGAAGAGGCATTTTCGAAGTCAGCTGATCTAATCACAATACTACCAGAACATGCCTTTGGTGTTCAATTAGAGTTTGAGCAGGAGTCAGATGAGCAAGGTCTGATGGCTAGAAAACTCATGCCTAAGCCAGACCTTGATAGTGTCGCTATTGTACACGCTCAGGAATTGTATACCAAATATTGCACCTTATGTCATGGGGATAACCGCGAAGGTTATGCTGCCGATAATGCGCCTTCACTGCGCTCAAAATCCCTGCTTGCGACAAGCAAGAATAATAACTTCATGAGGTATACGATTCAATTTGGCCGTGGAAATAGTGCGATGGCGGGTTACTTGAAGAATCAGGGTGGCCCGATGGAATATATTGAGATCGAGTTACTGCTGGAGTGGCTATACCAAATGGCCGAAGTAGAAGAACCGATAGATCTTTCCAGAGAACCTGTTTTGGGAGATATTGACCTTGGTGCGCGTGTTTACAAAGAAAATTGTGCCGTTTGTCACGGTGAAAATGGTGAGGGAATCTCAGCTCCGGCCTTAGCAAATCCGATGTTGCTGGCTACGGCTACCGATCACTTTTTGAGGTATGCAATTGCCGAAGGGCGAGATGGTACACCAATGATCGCCTTTAAAGACAGCTTGAGTGACGAAAAGATTGATGGGTTGACCGCTTTCTTAAGAAGCCGAGCATCTGGCTGGGATATTCCTAAGTTAGATAGTGTTGTCGTTCCTAAACCAGAGGAGTATGTATTGAATGAAGATAATGAAGCACCTGTTTTCGAATTGAAAGATGGCAAATTCGTTTCTGCAGAACAGGTAAATCAGGCGATCAAGGATAACAAGCGAATGGTTATCCTCGATGCACGATCCGAAGTAGCTTGGCGACAAATGCATATTCCTGGAGCGATACCAGTTCCCTACTACCAAGAACCCGAAGAGTTTATCAATGATATCCCTAATGATGGCACGCAAATCGTGATTTACTGTGCATGTCCACATGCGGCATCAGAACGGGTACTAAGTACTTTGAAACGTAATGGGTTTAAGAATGCAGCGATCATTGATGAGGGTATCTTAGTTTGGGCGCAAATGGGATTTCCGGTTCGGAATGGGAGTTAGTTTATTTTAGGAGTTAGTTTATTTTAGGAGTTAGGAGTTAGGAGTTAGGAGTTAGGAGTTAGGAGTAAGAAGTTAGGAGTAAGAATCTAGGCGATCAACAGGCTCGAAAAGACCTAATGGAAGCCTTGATATGGATTGGCTTGGAGAGTGGGGCTTGAGGCCTTATAAGGTCGAAATCACAACTTTCATCTTCGAAGTCTTTGGTTTTGACAAGACGTTGATCATATACTTGGCAACGTTTAATCGACTAATAAGCAGTTTAGGTTTGGGCTGATTATTTTGACTTTCGATGACTTCCTTGGCCTTTTTGGAATTGATGAGCCCCACGGGTCTTACGATGGTCCAATCGAGGTCTGATGCCTCCAGAAGTGCTTCCTGTCTTTCATGGTCTCTGTAAGCAACGCCAATATTGCTGTTGTCTATGAACCACCGAAACCAGCCAGGGAGGTCGGCCTTGGTTTCTGCCACGCCCCAGGCACTGCAAACCACTATCCGGTTTACACCTTGCTCGTAGGCGACAGTGCTCAGCTGGCTCATTGTCTGAGATAGAAAGTCCTTCGGTGTTCGCAAGGGTGCCCAGGGGAAGTCTGACGCTCTTGAGATATTCAATATGCTAATAACGGCTTCACAGGCTTCGATGGCTTTTGATAAATCATCTCTGTTTTGCGTATCACCTTGAAAAATGTCTAGTGAATCGCTCTTGATTTTTATCTTTTCAGGACTCCTGACCAGACAATTTACTTGATATCCTTCAGCCAGGGCCTGCTCCAAAACAAGTCTTCCTGTTCTTCCGGTAGCCCCAAGTAGTAAGATCCTTTTATTAACCATTTATTCGGTTTTATGAACATTCAAGGTATATAGTGATTCGAAAAGCATCAAGAGCTAATCTAATTCAGAAAACCTCTTCTGATACCTACAAAGACTAAGATCATAAAAGAGTATCCAATAAAAAACGGAATGATGAAATCAATCCAGCCTGAGACTAACATCACACTGATGATTAATAGCTGAAAACCAAGACCGAAAGTTGAAAGAGCAGTCATGAACCACTTTGGCAGTGGTTTATTGTCAAGTGCTTTCTTATCAAGCCAATAAATGGTTTTATCGAATACGATGTAAAGCGTGTTGTAGATCCGATAAAGGAGGTCTACATGTTTTTGTTTTTCACCTGGAAGTGCTGTCGGTGCATGGTCTTCCATTACTCGACTCGTCTTATCTCCATTTTGTTGATTTCTCAGAATCACATAATAATAATTGTACATGGTACCTTGCAATTGGATCAACATAAAGGCCAGTAGAGCAAAACCAATGTGCTCTTCCGTAATGTACCATATGGCAGTAAGGAATAGGAAATTCAAAATGATATCGGCTATCGAATCAAAGTATCGTCCCGTGTACGAAGGAGTCTTCTTTATTCTGGCCAATTCGCCATCGGCAGCATCTAATATGGATTTGAAGATGAGGAAGAAAGCAGCGGCCCAATAGTTACCATTGAACATACAAAAAATGGCCAAAATACCCGAAATGATAAATCCAATGGTAACATGAATGGGGGTAAAACGTGTGTTCTTCAGTCCATTGGCAATAAGCCGAGCAATTGATCTTCCATAGTCTGAAAGGTCTAAGAATTGAAACGATTGGGGTAGTTTGGACAAGTTTGCTTAAAGTTGTTGATGATCCTGATTCTTGAATTATTAGCATTTGGCCAATCCAAATGGTCAGGAATCATCTACTAACAAGAAGCCCACATTTAAGTTCTAAAAAAAGTCAAGTTTAATTAACTAACGTGACTTTGTAATTTCTTTGAGCATTTTGGAAATCGCGCTGCTCAGCTGTCTTGGTGTCTTTTCGTCACTTTGGTTCACGATAATTGAAAATCCTAAATTGTATTTCGGAAAAAGAAAAATCCAGTTTTGGGTGCCTGTTGTGCCTCCATGGTGGTTATAGGAAGTGCCGTTTTTGTCTTTCCACCCATTCCACAAGTAAGCCATCCAGCGTGTTTTCTTTTCGTAGATTATCCGCTGGGATTCTTTGAGAGCTTCTTCCTGGCTGTTCAGGTTAAATTCAACCCATTTCATTAAATCTGGTAAAGTAGAATTTACTCCATTGCCACCACCCCATAATGGGATGATCTGAGAAGGAGAGGGTGTTTTGTTTTTAGACCAGTAGCCCTGAGCAAGCCTACCTTTCTGTTCTGCCGTAAGTCTAATCCCAGAGTCATTCATGTTTAGAGGACTGAAAATCTGATCTTTTAGAATTGCATCAAAGGGCTTGTCATAGACTGAGGTGAGGATATAGGCTAGTAATTCTGCCCCTGCATTGGAGTATTTGTAGTTTGTGCCGGGAGCTGTTTGGGGCTTAAACGCCTTTAATAGTTCTAAAAACCTCTCTTTGCTCATCTCTTGTTCTAGAGCCTGAAAGGCTATTGGTACTTCTGCATCCGGTTTCTCAAAGGCTTCAGCCATTCCAGGGGCCATAAAGTGAGGAAGCCCTGCGGTGTGCGCCAATAGGTGCTTAACTTTTATGGGTTTGCCTTCAAATGATAGGTTTGAGAAGTCTCCGTCTATAAGGTCATCAATGTTGTCCTCTAGGTTGATTTTGCCTTCGATTACGGCCTTAGCAACCAAGTATCCTGTAAAGGTTTTTGACACAGATGCTATTTCATAAATGGTTTCATTGGTGGGTTTTGATGATCCATCCAGTGTCCCAAAATGATCCGTATAGGTTTGTCCATCTTTATAGATTCCGATAGATAGTGCACGAAATTCTTTGTTCTTCCGTAGTGATCTGCCTTGCTTTTCAATAAGGCGCTCAATTTCTTGTGCATGAGCAGAAAAGGTCAATGAAAGGCATAGGAGAGTAGTGAGGGTTCTCATGGTTTTTATGGTGTCAATTATGAGAACCCTACTACTCAAAAACTGGGCCATTTATCCCTAAAAGTGAACTACTCGTTCCTAAGACATTGGGCAGGATTAACCATTGAGGCTTTAACGGTTTGAAAACCAACGGTCAACCAAGCGATAAGCAAGGCGGAAACTCCCGCAAGTAGGAAGAACCACCAAGAGAGTTCAATACGATAGGCGAAACCATTGAGCCAAGACTTAGTCACGAAATAACTTATGGGTAAAGAAAGTACGACTGCGGCTAAGACAATTTTGGTGAACTCTCCGGATATCAATTGAACTATTGCGAATCGACTAGATCCTAGGGCCTTGCGCACACCAATTTCTTTGATTCTCCTTTCGGTTGAAAACGAAGCAAGCCCAAGTAGACCTAAGCAGGAGATAAGAATGGCTATGAAAGAAAAGTACTTTGACAGAGTCGCTACACGCTGTTCAGCCACATATTGTGCCTCGTAATCCTGATCTAAAAACTTATAGTCAAAGTTGAAATCTGGATTGAATTGGGCATAAAGCTCTCCGAGCTGGGAAATGGTTTCACGTTCAAGACCTTGCTGTAAGCGTACCATTATGAGCCAGGTGTCATCCGGTTGAAGGACAAAGTAGGCTGGACCGACCTCTTCATGAAATGTTCTGAAATGAAAGTCTTTAACGACCCCGACAATTTGCGTGTCTTGGCCTCCAATATTTACTGTCGAACCAATAGGTTGGTCAAGGTTCATAAGACTAATGGCCTTTTCGTTAAAAATGACTTTGTTATAGTCGGTTTTAAAATCACGAGAAAACGATCGGCCAGAGGCAATCTCGAATTCCAAGAGTTCTATCATATCATAGTTCACACGTAGATATTCCATACCGTATGAGGCTTCAGGATCTTTCCCTTCCCAATCAACATCATACCTCCATCCAGTATATCCTCCTTCAACAAAGCTGTGGGCTGTACTTGAGGCCATGGCAATACCCGGTATTTTTTTGACCTCAGTGATGAAGGCTTCCATGTTCAATTCAATCTGACCCTCTGCTTCGAGGTATAGAATATTGTCTTTATTGAAGCCGATGTCCTTTTCTTGTGTGTATTGTATTTGGTTGTTGACCACCAACACCGATACAATCAGGATGATGGAAATCGAGAATTGAAAAACGACCAAACCTTTTCTAAGCCAAAGCTCCCGCAGCGAATTAGAAGCCTGTGATTTGAGCACTTTGATGGGCTTAATGGCAGATAAATAGACGGCAGGGTAACTACCAGCAAGCAGCCCAGTTAGGAAAAGAATAGATAAGAGTATCAGTGCAAATTGTGTTGAAAACGAAATGGAGAGCTGCTTTCCCGTAATATGGTTGAACTCCGGTAAAACCAGCCAGGCTACCAACAGGGCGAGGGCCAAAGACAGGACCGTCATCAAAAGAGACTCACTCAAAAATTGGCCAGCTAATGACTGTCGGCTAGCACCGATGGTCTTTTTGATACCGATCTCCTTCATTCTTCGTGACACTTTGGCGGTGGCTAGATTCATGAAGTTGATACAGGCAATTCCTAATATGAAAAGAGCGATAAGGGTGAACAATCGAACGTTTGAAATGCGACCACCCACCGAGCTGCCATTTTCATACTTTCCATGCAGGTATAGATCGGCATATAGAGTGGCAATTGGAGTAATATTTTCCTCTCCATTATGATCTCTGACAAAGTCTTTAATTTTGTTATTGAATTCGTCAAGCTTAATCCCTTCGGCCAATACAACAAAAGTAGAAGGTCCATTATTCTTCCAGTTCAGTACCCAGGAATTCAACTCTTCGAACTCCTCATAAGTCATCAGGAAGTCGAACTGCTGGGTGGAAGATGGTGGTGGTTTCTTGAAAACCCCTGAGACTTGATAATCTCGAAACTGTTGGAAACGAATTGTCTTTCCTACCACATCAGTTGTGTTTCCAAACAGCTTTATCGCCAGGTCATCTGAAATAAGTATGTTTCTCTTTTGTTCGAGCACTTTGTCTCGATCACCTTGAAGGAGCTCAAAAGAGAAGACTTTGAAATAATCCTTTCCGACATACTGACCAACTGCTTTTAAGTTGGTCTCTTCGTGTGAAAGCGTATAAGTATTCGTCCAGGTTTTGGTGACTGCCAATTCTACTTCTGGCAATTCATCTGCCATAGCCGCTGCTAACCGACCAGGAGTAGCTCTATCTGTCAAAACCCCACTGGAGGTAGTACTATTGGATAGAATCTGGTACAGCCGATCGCTTTTTTCATGAAACTGATTGACCTGAAGTTCATCATTTACCCATAGATAGATAAGTAGTGTACAGGCCAAACCTGAGGCAAGACCTAGCAGGTTAATAAGAAAGGCACTTTTATATCTTAAATAGCCTCTGATTGTAAGTTTTAAGTTGTGTTGTAGCATACCGATGTTGTTGAGTTTTTGAGTGCCACTTAACCTCTTTAGAAGGTTTGGACGAATTAGTTTAATGACTTCTCGATGATATATTCTTCGAGCTTTTTTGATTGAATACTTCTCTACATTCTCTTGAAAGACCTCTTCCATATCACCCTCTATTTCCTCGAGATAATCTTCCTTTAGAAAGAACCGAAGGAGACGCCTTGGCCAATGCGGTGGTATTATGTTTTCTTTCTTTTTACTCACTTCTGAGATAGTTGATTGGGTTAGCAGTAGCCGCTTTGATGATGTGAAAAAGAACTGTTAACCATGAAAGGATCAAAATCAGACCCAAGGTTAACAATACTGGTGTCGAACTAATGTTAATTCTATAAGCAAAGCCATTTAACCATAGGTTTTCTAGCAAACCCAATGTAATGGGAATTGAAATCAAGAATGATAGTAGCACCATCCAAGTGATAGGCTTACCGAGAAGTACAATGATGTTTGACAAGCTGGCTCCAGAGACCTTTCTTATACCAACTTCTTTCATCTTGAGACTGGTGGTATAGGCTGATAGAGCGAAGAGTCCCAAACAGGCGATTAGCATGCCTAAACTTGAAAACATTTTGAACATACTTAATAATTTGGCCTCCTTTTTATAGAAGCCATCCACCACATCATCAGCAAATTTGTAAGTGAATGGGTCAGTTGGTCTCATCTCATCCCATTTGGCGTTTACTTTGGATATAAAACCTCTTATGTTTATGCCTGGAGCAAGTCGGGCTATGATTTTGCTGCTTCTTCCAAAGATACTTTCGTTGCTATGAATAACGAGTGGGGAGATTTCATTATACAGAACATCAAAATTGAAATCTTCAACCACACCAATGATTTTATGTTTAATGGGGATGCCTTCAGATGTCAATTTAATTATGCTTTTACCTATGGGTTTCTGTATGTTCAATGCTTTAACAGCTGATTCATTCAGCACTACCGATAGTGAATCCGAGGAATCATCTCTAAATAGAACACCCTCATTCAGTTGTACAGTCATTGTTTCAAGAAAACCATCTCCAACTTTCATGGATGTCATGTTGACTGGATCATTGGCGTTCGTTTGTTTGTAATTGTCTTCCCAAAAAATCCCAAAGCCAGGCATTGACAGTGTTCCCGAGGCAGATTGAACCTCAGGAATTCCCTCTAGGGCTCCAATAAAAGACTCGGCAAATTGCGGATCCATATGGAAGTCTCCGGCAATAATGAGTAATTGCTCTTTATCATAACCAAGGTCTTTGTTCGTTAGGAAATTCAATTGATCTTTCACAACAAGCATAGATAGTACTAGGATTACTCCGATTGAAAATTGAAAAACCACAAGCCCATTCCTTAATAAGTGGCTATTAGTGCCAGAGGTGAATTGTTTTTTTAGCGCCTTTAAGGGTGTCAATCTTGAAGCAAATACTGCTGGCCAAAGCCCTGTGATTAGGGTAATAGAGACAATAAAGGCAATAAGCCAACATGCTGTATACAGGTTGAATTGTAGCCCTAAACTTTTACCTGTGAGGCCGTTGAATGCAGGCTGAGTCAGTGTGACTAAAACGAGAGACGATAACACACTCAGTATAACAATAATGGAGGTTTCGGTAAGAATTTGAGATATGAGCTGTGATCTACGAGAGCCAAGTACCTTTTTCGTCCCAATTTCTTTTGCTTTAGCATTTGCTCTGACAGTGCTTAGGCTTATGAAATTAGCACATGCCAATAAGCAAATGAGGCAAGCCACAAACAGCAAAATATTATTGGTGAGCTTACTGCCACCTGCTTTCATACCCCCTAGATTTTTTGGGTATAGGTAGAGATCTTTAAGTGGTACAAGGAAGAGGTTTAGCCCTTGTCCGGCACTCTGAGATATACCATTTGACCTTTCAAAGTCAGATCTGACGTACTTGGATGTTGCATTGCTCATTTTGGTGTTTACTTCGGTAGCATTAATGCCCTTTTGTAATTTTACATAGTAGCCTACATCCGGACGTGTAAAATTCACTTCATTAAACCTCCTAATCGTGTTGATGGACATCAAAACCTGAAAATTCAGGTGTGTGTTTTCTGGTAAATCTTCGCAAACTCCTGTTACCTTGAACTCATCTCTAGCCATATTTAGGGTTTTCCCAACCGGGTTCTCCTTACCAAAATATTTTTGAGCCATGGTTCGAGTGAGCACTATGGAGTTGGGTGCTTTCAGCGCAGTTTTCGAATTGCCAACAATCATTTTCAACCCAAAAAGAGAAAGAAAATCTCCGTCTGCAGCTAATACATCCTCAAGATATGATTGCCGCTCAGTGTCAGCTGACACAGAAACGAGCATATCCCTGAATGGCCCTGAGTATATGGTTGATTCAATAATCTCTGGTACCTCAGGTTTTAATGCGCTTGCCAAAGAGTGAGGTACATATTTAGAAATTGTATTGTCTTCAGGGGAGGATTGGTTAAGCGCTACACGATGTATTTGTTCTTGATCAGGTATAAATTGGTCGTAAGAAGACTCGTGCTTCACGAACATAATCAAATGAAGGAAGCATGCTATGGCTACTGTAAGTCCAACCATGTTAATCACTGAGTACAGCCACCCCTTTTTTAATGACCTAACAGATACTCGAATATTGTGCTTAAACATGTCGTAGATATTTATCTTATGATTATTGCCTAGTCTTTTTAAAAGGTTTGGACGAATTAGTTTAATGACTTCTCGATGATATATTCTTCGAGCTTTTTTGATTGAATACTTCTCTACATTCTCTTGAAAGACCTCTTCCATATCACCCTCTATTTCCTCGAGATAATCTTCCTTTAGAAAGAACCGAAGGAGCTTTTTAGACCATTGTGGAATGTTGGGGTTATTCATTGCGTAGACATTCAACAGGGTTGATCAAAGAAGTTTTTAGCGTTTGAAAGCCGACCGTTGCAAAGGACAGTAGGAGAGTTGCTATGGCTACGACCAGATAAAGCAAGAGGTCTGGCTTATAGTGCATGGAAAATCCATTAAGCCAATCTGTAACCAATAGATAGCTAACGGGTAAAGCGATAAAAAGCGAGATAGCAACTAGGACAATGAAGTCTGTAGAGAGGAGCTTCACAAGAGACAATGTACTAGAGCCGAGTACTTTTCTGATTCCAACTTCCTTGGTTCTTCTTTCAGTGTTGTATAGTGCTAGACCGAATAGGCCTAAACAAGCAATGAGTATAGCCACAATAGTGAAATAGCCCGAGAGTGTAACAATCTTTCCTTCAGCCTGATAGACCTGGTCATATTCATCATTTACAAACTTAGGGTTGAATGGATACTCAGAATTGAATTGATTATAGGCATCTTCGATGGCTTCAAGTGTTTCGGGCTGGTTTTCCTTGGCAATTTTGACCATAAAGTGATTTCCATTCGGTATGAAACGGATAATAGCGGGTTGTAAGGGCTCATAAAGCGATTGGATTTTAAAATTCCTCACAATACCAATGACTTCCTTTTCTGTATCGCCATCCATGATGGTTTTGCCCACAATATCTTCAGTACCAATAAGTTTGGCAGCTGCTTCATTGATCATCAGCTTTTCCGTTTCATTTTTGAAATCTGGAGAGAATGCTCTGCCTTCTAGCAGTTCAATATTCAATGTCTCGAAGAAAGAATAACCAACTTGAGGTCTTCTAAAGGTTACTTCCTCGTTTTCAATCGGGTCTCCCCAGCTGAAACCTCCTCCGCTACCTCTTAATTGGGCAATGCTTCCACCATACAGGCTGGTTGACGCAACAACATTAGGAATCTTGTTGAGCTCATTGAGGAAGGGTTGGCGTAAATCTGCTTCCCTCAATGTAAAATGAATCAAGTCGTCCCTGTTATAGCCTAGGTCCACTGTTCGGATATAAGCTATCTGGTTGTTTAAGACTAAGAACCCACTGACAAAAAGGGTTGAGACAGAAAACTGAAGTATAACCAAGCCCTTTCTCACCCACAAATCACTGGCTCCACGTTTGAGTCTTCCGCGGATCAAATCTCGAGACTGAAACTTAGAGAGGTAAAGAGCAGGATAGAGGCCTGCAATTATCGTTACGGTCACCAATATCCCAAGGCATAAAGAAAGCATTGACGGTTCAGCAAACAATGACAGTTCTTTGCTGATGACTTGATTTACTGGGGATAGCACTAAGTTCACAAGGCCAATGGAGACGAGTAATGCAATGAGTGTTATTAAGAACGATTCGGTTAGCAATTGGAAAACCAAGGCATCACGTCTTACTCCAAAGACCTTTTTTACTCCGATTTCCTTTATTCTTTTAGAGGCCTGGGCGGTGGAGAGATTCATGAAATTGATACATGCCAACAGCAGGATGAAGATACCTACAGCCGTCATAAGTGTGACATAGGCTATTCTTCCTCCAGATACTTTGCCATTTGTGAATTCACCCTTTAGATAAAGCTCCTCGAAAGGGTAGGCAACCAAGCGTTCTTCTTCCCTGTAAGGCTTATCGATAATGGCTTTTTCGAATTTTTCACTGAAAGCGCTTAGATCAGTACCTTCTCTCAGTGTGATGTAGTTTATGGCACCATTAGCGGTCCATTCTCGCAGCCATTCTTCATGTTTTAAGGCCATCTTGTAGTTCGCAACGAATTGGAACTTCAGGGTAGAGTTTTTTGGTGTGTTTTGAAATACTCCGGTCACTAAGTATAAATCATTGTACAGATCGCGATTTGCTTTCAAGACTTTGCCATTGGCATTTTCAATAGAACCGAAGAGTGCAATGGCTAACTGTTCAGAGATAACGATGGCATTTTCTGGAGTTAAAACCTCTTCTTTGCTACCCGATAAAAGATTAAAAGTAAAGGCCTTAAAGAAGTCTTGATTGGCAAAAATACCACTCGCACTGGCCTCTTTGTTGTCAGTTTCAGACTTGAAAATCGCCCTTCGACTCATTTCCGCATCGCTTATAGTAACGGCATGCTCGATCTCAGGAAACTTCTCCTTTAAAGGATCAGCAAGGATAAAAGGCGACCCAAAATCCGTTTCAATGCCTTCAGGTGTAGCTTCGTTTGAAAGCACTTGATAGAGTCGATCTCCATTTGTGTGGAATCGATCTACGCTATACTCATCATTGACCCATAAATGGATAAGTAAGGCCGCTGCAATTCCGGTGGAGAGCCCTGTGATATTGATTATAAATGACGTTTTATAACGGTTAAAACCTCTAAATGATAGTTTGATGCTATGGGCCAAGAGGCCAAAAGCTGTATGTTTTTGATTGTTCATGACGCTTTTAATAAGATTGAGTTTGAAGAGTCGAAGCACTTCGGTTAGGTATTTGATATTCGCACGTTTGGCACTCTGCACACTCCTTAAGTCATAATAGATTTCTTCCAAGTCGCCTTCTATCTCTTCGAGGTATTCATTTTTGATGAAGAACCTAAGAATTCTGACAAGCCAATGCGGTGGCTTGATGTCTTGTGGTGCCGAATTTCTACTCATTCCTTAAACACTGAGCGGGATTGACCATAGAGGCTTTGATCGTCTGAAAACCAACAGTAAACCAAGCGATGATAATTGCAGATACTCCTGCAATCGCAAAAACCCACCACTGTAGATCAACAGTGTATGCGAAGTTTTCCAACCACTTTTGGGCAACGAAATAGGCTATTGGAACAGAGATCAATATGGATAATGCTACTGTCTTTGTGAAAGTACCAGTCAGTAATCTCACAATTGTAGCATGGCTAGCCCCCAATATTTTTCGAATACCTATTTCCTTTGTTCTTCTTTCAGCGGTAAAAGCTGCCAGTCCAAATAGGCCGAGACATGAAATGATGATCGCAATGCCAGCCATGTAGTTGGAAAGTCTAGCCACTTTGGTTTCAGCACTGTATAGTGCCTCATAATTGTCATCCAAGAAGGTTACATCAAAATTATACTTAGGATGAAATGTTTTGTAGACTTCCTCGACAGCTTTCAATGTGACTAGCTCAGTGCCTTCTTGAACCTTGAGCATATAGTTAGTACCCAAATTCCTAAATCGAATCACCATTGGCTCTATTTCTTGATGCATTGAGCCATACTGAAAGTCTTTGACCACGCCAATAATCTCACGTGGTCTGTCTCCGTCTTTTAGTATGAAGCCAACTGGGTCTTCAAGACCCATAAGCTCTACGGCTGATTCGTTGAGTATTACTTTATTGTGGTCATCGTTCAACTCTTTTGAGAATGACCTACCATTGACGATTTCAAGTCCCATCATTTCAATGATGTTGTAGCCAAATTTGGGTGACTTGAATAGATGGTTTTGGTCCTCTTCAGTGGAAGGATCCCAAGAATAACCGCTACTTGAGTCAAATCCCCAGAGAAAATCTCCTGCCATATTTCCAGCAGACAATACACCAGGAATTTTGCTCAACTCTGAAAGCATCGGTTGAGGGGTTCTATCAAATTGACCTTTCCGTTCAAAAGTTATGATGTTATCTCTTTGATAGCCAAGGTCTTCATTAAGTGTAAATGAGATTTGCTGGTTAATGATAATAACAGCTGTAATGAAAACGATAGACAAGGTGAACTGTAGAACCACAAGCCCTTTTCGTATCCAAGTTTCGCCTTTGAAGTTTGTGAATCGTCCTTTGAGTACCTCAATTGGACGAAATTTAGAAAGGTAGAAAGCAGGGTAACTCCCAGCAAAAAGTCCAGTGACCAGTACTAAAAGCAACAATTGAGGCAGATAATCGGCTAAATTAAGTACAATGCTTTTGGATGTTAATGTATTAAACTGTGGGAGTAGAAAATTGACAAGTAATATTGCAACAGTAAGTGATAAGAAGGAGAGAAGCAGTGATTCGGAGATAAACTGAAAGACTAGGGAGCGTCTGTTGGCTCCTATAGTCTTCTTAACCCCAACTTCTTTCATCTTTTTAGATGCTTGTGCCGTGCTAAGGTTCATGAAGTTGATGCAGGCAATCATAAGAATGAATACCGCTATAAAAGTGAAGAGTCTGACGCTCTCAATTCTTCCTCCACCTTGAATACCATTATCGTATTTGCCATAGAGGTAGTTTTCAGCGTATGGTCGAAGGAAAAGAGTGAAGTTGTCATTTTCGATCTTTTGATCCATATAGTCAGCCACTTTTTTATTGAAATCTCCAATGTTGGTACCCTCTTTCAGAACAAGAAAAGTTTGGGCATATCCACCGTTCCAGGCGTTTGACCACTCGTCATAATCGATAAGCCATTGGTAGTTTACCAGTATATCAAATTGGTGTGTGGCGTTTGCCGGTGGAGCCTTGAAAACAGTCTGGACAACAAATTCATTTTTAAAGAATCCATTTTCCCATTCAATGGTCTTGCCCACAGCTGATTCGACCGTGCCAAAGACTCTTTTTGCCAAGTCTTCTGAAATGGCCACCGAAGATTTATTTTCCAAAGAATGCGGGTCACCCACAAGAACAGGGTAGGTGAGGACATCGAAGATATTGGGATCAGAGAATAGACCGTTTACTTCGAAATTCTCTTCATCAAATGAAATGATTCCTCGAGGTCTATGCATGGCGTTTGAAATACGCAAGGATTCTTCAACCTCAGGGAATTCTTCTAACATAGCGCTAGCAAGCTGTCCAGAAGTATAATCCCAAGTGAATTTGTTATTAGTCAGCTGAAAATGTGTGAAAGCCCAATAAAGGCGGTCGTTCTTTTCGTGAAATGTGTCAACCGAACGCTCATCGTTTACCCATAGAAAGATGAGTAAGGCCGCAGCCAGTCCTGTAGAAAGGCCGATTAGATTGATTAGAAACGTGGTTTTGTGTCTTTTAAAACCTCTTAGCGTAATAAGTAAATTGTGTTGTAGCATACCGATATAATTGAGTTGATGATTTCCACCTAAGGCTCTGACCAAATTGGGCCTTAGGAGTTTTATGACCTCCCGGTTATATAATCTCCGGGCTTTTTTAATTGAATGTATTTCAAGGTTGTCCTCGAAAACCTCTTCCATGTCACCCTCGATTTCTTCGAGATAGTCCCTCTTAATAAAGAACTTAAGTAACCGCAGTGACCAGCGAGGTGGGTGAATATCGTTTTGTAATTGATTCAAGGTTAGCTTCTGGCAATTGAGGGCATAGACGCCCAAAGTTGTGAGCGAACGTCTTTCATTTCCTGCAATACCCTATGTGCATGAGGTGTCGCTTGGTAAATGCGCTTTCTTTTTCCACCTCGCTTTTGGCTTGCCTCTCCAAATTCGGAGGTGAGAAAGCCTTTTTCTTCCATGCGCTTAAGTGCCGATTGAATTGAACCCACACTGAGTGTCTCCTTGAGTCGATCTTCAAGCTCCCGCTTGATTTCTACTCCATAGGCGTCCGCTTGCAGAACCACTACCGTCATTAGTACGAGTTCTTCAAATTCACCGAGTTTCGTCTTTTTCATTTCTTATATTATTCGTAATTGCAGTAAATATATAGAAATATATTATTCGTAATTGCAGTTTTAATAAAAAATCTGATTAAGTGACTCCTTCATAAAGCAAAGGATGCATGAGTGTGAAAAAAATATTAGACACTCGAGAATGGGGGAGTTGTGACTTATTAAGCAGTGATATGAAATAAAAAAGGAGTTGCAGACGATAAAGCAACTCCTTTTCAATGAAAGAGGAACAGTCTTACACGTTTGAGTGTAGACCGATTCTGTTGCCTTCGGTATCTATTACATGAGCAAAGAAGCCAAATTCTCCAATATCGGTTTTCGGTACCATGATTTTACCGCCTGCGGCTTCCACCTGTGCCAATTGGTTGGCAACATCTTCACAAGTAAAATAAACCACGGTACCTTCTGAACTCGGTGTGCTTTCATCGGCCTGTACCAGCGAACCTGAAGAACCAGGAGCACCTGGTGCACCAAACATATACATCTTACTGTCGGGCATTTCGATGAACTGAAAGTCTAGCTTAAAAAGTGTAGCATAAAAATCTTTGGCCCGTTCGAGATCTTTTGTGGCAATCTCAAACCATTGTACTGGATTGTCCATATTTTTTGAGTTGATTGACTCAATTTCACATATTTTGATCAGAGATGCACACTCAAGCGGCACAAATTGTCAAAAGCTAAGCGGATGGGGTAGTTGGGACTACAGGCTATCGATAGCCTACTTTTTTTTCTTTTTCCTTCTGTTGTCTTTAGATGACTCAGCTTCACGCATCAATTGTTTCCAATTATCAGAAGTGTCTTCTGTGGTGTCCAGGATAAGCTGGTACTCACCTTTTGAAATTTCTATCCTTTGAATGCGCTTACCTAGTGCCTCTTCAATTTCGGTTAGCTGATCCTTTTCCTCCGTACTGCAAAAGGACACTGCCTGTCCTTTTTCACGGCCGCGACCAGTTCTACCCACGCGGTGAACATAGTTTTCAGATGATTCGGGAAGGTCATAATTGATCACATACTCGACATTCGGCACATCAATGCCCCTAGCACTTACATCTGTAGCGATAAGCACTTTGAGTTCGCCTTTTCGAAAGCGCCTCATAGTTTGTTCTCTTTCGCTTTGAAGTTTATCACTGTGGATAGTGTCAGCAACTAGCTTCACTCTTTCCAGTGCTTTCTTCACTCGTTCAGCGCGAACCTTTGTTCTCACGAAGACCAGCATCTTCTTTTCCGGATCATTATTGATCATGTTTTCCAGAAAGAAGCGCTTGTGGTCCATTTCAACGAAAGCCACGGCATGTTCAATGTTTTTTGCCACCGGGTTTTTTGGTGAGATTTGAATCCGAATCGCATTTGTAACAAGAGAGTAAGCAAGCTTCTTGATTTCAGGATTGATCGTTGCCGAAAAGAAAAGGGTTTGCCTTCTCTTCGGCAAGTGACGCATTAAATCCCTGATGTCTTTGATAAAGCCAAGGTCCAGCATGTGGTCAGCTTCATCTAGTACCAGAATTTCGATGCGCGACAATTTTAAAGCACCTTGACTGACAAGATCAAACATGCGACCTGGAGTAGCTACGAGCACATCGACTCCCTTTTGGAGTTGTTTAATTTGGGGCGCCTGATCTACACCTCCATGGATACAAAGTGTATTGACCCGTGTATGTTTTCCTAAAGTTTTGAATACATCTTCAATTTGTAAGGCAAGCTCATGAGTAGGGGCCATCACCAGACACTTTACTCCATCGGGCCTGAGTTTGGCTGACTTTCTTTCTTGAAGGACATGAAGAATTGGGATGGCAAAGGCGGCAGTCTTTCCTGTACCAGTCTGAGCAATGGCCAGAACATCTTCACCTTTGAGTACTGCGGGTATGGATTTGTACTGAATATCTGTAGGCTTCTTGTAACCTAGTTTGCTAATGCTGGTTTTAATGCCATCGGCTATACGATATTCTTCGAACTTCATGGGCCGCAAAGATACCGGATATTACTGCCATTTGATCAAATTCTGCCATTGTTTTGGCCACCTGACTTATTCAAGGCCCAAATTGTCATGATTTAAGAACCAATTTCTTGATTATCTTTCTTTGTGACTTCCTTTAAAAAGCTTCTGATATGGGAAAGACCTATGAGTCAAAAACGACTCTTGTTATGGGTTTTTCATTCGTTTACTTTGATTGCCGGAATTCAATTCCTGCAGTATTATATCTTTTATAATAGCAGTTATCCATTTCCATACACTGCTAACCTAGTCAACTCTTTTGGGACTTTTTATACCTACCTGCTCCTTTTGCCACTGGTCTTTTATAGTGCCAAATCTGCTTTCTCCAATCTAGAAAACCGTGTCCAAAGGATGCTGCTACTGGTTCTTTCAGGGCTCTTGGTGAGTATGCTTCATTTGTTTGTGATGCACTTTGTTAATTGGCTGCAAATCTATCAATGGACTGAAGATCCTTTCTGGAATTCATACCGTTTCTTAATATCAAAATGGCTTCATTTCGAGCTTATAGCGTATTTTCTATTTGTTTTAGCATGGAGATTTTTGGTCTTTGAGAAGAAGGGCTCAGAGGCGTCAAAGCCTGAATATTGGACTCAGATAAAAGTTAAGGAAGCAGGACTGGTAAGCTTTGTCCCGGTTGAGGAAATCAGATGGATCGAAGCTTATGACAACTACATAAAAGTCCGAACCAAAAAGGATAAGTTTCATCTGGTGCGAATGCCCCTGAGGGAAATCGAAGCCAAGTTAGATTCAGGTCATTTTAAACGAATTCATAGGTCAACGATAGTTGCGATCAGAGAAGTCGTAGCGATCCACCAAGACAATGGTCAATATAGAGTTTTGCTAGAGGATAATTCCACCCTTAAGCTTAGTCGCACTTTCAAAAAATCGATAGAGGATTCGATCCGCGTTTAGGTTCGCCCCGAAAAATTGCATTTCACCACATTTCACCAACTGGCATGGTCTGAAGGCGTAATCTTGAGCAAAAGATCAAATCATGAAAATTCTGAAACTACTATCCCTGGGTGTTGTATTGTCTCTGTTATTTGGAGCAGACAAGGCCATTGTAAAACTGAATGTAGAACCTAATCATTCCACTGTGGGTTTTGTGGTGCCTATAGCAGGAGGAATCACCAAGGTGAGAGGGAAATTCATGGATTTCCAGCTGTACATGGATTATGACGATGTTGACTTCACCAAATCCAAAGTCAGGTTTGTTATTCAGGCTAAGAGTATAGATACGGGTATTGAAGACAGGGATAACCATTTGCGGTCTGCCGACTTTTTTGAAGTTGAAAAGTATCCTGAAATAGTATTTGAAGGAACAAGTATAAAGCAGGTTGACGATGCATATGAACTTCAAGGTAATCTCACCATGCATGGCGTAACCAAAACGGTGAATATTCCATTTAAGGCTACGCAGCTGGGGAAAACGCAAGTTGCCATAGGGCTAAGCTGGAAGCTTAACCGAAAAGACTTTGGTGTTGGCGTGGGCTTTAAACATACCTCCATTAAAAACTTCATTGGTGATGAAATTGGTGTCGAGGTGGACTTTTGGACAAGAAAGGCCAAAGATCAGGGCAATTAATTTGAATTAGTGATAACCAGCGCATTCATTTGCATATGCGCCAGGTTTTAAGAGTGAGTTGGGTCCTCCAGCTGTTAATAGTAGCCAATTGGGTTTCAGCCCAATCAGGAAAATATCTTAATGTAGACACGACTAAATACATTGTTTGGAGTGAGGAAAGACCCATTTCATGGTCAGATTACAAACAATTAGATACTGAATACATGGATGCTACGGCCCTTACGGCTGTAATACACTCTGTAAGAGGAGGGATGAGCAAGGGTCAACCTAGTTTCGAAGTCTATGTGCTCTTTAAAAAAGAAGATTCCTGGGTAACGGATACTTCCGATAGCACACTTTTTGCACATGAGAAACTGCACTTTGATATTGCCGAGGTGTATGGAAGAATGTTGCGCAAGCAGATAGCTGCCATGGGGAAAAAAGGAGTGGATGATTTGTCGGAATATCGAAAGGCAATAAAATATTTGCTGTCCAAATTCAAGGAAAAATCTTTTGAATACGATGAAGAAACCAATCATGGAACACTTATAAGTGAACAACAGAGATGGCAAACCTTTGTTTCATCTGAGTTGCAACGTTTGCATGAATATATGTAAATAATAATAAATGTTAATTTATTAATATGTATACAATCTGTGTACAAACAATTATCTGATTTTTGGGTTTCCTTAAGTGATCATTTTACACTAATTTGAGTCTTTCAATAGATTATAAAGTGGAAGAACCTGTGGTAAAAGAGTACACTAATGGAGAGCTTACCGTCATATGGAAGCCCCAGCAATGTATTCATTCGGGTATTTGTCTGAGAGGTCTCCCAAAGGTCTTCAACCTGAAACAGCGGCCATGGATTAATATGACAGCCGCTTCTTCTGAGGACATCGTAGCACTGGTGAGGGATTGTCCCTCAAAAGCGCTTTCGATTAAAGGTGTGAGATTTAAGGAAGAGGATAGAAGCGACCAACAAGTTACCTTGATTCCAGGCGGTCCGATTATAGTCAAAGGGGGTGCTACGGTGCATGAAAGAAAGAGCACCGAAGTTTTTCATGAAACGGTATCGTTTTGTCGATGTAAGAGATCGAAGAATTTTCCGTACTGTGATGGCACGCACGCCCAACCAAAAGAAGATTAACTATGGCTGTTACCATTAAAGATATTGCAAATGCCCTTCGGATTTCTCCTTCAACGGTGTCTAGAGCCTTGAATGATCATCCGAATATCAGCGAGGAAACAAAGAAAGTAGTTTCGGAGAAAGCGAAAGAGATGAAATATCAAACGAATTTCATCGCTGCGGGTCTACGAACCAAGAAATCAAATTCAATCGGTATTCTTGTACCTCACATCACGAGCTCCTTTTTTGCCTCAGCCATTGATGGCATCCAGAAGGTGGTGAGTGACAATGGTTACTTCACCATCATTTGTCAATCAAATGAAGATTATCATAATGAGATAGATCAAATCCGTTCTTTACTTTCTTGTAAGGTTGAAGGGGTAATCTTGTCGCTTTCAAGTAAAACGAATGAGTATGACCATCTTGAAATGCTTGAAGCATATGATACGCCATTCGTTTTCTTCGATAGAATTGCGCCAGGTTTTGATATGCCAACCGTTGAGGCAAATGACTTTACGGGAGGTTTTCAAGCTGTAGAGCATTTGATCAAGAGGGGCAGGAAGAGAATTGCTCACTTAGGTGGACCAGGTCTTTTGGGAATCAGTAAGAGTCGTTATGAGGGTTATATGGAGGCCTTAAAGACATACGATTATGAGATCAATGAAGACTATGTGGTTTTCACTGATCCTGATAAGGACCATGGAGAGATAATTGAGAAGATGTTTGCTGACCCAAAGAAAGGGCCTGACGCTTTATTTACTTTCAGTGATGAGTTGGCTGTAGAGGCAATTCTTAAGCTAAAGAGCATGGGATTGAATGTGCCTAGGGATGTGTCAGTGGTGGGTTTTGGGAATAGTAATCTGTGTGAGATTGTAGAACCACATCTAACAAGTGTCACTCATGAGCCGATAGAAATGGGAGAGGCTGCAGCCGACCTATTGTTTAAGGTTATTCATAATAAGCATATTCCACCTCACTTGAAGAATAGAAAGTTTGATTCTAGGGTGATTATTAGAGACTCGTCTCGATAATTAGAAACGAAGGATAAAATCGCTCAGGTTATCCTTGCGCTCTAAGTTTAACTTTTTTCTGACCCTATAGCGCCCTATTTCGACACCCCTAACGGAAATGTTCAAAAGGTTTGCGATCTCTTTGGTATTCAAGTTCATTCTTATGTATGCACTAAACTTAAGTTCCTGAGGGGTCAATCCAGGGTAGGCTTCTTTCAACCGAGTTATAAATTGTCCATGCACTTGGTCGAAGTTGTCCTGAAACTGTCCCCATTCTTCTCCAGACGCTAAATCTCGGTCTATTGATTTGACGATTCTATTGAGTTGTGTTATGTGCTGTTTGTCATCAAGCTCCTTGTTCAGGTTTTTTAAGGTATTCTTGATTTGATTGAGTAGCTGATTCTTCTGAATCAAGTTCATGGCAGAAGAAGTAAGTGCCTGACTTTTTAAGCCAACCTCTGTTGTCAGCTTTTCATTCTTCAGTTTGATAATCTCTTCCTCGGACTTCAATGTGATCTGGTCAATTTGAGATTGTTTCTCATCAATTTCCTTGTTCTTCTTTTTTTCTAGGTACAGCGCCTTCTTTTTATGACGCGCATCTAAGGTTTTGAATCCTGTAAAAAGTAGCATGAGGCTCCCAAGCCCATAGAAAGCATAGGCGAATGTCGTTCGGTAAATAGGAGGGGCAATTTTAAATTCATAATGAATCGTCTCCGTTTCCTGATCAAATATATTTTTTGCTCTTACAGAGAAGGTATAATCTCCCTCTCTTAGGTTTGTGTATTCCTTAAAATTAGAAGGCGTCCAATTAGACCATTCGTCATCGTATTGATCCAGCTTAAATTGATAACTAATTTGGTTTCCACTCTCAAAATGGGGTGCAGCAAATCCAAACGAAAAGGAGTTTTGAGAAAACTTAAACCTGTGAATATCAGATTGCTCTACCAAATGGCCATTTACTAAGGTTGTATCAAACCTACCGGAGTTGGATACATTTCTAAACATAATATTGAATGCGTTGCGCTTGGGTACGTCCTTAGTTCGGGCGTAGTGGATAAACCCTTCTCTAGCACCAATGAGTACGTTTTCATTGTCGATTACGGTAATATTTCCCAAGTCGTCATTCAACAATTTTCGCACTTTATTAAAGGAGTTGGTAAACAGGTCATAATCAAAGTCACCCTTGGGTTCAAGTACTCCTAACTTGTTGCTTTCTATGAAATAGATGTTGCCAATTTCATCCGTTTCCATATCAACAATAGAGGATTGCATTCCCAAGAGTTGGTTGAAGTTTTCAATGGGTTCGAAATGATCTCGTTCTTTATTGTATTGAAAGAAACCACTTTCAGATGTGAAGATGAGTCGATTGTTGATTTTGTAAACATTGATCAATAGATCGGACGGGAAACCATTGTTACTGTTATAGAGCTTTACCTCCTCGATTTCGTTGAGATCTTCAGAAATTTTTAGACGATAGGCACCTTTATAACCTTGAGTTACCCACAAATACTCATCATCGAACTCCATTACTCGTGATGATTCGCTAAAGCCTGGTAATTTCAGGAATCTGGGATTTGAGTTTTCGCTAAGTCTGAATCTGTTTAGACCAAGATATGTTCCTTCGAAAATGACATCCGATAATTTGGGGTGCCTTTTGAAAACCCAAGCGCCTTTTTCCCCGAAGAGCTGTATAGACTTTCCGCTTTTAATTTCCATCGGCCCATTGTGATGTCCAATAAATAGCCGGTTTGATATACGCTGAATAGAATAGACTTGTCCGGCAGTGCCTTCTATGAAACGCATTTGACCATTATTGAAAAGATAGAGTCCATTATTGGTGCCCAGATAAATTCCCTCTGGCGTATTCAAAGCAGTATACCCAGAACCGCTGAGCCCCATACGTTCATTGACAAGGGTAAAGGGGGAGTTAAGATCCACTCTGGCAATACCATTATTCAGGGTTAACCAGAGGTTGCTTTGTAGATCCTCGTAGATGTAGTTGACAGTTCTATCTCTTAACCCAGTGGACTGATCAATCTGGAGAATGAGTTGACCTTCTTTATTGATAATGACCAGACCTCCATTCTGGGTGCCTAAGGCAATTTGTCCATTGCTGAGCCGAGTGGAGTAATTAACAATCAACCTTTTTAAATCTAAAGAAGGGTCAACAGGCATGGGCTTGATGATTCCGTTGTTGTACATGAATAAGCCATGATCAAAGGTGCTAATGAGCCAGTTCTCATTGTCATAGTTAAAGATGTTGGAAATGCGCTTGTCGCTGAAGAACTCTCCATTAGTAACCAGGTTGAGTTGATTGTTTTCTAACCTGGAAAGGCCTTTTCCCCATTCTTGAGTATATAATTGGTTATTATGAAAAAAAGAGATCTCCAACGGAAAGTCTGAGGTAACTACATCAAATTTGAAACCATCATATACAAAGATTTCTGAGAAGGTACAGAAGTAAACCAAGTTGTCTTGGCCATAGATTTTCCAAGTTTCATCGAAATCTCGGAAGCCACCAGGCAATGAGTCAGCTAAGGAAGTGTAGGTCAATGTTCCCATTTCATTTGTAGAGAAGTAACCAAAGTCTCCTTGAGAACCGGTATAGATGTTATCACTTTGGTCTATGAACAGACTCCTTATTTTCGTTCTGTTGGGTACGGAATAACTTTGCCAGTTATGACCATCAAACTCCAAAAGGCCCATGTTATTGGCTACATATAGAAGCCCATTCGACTGTTGAAGAATAGACCAATTTTGAATGCCAGCATTATATTCTTCGGGGCTGTAATTTTGAATCAGAGGCAGCCCCTGAATGCGACTGTCTTGAGACAGAACGGGTGTACAAAAGGCTGTAAGACTGGCCAAAAATATTGCTTTCCAAAACTTCATATAAAGCTGGCCTACGATTGAAGATGAATTGATGCTTGTGAAATTGAAGATTTTGCTTGTATGATTTTTGATTTTATAAAAATGGGGATTATTCGTCTCAAACCAAACAATTTGCTACCATTGATGAGTTATTGATGTATATAATTTCTCCATACTGATGTGTTCTTGTGAAGGTGTTTTTTTTGCTTCTATGTAAAGATGATTGGACATTGAAGCAAAAATTAACACTATGAAAAATAAATTTCTCTCAAGTTTATTGTCACTCGCTCTAGTAGTGGCAGTCGCATCTTGCGACAATGGAAACGCAGACTTTGATATAGTCGATGTTGAACCAACTATTACAATTGGAACAATGGATGGTTTAGTTGAAGGAGGTACTTTTACCTTAAATGTAACCTTTAATGATGGTGCAGAAGGAAGTACTACAAGTACGTTAGCGAGCGGAACCTGGAATATCACATCTGGTGGCGCTCAAGTAGCGAATGGTACATTGACTCCTACAGGTGATAACTGGGATGGGACAATCACAGCGACTGGTTTAACTGCTGGCGACCATACTATTACTGTCTCTGCAACGGATACTAATGGTAATACTGGAACTGCTTCTGCTGACTTTACGGTAGCCAGTGCTATTCCGGATATTACTGGTACATGGGTAATGGAGCCGGTTGCAGGATCTTTGGCTGTTGGTCCTAACCCTGGAAGCGGAGAATGGTGGTCTATTTCGGCAGGTGATGTTGGTACAAGAGCATGCTTCTATGACGATACTTATACCTTCGGAAGTGACGGTTCTTTCACTATAGCCGTAGGTGCTGATACCTGGATCGAAGGATGGCAAGGTGGTGGAGATGCTTGTGGCGCTCCTGTTGCACCAATAAACGGTGGTTCATTCACTTACTCTTTCAACGGTGCCACTCTAACAGTAAATGGTACTGCTGCCTACCTAGGCTTACCAAAAGTGACGAATGCTGGGGAATTGGGTAACCACATCGGTGCCACAGATTTCCAATCTGCAATTACGTATCAAGTACAATCAGTAACTGAGACTGGTTCTGATTTAAGAATGGAACTCAGAATTGAGACTACAGCTGGTGTTCACTGGACATTCAGACTTATAAGACAATAAGATGCTCTTTTAAGGCGCCTGCTCTCCTATGAAGTCATTCATAGTGTAGGGTGGGTGCTTTTTTTATACTGAGACTATGAAAGAGCTACTAAGAATAGGCTGTCTGGGCTTAATTCTAGGAATTATGTCCTGCGATGGAGGAAGCGATAGTGATACTCCAGATGATAATGACGATGGCACCGATTCAGGTGTAGATATTCCTGCTACTGGTTTTACTTCTCCGACTTCCTATCCGAATATGACTTTGGTCTGGGAAGATGATTTCTCAGCAAGTACAATAGATCAATCTGATTGGACCTTTGAAATTGGGAATGGAACCAATGGATGGGGAAATAATGAACTTCAATACTATCGTTCTGAAAATGCCTATACACAAGATGGCCATTTGATCATTGAAGCCAAACAGGAAAGCTTTCAGGGATATGATTATACTTCCACCAGGATGATCACGCGAGGAAAAGAAGACTTCCAATACGGCCGTATTGATATCAGAGCGGCTCTTCCTGAAGGTCAAGGCATTTGGCCTGCACTGTGGATGTTGGGATCAAACTTTAATTCCGTGGGCTGGCCTGCTTCTGGTGAGATTGATATTATGGAAATGGTTGGTGGTAGTGGTCGTGAGAATACGGTTCATGGTACAGTACACTGGCAACATGATGGACAGCATGCTAACTTCGGTGGCGATGTAACATTACCATCAGGAACTTTTCATGATGAATTTCATGTCTTTTCAATCGTTTGGACTTCATCTCGCATCACTTGGTATATGGATAATCAAGAATATCATGCGATTGATACAACTCCAGCGCAACTCAGTGAATTTAGAAATAGTTTCTTCTTCATTTTTAACGTAGCAGTTGGTGGAAATTGGCCAGGTGCTCCAAATAGCACTACTACATTTCCCCAATATTTAATTGTAGATTACGTTCGGGTCTTCCAGTAAGATCCGAATCTTCTTACTTAACCTCTTCCTATGAAAAGTCAATCACGATTTACCTATAAAGTCGCGGCAATCGTTGCGCTTGGTGGGTTATTAATGGGCTTCGATGCTTCCGTAATTTCCGGTGTTAACAAGTTTGTACAAATAGAATTTGATATGACAGATGCCCAGCTTGGGCTCTCTGTTGGCTCTTTGACATTCATTGCGGCTGTTGCAATGCTCTTTTCTGGCACCATAAGCGATCGCTTTGGCAGAAGGGTAGTACTGAAAGCCTGTGCTATAATCTTTACGGTTTCGGCAGTAGGTTCTGCCATGGCTCCCAATTTCATTCTGTTTTTGATCTTTAGAATGTTGGGAGGTATTGGAGTTGGAGCATCTTTGATTCTTGCCCCAATGTATATCGCAGAGATTGCGCCTCCTAAGATTCGAGGAACCATGGTTTCCTTTAATCAACTGAATATTGTAATCGGTATTTCGCTTGCCTTCTTTACTAATTACCTGATTTTGTCTCTAGGAGATTCAGATGCTACTTGGGTAGAAAGCCTAGGCATTGGAGAGCACAACTGGCGTTGGATGCTCGGACTGGAAGCACTTCCTGCTGTTTTATACTTCTTTGGACTATATGCAGTACCAAGGAGCCCAAGATGGCTGTTAATGAAAGGTCATGACGAAGAGGCACTGAGCGTGATGAAGATGTTTAGAAGTGAGGAAGAGGCTGTAGCAGATGCTGAGGGTGTTAAGGCTACTTTGGCTGCCGATGAAGGAAAGCCAAAGGCTCCGTTAAGTGCTTTGTTCAAGCCGGCTATGGGGCTTGTGCTTACTATTGGTTTGGTAATAGGTATCCTTCAACAGATCACGGGTATTAACTCTGTTTTCTTCTATGCACCTATGATTTTTGAACAGACTGGAGGAGGAACTGACGCAGCTTTTCAACAAGCGATTATCGTTGGACTCGTCAATCTGGTATTCACAATTATCGCCATGATATACATTGATAAACTGGGGAGAAAAAAGCTCCTCTCGTTCGGTGTTGCCGGTATTGCAATTTTTATGTTCATCATTGCCTATGGCTTTAATCAGGCTACCTATGAACTAAAAGAAGAAAATTTGTCTGGTTTATCAGCAGAGATTGAGTTGACCAAATTAGACGGTTTAGTTGGTAATTCATTTGAAAACGATGTGGTCTATAAAAAAGCCTTGAGAGAAGCTTTGGGTCCTGAGGATGCGAAGATTTACGAATCAGAATTGATCACAGCAGCGATCGAAATGAATCCTACATTGATACTAGTGGGTATTTTAGGTTTTATCGCTTCGTTTGCGATTTCATTGGGCCCAGTGATGTGGGTGCTCTTTTCCGAGCTATTCCCACTATCGATTAAGGCCATTGCCATCTCATTTGTTGGCTTTGTCAACTCAATGGTCAGCGCTGGTGTTCAGTCTGTTTTTCCTTGGGAGTTATCCACTTTAGGAAGTTCTATGACCTTCTTGATTTATGGGGTTTTTGCTGTTTTTGGCTTAGTATTTATTCTACTCAAAGTACCTGAGACGAAAGGTAAGAGTTTGGAAGAATTGGAAAGTATCTTGGTTAAAAAGTAATTCAATGAAGCATTTAAAATATTTGTCTATACTAATACTCTGTGTCCTTTGCATTGCCTGTGGACAAACTTCTGGAGATAAAACCACCATCGATGCTGATGCGGTTTTTGAAGCTGAAGACTTCATAGAATCATCTGGAAGTGTCGAAAAGAATACCTCGGGTATAAAATCATCAGGAGATTCATGGGTGACATTTGAGTTAAATGTACCCGCTGTGGGCAGATATAAGACGGAAGTCTTGACCAAAGGAAACGGTTCAGTCTGGGTTGAAGATTACCATGATAATCCAGATGGAAGAACATACAATATCACCGGAGCCATTGTGGCCAATAGCAATGATTATTCATTGGTGGGAAAAGATGGTAGCCCTTTAAACACCGGTGTCCACAAAATGAAGCTGCACATGTCAGGTGACGTTGAGGTGGATCGTGTTCAATTCACTAAAATGATTGATCATGAAATGACTCCTGAGTCAATGACCCAAAGTACAAGCGGATCTGAATGGAAATTGGTCTGGTCAGATGAGTTTGATGTAGATGGTGCACCCGATCTCACCAAGTGGACTTATGATGTTGGAAACTGGGGTTGGGGTAACAATGAACCTCAATATTATACCAAGGATAGAAGAGAAAATGCTCGGGTTGAAAATGGTAACCTGATTATTGAAGCTCACAAGAACGATATGGGACAAGATTGGACTTCTGCTCGGTTAACGACCAGAGGAAAAGTTAGCTTCCTATATGGAAAAATAGAATTTAGAGCTAAGTCTCCTTCAAAAGATGGTACTTGGGCAGCTGGCTGGCTCTTGGGTGATGAATACAGAGATGAGCTTTCTTGGCCTTATTGCGGAGAAATTGATGTTCTTGAGAACATTGGCAGCGAAATTGATGACGAGACTGGCAATGGTATTAACCACGCCTCTTGCCACACCAGAACCTACTATTTCAAGGAGGGGACTCATATTACGGCTGTAAAGGAGGTAGAGGACATGACCAATACCTTTCATAATTACACCATTGAGTGGACGCCTGAAGGTGTAAAAGCTTATTTGGATGGCGAGTATTATTACACTTATGACAAAACAGCTGATGAATTAGAATGGCCCTTCAATAAGCCTCAGAATCTCATTGTGAACCTTGCTATGGGTGGCGGAATGGGAGGAGCCATTGATCCAAGCATTCAGAGCCAGCAATTCATTTTGGATTATGTCAGAGTATACGAATTGGCTAACTGATTAGGTTGAGCGTCCATAATAGGATTGAACTATGAAATTAAAGCCAAAGTCATTTCCGCTTTGGCTTTTTCTTGTAGTTTTGAATTGTGTAGAAAACAATGAAATGGGGGAAACATCATTGATTTAAAACACATTGAATGACTTTTAGAGAAAAGCTCATAAAGCCTTTGGCTTTTTCGGCTTCAGCAATATTCCTGTTACTATTTCTTTTGAGCACGAGGTCAAATGAGCCGAAACTGGTTTGGTCAGATGAGTTTGATGGTGCTAATCTTGATAAGGACAAATGGTTTATCTCCGTAGGCGATGGTTGCCCTCAACTTTGTGGCTTTGGTAACAATGAGCTTCAGTATTACTCCGATCGTTCTGAAAACCTACGCATTGAAGACGGCAAACTGGTCATTACTGCTTTGCACGATTCCATAGAGAATAGTGCATATTCTTCAGCCAAAGTAATGACAAAAAATAGAGGTGATTGGAAGTACGGTAGGATTGAGGTAAGCGCTAAACTCCCTCAGGGCACTGGAACATGGCCGGCCATATGGATGCTTCCCGCAAAGAACGAATATGGTGGATGGCCCAGAAGCGGAGAAATTGACATCATGGAGCATGTTGGCTATAACCAAGGTATGATTTACGGGACAGTGCACACCCAATCATTCAACCATATGAAGGGAACACAAAAAGGAGATTCCACAATGATCTCAGATGCTTCGGAGGTATTTCATGAGTATGCCATTGAGTGGACAGCCGATAAAATTGAATGGTTTATCGATGGAGAACAGTATCATACTTTTGAGAATACAGGGAAGGATGCGGACGATTGGCCATTTGATCATCCCTTTTATGTAATATTGAATTTAGCCGTTGGAGGATCATGGGGTGGTTCTCGGGGAGTTGATGACTCCATATGGCCACAATCCATGGAAGTGGACTACGTCAGGATATATAGCTTTTAACACAACTCAACCTTAACTTAAAAACATGGTAGATTTAATTAGCCTCGATTACGTCATTATAGCTGGCTATTTTTTGGTAGTCTTTGGTATTGCAGCCTGGGCGACAATTAAAGAGAAGGTTAATGCCTCTTCGTCAGATTACTTTTTGGGAGGTAAGAATGTGGGTTGGTTTGTCATTGGAGCCTCATTATTTGCTTCCAATATTGGTTCAGAGCACCTAGTAGGTCTTGCTGGTTCTGGTGCCAGTTCAGGAGTTGCTGTTGGCCAATTCGAAATTCTTGCAGGTTTTATGTTACTACTTTTGGGTTGGGTGTTTGTACCATTCTATGTTAGAAGTGGTGTTTTTACCATGCCTGAATTTCTGGAAAAAAGATATTCATCAGGGGCTAGAACTTACCTCACTTGGGTTTCAATCATTGCTTATATCCTTACAAAGATCTCCGTGACCATTGCAGCAGGGGCAATAGTCTTTACAGCGATAGGTGTAGAGTTTTGGACAGGTGCACTAATCATTGTTGTCGCGACAGGTGTATATACAATCTTTGGAGGCCTCAAAGCAGTACTATACACGGATATGATTCAAATGTTCGTACTGATCGGTGGTTCTATTGCCGTTACAATTTTTGGTCTTCAAGCGCTTGGTGGTTGGGGAGAACTTCAAGCGACTGTAGGAGACAGTTACTTTGATATGTGGCAACCTATGGATCATCCCGACTTTCCTTGGACAGGTATCCTTTTTGGAGCACCAATTCTAGGAATTTGGTATTGGTGTACCGATCAATACATAGTACAGCGTGTACTCTCGGCCAGAAATATAGAACAAGCTAGGAAAGGAACCATCTTTGGCGGTTTCTTGAAAATGCTTCCGCTATTTTTATTCGTAGTTCCTGGAATTATCGCTTATGCACTTTCTCAAAAGGGGATGTTAGAGTTGGAGAGTAACGATCAGTCGCTTATAGTGATGGTCAAGGCCATGGTGCCGGCAGGTCTTAGAGGGTTGGTGATTGCTGGTTTGCTTGCGGCTTTAATGAGCTCATTATCCTCTGTTTTTAATTCTTGCTCCACAATTTTCACAATTGACGTCTATAAAAGGTGGAAGCCAGAAACCCCGGAAAAGAAGTTGGTGGTAATCGGCCAAATTGCAACCATTATCATGGTAGCTATCGGTTTACTGTGGATTCCATTTATGGAGAATGTGAGCGACTCGCTCTTTGTCTACCTACAGAGTGTTCAAGGTTATATCTCACCACCAATTGCAGCGGTCTTTTTGCTTGGTATTTTCTTTAAACGATTGAATGGACAAGGTGCTATGGCAGCACTTCTGACTGGACTAGGTATTGGAGCTTTGCGTTTTGTGTTAGAGCAAATGCAAGATTCCCTTTCCGGAATTGTCTATGATTTTGCTACGTTCAACTTCCTTCATTTTGCCATATTCCTCTTTGTCATTTGTAGTGCTGTCTTGGTCGTTGTGAGTTTGATGACTCCCGCTCCAGCACCCGAAAAGACAGATGGAATTACCTATGAACGGGGAGTGCAAACGGAATCAGGGAAAAAGAAGCTCGATACTTTGCTAACCATCGTACTTATTGCGATAATCGCAGCGCTTTGGATATACTTTAGCTAGTGATAAAATGAGCAGAAAATACAAAGTAGCGGTTGTAGGGCCAATCCCTCGAGATCACATTACCACACACAGAGGTGAGGTGATCGAAAAGTATGGTTGTATTACTCATCCAGTGATTGGCTTGGCGCAACTACTGAGAGATCAGGGTACGGTTTACCCGATCTCACATATTCGTAAAATTGATACCCCAGCCGTTCGGGAAATATTCAAGCCATTTCCTGCGATTGATATGTCAGGGGTGAGTGACGAAGCTGACAGTGGGGACGTTATCAAACTGAAGTTCATCGATCAAAACTTCAGAGAAGAAAAGCAGACGGCATTTATGAATCCAATCATGCCGAAGGATTTAGCGCCATACATTGACTGTGATGCTTTTGTCTTTGTACCGATCACAGATCATGAGATCGTTTTGGATACCCTAAAGTATCT
The DNA here is from genome assembly GCF_001747095.1 of Roseivirga sp. 4D4. Lineage (NCBI taxonomy): Bacteria > Pseudomonadati > Bacteroidota > Cytophagia > Cytophagales > Roseivirgaceae > Roseivirga > Roseivirga sp. 4D4. The sequence continues at coordinate 964,404 of NZ_MDGP01000001.1, forward strand.
CAAAGAGCATAGCTCAGGGACCATAATCTTCGATGGCCATGGACCTACACATACCATGACTATAGGAGGAGATCGGCATAAGAAGTTTTGGGTCGAAAGAGATCTATGGTTACCATACATCGATGTGCTGAAGATGAACCTTGAAGAGTCATGGTGTACCTGGTATAAGCATGAGTATGCTGAAAGCGAATTGACCGACCTTCTAGATGATATCGGACAGGATCACTTAAGGCCTATGGCTGATTACATCTTAGACAGGGGTCCAAAAGCGCTAATAATCACCACAGATGCGTCTGGCTGCAAAGTATTCACAAAGCCCAATGGTGAGTTGAAAGAAGAATTTGTCCCGTCCATCTTTATGGAACAGGTTATCGATACAACAGGCTGTGGCGACTCTTTTGCAGGAGGCTTGGCCTACGGTTTGAAGGATGGTGGCGACAACTTTATTTTATCCGCTATGTATGCCAATGCACTTGGCGCACAACGTACACAAGGCACGACCTTCGAAGTCTTCAAGTCTCTTGATGAGACGGAGGACATGATGCGAGGTCACTACCCTGATTTTAAATGATTTTACCTAAAGCATGCATATTTGACCTGGATGGTGTTATAGTTGATACCGTACCAGCACACTACACTGCCTGGAAGGCCATGGCAGATGAAGTAGGTGTGGCCTTTGACGAAGCCGAGAATGAGAACCTTAAAGGGGTAAGTCGTTTCGACTCTATGAAGCATATACTCTCCTTGGGCAATATTGAAAAGACTGACGAAGAGATTCAGGCCTATACTGAACGTAAGAATGAGATATACGTGGATATTATCTCCTCTATGACGCCATCGGATATTTTACCCGGTGTTGTTGACTTCATTGATAAACTCAAGGCCAATGGCATTGCCATAGCCATTGGATCTGCCAGTAAAAACACGCCTACCATTTTAAAGTGTGTAGGGCTTGATAAGGTCTTTAAAGTGATTGTGGATGGTAACCAGATCACCCAATCAAAACCCAACCCAGAAGTATTTCTAAAAGGAGCAGAACAGCTTGGATTCTTCCCAGAAGACTGTTTGGTTTTGGAAGATGCCATATCAGGTGTAAAAGCGGCAAAGGCCGGAGGCATGAAGTGTATTGGAGTTGGAGACCCAATCGTGTTATCAGAAGCTGATGTAGTAATCAGCGATTTAACCAAAGTAGATATTGATTTTTTAAAAGCATTATACAGTAATGAAGAATTACATCAAGCATGATCCTTGGTCGATCATAGAAGAAGGCTTTGTTCCAGAGTACAATAGAATTTCAGAAAGTATATTCAGTATAGGAAATGGCATGTTCGGTGGACGTGCCAACTTCGAAGAGCAATACTCGGGAGACACACTTCAAGGCAACTATGTCGCGGGAGTGTACTATCCAGATAAGACTCGAGTTGGCTGGTGGAAAAATGGTTACCCAGAGTACTTCGCTAAAGTATTGAATGCTGCCAATTGGATTGGAATTAATATCGAATTCGATGGGGAAGCTTTAGATCTGCATACCGCTGAAGTCTCCGATTTCAGACGTGAATTGAATATGCAAGAGGGCTATCTACAGCGCTCTTTTACCGCCACTCTTCCGAGTGGAAAGTCTGTTTCAGTCATTACCACCAGATTTAACAGCATGGTGCGTAATAGGATTGGGGCCATCGCTTATCAAGTAACTCCATTGAATTTCTCTGGAGAAGCCAAAATCACTCCATATGTTGATTTTGATGTAGTGAACGCAGACTCAAACTATGATGAGAAGTTCTGGGTAGAACAGTCTAAACAGGCCGGTTCTGATTTCTCTTATATCGTGGCGAGTACGAAAAAGACGGATTTCTGGGTCGCAACGGGTATGTCGTTTAAAATAGGAGGATCATGGACCTCTAAAGGAAGAACAACTGCCGATCGCGACAAATACGTTGAAGTGACTGAAACAGGAAGTGTTTCAGAGGGAGAGGCCTTCACCATCTATAAGTATGCAGCGAATATCTCTTCGATGAACTTTGAGAAGGATGTGCTTGCCAAAGAATGTCAGACTCAGGTTGAAGATGCCATGTCTACAGGTTTCGATGCCTTGATGGATGAGCAAAAAGCTGCTTGGATTGAAAGCTGGAAAAAGAGTGATATCACCATTGATGGAGATGTGTCTTCTCAGCAAGGTATTCGATTCAATATTTTTCAATTGAATCAAACGTATACTGGTAAAGATGAAAGACTGAACATTGGTCCTAAAGGCTTTACAGGAGAGAAATATGGTGGAAGTACCTATTGGGACACTGAAGCCTACTGTTTACCATTCTACCTGGCAACTTCTGATCAGGAAGTAGCGAGAAACCTGGTTATGTACCGCTATAAGCACTTAGACAGAGCCATTGAAAATGCAGAAAAACTAGGCTTTACCGATGGAGCGGCACTTTACCCAATGGTGACTATGAATGGAGAAGAGTGTCACAATGAATGGGAAATCACCTTCGAAGAGATTCATAGAAATGGCGCTATCGCATACGCCATTTATGACTATATCAATTACCATGACGATAATGAATATCTCGTTGACTATGGTTTAGAGGTACTGATTGCTATATCAAGATTCTGGGCACAACGTGTCCAATGGTCTAAAGCCAAGGAGCAGTATGTAATGCTGGGTGTAACTGGACCTAATGAGTACGAAAACAATGTCAACAATAACTGGTACACCAGTAAAATGGCATTGTGGACCCTGAAATACACAATTGAGGGATTACAACAGTATAAGGAGAGCCCCAAACTAAAAGCACTCCTTGAGAAAATCAATTTCAAGGGTGTAGAAGAGACAAACAAATGGCAGCATATTCTAGACAACATGTACCTGGGCTATGACGAAGAATTGGGTGTGTTCTTGCAGCAGGATGGATTCTTGGATAAAGAGCTCATCAAAACCGATGATATGAACCCTGAGGATCGTCCGATCAACCAGAAGTGGTCTTGGGATAGGATTCTACGCTCATGTTACATCAAACAGGCTGATACGCTTCAGGGCGTCTACCTCTTTGAGGATGAGTTTGATATAGAAACCATCGAAAGGAACTTTGATTTCTACGAACCACTAACGGTTCATGAATCATCATTATCTCCATGTGTGCATGGAATCCTTGCTTCTAAGCTAGGTCGCAAAGAGAAGGCCTATGAGATGTACATCCGTACGGCTCGTCTTGATTTAGATGATTATAATAATGATACCGAAGATGGCTGTCATACCACCTCAATGGCCGGTACATGGATGGCCTTCGCCAAAGGTTTTGCAGGGATGAGGGTTAGAAATGGAGAACTCTACTTCAGCCCTTCATTGCCAGATCAATGGGAGGGATACTCGTTCAAAATTAAATTTAGAGAGCGTAACCTCAAGATCTCTGCCTCAAAGAATGCTGTCACTATAAAGAATGATTCAGCTGAGGGTTTAGAGCTTTACGTCTTTGACGATAAGCATTCATTAGCTGGAAATAGTGAAATCATCATTGATATGCCTTAACAGCTCTTACGAGTATATAAAAAGGCCTATTGAGAAATCAATAGGCTTTTTTTGGCTTTCATTTATCATAATCACTTGGATTTGCTGTAGTCCAAAGTTAGTCCCTCGGCAATCCACTTGGCCAAAGCATCCCGATTAGTAGCATTTAGAATACGCCTTTGGTCTGCAGTGTTTTTTAGATTGCCCAGTTCGATATAAACCACCGGGGGAAGAGTATTCCGAATAACATAGAGATTGCTTCGACTCTCTACTGTGCCGGTATACTTTCGATTGGGTTGATACTTGGCGTACTTCTGTTTGAAGGTCTTTTGAAGGTTAGTAGCTAATCGCTTGCCTGATTTACTGTTTTTATGATGATAGAAGAAAACGTCAATTTTCTCTCTTTGACTACGGCTATCCACATGAGTAACCACTAGGCGTTGATAGGCCTTTCCATTTTGCTTAAAGAGCTTGTTAACGGAAGCCGTTCGCTGTCTTAAGCGCAGTTTCTGACTTCTTGGAATCTTCTGGTTCGGGTAGTTGACTTCATCATAGTCCACTTTGAGAATACTCTCATCTCTGATACCATCATTTTTGTCCTGAATTATTAAGTAAACTTCAGCACCCTGAGCTAACAGACTTCTGGCCAATCTGAGGGTTACGTCATAGGCATACTCATCTTCTGAGATGGTTCTTCCACTACGTTTTGCAACCGCTCCCGGATCGGGTCCGCCATGGCCTGAAATGAGATAATAGATAGCTCCTTTTAGGGCGTTACTTTCTATGGGTACTTTAGCGTACTTTTTGCCGAAAAGAGGAAAGTCGATTGACTTGTCATCAGCAGATGAAGAACTTGTTGTACCACTACCTTCGTTTGGAAGTATATACTTCTTGCCGATGAACAGACCATTGGAGCGGCTGATATTCTTTTTGTTCAGGCGTACGAACTCTTTGTAATACTTAATTGGGTCAAACCCGTTCTTAATCAGTATTTTATGGATGCCATCTCCAGATACAGCAATAACCGTTTTTGGGGTCGATTGGGCGATGGAGGTATTAATCCAGAAGGCTTGAAGGAGTATAAAGAGAAGTAAAAATCTTTTCACTGAGCTGCCATCGCAATCAGATTTGAAGATGCTAAAATTTAGGATGATTGTCAACATAGTTTTGGGCTATGTGAAGAACACTTCTTTGATTGGGGATGTGTTTTAGCAAGTTCTCACGTTCGTATGTTTTTAGATAGTACTAGCTTTAGTCCATGAAGCAAATTTTGATACTCTTCGTTTTAGGCATTTCACTTCAAGCTTCAAATGCCCAAATCACCAGTACAGGTCAATTGTTGGATGCCATGCAAGTGAAGAATCGTAGTGACTGGTTCAAAGAATTCACTTTCACGCAAGAGACGATTCGGTACAATCAGAATGGAGCCGTCAGAGATACAGCCATATGGTACGAGGCAGTGAGTTATCCTGACCTATTTAGAATTGATTATAACGATCAAGGACGTTTCGTGATTTTCAGAAATGATTCTGCCTATCGCTTTCATGATTACAACTTCCAATCGGCTCGCTTTGAGCCTCAAGAGTTCTTACTCTTTAAAGGAGGAATGTATTTTATTTCGCCTGCCAAGGTGATGGATAAGCTCAAAGAATATGGTTATGACACATCCGTTTTCCGCGAGGATCGATTAAATGGCAAACGAGCATATGTTGTTGGGGCGAAGGAAGGAGATTTGGAAACGAAGCAGTTTTGGATCGATGCCGATCACTTCTACACCGTAAGAAGAATTAGTAAAACGGGGAGGGGAGCTGTATTAGATGTTCAATACAGTGACCATAAAAAAGTAGAAGGGGGATGGGTAGAACAAACCGTAACCTTTTTCTTGGATGGAAGAATGTTGCAAATAGAGCACTATTTGGATATTGACGCATCTAAGGGCCTATCAAAAGATGTTTTTGATCCAGCGAACCCCAACAAATATTGGTATAAAAAGAAGTGAAAACGCACTCCTCGTTTACAACGTATTAGACATAGTGTTTGTCAGTCTAAATGAAAAGATATATTCTGAGGTGGATTCCTTCCTAGGTTCTTTTCTAAATTCACTTTTGACATAATGATACTATGAAGCGACTACTTTTTGGCCTTTTTACCCTTCTCAACCTTGGCGTCTTGGCTCAGGATGATGTTACTGCGAGTTTTAAAGGGGCATACAATGTGTATCCTGTTGATACATTGGGCGTAGTATTGCTGAACAGAAATATGGTGCAGCTTAGCACTGGAGACCTAGCCTTAGAATATTCGGGACTGAATCATGAATTAGAGCAGACATGGAAGAACATGTATCCCTTTTCCAAAGGAATGTCTCCTGTCTTTCAACAAGTATCCCCAAAAGGAATAATACTCCTCTTTGCCGATAAATCAGGCAAGCGCTATGAGTTAATCAAAGCGAATACAGAATACGGAGATTATGAACGTTCCAGGTATGAATTTTCAGGTGCGGTTCAGGTTAGTCAAGTAGAGACTTATTATGATCATGTGTGGATGACTGGGCTCATCGGTCCGAATCCAGTCATCTTTAAACTGAAGTCCGATAACTCTTTTGAAACAATACCTGTAGGGGTGCCGGGCAGAGTAAAGTATATCGGTGAAACTAAGTTTGATCCAGAAACGAAGGGATTGAATTTTTTGATACTGGCAGATATTCAAAAGAAAGATGCTTTGATCTGGAGATCACTTAATCTGCAAGGCAATGTTCTGAGAAATGAAATGCTGGCATCTTTTGAAAAGAAGAAGGTGAGAGCTGTGAAAGCGATCTATACAGCTAACAATGCGCTTATTGCGGGTACTTACAGTGTTGGTACGAAAGATAAGGTTGAGGGGCTTTTTTGGGGAAAAATTGATGGTAGAGAAGGGGCTTTAAGTCATGAAGCATTTAAATCACTAAAGGGCATTTCGACCTATCAGACATTTGAGGACTTATCCTCCGAAGGTTTTGAGAAAGCCAAGGAAAAGAAGTTTCGAGGGGCCAATGCATCTGTATTCATGGACGGGTTGAGATTGAATGAGAATGGACAGTTAATGGTGGCTCTTGAGGTGTTTAAGCCTGAATACCGAAGTAGGGGAGCTTTAGAAAGAGAGTTTATCGCGAGGGATCGTACGGCCCAGATTGATCAGAATGTATATGGAAGAAGGAATGTCTTCGAGGCCAATGGTGGAAGGGACTTAGAAGGACGGATTGATAGGGCCTCCGCCACAGATCAGATACAAATGAGATTTATGAATCAAAGTTTGAGCAAGGCAGTCAATCAGGGCATATCTTATAATCACACCGCCTATTTGAAAATAGCTTCTGATTTGAAGATAGTTGAATCTCAAGGCCTTGCCTTTGACCTGATCGATTTTGGTAGATTGGCAAGGGTGAACCACTTTATAGGTAGCCATTTTCAATATCCTCAAGCCCACACCTATCAATCGTTTGACGTCAGTTCAAAAGCTCTTAATTCATTGAAGGTAGACGAGGATATATCCTTAATGAATTGGTCTCAAGATCGTCTTTTGAAAGTCCAGTTTGATGAGGATAATAAACGACTGAATCTATCGGTTCTGCGACTCAACTGATTTTTGTTTCATTAGTTCATTGTAGTAAGACTTGACATCCGATACGCTCGGTAATGGAGGGAAGTGGTCTAGAATTTTTCCATCTACGCCAAGTACCAAATAGTCTGGAACAAGCTCCTCAAAGAACTTCTGAACGATATCATCTCCTAATCCCAATGGAACTCGCTTGTGAATTACAAAGTCTCTATTCAGGCCGTAGATTTCTCGGTTTTCATTCCACGTGGCTTCATCCTCGTCAAGAGAGATCATCAAGAGTTTGACTTTTCCTTTTTTCATCAACTTTCTAAGGTAAGGCGATGGAATTATTTCATAGAAATTTGGGACGCCCCACTTTGCCCATAAGACGGTATAAACAGGGGTTCCATTGTAATCGCTTATGGCTGCTTGAAAGTCTGAGTTATCAATAATGGACTGAACGCCTTCTTTAAATCTATTGATCGCTTCGAACTGATTCTGTAGCGATACTTTTTTGGAGAGATCATCAATAATTTTCTTCTCTAGCGGTGTTGCTTCTAGTACTGTATAGGAATTCCAGAAGGCCGAATCATATTGAATGGCTCGTAAATCTTCCTCAGAGGGTTCCCCAGCTGCGAATTCAGCCTGTGATTTGGGGATCAACTCGTTCACCATGATCTCTACATGAGATTGGTGACTAACGGATTGATCCGAACCCGAAAAGAAGTGCTCGGCATTTACATCTGATAGTAAACGCTGTGGGAAGTACTTTCCTTTGAACTTCTGGAAAAAGACCTGTTTGTCTACAGTTGAACGAATACTATCAATAGCGTTGGAGAAGACCTGAATTTCTTTGATATCAGCTCTTACAAAACCCTTATCCTTCATGTTGATGAACAACTTGCCTTCATAATTGAGCTTTCGCTTTTGAGGCTCTTTTGGTTCAAAGCCTATCACGATAATGGGCTCATTATTTAGAGAAGTAGTGTCCTCAATCATGAATTCATAATGATCTAAATTTCGTCTCAATGGATTGTGGAACTCATAATTGGTCAGGTCATTCGACATGATGAAGTTGAGGGAAATAGGGGGGTGTGAGAGTTTTGCGAAGCTTGTATAATCAAAGCTCCTTCGCATATGATTTAGGCCAAAATGAAGTCGCTGCTCAGGGATCTGGACAAACTTACCTCCCTTTTTATGCTGAAAAAGCGCTATAGCCGCTTCTGTTAGCCTCACATAACTGGTATCCTCTTTACAGTAATGCCTATAAAATGATTTGGCCAGATAATTAGTTTTGGCTCTGTTGGCCGGGATCCTGTCTATAGCATCCATAACCACTGTCCTGGCTTGATTGCTCTCTTTACGCCTAAGCCTCGAGCTTCTTACCACAAAATCATCAAGGCTATTCTGTCGCGGTATTAATCGAATGGTCTGATATAAGCTTGGATCCAGGGAGGAAAGTTTGATGACGAGAGACTGGTATCCTATGCAAGATATTTGAAGCTCATTTTTATCAGAGAAGCGTCCTTGTTTTAGCTTTAACTCAAATCGTCCATCCAGATTGGTGGACGTTCCGTAGTAGTAATCATTGAGCCTGATGTTCACAAAAGGCACTGGCTCTTCACTTTTCTGTTCGATGACCTGACCTCTTAATACCAACACCGAGTCCTGAGCACGGACGGTCAAGGTGGTGATGGTGGTCAGAAAGAAGCAGAAGAGGAGTAAACGCATACTTTACTGACGCAAGTTATCCATTAAAGGTGGCAACCTATTTCAGCCTTTTGTTAAATTTCTTTTATGATAAGGTATAGAAGGTAATTTCTGATGTAATTACTTTTCTCATTTCACTTTAATTCGCATCTTCGCGTCAAAAAAAAACGAGATGTTTATACTTATTGTAATCGCCCTGTTTATTGCTGCTATAGTTGCACCTTACATCCTTCCAAACAGCAAAGTAAGCTCTCACAAAAAAGACTGGGACGTTTAATTTCGTTACCGCTTAATCCGCTGATTCCTCCCGATAAAGTAGTACAGGATTGATCCTAGGACGGGCATCAAGATGATTACGAGTACCCAAATCAGTTTATTACTGCCTTCGAATTCATTTCTAAGCACATCTATCAATGCCAGTGCGACAATTAGGAATGGAATGATATAGAATGCGATAATCATAAAGAACATAGAAGTACCATTTATGCTGTGAATGGACGGATCGATAATTAAAAAAGGCTTCAAAATGAAGCCTTAATTTTTGATCAAGTAGGTCTAGATTTTATACTCTTTTGGATTTATTTTAATCCTATTACCACCGGCATTGATCGCTTCGTGAATCTTGTAAATACAGACTTCTGATTTGTAAGATTCCTCTGCATCATAATTCAAGGTTTCTTCACCACGCACTGTCTCGACAAAATTGTACAAGTGTGCCGTGTGCGCTGCCAGGTTATACACCTTGTCCATATCGTTCATGTCCTTGATGTCATAACTGATTTGAGGCGCAGTTTCCTTAATACCTGAATCTCCCGATTCCTTTTCTTTGTACTGCTGCATATCAGCCAGGTTTGAGAGATAACCTTTATCGATATACTTTTTCCATCGTTTGGAAGAAACACGTGACTCACGGTAAATCTTATTGTCCTTGCCTTCGGAGATAATAAAGGCACCATCGTCTCCAATAAAGCGCTCATACACGCCAACAGCCCTAGAGTTCGATATATTCTCGTAAATGCCGATAGCGGGTCCCTTCGGTGTATCATACTCAAGTATGGTCGCCATTGTATCCGCTTGCTCTAAACCAAAGTAAGAGTTATTACCAGAGGCATACACCGTATGAGGGAAGGCCCCAAAGAACCAGTTGAAGATATCGATTTGATGAGAACCCAGATCTGATACTACACCACCGCCAAGCTCTTTATAGTTTCTCCAATTGTAAACCTGATCCATGGTTTTGAAACCGTAACGATCCAGCTTCTTAAGGTCTATATTATCTCTTTTATTGGGTCTTTGTGACCAAATGCGAGATCTGTTCCATTGGCCTATGGCATGTGTCAATCGACCAAACATTTGTTCACGTTCCAGAAGAACCTGGTGTGTAAAACGGTACCTGTCGTTTGATCTTCTTTGTCTACCAATCTGTAGAAGTTTACCAGTCGATTTCATCGCTTGAGCCATCTTTTTGGCATCTTCGATATTGTTCGACATTGCCTTTTCACAATAGACATGAAGTCCCGCATTCATAGCATCAACCGCATGTGCTTTGTGCCAAAAGTCTGGAGTGGTTAGAACAACTGCATCCAGCTCTTCCTTCTCAAGCATTTCATAGAAGTCCTCATAGGCATTGACCTTGCCCCCAAATTGAGAATTAAAACGCTCTTTTGCTCCTTCTCGTCTGCTTTCCACAATGTCGCAGACCGCTACCAAATTGGCACTCGGGATTTTTGGTATGTTGTTGAATAATACACCGCTACCACGTCCACCGCAACCAACAACAGCTATGTTGACTTTGTCAGCAACACTTAGTGGGTTTGCTGTTATGTTAAATGGATTTCCTAACATCAATCCACCACCGAAAAGGGCAGAGGTCTTGATGAAATCTCGTCTACTAGATTCTTTCATACTCCTCAGAATTAAGTTTTAGGCCTTAGGTTTATTAAAACCTAATATATGTGATTTTTTGAAAGGAATTGAAGATTTCCATCCTTTGAATAAGCCACCCAGATAATTTTGTCGCTTTCGGCCAAGATTTTTCTAATCTCTTCCTCCGCAGTTAAAAAGAGAGCGGTCGAAAATGCATCAGAATAGGCAGCTGATGGACAAGCGACCCAGAGTCTGTGATAACTATTGGATATTTGATTGCTTCCTGTTCTAGGATCGAAAATGTGATTGCCCTGATAAAAAGTACCCGAAGCGCTCACGACCACATTGCTAAGCTCTAACTCCATTTTGTCCTGGCTACTGGCAATGCTATACTGCCATGAGTCTTTGAATTCAGTATTGTTGCTCACTAAGAGAGTGCTATCTCCGGCACTCAGCGTGAATGTGTCAATACCCAAATGCGTAAGCTTCAGTTTTACCTTGTCAAGTGCATAACCTTTTCCAATGCCTCCAAGGTCAAATTGAACACCTTCCTTTACGCAATAAGCCATTGGCTTGTCAGGATCTATGAAGATTCCTGCAGCTAGCTTTTCCTCCTGAACATTTGCCAGGGCTTTGGTCATCTCAAACTCATTCAGTATGCCCTGCTTCGATGCTCTGAAGATATCCATGTGCCTCGCAACGCCAATATCAAAGGCTCCTTTCGTCATTTGACTTATCTCTATAGCCATTTTCATCACTTCCCAAGTCTCAAAATCGATCGGAAGTTGTTCATTTGCCTTCATGCGATTGATGCGTGAGATATCACTATCGGGTATAAACCTGCTGAGTTGAAGCTCTAATTGATCGATAAGTTGAAATACCTGTAGGGAGGCATTTTCAGCATCCTCCTTAGACTCACCTTCAATGGTTAGTGTAAACTGCGTTGCCATCGCATCGTGCTCGAAGTGTTCCATGGCCAATTCTATTGGTTTTCTTTCCCGAGCCTACTACGCCCCATAAGTTTGACCAGTAAGTCTGCATCGGGTATTTGTGCTAGTATCACACGAGCCATAACAATTAGCGGAACAGAAAGTAGCATTCCAGAAATGCCCCAAATGTAGCCCCAGATAATAAGGCCAAGAATAACCGTTACTGTATTTAATGCTACTGAGGTACCCATAAGGTAAGGCTCGATCACATTGCCCCAAACGAATTGTGTTGCAATCAATAGGGCTATGAAAAGGACAAAAGATCCGCTGCTATCAATTTGAATAAGTCCAAGAAGTACCGGGGGAATCGTGGCAGCAATGGAACCCACTGTGGGGATAAAGTTGAGCAGGAAAGCTAAGAAACCCCAAAACAAAGCGAAGTCAATACCAAAGATCCAGCTAAGCACCCCAAAGAAGAGCCCTGTGCAAAAGCTAGTGAAGAATTTGACTTTCATATAACTGACAATTGACGCTTTCACCTCTGTGAATGAATTTAAGAGCCGTTCTTTGCCTTGCTGATCATCTCCTTCCAGATAGTTGATGTACATTTCGTATTTGACAATACTGCCTAGTACAGCCACCAGGTAAACAGCAGAGAGAATAAAGTTGAAGGTAAATGTGCCTAATTGCCCTGCTACTACGCCAGATGTATTAAGGATGAAGTCTTTTGAGATGATCCTATTCAGGGCTGCAGTAAATCCATCAGCTTCTAGTTCCTTCACACCAGGAATAAACTCTAGTTGGCTAAGAATTACCTCAAATCTGGCTTCAACCTGGGCTAGTAGTTTCGTTTTCTCATCAAGGATTTGGGAACCAGTGTCATAGATTACCAGGCCGATCAAGAACATAAAACCCAATGTAAGTACGGTGATCATGGTAATGCTTACGGTGTAAGGCCATTTCTTTTTTTCTAAATATTCAATGATGGGGGAAAGTAGAATCCCTATGAACAAGGCAAAGGCTAGAGGAATAAGTAATCCGGACAGTGTTTTGATCAGCACGATCAACAAGATCGCAGCAAAAAGCATCAGAATATTTTTAATGGTCCGGACATCTGAATTTATTCCTTGCGCCATAAAAAGTTCGCTTTTGGGTTTTGGAGTTACTTAAAGGCTGAAAATAACCAAAAAAAGATGCATTGGCATTTATGTCAAAAAATTAAGTGCGAAAGCAGTTTAATATTTAGTTTTGTAGCTTGATCAATCAACTACTTGATGTCATTGGAATTTGAACAACCCATTACTGAGCTCGAAGGCAAACTAGCAGAGATGAAACAATTGGCAGAAAGCAGCCAGGTAGACGTTTCTGAAGCTGTCGCTTCGCTCGAAAAGAAAATACAAGGCCTAAAAGAGGATACCTACAAGAATTTGACACGTTGGCAAAGAGTCCAGCTGTCAAGACACCCAGACCGGCCATATACACTCGATTACCTTTATAATATCACAGATGACTTTGTAGAAATACATGGTGATCGTACCGTTAAAGATGACAAAGCCATGGTAGGTGGTTTTGGAACCATTGACGGACAAACAGTAATGTTTGTTGGCCAACAGAAAGGTAGAAATACCAAGCAGCGCCAAATGCGCAACTTCGGTATGGCGAACCCCGAGGGCTATCGTAAAGCCTTGAGATTATTCAAAATGGCTGAGAAATTCGGTAAGCCGATCGTTACCCTAATTGATACTCCTGGTGCCTATCCTGGCTTTGAGGCTGAAGAAAGAGGCCAAGGTGAGGCTATCGCTCGAAACATTCAGGAAATGTTTATGCTAAAAGTACCTGTAATCTGCATCATCATTGGTGAGGGAGCTTCAGGTGGAGCATTAGGTATTGCTATCGGGGATAAAGTGTTGATGCTCGAGAATACATGGTATTCGGTAATTTCGCCAGAGTCTTGCTCATCCATTCTATGGAGAAGTTGGGATTTTAAAGAGCAAGCGGCAGAAGCCTTGAAGCTTACAGCTGAAGACATGAAGAGCTTCGGTTTAGTGGATGGCATTATAGAGGAGCCGTTAGGAGGAGCTCACAGAGATACGGACTGGATGTACAAAAACCTCAAAAAGCGCATCAAGTCAGAGTTAAAGGATCTCATGTCCAAAACTAGTGAGGAGAGAATCAATACTCGAATTGAAAAATTCTCCAATATGGGAGAGGTAGTAGAATAGCCGTTAAAAACATCAATTGAAGACCACATCGCTTTGCTTTGTGGTCTTTTTGTTTTTAACTAATTTCAGTCACAACCTTGTCAGTATGGCCAAACAAAAAATATCCTGGGGACTGCACCTTATAGAACTTATTGTAGTCATCATCGGAATCAGCATTGCCTTTGCTTTGGAAGGCTGGTCTGAGTCGAATAAAAGGAACGAACTTGAGGAGAGCTATCTTGCCTCCATTGAAGTGGATATTGACAAGGACATTAATGACCTTCAAAAAATCGTGGACTCGACCACTGTCATCCTTGGATATGTTTCAGAAGTCTTTCAGTTTTACTATCAAAAGGCACCAGTTGAATACTATAAAAGACATCATGTGACCAGCAGTTATTTGGCTACCTATTTCTATCCTCAGAATGGCACCTACCTGTCTTTGATGAATTCCGGTGATATCAACGTGATAAAAGATTTTGAACTGAAAGCAGCCTTATCAGATCTTTACAATGTAAAGTATAAAGAACTGGAAAGAATGGATCAGGTAATTAAGAACTTGGCGGATAATAGAATACAGTCCTACATGATTGACAATATTCATTTTTCAGCAAGAAGGGACGGGATTGAAGACAATACACCGTTAACAACCAATAAGGCATTTAACCTTCTAGGGAGCTTTTATAACCTCTTAAGTAGTAGGCAGCAAGAATATCAAGCCATGATTACAAGGTGTAAAGAGTTGAAAGTAATGATTGGCAACCTTAAAAACTGATGAAAGGAAGAAGAGTCACTTTTGGGGCAATTTTGTTAGAGATCATCATCGTGATTATTGGTATCTCCATTGCTTTTGGCCTGAGTAATTGGGGCGAAAGAAGGAAGGAGGTGCGAATGGGAGATGAGTTCGTAAGAACTATGATCAATGATCTCAAATCAGACAGTGCCGCTTTTGTCTATCAAATTGCCAATGTGCAGGAAAATATCTCTAACGTGGAGTCCTTTATGGACATGTGCCGAAGAAAGGACTTTCGAGAGGACTCTGTGCGATGGTATGTAGGGAATTTCATGAACAAGAATAATTGGCTCATCAATAGCAATACATATGAAATACTGAAGAGTGGGGGAAAGCTTGATATCATCACTGACTTTGAATTAAGAAGTGATATCAGTTTTTTCTACCGTATCAGAACTTATCAAACAGATGTGATTCTTGAACAAAATTTAGCCTTTGAACAGAATCAGATGAATCCTTACCTAACTAAGCACTCTGACTATTTTATCAGTGATATTCCGGATAACGGTTTTGTAAGAGATATAGAGTTTCAGAACCTACTGGGGCGATGGCGAGATTTAAAGGAAGGAAAACTCAGTATCTATGAGAATACACTTGAAGATATCAAAGCACTAATCCCTAAATTAGAGGCCTACTTAGAATAGGAGGCAAGCATGAATCTTCACATAATAAACACCGGCAACTTCAAACTCGATGGAGGCGCCATGTTCGGTGTTGTACCTAAGTCACTTTGGCAACGAACCAACCCTGCTGATGAAAAAAACATGTGCACCTGGTCTATGCGTTGTCTTTTGATTGAAGATGGGGATAGACTCACTCTAATTGACAACGGTATTGGTAACAAGCAAGACGCTAAGTTCTTTAGCTATTACTATTTACATGGTGATGCATCATTAGATAGATCTTTGCATAAAGCTGGTTTTGACCGGACTGATGTGACTGATATGTTCCTGACTCACCTTCATTTCGATCATTGCGGTGGAGGCGTTGATTATGTAGGCGATAATAAAGAGCGATTAGAACTACACTTTCCCAATGCGAAGTATTGGTCTAATCAGGACCATTGGAAGTGGGCGACTGAGCCAAATGCCAGAGAGAGGGCATCTTTTCTCAAAGAGAATATCTTACCGATGCAAGATAGTGGTCAGTTAGAGTTTGTTGACCTTCAGGGTGCTTCTCCATTTAGTCAGTTTGATATTCATACCGTTGACGGTCACACCGATAAACAGATGTTGCCCAAAATCAAGTATAAAGACCAGACCATTGTATTTATGGCAGACTTACTGCCATCAGTGGGACACATTCCTTTGCCTTATGTAATGGGTTACGACACAAGACCCTTGATCACATTGCAAGAAAAGAAGGCATTTTTGGAAGAAGCTGCCGATAATGAATATGTTCTTTTTTTAGAACATGATGCCGTCAATGAGTGTTGTACGGTCAAAAGAACGGAAAGAGGTGTCAAACTAGATCGAACCTTCCCTTTAAAAGAGATTTTGTAGAAATGAAAGTAGGCTTAGCATTATCAGGTGGAGGAGCGAGAGGCTTTGCTCACTTTGGAGTTTTAAAGGCTTTGGAAGAATTGGGTGTAGAGGTTCATGCCATTTCCGGGACCAGTGCTGGCTCTATTGTTGGAGCCTTTCACGCATTTGGTTTTGAAGTAGAAGTAGCAAAACACCTAGTCTCAAAGACAAACCTCTTTAAGGTTGTTTGGCCCGCCTTTAGTTGGAAGGGAGTCTTCAGTATGAGTAGAAGTGAGGAGATCTTCAAAAAACACTTTCCGAAAGACGACTTTTCTGCTACTAAAATCCCATTGCAAATCGTTGCAACCAATTTGAATACCGGACGTCCAGAGGTTTTTAAGGAGGGTTCCCTTATTAAACCAATGATGGCTTCTTGCTGTATTCCATTCATATTCGACCCAGTAAGAATAGGGAAGAGCGTATTTGTCGATGGAGGTCTCGTTAACAATTTGCCTACAGAAACCTTAAGGGACGAATGTGATGTGGTTATTGGTGTGAACGTCTCACCTGTTTTGAAAGAGGATACCCTCAGCGGCACCAAAAAAATGATTGAGCGGATTTCTATGGTTAGCATCAACGCTAATGTAACTGAGAGTAAGTCTAAATGTGATTTGGTCATTGAACCAAAGTCCCTTAGGGAGTATGGTACATTTGACATCAAAAGTGCAGATAGCATATATGACATTGGCTATCAAGCCACCCACCATATCTTTGAGACCGAACAACAGCTTGAAGTAATTCAAAAACTCTTAGTGTAATGAAGCTCACCCCGTGTGAGTCTGGCACCAGGATTGAAAAAAAATCGATTTGAGGTCAACCTTTTGCAATTAGAATCGACTAATAAAGAGAATTATTTTAGAAACCGATACGTGTAGTTTCTGTCAGCTACGTCAAACAACAAAGGTCGCCAGCGAGTGCTGGCAAAACTCAATCAAAAACACGCTATGCGAACACTACTTTTTACAGTATGTGCCTTGTTATTTTTTAATGTGGTCAGGGCACAAGATAAATTCACATTGAACGGATATGTGCGGGATGCCAAGTCCGGAGAAGAGCTCATTGGAGTCACCATTTTAATAGAACAAACAGGTGGCGGGGCAAATA
Organism: Roseivirga sp. 4D4; assembly: GCF_001747095.1. Classification (NCBI taxonomy): domain Bacteria; kingdom Pseudomonadati; phylum Bacteroidota; class Cytophagia; order Cytophagales; family Roseivirgaceae; genus Roseivirga; species Roseivirga sp. 4D4. Next base: position 981,605 of record NZ_MDGP01000001.1, read on the forward strand.
CAAATCCATATGGATTCTATTCATTGACACTTCCAGAAGGAGAGTACACTATTCAATTTAGGTATGTAGGCTTTGAAACTAAGGTTGAAAAGATTCAGCTCAATAAGGATCTGTCTCTGAACATCAACTTGGAAGAGGAAACAGTTGAGCTCAGCGAAGTTGTAGTGACAGCTGAGCGTCAGGATGTCAATGTCACCGGAATCCAGATGAGTAAGAATGAAATAGATATTCAGCAGCTTAAAAAGCTGCCCGCTCTATTTGGTGAACCTGATATCATTAAGACCATTCAAATGTTACCGGGGGTAGTTTCTGCAGGGGAAGGAACATCGAGTTTCTTTGTCCGAGGAGGAAGTGCAGACCAAAACCTAATTTTAATCGATGAGGCCCCAGTTTATGACCCTTCGCATTTGTTTGGGCTATTTTCGGTCTTTAACGCGGATGTGATCAAGGATTCGGAATTGTATAAAGGGGGTATTCCTTCAAGGTTTGGCGGAAGGCTCTCGTCCATATTGGAAGTAAGAACCAAGGATGGTAACAACAAGGAGTTAAAGGGAGAGGCAGGTATTGGCCTTCTGGCCAGCAGTGTGATGCTAGAGGGCCCAATAAAAAAGGATGAGAGTTCTTTTATCATCTCTGCCAGAAGGTCTTACGTGGACCTTTTTTTAAGACTGGCCGATCAAAAGAACCTCGTTTACTTTTATGATATCAATGCAAAAGTTAACTGGCGCGCTAACAATAAGAATAGGTTCTTTCTGGCGCTTTATACAGGGCGAGATGACTTTAACTTCGATGGTAACTTTGGCTTCGATTGGGGTAATAGAACAGCAACTTTCCGCTGGAATCATCTCTTTAACGATAAGCTGTTTTCAAATACTTCTTTAATCGCCAGTTCTTTTGACTATGGACTCGGTTCCCAAGAGCAGTCGGATGGCTTTCAATGGGATTCTAATCTTGAAGAGTACAGCTTTAAGCAAGATTTGAATTACTTTTTTAACCCTAGTTTAACGATGGACTTTGGTTATCATGTGACCTATAGAAAGTTTGCGCCAGGTAAAATTGTTCCGAGTGAGGAGTCGATTTTCAAAACTGTTGAGCTCCAGAATGAATTTGCTTTAGATCATGCTTTGTATGCAAGTCTACAACATCAAATTAGTGACAAACTTACATTTGAATATGGTGCCAGGCTTTCAGTATTTCAAAACATTGGAGAGAACACGGTATATACTTACCTGGATAAGCTCGATAATACAAATCCAATTAGGATAGATTCAACACAATATGGAAGCTTCGAGAATATAAAGACCTATGTCAATTTTGAACCGCGTTTTTCAGCACGATATATATTGAATAACGAGAGTAGTCTGAAAGCGAGCTATAACAGAATGGTCCAGAATACGCATTTGATTTCAAGTGGTACCGTACCATTGCCTTTTAATACCTGGGCGCCAAGTTCTACTTATTTGAAACCTCAGATTGCCGATCAATTTGCCTTAGGGTATTTCAGAAACTTCGATGACAATCGATTTGAGTTTTCAATGGAAGCTTTCTACAAGGACATCAGCAATGTGACAGACTTTGCAGATAATGCTCGCATCTTCTTTAATCAGGATTTGTCTACAGAATTCAGACAAGGAAAGTCTGAAGCATATGGCTTAGAACTAATGTTACAGAAGAAGAAAGGAGACTTATCAGGTTTTATAGCCTACACACTGTCTCGAGTAGATAGGACGGTGCCCGGTGTGAATCAGGGTAGGTCCTTTTTGGCCAACTACGATAGACGTCACAACCTCAATATTGTGGGTACCTATGATCATAATGATAAATGGACCTTTGGTGGAAGCTTTACCTATGGAACAGGTCGCCCTATAACGCTACCATCCGGTTCTTATGAATTTGGAGATGGGCAAGTTGCGGATATTATTACCGAGAGAAACGGATTCAGGCTACAGGATTTCCACAGAGTAGACCTTAGTGCCACTTTGGTTCCCAGAAAAAATCGAGACAAGAAGTATGAGACTTCATGGGTATTCTCGCTCTATAATGTTTATAGCAGAAAGAATCCTTTTTCAATCTACACCCGAGTGAGACTAGATGATGATGACAATGTAATCGGTGACGGCACAGAGAAAGAGGCCCGTCTCATTTACCTATTCCCAATTTTACCTTCAGTAACCTTCAATATCAATTTTTAGTCATGAGGAAGCAATTAAAAAACATAAGTCTACCATTGATCGCCTTGGTCATATTGATCTTCAGTGCATGTGAAGAGACGGTAACCATTGAAACCAATGATTTGGATGAAAGGGTGGTGATAGAAGGTCTTGTGACCAATCAGCAAAACCACTATGTGAAACTCACACGAACGCGATCCTTCTATGCAACAGGGCCTGCTGAGGCTATCGAAAATGCTTTAGTCAGTGTTTCTGATGATAATGGAAATACCTTTCAATTTGTTCATAACCCAACGGATAATCCTGAGCAAGATGGCTTCTACTATCCGGTGAATAATTTTCAAGGGCAAATAGGATCGGTTTACACCTTGGATGTTCAAGTAGATGGAGAGCAGTATGGGGCACAGGAAGAGTTGTTACCGGTGACAGCTATTGATTCTCTGACGGTAATATTGAATGAGGAAGAGTTCGAAGACCCAGAGGAAGAAGGACGATTTTACGAAGTCCTATTTTATGCTTCAGAACCTCAGGATAGAAAGGATCAATACCTATTTAAGTTCTATCGTGATGGAGAGATCGTTAAGGATTTTCCTACTGACATTTACTTCTCTGATGATATACTATTGGGAGAGAAGATTGACGATCTAGAAATAGCAGGTTATTATGCGCTAGGGGAGACTGTGACGGTGGAAATGTACAGTCTAACTCAGGAGGCATTTATATTTTATTCAGACCTCTTTAATCTACTCAATAATGACGGTGGTATGTTCAGCCCACCACCTGCAAATCCAAGAACTAACCTGAGCAATGGAGCTTTAGGCTACTTTCAGGTAAGTGCTGTGGATAGTGATGATATATTAATTGAAGACCCCGGAAACTAGTTTCTGGGGTTTACTCAACAGTGATCAGATAGTAATTCTTCTTGCCTTTTTGAGCTAAGAAGTACTTTCCTTGAAGCAGGGTCAATTCAGGTTTGGCATTCATGTCGGCAATTTTAGCCTTGTTGATAGAGACACCACCGCCTTGCAGCATTCTTCTAGCCTCGCCTTTAGAGCTGAAGATGATGCCTTTAGTAAGCTCTGAGAGTAAATCAATATAGTTTGCTGCACTCTCAAGTTCGCTTGAGGCAATAGTTACCTGAGGAACCCCCTCGAAAACGGACAGTAATGTGCTCTCATCTAAAGATGTGAGGTCTTCTTTGGTGGACTTACCAAATAGAATTCCAGAGGCCTTGATGGCCATTTGAAGGTCTTCTTCTGAATGAATTCTTCTGGTCACATCCTCAGCAAGTGCTTTCTGTAAGGTTCTCATGTGAGGTGCTTCGGCATGTTGTGCTTCTAAGGCCTCAATTTCATCCTTGCCAAGTAGAGTGAAGATTCGAATGAAGTTGCTAGCATCCTCATCTGAGGTATTTAGCCAATATTGATAGAACTTGTATGGTGAAGTTTTCTCTTTATCCAGCCATATATTTCCACCTTCGGACTTACCGAATTTGGATCCATCAGCCTTTTTGATCAATGGAGCCGTTAAGGCAAATGCTTCGCCTTGAGCCTTCCTTCTGATGAGTTCGGTTCCTGTGACAATGTTGCCCCATTGATCGGAACCACCCATTTGAATTTTACAATTCTTGTTTTGGTATAAGTGATAGAAGTCGTATCCCTGAACCAATTGGTAAGTGAATTCGGTAAAGGACATTCCGCCTTCCAATCGATTTTTCACCGAGTCCTTAGACATCATGTAATTCACGGTGATGTGTTTTCCCACATCACGAATGAATTCAAGAAAACCCATTCCCTTGAACCAATCATAGTTATTGACGATTTCCGCGGAATTATCGCCACAGTCAAAGTCCAAGAACTTTTCTAATTGTGCCTTTTGACCTGCCAGGTTATGATTGAGGACATCTTCTTCTAAAAGCTGACGTTCCGCTGATTTGCCTGATGGGTCTCCGACCATTCCGGTAGCACCACCGACAAGGGCTACTGGTTTGTGGCCTGCTCGTTGTAAGTGAACTAGCAGCATAACGGGTACCAGGTTGCCAATATGAAGTGAGTCAGCAGTTGGGTCAAACCCGATATATCCAGCCGTAAGCTCCTTAGACAGTTGTTCTTCAGTACCAGGCATGATGTCGTGAATCATTCCACGCCATCTCAATTCTTCAACCAGTGGGTTACTCATTAGGGAATTAGATTTGGGGGCAAATATAGAATATGAAAGGGGAGAGGAAAAGGAAAAAGCCCGGTTCTACCAGGCTACTCCTCCGTAATTGTCTTGACGATCCTCATCATCATTTGATGTATTGGTCGTAAAAGTAATTTTCTGTGTAGACCTAGAAGGTGAGCTACTATTCAATTCAGGCATCTCGACTTCTGCCCCGACATTCACCTTTCCATTCATTTCAGCGCCATTTTCTACAGAAATTCTTTTAGAATAGATTTTACCATAGATTTTGGCTGTCTTAGAGATATGCAGGAGACCATTGGCTAAAACATCTCCGTTGACGTAGCCATCGATGGTGATATCTGTACCGCTTAGGTTTCCTCCAATTTCACCATGACTACCAATAATGATCTTCTCGCTTGAGATCAAATCCCCTGTCACAAACCCATCTACTCGGATGCTGTGCTCAGATTTCATATTACCTGAAATCACAGAGCCATTCCTGACCTGTGTGATGTAGGTCGATGGGTTAACCGAAGCTGATTCTCTCTTACTCATTAGTAATCAGATGGAATGGATGAATTTGAAGTTGCACCATTTTCGTCAAAGATCGAAAGAATAGTAGTCGCATTTCCAATATCAAGTCCGACAGCATTGCTTTTTACCCCGCCATTCAATTGAGCGGAGTTAATGCAATAGCCTCTACTTGCCAGTGTTTGTGGCTCATTCGCTACTTGAAGATCAAGGATGTCCTGGAATTCTTTCTTGAAGCAATCAACTAACATCGGATACATTGCACCACCTCCAGCTAAGAACATCTCGTGAGAGATGGTAAAGTCATTGTCATTAAAAGCTTTTCTCATGGCAGGAGAGATTACATCCTCATAGTATTGCTTTAATACTTTGTCTCTAATCTCCTTAATATCAATACGTTTTCTATTTAAGAATATTACTCCCTTCTGAAAAGCTGCATCAATCTGATGCTCAGTTTTGAGCTCTAAATAGTAAGTTTTTGCCAGTTCTTTTTCTAGCAGGTTAACAGCGTATCTCAATCCGTAAGTTGAAAGTGATGTTCTTTGAACAATACCACCTTCAGTACTCAAAAGCCCCTCTAGTGTTCCGTACCCAAGTGACATGACAAAGAAGTTGCCCGTTGCTTTCTGAAGTCCCTTGCGGAGTGCAATGGCACAGCTAATTACCTCTGGTATGACCTGAACACTGTCGATTTCAACCTGTACATTCTTTCTAGTGCCTCCGCCATAAGTAGCGGCATCGTACTCGATTACATGTTGTGTATTGATCAATTCGCTGGCTACTTCTTTATAAAGCTGAAAGGTTGAGAATGGAAAGCCGGTAGAAAGTGTAAGCGGATTTCCTAATTTCTGGTTTGCGATCAGCATACCTGATTTCAATAGTAAATGATAGTCTAGCTCGTCCGGAGCACTATTGATATTTCTGTGTGGAGATACTCCTTCGGTAAGTGCAAGGTTACCAACCACGTAACCATCGCCATTATGATATAATTTTAGACCATTGATCAGGTCTGGAGAAACGTTTCTTAAATCCGTATTATTTCCCTCGAAAACACTTGGGAATGTATAAGTCTTAAACATGCTGTGAGTTTTGTTCTAGTGAAATAGCCAAAATAAATGAACAGCAATATTACGATTAAAAGACCATTGACTGCTCATTTGCCTTGAAAAAATCAGGCGGAAGTTCCGAAATACTTTTGAGATATAAAATTGAAAATAGCTTATTGATTAATCACCAGAGCCAATCTTTTATTGTTGCCGCTGACAGCCATTCTGGTAATACCTTTAGCCCCTGTTTCTCCCAGATCACTCACTTCTACCCAGTTTTCATCTCTTTTAGGATTGTAAGACAAGAGTTTAGAGCCTACACTAGTAATATATGTTCCTTGTTGTGTAATGGCCCAGTCACTAGCGCCTTGCGGTTTTTTGATGATAGCAGTCGTTTCATTGTTGACACTATTTAACCTGTGGATTATTACATCACCATTGTCCTCGCGCTTTTCAAAGGCAAAGTCAGGGCTATCAGGAATTACTTTGATGGTTCTGCCAATGTTGCTTGTAATGATCTTATCATCCACGCTATTGGGGTTGGCCTTTACCAAAGTGGCCGGTTGGCCAAGGACAAACATTAGAATTTGATCTTGATTCCAGGCGAAATAGCCTACTGGTGCTATTTTTTCGAAAACGACACGAGGAGACTGTTTTCCTTCCATAGGAAACAACCATAGCCTTTGGGTATTGTCTTCCTCTACTCGTACTGTTCCAAAACTATTGTATTTCTCCATGGGGAAGGGGGAGTATTCACTGGTATTGGTAGTGTTCGTCAGGTTGGTCACTTTGTTATCGTATAAATCAACTATCATAATGTCGTTTTGACCATTTTCATAAGCCGAGTACATGATATAATCGTTGTTGAAAAATGCGGGCTGGTTGTCGTAACCTTTTCGATTTGTAACGTTTTTGGAGTTGGAAATACTGAGTTTGCCTTTCTTTTCTTTCAAGTCAAAAACAAAGATGTCAGTATCTGGTGGGGGAGTTTGCGATAGCCCGAAGTTGATGACGGTCAATAACGAAATGCAGGTAAAAAATGTCTTCATAAGTCTGTTCTGTGGTCATTCACAAGATAGAAAATTGAAAGATAATGCCGTTACACCTTTGTACAAGTGGTTAAAATTAAATGTGAAGTATAAGTTTATTAAAAATAATTTAATTATTTGATTTATAGACTTTTATATACTTAATAAAATACATTGCTCATTTTTTTAGCAACCAAAATACACCCAGATTCTAGTGCTTTTACACTAAACTTTATTATCTAGGTTTAGTTAACACACACTACCATTATGGAATTATACACGAGTAAAAGGCTGGATACTTTTCGTGCACTTCAAGATCCCTTAGCAGATCAGGTGATTGATAAGTACTTTCCGGCAAATAAAGATTTACTGCAGTTACATCTATCTTCTCTTGCTGACAATAATGACGTCTTACCCGAAGATGCTGTCGCAGAACTTAAAGAACTCTATGATTCCATACAAGAGACTTCCAGTTCATTCAAATCAGAGGATTTAGCAAAAGGCCAAGACTTCTTTGATGAGTATGCCTCAGACATTATGCTCTTGTTGGGCTTTCTCAGTTTGCCCTACTGCTATACGGCCGCCTATGGTGCTGAGGTGCTGGTTCAATCAAAACGTATTTTGGAAGACCCAGCAAGACGCTTAATGGATACGGCCTCTTTTGTTTTCGATGTCACGAATAAGAAGGCTTTTGAGTCCGATGGTAAGGCATTGGTGAGTATTTTAAAGGTCAGACTATTACATGCTGCCACTCGCTGGTATATCAATCAATCGCGCAACTGGGATAGTGATGAGAAAGGTAAACCGATTAATCAGGAAGATATGGCTGGGACTAACTTGTCCTTTTCATTGATTGCTATTAGGGGATTGAGGAAGCTTGGAAAGTTTATTGAACCAAAGAAGGCCTTCGATTATATTGACTATTGGAATAAAATCGGCTTGCTGTTAGGGCTTCATCCAGATTTAATCCCTGAAACCAATAAAGAGGCCTTTTATCTGGAAAAGCAGATTAGATTCAGACATTTCAGAACATCAGAAGCAGGGGTGCAGTTGACAGATTCTTTGTACAAGTATTACGAAAAAGCCGTAAAAGACTCTCCATTAGATGGCCTAACCAAACCTTTTATGATTCATCTTTTAGGCGATAAAGTCGCCCGGCAGCTAGGCATGGAAATTAGCAACTACGATCGCATGGTCTTCAAGCCATATCAGATGTTTATGAACTTCAGGAATTACTTCTTTGCCTCTCAAGATTCTTATGCCAAAGCCTTTGCTCGCTTTAAAGAAACAAAAGAAGACACACTTTAGATCTATCTCATATTCCCAAGTGTCGCTTTATTTTCTTTCTGCGAACTAGGTTATGGTCAATCAGTTGAAAGGTGACAAGAAGCGCGGCCAATGCAAGTACTGGCATTAGCATCCCGATAGAAACGAAAGCATTCGATTCTCCAAAAGAAGAGATCACTTTCAGAGCACTAAACCCAAAGAACAACACTCCAATAATTGCAAGGGCAAACATAATGCTGTCCTTCCTCGCCTCTTTCCTGTGCTTCTCTTTTAGTTTTTTCATCACATTGCTCGAAAAGTCTGGGTGAATGGAGATGTCCTTCTCCTTTTCCAACTGGTCGAACAACAATTGGTAAAGCTCTTGATCCTGATGATCAGCAGAAGTATCGAATTCAATTTGTTCGTGGATTCCATTTTGTCTTTTCATAGCAATTCCTCCTTTTGCATGTATTTAGATAGTTCTTCTTTGAGGAGCTTTCTTGCCCTGAACAGATAGTTTTTGACAGTGCCTTCTGGCATTCCTGTGATCTCAACTATTTCGGGATAGCTCATTTCCTCAATATGGTAGAGGTAAAGTACATTTCGGTAATGTGAGGGAAGCTTATCAATGTTTTTTTGCACGAATTCAGATACGCTGCTCGACTCCAATATATCGGCAGGAGTAGTCTTTTCTTGAAAGAATTGATCCTCATTAGCTTCTTCCAGTGCTTTGTAATTCATCTTACTCGTCTTTTTAAGTACGTTGATCGTATGTCTGTAAGCTATGGTTCCTATCCATGTGGATAGTTTGCTATCGAATCGAAAGCCAGGTAATTTTTCGTAAACCTTCATAAATACGTCCTGTGCCAACTCTTCGACCATTACCTCTTCGCTGGTCAACTTGTGAATCATATGAAAAACCAGTTTTTCATACTTCCGAATCAAAAATTCGAAGGCTTGTTGGTTTCCGCCTAATACGCTTTTAACCAGCGAATGATCATCCATATGAGTCGTTAGACAAAGTTGAGTGTTGAGATGTTGCACTACAGTCTAAAGACTGTGGAGAATAAGTTCGATATTTTTTTTATTAAACTGCAACATTGAAAATCACTTGGCTGTCTGATGGGGCAAATGGAATTTAAAAACTCGAAATAATGGAAGGATTTGATATCGTATTAACCGTCTTGATCACATTTGCCTTTACTGGATTTACAACCATAGGTATTATCAAAGGCATCACAAATTACAGGTTAAGAAGAAAGATGATTGAGGCTGGTCTAATCAATGAGGAGGCAATGGAACTACTGAAAGAGGGGGCTAAAGACAGTTATTATAGCTCCTTGAAATGGGGCTTGATTCTATTCTTCAGTGGTATAGGTCTTGTGATTATTAACTCAATGGACATTTATTACGATTCAACCGCTGCCTATGGAATTGTCATTACAGCTGCCTCTTTGGGCTTTTTGATATACTTTATGTTTATGAGGAAGGAAATGGATAAGGATGTATAAAACCTTAACGTGAAGCATTGAAGGCCGAAGAGATTAATCTTCGGCCTTTTCTTTTACAACCAAAATAAGATAGGCGCTGTCAGAGATATTGAAACTAAACATAATCTTATGAAGCGATTCTTTTTGACAATACTATCAGTGGTTGTTATTTCTTTTTCTTCTTGTGAAAATGAAAGTGAAGTTGTTCCTAACTGTATTGAGGTCCGTGTGGTAGCTAACGTTTGTGGAAACGCTGTTTTACAGGTGGTCAATGGCTATCAGGCCCTAAATCTCGAAACCTGGACAGATAGTGACGGTAATGTTCACCAAAATACCTTCAGCACATTTATGAACCCTTGTGCTGATAATTATCCGGACAACCCAGAATCTTCTTTCTTTGTCACTTTTGCGGATGAAAAGGACAATAGTGATTGTATTGTTTGTCTTGCAACACTTGCAAACATGCCACAAACGTATATTGATATCCGCTTTGTTGATCCATGTGGTCTTGGTGAAATAAACTAAGACAACTTTCTAATAATCGGATTGAATGCCTTGGAAGCTACCAAAACCTTGTCGCCAACTGATAAGGAGGTAGCTTCCTCAACATCTGAAACTACCCTTACAAGCTCTTTGGCAACCATCACGGTGATGATGCTTACAACGCCCTCAGCCTTAATGTCTATAATCTCTCCGGTGAATTGAAATTTCCCTGTGACTGTGCTGCCTCCCAATATCTCTGCGGGTTTTCCGTGTTTAATAACTTTGCCGGAATCCATGACAATCAAAGTATCGGCCAGGCGGAGAACTTCAGCATCGTCATGCGTCACCATGAGTGTAGTAAGGTTGAACTCATTATGGAGCATGAGGATATGATGCTGTAACCTGCCCCGCATCTCGACATCCAAAGCCGAAAGCGGTTCATCCAGTAGCAATAGCTTGGGTTGCTGAACAAGGGCTCTTGCCAAGGCTACTCGCTGCTTCTGACCACCAGAGAGTGTTTCCGGCTTGACAGACTGTAGGTCTCCTAACTCCATTAATTCCACCAAATTCTGGATGATGCTTCCAGAATCACCTTTGGGCAGTGCAAATTCTAAATTCTCTTTGACGGTCATATTCGGAAAGAGCGCGTAGTCTTGGAAAACATATCCAACGCCTCGTTTCTGAATCTCGAGATTAACCTTCTCTTTGCTATCAAACCAGGGCTGATTCTTAACACTTATGACTCCTTTGTCTGGTTGCATCAAGCCAACAATCATTCTCAGTAATGAGGTCTTACCCGCCCCTGATTTTCCTTGTATGGCCGTGAAATTTCCTTGAGCTATATCCAGCTCGACTTCCAGATCCATACTGCCCTGATTGGCATTAAGTTGCTTATGTAGGTCTAAGAGTATCATTTCCAAAATGCTTTTATGCCTTTTCGGTTCAAGGAATAAACCATCAGCAGTATGAGAAACGTAATACCCAAGAGTATTAATGAATACTGGTTGGCGAGGCCATAGTTGAGAGATTCTACTTCGTCATAAATGGCAATGGAAGCAACTTTTGTTTGTCCGGGTATATTGCCTCCGATCATTAACACAACCCCGAATTCGCCCATGGTATGTGCGAAGGATAACACTATACCTGTTAAGATTGCTGGCTTGATGTTTGGCAACAAAACTTTTGTGAGGGTTTGAAATTTGGATTTGCCCAGAACATATGAGGCTTCCTTTAAAGAATTTGGAAGATTGGTCAAGCCTGATTGAATAGGATGAACCATAAATGGAAGGCTGTAAATTATTGAGGCAAAGACTAGACCTTCAAAAGAGAATATTAAGCGCAAGCCGAGCCATTGATCAAGCCATTCTCCAAAAGCGTTATTGGGACTGAAAGCAATCAGCAAGTAGAACCCCAAAACGGTAGGGGGTAAGACTAGGGGCATGCTGATAAGTGCCTCTAAGGCCGGTTTGAACTTGGTCTTGGTATTCGCTAACCAATTGGCCAATGGAATGGCAATCAGAATCAGGAGGATTGTGGTGACAGTGGCCAGCTTTAGGGTCAATATGATCGGTCCCCAATCCATTATTCGGAGATCATGATTTCGTTAGTTTTTATCAATGCTGTCACCGACATTCCTTCTACCAAGCCCAAAGTTTGCAATGCTTTGGTGGTAATGATTGAAGAGATTTCGTTTGTCTCAATTTGGATCACAACCTTGGTCAGTAATTCCGAAACTTCAATACGTTTAACAGTGCCTGGGAGTTGGTTTTGCAGGCTAATCTTCTGTTTTTCTTCAAGACCAATAGCCACTTCAGTTTCTTTGAAGATGGCCTGAACTTCATTGCCGATTTTAAGAAGCGGGAGTGAGTCTGGGGTGTCAATAACGATAGAAGTAAGGTGAATTGCCCCTGTTTCAATACCAACCAAAGACAAGCTGCCAGAAGTCTCTATTGATGATATTTTGCCTTGGATGGAATTCAAAAGATCTAAATTGAGATAAATCTAATGGTCTTTGGGGAATTATCTGAGTCCAGTGATTCAACTTATCCAGTCGAACAAATATTTCTCGTCATGATCAATATTGAATTTCCTAAGAAACTCAAAGTACTCTTCTTTGAATCCCTTCTTCCTATGATGTTCTTTTTGATTCAAAATATAGCTGATGACTGAGGGGATTTGACTTTGACTGTAGGTAAACGCACCATATCCCTCTTGCCACTGAAATCGCTTTTTAAGCGACATTGATTCGTTAATCCATTTTGAAGAGTTAGATTTTATAGTTCTTACTAGATCGGCAATGGATTGTTTGGGGTTTAGTCCAATAAGAATGTGGCAATGATCTGGCAAGACATAAATAGCCATCAATTTGTGCTCCTGATTTGAGACAATGCCAGTAATGTATTTTTGAACATCAATCCGAATCTTTTCATCGATTAAGCTCTCGCGATATTTTACCGCAAAAACAAGTTGGATGTAAAGTTGCGTGTAGGTATTGGCCATGATTTCGCTCCTCTGGAGCTTTTGCACTACTTGAATTTAATGATAGCTATGGGCATTTGACCTCTCCGAGGCCTGTTATGTTTATGATTTTATCAGAGTGATTTTGTTAAGTTAATTCAGAGTTCTGTGAGTAATTACTCCGTAGGAGTCTAATGTCTTAAGGTTTCTAAAATAGATTGATACCAAAACTCCGTAGGAGTGACATTAAGGATATGGGGTATACCCGAAATCTGCTAAAATTTTCTGACCTCTTGCCGAAAGGATAAAATCAAAGAATGACTTTGCCTGGTTCAACATTTCCGACCTTGCGTTAAGTATAACCATTTGTTGAGCGATTGGTGTGTATGTGCCGGTTGGAACGTCAATCCACGAACCTTTATCACTGAAGGCTTCTGATAGGATGCTCGATTTGGATGTAAACCCTGCAGGCGCAGCTCCTGATAATAGGAATTGATTGACTTGTGAAATACTTTCTCCATAGACTAGCTTTTCCTGAAACAACTCCCAATCTCCGACAGACTTCAGAAATTCAACAGTCGCCCTGCCGTAAGGAGCGGTCTTAGGGTTGGCCATAGCGAACTTCATTTCTTTTAAACCGATCGCTCCCGAAGCGACTTGCAAAGAGTCTACTGAAGTCCATAATACCAGTTTTCCGTAGGCGTATGTTACAGGTAGGTCATAGGCAAAGCCTTCTTGAAGGAGGGTTTGAGGGTATAGGCTGTCGGCAGAAAGGAGTAGGTCATAGGGGGCACCAGCGATGATTTGATTAGTAAGCTTACCAGATGAAGCTAGAATTACCTCAATGTCCTCTCCAGTTTCGGATTCATATGCTTCTTCCAATTGTTCAACGGCAAATTGCATATTAGCCGCTGCTGCAATGGTTAGTTTACTAGAGTTCTGATTAGAGCAGGAGAGGCAAAGGACTAGAAGGAGTAATATGGTCCACTGCCTCTTCATACCAGGTTGTCCCATAGAACCTCCACAGGATGATATGACTTTCTACTCGTGCCATCTTTGATCTGATGTCTGCAACTGGTACCAGCGGCTGCTATAATTACATCTTGGGGTTGTTCTCGTACGGTTGGGAAGAGTACTAGCTCGCCAATCTTCATAGAGACCTCGTAATGTTCTTTCTCATAACCGAATGATCCAGCCATACCACAACACCCGGAAGGTATCATCTGAACTTTGAAGTTTTCAGGCAGCGAGAGCAGCTTTTTAGTCGGGACCATGGAAGACAAGGACTTTTGATGACAATGCCCATGTACTTTGATCAACCTTGGTTCTTTCGTGAACTGTTCTGATTTGATACGCCCCGCATCGATCTCGTTTGCCAAAAATTCCTCAATGGTAAACACATGTTGTGCTATGCGTTTGGCTTGTTCTTGCTTTTTGCCCCGTGTAAGGCTGATGTATTCATCTCTGAAAGTCAGGATCGCAGAAGGCTCAATACCAATCAGAGGTGTGGCGGCAGTTAGAAGCTCATTGAATACATCTATGTTGGCTTCTGCAAGCTCTTTTGCTTCTGCCAATAGACCCTTTGAGAGTTGTGGCCTTCCGGAGTCAGCATGAGGAACGAAAATGACTTGGTAGCCCAGCTTTTCGAGTAGTAGAATAGCTTTTTTGCCAATTTCAGCATCGTTGTAATTGGTAAATTCATCACAGAAAATATAGACCTTCTTGTCTGTGACTTTGGGCTTGAATTCCTTTGTGAGCCATTTAGATAATGGCTGCCTGGAAAGTGTGGGGACACTCCGTTCTTTCGCAAAGCCAACGAATGACTTCATCATGTTGCCTGTGATCTTATTGCCAAAGGCAAAATCATAAGCCCAAGGCGCCAGGCTGGCAAGTTTCATGTTTTTGGAGAAAGCGGCAATCTGTTTAGTTCGCCATGGAATCCCTTTTTCCTTATAATACTGGTGTTGCCATTCTGCCTTGAGTTTAGCCATATCCACATTAGACGGGCATTCGGAGCTACATCCTTTACAGGACAGGCAGAGATCCATTACTTCTTTTATCTCCTCATTGGCAAATGGATTCTTGTCAGTTGAATTCGTTAGAATTTCTCTTAGAATATTCGCCCGTGCCCTTGTAGTATCCTTTTCGTCACGTGTTGCCATGTAACTGGGACACATGGTGCCACCGCTTAATTCTGATTTACGACAGTCTCCAGAGCCATTACAAAGCTCTGCTGTGCGGAGGATGCCATCTGTTGAGGAGAAATCAAATTGCGTTTCAAAATCGGGCGTCTCCTGATCCTTTGAATACCTCAAGGAAGTATCCATTGGAGGCGTGTCGACAATTTTATTTGGATTGAAGATGTTTTGTGGGTCCCAAATCTTTTTGACACGTTTGACCAATTCATAATTGTGTTCTCCGATCATTTGGGAAAGGAATTCTCCTCTAAGGCGTCCATCTCCATGTTCTCCTGATAAAGAGCCCTTGTACCTTTTCACCAATGTGGCGATTTCTTCGGCAATGGTTCTAAACTGTTGTTGACCTTCTGAAGTCTTCAGGTTGATTATTGGTCTGAGATGCAGTTCACCTGAACCGGCATGCGCATAATGGACCGAGTATAGTCCATGTTTCTCCAGAATCTCATTGAACTCAGCGATATAAGCCGGTAAATCGGTTACATCAACAGCCGTATCCTCGATGACTGGGGCAGGCTTAGCATCTCCAGGTATATTGGATAATAGGCCTAACCCCGCTTTTCTTAGGTTCCAAACGGATTTAATCTTCTTGCCTTTGATAACAGGGTATGCATAACCTCTTCCTTGGCCTTTGAGGTCAGCAATCAAGTCTGTTACCCTCTGATCGGCTTCTTCCGGACTATCTCCATTCAATTCGACTACTAGTATTGCCTGAGGATCACCTTCTACAAAGAACCTTAGCGCATTATACATGGCATTGCGTTTGGTAGCTTCCAAGATGTAGTGATCCATAAGCTCACAGGCAGATGGTTGATATTTGAGTGCAACCAGATTTGCCTTGAGGCTATCGTTTATGGTTTTGGAGTGAATGCAAACTAGACGTTTGTTATTTGGAGGAAGAGGAGTGAGCTTAATTTTGGCCGCAGTGACCAGACACAATGTTCCTTCAGAGCCAGCAATTAGACTACAGAAGTTGAAGTCATCTCCTTGCTCATCAAAGGGTTGATGTCTGAGCAGCATGTCCAAGGCATATCCTGTATTTCTTCTTGGTATATCGGCCTTTGGAAAGCCCTCTATGATCTCCTTTTGATTGGCCTTATCCTTTAATATTTCGCGTGTTTCGAAATAGATGATATTCTGCAATTCGCCCGAAACAGAAAGTCCGTTACATCGATCCAAAAAGGCACCTTTGTCTAGGCCCCCAAACCAAGATTCTGTCCCATCTGCTAATATGGTTTTTACTTCGAGTAAATGTTCCCTTGTGCTGCCATAAACTACTGAATTAGAGCCACATGAGTTATTGCCAATCATGCCACCAATCATCGCACGATTGGCAGTAGATGTTTCAGGAGCAAAGAAGAAACCGTAGGGCTCCAAGTGCTTATTGAGATCATCCCGAATAATACCAGGTTCAACCCAGGCATAGCCCTCTTTTTCGTTGACTTCTATGACCTTGTTAAAGTGCTTCGAGATGTCCACAATGATACCGTTTCCTACAACCTGCCCAGCAAGACTGGTTCCTGCAGTTCTTGGAATCAGGGAGGTGTTATTCTCTCTGGCATAATTGACCAGTGTTACCAAGTCTTCCTTGCCGTTTGGCACAGCTACTGCCTCAGGTAATTCTCTATAGGCCGAGGCGTCCGTGGCATAAAGTCTCCGAGTGGTGTTGTCAGTAAAAAGTTCGCCTTTAAGTGAGGCCTGTAAGTCTGTAAAACTCATGCGTCAGCAAATTAGGAGTATTGCTGTTAATCTGGAAGTCAGAGGTTTTAGAAATTATGGTTTCGATTGAAATTAGCCAAAGATCAATTCGAACTTCGATCCCTTTCCAAGCTCACTTTCTAGGAGTATGTCACCATCGTGGAGTTGCATTATCTGCTTGGAAAGGCTTAAGCCAATGCCTGAACCTCGATTTTTGGTAGAATAGAAAGGCATAAAGATCTTTTGCTGGGCTTCTTCCACTATACCGGGACCATTATCTTGAATAATGACTGAGGTTCTCTGGTTTTGAACTTTCACCTCTACCATTACAAGGCCATTATCCTGATGTTCGGTTGCCTCTCTGGCATTTTTGATCAGATTGATGAGTACTTGCTCAATTAACTGCTCATCAAGCATCAATTTTTGTTCTGTCTTCGGCATTTTAACTGCGAGTTGACCTTCTTTAAAATCAGTCTTTAATAGGTTGACCGTGTTTTGAACTACCTGATTGATTGGGGTATCCACTCGATGTGGTTCTGGTAAGTTGGTATAATCTCGATAAGCGTTGATGAAGTTGATAAGACCATCCGATCGGCCAGAAATGGTTTTTAAACCTTCTTCTATGTCTTCAAGGCTTTCATGAGAGATGATGTTATGTTCGTCCTTCTTATCAATATCCTCACCGATAATTTCCGTAAGGGTCGAAGTCAATGAGGAAATAGGGGCAATTGAATTCATAATCTCATGGCGCAGTACTTTGGTCAAGTTTTGCCAAGCCTCCAATTCTCTTGCTTGCAATTCGGCCTTGATATCCTGTATAGCAAACAGTCGATACGAACCCTCACCCAATTTATATTTGGTCTCGAACACCGCCAATTCACGTCCATCATGAGTTTTATAGGTAGCTCTTGGATTACCATCCAGTTGGTCAATGAGGCTGGCAATCTCTTTGGTTTTTATATTCAACTGATTTGAATGCCGATGTTTGGTGATTCCAAGCAGATCAAAAGCAGAGTTATTGATCTGTTTGATTTGTCCATCATTATCTATGGATATTATACCCGAGGCAATGTTCTCTATTACCACCTGTAATTCTTGAAAGAACTCTTCACGCTTTTGCCTTTCAATCAGAATGGCATCAATCACTTCCTTAAATGCAATATTGAGCTCTTTGAAAGTCTTACCCAGCTTATTGTCATGGGTGAAACTCATATTGAAGTCATTGTATTTAATGGCGTCAAAGAATCGCCTCAACTTTTTATTAGTGCTTTCTATATAGTTAAAGAGTTCGAAGACCTCGAAGATGATCAGGAAACCAGTAACCACTGTGGTTACATATTTCTCATCGAAGAATATGAGGTAAACAAAAGCAGCTACTGTCAAAAACAGTACGATAACTCTTATTAAGACAAAAAGCCTAAATCGATTAAAGCCCATACTTTTCCAATCTTCTATAAAGTGATGACCTGGTTAGCCCTAATTCTTGTGCAGCATGCGTCACGTTTCCGTTGTGTTTGGCAAGGACTTTACGAATCAGTATGCGCTCGACATCTTCAAGGTTATACTGCTCCAAGCTAATTTCTCCACTGTTTTCCTTAGGCTGTTGCGCAGCATTAAAGAAGAAGTCTTCTGGTTGAAGAATATTATCTCTACTCATGATCACCGCCCGTTCAACAGCATGTTGAAGCTCTCTTACATTGCCTGGCCAATGATATTTACCCAGCCGCGTCATAGCTGCCTCGCTGAACTTGTAGATGTCTTTATTGTACTTTTTAGCATACTGAGTCAGGTAATGACTGGCTAGTAGGGGAATATCTTCAATCCGCTCCTTCAGAGAAGGAAGTCGTAGTTCAATAGTGTTAATTCTGTAAAGCAAATCTTGTCTGAATTCACCTTTCTGCACCATCTCATATAAAGGCATGTTGGTTGCACAAATTAATCGAATATCCACATCGATGACTCGATTAGAGCCGACACGTGTGATTTTTTTATTCTGAAGAGCAGTTAATAGCTTGGCTTGTAATGGAAGAGAAAGGTTACCAATTTCATCAAGAAATAGAGTTCCTCTGTTGGCAACTTCAAATCTTCCAGGTCGATCGGTCTTAGCATCTGTAAATGATCCTTTTACATGACCGAAAAGTTCCGATTCGAAGAGGCTTTCAGTAATTGCACCTAAGTCTACGCTTACAAATGGATTGTCAGCCCTTTTGGAATTTCGGTGTAAGGATCGCGCAATCAGCTCTTTCCCAGTACCATTTTCTCCCAATACCAGAACATTGGCATCCGTTTCTGCCACACGATCGATGGTATCGAATACCTGCATCATATTGGGTGATTGCCCAATGATATCCTTGAATTTTTCATCTAAATCCGCAGTAAGGACGGCTTGTTGATCCTTTAATTGCTGGATCTCCGTTTTGGAGGACTTCAATTTCATAGCAGAGAGAAGTGTGGCGAGTAGCTTCTCGTTCTCCCATGGCTTCATGACAAAGTCAGAGGCACCAGCCTTGATCGCTTTGACCGCTAGGTCTACAGAACCGAAGGCGGTGATTAATAAGACAACTGCCGATGGATCGATTTCTAATATCTGATCTAACCAGTGAAAACCTTCGGCACCAGAATTTACATCTTGTGTAAAGTTCATGTCCAAAAGGATGACATCGTAACTTTGGTTTTTTAAAAGATCGGGAAGGAGTGTCGGATCTTTCTCCAGATCTATCTGGCTGAAGTGTCTTTTAAGGAACATTCTTGCTGCCTTGAGCAAGTCTTCGTTATCATCAACTATAAGTATGCGTCCTGAATTCATATGATTTGAGTATTTGACCTAAGGTTTTCAACAAAGAAAATCTGTTGATAATATACAAACAAATACAGCCGTCCGCCAGCGGACGCTAAAGTTCGTGTGCGGATAGGTATAGGTGTTTGTTTTAATGTAATTAGTTGATTATCAGTATGATAAATTTGGTACAGTGATTGGAAAGTAATCTATTAAACTAAGGCTATGCTCAAAAACTACATCACCACGACATTCAGATTCTTTTGGAAGAATAAATCTTACAGCCTCATTAATCTACTGGGTTTATCCATTGGTATGAGCTGCTTTATCTTGCTGAGTTTATTTGTCCGAAAGGAATTCAGCTATGACCAATATCATGAGGATAAGGATCTTATCTACCAAGTTTATTTAAGCGATACGAGCAGTAGCAGAAGTGATTATGCCTATCAGACAATGGCTCCTATGGCACCGCTTTTCAAGGAAACAGTTCCTGAAGTCACAGAGGCAATTCGGTTTGGCAGAATGAACAATCGTGTGATCAAATTGAAAACAGGAATTAAGTATCAGGCTGACGAAGTTTATTATACCGATGAGTCAGTGTTTGACTTTTTCTCTATTCGGCTTTTAGCAGGCTCATCTTCAAGTGTACTGGCCTCAGGTGATCATATGGCAATCTCAGAAGAGGTGGCCATTAGAATGTTTGGCACAGTGGAAGAGGCAATATCAGAAACGATTGAGATCGTTGATTTTGGTGCTTTGACCGTGAGTGGAGTCTTCGAGAATTTGCCAGATAACACGCATCTAGATTTTGATTATCTCATTTCTTTCGAAAATGCAGACAAGGCTATGGCCCATGTTTTTGGACCAAATAACGCTGCACTGGGTGCTGATGCCAAGTCGGTGATGGATTGGGGTACAGTTTCGGCATTTCCGGTGTATCTCAAACTTAGATCGGATCTTATCGATATCGAAAATGTAGAATTGAGTCTGCAAAGCGCACTTGCTCCGCACAGGCCATCTGATTTAGTGAAGTTGGTCCCGCTGACAGAGATTTACTTTTCTGAATTGAATAAGGGTTACTTTGGTAGAAAAGGAGAGGAGTCTAATGCTCGGCTTTATTTAATTATTGCCTTTATCATTCTTGGCGTAGCTATAGTTAACTATATGAATATGGCTACTGCACGCCATTCAAAAAGGGCAAAAGAGGTTGGAATTCGTAAGACGGTTGGAGGGCATCGTATGCAAATTGCCAAGCAATTCTTTCTAGAATCCACCTTAATGGCATTTATCTCTCTTTTACTCGCAATTTGCTTCACAGAAATGGCTCTGCCTACACTGAACGGGTTTATCGGTAAGGATTTGGCTCTAGCTTACGACTCACCCTTAACCTACATGACACTGGCACTATTTACGGTGCTGATCAGCTTCTTGTCGGGAATATATCCATCTATTTTCCTTTCTAAGTTCAGCCCTATTCAAATGCTTACCGGTAGAGTGTCTGGTGGTAAAGGAGGTGCTGCTTTCAGAAAGGTGCTTGTCGGCTTCCAATTCTTTGTATGCCTTAGTTTAATTGCTATCACCAGCATTGTGTATAGCCAGTTTAGCTACATGCAAAACATGGACTTAGGAATCGAAGAAGATCAGATAATCGGTGTTTCAATGAGAGACACAAACCTTCAGAAAAGCTACCCTGTATTTAAGGATCGATTGCTCTCTAATGCGTCAATTTCCGCTGTGACTGGTGTTTCTTATTCCGTATTCAAGGGGAATATGTCTGTTTATGCAGGTATAGCTGGAATGGAAGAAAGTCAACCTGTGAGTTACATGTCGGTGGAATCAAATTTCCTCAACACATTAGGTATAAAGGTTAATACTGGACAATCCTTTGCAGATATGGACGAGAGTGCAGTGACTAATGCCTTGCTGATCAATGAGACAGCAGCTGAAAAGTTTGGTTGGGATAATCCACTTGAAGAGAAAATCTTTCAGGCGCCCATAACAGGAGTTGTTGATGATTTTATCTATGGTTCTGCCAAAACAGCGATAGCTCCAATGGTAATGATGACCTCTAAGGAAGGGTTTAGTCAGGCTTATATTAAGATCAATGGAGCTAATGTAAAAGAAGCCGTCAATCATGTCCAGTCGGTCTTTGAAGACTTCTCAATCGATTATCCCTTTGAGTATAAGTTCTTAGACGATCACTTCGCTGAGATGTATGAAGGCGAGAAAAGACTTTCCGATATCTTTTCCATTTTCAGCCTACTCGCAATTTTCATCGCTGGTTTAGGGATATTTGGATTGTCCATATTTATGGCCGAGCAGAGAATCAAAGAAATTGGCATTAGAAAAGTATTAGGAGCAGGTGTTGGCCACATCATTTGGGTTATGAATAATGGCGTTACCAAGTTGATGGTTGTTGTTGCCATAATAACACTTCCATTGGTATATCATTTTATGAGTTTATGGCTTTCTGACTTTGCTTTTCATATTACTCTTAATGGAATTCTGTTAGTCGCACCTTTGCTGGTCTTAACACTAATTGTTTGGAGTATACTCATGTTCCAATCCTATAAGTCCGCTAGGACAAATCCAATAAACGCATTGCGTACTGACTGATTCTGAGTAGGTGTCCGCTGGCGGTCGGTACAGTTCGCTGACGGATGATTGCATTAGAGGAAGTCTATTCAATCAATTGAAAATCAAGTAATTAAGTTTGGTACGGTGCTTGAAATGACCATTGATAAGCCCAGGGCTCTAAATCTCAAAATACCATGAACAACATCTTAAGATTCTTCAAGTCTGGAATTAAGAGTCTCAAAAGAGAACGATTTTTTGCAGTAGTCAATATCATAGGTCTTTCCCTTGGTATGTACTGCTTTCTGGTGACTTCCCTTTACGTTCAAGATGAGTTAACACATGACAGGTGGCATAGAAATGCTGATAATATCTACATGCCTAAGATGATGATGAGCTTTGGCGAATCGAATAGCTTCTTTCTATTTCCACCAGTAAAGTTAGGGGAGGCAATGACCGAAGAAATCCCAGGCGTCCTAGACGCTGTCAATATCAGTTTGGCACAAAGGGTCAGTTACACTTTTAAGGATGAGGAGTTTGAATCAAAAGAATTTTTCTATACCGAACCAAGCCTCTTTGACGTCTTCGATTTTGAATTAAAATATGGCAGCGAAGAGACAGCTTTGAGTACTACAGATGATATCATACTGTCTTCAGAAATCGCTAAGAAGCATTTTTCCGGTCAAAACCCGGTGGGTGAGTTCATAGAAATCATTGGCAAAGGAACATTCAGAATTTCAGGTGTGCTGAAGCCCATTCCCGCTAAGTCTCACCTTCAATTTGAATTTTTGGCCTTAATCAATACAAAAAAGGCACCTTATGACTTCTATGTAGATAGATGGGATACTGGGACGGGGCTCAATTACATACTGACCATGCCAGATTACTCAGAAGAGAAATTATTGGAAGACACTAAAAGGGTCTTAATGTCCAAGGATACCACTGGTACTCCAGGTGAGTACAGTTATACAAAATTCACTGACCTATACATGGAAAATGGGACCATGAGAAGTTCAGAAAAAGCCATGTTCGGTGGTCAAATGAAGTACGTCTATATTTTCTCACTTATTGGCGGACTTTTATTGCTAGTGGCCTGTTTTAACTACATCAATTTGACAACTGCCAGATCATTTGCCAGGTCAAAAGATGTAGCTGTCCGTAAAATTATCGGAGCGACAAAAACAAGGTTGGTACTCTATCAAATGGGAGAGACGCTGTTTTTATCGCTTTTTGCACTTGTTATTGCAGTAGTGTCTGTAGAGGTTACGCTACCGGGGATTAATAGCATTTTAGATAAGTCTTTGGCTTTAGACTTCATCACTTCACCTCAGGTCCTTTTGCTCCCGATTGGCATCTTGTCAGTAGTGGTTTTGATCTCCGGTTTATACCCTGCATTGACAGTGTCTGCATTTAGCTTATCCTCTGTTTTAAGGGGCACAAATCCCAAGTCCACAAAGGCGATTTTCAGAAAGGCACTTATCGTTTTACAGTTCTTGATTTGTGCAGGTCTTCTCTCTAGTGCCTTGATTATTAGAGGGCAAGCCGAGTATTTAGTTAATCTCGACTTGGGTTATAATGAGGAGAATGTTCTTGGTCTAGACCTCACTAAAGCAGGTCTTTTCGAAAAGTATGTTGAGTTTAGAACGGAAGTTGAACGGATTCCTCAAATCGAGATGGTCAGTGGTTCGCCATTACCAAACTTTAATTCAATCATTAATATTCCAGTAGGTGAGGGCGAGGATAAGTTTGATGTTACCTACTTCTATGGCGCAGCTGATAAGGATTTCAATGACCTTTTTGGCTTAGAGTTTATCTATGGCAATGGGTTTGAGGGCTTGACAGATTCTGAACTTGAAACCGCAGTCATTATCAATGAGGCTGCATTGAAGCGTTTGGGTTGGGAGGGAAATCCGATCGGCCGAAAGCTATTGGAGAGTAAGGTAGTTCGGGGTGTCACCAAAGATTTTCACTATAGATCAGGTAAGTCCAAGATTGGTCCAATACTGATCGATAATCAAATGGATCAAATCAGTAAGCTCCAGGTCAAGTTTCGCGAAGGGGATAGAGCCGCGGTTATTGCGCAAGTAGAAAAGGTATGGGAAGGCTTTAATACAAAAGGAAAATTCGAGATGGAAGAGGTAGAGGACTTCTTTGCAGATACCTATAAGCGAGAGGAGAGCCTTGTGAATATTTTCGACCTATTAACCGGTTTGTTGATGGTGGTGGCCTTTTTAGGATTGTTTGCCCTGTCCACTTTTGAGAATCAGTTGAGAGAAAAGGAAATGAGCATTCGCAAAGTGCTTGGCGCTAGTTATATGAACCTCATAAGAGTCCTGAACAAGAAGTTCACCTTGCTGATTGTCCTGGCTATATTGATTTCAGTTCCAGCGTCATATCTCCTCATCAATGAGTGGTTGATATCTTTTCCTTATAGAATCGAGAGCGTGGTGCCGTATTTCGGTATTGCCATCAGTGCAGTATTGCTACTGTCTATATTAATACTGGGTGTGCACAGTTACTTCAACACCAGAAAGAACCCTGCTAACGTCCTTAGAAACGAATAAAACTCAAAGTCATGATTCGCAACTATTTTTTAGTCACTTTCAGAAACATCGCACGGCATAAAGGCTATTCAGCCATCAATATCACTGGTTTAGCCCTTGGAATTGCCTGCTGTATGCTCATTTTTCTTTATGTAAAGGATGAGTTAACCTATGATCGCTATCAGTCCAAAGTTGATAGAATCTATCGTATTGGTTCGGAGATAGATTTCTTTGGTGGAATTAGTAATATTTCGGCATCGAGCCCTGTAGAGGCTCCGGCCTATTTAGAGAATATACCTGAGGTAGAGGACTTTACCAGAATGGAGTCTGCCCAGGTCATCGTTAAGAAGGGCGAGGAATATATCGATCAGCACCAAACAGTTTTCAGTGACCCTTCGCTATTCGATATTTTTGATTTTGAGACCCTTTCGGGTGATTTGTCGACTGCTCTTAATGAGTTGAATCGTGTGGTGATTACCGAAGAATTAGCAGAAAAATATTTAGGAACTACAGATGCTGCAGGTCAAGAGCTGACAATTAGGGTCAAGGGCAAAATGGAGCAGTATGTGGTTGGAGCAGTAATCGCTAACATACCAGAAAACTCATCGCTCGAAATAAAAATGGTATTTCCATGGAAGAAGTTTGAAACCTTCCATACTTACCGTCCGAAGCCTTGGACATCTATTGGTTTTACTTCGTTTCTTCTTTTAAAAGAGGGTACCGATGCACAAGCCATACTGCCCAAGTTCAAAGAAGTTAGAGATACTCAAAACCCAGATAAGGATGGTGAGTTTGCCCGCAGGGTGAAAACCATATTACAGCCTCTGGCCAGTCTTCATTTAGACACTAGCCTATCTGGAGGAGTTGGTGTAAAGGGGAGTAGTGATCCCACATATTCCTACATACTTAGCGGAATAGCACTGTTGATTCTGATACTTGCCTGTATCAACTTTGCAAACCTTTCAGTTGCCAGATCTCTTCCTCGAGCCAAGGAAATCGGTGTAAGGAAAGTACTTGGTGCCAGAAAAAAACAATTGAGCTTTCAGTTTTTATTGGAGGCATTCAGTATTTCATTGATGGCTTTTGTGATTGGCTTACTGATCGCTGAGCTGTTACTCCCATTCTTCGGAAGGTTAACGGAAAAGACTTTTAACAACAATGTTACCAGTGATTTGGGGCTTTTGGCGGGCTGTTTTGCTCTTGTTATGCTAGCGGCCTTTATCGCTGGTAGCTACCCATCTTTCGTCATATCCAGGTTCTCAGTGTTAAAGAGCCTTTCAGGAAAGGTGAAATTGAATGGAAAGCAGTATGTCACCAAAGGCTTGGTGCTCTTTCAGTTTACCATAGCCGCAGTTTTGGTGGTCGGAACGATCGCTATGAACAAACAAATTGGTCATATGCTCAAAGTTGATCTCGGTTATGATGATCAGGACTTGGCCAAAATTGTCCTGACTGGTAATGAAGACAAAGGCCAATTGTTGAAGAACATTATTGGTCAGAACCCAAGTATTGAGAAGATATCACTCACAGATGGTTACAATGCAGGAACGAGTGTTGGGCATAAGGAAAAGACGAGCTTTAGTATTTCCAATTCCATCGATGAAGATTACTTGGACATACTAGGCCTGGAACTCATCGCAGGTCGTGAATTGAAAAGCGGTAAGGATCAATACATTTTTGGCGAAGACACTCTTACGAATGTGGTTGTTAACCAAAAGTTTGTTGAGGAGCTTGAGATCGAGGGGGACCCTATTGGGGCATTAATCACTGATGGTGATGACGATCCAGAGACAGCCACTTTTCAATATCGCATCGTGGGTGTAGTGAGTGATTATATATTCTCGAGTGCCAAATCAGGAATAATGGGGATGATGCTATTACCTAGCGATGAGTCCACAAAATTCAATGAGATATTAATCAAGTACCAGCCAGAGTATTTAACAGAGTTGAAAGAGGAAATGCATGCGGCTTGGCGAGAGATTGAACCCTATCAGCCTATGTCTTTAGAATTCGTAGATGAGGAGAACAGAGCGGCATACGAGACCGAAAAACGCTGGAAGTCAATCATTACCACTTCTACTGTCCTAGCGATACTGATTTCATGTCTTGGGTTATTTGGTTTGGCTCACTTGTCAGCACAGCAAAGAGCCAAAGAAGTTGGCGTAAGAAAAGTGTTAGGGGCCTCTGTAAAGAGACTTGTCGTAATGCTCAACCTGACTTTTTCCAAGCTGGTATTGGCCTCATTGGTGGTGTCTACACCGATAGCTTATTATCTGGTAAATAACTGGTTGGATAACTTTCAATACCGCATTGATTTGAACGCAACAGTCTTTCTCATTCCAGCACTAATCACCTTTGGGATAGCCGGTGCGACCATTTCTGTACAGTCTTTTAAGACAGCTAGTGCAAACCCAGTGGATTCACTTAGAAATGAATAGTCATGCTTAAGAACTACCTTAAAATCGCCATTAGAAACTTATTGAAGAATAAGCTCTATTCTTCTATTAACGTTGCAGGCCTTTCTGTAGGTCTAGCGGCCTGTGTTCTGATCGTGCTCTTTGTTAGACATGAGTTGAGTTTTGACAAACACTTTAGCAATTCTGAGGACATTTATAGGGTGACTGGAGCCTATAATCAGGGAGGTGATGCCAAAACATATTCTGCAACGACAACTTATCCCTTACTGCCACTCCTTCAGGCCAACTTTCCTGAAATTGAGACATCTGCACGGATAGATAATTTTGCCGCCAATATTGAAATAGGTGATCGGGTAATCTACCAAGACGAAATGCTTATCGTTGATTCCACGTTCTTCGATCTGTTCAGCTTTGAAGCCATTTCTGGAGACTTGACCAATGTGTTGAACGAACCAAATGCCATAGTGCTGTCAGAGGCAGCGGCATTAACCCTTTTCAACAAACTAGACATTATCAATGAAGTAATCAGGGTCCAAGAGACAGACTTCAAAGTAGCTGCCTTGGTTAAGGATTTACCAGAAAACACCCACTTTCAGGCCCAAATATTTATTCCAATGTCTACTGGCATTCAGTGGTATGGCGACTGGGTGCACATTTTATTCAATGGAACTAGTCATTACACTTATTTGCAACTTGCGGCAGGAATGGATCCGAGTGATGTGGCTCAAAGGATCAATGCTTTCCTTAATGAAAACTACGAACAAGAAACACCGGCAGCATATTCCCTTCAAGCCATTGAGTCAATTCACCTTGAATCTGATTTGGTAGGAGAGCTTGGCGTAAATGGGAACAAGACCACAGTACTGATATTCATTGCTACGGCCATAGTTATTCTGCTACTGGCTTGCATCAATTATATCAATCTATCCATTGCCACAGCCTTTCAAAGAGGTACTGAAGTTGGGCTTAAGAAGGTATTTGGTGCTAAACCATTGGCTCAGGTAATCCAGTTTCAAGTAGAATCAGCGATAGTGGCCTTGTTGGCCTGTATTGTAGCAGTTGTCTTAGTTGAATTTTCTTTGCCATTCTTCAACCAGGTGACCGGAGGTAGTTTTGATTTTAACCTTCAGGAAGACATTCTGTTATCTCTCGCGATTTTCGGTGTGGCCTTGATCATCGGCTTTGTATCTGGCAGTTTTCCAGCGGTCTTTTTGCTTAAAATGAAAACTACTAATGCCTTAAGAGCAAGCACACTTTCAAATGGCAAGAGTAAGTTCAGTTTGAGAAATGCACTTGTCGTATTTCAATTCTTCATTGCTGTTGTTCTCATCGCTTCTACGCTCATCATACTCAATCAGATCAAATTTTTGAGAAATGCTGATTTGGGTATTGATACTGAGCAGGTGGTAGTAGTTCCAATTGGTATCATCAATAATCAGTATGATTTGTTGCGACAGGAGTTAATGCGTGATGCCAATATTGTTAATGTCACGGCCAGCAATAATCATCCTGCGAATCGTGTAGGACACTGGAGGGGTTATTATCCCGAAAACGCAGAGGAGCAAATCTCGGCACCAACAGTCATCATCTCACATGATTTCTTTGAAACCCTTGGTGCAGAGATGGCGGAAGGCAGGGCTTTCGATCGGTCGTTTGAAACGGACTACATGGAAGCCTATGTGATCAATGAAGCTGCAGTGAATTTTTTTGGTTTTGAAGAACCTGTAGGAGCCTCCTTAAGAGGGAGTGCTTATACTGGGTCTCAATGGTCTCAAAAAAATGCCAAAGTGATCGGTGTGGTAAAGGACTTTCATTTTGCTTCTTTGCATAGCGAAATTAGGCCCACCGTTTTCTCCTTGAACTCTGAAGCTACTTGGGGTCTGAACTTTATGAGTGTTCGTGTCGCTCCTGGTGACTTGCAGAACACCATTGCTAAAATTGAGGAAACATGGCGTCAGTTTGCCGGAGCAATTCCATTTGATTTCACCTTTCTGGATGAAGATGTTAACCAACATTATCAAGCAGAAGATCGCTTTTTAAAGGTCTTCACGAGCTTTTCATTCTTATCCATAATTATTGGGTGCCTCGGTCTCTTTGGTCTCACCGCCTTTATGATGAAACAAAGGACCAAGGAGATAGGCATAAGAAAAGTGCTTGGTGCCGAAGTCTTTGGTTTGGTAAATACCCTTTCTAAAGACTTTTTAAAGCTTGTTTTGGTGGCCAATGTACTGGGGTGGCCATTGGCTTACTATCTAATGGATAAGTGGTTGCAAAACTTCGCTTATTCTAATGGTATTTCCTGGAAGGTATTTTTCTGGACAGGTCTTGGAGCCGTTGTCATTGCCTTTGTTTCGGTGGCATATCATGCGGTAAAAACAGCTCGTATGAACCCTGTTAATTCTATTCGCTACGAATAACAAACTCGAATCAGATGCTCAGAACTAACTTCAAAATCGCTGTAAGAAAACTCTTAAATAAGAGAGAGTTTACCTTGATCAATGTACTTGGCCTATCTGTAGGGCTGACTACAAGTTTATTGATTTTTCTATGGGTCAATGACGAGATCAATTTTGACAAATTTCATAAGGGTTCAGACAGAGTCTATGGTGTTTGGGCACATGATTATCGGGACAATGGAGACATAGCAACGGAAAGTCGACAAAACGGTCTTATCAAGAATGTGATGGATAGCGACTTTCCAGAAGTAGAGCGATCCACAAGGGTAGATAGCCGAGAGCACCAACTAGCCGTTGGCGATCGCAAATTCAAGCAATTGGGGATTATGGTCGATGAAGAGTTCTTCCAGATGTTCAACTTTCCATTTATCGAGGGGGAGTTAGAAGAGAATAGCTTGGCTACTTATGGTGATGTGATTTTGACTGAGAGCATGGCCATCAAACTGTTTGACAAAACGAATGTGGTAGGTGAGTTGATTAAAATTGATAATACCCGAGACGGAATTATACGCGGAGTAGTAAAGGATCCACCAAAGAACAGTCAGTTTCAATTTGACTTTGTCCTGTCGATTGAAAACTGGACGAAAAGAAATAGTTGGATCATGCGGTGGGGCAATTCTGGAATCTTCACCTTCATTCAATTAAAAGAAAATGCATCTCCATTGGCTTTGGAGACAAAGATTGAAGACTTAATTCGCAAGAACCAAGAAGGAAATACAAAGTCGCTTTTCTTAAAATCATTCGATGATATCTATTTGAGAAGCAGCTATGAAGGAGGTGAGGAAGCAGGTGGAAGAATAGAGTACGTAAGACTGTTTACCCTAATAGGTATATTCATCGTATTCATAGCCTGCATCAATTTCATCAATCTATCGGTTGCTGATGCTTTCAAGAGGGCAAAGGAGGTAGGTGTCAGAAAAGTCTCAGGAGCTAATCGCTTGATACTAATCAAACAGTTCTTAACCGAATCCAGCCTGATTGTGGTTTTGTCTGTGGTCATAGCTGTCATTTTTATCGAGATCGCTTTAGGCCCTTTTAATACGCTGACTGGAAAAGAAGTAAGCCTTAACTGGCTGGATACCAATTTACTGGGCTTGGTGGGAGGTTTGGGAATATTCACTGTCCTAGTTTCCGGACTCTACCCAGCCCTCGTGCTATCGAGTTTTAATGTGGTAAAGGCACTCAAGGGAAAAGTAGATGCCAAAGGAACATCTAGAGCAGGAGGCTACTTTAGGAAGGGCTTAGTAGTTTTTCAATTCGTTATTGCCGGTTTTCTAATCTTTGCCACACTCATTATTAATGGTCAGGTAGAGTACATCTTCGAAAATCAAAGAAATGTAGACAAGGAGGGAGTCATTATGCTTCAAAATGATGGTGCCTTGCTGGAGAGATATGAGAGTTTTCGTTCTGAATTACTGAAAGACCCAAGCATACAGTCTGTAACTGTCGTTGGACACGCACCGGTGAATGTAGAGGCCAGCACAGGGGACTTCGATTGGGAAGGGAAAGATCCATTAAGAGATAAAACGAGCTTTAATGTACTCTTCACCGAACAGGACTTTGTTCCGACAATGAACCTCAAGATAGTGGCAGGCCGAAACTTCTCAAGGGAGATTGAATCAGATGTCTCTACGGTATTAGTAAATGAAGCCACTGTCAGAGGAATGAATGTCGAGAACCCTGTGGGTATGGCTGTTAAGTTTTGGGACAATGATGTAAAGATTATTGGGGTAGTCGAAGATTTCCATACCGGTTCTGTTTACGATGAGATCGAACCTCTGATCATTTTGAATTATGCTGAGAATAGTGATTATGTGACTATAAAAGCAGCTAGAGGTCAGGAGCAACGTGCTGTAGAGGTGCTGAAGGAAAAATACGAAGCCTTTATGCCAGGTTATCTCTTCGATTATAAATTCTTATCGGAAGAGCATGAGGCTATGTATAAAAGCGAGCTTTTAATTAAAGACCTAGCCAAAGTGTTCGGTCTAATCGCGATTGTTATCTCTTGTTTAGGGCTTTATGGCCTTACTTCTATTAATGCGCAAAGAGGGGTTAAGGAAATTGGTGTTAGAAAGGTGCTTGGAGCCAGTGTTTGGCAGATTCTGTTGGGCTTTTCAAGGCAGTCTCTATCACTTCCTGTACTCGCCTTGGTGCTCATGGTTCCACTGGCCTATTATACCATGGATTCTTGGTTACAAGACTTTCAGTATCACATTGATATTATGCCATCGAGTCTGGCAGGGGTAGTGGTCGCTTCTTTACTCATAGCTTGGTTAACCGTTTCGATTATAGCCTATAAGGCGGCAAAGACAAATCCTGTAAACTCTCTCAGAAATGAATAAGTATCTCAAAAGTGCCTATCGTAACCTGATCAAAAGAAAGCTGTTTTCTTTCGTAAATATCACCAGTCTGACTTTTGGCTTAGTATGTGCCTTGTTTATCGGCACCTATGTCATTTATGAATTTAGCTATGATAAAGAGATAGATGATGTTGAAAGAACATATCGTGTGAATAGTGTCTGGAAAGAGAGTCAGGTAGGTGTAATAGTCCAAACAGCTATCAAACCTTACATGGATAAAAACATGGGGCAGGTAGAGATGTCTACCCGTGTGCAGCGTACAGGTCCCTTTGTTTTTAAGGTTGGAGATGTCATCATCCGTGAAAGAAACGGTTACTATGCAGACCCCGAAGTTTTCGATGTCCTTGACATCGACTTAGCCCTAGGCTCAAGAGAAGAAGCCCTAAAAGGAGTACAAACAATAGTCATTTCCGAAAAATTCGCTCAAAAATACTTTGGTGATCAAAACCCTCTGGGCAAACAAATTCAAACTGATGAAGACATTGACGGAAAACCAATGCGGCTTACAGTAGCGGCAGTGTTCAAAGATGTTCCTGCTAATAGACATTTCAGGCCCGACTATCTCATCAGTATTGATATTATCAGAGGCTTTCAAAGCAGACCGATAGATCAGGAATGGGGTAATTCTAATTGCTTCACATACCTCAAACTTCTTCCAGACGTCACTGAGGATCAAATCAATAGTCAAATTTCCAACATAGTTGTTGAGAATAGTGAGTATGATATGACGGGTTATGCCTTGCGTCTACAGGCAGTAAGTGACATACATATGCAGGATTTCGTAGCCTTCGGAGATATTCCAGGTCAAGTTAGTAAGCGAAACATGTTGATTTTGGCTGGAATAGGCTTCCTAATCGTGCTTTTGGTCTGCATTAATTTCTTCAATATGTCCACAGCCAGATCGTTGGAGCGGGCAAAAGAGATAGGGGTTCGAAAATCTATTGGTGCAAGTCGTTCCAATGTTATGGTCCAGTTTATGACAGAGTCGGCCTTACAGGTTACCGTAGGGATGGTTTTGAGTATTATCCTGTTCGAAGTTCTAGGAGACCTACTAACTGAATTTACCGGCCTTCGCTTCAATACAGGCACCATGGTCGAATCGCTAGGCTATCTGAATTTTAGCCTTTTCATTCTATCGTTATGGGTGGTTCTGGTGATTGGCTCTGGCTTTTATCCATCTCTCGTGATTTCCAAATTCAAACCCGTAGACTCCTTGAAGGGCAAAGTGAATATAGGTCGATCAAGTGTAAGCTTACGAAAAGTACTCTTGGTATTGCAGTTTACCATCACTTTGACCATTGGGGTGGTAGCAGTGGTAGTGTACAGCCAAGTGAAGTATATGCAGGCCAAAGATCCTGGTTTTGAAAGGGATGCGGTGGTTTCGGTCGACTTATTCGATGACGGTATAAAATCAACTTTCGTTGAGGCCTTAAACAAAAACCCTCTGATTGAAGCTGTAACCTTCACCGATAGTGATGTGATCAGAATATTTAACTCTAGTAAAGGCTATAGTTGGGAAGGAAAATCGGAAGAAGATGACATTACAATCTATCACATGAGTATTGATGACAACTTTGTCACCTCAATGAATATATCGGTCGTTGAAGGACGTAATTTCGATTTTGAATTAAGCACAGACAAGGATGCAGTGATACTTAATCAAGCAGCTGCCAAGCTAATGGGGATTGAATCTTTGGAAGGTTCACCAATGGTCACTAGGGGTAGAGGAGAGAATGAAAAGCAGCTTAATGTTATTGGTATTGTAAAGAACTTTCAGACGGGTACACTGAGAGAGAAAGACAAGCCAATGTTAATGTACCAAAACCCAAACAGGCTTTTCAGAGCTTATATCAAACTATCTGAGAACAGAAGAGCAGATGCCATTGCCGGTATTGAAAGTGTCTGGAATTCGCTAGTGTCCGATCAGCCATTCGAGTACCAATCACTCGCTGAGGGATATAACAGGATTTTGGCCAAGGATAAAGCCTCAGGTAATACGCTGCTGTTTTTCACTGTTGTAAGCGTTGCCATATCATTTTTCGGTCTATTTGGTATGACAAGCCTCAACATTCAGTCCAGAATGAAAGAACTAGGTATTCGAAAAATACTTGGGGCCCATTATAGAGACATTTTTGCAGCTGTTTCGAGGCAATTTCAATATACCATGTTGACGGCCCTAGTTTTGGGAGTACCGCTGGCATGGTACCTTGGTAGTGAGTGGTTGAATGGTTTTGCCCATAGAATTAATGTCACTGCCATTATTCCATTAATTGTGGTGTTGGGAATGACATTCATTGGACTAGTTACCATTTACTTCTGCACTCAAAAGTTTACGAGAATCAATCCAGTTCAAACCTTAAGAGAACAATAGATATGTTAGGGATTTATTTCAAAACAGCCATTAGAAATCTGGTAAAGAGAAGGTTCATTACACTCATCAATTTGACCGGGTTATCTATCAGTCTCGCCTTGTTTGTGATGATAGGCCTATACATTCAATTCGAAACTGGATTTGATTCATTTCATGCGAAGAAGGATAGTATCTATCTGTTAACCAAGTCGTTAAAGAGTTCTTCAGGTACTTCGTTATTGGGTGAGGTGAATTACCCAGAGGGGCCGCTCATAGCCGAAGACTTTCCTCAGGTGAAGCAGGCGGTGAGGCTATATAAGTCAGACAACTCGCTGACAAGAAGTGGTGATCAAATCTTTATGGAAAATGACTTCATCTTTGCTGATGAGAATTTCCTTGAAGTTTTTGATTTTGAATTACTGTCTGGTTCAGCCGAAGGCTTTCAAAATCAATTAGATAATACCTTGATCACTGAGGAAACGGCATTGAAGTACTTTGGTACCATAGATGCAATCGGAAAAGTGATCACCGTTACTGAGCAATATTGGAATGTGACGAATGATTTTGAGGTATCGGGCATTCTGAAAAACC
Organism: Roseivirga sp. 4D4; assembly: GCF_001747095.1. Lineage (NCBI taxonomy): Bacteria > Pseudomonadati > Bacteroidota > Cytophagia > Cytophagales > Roseivirgaceae > Roseivirga > Roseivirga sp. 4D4. Next base: position 1,016,200 of record NZ_MDGP01000001.1, read on the forward strand.
TCCCTTCCAATTCACATATTCAGCTTGATTTTCTAGCACCCATGAAAGCCTTTGAAGCCTTAACGGGTTTTCAGAAAGGACAAACCCCTGTTTGGTATTGGGGTTGGAATGCCTTTATGGTCTATCTGGAACTCAATGAACAAGAGTCGAAGACATCTTTTGAAGATCGCCTGGACGAATTTAGAGCTAGTCGATACCCTGAAGAGATTCGTGACGTCTCCGACCTGAGTCTGACTCCTCTTAAGGATGTATATCTAAGAACAGACATTGCCAATGGCTTTGAAGTAGTCGGAAATCCATCTGGGATCAAGGTACTATCTGGCATTGCCCTCTTTATTTTGATCATTGCTTGCATCAACTTCATTAATCTAACTACGGCCAGATCTTCACTTTACGCCAAAGAAGTAGGCGTTAAGAAGGTTTTAGGCGCTAAGAGAATACAGCTTTTTACTCAATTTATTACAGAGTCAATTTTGCTGACACTCGCTTCAGTGGTTTTAGCAATAGTCCTGGTAGAGTCCCTCGGGCCGCTTTTTGAAAGTGCCGTTGGAAAACCATTGTCGTTCAATTTATTGTCTATGAACAGTCTAGGCAAGCTTGCTTTGGTGACGCTCGGTATAGGTCTTTTGGCAGGAGTTTATCCAGCCTTGGTTCTATCGGGGTTCAAACCTCTAGTAGCCTTAAGGGGAGAGCAGGCACAGGCAAAGGGTAGGTTTTCGCTAAGAAAAGTGTTGGTGGTCTTTCAGTTCACCGTCTCAATTTTACTCGTCTTGGGTTCTATCGTCATTTACAAACAGTTGATGTTTGTCTCGAAAAAGGACTTGGGTTTTGATCAGGAACAACTGATGTACATGGAAATGCCATCAGGTGTTACCACCGCAAACCTCCAGAAGTATGGGCTTATGCAAAACAGATTGAGGAACCTGGAAGGCATTGAAGGGGTGACTTCGACAGAACAGAGACCTGGTGTATTTGTAAACAATTCGTTCATTGTCCCTGAAGGAAAGACCTTAGAGGATCAAATTAGAATGCCATTGATGTTTGTTGATCATCATTTCTTCAAAACATTTGATATAGAGCTGTTAGAAGGAGAGATTGGTACTTATCAAAGTGGTGCCCCCGTCCGATATTTTGTAAATCAGAGCGCCATTAAGGCCTTTGGTTGGGATCCCAACGATGTAATAGGTAGGCAGATGGACAAACCAACAAGTACAGGTACCAAATATGGTGGATTGGTTCAGGGCATTATTCCTGATTTCAACTTTGAATCGCTTTATAACCCAATCTCCCCACTAATCGTTGGGATTTATCCGAACGCTTTGGCCTCAGGTCGTTGGAATATCTTCCTCAAAACCAATACGAAGGACTACGAGGGGTTAACCGAGAATGTGAAAGAGGTTTTCAGTGAGTTTTATCCAGACAGGCCATTCAATATATCATTCCTGGATCAATCCATTCGTCAACAATATGCGGCACAAACTAATTTGCTAAAGATTTTGCCAGTACTGACAGGTTTCGCACTGTTTATCGCCTGTCTTGGATTATTTGGGCTAGCATCATTTGTTGTAGAGCGCAGAACCAAAGAGGTTGGAATCAGAAAAGTACTTGGTGCTTCCGTTCAGCGCATCGTGGTATTGATCTCAAGTGATTTCATTCAACTGCTTGCAATCGCCAATCTGGTCGCATGGCCACTGGCCTATATCTATTTGAAGTCGTGGCTTACCGATTTTAGTTATCGAATAGGCTTGAATTGGACATTCTTTCTCGCCTCGGGCCTTATCGTGATGATCATCGCACTATTGACGGTAGGTTCGAAGGTGGCTAAGGGAGCCAGATCTAATCCTGTTGATTCATTACGTTGTGAATAATTGATTTGACCCTAGACGTAATTACAGCATCTGATTGAAGTCCAAGGCCTTCTCTATCCAAAAGTCAAGATCTTCCTCGGTATCAAAACCCTCTGGATCAATAAATAAAAAGCCTCGCATTACTGTTCCCGTAAAATCCATTTTTCGGCTGCCTTTGGTATTGAGAAGGTCTTCGTATGGAAGTTTTCCGACCCTAACCATTAATCGGTCTGAGTTGGTCTTTTTGTCAATATCGACTCCAACACACATTTTGTCGTTTACCATAAAAATCAGGCCGCCCATCATTTTCTTTTCTACTACATGTCCCGCATTGTGGAGTCTTTGGCGCACTCTATCTACTAAAAAATCGCTATAAGCCATAGTAATCAAATCTAACTAAGCCTAAGACGATTTTAAAGCTTCAAAGGGGACAATTCTACTTATTGTAGAAAACTCTGCATGGCTGCATAGTATCTGTCCGCTACCACTTTGGCACCAGCCTGATTGTAATGGACATCATCTGCCATATAGCTATCAGACCAATTGGGCCTCATATCTACGTACAGTACACGAGAAAATAGACAGCCTTTAAATCTTATGCTTAGCGCAGGGAACTGCCGGCACGGCACAGCGGGCGGGTAGAATAAAATAGCAGCTTTGGAACAGGGCGGCCGTGCGGATGCAGATTGGTGCGCGAGAGTTTTTGCTATCAAAAGCAAAAAGCTCTCGTAGCCAATAGCGCTGGCCGAAGCGGCTATTTAAAACCTGTCTGCCGACAGGCAGGTAAAACTAATTATATAACAATGGTGCCAAAGTCAATCGCTTCACGAGACCCAAAAGATCTTCAAAGGAAAACGAAAGCGTTCGGTTCCCGAGGTTTCTCTCGGGATTAAATGATATTATTATATAACAGGCGCTTGTCTGGGCTGGCCATAATTTGCTTTAACATAAGATCGACCGTTATAGCACAAATGTGACGATAACTGATCTTATGTAAACCACGCTGTGGACGCAAATTACTGGGGTTGTGTTATATAATTTATATTATGTAAAATAGAGCCAATATAAAGAAAGGGAAGATCTCTCCTCCCTAATATCTTTAGACTATTCTCCTCCGTCTAGTTTCTCTAGCTTATCGAGAACTTCGTCTCTTTTAGCGTCCATGCCTAACTGATCATAGATCGTACTTAATGGTCTAAGTGCATATACATCATCAGCATCTGCCGCGATCAATTTCTCAAACATTGGAAGCGCTTCCTTAAATCTGTCCTGCGCTGCCTTCTTCTTAGCTTCGTAAGCCGCATCATCGTCTACACTCATGCTCGCTTCCTTCATCATCTCTACCCCTTGGTTAAAGATTACAGATCCAGCAACGTAAAAGGCGTCTAGATAATTCGGATCCATTTCCAAAGCTTTCTTCGCACTAACTTCAGCTTCAGTCAATTGCTCATTGTTCCACTGTAAGAAGCCCAAAGTGTAATAGGTTACTTTATCGGCATTGCCAGCTTCAACGATCTTATTTAGGTTGGCGATAGCTTCATCCATCTTCTCAGCCTTAATCAATACTTCCACCTCCCAGTTGCCATACAGCTCTTCATCAGGGAAAGTATCCTTTGCCGTTCTGATGTACCCAAGGGCATCGTCAAACTTTTCTCCATCAATATTACTTTGGATTAGCTTTTGAAAAGCATAGGATTTGTTTCCGTAAGCCTCTGTCGCTGCAACCACAATCTTGAAGTATTCTGCCGCTTTTTCTTCATTATCTGCATTATCAGCCGCATAACCGGTAAAGAATGCACGGTCAACACTTGGTGTAATTTGGTAAGCAAGATCTAGGTAAGGATATGCTTTGGCATAATCTTCATCTTCCAAGGCCACGTTAGCTACTCCTACTAACCAGTATTCTAATAGCCCTAACTGCTCTCCACCTACTGCCTCTTGATCATTTAGTGGATTGGTTAGCGCTTGCTCCAAAATGTCTTCTTTTGCTTTTGGATCAGCTAATTCTAATGCTTTGTTGAACCAGTTTAAGCTTTCCTTGGCTAATTCCAGATCCTCAAGTCCGCCATCAATGAATTTCTGAAGGCTGATTTTACCCAATAATGAATAAACATCTGAGTTACCGCTGGTTTCAGCATTTTCTGCCGCTTGTTTAGCCAAAGTTGTGGCTTCTTCGTATGAACCTTTCTTAAAGGCCTTTTGCGCACTTTTCATCACCTTCTTCTGAGCGAATACGCCCATTGCCAAAAGTGCTAATGCCGCTGTGAAAAATAGCTTTTTCATGAGTATGTAATTCTAGTTAAGTCTTATTTTATTCCTCTTTATTATTCTCATCTGAAGCTTCATCTGTTGACGCCTCAGTGGTAGTATTCTCGTCTTCTGAGGCCAGAACCTCTTCTTCTTCCCCCTCAATCAATTCAATTTTCTCTACAGATGAAATCTCATCTCCATCGTTTAATCGAATGACGCGAACGCCCTGTGTAGCTCGTCCCATGACCCTCAAACCACTCACAGAAATACGGATTGTGATCCCAGATTTGTTAATAATCATTAAGTCATCGGTATCGATTACCTCTTTAATTGCAACTAAGTTACCAGTTTTCTCGGTAATGTTAATGGTTTTCACACCCTTACCACCTCTTTTGGTAATTCGGTAATCATCTATTGGAGAGCGTTTGCCATATCCCTTTTCAGATACGACTAACAGGTTAGCATCTTCCCTAGCTACACATACCATGCCAACTACCCTATCGTCTTCTCCTTCGAGGGTCACTCCCCTCACTCCAGCCGCCGTACGGCCCATGGCTCGAGTTTGACTTTCGTGGAAGTGAACAACCTTACCAGAACGCTTACCAATGATGATGTGATTATCACCATTTGTGAGCTTTATTTCCAGTAATCGATCGCCTTCGTTGATGGTAATCGCATTGATTCCGTTCGTTCTAGGACGCGAATATGCTTCTAATGTGGTCTTCTTAATGGTACCTTTTTCAGTACACATTACCACATAGTTATTGTTGATATAATCTTCGTCCTTCAGGTCGGCCACATTGATCACTGCCCTGATTTTATCACCAGGCTCTATATTGATCAAGTTTTGAACCGGACGACCTTTGGAAGTTTTTCCGCCTTCTGGCAGTTCCCAAACTTTCTTCCAGTATACTTTACCAAACTCCGTAAAGATCAACAGGTAGTTGTGGGTCATACCCACAAATAGGTGCTCTGTAAAGTCATCGTCTTTGGAGCCTGCTCCTTTAGAACCTACGCCACCTCTGCCCTGTGTTCTATATTCTGATAACAAGGTTCTCTTCACGTATCCCTGATGAGAAATGGTAATTAACATCTCTTCATTAGGAATCATGTCTTCAGTGGTGAAGTCTTCCGCAGAGTGGATAATATCCGTTCTACGTTCGTCTCCATAGCGATCCTGGATCTCAAGTAATTCATCCTTGATGATGCCCATTCGAAGCTCTTCTTTCTCAAGAATCTCTTTCAACTTGGCGATCAACTCCATGATCTCATCGTATTCCTTCTGGATTTTCTCTCTTTCAAGACCTGTTAGCCTTTGCAGACGCATTTCCAGAATGGCCTTCGCCTGAATTTCGCTGAGCTTAAACTTCTCAATCAAGCCTGCCTTGGCAATCTCCGGATCTCTTGAACTTCTGATCAAATCAATGACCTCATCCAAGTTGTCCAGTGCAATCAAGTAACCCTCTAGAATATGGGCTCTCTTCTCAGCTTCTTTTAATTCGTACTCAGTACGTCTGATGACTACCTCATGTCTATGGTCTACATAGTGTCTGATTAAGTCTTTGAGGTTCAGTGTATAAGGACGTCCTTTTACAAGTGCTACATTATTAACACTGAAGGATGATTGTAGCTGCGTATACTTGAACAAATTGTTCAAAACAACATTGCCAATGGCGTCCTTTTTCAGCTCATAAACAATGCGCATTCCATTCCTATCAGACTCGTCTCTGATATCGGAAATGCCTTCGATTCTCTTTTCATTGACTAAGCCCGCAGTCTTTTCAATCATGCTGGCTTTATTGACCTGATATGGTATTTCGGTCACAATGATCTGCTCACGGCCGGTTTTAGTAGTTTCTATGTCCGCTTTGGCGCGGAGTACTACTCTACCTCTACCCGTTTCTAAAGCCGACTTGACACCGGTGTAGCCATAAATGGTACCTCCAGTCGGGAAATCAGGTGCAGTCACATGCTGCATCAATTCAGTTACATCTATGTCGTTGTTATCAATATAGGCTACCACACCATTGACTACCTCTGTAAGGTTATGTGGAGCCATATTGGTGGCCATACCTACAGCAATACCTGAACTACCATTGAGGAGTAAGTTTGGCAACTTACCCGGTAGTACGGTTGGTTCTTTTAAAGAATCATCAAAGTTGAACTGAAAGTCAACCGTGTCCTTATTGATATCTGTTAATAATTCTTCTGCAATTCTACGCAGACGTGCCTCTGTATAACGCATCGCTGCAGGCGAGTCACCATCAACGGATCCAAAGTTTCCCTGACCGTCAACCAGTGGGTAGCGTAATGACCATTCCTGAGCCATTCTCACCATGGTATCGTACACGGATGAGTCACCATGTGGGTGATACTTACCGAGTACCTCTCCTACTATTCTTGCTGATTTTTTATAAGACTTGTTCCAGTTAACACCCAGGTCTAACATACCGTACAAAACCCTTCTGTGAACGGGTTTTAGGCCATCTCTTACGTCTGGTAGTGCTCTTGAAATGATCACCGACATGGAATAGTCGATGTACGCACCCCGCATCTCATCTTCTATGTTAATCGGGATGATTGTTTCCTTATCTCCTTCTGCCATAAACTACTTAAAAAAGTATGGTTTAATTAAGGCAGCAAGATACCAAAAATATTCCGTTTTATGAGTCGAAAACTAAGGCTTTAATTGCCTTTTCTAGACTTATTTTTTCTGGCTCTCGGGAAAGACGATCCTATGGGTTTGCGTCTGATTCTGTTTTGTCCAAAACGTGGGTTTTGCTTGCGATAAAAGGGTCTTCCGCGGTAAATCTTATTGTTGAAAATATGCTCCATTTGCACCTGATCAGCCTGGTATTTATTGCGCGGATAGATGGGATATTTAAATAGCAGTCCCAAGTCGATCGTGAAGACAGAAAACTTATGCTGAATATTCACCAAATCGTTGGAAACCGTGTAGCTTCTCAATTCGAATGAGGGACGTATATACCCTTTAAAATATTTGGAGAATTTCATCTGGAACATGACACCTATATTGAAGAAAGGATCATAATTCACCACATCCGTATTCACCTGTTTTGCTTTCACTTTCCAAACACCTCCCAGAACATCTGCATGAATGGAGTAATCGCCTATGGTATACATGTTATAGCTCAGGGAAGCGAAGAGTTTCGTAGTCGAAAGCTTAGTCTCTGGCAAGGTATACCCCCTTAACAAACTACTTACATCCTGGGTCGAAGCTGGATTTCGAAACCTGAGTCCTCCAAAACCAATACCACCTCCTATGCGGATCATGTCGTCATCCAAATAGATTTTCTCCTTGGTGCGTTCGTAATGTCCTTTGTCTAGCTTCTTAAGGCTTATGGAGAAGCGAAAGGTCAATGGATTGATTCGACCATTGTTATTATAGGTAAAACTTGAAGTGTCGGTTCTGACGATATGGCTATCATCATCTATACGTTCGATGCCGATTGGTGTGAGGTCTGTAAACCAGTTGTTAAAGGCGTTTATTGGACTTGTGAGGCCTTGCTCTTCATCTAGCGGGACAATGTATAGCTGATCTCCCCTGGGGTCTCTGATCACCGATACATCATTCAACGGGTTTCGATAAGAGAAGTAACCCACACCCTTTTCAATACTAAAGTTGAAACGGTTAATGGTTTTTCGGATCGGATTGACAAGTCTCCTCTGGAATTTACGTTCTTCCTTCTCAAGGTCTGGTGCTTCTTCTATTACAAGCCCGGATACATTTGTCTTTTTCTTCTTTCTCTTAAAGAGCTGGGCTTCTGCCTGATGGCTCCATACCAAGGCAAAAACGACTAAGAGGAGAAAGGATTTATTTTTCAAGCGTTTGGGAACGTTTACTTTATTAAAGGCAAACTAAACCAATTATTATGGAAGGCATAAAAAAAGACTGCTAAAAGCAGTCTTCTTTGCATTAGTATATTAAGGTTGATTAAGGTTCTTATTCAGCTGACATTCCAGCCATAATGCCATCTACTTTTGCTTTTAAAGCGCTATCACTTTTGTAAGCCTTTTTAATGGCATTGTATTTTTTACCGCCTAGTGTATATTTTGCCAGGTTACTTACTACTGTGCCTGCTGCTTTCTTTCTTTTATCTACCTGTCCTTGAACACTAGTGTAGAACTGCTTTTCAAAATCTGTAGCATCGGCTGGCAGGTTAGCAGGTTTTCCCTTGGCTACTTTATCCAACTCTACATAACGGTTACCATCAATACCCTCTTGCTTTTCAATCAGGCTATTCACATAAGGGCTAATTTTATCAGTGATCGCTTTTTGTGCCATTAGGATTACTGCATAATCTTTTACGTCCTCATCAGTAAAGTCTTGTGCACTTGCTGCGTTCACCCCAACGAACACAAACATTAATGTCGCCAATACGGCCTTCGTTAATCTCATCATCTCAATTAAATTTTTAGTTTGTAAGAAAGGTAGTTACACTCTCTTCTATATAGTTAGTAGTTTGGTTTGCTTTTAACAGCGATACAAAAAAAGGGATTTGTTGAAAACATACAAACGAAAGCACCCCATTTCTGACAGAAAGCTGATATTTTTGGACACATTATTAAAATTTGACGAATATTCTTCAATCATGCGTAAAGTTTATTACCTCTCCACCTGCGATACTTGCAAAAGAATAATGAACAGCCTCAACCTCGAAGGCTTCACTCAACAGGATATTAAAACAGAAGCAATTACTGCCGATCAGCTTACAGAAATGCACGCCTTGTCCGCTTCTTATGAAAGCTTATTCAGTAAGGTGGCGCGGAAGTATAGAGCACTTGGTTTGAATGAAAGGGATCTTTCAGAAGATGATTTTCGAAAGTACATTTTAGAGGAATACACTTTTCTTAAGCGTCCAGTTTTCCTGGTCGATGGTCAAATCTTTATAGGCAATAGTAAAAAGACTGTAGCTGCCCTTTCTGAATTATTGAATGCTTAGGCTTTCATTGGGCTATTAACCTTGAAAACTCCCTTCTTTTTCTGAGAGAATGCGAAGAATCTCACTACAAGAACACCAGTTCCTTCGTTGCACTCAGGATGAAAAAGAAAGTACGTAACCCTAGCTGAGTAATGTTTAGTTCTCTTATAGTTCATAGGAGTTCACCTTTACTCTCCTCTTCTTTTTTGAGCCTGCCTAGCGAGAGACAGGCCATGGGCGGTTAAGACCCTTCCTATCGTCAGGGTGACTAAGGGATAGCGGTACGGGAAAAGTCATTTTAGAACGTCATTCCGAGGAACGAGGAATCTTAACCATGCATAGAAGCACATATACACGGTAAAGATCCCTAGGTAAACTCGGGATGAAAAGGATAACGTAGTTGTGGTACTTGGCCCTCCCTATTGTAGAAGTGACTTTAGGTTTAGTTTCGATGAACTCCAGCCACACCTCTTCTTTTTCTGAGTGAAACGAAGAATCTAATAATATCTAGGGCCAGTGAGTTCCTTCGCTCTGCTCAGGATGAAAAGGGTGTGGCGATGGTATTAGCTCAGCCGATAGATTTCAACTCCAGGATGGTCTCTTGAGGGTCCACAGACTTAAAGACGAAACTTCCGGCAACGAGAATGTCTGCACCAGCTTCCATCAGCTTGGGGGCATTGTGAATATTAACACCACCATCAATTTCGATTTGCGTATGAGCACTGTTTTCGGCTATGATCTCTTTCAGTTGCCTCACCTTCTTATAAGTGTTCTCAATGAACTTCTGACCTCCAAAGCCTGGATTGACAGACATAATGCATACCAAGTCGATATCGCATATGGTGTCCTCCAACAACTGAACATTGGTGTGAGGATTAATGGCAACGCCTGCCCGGCAATCCATTGAGCGAATTTCCTGAAGTGTGCGATGCAAATGATCACAAGCTTCATAGTGCACGGAGATATTGGCAGCTCCTGCATCTCTAAAAGCCTTTAGGTATTTCTCGGGCTTCTCAATCATCAAATGCACATCCAAAGGCTTCTTTGCATGCTCATTGATTGCTTCGCATACTGGTATTCCGAAGGAAATGTTCGGCACAAAAACACCATCCATAATGTCTATATGAATCCAATCGGCCTGACTGTGATTCAACATTTCAACATCTCGTTGGAGGTTAGCAAAGTCAGCAGCAAGAATGGATGGGGCAACAATTGGGGAATTCATTCTCAAATATAATCCAATATTGATTGTTGAACTATTGGCCCTTGATGATCTTTTTGGTGACAATACCATCGGGCGTGACGAGTTTCAAGAGTAATAAGCCACTTTTTACACCACTAAGGTCAATTTGGAATTTGTTCTGAAAGAAATTCGGGGTAAAATCATAGTGCTGAATCACTGCTCCTTCCCCATTCAATAACTGACCATCGATGGTCTGACCAATATACCCTTCCTCAAAGGCCACGGTAAAGTGAGGTAGGGTCGTTGGATTAGGATACGTGAGAACCCCTTCCTCTATTGGCGCCAATGCCTCATCCGCAATCCTAGAGGCTTTTATAAAGCCCGGAAGGCCATAGCCAAACAGATTATTAGGTTCATCAGCAATGTCACCCGCTCTTCTTATGATATCTCGGATTTCGCTTGCGGTCATCTCTGGAAAGGCCTGAATAAGTCCCGCAGCTAAGGAAGTAATTAATGGCGCTGAAAAAGATGTGCCGTTTTGAAACCCAACACCTCCTGAACTTGTGAGCAACCGAGTGGCTACTCCTTGGGCTACAACATCGGGTTTTATACGACCGTCCGCACTTGGACCTTGGCTGCTAAAAGCGGCTAGTATCCCTCCTTCATCGATAGCACCCACAGCTAGAACATTTTCACTATCAGCAGGGGCAGTAATGATACGCCAGCGGTCATCACCAGCATTCCCGGCACTGGTCACCAACACGATCCCTTTAGACGCAGCTATATTTGATGCCCTCGTAATCACTGCCGTTTGACCATCCATATCTGAAATTGAGTAGTCCATGCTACTATCATCAAAAAAATCACCATACCCAAGTGATGTATTGATCACATCCACTCCTGCACTGTCGGCTTTCTCGGCAGCAAAGAGCCAATTGTATTCTTCAACTCGATATTCCCCAGGAGCTTCTGTAATGGCCAAAAAGAACTCGGCATTCGGAACACCACCAACAATGTCAACACTGTTCGAAGCAATCAGTGACAAGGAACGCAGGCCGTGATTGAAGTTGTTATCAACATCCTCCCTATTTCTTGTAAAGTCAAAAGTGTAGGCCATCCTATCGCTCAAAACAGCATGCTGAAATGCTGATAAGGAATTATAGTTTTGAAAACCATCGTCAAAAACACCGACCATAACACCATCGCCCATAAAACCTGCCTGATGCATCAAGTCCATTTCAAGTAATTGATATTGGCGTTCGCTAATTCTTGATGGTTCAATAGGGCTATCGGCAAACTTTGCCCTTGCAAATGGAATCGGTGTAAGAATATTACCGGGAGCTACATACTCTATGCGATCCACAATGTCCAGTGAAGTCACATTATTTGCCTGACTTGCTGTCATTTGGACTAAAACACCATTCATCCACTTGGTGGAGAAATAAGTTTCAATTCCTAAGCCCGCTACTTGATCAATATAGGATGGATTCACGGGTAGATCTTCCTCCGTAACCTGTACGTCATTCTTCAACCGTCTGGCGAGTGACCTGTGAGACAGAAAATCCTCTGGGGTATTGATCGAATAGGGACTATTGGCTTTATCCTTAAAGAAGACCATATACCGGTCTTGTGCGAACAGGTTCGCTGAAATGAAAAGGAATAGAAATATGACGCTAGTTACCTGCTTCATCTAAAAAGCCATGAGCTATAAGTTCTTCTCTGTAATAACGGCCCGACTGAACGATTTCTTGCAATGCGCATGGTCCGACCGTGCAAAACCTTAATTGTTCATACTCTTTTCTTACCAAGCCAATACTATCAGCATAGACCTCTGTACGCAGGTCCCTAAACGTTACGTCTATGCCATCCGGATTCTGGCTTCTTTCATTGCTCACCTCTACCACCGTAGCCCTTAAAAAGGTATTGAAACCCTGCGTAAAAGGTTGATTGAAAGTCAAATATTTCTGAACTCGTGACTCCCTACTATTAAACAGGTTTCTATCCCATCTGCGCGTTGTATCTACTGGAAACACCATCTTTTGTAATGGCACATTGTTCTCAACAGACACAGCCCACCCTGCTTCAACGCGTGCAGACCAAACAGAATCAAGTTGCCAGTTTTCATTCTCATCATTTCTAGTAAGTCGATGAATTAGCCGCGACTCAACACCATTTACCGTAAACTCTTCGCGTACTTCTTCTCTTAACTGATATTCAAGCGTATCGCTGATATCCACAGCCAAATACCTAATTTCATAAACAGCGTATTCTCTATACTTATTTGGAGCCAAAAAGAAATAGGATTTGCCTAAGTCAGGATCTAAGGGCGGTTCTGCATCCTCAACATCTGTATTACCACATGAAGTAATTATCAGAAGTAAGCACAGCAGCAGGTATTCAAATCTTAGGCGCATTGATGTAAAATTAACAGGTTTAGGTGATGTATAGTTAACGATGAACTACTAATCTTAGCACATTGACAATTGGCTGTCACTTATTCAATACATGCATTTGCCTAAAGACCCTAATATTGATGTCCAGAAATCGCTTCAACACTGACTTATTAGCTTGTCGATTATAGATTTTATTGGCTTAATTTGCGGTCGAATCGCGATCAATTCAATATGGCTTTAAGGACTTTTGTAAGGGTAAATGGAATCAACAACCTCAGCGATGCACGCTACTGTGCAGGCATGGAGGTAAACGAACTAGGCTTCAATATAGAATCGAGCCACCCAAATTATACTGATCCTGATAAGTTCAAAGAGTTGAGTGATTGGCTCTCGGGAGTCGAATTTGTAGGCGAAATCACAAATGCCGCTACAGATATAGCTAACACCATCACAGGATTTTCTTTGAATGCACTACAAGTCGAAAGTCTGGAACAAATTGCAGCGGCCATGGACACGGGCTTGAAAGTGAGCTTTGTAGCTAGGACCCTAGAAGAAGCTAAAGAGGCATGGAAACGTTCAAATGGGCAGTTGTCTCATGTTCTTATCCCTGCTGCATTAATAGACGACTCTGTATCGGATCTTCCTGTTTTACTATCTGATGGCTTTGATGCCAATAACCTAGATTCGATACTTGAAGCTTCAAATGCCAAAGGGATCGTTTTAGAAGGTGGAAGCGAAATAAGACCTGGCTATAAAGACTTTGATGAGCTAGCTGATATCTTGGAATTACTGGAAATAGATGACCTGGCCTAATAGGTGATTCTTGCCATTCCTATAAAATCTTACCTCTAGCGTACGAATATCGGCTTCGACTCCTTACCTTAATTTCATAATTGATATAGCTATGAAACGAATTGCGCTCTTACTTTTTATCTCAGCACTAGCCATCAACGTGAATGCACAAACTGATGTCACCACTTTTATTTTAGTTCGTCATGCGGAAAAATCAAAGGACGATCCTCGTGATCCAAGCTTGTCCGAAGAAGGAATTAAGAGAGCGGAATCCCTAAATAAGATTTTAATGCAAGCTGATATCGCTGCATTGTATTCTACCCCTTATAAAAGGACAAAAAGCACCGTTCAGCCGATCGCTGATGCGAAGGGACTCGAAATAAACATTTACGATCCGAGAAGCGCAGACTTTCTAAAGGACATCATGGAGAAGCACAAAGGAAAAACGGTTGTCATTTCAGGTCACTCGAATACGACTCCTTTAGTCGCCAACTTATTGACAGGTTCTGATCAGTTCAAACAACTGTCTGAAGATGACTATAGCAAAATCTATATGGTCAGTGTCTCCGAAATTGGTAAAGGAACTGCAACTATTCTCACTTACTGATCTAACATATCTTCTTCCTTCAAGTTGAGGTAATATGAAACCTCAATTGAAGAAATGTTTAAGACTTGTTTCACTTTATGGTCTCATTGGCTTTTACCTATTCGCTGGAGCAAATCACTTCATTGATCCGGAATTCTATTACCCATTGATCCCGGAATACCTACCATGGCCGCGTGAAATCAATCTGATTAGCGGACTAAGTGAGATTATACTGGCAATTGGTTTAATCTTCAAGCGGACACGAACAGTCAGTGCATATCTTATCATAGCCATGCTCATTGCTTTTCTTCCCTCTCATATTTATTTCATAGAATTGGGAGGGTGTGTGCATGAAGGACTTTGTGTACCGGTGTGGGTAATGTGGGTCAGGCTTTTGGTTGTTCACCCAATTCTGATGCTGTGGGTGTGGTGGCATCGGACTTAGGTAGATGCTTTCCGATCTTCAGGTAAAAAATTCCGATTAGCGAGCTAATCAACGTTATCAAAAAGAACAGTGACGCCAGTGCCACAGCGGCAGTTTCGTTAAGTCCGAAAAGCTCATGTCCGACAGTAAAGGTCAATTCTCTAACACCTAAGCCACCTGGTAAGGAAAATGGCAAAGCTGCTAAAACAGATGAAACTAAGAAGAGTGTGAAGTAATCGATAAAGCCTGTTTCAACATGTAAGGCTTTCAGGATGAAGTAAGCAGAAACTAATTGTAAAGATTGAACTCCAAGTGCCTGCAGATTGGTAATATGGTTGACCTTTTTGAAGGTTTTGAAGAAGATATTCACTAATAAATAGTAGGCAGGATAAGCCAAGACTAAAGCCACCCACAGCAGAAAACCATAGCCCTCCATGGCATCCTTTGCCGAGCCTAATAAGCCGAGGCCAACAGCCAAGAAACCCAAGGCTACAACGCCACTGATTCTATCTAACAGCGTTGCAGCGATCAATCCTTTCAGCGGTGTCTTATAGGTTTTATTCAGTAAGTAAACCTTATAGCCATCGCCTCCAATACCACCTGGTAGGAACTGATTATACAACATTCCCAGATAGTATAGCTTCAGATTAAAGTTTTCGGATAGTTTCAGGCCCAGCACTCTAAAGAAGTAATTGAGCCTGAAGGCACTCAGCATCTTGCTGGCATTGAAGGCCAGGAAGGCGATGATCAAAGGACCAATCCTTGCTCCCAATAAGCTACGCTTCAATTCGTCAACGTCAATTTCGTTCAGAACGAAATAGATTGCGATCGTAGCAATTACAATTTGGCTAAAAAGCTTAACCCAACGTTTAAGCCTTTGCTTGTCCAATGTAAGTTTCTTTCAAGCGATAGACTGTCTTATTCTGAGACTCATAGTAGGTCCTCATCATAATCTCTACAATGATTCCCACAGTGACAAACTGAATACCCGCAAGAATCATAATACTACCTAGTAAGAGCAAGGGTCGGCCCCATATATCGGCACCGGTTACAAACTTGTAGATTACCAGATAGAGGTCAATCATAAAACCTATGGCAAAAGTCAGAATACCCAAGCCTCCAAACAGGTGCATAGGTCTCCTAAGGTACTTCTGGAAGAAGATCATTAAGATCAAATCTGCCATTACCTTGAAGGTTCTGTTGATTCCATATTTCGATTCGCCATGAATTCTCGCATGATGATTAACATCAACCTCGGTCATTTTAGCGCCTTGAAGTTTCGCTAAAACAGGAATGAATCGATGCAACTCTCCATACAGGCCTAAGTTCTTGGCAATATCCTGCTTATAGATTCTCAAAGAGCATCCATAATCACTGAGGCGTACATCAGTCGTGTTTCTAATGATCCAATTGGCGATTTTGCTAGGAAACTTCCTTAGCACGAAACCATCTTTTCGATTAGCCCTCACACCAGCGACTACATCCATTCCAGACTCTTCGAGCTTACGTATCATTTTAGGAATGTCAGCCGGATCGTTTTGCAGGTCTCCATCCATGGTTACAATGTACTCGCCTTGCGCAGCATCAATACCGGCAGACATGGCTGTACTTTGTCCATAGTTCTTATTGAAAATCAAGAGCTTGGTGCGGTCGTTGGCAATGGACTTGGCATTCTCTACAGTTTTGTCAGTAGATCCATCATCAACTAATATCAATTCGTAATCAATTCCTTCTAGGGCTTCATACTCTTTTTCACAGAGCGGGATTACATTATCTTCTTCGTTGTAAACGGTAACAACAACGGATAGCTTCATAGGGAAAATTTGAAGTTGCAAAGTAAAAGAGTTCTACCTCAAATACCTAATAAAGCGCATTTCGTGTAGCTTTGCCATTCCATGAGTAAGCAACTCTCCCTTGCCATTATTCTAGCACTCGCATTTGCAGTATCCTTTGCCAATATTGGAGGACTGGATGTCTATGCTCTGGATGAAGCCAAAAATGCCGAAGCGGCCAGAGCTATGTTCGAATCAGGGGACTATGTCGTACCCTATTACAACGGGGAATTAAGAACTGACAAGCCTTCTCTCCACTACTATTTCATGGCGGCAGGCTATCAAGTATTTGGAGTCAATGCCTTCGGTGCTAGATTCTTTTCGTCCCTGATGGGGATATTGACGATATTGATCACCTTCCTCTTTGTTAGAAAGAATTTCAGTGAGAAAGCGGCCATCAACAGTGCTTTGGTGCTGATCGCTTCCATACATTTTAACTTGCAATTTCATATGTCGGTGCCAGATCCATATCTGGTATTCTTTACCACTTGGGCATTCTTTTCTTTCTATGAAGCCTATAAGACCCATAGTAAATGGCACCTGCTCTCCTATTATTTTGCCATTGGCTGTGGGTTATTGACCAAAGGCCCAATTGCATTGGCTCTGCCCGGTTTGACCGCACTAGCATTTCTTATTTTCAATAAAGACCTGAAGTGGAAAACCATTTGGCGACTTCAACCTTTTGGTGGGATAATCCTCTCCCTTCTAGTGGCCTTTCCATGGTATTGGTCGGTACATAAAGCCACGGATGGTGCATGGACAGATGATTTCTTCTTTAAGCATAACTTCTCCCGCTATTCCGAAGCCATGGAAGGACATGAGGGGCTCTTTCTATTGACCTTCGTCTTTGTCTTTTTCCTGGGTATGCTCACCTACCTTCCTTTCGTTTTTCAGTCTTTGAAGCATGCCTTTCGACAAAGGAAAAATGAGGTGTTACTATACTGTGGTTTAGCCGTAACGATCATTCTGATCTTCTTTGCAACCTCCAGTACTAAGCTTCCCAATTATACTGTCCCTGCTTATCCACTGCTAGCTGTTCTGGTTGGTATCTATGTAAGCCAAATCAAGGCAGACTGGCTCAACAATCTTGGGAACAGAATTGGCTTAATTGCTTATTCCATATTGATGATTGGCTTCCCTGTAGGAATTTATTTTGGCATACAGGGAGATAAAACAATCTATGGACTTACTGACCTAAGCTTCTACTTTATAGTCCTGAGTATTTCAGGCGCACTCATGCTCTTCTACGCCTTTGTTAAAAGAAATATTGAAGTAGTGTTGAGAATCAATATTACTTCTTGGATTGTGGTGATCATTCTTTTCTTTCATCTCATTTTTCCGAAAGTTGATGCCGAGAATCCAGTAAGCAAGTTGGTGCCGCAAATGGACACAACGGCCAAAATCATTTCATATCAAAGGCTGAATGCTGCATTCGTTTTCGAATTGGAGCGAGAGATTACCCGATTTACGGAATTGGCGGAAATACAAGCAACAATGCTTCAGCATGAAAAAGGCTACATTATTTCAAGAACTAACCATCGAGAAGACTTAGAGCAGATACCGGGTGTTCAATATGTTTCAGAAGCCAGAGATTTGTTTGAGAATCCTACCACTTTGATTATGATGTGGGACAGAACGAAAGAGTAGCCTGTTATTTCCTCAATAAGCCTTTTTGCAGCTTCTGATTATCAACCTGATTGCGCATCAAATAAACAGCTAAAACAACCGCTAATACTCCAAAGAGACTTCCGACATATACATCTCTGGCAAAATGCTGGATAAGATAGATTCTGGAAATGCCTACCAAAACGGCCGTTACAAAGCATAGTACTTTTAAGGCTTTGCTCTTAACAAGTAGAACCAAGAAGAAAAACAGTACAAAACCTGAAGCTGTATGACCCGAAGGAAAGCTATCATAGCCCCGGACAGTTACACCCTCTACGAAGTTCAATGTATCAATTTGATCTGCAAAGAAGGTTTTAGGACGAGGCTCACCTGCCGAAAGCCATTGTTTGAAAATATGTACAAAGACGGTTTGAAGCGCTATGGCAATCAACAAGGTCAGGAATTCATAGTAGTTAATAAAAAGGAGTATAAGCCCCAAAACACCTAAAATCGCTCCATCACCTAGATAAGTCCAGTATTTAAAGAACACATCCCAAAATGGTGTATGCCGATCGTTTAGCCATAGTACGATATCACCATGAGCGGTCAAGACTAGCAATACCCCAAAAATCAAAAAGTAAATAGCGGTCAACCAGTTAACCTGCTTTCCAAAAAGTTCTCGATGTTTCATGTATCGAATGTGAATTTCAGGTATTTAATCTTCTCCCCCAAGTCTAGGTACTTTTGTTCAAAGTTGGTCTTAATACCATAGTGATCATCCACATAGTCGGAGTCATAGAGATCGAAGGTATAGTTTAGATCAAGGACATCGTTTCTTTCATTCAATACCTCAAGTGTATACTCAAAGAGGGCCGTATTGTCGGTCTTAAAATACACCTTCCCTCCTTTTTTAAGGAGTTTTTTATAAATCTCTAAGAACCTTGGTGAAGTTAATCGTCTTTTGATATCCCGGTCTTTAGGTCTTGGGTCAGGGAAAGTAATCCAAATGGTATCAATTTCTTGCGGAGCGAAAAAACCTTCAATATTATGGATTAGGGTCCTCAAAAAGGCCACTTGTTCTAGCCCTTCATCAATCGCTTGCTTGCTCCCTACCCAAAGCCGATCTCCTTTGATATCAACCCCTATAAAATTTGCGTCCTTGAATTGTCTCGCCAAGCCGATCGTGTATTCGCCCTTTCCGCAACCCATTTCCACTGTTATAGGTAATTCATTCTTGAAGTGATCCTTATTCCAATTTCCTTTTAGCTCATTAAACCCCTCCTTACCATCTTGAAGTAGGTTGTGTAGTGATTTATTCTCATCAAATCGCTTTAGCTTAGCTCTTGGCATATCAAAGGTTATCTATTTCGGCCACGACAAAAGTACTACCTCCCACAAATATCAGGTCATCTGCATTAGCCATTTTTGTGGCTGTTGCTATCGCCTCATTCACATCTGTGATATACCTAGCTTCGATGTTCAGACTTTCAACCTTTTCCTTTATGGTTTGCAAAGGCATAGCGCGAGGCACTGATGACTGACAGAAAACCAAGTTTGTGTTATCGGGTATCATCTGGATAAGGTCATCGACATTCTTATCATTCACAAAGCCCAGTACCATGTACAGGGTAGAAAAGTCTAACCCTTCCAACTGATTAATAATCAGTTGAAATGCTTCTTTATTGTGCCCTGTATCACAAATAGTTAAAGGATTGATATTCAATATTTGCCACCTGCCTTTTAAGCCCGTAAGCGCGGTTACTTGAGATAGGCCTCTGTAAACGGCTTCCTTGCTGATGGACCATCCTTGGCTTTGCAAAATCTCAATAGATTTTAACACTCCTCGTACATTTCTGGACTGATAGTTTCCCATAAGATCTGTGGGGGGAATCTCATTTTGACCATCAGCGTAATAAAGTGTTGCTCCTTTTTCTTTAGCCACAGCTTCAAATACGGGATTAACCTCTGGATCGGACTCACTAATAACCGCTGGAACATTCGGCTTAATGATCCCAGCTTTTTCCTTAGCAATTTGAGGCAATGTATCGCCTAGCATATCCATATGGTCATAGCCAATATTGGTAATAAGCGATAGTTCAGGTGTGATTACATTAGTTGAATCAAACCTTCCACCTAAACCAACTTCAATGACCGCTATATCTACTTTTTCTCGAGCAAAGTGATCAAAGGCCATAGCTACGGTCATCTCAAAGAAAGAGGGCTTAATAGCAGTTATGGCTTCCTTGTTGTTCTCAACAAAACCGACTACAGCGTCCCTCGAAATCTCCTTTCCATTGATTCTGATACGTTCCGTGAAGTTCTTTAGGTGTGGCGAGGTATATAGCCCCACCTTCAAGCCTGAAGCTTGTAAAATAGCAGCCAGCATATGGGATGAACTTCCCTTTCCATTTGTTCCAGCAATATGGACACTCTTGAATTTCTCTTGAGGATTACCAAGATGCTCACACAATGCTATTGTATTGGATAAGTCCTTCTTAAAAGCGGTTTTACCCACTCTTTGATACATGGGGAGTGCCTGAAAGAGAAAGTCAAGCGTCTCTTGGTAATTCATGCTGCGAAGATAGAATTAGTGTTTATTTATTGAGGTATGTCAGGCAAAATTTAGGAGCGCTTACGTGTGATACTGATCTCTCCCGTCTTAATAATGAACAACGTCAAAAACATAAAATCATGAAAACCAAAACCACTTTTTTAGGCTTTTTGCTCATCGTACTTTTTACAGTTAGTTGCGATAACGATGCCATTGATGCCAATGGAGCCATTGTCAACGAAGAACGTGAAATCAACGGCTTCAATTCAATATCTCTCAGTGTTCCTGCGAATGTTTACATCACCAACGAACCTGGGGAATCATTCAGAATTAAGACGCATGAGAACTTACTAAGGGTCATTGATACGGATGTGATTGGCACAACCTTGAGAATTACTACGAATCATAACCTGAGAAACGTAAAAACATTGGAGGTGTACGTTTCGGCACTAGACTATGAAAAATTGAGTATCACAGGAGCTGGTGCCATCCGCGTTGAGAACTGCCTTGAGGTAGATAACCTAGCATTAGAGATCACGGGCGCAGGACTTATCGAAGTATGTGGTAATGCCGAAAGCCTGAACACCAAAATCACTGGTGCTGGAAAAATTGAGGCATACGACCTTCAGGCCCTGAATACCAACGTTACCGTATCTGGTTCAGGAGAAGTTCAAACTCGGGTGTCTGAGACACTAAATGTGGATATATCAGGCGCAGGAGTGGTCCGATATATTGGAAATCCTGAAATCACGAGTAATATCAGCGGGGCGGGTGTCGTCCGAAAGGCCAATTAATTGGTCTTGATCACAAAGGTAACTTCCCCCTTTGAAATTGGAGCAGGTGCTTTAGAGCCGTCAGTTTGAATAAAACTAAGCTTGAGCACTTGTTTCTTATAGAACTCTACAATCGTATTATCACTGATCGTTGTGCCTGGAAGGACTGAAACCGTTAATACCTTACCTCTATCGTCTACATCAATACCAAATTTGATTACTCCATCAATTTGGGAGTCATCTTTTTCAGCAGGAGGTCTTTCCCACTTCCAACCATCAAGACTATAACTCACTGAACCGATATCTGAGCCATCAGGGTTGATGCCATCTGTCTTCTTATTGCCTTCTGGATCTCCCTGATTCCCTTTCTTATCAGGATACTTTCCTTGATTGTTTGATGCCGCCTCTTTTGAATCAGAATCCTTCTTTTTGCCACCCATAAGTGCTCTTTGGTCCACAACAGGTTTAGGTTTTGGTTTAGGTTTGACTTCTTCTTTTTTTTCCTCTACTGGGGGCTCTTCTTTAATCTCTTCTTTCTTAACCGGAGTTACTTCTTCCACCTTTACCTCAGATTCTTCCTTAGTGGTAATTGGGTCTTCAATAACTTCTTCAGTGGGTGGATCTTTTACAGTCTCTTGTGTCTCCACCTTAGCAGGCACAACTTCTTTCTTAACCTCTGGCTCTGGTTTAGCTACTTCTTCGACAACTTCTTCAACCGGGTCAGTTTCTTCCGTCTCAGTTTCGGTTTGTTCAGTTTCTACTTCAGCATCCGGAGGAGTATCTTCTTCGGTTTCTTCTAATTGGGCTTCGGTATCTCTTTCGATATCACCGCCTCCCTGTTCCTGAAAGCCGAAATTCAATTCTATACCGTATTCTTCGATAGGTGGATCAGGAGCGCGCCATGCCACAAGAAAAACTAAGAGCAATATGATCAGCCCATGCACCACGCTGGTCATGATAATGCTGAACTTCTTATCTTTCTTTTCCTGATCCGACATTCTATTCTGCTTTTGCTACCAAATTTGTCTTTTGCTCTAGCTTGGCAATAATCCCAGTCACCTTTACGAAAATCTCGGCCGTAATGGTTTTATCTAAATGAAGACTGACTGTTCCACCTGGTTCACCGATTACTTTGGCCAACTCCCTTTCGAGATTGGCGAGGGTAACTTCATTATCATTCACATAGAAGATATTGCCTTCCCCTACTGTAACGCTATTCTTCTGCAAAGAGATGCTTGTTGCGGCTGCGGATGGTAAATCTACCGGTAGACCCGAAGGTGTGATAAAGGATGAAGTAAGCATAAAGAAGATCAATAACAGAAATACAATATCCGTCATCGAGGACATACTAAATGCAGAATCAACCTTATGTTTTGATTTGATATCCATTATTGAGGCTCTTGAAGTAAGTCAATAAAATCAATCGAAGTGTACTCCATATAATGGATCGCTTTCTGCACTTTTGATACCAGGTAATTATAGCCTAAGTAGGCGATAATCCCCACTACCAAACCAGCAGCTGTAGTAATCATAGCTTCATAAATACCCGTTGAAAGCAACTTAGGACTGACAGAGCCCTCTTCTTGTGCTATAGAGATGAAGGCCTGAATCATACCCGATACGGTTCCTAAGAAACCGATCATTGGCGCAGCACCTGCCGTTGTTGCTAGCAGGGAAAGGTTCTTCTCTAGTTTATAGACCTCGATCTTTCCTACATTCTCAATAGATGCCTCGATCGACTTCAGTGGACTTCCTATTCTATGGATGCCTTTCTCAATCATCTTGGCAATCGGTGAGTCAGTCTGTGAACAAAGGAGTTTAGCGCCATTCACATCTCCATTGGCCACTAAATCCTTGATCTTCTCCATGAACTCAAAGGGAGTTTTCGAAGCCCTGTTCAGGTTTCTTAATCTTTCGAAAAAGATGTAGATGGCTACAATTGATAAACCTGCGATGGGGATTAACCAAAACCCTCCTTTTAGGATCAGTTCGAAAAAGAACAATACTTGATCTTCGCCTGCCCCAACATTCGTGGTATCAGCAGCACTTAAATTTTGAATCAACGTCATTTTAATATTTCAATACCCAGATATTTTCACCGTATGTCGATTTTAAATCCTCCATCGCACTCGCGGCTTCAGATAGTTCATCAACTACATTTATTCCTACTCTATGGAGGGTTTTGTCTCCTGTCGGTTTTAGTAGGTATGCATTAATTCCTGCGGCTACTATTTCGTTGCCTTTATCAATGGCCAGATCTTCGTCATAGAAGCTTCCAACAATAATGTAAAAACGTCCGCCACGCTCTGAAATTGTGGTCAAAGCAACAGTAGGTTCCGGTTCGGGATCAGGTGTTTGCTCAACCACTTCTGGCTCAGCTTTCGGAGTCTCTTCCTCAACAACCGGCTGTTCTGTTTCTTGCTGAACAGGTGGTGTAATCACCGGTTCTTCATCTGATTTAAAGAACAGGAAATAGAATGCCGTAGCTAGTGCCAGAACAACAATCACAATTAAAACTGGTCCTGCACCACTCTTCTTTTTCTGTTCCTCTGGCTCTGTTGACTGTTTGACGGGCTCTTCCTTTACCTCAGCTTTTGGCTCCTCTTTGATTGGTGGAGCACTTTCTTCTACAGGTTGTGGCTTGGGAGCTGCTTTCGGCTTTGGTTTTGTCTTGGGCTTCTCAGGTTTCTTTTGTTCTTGAGCTACCGGCAAGACCGCATCATCATTTGCCTCTAAGCTGATATCTTCTAAACCCAAGTCATCATCCGATGCTATTGGCTTTGCTTTTTTAGGTGCAGGCTTCCTTGTAGTAGGTTTCTTTGCTGCTGTAGACTTAGTTGTTGTCTTTCTTGTAGTGGTCTTTTTAGCTGTAGTAGACTTAGCGGTGGTCTTTTTTGCAGCTGGTTTCTTTCTCGCAGTACTACCAGTAGTTTTGGCAGCTGTCTTCTTAGCAGGAGCTTTTCGAGCCGGTCTTTTTGGCTTTTCATTCTCCTCTGAAGAGTCATTTGTCTGTTTTGCTGCCATAGGTTTAAGGTTAATGGTTAGAATATATAATGTACAATATATCTAAACTACACGAGGTGTACTGTAACCAGTAAATTAGAATGAAACTGAGATTCCGCCTAAAAATTGAATACCTCGCGATGGATAGTTAAGATTTCTCTGGTATTCGCTGCCGAATAGATTGTTCAATTGTAAAAATACACCAAATTGTTGATTTAGATTGTATTTCCCTCCCAAATTTAAATCTACAATATCATCTAATTCAAATTTCTGCGCTGTCTCACCATTCCAGGCATTCAAGCCTCCCATATAGTATAAGTCTGCCGTCACCGTCAAGTTTTCTATCGGGAAGAAGGTATTATTAAATGCTGCTTTGAATGACGGTAAATGCCAGGCTTCTTCAAGATTGGCCGCTGTTGTACTCAGGTCGTAATTGTAGAAATCAAACCTTAAGGACGATCTCACCTCTCCCGCCTTTTCAAAATTCACCTCTGAGAAAATATTCAAACGATCTACTGTACCCGGGTCATACAAAATCTCGAAACGAGATGAGTCAGACACGGCATTGGTAAACAATTGCAAATTATTCAATGAAGCCAATGAACCTCCAGCATTGAGCCTTAAACCCTTTGATAGGTCTATCTCTACACCACCATAGATGTTACTCTCCGTCTCAGTGTTTCTCAGGTCAAAACCTGGTCTTAAAAAAGGATTTTGGTCAATTGAAGATTCCAGCGTATTCATGGTCAGAAAACCTTCATAGCCAGCATAAACTCTCAGTCCTGCATCCACATTCACAGAACCCTCAACTACTGGATAAAGCGACATACCATTTCCAGAATCATTGTCTCCTGCAAAATTAATTCCCGCCTTAAGGGCAAACTTATCGCCAGCATAATTCACCCTAGGCTGAAGGCTCAAATAGTTTCTATTCGCTTCAACAGCTCCTTCAGATCGCTTTGATAAGACTGCGATTGCCTCTAATGATAGGCTTAATTCCTCAGATAGTTGGTAATCACCAGCTACGTCAAAATCGAATTTATTTTCTTTTGCTTCTAAAGCATCTCGGAAGAATACCCAATCGGTCTCAAAACTGTAATTGAGTTGTTCGTCTCTCTCCGTCTTTTGAACGCCTACGTTTGCCGAGAATCTCGTGAACTTCTGCTCTATGGCATCGCTGGTTAGATCCAACACCGGATTATAACCAAAGAAGTGAACCTTCTGGCCAGTATAGTTCAAGCTACCTGAAACTGTATTAACTCCATTGAAGAACTTGCCACCAACGGCTGCCTCTGTTCTACCACTGGCCGAATTCTCATCAAAAATGGGCCCTCTTTGAGAGGATAAGTGCCTTACATAAAGGTTTACTATATAGTCCTGACTCTTAGGCGAACCAATGTATCCTTCGAAATAAGGTGTGCCGTAGTTCCCATAACCAGCTCTCACATAATTGGAAGTAAAATTGGCTGCTGGTTGGCTTGACCTATAATTCGCAGTTCTAAAAGATGGTTCTAAGGGACTCAAATTGTACTGAAATCTCCTGAACTGGTACTCTTGTTTAGTTACCGCACCCGATACAGGCAATTGAGGAATCTTCTCAAAATTTCTTGTTGCAGGTGGCAACACGATTTTTCTGTCCTTACGGATTACAATTTCAGCCTCTTCTTCAAGCCTGCCCGTTGTACCAACTTGGGCCAATCCTTCAATAGATACAAGGGAACACAAAGCGATGATTGTCAAAAACCTTTTCATTACTGATTCCCTCCCCTGTTTTGTGTGGTGTCTTGAGCGGCAACCTGTTCAAGGTCTTTTTCAAGCTTTTCTATCTGTGTCAATTTGACTCGCGCTTCGTCTACTATTTCCTTAATGGGTGAATTCTCTATAATAGAGTTTACTGTAGCTTTCGCTTGGAAAAGTTCTTCTAAGGCGATGTAGTTATCTGCCACTAGTAAGAAAGCCTTACCCAACCAGTCTTCGTAATCGGAGAAGGTCTCACTAAACTCGAAAAGCGTATTCAATGATTCCTGATATCGCTTCTGCTGATAGAAGATCTGACCGAGTAAATACTGTGCTTCAGCTCCATATTGGTCTTTAGCATCATTTATTGTAGTCAAAAGCTGATCGATAGACTCATCAAAATTCCCTTCACTGTAAGCTGCCTTGGCTAGATAAAGCTGAGCCCTGTTGGTCGCATCCTGCGAAATATTCCCTTTTGTCAAGATGTTGTTCGCATAGGTTCTCATCTGATCATACTTACCGAGCTTGAAATTTGCATCGAGTAATCCGATCCAGGCATCATTCTCTTGGCGCTTACTTCGTGCAATGGATTCTAGCTTGGAGAAGTAATTTGCTGCCTCCTGAAAGTCACCTGCCTGCAACTGTAATTGCCCAATGCGCTGAAAAACTACATCCATATCATTGATCTGCGACTCTCTATCCAACTCATAATAAAGCTCTAATGCCCTGTCTGCATCTTCTAATCTGAAATAGCTTTCCGCTCTAAAGAATTTGGCCTGATGACGTAATGGGCTTTCAGCATAGTTCTTTTCATAATCTTCGAAAGCACCAATGGCTGCGCTATACTCTTGTCCGTAGTACTTGTTCTTCGCTGCCTCGAGTTCTATGGTTTCCAAAGACTGATTGTCTGGATTCGCTCCTCTATACTTAGCCAGGTATTGATCAAACTCTAATACCTTGTTATTAAGCTTTAAAGTATTCTGAAGCCCTAACAATGCACTATTCGCCACTTTACTGGTCACATAGTTATCGAGTATGGTCTTATAATCTTCTTCTGCCTTGTCCAATTCATTCAAGTTAAAATAGGCCAAGGCCCTGCTCTCATAAGCGTAAGGAATAAAAGGACTTTGTTTCAGTCTGTCGATCACTCTGGTAAAGCCAAGGATAGAGGCTCTGTAATCATTTCCTTCCAACTGGATTTGGGCTTTCTTATAGATCGCATCGTCATAATATCTAGAGCGACTGTATCGATTTATGACAATATCTAAAGCTTGAATGGCCTCAGCACTCTTATTCTGAAAGTCTCTCACTACCCCCTTCTGGAAATAGGCATAGTCGACATTGGGGTTATTGTTATCAATGGCTCGCTGGTAATAAGAAATAGCAGTTGCATATTCCTTGTCTACATAGTAGCAATCGGCTAACCTAAGAATCGCATCATCATAATTGAGACGGTTTTGAGCATTTTGAAGGGCATCAACGTATCGCTTCAAATAAACACGTGCTCTCGAATAGTCCTGAGTATTATAGTAAGCATAGCCCACACCGTAATTAGCTTTCAGGTAGTATTCGGAGTTTCTGTTTCTTGTTTCAAAAACCTTCTGGTAGCTTCGAATAGCTTCTGCGTAAGCTCTAGAGGTAGCTTGCGCTTCTGCTTTCCAGAATAACGCACCGGTCTCTAAGTTTTTATCCGTTCGGTAAGTGAGCGACTTATCAAATAATTGAATAGCTGTTTTGTACTTGCCTGTATTGAAGTACTCCGTTCCCTTGTAAAAGGTGACCTTCTGGTAGGCTTCTTTAATCCTGTCTGTCTTATTCTCTATTCTTTCGATAAAGGCGATTGCCCTTTGGAAATCATTAGTATTTAGAAAAGCCTCAGATAATAGGTTGTTAGCTTCTGGAATGTAGGATGAAGCTGGAAACTGCTTGATAAAGCGATCGAGAGAAACGATGGCCTGAGAATACTTCTTTGCTTCGAAATTCACCTTGGCAAAGTTGAAGGCTGACTCTTCCTGGATCGTTGTATTAAATGAAAGTTTACTTGCTTTATCAAAGGCCGAGGCCGCAAAGAGGTAGTTTTCTTGCTCCACGTAAAGTTGTCCTAGATAGTAGGAAGCTAACTGTGCCACTGTATCCTCCTTTAAGGCTACTCTCTTAAAGTCTTCTATGGCCTTCTCTCCATTGCCCAATACAAAGTTTGAGTAGGCCATTCTATACAATGTCTCATCTGTGATGCTCTGGCCAGCGATTTGTCGATATAGATCATAGAATTCTATGGCTTCCTCGAAGCGCTCTTGATTGTAAGCCGATTCTGCTGCCAGTTGATAGATCTGATAGAGATAGTCCATCCTGCGACTCTCTGTTGCAATGTCTTTGAAGTTGCCTGCATAACTCAAAACCTCTCCAAAGCGCTGCTGCTTGAAGTAGGCACTCGTGATCATGATCGGCACACGGAACTTGTATTTATCACTCTCAGCGGCTCGCTTCAGATCAACCAATACCTTATCATAGTTCTTATCGAGATAGGCTAGAAAACCGGAGTAGTAATTTGCGTCAGCATAATAAGGACTGTTTTGCTTCTTCGCCAAGTCGAAATACTCGATGGATTCGTTCTTATTATTTAGACTAAAGGCAGAGTAGGCAATTTTAAAGTTGGTTTCTGACCGCTCGGTATCATTCAGTACGTTGATATTCGCCAACTTGAGATACTTATTGGCAGTCTGCCAATCTCTCGCCTCGAAGGCGTTGATCCCTAAGTTATAATAGGCTTTAGCTGCTTTGGGGTGGTTGGGGCGTTTGGCTACAAAATCGGCAATCAGTTGGGTGCCGTCAGGGTTTTCAAGGTTTAAGGCGCAATAGGCAACGTAATACTCTGCATCGGCCTTCTTGATTTCGTCATTCCCTTCGTTGAGGTATCTCTCAAACTGTTCTCGAGCAGCACTATACTTATGCTTATCAAGCAACTCTAAACCAAATCGATAAAATCGGTTTTCGTTGTTTTGATGTAGCGTATTTTGAGCATTTAATGACCCGAGAGCAAAAAGTGAGATAGTGAGTAAAAAAGTTATCTTTCTCATCAATATTTATTTGCTCGCTTAAACTCTAAACTCCTTTTGGCAATGATTATTGTCAGCTTGTCGACCAAGTACATCAATGCATTAATTTAAATACTAATTCCTTCAACACCTCTTCTTCTTTCATGGCCCCAGCATTGACCCCTTTAGACTTTAAATCCGCTTCGTGTAAATGCTTTATGTTTTGCATCACCTTAGTCAAAGCATAATGAGAGGCCGCCATTTTATACTCCTTGACCACGAAAGGCGGCACACCGATCGCCCTGGCCAATCCCGAATCAGATTTGTCCTTTGCGCTATGCACCTTTAATAATTTCGTGTAATAGCCATACAAAAGGGCAATCATTGGGATAATGGAATGCGCTCTAATGTTGGCTGAAAAGTAGCTGACAATCTTGCCCGCTTTAAGCACATTTCTTTCAGAAATAGCCTTTTGCAGCTCAAAGACATTATAGTCTTTGTTGATGCCGACATACTTCTGAATTAGGGTTTCGTTGATCTCCTCTCCCTCCTTTAGGTTTATCGCCACCTTGCTGATCTCATTACTCAATCGCTCTAAATTGGTACCGATATATTCGGCCAGTAGTTGTACCGATGAATAGTTAATTCTGAGCCCCTGGTCCTTGACATAAGCCTCGATCCACTTAGGCAATTCATAATCTCTAAGCTTAGCCGTAGTGACTAAGAGTGATTTCTTTGTCAGCGCTTTTGACAGCGGTTTTCTGCCATCTACTTTCTTGTGCTTGTGGGCGAAGACTAAAACCGTAGATGGCACAGGATTATCGAGATAGTCCATGAGTAGCTTTTGCCCTTCCTCCTTGCCGATATCCTGAATGTCTTTGGCTTCTTTTACCATCACTACCTGACGTTCAGCCATCATTGGAAAACGTCTGGCATTGGTAATCACCTGACTCATGACCACATCTTTGCCATACATAATGGTTTGGTTGAAACCTTTTTCGGCTTCTTGCAAACAATTCGTCTCAATAAAATCTGAAATTTGGTCGATGTAGAAGGACTCTTCGCCCTGAAGGAAATATACCGGAGCGTACTTTCCGGCCTTCAAATCGCTTAATACCTGATCGGGATGCAGACTCATAGATTTGGAATCAAATATAGTCAGTCCTTTCTATTTTTCGAGTGATTGAACTAAGACTTTTATAAGCTGTTTATATTTGCATCAAACGGGTTGAGATGTCATCGAAATTAGTTGAAAAAGGAATTGAATCTTGTCGAAATGGAGCCTTTGGAAAAGGGGTTTCATTCTTTACTGAGGCTTTAGAATCAGATAAGAATAATGTTGAGGCTTTGTACAACAGAGCCAGAGCGTTGTCAAGAGTTGGTAAGCTTCAAGAGTCACTAACTGACTTCAAAAGACTCACTGAAATTGACTCTTCAAATGCTTCATATATAGGAGATTATGCAGTGTCTCTTCACTTAAATAATGAAAATGATTCAGCGAGTTTAGCATTTGAAAAAGCACTCGCTTTGGAACCCAATAATCCTTACCGTTACTCCTCCCGAGCCTTCTTTAAGGATCGAATTGGCGACTTGGAGGGTGCCATTGCCGATTATGAGAAAGCCATAGAACTTGACCCAGAAGATGCGATTGCGCTTAACAATAAAGGACTTGTGGAAGAGAAGCTTGGGTATCAGGATAAAGCCAAAAAGAGTTTTGATAAGTCGAACGAACTCGTTGGCTACAAACCAGAGAATAAAACTGAGCCAGTAAATTCCCCTACTCCCACGGATGAAACTTCAAGCAAGCAACCATCCAGAGGGCAAGTCATCAAATCAATCTTTACAAAAGATGGCTTCAAGGACTTTACTGAGTTCTCTAAGAATCTCTTTAAGGGAAACCGAGGCAAGAAATAGTCGAACATAGAGAAGGCTTGTATATTCCTTTGCTCCAGATTTTTGTAATTTGTTGTTCATCAACCAAAACACACTTACATCATGTCCGGAGATAAAAATCCACTTGACGCACTTCAAGGCGTTAATTCAATTGAAAACCTCACTGATCAAGTAAAACAAGAAGCTGACGATTTTATTGACGATGTCAAAGAAGAAATTATCGAGGCAAAGGATAATTTCATTCAAGAGATCAAAGACACTATCATGGGCTTAGGTAACTCTATTTTTGGGGACTTTAAACTTTTTTGGTCTATCGTGAAAACCATATCTCAGTGGATTATAAAGCCTATATCTCTAAATGTCCGTGATATTGAAAGAGAAAATTTGAAACGGGCTGGAGAAGGTTTAAAGGCTCGCTATTTCACTGATTTTAATCTCATGAAAAGTATTTTTATGCTATCGCTCACTTTTTTGGTGGTAGAAGAAGTTGCCACCAATGCCACTGAAGAAGAATGGATAAGTCAGGTGGTTTTCTTCCTTTTCTTTGTTGCCTTGCTATTTGTTTTTATAGGTGCAATGTGGCTTTGGAAAAGAGTTGTTGGCATCAAGACTAGGGACGCGAGAGTGTTTATTGGTTTTTTAATTTATCAATATGCTACCATCTACATCATCTCATTTATTGTGAACGGGCCTCTTGGATTGAACGTGTCATCGGACGAATCAAACACATTGATATTCTTCGTTTACTTTCTTCCCTTAATTCAATCATGCTACTTTCTTATTAAGTTGATGAATTACTATCAGCTTAGAGGCTTTAGAAAAGGTGTTGGTTTCGTTTTGGGCTTTGTGTTTTTAATGTTCTTCCTATTCCTTCCTTCATCCATCAATGAAGTGTTTTTAATAGATGGAATTACTGGAGAATAATAATTTCGCTAAACTTAATTTCTCAGTTTCGTTCATTAATGATAAAATCAACCTATGAAAAAGCTCAATATTATCGTTTTGACATTGCTGATCAGTACTGTCGCATTGGCTCAAAAGAATAAAGAAGATCAAATCAAAATGGCTGTTCAAGCGGCTCCGGCTGAGGCCAGAGACGGTGCTCATGTATACGGTTTTGATGATGACGGAAAGTTCATAACCCTTCGAGAAGGCACCAATAATTTTGTTGTAAGAGCAGATGATCCTAACAAAGATGGCTTCGAAATAGTGTGTTACCCGAAGGATGTAGAGCCTTTTATGGCTCGTGGCCGTGAATTAAAGGCTGAGGGTAAAAATCGAGGTGAGATATTCGATATCCGTGAAAAGGAAATGATGGATGGTTCTCTTCAAAAGCCCGGTTATGGATCTACTCTGCAAATCTATTATGGCAAGGATGCCCGATACAATACGGAAACGGGGCTGGTCGAAGGTGGATCTTTCAGGTATGTAATCTACACACCACTTGCTACGTCATTGACTACAGGCTTACCAGAAAAGCCCAATGGAGGTGGGCACCCTTGGGTGATGTTTCCGGGTCTTTACAGAGCACATATTATGATTACGCCCAGGTCTGGCAATTAATAAAAAAAGAGCTGTCTT
The DNA here is from genome assembly GCF_001747095.1 of Roseivirga sp. 4D4. Taxonomy (NCBI): domain Bacteria; kingdom Pseudomonadati; phylum Bacteroidota; class Cytophagia; order Cytophagales; family Roseivirgaceae; genus Roseivirga; species Roseivirga sp. 4D4. The sequence goes on from NZ_MDGP01000001.1 coordinate 1,048,628, forward strand.
GGTGAGTTTTTCGTCATTCTGCTCCGAAAATTCGGGGTATTTCAGAATCTAAGTCATTTCTTATTGAAGTCTAACAGACCCTGAAACGAGCCTGTCTGCTACAGGCAGGTTCAGGGTGACGTTGATTATTTTCCAAGACAGCTCTAAAAGGTGTTATTGACCGTCTCCAGCAATCCAGTCTCCAATATCTAATACCTCATCTATCACTTTGTCAGTAGCGTCATTGGTAAAGGTTTGTGCCAGTTCCAGGTAGAAACTAATCTTGTCCCATACTTGATCAAACTTGGCTTGAAAAGCTGATGCATCTGCATCTCCCCCGCCATTGGCAATAGCACTACCGGCTGCCCATACTTCCTGAAGTACAGCATCCGTAGCATCGTTGGTATAGGTTTCGGTGAACTTCAAAGCCGGGTCCAAAATTGGCCATATCTGATTGAAGACATCTGCAAAAGGTGGTTCTGCACCATCATCATCTGGCTTGAAGGTAATCGTGTTGTTCTCAATAGCATTCTTAACGGCCGCTATCAGTCTTCTTCTTTGTGTTTTGCGTGCTTGACGATTTGCTCGCCTTTCTGCTCTTCCCATGTTTACGTGTGGTTTGGTTAAAATGGAAATTACAAAAACTCATTTTAAATCACACCGAAAAATTTGATCACTTCCTCATCCTCTCCATTAAATCGATAAAGGGCTGTCCATCGATTTGCTTAAGTACATGTGGACCGTTTTTGATGATCTCTATTGTAGAATCTACACCTTGCTGCAGGAGATATTCGTGTGCCTTTTTAGAGGCGTTCATCCAATACCTGTCTCTGTCTCCCACAATAAAATAGAATTTGGTGTTCTTGACTCTTTCCAAATCTGCACCTGACGGGTTCTTCCTAGGAAAGCCAGCGACTCCAACAAGGCTGTAAAAACGATCGGCCAGCGCAATGCCTACATTGAAGGAGTTAGCACTATTAGCACTAAAACCCACCATATGAAATTTATCACCTTCTACATTGTAGTTCGCATTAATATGATCAATCAGCTGCCTGGTCTGACTGACTCCATTCGACCCAAAATGAGCCAAACTCTCTACTATAATCCATCCATATTTCGAAGGAGTACCATGCCAGTAGTAGCTAGGTGAATCCTCCTTTACCCCATCCCCTGGTCCAATAATGGCAGGGTAAGGTTTTGATGCATCATAATCTTCGGGAAGGTGAATCGCGTATTTTAAACTTCGGCCATTGGACAGTATGACTTCTTCAAAACGCGTGTTGGTCAATACATCTTGAGCGATTAGACCGGTGACACAAAAAACTAAGAGTGTGGAATAGATTATCTTATTTATCATAATTCAATCTAATCCAAACATAAATTCCCTTTGCCGCCTAATGGGACAAAGGGAATAAATTGTGATCATCAAATACCTTGTTACTCACTCCTAAGGGCTTTCACCGGATTACCCATAGCGGTTTTAACCGATTGGTAACCAACGGTCAACCAGGCAATGGTACTAACCGCCAATACCGGAATCAACCAAATGATTGGGTTAGACAAGTCGATCTGATATGCAAATGCGCTGAGCCAGTCTTTCATTACAAGGAAACCAAAAGGAAGCGCTATCAAGGCGCCAATCAAAACCAACCAGGTAAACTGTCTGATTATCATTAGGGTAAGTTTCTGAACAGATGCACCTAAAACTTTGCGTACGGCAATCTCCTTATAACGCCTTTCAAGAGTAAAGGCGGCTAATGCAAATAAGCCGAGACATGCAATGGCAATGGCTAAGCCTGAAGAAGCGGTAAATAGATTACCAAACCTCTCCTCTTCTTGATACAGAGCATTAAATGACTCGTCTAAAAAGGTGTATTCAAATGGTTCATCCGGCACAGTCTCATACCACAAGTCTTCTACAGCTTTTAGCGTATTTTGATAATCTCCGCTGACTTTTAGACTGAGATAATTACCTGCAAACCAATCAGCTTCCATTCTACCATCTTTTCCCATTAGTCTAAGGACAAAGGGCTTGATATCTTGCTTTAGACTACGGAAATTGAAGTCCTTCATAATACCAATTATTGTGTAATCTTCTCCATCCCCTCTGCTCAACTTTTGCCCCAATGGATCGTCTGCTCCTAACCAGCGAACTGTTGCCTCATTGACAATAATATTGGCCGTATCTGAAACCATATCATTATTGAAATTTCGTCCTTCCAGCAATTCTATACCCATAGTTTCTATAAACCGATCGGTAGCAAAGAAGGTATTGAAGCTATAACTTCTCGGATTGTCTTCTACAGTTTGATAACCCCAATCAGAGACACTTCCTGATGGGTATTGATTAGAGAGTGTGACGGCCTCTATGCTGGGCATTGCCCTGAGACGATTCATCATTGAAGTACCTTTGTCTTCCAGACGAAAAGCATTCTTTACCAATAGTACCTGGTCTGGCTTAAAGCCTAGTTCTTGTTTACCCAAAAACTGCAATTGGGTATATACGATTATTGTGCTTACGAGTAGAAAAATGGAAATAGCGAATTGGAAAGCCACCAGACCTTGCCTTAAAAACACTTTCCCTTTGCTTCCTTTCTGTGCCTCTCCTTTTAAGGCCTTTATTGGTTTAAACGCACTCAACACGAATGCTGGATAAGATCCCGCCAAAAACCCTACGATAAGCATCAAAACAAATAATCTCACCAAAGTGCTTATATCGAATAACTCGCTGTAACTGAATTCCCTATTCGCCAACTGATTGAAATAAGGCAAGACTGCTGAGGCGATAACAAGTGCCAAAACTGTCGCCAAGGTACAAACAAGAAAGGATTCTAATAGAAACTGATTAATCAATTGACTTCTGAGAGATCCGAGTACTTTTCTCATGCCGATCTCCTTTGATCGCATAGCAGAACGAGCAGTACTCAAGTTCATGAAGTTGATACAAGCGATAATCAGAATAAAGAGCGCTACGGCCCCGAAAACATATACATTGTCAATACTTCCACTTGATCTCAAAGCAAGGTTTGGATAGTGAAGATGTAGTTTTGACATAGGTATTAATGAGAAGGTCTTCTTGCCACCTGCAGCCACAAAGTCATCAAAACTCGCATGCCCCGAATATTTTATTAACTCTGGTCCTATGTGTTCTCTAACCAGATCAGGGATTCTAGCCTTTACTTGTTCCGCTGTAGCACCTGGGGTGAGTTTAGCATAGGTAAAAAAGTTGTTCCCTGTCCAATTACCTATGGTGACCCAAGACTCATTCGGGTATGAATTGATATAATCGAAATCAAAGTGAGTGTTCTTCGGTGGGTCGGCAACTACACCCGTTACCTGAATTGTCTCACCATTTACGGTAACAATTTTTCCCAAGGCACTCTCATAGTTGAAAATTCTATCGGAAAGTGACTTCGTGAGCACAATAGAATTAGGCTCCGTTAACGCCTCATCCGGATTGCCCTCTATGAACTGAATAGAAAATATTCTGTGAAATGTAGAGTCAGCATTAAAACCTTTCGAAACCTTAAAAGCCTGACCATTAGCCATGAAGGTTTGAGCGTACGGACCTTGGATTCGTGCAATCTCTGCCACCTCTGGAAAGTCTTGCTTCATTTGAATCCCCAATCTAGCGGGAGTGTATGCTCCTGATTGATTGTTCGCGACATAGAATAGTTTATCAATGTCCTTGTGATATTTGTCATAGCTCAGTTCATGACCAATGTAAAGCACTATGAGCAAGCAAGCGGCCAGACCCAGGGCCAGACCAGAGATATTGATGAATGAGTAAAACCGCTGCTTGACCAAACTGCGGATCGAGATTTTTAAATAGTTTTTAAGCATAGCAATGTTGTTTAGAGAGTTTATATCTTCCAGACCTTTGATATATCGTAAGCGAAAGAATCGAAGGACATCCCAAGAGAATTTCTTACGCGCGGTCTGAATACCTTCACTTTCAATTCTTTTATAAAACAGTTCATAGGCATCTCCTTCAATGATTTCTAAGGCTCTGGGTTTGCAATAGAATCGCAGAAACCTGATGGCCCACTGAGGAGGCTCCTGATCAAATTGAGACATATTCTAAACCTAAGTTTGGTATCTGATCATGTAGCTTGTTACGCTGATCTCTGATGAAATTCAATGCCTCTTGGCCTGCTGTATTAATCTTGAAATACCGCTTTCTCCTACCCCCCCGTTCTTTGGTGGCTCCGCCAACATGAGAGTTCAAGAATCCTTTGCCTTCCAATCGGTCCAAGGCAGAATGCACCGCACTAATGTTGATCTTACGATTGGTTTGAACTTCTATCTCCTCCATTACACTAATGCCGTAAGCATTGTCATTAAGGATGGCGACCACTAGCAACACGAGCTCTTCGAACTCCCCGATATTAATCCTAGCCATTGGTTTTTATTTGTTTCACAATAGTAAATGAAATCTATATGTTTCACTATTGCAAATTAAATAAATGACTACCGTACTGAACCGTTAGATCATGTGACTGAACTGGAAATGCTCAGTAATGAATTAGTAGCCTTTGTTCAAGTCTACTGTATGCAAGAGCTCACGATCCTCTCGAAGCCTCTTGAGGTTATCGAGCAACAAGGCAATGGCAGAATTTGGCGTGGTAACGCTAGCCACATGCGGAGTGATAGTCACTTTGGTGTGTTCCCAGAGTGGGTTGCTTGGAGGCAAAGGTTCTTCCCAAAAGACATCCAACAAGGCGCCTGAGAGTTGTTCATCATCTAGCGCATTTATCAGGTCTGATTCGACTAAGTGATTGCCCCTTGCCACATTGATGAGATAAGCCCCTTTTGGAAGACTACTAAAGAGTTGCTTGTTGAGGATATTGACCGTTTGAGGTGTGACGGGTAATAGGTTTACCAAAACTTCGGCATGCGAGAGGAACTCTTTTTGGTCAGATTCATCAAAACACTTTATCCCTTCTATACGCTTTAGCCTTCGGCTATAGCCAAATACTTCAAAGCCCAGACCAACTAGCTTTTCGGCAAGGTGCCCTCCTAATGCTCCAAGCCCCATCACTCCCACTTTGAGTGGTTTATAAGTTATTCTATCCCATGTCTTAGACTTTTGGTTATCTAAATGCCTCAGCATACTCCGCTGATGCATCATGAGTCCCATAATGACATAGTTGGTCATGTCTCTAGCCAGAAAGGGATCGACTATTCTGGTGATTGGAATATGCTCAGGAATTTGTGGGTCTGTCATTAAGTGATCCACTCCTGCCCCTAGCGAACTGATCCATTTAAGATTGGGTATCAAATCGATTACTCCCTTATCAAGCGGTTTCCAAACGAAAAGTACCTTTACATTCGTAAGATCGGCCTGAGTAGGCCAAACATGTATGTTTCCAACTAGGTCTGATTTTGATAGACCTTCTACCCAAGGTTTTGGGTCCCATACTGATGATGAAATAAGGATGTCTACTTTTTGCTTATCCATGGATTGTCTTTAATGTAAAATCGCCAAGGTTTGAGTGCGTCTTCTTCGGCATAGTCAACACCGATTCGCTTTGAGGTCACAATATAATTATCCCCAACTTTTGGAGCATCTTCGATCCATATTTGATCACCCTGAAGGTCTGCTGCATAGTGTTCTTTTGTTTTTATGCCCAACGCTGCGGTCAAGGTGCCAGGCCCGGAAGTTAATCTATATTCAGCCGCTGATAGCTTTCGCCTTTTCAACATGCTTTCTATTCCATCCAATGGTTGAATGGCTCTAATTAATACTGCATCGGCCATACCATCTACATTGGTCACCACATTGAATAAGTGATGAATACCATAGCAAAGGTAGACATAGGCTACACCACCTGCACGGTACATGATTTCGGTCCGTTTTGATCTTAATCCATTATTGGCATGACAGGCTTTATCATCTCTACCAGCATATGCCTCAACTTCAGTAATAATCCCCGAAGTATGTATTCCGCGTAAATGGGTGTGCAATTCTTTTCCCAGCAAAGACTTGGCAACTTGTACGACATTTTCGCTTTGATAAAACGTGGGACTTAGCTTCATGTTAAAATTAGGACAACCAAAAACCGAGAAATCAGTTTAAAGGATCGAAACCACTTAACCATGAATAAAATGAAAAAAACTTTAACACTTATCGCTTCACTGGCATTACTCGTCTTCTTTCAAAATAGTGCATTAGCACAAAGAGGTCCTGCTGCTAGTCCTACGGCTACTGTCAAACAGGCTATTGGTAATACTGAAATGACGATTATTTATTCAAGACCTAGTTTAGCGGGTCGTTCCTTAAGTTCACTTGCCCCTAACGGTAAAGTATGGAGAACGGGCGCTAACGCAAACACCAAAATCAACTTCAATAAGGACGTAACTATTGGTGGAAAAGCTTTACCAGCTGGGGAGTATTCTATGTATTCGATCCCTGGTGATGGTGAATGGACCATTATCATCAACAAGGCGAAAAGCTGGGGAACTCAGTATGATGAATCACAGGATGCAGTACGCTTCACAGCAAAGGCAACGACTACTGATGGTTCTGTAGAGACTTTCAGAATTGACCTTACAGACTTTGATAATAAAGCTAAGGACAAAGCTAACTTAGAATTGGCTTGGGGAAATGTTTCGGTAAAATTCCCGATTGTCGTTAAGAACTAATCGAGATAAGCTTTTGAAAGAAGCCTTCTGCATGGATATGTAGGAGGCTTTTTTTATATCTTTGGTGTGAATAATTAAGATACCTATGAGAAGAATTCAACTAACACTTATTGCACTTACACTTTCAGTTTGTGCTATAGCACAGATCAAAATGCCCCCTCCCAGCCCGACTTTCGAATTGAAAGGGACTGTAGGTTTAGCTGAGGTTAAAGTAGTTTACTCACGCCCAAGTGCTAAAGGTCGTGAAGTGGCCGGTAACTTGATTCCTTATAATGAAGTTTGGAGAACTGGCGCTAATGCATCTACTAAAATTACTTTCAGCACAGATGTCAAACTGAACGGGAATGCCGTTCCAGCGGGTGAATATGCACTCTATACTATGTTCACTGAAGAAGTTGCTACTATAATTCTTAGCAAGAACCTTACTTGGTGGGGATCGCTTGGCTATGATGCCAAAGACGATCTTTTAAGATTTGAAGTCCCAGTGAAACACCCAAGTAGCCACTATGAGACATTTACCATGAGTTTTTCGGATTTCACCAGAAGTTCGGCTAATCTCAATATGAAGTGGGAACATACCAAAGCCATGTTCACCATTGAAAGTGATGTAGATGACATCGTAATGGCTGACATCAAGGCACAGGTTATTGATGCTACACCTTCTAACCCTGGTGTTTATTTCCAGGCAGCGGGTTATTACTATGATACCGAAAGAGATTCAAAGCAAGCGCTTGCCTGGGCTAATAAAGCTATTGAAGGTAGTGGAGAACAAAAGAAATATTGGGAATATCACTTAAAAGCTAAACTGCAAGCCAGACTCGGTATGAAGAGTGAGGCTATCGCGACAGCAAAAGAATCAATAGCATTAGCGAAAACGGGAGGTAATCCTGACTATGTAAGGCTTAATGAGAAGTTGATTGCAGATTTAAAATAACACTACTGTTAGTACATAAAAAGGGAGCTTTCGCTCCCTTTTTTGTTTGATTTAGAGCAGTTCAATATCAAGAAATGCCCACTGAGTATTAAATACTTTCGACCACCATATACTCTTGATTACTTGGGCTAAAAAATGCAAAAACCTTATCAATTATATGGTGGCATCTTACTGCTCACCTCCCTAATTTCTTGCAGTTCAAAGACTACGGTTCACCCTGGTGCCATTTACCACAAGGTCTACCCTGGTAGTTCCGAGCTCGATTTGAGCAAAGTAGAAGCACAAAAGATCACCTATACTAAATTCAGAGGCACAATGGTTTATAATCTCACGAAACCATCCGTGAACTCAGATGAAGATTATCGTCTCTTTATTGACTTTAAGGTGAACGGTAAAGAAGCACCAGACTCAGTATACTTCTCTACAAAAACTTTGGGCGTTACGAAAAGATGGTTCTATAATGCTTTTTCGGATTACACTGGAAGACTCGACTTTATTAACAACACCTTAACTGGAACCATTACTCCTGGTGAAAACTCCAGCCTTGATTCCGAACTTCTCTATAATAAGTCCTATAGCCACGAAGTATTTGAACCAGCTACTCTACACTATATCTTAAGTGCCCTACCCTTAGAAGTTGGCTATACTGCATCCTTGCCTATGTTAGAATTAGCTGACGGTTCAAAAATCGTTTGGGCGAATGTAGAAGTCGTAGCTGAAGAGGATTACAAACTTGATGGGAAGTGGATCAAAGTATGGAAAATCATTTCTGATGGCAGCAGACTGAAAACTTTTTGGCTGCACAAGGAGAGACCAGTTTTCCTCGAAATGAAGAATAGCGGTGTCAGGTTCAAATGGAAATATCAAGCTGGATAAGGCAGTCCTGAATTAGCAAAAGCCTATACCTCTAATACCATTATTAATTATGGTTGTCTACAATTAAAAAGAGGGCTTTCGCCCCCTTTTTTTCTGACCCCGTTGAGAATCAGAATACTTCAGTTTACAACCATGAAACGAAGTTCTTTTGAGTCTCTCGGACTCGTGTTATTTGGTTCTGGTGAAAGTCATGGTCCAGTTCACCTCGCGTTTTCAGTGCCTTCAGATCAAAGCTTTCAACTAAAACACCCAACTGCCGGCCGGTGCTGGTGCAACTCCCTTTTCTCTTAAGTAAATCATGGTCTTGCCATGTTCTCTTTGCAAATGGCTTGTGACAATCAGAATTGCCTTCAAGCGTGTGATTTGCTTTTGGCTTCCCCGTCTGCCCCAAGGGACAGTTTCCGATAAATCTTCAGTAGACAACTTCTCAAGTCCACTTCTAAAGTGTTGGAATGACTTCTCCAAGAGATCAATGACTCCCTCCTTGTCTTTAGGCGGGTTTCTAGGGTCAACAGGAAAGTTCGGCTGACCGGCTTTTACACTGGCTGCAAAACCGATATTCGATCGTGTGGTATGATTGATTTGATCCGCAAAGCTTCTTAACGGGTCTCCTGGTGAATAATCAAAGTGTTCTGCCGGCATCAATTTGGCAGACTCTACTACCATCCTTGTTACATTGTCCCAAGTTTTCAATACATCATCTGCTGTGATGGCTTGGGCCTTGGTCGATAGCTGGATACCCAATAGCACCAAAACCATCAATGTTCTTTTTAACGTGAATTTCATTTTCATAGTCATAATTGTTTTAGCTAATGAAGCGCGAAACCACCTATTCGAGTTGATCAGAAAGTCTGAAGTGGCCTGATTGACTTTCATCTGGGCTCAGATTGATCACAAAACTCCAAACCCAAGATGGTACGCTTGTGATAAGATCTTTATAGAAATAGGCCTCTTTAAGTGGCTTAAGGAGCGCTTGGTTCAGTTTGAAGGACTGTTGGAATCGAGAATTGCTTAATTTGTTTTATTAAACCCTATTTTCAGGAGTTGCGCATCATAGAAACATACAAGAGTATTCGGTGGAGGCAATGGCTAGTGCTCTTTATGTTCTGGACATTCGTGGCAGTGTTTCTGAGCACACAACTCTACTTTAATGGGGTTAAAAATGGCGTAACCACAACATGGTGGTTTGTCTTTAAAGGACAAATTCCGATATGGTATTTCTGGGCGATCGTTACTCCTCTCATTCTTCATATGGTGAACAAGTACCCAATAAGTGTCAATGACTTCTTAAAACCGTTATTGGCTTATGTGTTTTTCGGTCTGGGACTGCTATTCATCATGACCAATATCACCTTGATTTATATGTTTATGACTCACGGTTATATAGATCTGAGAAACACGAACATTCAGGAATACAGTCCTTATTTCTTCTCAAGGATTTCTAATGATACTTTGATCTACCTCTTCGTTTTGGCCATTATCATAAGTGTTAGAGCTTATGGCATTCGTAAGAAAAATGAACTTGACCTGGCTTTGGCTCAACTCAAAAACGATCAATTGCAGAACGAGCTAACACAAGCACAATTACAGGCACTCAAGCTTCAATTGAACCCTCATTTTCTCTTTAATACGCTTCATACCATTTCATCGCTTACCCTTATTGGACAAAATGAGTCATCGGCCAATGTAACAACCCGATTGGGAGATTTCCTTAGAAGGACATTGGACTTTGAAGAACATCAACTGGTATCACTAGCCAAAGAGTTGGAATTCTTTGATTTGTATCTGGAAATTGAATCCGTCCGTTTCCAGGATCGACTGGTAATTGAGAAAGATGTTCAATCCGATTGCCTCGCACTCAATGTCCCGAATTTGTTATTGCAACCCCTGGTTGAAAATGCGGTTAAACATGGGATCGCGAAGAGTAAATCGGCATCGTTGATCAAATTATCCATATCAATGTCTGACGATCGGTTATCAATTCAACTTTATAATGACGGCCCATCATATGATCATGAATCGGAGAAAGGAATTGGTTTACAAAACATTAAGAACAGACTGGATCGTCTCTATGGAAATGACTATCGTTTCCAAATAGAAAGTGATACTTCAGGTAAAGGTGTAATGACTATATTGGATTTACCTACTTCAAGTCAGCTAATTCATGAGTAACAAGATTTCTGTACTAATCGCAGATGACGAGCCAGTCGCACGACAGGTAATATCTCATTTCTTGCAAAAGGAAGATGATTTTGAGGTTGTGGCTGAGTGTGGTGATGGGCTTGACACCATAGAGAAAATTGAAAGCCTAAAGCCCCAACTGGTCTTTCTCGATATTGAAATGCCCGAGATCTCTGGCATAGAGTTAATTAGTCAACTCAATGCTCCATTACCAACGATAGTCTTTGTCACGGCATATAATAAATACGCGGTGCAGGCATTCGAAGAAAACGCCCTCGATTATATTCTCAAGCCATTCGATGAAGAAAGGTTTAGCAAGGCATTAATCAGAATCAGAGATAAATTTAAAGCAAGGATCAATAGTGAAGCTAACAAACTAGATGATCTACTAAGCGTCTTTGAAGAAATACTTATCGGCAAAGGTGATTCGAAATACCTAAAGAAAGTCGGGTGCAAACACAGAGGTGTGATCAAGTTTGTGCCTGTGGAGGAAGTAATATGGGTTGAAAGTGAAGGGGCTTTTTGTAAGCTTCATTTATCCAAAGGCATGCAAATCACCAACCTTTCTATAAAGCAACTCGAAGGCTTACTCGACCCAACAACCCACTTAAGGATTCATAAATCCCATATGGTGAATGTTGATCAAATCGATAGTATCGAACCCTATTTTCATGGAGAATATATGATCAATCTTAAGGCTGGGAAGACGCTAAAACTCAGTAGAGGATATAAAGACCGACTTGAGTTTATTCTAAATCAATACAAGTAGCTCCTTACCATTGCCAAATCCCGAAAGCTACCTGAGGCGGTGCGGGATGTCCTGATTGCTTTAAGGCCAGAATGATTTGCCCTCTGGTATGGGATTCATGTGATATAAGGTAACCCATAAATCGTACCGGAGACATGGGCCAATTCTTCTCGTTTCTTTTAAGTGCATCCGAAAGCACGCTTCTTAAAAGTTGATTGGACTTGGTCAGTTGATCACTTACATAGCCGGACTTGAGGCTTTCGACATTGTCGATTTCGGTATCCAAGCCCTCTGCTTGAGCCTCAGAAGCCAGCTCAGAAAGCCACATCATTCTTACATTATGCAAGTGTGCAAACTGATCGGCAATATTGCGGCCTCCGGAAGTTGTAGTATCCCTTAAATAGTCATCTTTAACTGCCGTCATCAGCAGGCTATTCATCTCAGCGTGCTTGTCCCAGGTAGATAGAATGTCGTTGATTAATCCGGTTTGCCCATAAGAAAGTTGAGGTATGGACAATAGGAAAAAAAGTGCCAGAGTACTTAGTAACCTTTTCATATTGAGAGAATTGTAATGAAAAGATAAATAGAATTGGACTAAGTTCTATTGTATTAAATAAGAGATTATCGCTTAGGACAGCTCTTGCACATCTTCTTACTCTTCTTCTTGTACTTCTTGCAGCACTTCTTTAAAGAACAGTCGCATTGACCGCCAATGAATGTAGAAAATGGACTTGCGTCCTTCACCTGCTCCTCTTCAAACTCCTCAAATTTCAGCATTCTTATTTAGACTTAATCTAAATACAAATAAAGAGCAGGATTTCCATTTCGCCAAACAAAAAGACAATAAAAAAGGGAGTCAATCGACTCCCTAAACTGTGAATATTAAATGTCTTATCCGGCAGCCTGAATTTGCTTGGCAATTGATTGCACTTCGTCTAATACACGTAACAGGTTACCGCTCCAAATCATACCTATTTCTTCTTCGGAATAGCCTCTTCTTACCAATTCCAAAGTTACATTGAAAGTTTCTGAAGCATCATCCCAGCCTTCAACGCCCCCGCCTCCATCGAAATCGGAACTAATGCCAACATGCTTTATTCCAATCTTCTTGACCAAGTAATCAATGTGATCTACGAAATCTGAAACATTTACTGGTGGAGCTACGCTATTGATCTCAGCATCGATACGTTCCTTGTGCTTTTCTTGAAAGGCATTGTATTCATCAAAATAGGCAGTTCGTTCATTTCGACTCATTGCCCTAAACAAACTGCCAGGTTTAATCTCAAAGCCTTCTTCCTCTGCAATCTGCGCAATCACTTCACTTGATCTTGTACGATTAGCTCTATGCTTTTCTGAGTTCAAGTAACTTTTAAATGCCACTGTCTGAATCACTCCGCCATTCTCTTTCAACATCATTAACTGTTCATCATCTAGATTACGGCTCACATCATTCATGGCCCTAGCCGCTGAATGAGATGCAATCACAGGTGCTTTGGAAAGCCTCATCATTTCCATGTTAGCCACTTTTGAGGGATGCGATAAGTCGATCATAATTCCCCATTTGTTCATCTCAGCAATCACCTCTCGGCCTAGATCACTTAGGCCATTATGCAGCCAAACACTGTCTCTTTCTCCCGTATTAGAGTCACTTAATTGACTATGTCCATTATGTGCTAGAGACATGTAGCGTGCACCACGATCATAGAATTCCTTTACTCTATTGATGTCTTTACCGATCGGATAACCGTTCTCGATTCCGATCATCGCAACTTTCTTTCCTGTAGCATTAATTCTTCTGACATCGTCAGAAGAATAGGCTATTTCAATTCTATCTGGCGCTATTTCTTCAGCTAATCGGTGAATGGCTTTAAACTTATCATCCGCATTGGCATAGGCACGATCAAAACCTTCATCTGTTAATTCTCGCTGTCCGGTATAAACTATAAACCAGGCTACGTCTAGACCGCCCTCTTCCATATTAGGAAGATTTACTTGTGTAGGGAGTTTCTTGGTATAGTTATTATCCTCAGTGAAATTGGTGGTATTAATATCATCATGCGTATCCAGTGTGATAACACGCTCATGAATGCCTTTGGCATACTCCAGCAATTCTGCTTCCGTCATTTCATCAACTGATTTCTCTTTAGGTTCACAAGCTGTAAACACTAAAGCCAAGGCGGCTAAAAAATAGGTTAGTCTTCTCATTTTAGGTTGGTTTTACCCAAACCTAAGTATGTTTTAAGAAATGCACAGGCAGATTTATGTGGGTGGAAGGAAATTAGCTATACCCATTGTTGCATGTCTGGGTTCTTCGGCATAGCGAGGGTCATGTACGTAAGGGAGTTTTCGCATAGCGATCATTTCTAAACTCAGGAAGTCAAATTCTTCTACAATTTTACCTGTTAGCTCATAGATACCTTTGCCTCTAAATGGGTATCGTGCTGCTACAGATGGGAAATGTGTACTGTCAATAAAGTAACCCTCCCGATCTAACCAAGTGCCGAATTGCATTCTTTTACCATTAGAGGTATTGGTATTCTTAATATGAATCAAATAGCCAATCATTCGAACGGTCTTATTGATATGCTGGTCCATCTCGCGTACCAATACATTCCTTGGAGGTTGCTCTTTTAAGAGGTCAAAAGGGTTGCATAGTGGAAAGCCTAATAGATCTTGCTGATCGAAAGCATCTTCCAAAATATCATAACTGAGTTCGGGAAGCTCAAAGCGTTTGACTTCAGGATCGAATAGCATTCTCACTGGATTGGTTTTCTTGTGGCTTCCCAACTGGAAATGAGCTTCCCATAGCAAGGCTTTCTTTGTTTGTCCTGTAAATCTAAAAGCACCTATTTTGATCAACAGACTTAATTGATCCAAAGAAATATTCACGCGCTTTAAGAAATTATCAAAGCCCATAAACACACCATTTCCATAGCGTTCTCTTAATATTTCCTCAGCAGTGGTCTTTTCTAATTCACTCACAAAAGCTAAGCCCATAAAGATGGTTTTACCATATATGGTACAGAGGTATTCACTTTGGTTTACACAAGGCGCCTGAATATCACCACCATGCATATAGGCTTCATGCGCATAGAGTTCTACACGATAAAAACCACCACCATTGTTCATAGTAGCCACCATGTACTCTAAAGGGTAATAAGCCTTGAGAAATAGACTCTGATAACTTTCCACTGCGTAAGATGCGGAGTGGCCTTTGGCAAAAGCATAGCCTGCAAAACTCTCTATCTGTCGCCAAACCTCTGCTGCCAATTGATAGCTATGTCCTTTATTGAGACAGTTCTCAAAGTACTTCGCTTTTACTTTTTGAAATTCTTCTCTCGATCGGTATTTGCCCGACATACCTCTTCGCAAGACATCTGCTTCTCCAAGCGTAAGTCCGGCAAAGTAGTGAGCTACCTTAATCACGTCTTCTTGGTAAACCATGACCCCATAGGTCTCCGGCATAATATCTCGGAGTATAGGATGTGCTTCTTCTCTCCTATGCGGTTCTCTAAAGCGAAGGATGTATTGTCGCATCATGCCTGACTTCGCTACACCAGGACGTATGACTGAACTGGCTGCTACTAAGCCCAGGTATTCATCTACCCGAAGCTTTTTAAGTAACATGCGCATAGCAGGGGACTCTACATAAAAGCAACCTATGGCCTTCCCTTCTCTGAGCATGGCTTTCACCTTAGGGTCTTCTTTAAACCTTGAGATATCATGAATATCTATGAGCTCATGATCTGGATGATTTCTCCGAACTACTTCAAGGCTGTCTTTAATTTTTCCAAGGCCCCTCTGACTCAGGATATCAAACTTGTAAAGACCGATGTCTTCGGCAATGACCATATCAAAATGAGTAGTTGAAAAGCCTTTTGGAGGCAAGTCAGTTGCTGTGTAATAATGTAAAGGCTTCTCAGAAATAAGAATTCCTCCGGCATGAATACTTAAGTGACTAGGAAATCCTTCTATATATTTACCATAGCGAAGGACAAGTTTGTGAACATCATCTAACTCACTAAGTTTAGCCTTTTGAATGTGGTCAATCTCATGTGGCGGAATTCCTAGAACCTTGCCCAATTCACGCACTACTGCCCTAAATTGAAATGTGCTATAAGTCGCTAATAAGGCTACATGAGGAAAACGGTTAAAGATATATTGCGTGATATCCTCCCTGTCTTTCCAAGAAAAGTCAACATCAAAATCCGGAGGGTTTTGCCGATAGAGATTGATAAACCTTTCAAAATAAAGATCCAGTTCGATCGGGTCTACATCCGTAATTCTTAAAAGATAAGCGACTACAGAGTTAGCTCCACTCCCACGCCCAACATAGAAATAGCCTTTGCTTCGGGCATACTTGCAGATATCCCAATTGATGAGAAAGTAAGACATAAAGCCCTGCTGCTTGATCACGTCAAGCTCTGTTTTGATACGTTTTAGAATCTTATCATCAGGGTTCTTATAACGATAAGGTAAACCTTCATGACATAGTCGCTCCACCAACTCATAATCTTCCTGCTCACTATTGGTATAGCATTTCTGATTCTTATTGAGTCCTTCTCCTTCAAAGTCAAAGTGAATAGAACAATCAGCTAGCAGTTGCTCTGTGTTCTCAATCATATAACGATGGTCCTTATATAGATCAAGCAATTCATCTAGTGGGTAGATGAAATCTTCTGGGCTCCCTTCCTCTGATTTTGGAAGCATACTGAGCAAGGTATTATTATCTACCGCTCTGAGTAGACGGTGTGCATTGAAGTCTCTTTTCAATACCTCCCGCTTACCTAGATCATTTACCTTACTCCGGAAAGTAAGGGTCTGAAGCACCACCATTTTAGCCTTATCCATTTGATGCGGTGGATAGACCAGTCGAGGTAAATCAGTAGGCTTTACTCCTACAAACTCTAATATTTTTAGTTTGAAGCCAGTGTATTTACTAAAGGGATACACCACATAAGCATGCTTAAACTCTGGCGCCCTGGCAGGGATAGGTTCTCCGGAATGCAAGTAAACAGACAGGTAATCATTAAGCTCTTTAAAACCTTCATTATTCTTGGCAATCCCCACAAAAAGCTGATTTGCTCCATTACGAAAATCAATCCCTAATACTGGTTTAACATCGTATTTAGCAGATAAGCGAACGAAATTCAGAGAAGCTGCAGTGCTATTAATATCCGTGAGTGCAAAACGATTCACCCCTGCCCTTTGTACTTGCAGAAGCAATTCCTTAGTATTGATGGTGCCGTATTTGAAGCTATAATATGTGTGAGAATTTAAATACATTAATATTTATGTATATGTATTAATAAATATTTACATATGTTGTTTTATTCATATTTTATTATTGAGCTTCAAAATACTAGTTTCAAGCTTCAAGTGTTTAGGTCTTTAGTTGCCTTATAAAGCCTGAGATCATTTTTTGTTCTTCAATAAGGAACTTCATAAGAAGTTCATATCCATCACCCTTTATCCATCCAAGTTTTTCGGTTATTATCAACTAAGTTTCCAACTCAAAAGCGCTACCAAGTGCTATTTCTAGAAAACGCTTATATTCCTTTTGGCTGTTCCTAGCGCCTCCTTCCGCGATATTTGATGGAATAGAAACTGCTGCTCTTGTCATTTGACTTGTCAACCCAAACTTCTCGGCATTAGGAAACGTATTTGTGACTTGGTAAACCTGTTCTACTAACTGGATCCCACTTTGCCAAATCTTCAACTTCTTGAAGTCTCTCATCCTTTATCTTCTATGTCTATAATCGATCACTCTAATTATTCGCACTTGCAGCTTATAGCTTGTCACTCGGAGCTCATAGCTCGTAACTAATTTCTCATAGCTCGCGGCTCACAACTCGTAACCCCATCACTGTCTTCGATTAGCAAGCAACGGTGGCGGCTCTCCTGTAAATGGATTAAACCTGCTGATGGTCTTAGCACCTATGCCATAGGCACGCATTACTTTACGGTCGCCAAACTTGTCTCTGATCTTATCCATAGCATGATAGAGGCTGATGATTTCTTCTGCATCTTCAAATAAGTTGATTTGATATCCACCTTCAACTAAATGACTAAATCTCACCCCTATTAGCCTGACTAACAACCTCTTATTATAAAGCTTATTGAAGAGTTCCATCACTTTGGCAATCAATACGTGATCGGCTGAGGTATATGGAATTCGGGACTGAAGTGTATAGGTATTGAAATCCGAATACCTAACTTTCACTGTGACACAGGCTGTCAATTTAAGACCTCTCCTTAGTTGAAAAGCCAGGTTTTCGGCCATGGCCAAAAGAATTCCTTTGAGTTTAAGTACATCAATAGTGTCTTTGTCAAAGGTTCTTTCTGTTGAAATTGACTTCCTTTCATTGTATGGAACTACCTGTGCATTATCGATACCATTAGCTTTCTTCCAAATGCTTACACCATTCTTACCCAGTACTTTCTCCATCAGTTCTACAGGCATTTCCTGGATGGTCTTAATCTTCTTTACCCCAAGGCTAAAGAGCGTCTGTTGAGTCTTCTCTCCCACCATTGGAATTTTGCTCACGGATAGTGGTGCCAGAAAAGGCTTTTCAGTGCCATACTCTATCTTCAGCAGGTTATCGGGCTTAGCAACACCTGTAGCTACTTTTGAAACTGTTTTATTCTTTGACAGGCCGAAGGATATGGGCAGTCCAGTATCTTTTTTAATGCGCTGGCGTAACTCTGTCGCCATTTGATAACTGTTATGAAACTTGTCCAAACCTGTTAGATCAGCATAGAATTCATCAATTGAGGTCTTTTCATAAAGCGGTACTGTCTCTTTAATGATGGATGTCAC
Source organism: Roseivirga sp. 4D4 (assembly GCF_001747095.1). Lineage (NCBI taxonomy): Bacteria > Pseudomonadati > Bacteroidota > Cytophagia > Cytophagales > Roseivirgaceae > Roseivirga > Roseivirga sp. 4D4. Next base: position 1,066,811 of record NZ_MDGP01000001.1, read on the forward strand.
ATCTTCAGAGTATTTGGAGTAAGTGCCTGAGTTTCCACGAATCTGAATCGCTTCGGGACAAAGCTCCTTAGCCTTCTTCATAGGCATGGCTGAGTGTATTCCGAAGGCCCTGGCTTCATAGCTACAGGCTGCTACTACACCTCTATCGGTTACTCCACCAATAAGCACAGGTTTTCCATTTAAACGACTATCCAATAACCGCTCTACAGACACAAAAAATGTATCCAAATCCATGTGCATTATGGTTTTATCTGTAGACATTTAGTTTATATGTGATTGTTTAAAGGGAAAATCTGCTATGCAGTCCCATTTAGCCATAAGGCTATTTTTTCCTAAAACGGTAAGGGACTTCGCTTTAAAACTGTTACGATATGAACGCCTATAGAATTCGTTTTGAGATGCTATAAACTGACGACTAGATAGTGTCCTACCAATAGTTAAATGAGGTATGTAGGTGCTCTTAAAGAAGCTAAGGGGAACCCAATTCAAGTATAGTTCGCACCATAGTGAGCTATATAAGCTTACTAATGAGGTCTTATCTTCTATGTCAATGAAAAGTGTATTGTTGCTATCAAAGAAATCAAAACCTGATAAAGAGACATCAAATGCCGGTATTGTACTTACAGTGTCAGCAATGCATTCAAGTATTCGATCATTTCTATCTAAGCTCTGAAAGAAGTTGGTAATGGTTATGTGAGGAAGAGAATAAAGACTCTTGTACCTACCATACCGCTCTGCAAATTCTGACTTAATCCATCTTACTTCTTTACTGACATGGTCAGAAGGGTTTATAACTATTAAATAATAGTATAGACTGTTTGACTCCAACATGCTTGATTTATTGATTGGAGCATAAACTTAGCTAAAATTATTAGTTACTAAAAATATTAGATAAAATCTAACTAATGTCATGACTTTTAGCTTCTATGGAGTCCTCCCCAAAACAGGCGAATCGTCCGTTTACGAAAAGCTAGATTGATTCTCTTAAGGTCACTAGCTTGTCATATTGATTACTTAAGAACCTGTACGTCTTAGTAATTCGATCTTCTTTTCTTCTTTAAGGCCAGCTAAGATTTCAATAAGGTAAACCACAGTCTGGGGGTCATAGCCAAACCATAGTCTTACCATTTTTTCAGAACCTAAGGTCTTTGATTGTTTCGGCATAATAGAAATAACAAAGCCTAACCAACATGGAGCAACTTCGAAGCTCTCTATCTGAGAGGTTTCGATTTCAAGTCGCCTGGCAATGCTCCAAGGTAGAATAAGTCTTCTTAACCAGAGATTTCGTGCTTTGTAGTAAATTTTGTGTGGCTCTATCCTACATCGATAAAACCAATGATGTTTTTGAATATACATTCCTCATTTCTATATTCGATGACTAATAGCAGATACAAAAGTAGATTCGTCAGCCGCTGGCCAACGGATTTACTTTAATATCAAACCCTCGGCTGGAAAACCGGTGTTTGGCTATTTAATTGTTTTTTTCGGGTCTTATACTTGCTATAAGACTTGTTAAAGTAAATTCCAGTGGCTTAAATGTTCACCGGACAAACCAAAACATGGTGATGCCTGGAAGTACAGGCGACCAATTTCCCAGAGATTCTAAATCTGACTTTTAGTGGTCCCTTCTGCTATGAAGTCCGGCAGCCCGTCTGACTACCGGAATCACTAGAGTTCTACCAATCTCTACCTCGAATAGTTGGTAGAAGGACACACTACATGTTTCTTCGTGCTACCCTAATCATCTGTTTACTCTTATTTTGTGTTTATGAACCTTTCCATCTACCACCATGGTGAGAATGGCTAATCCTGAAAATGTCGATGCCATTTTTATGCTCTTAGCTTGAGCCGAGTATTCAAATTCAATAGAAGTTCCTTTGATATCATAGAGTTTGATAAGGCCTACCTGTGCGTTTGTTGGTACATCTAGATTTAGCCAATGGCCACTTTTGACCGGATTTGGAAAGGGCACTATTATGTACTCTGAGTCTACCTGATAAAGCACCGAAATGACATCAGAAGTCTCTTCTTCCCCAGTATTTGAAATATTGACTAGTCGGTAATAGTTATAACCGACAATCGGAGACTTGTCAATGAATTCATATTCATTATAAAGCTCGCTTGTCCCCGAGCCATCTACTAAGCTCAGGATTTCAAAGTTTAGCCCATCGGAAGATCGTTCGAGCCTGAAGAGGGCATTATTCGTTTCTGTAATGGTTTGCCATGCGATTAGGACCTGATCTCCAGAAAGTTCTGCTTCAAAGTTCATCAATGTGATGGGCAGTGCCCCTGGTTCGCCTGAAGCTAGTGTAAAATATACCTGGTCGGTGATAGAAGTGAGGTTTACACTGAAGGCCACTTTACCATCAGTATGTGTTTCTACAAAAGATTGACTGACAGTAGTTGCTCCGCTTGAGAAGTCACCGTCATCATCAAGCATTAATAGAATCTGACTTTCGTCACTTGTGCCAATATTATTATCCGGCCCTAGGAGATTACTGACGTCAAACTCTATGGTGACAAAACCTACCGTACCTGTTTTACGAGCAATCCATTCTCTATTCAACCTGCTTTCAACCTGATTTGGATCGTATTCCGAGAGGCCAGCAGTACCATCATTCAAATTGGCACCGTCATGTGCCCAAACTAATGCAGACTTGTCGAGGGTAAAGTAATTAGGATTGCTGACATTGCTATTTTCCAATCCGTCTGTCTCACTATCCAAACCGATAGTAACGATAGCATCAGGGTTGATGCTTTTGGATTGACGCTGCATGAAGTTGGAGGCATCATCTCTGGCAATGCCAGCTACATTGTTGGTATAGACACTATTCAAGGAGGCATTCCACCAAATGGCACCATCTGAAGCCAAATAATCTCCTTCTCCACTTTCGCCAACATTTCCGTCTCCATCGGTATCTCTAGAAAGGGTAAAGCCATATTTGAGTGCTAAATAGCTTTCAACTTTTTGAAGTTCTAGACCATTACTTAAATTAGCGTTATAGAAGATAATCTCAGCTATTTGTCCATTGAATTGATTACCACCATCTCCTGAAGCACCTACATCCAGTAAGTTATTTGGAGTTGTCGAGTGACTGGATAAAAAATCATAAGTGGCCTCACCATTAATATATACCGTTGAATTAACAGAGTTACTTTGTTTAATAATAGTAGAAACCAATACTGGAACACCTTGATTACTAGTGGTAATCAAATCAAGTGAGTTTCCATCAGACACTCTTAACTCATTCGCGCTATGTTCAAAATAGAGATAGCTAGCACTATTTGATTGGGTTTCTCCCCAAACGGAATTGGCTGTTCCAATCGATGGAATAAAGACTGAAATAGCACTTATTTCACTAAAGATTCCAGCATTGATGCTCAGATTTGTATCATAGTGAGTCGAACCAGGAAAACTGTTATTTGCATTGAAATTTAGCAGAGAAGCTGATGTAATGGCGCTAGACGCCTCAGTTACGGTCACATTTTGTCCCGATTGGTCATTCCAGGATATCCCACCTTCATCTGCTCTCAACCATAATAGAAGATCATTTGTTACTCCTCCAGGACTTGCCAAAACATCTCGATAATCAACATCGCCAAATACCTCATTCACGTCTGTGTCTAAATCAGGCAGATTGATTGATGGCGTGTCAATTTCGTCATTGACATCATTTGGGTCGTCAAGATTACTACCTTCAAAAGCATCGTCTAGGCCGTCTCCATCTGTATCAAAACCACTTATTGATGAGCTCGAATAACCATTTTCTCGAGCATCAGTGTCATCATCATTATCACTGTTAGGGTCTAAATAATCAGGGTCGTCAGTACCATCTGTATTTACTGGAACAATGTCTGTTCCTCCCTGAGCAGTTTCATAATTATCATCCAGCCCATTGCCATTATTGTCTGTAATAGAGTTTGCCACACCGCTTGGGGCGATATAGCCGGTAGTGGTTTGGGCCTCTACATTATCCGGAATTCCGTCATTATCTGAATCTATATCTAGCGAGTTGATAATTCCATCATCATCATCATCGACTGGATTATTCCTCGTAACCAATAGCACTATAAGACCGTTGCCGCCATTGGTACCTCCACTGTTTCCACCCTCTCCTACACCTAATATATAGTCGGGGTCTCCAGTATTTGGAGGGGTTTGCAAGTTGCCGGGGGTAGTATTTCCGGTACCATATCCTGAGACAAAACCGGAGCCACCACCTCCTAAACCCTCATTTGTAATTTTAAGGTAGCCGGAGCCACCACCATAATAACCTCCTCCTCCAGCAGCACCATCAACTACCGCATTTCCTCCTAATAGGTATGCACCTGGGTTTCCCTCTGAATAACCACCTGAACTCTGAGAGCCTCCTTCACCATTTGAATTACCACTGAAGGTGCCATTGCCACCTGTTGTTCCTCCTCCTACACCACCTCTATCTCCAGAACTCGTGAAAGAAGGTACTGACCCCCCTCCTCCAGCAATCGCCAGAAGGTTTTGAGGGTCTACTGAATTAGGATCAGACAAAGACAAATAACTAATGGCCGACATGCCTCCACCAGAACCATAATTTCTGCCGTTACCAGTCCCTGTACCTACTAAACCTGCACCACCATTACCATAGTTGACGGCTCCTTCACTCGAGTTACCGCCTTCCCCCACGGTCAGTATTAAATCATTGCTGAGCAAACTGGCCTTACTAATCGTAAACTCAGTATACCCTCCTGCACCTCCTACTCCTCTGCCTGCTTCAGTATCTCCCCTACCTCCGGCTCCCCAAATTTTGGCTGTAATAGATGTAACATCATCAGCTACTGTATATGTCTGGTCAGCGCCAGTGAATTGGAATACCACAGTATCAACAGAAGGGCTTATGTTCCCTTCGATTGTATCTAGAATGCCATCATTGTCATCATCAATGTCAATTGAATCTTCAATACCGTCTCTATCAGTGTCTACATTATTATTAGTCTCTCTATAGTCAACATCCCCCATAATTAAGAGAACGTCTTCATCGACATCTAAAAAATTATCAGTCTGTGTATCATCAAATGCTCCGTTCACATCACTGTAATCATCTATTCCACCATTGTCAACCGCATTGTCCAGACCATTGGCACCAACTGTGCCATCTGTTCGGCCATCTACATTTGCATCAGTCAATGCTAAGCCTGATTCTACAATGTCAAAGTCGTTATCATTATCCGAATCCAAGTCCAAATAGTCGGGTTCATCAGTACCATCCGTATTGACTGGGCTTAGGTCTGTTCCACCCTGTCCACTTTCATAATTATCATCCAATCCATTGTTATTTGCATCAGTGATGTTCGAACTCACACCGCTAGGAGCGATATACCCTATCGTAGTTTGTGCCTCTATGTTATCAGGGATACCATCATTGTCTGAATCCAAATCCAGAGAGTTATAGATGCCGTCACCATCTGAATCATTCAAATTAACTGGACACAGTAAACGGCCGAAAACAATATTATCTACACCAACATCATTTCCAGAACCACTTGGTTGATCGTTAATAATAACAATTTCAATGTCATTTGTAGTGGCCGTGAAGTTGAGCACAGCACGCCTCCAGACATCATCGTTGGCTATTCCCAAGCTCGCGGAAGAAACAGCATGCAATACTCCACCACTAGTATTCTGGATTTCAAGTCTGAAAATCGGAATATCTGGGCAAGAGGTTTTCGTACATAAACCTGCCATATCCAGACGAAACCTATAATCGTCTCCAATGACAAGGCCTGTGATTGACTGTCTATAAAATTCGGTATTGCCTTGGTTGATCATATTTATAATGAGATACCTGCCATTTGTGCTTCCACCAGCTGGTCCAGTGAACTGATCTATATTTGCATCCCTATCCCCCGTCAACTCTGTCCTGTTATAGCCGGCCAAACCAGCATTTAAAGAGCGAGCTACTGCATAATCTCCGTCAGGGACTGAGCCTGTTGCCCTATAATTATGATTTTGGACATTAGAATTTGTTGTACGTGTGTCTCCTGTTCCAAAATCCTCACTAAATAAGACTTCTACTTCCTCCTTTGCTGTGATATCGCAATTACCATCTTCGATAAAATCGGGAATGCCATCGTTATCGTCATCCAAATCAGTATCATCGTCAATTCCATCACCGTCATGATCGACACCGGCAACAAGGTCTCGAAAGTCGACATTCCCACCGGACTGACTTGCATCTGAATCAGTATCGGTAAAATTGTCACTTGGCGTATTATCATATTGTCCATTAACATCGCTATAGTCATCCATCATAGCATTATCGACACTATTATCAAGGCCATTAGCCCCTACTGCACCATCTGTGGCCCCATCATTATTTGCATCAGTAAGCCCTTCTCCCGATTCGTCAATATCAAATAATCCATCATTATCAGCGTCTGTGTCTAGGAAGTCGGGGTTATCTGTACCATCCGTGTTCACTGGGCTTAGGCCCCCTAAATAAGCGGTGTTCACCCCGTTGTTAGTGATATAAGAAACCAAGTCATCATTATTGGGAGATATATATCCAGCTGTGGTTTGGGCTTCGGTATTATCAGGAATACCATCGTTATCGGCATCTAAGTCTAGTGAGTTGATAATACCATCTCCATCTGTATCATTCAGTGGAGCGGGGCATGACAAACTGTTAAGTACAATATTGTCAATCCCCAAATCATTCCCTGAGCCCCCAGGTTGTTCGTTGACCATTACAATATCTACCTCTTGGACAGTAGCAGTAAACTCAATCAAACCTCGTCTCCATACATCATCATTGGCAATACCTATTTGAGAGGATGTCATAGAATGAAGTACCGTGCCGCTGGTATTTCGAATCTCTAAACGGAATATCGGAAGGTCAGCGCAGCCACTACAAAGGCCTGAGAAGTCTAATCTCAATTGATAATCATTTCCTGGGGTTAAATTTGTGATAGACTGCCTGTAAAATTCAATCGGGGCTGAATTAGTCAAATTGACTACGAGATACCGCCCATTTGTGGAACCACCTCCAGGCCCGCTATTTAAATCAATGTTCGCATCCAAATCACCTGTCTGATCAGTTCTGTTGAAAAGTCCCAGGCCACCAGTCTGTCCCGAAGAAATAACGGCATAATAGCCATCATTAATAGCCATAGTTGCTTCATAAGCATGAATTGTAACAAAGGCGTTTGTCGCTCGAGTGGCACCTGTACCGAAATCCTCACTAAAGAGTATATCTGCTGGTTCTTTGATAGATATATCACAATTACCATCCTCTATATTATCCAGAATACCATCATTGTCATCATCCAGGTCCACTGCATCGGCAACTCCGTCCATGTCGCTATCCGGTCCGATACTGGTATCCCTATAATCAACATTACCTCCCAGACCAACATCGTTATCAGCATCTGTGAAGTTGTCTGTTTGGGTATTGTCATAAGATCCATTGATATCAGAGTAGTCATCTACTCCACCATTATCCAGGGTATCATCAAGGCCATTGCTCCCAACAGCACCATCCGTACGACCATCATTATCAGCATCGGCCAACCCCCCTCCGGATTCATTAATATCGAACAATCCATCAGTATCGGAATCGAGGTCGAGATAGTCTGCTTCTCCTATTCCATCCGTATCAACTGGTATCAAGCCTCCCAGATAAGCGGTATTTACACCATCGTTTGTCGCATAAGTGGCAAGGTCATCTGCATTGGGCGCGATATAGCCCGTGGTAGTTTGTGCTTCGATATTATCTGGAATACCGTCATTATCTGAGTCTAAATCTAAAGAGTTGATGACTCCATCAGCATCCAAATCGGCTAGGCTGCCAGTACAAGTCAAGCTGCTGACTACAATGTTATCAATTCCTACGAAATTTCCAGAAGCTGCAAGTTGCTCACTGACAATAGCAATGACTATATCAGTAGTACTAGCCGTAAAATTGAGTGCAATTCTTGTCCAAACATCATCATGTACCAGGCCTAATCCAGATGTTGAAAAGGAAGCCAGCACATTGCTAGAGTTATCTCTAATTTCTATCCTAAAAAAGCCAACACCCTCACAATCTCTGGCTCCACAAGGGCCTACCAAATCTACTCTAAACCTATAATCCTCGTTGATAATAAGCCCAGAAATGGACTTCTGATAAATATCAATATTGTCTTGATCAAGACTGATCGCCAAATAGCGACCATTTGTACTGCCATTTGCGGGACCACCAAACTGATCGATATTAGCATCAAGATCACCGGTTAAATTAGTTGTAGCATTCTTATCCAAGCCTGGAGACAGAGATGAAGCCACTGCATAGTCACCCTGATTTATATTACCTGTTGGATCGTAAGTCAGGTTAGTAACATCAGAATTGGAAGTTATTGATGTTCCGGTACCAAAATTCTCACTAAAAAGGACAATATCTTCAGTTTTCAGCGCAATATCACAATTGCTGTTTTCTACTAGGTCAAGTATACCATCGTTATCATCATCCAAGTCGATAGTATCAGCTACGCCATCACCATCCGTATCTTGACCGAGCACTGGTTGTGTTAACCATAATAGAAGAAGTAAACTGTAGATAGGAAGTTTAAGAAGAAAGGAATTATTGGGGGCTTTTTCAAGGCATAAGCTTATCGCATAAGAGGCTTTGAATAAGATCTGTTTGCAAACCTTATTGCCGAGCCTTATATGTTGCGTCCTTCCCGAAAATTGTAACCCCTTAGGATTTTCACACCTCACGTTACAAAATTGGCTCTAACAAGAGCTTGGGAAGGTTTCGGTATTTATGAAATGAGTGCTCGTTTTAATGAGTCGGTGCTCATTTCAATAGATTCGATGCTTATTTTGATACACATACATAAAAAAGACCTATACAGATAGATTTAAGCGTTTTGGACACAGAACAGCAAAATGGCGCCCTTGTCATCTGTCGGTCGTTAATGTATTATTGTTAAAGAAGTTCGTCTCGGGAGAGCTGCATAATGTCTAGTTTTTCTATTCGAAAGAGAGCGAAAGAAGAGCTTTGATTCAATTGGTATTATGGAGCCGGAGATTTTTGTGAAATAAGATTATCAATTTATGACAGCACCTAGGTTTATTCTGACTCTAGCATTCACTATCACAGCTCATCTAGCTACTGCTCAACAAGCATTTCAATTGAGTGATACAACAGCGATTTTTGAGCGTATCATGGCTATTCCTGATCAGGTTCAACAATATGCCTCTGATGAAAGACTCATGTTGGACAAGACCTTAGAGGAATTGAAAAAAGTGGATATAGAGCTAGAAAACATTATAAGCCAAATTGAAGATACGAGCAGCCTTGAGTATCAAGCAGTAAGGAGACTTCTTAGACGAGTATTAATGTATGAATTAAGAGAATCGAGAGAGCCGGCAACACAATCTGTAAGCGACATCTTGGCACTCTTTGAGCGATATGAGAAATATGAGACCAATCTAGGCTTCTTTCAAATAATATTAGATTATACTGCTCAATATCTTCAGCAAAAAGGAGCCTACCAAGAAGCAATAACGCTCTATAACAGAGGGATTTCAATATTATACAAGGAAAACAAAAATGAAGAATTCTTATACTATATATATGTTTCCATTCTAGGATTGTACGTGGAGCTAGAAGCGCCTTATCTCGCGCAGAGCATTATTGAATTGATCGATAACCATCCAGAAAATCCTGATAGGAACTATAAAGAAATGTCTAGTCAAGCCGTGACCCTCTATAAGGTACAATATCATATGATGGTAGGCGAGTATAGTCAAGCTTTGGAGATATTAAAAGGGCTTAATCTAGACAAATCCAAACAACAGCTAGCTTTGCATACGAAAGTTCACTTCACTTTTGCCAATGCTTTAATAAAGAACAATATGCTCGACAGCGCTTCAAGTATTGTAAAAAGCATGTATGAAATACCGCTAAAAGAAAAAGAAGATTTGAACTTGAGAAGACTGGCAGCTATTCAGGTAAACCTTCTGCAAGAAAGATGGGACAAATCAGAATCACTTATTGACAGCATTGGGAAGTTTCAATTCAGCGATCAGCGCTATCAATCCTTGTTCTATGATGCAAAGATTGAGACTTATCAAAAGATAAGAACACTCGATTTTGCATTCAAAGAATATGAGGCATTCAAAAACTATTCTGACTCTGTCAAAACGACTCTCTCGTTATCCAGGGCCATTGGACTCAACAGTTTTTTGAAAAACGAAGAAGCCCAAATTGAGATCAGCAGACAAAAGGAGGTTGCTGAGGCAAAAGCTAAACAGGACACAATTCTGTATGCTGGCATTCTTCTGATTTGCTTTATCACAGCCTTGGCATATTATCGAATAAGGACGGAAAGGAAGAAGACCTTACTGGAAAGTGAACTCAGCCAATCACGTGAGATTGCCCTAATTAAAAGTAATTTCCTCAACAACTTATCTCACGAAATAAGAACTCCCTTGACCGTGATCTCGGGTTACCTTGACCTTTTAGGTAAGAATATCTTTAACCGAGACAATGCGGTTAAATACATTGAACGGGCAACAAGAAACAGTAATGCCCTGGTGAGCAACCTCAATAACTATCTCCTATTATCCAGATTAGATGGCTCCCAAGACAATCACACAATAGAGTCCAACAAATCAATGGGCAGTTTCATCGAAGAACTGGTGGAGTCCTTTGAGGCTATTGCATCCCAAAAGCAACAAACGCTCTATTACCAATCTAATATAAAGAGAGACGTTCCTGTCAATTACGCCTTTGAACACTTAGAGAAAGTGATTTCAAATCTATTGAACAATGCCGTCAAGTATACTCCGGCCAGAAAGGCAATTCACGTTTCGGCAATGATTAGTGAAAGAAATCTAATGATCACGATCAAGGATGAAGGCATGGGTATGGATGAGGAAGAGGTTAAGCATATTTTTGATCGCTTCTATCAATCAATGCGCCATCAGCATATCGGAGGCTTCGGTGTCGGGCTGGCATTAGTAAAACAGCTCGTGGACACCCTAAATGGGACTATCGAGGTGGAGAGTGCGCTAAACTTAGGTAGTTTATTCAGGGTCACACTCCCACTTTCAATCGAGTCCGATGGATTCTATGTCCAAGATGATTATGAGGATACCTTTAGATGTATCACTCAAGGTGAGGAGACTCCAGCCGCAGTCGAAATCAATGAAAATAGACCAAAGCTATTGGTGGTTGATGATAATGCTGAACTAATGCTCTATTTAACAGATTTGTTCAAGACCAAATATGAATGTCATTACGCGTTCAACGGACAGGAAGCTTTAGACATAGCCTTGTCAAAGCAGTTTGATCTGATTATTTCCGATATGAAAATGCCCATTATGGGAGGCGTTGAATTATTCAATGAGCTACGTAAGGATAAAAACTATGAAGCAACTCCGTTCATAATACTCTCCGCTTCATTCACTGAGCATCAGGAAGATTTGGTCTCGACCTTAGGGATAACTGACTATATTCTGAAGCCCTTTGTGCCTTCAGAACTAGTAGCTCGAATCAACTTTCTACTGCAGAATAAGATGTACCGAAAGCAATTGCACGAGACTAACGGTGCAAAACTTCAATTTGAAGCTAAACATACCGATCTAATGCAAAGGCTTAACGAGATCATTTTAGAGAATCTGGACAAAGGAGAGTTTGGAGTAAAGGAATTAGTAGAGACATCTGGTTATAGCCAAAGTAGACTCAATCAAATTGTGACCCAACAGACCGGTTTAAGCCCTGTGAAGATTATCCTCGAAATACGCTTATTGAAAGCCTATGAATTCATTGCAAAATCCAAGTACCAAACAGTAAGTGAAGTATGCTTTGCCGTAGGTATCAACAGTAAGTCTTACTTTTTCAAAAAATTTAAAGAACGATTCGGCATTACTGCTGGCGACTTAATGAAAAAGCATTCCAAAGATTTTTCAGCTTAGTGACCACCCCTATTTGATAGTTGAAATATAGTCTACTAAGGCATTTACCTGCTGATCATCCAGAATATCTCCAAAATTAGGCATAACCACATTATCGAAACCTTTTATGATGACCGCACCAGGGGTAACAATAGACTGTTTGATATATGCTTCTGATTGGCGATAAGCAATGCCAAAAAGATTTGGGCCGAGGCTTTTCTCGTCCGGCACAATGCTATGACAACTGGCACAACCTCTAGTGCCGAATAGTACTTTTCCATAGGCTAAGGACTCCTGCTTGTCTACATTAGACAGTGATTCTTTGATATCGGCTACGGTTGAATACTCAAAGACTGTGAGGAATACTAAGAGTAAAATGACTAAAGAAATAGGGATAGCTATAAGATAAACGAGTCTTCTTTTTAACTTCTTTTGCATTGGTGCTCATGTTTGATACGCACTAAACTTAGTCTCACATGAAGTTATTGAAATACTCATTTGCAAATCAGGACATCTGTATTTCCAATTTCTTGCTTCTTTGTAGAGGTATAATCAAGGGGTTTAAACGACTGACAGATGTTGATTGAATTACTGCCTTTACTAATAGGGGCTGCAGTCATAGCGCACTGCTTCTTTCTTGTAGTTGCCTTAAGAATGTTAAGCAGTAAACTATCCAACAAACTACTGGCTGCAACACTCTTCTTTCTTGCCATCAGAATCGGAGGTTGTATTGCAGGGCTCATATATGATGATTTTGAGTTAACAGGCCTTTACATCGGGGCCCTGTCCTTCTCTGTTATCGGCCCATTGTATTACTTCTACCTAAGAAGCCTATGGAGTCCGTCATTTCGACTTACTATCAAGCACTATTATCATTTGAGCATCCTCATCTTGACGCTTGCTGCCTTACCTTTTTTAACCGTAGAACTGGCCTTTGGGCTTTACCTGATAGCTCTATTGGCAATGATCACTTATACCATTGCAGGGTTGATACATATCAGAAGGTCTAGTGCTATGTATCGCAAAGATGATATGAGATGGAAATGGACCAGATACTTCAATATAGGGGTTGGACTCTTGATGGTTTTATTCTTCAGTCAATCACTATTCTTTGATGCATTGATCTATCAGGGGATTATAATAGCTTCTGCTTTCATTTTGTATGGACTCACCCTATATGCTTTAAAACAAGTCAAGCTATTTATGCATGAGCCTAAGAAAGGATCTAATAGTCAACAGATTGAAGTATTGGGCCATCGCATAGCAAATCTCTTAGAAAAAGAAGAAACATTCACAAACCCTTTTATGAGTGTCACTTTGCTTGCTAAACAACTTAATGAGCCGGCCTATCTAGTGTCACTAGCAGTCAATGCACATTTTGATAAGAGCTTCCCTGAATTGATTAATGCACTTCGCATAAAAAGAGCAGAAGCGCTATTGACGGACCATTCCAAAAGTCATTTCACCATAGAGGCCATTGCATATGAAAGTGGATTTAATGCCTTGTCAGCCTTTTATTCTGCCTTCAGAAAAGCTCACAGGCAAACTCCAAAAACTTTCAGAAATCAAAGGGATCGCTCAAAACCATGAACTTATTAACTTCTATTCTCTTAGCACGTAAACTCAAAACCACAAAAGAAGTATTGAATTATACTAGCAAGGACAAATAAAACGGTATGAGACAAAGACTATTCACTTCCATATTGCTGTGTGTTATCGCATTAGGAATACAGGCACAGACTGAAACTGATAACTCACTGTTTGAACAAATAACTAATGATGCACTGATACTTACGAAGTCGGGTCTCTTAACAGAAAAGAAAGACATCAGGCAATTTGTCCAAGAATTCTTGGCCAACAACCAATACAACTCTTATAAGCATGAATTCAGTGTGGAAGTCAATTCATCCCTAAGCTATGAGATCGGACAAATCCAATCAAATAACGGATCATACGCAGTCATGTTTATAAGAGGTGAGAATAATAGTCCTTCCCAGAATATCGAATTCCTTGTAATTTATCAGCGCGATTCTCCTATGGATGTTTCCTCTATACTTGAATCCAGACGCACTAAATGGATGGAACTCTGCAATAGTCACAAAGCCACAGAATTGGTCAAACAGCTATACACACCTGAAGCATACTATTACAACCGTGGCAGAGTAATAAAAGGCACGGAAGCGATCAGTCAGGAGTATAGCTATATGAATGCTTCAAACTATTCTCTTAAGCTCACACCGAAACACATAGCATTCGTTTCGCCCACTATAGCCTACGAAATCGGGCGCTGTAGCGGTTCTTATCCTCTGCCCTATATGTTACTCTGGGAGAAGCAATCTGATGGAAACTGGCAGGTGAAAATGGATTCCAATTATTGATACTAAGTTCATCAACGTTGCTTTTCCGATTGGTCACACTTCAAAACAGACCAAATAGTCTGCTATCCCTTTCTCGTGAAGCGTCCGTTTCTCAGTTTTGAGTCAAACACATACATAAAAAAGTATTTCAAATTCATCAATCGGTTTTTCGGACATAAATCCGGTTGATGTTCTTGCCATCTGTGCACAGTTAATGTATTATTGTTATTAGGGACACGCTAAGGGGCACTATTTAGTGGTCTAGTCTTATTTCTAAAAGAGCAAAACACAACACACTTGACGCTATTTAGTCCTTAGATTTTTTGTTGAAAATCAATTTATTCATGACCATGTCCAGGTTGGGCTTGTTAGTGTTTTGCTTATTCGCTACCCATTTGACCATTGGCCAAGAGGTCTTTAGGTTAAGTGACACTTTAATCTATAATGACCGAATAAGAGAAATTGATAAAGAGGCCGCTGGGTTAGCAGGGAACATTAGACGCTTTAATAACCTATACCTTCGCGAGTATGGAAATTTAGATCAAGACCTACAAAGGCTTATTGATCAAATAGAGGATAAAGACAGCCCCGAGTTCAAAGCGCTGGAGAAAATACAGAAGAAGACAGTTGTCTTTCAACTACTCGCATCCAGAGAACCCTCTAATCAATCTGTTGAGAATATTCTGGCACTTTTTGAACGGTACGAAGCCTCTGAAACAAACTTGCCACGGCTGCTATCCAACATTGTTTTTACAGCTGGAACATTACTAGGAAAGGGAGCTTATGATCATGCCATTGCCTTCTATAACAAGGCAATATCCATCCAGTATACCCCTATTCTTGAAGAGAATGGGAACCTCATTAGCACATACTTAAACCTGATTGAGTTATACCTCCAGTTAGAAGCTCCCTTTTTAGCTCAAGAGGTAATAGAGCTTGTTGATAACTACCCTTATGATAACTCTGAAGTAACATGGACAAAAGGCACTTATACCAGGAGATTTAGTTGGTTAAAGGGGCAATACTTTATGATGATCGGAGATTATCAAAGTGCTTTAAATACAATTGATAATAGTAAAATAAACGAGGGAGGTATAACTGCTGACATCAATGCCCAAGTCTATTTTACTCAGCTTAACATCTTCTTAAAAAACAACATGCCCGATAGTGCATTCATGATATTGAACAGAATGTATCAACTGGAATTAGTCGAGTCGGAAGCATTGAACCTTAGAAGGCTTGCCGGAGCACAGGTCTATCAATCTCAAAGTGATAGCGAAAGGGCTATGATATACTTGGATAGTATTCAAGGTAGGTATTTCGGTAATTCACATTATCAGTCTCATCTCTATGAAACTCAGATACAAGCCTACCGAAACCAGAATAAACCATATGAGGCTTTAGATGTATATAATAGTTATCAAGCATACTCTGATTCAGTAGAAACCAGCTTAGCGATTTTCAGAGCAGCTGCACTCAATAATAACCTACAGAAGGAAGAAGCGGTGGCAGAATTAAGGAGAAAAACCGCAATTGACAATGAAAGGGCAAAAAGAAGAAATTATCTACTGGCAGGCGTCAGTGTTTTGCTCTTTATCATTGTACTTGTAGTAGTAAAACTGAGGGCTATAAAAAGAAGGACTGTTCTGGAGGTCGAGCTTCAAAAATCACGGGAAGTCGCCCTTATCAAGGGTAATTTCCTTAATAACCTATCTCATGAAATAAGAACGCCTTTGACCGTGATTTCAGGTTATTTGGACCTTCTAAACAAGAACATCTTTAACCGGGACAATGCCGTCAAGTACATCGCACGTGCTACGAGAAATAGTAATGCGCTAGTCAATAATCTAAATAACTATCTACTGCTATCTAAATTAGATGGTTCCATAGATGACCATAAGGTTGAGACCCAAAAACCACTCGGTAATTTTATCGAAGAATTGGTGGAGTCTTTTGAGGCAGTTGCCCTACAAAAACAGCAGAAGCTCTATTTTAAATCTAATATCAAAAGTGACACCTCCATTAAATATGCTTTTGGTCATTTAGAAAAAATCATTTCCAACCTATTAAACAATGCTGTCAAGTATACACCCGCGAGAAAGTCAATTCATATTTCCGCAATGATCAGTGATGGCCGACTGGTTTTTGCGGTAAAGGACGAGGGAATGGGTATGGATGAGGATGAAGTTAAACATGTCTTTGATCGGTTTTATCAGTCTATGCGGCATCAACATGTTGGCGGTTTTGGAGTAGGCTTGGCATTGGTCAAACAATTGGTAGATGCTCTCAATGGCACTATAGATGTAGAGAGTGCACT
This sequence comes from Roseivirga sp. 4D4, assembly GCF_001747095.1. Classification (NCBI taxonomy): domain Bacteria; kingdom Pseudomonadati; phylum Bacteroidota; class Cytophagia; order Cytophagales; family Roseivirgaceae; genus Roseivirga; species Roseivirga sp. 4D4. The sequence continues at coordinate 1,083,402 of NZ_MDGP01000001.1, forward strand.
GAATTTAGGGAGTCAATTTAAGGTAAGCTTACCACTTACTATTGAATCTGATGATCTCTACCTACAAGAGGACTACGAGGATAGCTTCCAATGTATAACGGACCAAGAGCAGCATGCGCCAGCTACTGACAGCAAGCAAAACAGGCCAAGGCTATTAGTTGTAGACGACAATGCTGAGCTGATGCTCTATTTAACTGATCTCTTCAAAGAAAAATATGATTGCCATTACGCCTTTAACGGTAAGGAGGCCTTAGAAGCAGTTGAATCCCAACAGTTCGACCTGATTATATCAGATATGAAAATGCCAATTATGGGTGGTGTGGAATTATTCAATGAATTGCGCAAAGTTGAAAAGTATGAAACCACACCTTTCATTATGTTATCTGCCTCTTTTACTGAACAGCCTGAAGATTTAGTGTCCTCCTTGGGGATTACTGACTACATTCTTAAACCCTTTGTACCCTCAGAATTGGTGGCAAGGATTAACTTCCTGCTCCAAAACAAAATGTACCGTAAACAATTGCATGAAACCAGCGGGGAAAAATTGGAGTTCGAAGGAAAGCATACGGATCTCATGCAAAAACTGAATGAAGTCATTTTGGAAAATCTCGGCAACGGGGAGTTTGGTGTTAAGGAACTGGTAGAAACATCCGGCTATAGCCAAAGCAGATTGAACCAAATTGTAACGGAACAAACAGGTTTGAGTCCTGTGAAAATCATTCTCGAAATACGGCTCCTGAAAGCCTATGAGATTATTGCCAAATCTAAGTATCAAACGGTAAGTGAAGTCTGTTTTGCCGTTGGCGTCAACAGTAAATCATACTTCTTCAAAAAATTTAAGGAGCGATTCGGCATTACTGCTGGTGACTTAATGAAAAAGCACACCAAGGACTTTTTGGAATGATCCTGAACCGAACGGAACTGCTATCCTTCTAGAGATACATAAAGGCTCAGCCATATTAATAGCTGAGCCCCCCTATTGAAATACATTTTTATAAAAACTACTCTACTTGAAGCGTTTCTGCCGGGTTGGTACGTGCTGCTCTAAGTGAAATATAGCCTACTGTAAGCAATGTCAAAGTCAACGTCATCAACAAACCTATTGCAAAAAGATCCCAGCTTAAGGGAATTCTATAGGTATACTCTTCAAGCCATAAGGACATAGCTTTATAAGCCAAAGGAGCACTAAGTAGAAAAGCTATAAATGTTAGGATGTAGAACCTCTTGGAGAAACTAAAGAATATTTGCCCCAAGGAAGCACCTAAGACCTTTCGAATCCCAATTTCTTTGGTTCTTTTTGCCGCCATAAAGGAGACAAGACCATAAAGCCCCAAACAACCAATGATGATGGCCACCAGTGAGAAAATGCGGATGCTCTTAAGCATAATATCTTCAACTATATAGGACTCCTTGATATAATCGTCTACGGTCTGGTATTGGAAAGTGCGCGATGGAAAGACCTGTAACCACTCACTCTCAAGCTTTGTCAGTACTTTCTGCAGATTACCAGAGGCCACCTTGATATTAGCTCCGTTCACTTGTCTCCGCCATGGAAACATGATCACAGGTTCGATTGGAAGATTCAGCTTATCTACATGAAAATCCTTGACCACACCGACTATCTGGGCCTGAGTACCGTAGCAACGTATCAACTTGCCTATCGCTTCCTGAGGACCTTCTACCTCTAGTTGCTCGACCAATTTTTCATTTACAATAAAGCCACCAATAGTATCATTGTATTCTCCTGGACGGAAGTTTCTTCCAGCTATCAACTCAATGCCGTAAGTATCCAAATAACGATCATCCACCCACTTGTTTCGTACTCTGATATCCCCTTTATCTTCATGTCCTACCTCTCTAAATGATGTAGAATAGCGCCCTGCATCCATCGGAGGACCTGAAGCGAATGAATAAGAAATCACCTCTGGCATAGACTCCATGGCTATCGCAAGTCGATCCACCTGTTGTTTATCAGGGCTGAAAGTAGTTATCGTAATCATCTGGTCTTTATCAAAGCCCATGTCTTTATTGATGAAATAATCCATCTGTACAGAGACGACAATGGTACCAATGATCATTAATTGGGTAATAGAGAATTGAGTAAGGACCAGGGCCTGTCTCAAATTCAGTCCAGACTTATTCTTGGTCAATGCGGAGAAACCACTCCTTAAGGCCTCAGAGGGACGATAAGCTGATAACTTTACTGCTGGATAAATGCCTGCGAGTAGGCTGATCAGCAAGATGAGGCCAGCTCCAAAAATCCAGACCGAATCATCTATTTGCATATCCATTTGAACAATGGTCAACAAATCATTCCAGCCATTCAATGCCAACTCTGTGATCCACATGGCAATGAAGAACGAAATGGTAGTGAGGAAAATGGTCTCTGCCAAGAACTGTAAGATTAACTGAGTACGGCTACCTCCTAATACTTTTCTAACCCCAACTTCTTTCGCCCGAGTGACCACTTGAGCGGTTTGAATATTGATGAAATTGATACATGCCGAAAGCGCGATAAACAAGCTGAGTGCCCAGAATGCAACCGCAATGGATGGATCATTAGTGTAGTTGCCTGAAAATCCCCATTGCGGATCATTATGAATATCCTTCAGGTTGATCAGGCTATAACTGGTAATTTCGGCATCTGCTTCTGTCCTGTATTTATCCACTAACTGTGGGAAGCGTTCCTCAAAATCTTCAGGGCGCTGTCCTTCCTTCAACACTACATAGGTGAGCCCGGAAGAAACGTTACCCCAATTATCTCGGTCCCAATCATTCATTCTATAATATATCTCAGTAGAGGTAAGTAGTTGGAAAGGTGTATTGCTATTACTCGGAGGTGTATCGATCACTCCGGTAATGAATACTCGCAGTGAATCAAATAAGGTCACTTCCCTACCCATAAGTCCCGCTTCTTTACCTACAAAGTCAGGGTAATATTTCTCAACCATTTTTGTCGAGAGCACCAGTGAACTTGGGTCATCCAAAGCTGTCCTATTATTTCCAGCGATAAAGTCATAATCGAAATATTTCAAGAAGGCACTATCGGCAAATAGCATCTTTCTTTCTTCTTCAAATACCTTCTCTGCAGAAGTGCCCGGATCGATAGTAACCAAAGAGAAGTTTGGCCCGATAACCTGTACGGCTGCCTCTAATTCAGGGTATTCATTCCGAATGGCCTTAACCAACATAGATTGGCTATTCCCCGTCTTGAGAAGCCTGTTCGGATAATTCTGAGTAAGGTTGACGCGGTAGATTCGATCAGCCATTGGTTGATCCATGTCAAAACTATTTTCATAGCGCTCTTGAACGTATAAAAACAAGAGACTGCTTAGCCCAAGAGTAAGCGCCACTATGTTAATGGCAGAAGTGACTCTGTTTTTCCAGAGGTTTCTAATAATCGAGAGAATGAATGTTCGGGTCATAATTGTTAGTATTTGACCATATAAGGCCAAAAATCTGCCACAATAATTAACTAATTAACAATTAAGTAGTTAGCTACTTTTCCAAGTAATTCTTTCAACAAAGTGATCGCCATAGTACAGGCAACTGTTCCAACCTAGAACAGTAAATTACTATATTTATTTGTGGAAATTCTAGCCATAGATGACGACCCCTTAATGCTCCATACCATCAGCATGGTACTGGAAGAATCCTATGGAGATATTCATACGGCAGAACACCCCAGTAACGCGCTTCCTGTTCTTGAAAGTGAGCAGGTAAAGGCGATTGTATTGGATCTTAATTTCGCCATTGGAGATTCTGATGGTGCCGAAGGCCTGGCTTGGATTAAGCGAATCAAGGACATGAGGCCCCATGTCTCGATCATTGTGCTTACGGCACATGGGTTTCTGGACATAGCAGTCAAATCGCTCAAGCAAGGAGCGACAGACTTTCTTGAGAAACCCTTTTCTAATGAGAAGCTCATTGCTACTGTTCAGGCTGGATTAAATCTGGCTAACTCACAATTGAACTTAGCCGATGTCACCTCAAGTCGTGATCTATTGATCAATCAGAGCACTCAATTCAACAACCTGGTTGTAGGCGTGTCAGAGAGCATGAAGGCTGTCATGGATATAGTCAGCAAAGTTGCGGATACTGATGCCTCTGTACTCATCACAGGGGCTCATGGTACAGGCAAGGAAGCCCTCGCGAGGTTAATTCATGGAAAGTCCATGAGAGCCGCACAACCATTTATTAGCACAGATTTGGCTGCCATTACACCAGGACTATTTGAATCTACCCTATTTGGACATGTCAAAGGAGCATTCACCGATGCTAGTGAAGATAAACTCGGAATGATGGAAGGCGCCAATTTGGGAACTCTCCTTCTCGATGAAATCGCCAGTATTCCTCTCTCCTTACAATCAAAACTACTTTCTGCCTTACAAAATCGGGAGGTTCATCGCGTGGGAGAACATCGACCCAGGGCTATTGATATTCGCTTAATCAGCACATCATATAAATCCATAGACGTCTTGACAGATCCCTCCGAATTCCGGCAGGACTTGTTGTTTCGAATCAATACAGTACATATCGAACTCCCCTCCTTACGCAATCGAAAAGCCGATATCCAACCATTAGCAGAGCATTTCCTACAAGCATTTAATCGCAAGTATGACAAGCATTTTGACCTGACTAAAGATCAATTCAGAGCTTTGGAGGAATACCATTGGTCGGGGAACATTCGGGAGTTGAAAAACAGCATTGAGCGAATGGTGATTATGGGCAGTGCCATTGACTTGGCAGGAAACCAAGAGAAGCCTACCGACAACTTATATGAGGTTGAGAAAAGAAAGATTGCGGAGATCATTGAACGTCACTCCGGCAATATCACCCATGCTGCAGCCGAATTGGGTATTGGCCGAAACACCCTTTATCGTAAAATGAAGAAATATGATCTTTAGCAAGGGTTTCTTAATGGTTCTGATTCGGGTACTCCTGATCGTTGCCTTTTCAATCGGAATGGTCTACACCTATTTAGAAACTGAGCTTTCCATTACCCCATATATGTTTGCCGTGCTCATACTTATAGTGAGCATCGAACTGACATGGAGGCAACAATCTCAGGAAAGAAACTGGGCTAGTTTTCTTGAATCCGTCCGATATGGTGATTTCAATCGTACCTACGAGAAAAAGACACAATCCAAAAAACTTCAAGAAGCTTACCAACTGATAACCGAAAGAATGGAAAGTCTTCACACCGATCGTGAAGCAGAATTTAGGTTACTCCAAACGGTATTGAGACATGTTTCTGTTGCTGTGATTTGCTATCGCGAAAATGGTGAAGTCGTTTTTACCAACAAGACCTTCAATACCCTACTTGAACTTGTCAGTCTGACACATATCGATCGTTTGGCCGAAGACTACCCCAACATTCATCAGGCAATGACCAGCGAGACCATCAGTAGTTCAGAGTGGATCGATCATAAAAATGGACAGAAGCTTTTGCTCAAATCAGAAGCCTTCAAATTGAAGGGAAAAGCGTATACACTCGTTTCCCTGACTGACATTCGCAGTTCATTGGAGACTAAGGAGCTTGAGAGTTATCAAAAGCTGATGCGTGTGATGACGCATGAGATCATGAATTCGACTACGCCCATACTATCATTGATCAGAGTAGTGAATAAGAAGCTCATCAAAGAAGATGAACTAGTTAATCTCGGACCAAAAGACCAAAAGAATGTTGCCACTAGCCTTGAAGCCATTGAGGAACGCACTTCTGGCATGTTGAAATTTGTAGAGGCCTATAAGCAAATCAATCGATCCATTGAGCCTCACCTAGAAACGGTAGAAAGCAAAGTGTTGATTGATTCTATTGCTCCCTTGATTGCTTCAACATCCGCGATCGGTATAAGAACAAATGATCAGTATAAAGGGACTTTGGAGGTTGATCGTGCACTGATGGCTCAAGTGCTGATCAACTTGCTCAAAAATGCCATGGATGCTGTGGGAGGATTAGAAGACCCCATGGTTTCATTAAAGATCTACGCTGAATCCGATCATGTAGTGATTCAGGTGGAAGACAATGGTCCTGGCGTATCAGAACAGTCTATTTCAGAAATCTTTGTCCCATTCTATACCACCAAAAAAGACGGTTCTGGTATTGGACTAGCGCTATCTCGAAAGATCATAAAGGCCCATAAAGGGAATCTAGAATACGCTAGAGATGATGGTCGTTCTCAGTTTACAATTCTCTTATCTCATCAAATATCACTTTTTTAAATATAGCGCTAGGTTAGTGTAATCGATGATTGCCTCTTTACTAGTTAGAATATCTGCTCCTATTACCCCATCTACCCGGCCTAAGCCCAAGCGCTCAAAAGCACTATTGACATGATCTAGGCTCATAAGAACAAGTGGCATCTTATTTATGGTCAATGCACCCATTTCAAAGGTATTCTCTTCAGAAACGAACATCTGAATGCTGGCTCCTCCTGCACCTGCTGCCTCTTGGTCTACATTTTTAACAGCCATTTTAAACTTATCCCTGTTTTGAACCTCAATCACAGTACCTGAGGCTCCAGTATCTAAAATAAACTTACCGTTTACTCCATTAAGCGTGCACTCCAGATGTAAATGACCCGAAGCAATTCTCGTCATTTGCAACTTTCGATACCCTTTCCCTTTTAAGAAGTGCTCTAGAGCTATTTCAGTCGTAGAATTGGCTATCGTCTCTTGTGCGTTTACTGTCGACTGGTAACTCCAGAAGAGATTAACACATGCTATAAAGAATACTTGTTTTATTGAAATCATTTTGAAAAGGTTTAGGCTTAATTCAATTAATACTTTCTGAAGGGCTTAATTATTGGACTTGTCCATCCGCAGTATATTTTACTGTGCTTAATTCATTCCCTAGCTCATCGTAATTGATTTCCACCCTATGAAACCCAAGTGTCGGATGTTCACAGGGCTCCCGATTTTGATCGAAATATGTCATGGCGACTAAATTATCATTGTGATCGAGTTCAAAAACAGTCCTATGAATACCTAATTCATTTTCTACTGGTCTATCCTGATTATCGTAGAAATTCATGGAGAAATACTCTGATAAACCAAGTGGCTGATTTCGATATTTAAATTCATATCGACACTGGGCATAACCATACTCCATATTAGCCACAGCCTGCCGGTTTGATAACTCACCTTGAATGTCATAAAACGACCAGCCTCTTTCATTACCGTAATTGTCAAAGTCAAAAACAACATGTGCATAGCCAGCCTCATTTTGCATGGCGAATCGGTTGCTCTGGTTGTCTAGGTTTGAAATTGTCGCCAAATAACCTCTTTTGTCCTTGGAGATGACTGACTTCCGAAAGGGAAAATAGGAAGTTAAATAAATCGGGTTACCCTCTTGATCAAACTGTTCCTGAACAACGCTACTATCCGTTGCCAAAGACCATCTAAACTCATAATGTCCTAATCCAGAGGTTAGCCTGATTCCGTTAGTATCTCGCAAAAATAGGCGTTGCTTTATACCAGAATCGCTAAGCTCAAATTCCTCCATATGAATAGCTCCACCTCCATAATAGTGTCTACTCATATCACTTTTATTCCCCTCAGTGTCAAAGTATTTCCTTATTAGGCGCCCCCTTGAGTATTCATAAACTACCCTATGGGTGCCATAATAACTGTTGTTGCTTGGCTTACCTGACTTGTAATAGGATAGATCAGAAATTTGACCACGTCTGTTGTACTTCACTCTATAGTAACTAGGAGGCATCAACGTATCAAGGTCAACTTGACCTCTGGGATTATAATCCAGATAAGGAGATATAATACCAGTGAGCTTACTGTAATACTCAATCTCTTGTCTATCAAGGTTAATACAACTAGAAGCAGTAAGTAGAATAGTTATAAAGGCCAAATAAGTCGCTCTCATCCGTCTCACCACCACGTTCGACTAAAGCTTGTAGGTTCCATTTCTTACTTCATTCAGAACCCGATCGACATAACTCTTATAAGCCTCCGGAGTATTTTCCTTAGCTCTATTCAGCATGGCAATGGCTTGCTTTTTCTTTCCTAGGAAATAACTACAAATGCCATGATTTAGCTGTAAATACCATGTTTCGGGGTTCTGATCAAGACCTTTTTGGGTAAGTACTTGAGCTTTTTGAAATTCCTGATCTCGCATTAAAAAAATACCAAAGTAATTTACATCAGCTGGTGTACCAATCGTATTCATAGCCTCAGAAATGGTTGAATCCAGAGCTTCAGCCAGACCAAGTTTCTTTTGGATGTTTGCCTTGGTCATTAGGTTAGTCAGGTTCTTGTTTGCCCCAAAACCATTTACTCCACCGGAAATGGATCTTTCTACCCATTGTAATGCTTCCTCCAAGTTAGTATTATGCTGTAAGCACCAATTGGCGGCATCATTCCAAGCTTGCCAACGATATGTATTAAGACCACGTAACTCACTTCTCAGACTGGCAACTACTGTCTCATTTAAATCTACGCTGACAGTAAATGGAATTCGCTTATCTGCCCATTCCAAACCAATTATCAAACTGTCCTCTTTTCTGTCCAGGAAGCGATAGGTCAACCTCTCTTGATTCTCTGTGTCAACCCCTGTGACATTTACCCTTAGTGTCACGTCTTTGTCAACATCAAGGTAATAGCTCCCCCAAAGGTCGTTGTTGTGGGCAAATAACAGGTCGAAACTATTTCCATTGGGTATTATGTGAAACCCATATTTACCGGCTTTTAGGCTCTGGCCCTCAATCATTACATCTGTACTGAATGAGATGGTGGTGTTCATGTTGGCCCCAGCTCTCCATGGAAAGGGATTCCCATTTTGAGGGATAACCGATTGATTATTCCAAACATCCCGATTCCTATGTGCAGGGCTGTGGTAGTCAATTTCGATTTCTGTCACTCCCAATTTCTGCATTTCTCTCACCTGTGGACTAGCACTTGGTAAATTTAGCGTGTGAAATGCGTTCGCCCGTTGTGCTTGCAAATGGTTGATTGTGGTAAGAAATAGAATTATTAGAGTTAGGTTTCTGACTTTCATCTTAAAGAGGTTTGATATTGTTTGATATTAAAATGTTGTTTTCGGAAGGTTTAATTTGATTCAACAGGAGGGGTTAATCTGACCAGAGTTCCATAGTGAACATGAGCGAGATGATCTTCCAACCGCCCTTTGTTTTTATAACAGAGTAGAACTCATCGCCCATGTGAGACTTTTTACCATCTATTTGAACCCTATAATAGGTCTTGACAATCGCTCTACCTGCATCTATCATTTCAACATCTATAAAGTCAAATTCCTGATTGATCTTTTCTTCTGAATTCTTGACAAAATCAGCAAGACCTTGGGCCGTTGTTGATTTTTTAGAGTACTCACCACTGGAGAGTCCCCGAAAAGTAGAATAGATAAGTGCCGAGGGATGAATAAATGCGTCCAATATTAGGTTGGATTTTTGACTATTTACTCCCTTTGAAATAGAGTTGATCAACTCTTTCAATTGATCAGTATCGTCTATAGAAGATTGTGCACTTAAGTTTAAACAGGTAAGTAGAGCTGTGACAACGACAACAATTCCTTTATTTCGCATGGCATTCAATATGTTTTCGATGCCAATTTGCCTCAGGAAAATGCTTCAAAGTTCCTGATTTCAGAAATTCGGATAAAGTTTTTCTGGATTCTCAAGTGCCAGTTTTGAAAAATCAACAAATTGTAGAATGAACGTTTACGTGGTACTTATTGTATTCTCTTCCATTGCGGTAGCCATGTGTTTTTTCATGATTAGCTATCTCCTTTTTGTCAAAAAACAACTAAACACAAGGACCAAATTACTGGCCTTAATCGTTTCGGCCTTGGCTGTAAGGATCGCCAAGTCAGTATTTTTCTTTTTAATTCCACAGCTATCAACTTTTGGTGTTGCCTTGGGCTTCCTGGGGTTTTCACTCCTTGGACCCCTTCTCTACTTTTATTTTCAAGGTTCATATCACAAGGAAAATCAGTTCAGTTTCAGAAAGATCGACTTGGTTCATATCATTATCCCAGTATCAGGTTTCATAGGGATAATAACTTTAGGCAACTACCTGGATCAGTTTTATTTGGCTTGTAGCATAAGTCTAGGCTTTTATTTACTTCTGATCTTTCGCTCCCCATCGTATAATGATTTGTCTCCCTGGGATTTGATGCTTTATAGGCTCATGCTGGTCCTTCTAGTCGCGTTCACTTTTCCATACTTTTTCAAGTATGTACACTCATATGCCATAGGCACCGCGATCTCTTCTGCTGTGGTTTATTGCATGTTTTTTTACTTTCTGAAATATGCACCAAGACTTTCGACCAAGGTAAATGAACTAGAGGTCAACTTGCAGCTGGAGCAGAAAATCATAAATGCATTGGAGTTAGATGAGGTTTACAGGCAGTCAGCTTTAACTTTATCAGAGTTTTCTGAACTGGTAGGTGTTCCTCAGTACATTATTTCTAGAGTAACGAAGAAGGTCTATAAGAAGACTTTTCCAGAGACGGTAAACAGTCTAAGAATCTCTGATGTACAAGAAAAGTTAAAGCAATCTGATGCCAAAGGGGCCAAAATTGAACAATTAGCTTTTGATGCTGGCTTTAACACTCTTTCCACCTTCTACGCAGTTTTCAAAAAGGAAACATCCATGACGCCAAGGGAGTACCAAAGAAAACTCATTGCCTAAATTTTCTTTTACAATTGTATTCAAGCTTTGAGGGCAATAGCTGAATAAGTTATTGATACATTTTCATATCTGAATTTCCGAAATCAGGATACTCGAGCTTTAAGAATATGGCAGATTGCCCTTATGAATCTACATAAGACTAAAACCCCAATCGAGATAAGTGCTAAAGGTCAGACAATAAATGTGGCTCAACAGTCTGAAAATTGCTCTTCACCATCACTCACCTGTTCTAGTTTCAAATGGCCAATTTGTCTTTTTATGCTATTATTTTATGTGGTTTGCCAAGCCCAGCCCTACCAACAAGAAATCGATAGAGTTGATAAGTTTATAGACAGCGTTAAGGCGAGGTTTAGTGAAATACCAGGACTATCAATAACGATAGTTAAAAACAACGAAACCGTTTTTACTAAGGGTTATGGATATGCCGACATAGAGTCAAAAGAGCTCGTTTCAGCAAATTCTGCGTTTTATATTGCTTCTGCTACCAAATCGTTTATCGGAGCATTGGCAGTAATACTCGAAAAAGAAGGATGGGTTGATTTACAGGCTCCTTTGACTAATTATAAGCCTTTCAAAGAATTAAGCAACCATGCCTTATTCGATGACCTGACAATAACCCACCTGCTTAACCATACAAGTGGGTTAACGAATAACTTCATAACCTTCAGAAGTTCATACCTAGGGAACCTTAGCCATAAAAAAACTATAGAATTACTGGAAACTGCAACCCAAAAAACCGACTCTAAGTATGAGTATTCAAACTTGGGATACAACCTTTTTGCATTACTTCTGAGTGAAGAATTTGGTGATGATTGGAGAAACTTGTTGCGGGAAAAGATTTTTGAACCTATTAGAATGATAAATACTTCGAGTATCATATCAAATAACGGGTCAATGGCTAAACCATATATTTCAGCACAGCCAGAGGGCACCATTGAAGGCTCCATGAAAACGGATGCTTTGATGCATTCAGCCGGTGGTTTGGTCAGTTCGGTGGCAGATATTGCTCAATGGATAAAATTTAACCTAAGTAATGGAGGGCTAGGAAATAGTCAGCCCTATAAAGGAGTGATCTCAAAATCTCATAAGCAGACTGTAAAATATCCCGAGGAAAAGGGACAAATCTTTACTGACAATGGGTACGCTCTAGGCTGGCACAATGGGACATACAAAAATAAACAAGTCGTCTATCACTTTGGAGGTTATATAGGCTATCAGTCACACATTTCTTTTATACCGGATGAAGACCTTGGTGTTGCTGTATTTGCTAATGAGCAACACTTTGGAGATAATCTCAATAGTATCATTGCATCATATGCATATGACCTGCTTTTGGGTCTAGAACCTGACGAGACAGAATACGAGTCAAAGTTGAAGGACCTTGAAGGCTTCATAGAAAACCTAAAAAACAATTCTATCGAAAGAGACAAACAGACAAAGCAGTATGACCTGCGTCTGTCCACGAAACTAGAAGCCTATACAGGAACTTACAAAAATGACTTTATGGGCGATGTCATAGTTACAATCGAGAAAGAAACTCTGTCATTCAGGTTTGGAGAGTTATCAGCCATAGCCGTCCCCACTGCTAATGAGGACATGATACTGGCGGAGCTAATTCCGGGAAGACCTATGGATTTTCTTTTTCATGTCACCGAGCAAGGAGAAGTAAAAGAAATCTCAGGTGGAGGCTTACAGTTTGTGAAAGTAGAGTGATGAATGACAATGACAGCTTTTCACTAACCAGGACAAAGGTTAGTGAAAAGTTGCAGCTCTATCATTTCTCCTTCCCCATCATCTCTGGTTTGATCTTCTTCTTGTCTAAGTGCTTCACCCCTTCTTTCATCCATAAAGGAGCTTCTGCATCTTTGAGGTAATGATCAAAATACTGTTTCATTCTGATTTGAAAGTCCTTTTGATTTTCTTCTTTGGAAAGGTGATGCGGTTCATCTGGGTAAGACAATAGAATCACTTCTTTGCCCAGTCTTCGGGCAGTGGAGTAATACTCAAGTCCTTGTACCCAGTCCACAGCCCCATCTGCAGTACCGTGTAATATCATAAAAGGCGTGTTGATGTTTTGTGCGTGGTGGATGGGTGATTGGCTTCTATAAAGCTCCATATCATCCCATGGGCTTACCGCCATTCTACCTTGTGACCATTCAAGAATAGGTCCGTTCAAGTTACCCGATCGCTTATAAGCTACATTGTACATACTGATTAGGTTGGTTAATGGAGCCCCTGTTACTACGCAGGCAAACATATCCGTTTGGGTTACGATGAATGAAGACTCATAACCACCCCAGCTATGCCCTTGTAGACCGATTCTATCCGGATCGGCATAACCTAGATCGATCACAGCCTGTGCTGCACTAGTCACATCATCCAGTGCAGAAGTACCCGGCTTGCCTTCGGTATAGATGATATCTGGCATCAACACCAAATAACCATTGCTGGCATAAGTAGACATATGCGGTCGGTCATCATAAGTAGGCATAGAATACTGATGATGTCGCTGAGACATTTTCTCATAGAAGTAAATCACCATTGGATACTTCTTTCCTTCCTCATAATCAGCCGGAAGTGCCAGTGTTGCTTGCAGTTTATGACCTCGCTTGTCTGTATAATCCACAAGGACTCTTTTGCCCCATTTGTATCCTGATTGCTGGGGATTGGCATCTGTCACCTTCTTGGGTCTTTTCATGGTTAGGTCAGACACCCAATAATCAGGAAAGTCAACAAAGGTTTGCTCGGTATAGATGACCCTATCAGCACTCTTGGCCTTATTCAACCTGCCGATCATCTTATCCTCGAAACGCAAGGCCTTAGGCTTTTTGCCCACCTTTACCTGGTAATAACCTGACTTCTTGGTTTTCTCACCATAAGCGCTGAGTAATAGATTTTCACTCACATCAAAACGATCGGCATCGGGATCTAACTGCACAAGCCTAAAACGTATCTCCTGATCCTGACCTATTCCTTGTGTTAGGTTAATTACTTCATTCGAGTTAAGTGAAAAAGCATATATATCGTATTTATGATTCAGCATGACCCATTTGCCATCGGCAGACCAGCCAGCAATACCATAGGTGGGTTTCTCCACGGGCCTATCGAATTCAAGGTTTTGAAAATTGAGATCCGAACGGGTTGAAAGGTTGGTCGTGGCCTTGGTTTCAAAATTGTAAAGCATTGTTGCTCCATTTCGAGCATATAAAGCATAATCACCCTTTGGTGAGATGCCCATATTGTTATACACCCGCTCAGCAATCAAAGACTGATCGCCTGTGGAAGTATTCACTGCATACAAATCAGCATAGCCGGCCGGCATATTTCTAACCGCACGATAGGCAGTATCGACCGAAGCAACCGCCCAGTTTGAATGTTGATTTGTCCGTGCGAAAGACATGTCTTCAGTACCGATTTGAATCAATCGCTTATTGCCAAGATTCAGCACAGCCGTATGCGTGGCTCTCTTATCACGATTGGCCGTAATCATTTGTCGAGATTGGACGACTTCATCTTTCCAATGCCAAACGTCCACGTTGGCCTTTAACATGTCACTTTTCTTAACTTCCTCTGATTGCGCTTTAATACCCAAGAAGAGCTGGGTATTAGCCTCATTCCATCGAAGAGGACTGTACTCGCTGATCACATAATTTTCTTTCTGAATAGCATACTCATTTTGGCTTGCTGGATTTGTCATACCAGCAGCCAAGCCTTCGGCCCAATAGATGTTATTATCTCGCTCAACATTACCGTCTTTCTTATCACCAAATAGCACTGCAATCTTGTCCCCTCCCTTATTCCATGACATTTGAGCATAGGTGTAGGCACCCGTATGCAGAGGCCATGATCTTAGGTCTGTCAAGTTAATCACATAGAGTCCATTCCCGCTATCCTCGTCCGCATCCACCGTATAGGCAAAAAGGCTTCCAGTCTTGTTGAAAGCATAACTGGAGACATTACCAATGTTCAATGTCCGGTTCCCTTGTAAATCCTTCAGAAGCAGGTCACTTCCCTTGTGTTCTGCTTTTGGATCGACTGCGTTTTTGTGAATACCAATGTAATTTGTGGCCTCAGAAAATGAGAACGACCTGGTTCCTTTAAACTCCTGGATATTATTGTCATTCAGACTTAGCAAATGCAGGCTGCTTTGTACTCGCTTCTTCGAGGCTTTTAATTTGTCTGCTTCTGCCTTAGCAGGATCCACTAGGTAGGCTACCCATTTACTGTTTTCTGAGAATGAAACTCTTTTCCCGTTGATGGATGTCCTGATCGTGTCACCATCAATTCTTCTAACATGTAACCTGGAATCGCCTTCATTGGGCGCATAGGCGTAAGTCATCCACAGACCATCAGGTGATATAGATGTGTTGGTTATTCTGTTCCATTGGGCATAGTCTTCTAGCGTCAGCGGTTTCAGCTCTTGTCCAACAATAGGCTGGAAAAACAGAGTCAAAACAAATAAAAGACTGAAAACGCGTTGATTGAGGGTGATCTTCATGATTAGTATACTTGGTTGAGAATATGTCTTTTTGACACATTAAATATACTACTTAAATAAGGCTATAGACAAGGTGCGTATGACTCACCTAAAGTCCACCATCATAATCTCATCTTCGCTTTGTTCAATTTGCACATAGAAGATCTTAGTGCCTTCGGGATTTGCAAATAGACTTGGGCTAGCACCTTGAATTCGTTTTGCTGGAGTGAAAATGGGTACAGGTGGAACATTGATATCATAAGACTGAAGAAAGAACTGCAGGCCAAAGCTTCTATCGACATAAACAATACCCTCTACTGTTGGTATCCAGTTACCCCAGTCCACATTGTTCATGGTCGGAATGAATAGTTCTTCTTTGCCTTCATTATTTATCCTCCATATGCCGATCGTGTCTATCCTAGTATAATAAAGCAGGCCATCTTTAGGGCTTTCATGCATGAAATATCCGCCCTCCTTGGTTACTGCCTGAGGTTCCGATTCAGTCGCCTCAATAGATTGTTTCCAAATCTGCCAACTGCCTTCATGATTGGAAGCGAAGTAAAATAACTCCTCGTCTCTTGCAAAACGCGCATTGACCTGATCGCCATCTAAGTCAACCAGTGCAGTCATCATTTTCGAAGCAAGATCAATAGAGTATATCGCGTGGTCTCCATCAATTCTGGCATCAAAAATCAATTGTCGGTCATCAGCTGACCAGGAAGGCATATTCAGAAAGCTTCCTTCCAATGAAGTCATTTTAGTCAGGTTGTTGTCCTCGAAATTCTTGACCCAGATTTCAAAGTGACCGGATCGATCGGAAATAAAGGCCGCCTTCTTCCCATCATGAGATAGTGACGGGTGAATTTCAGCCCTTGTAGAACTGGCCACCTCCATTGGCTGTCCAAATTGATTATTGGTTTTTTCTGTAGACCAAATTCTTGTTTGATCCCTTAGGCTTTTATATACCATTCTATCCTCCTGCCTAGCAAACTTTGGTTCTGTGGGTACTCGATCGTTGATATGAAGCCTGGAAATAAGACCTCCGTCAATAGAAGTTCTCCAAAGTGCCCAGGTTCCTGCCCGATTGGAGGAAAATACAATCTGTTTGCCCTCATCGAAAATGTCCAAACCCAATATTTGGGCATCATCAAATGTGAGTCGTGTTAAATCGCCACTGGCCAATTCCATTTTATAGATATCCCTCTGTTGACCGCTTAGATTTCTTCTAAAGATCAAGTGACTGCCATCGGGCGAAAAAACTGGGTCTCGATCTCCGATTCCTCCAGCAGCTATGGCTTCCGAAGTCTCGCCTGATTCGATATCCAAGAAATAGATCTTTCGATTATCGCCTTCTGACTTTATATCGGTAAAGGCAATGGTCTTCCCGTCAGGTGACCAGACAAAGTCATCAGGTGATCGATAACAGTTCCCTATCTTCACTTTCTCTCCACCAAAGCTAGGCTCTTTAAAGATCTCGCAACTTCGATTTTCGGCACTCACATAAGCCATGTAATTACCATCTGGTGACCATATACCGTAACCTTGTGGACTTGGCAGCTTTGTAAATTTCATTTCACTGAGATCGTCCAACATTTTAATATGGACATCTGAATTAGGTGAACCCGGTTCGGCATAACTGAAGGATATTTTTTGACCGTCAGGAGAAATGGCGAGTGCTCTCTCAGGTCCTAGAAGTGTGGAAACAGGAATTGGATCATAAAAGCCGGTATACTGATCTTTTGAGAGCGAACTCACCAGGCCAACAGCACTCACCACCAAAGCTGATAGTACAAGCCAGAGCCAACCATTTGTTCGTGATGACTCATTAAAAATGTTAGTACCGGATTGGGAAGCAAAGTCACCAAAACGCACAGGCGCAATCAAACGATAGCCTGACTTGCTGATCGTCTCGATGTACTTTGGGCTCAAGGGATCATCATCAAGTGCCTTCCTGAGTTTTGACATTCCTCTTGTGAGGGCATTGTCAGTCACATAGACATCAGACCAAACTTCATCATGAAGTTTCTTCTTACTGACGACCTCACCCTGATGCGACACCAAGCAAGTCAGAATCTCCATTGTCTTGAATTCCAACTTGCGATTTTCTGACCCCTTAGAGATCATCAGCAACTCGGGTTCAACCAACCAATCACCTATTTTGAACGATTCCTTAATTCCCATATACTTCTTTGACACAATATACGGGAGATAACAATTCTGATTGGTCAAGTCACAAAATCGTCACATAAAAAGTCCTATTCCATCCTTTTTAGCGAGGTTGAAAGGACAAGATTTGAATGGTTTTAAATGAAAACAAAATCTCAAATCATGAAAAAGAACTCAAAAATAATTACCCTCGCCATAACACTGGCTTTGATTTCAAGCGGTGCTTTTGCGCAGGGTTTACATCCTTATAAGCAGAAGTTTGCGGATATGCAGACTTGGGCGCCTACAGCACCAAAGGATATTAACTTAAAGAACTTCCGCCCTTATAGAGCTGTGTATGGACGTACCTATACCAATGCCAGAGGCGAAAAAGTCAATGACCAGATCATAATGTCGGCTCAGTATGTCTACTGGTACGGAAAAAGAGTGATACTCTTTGAATACCATGATGTGGGTGCTAAGGAGTTCCACGATACAAATGCAAGAACACAGTTCTATTACTTGGACGAAAAGACCCTACAAATGTATATGGCCGTTGGCCCGAAAGCCGGAACACCACAAGACTATACCAGTGTGAGGGTTTTAGAAGATAAGATCACTACCTCAAGGTTGAACACTTCAACCGGTGAGGTCGACTTTAAAGAATTAAAGACTTCGGCCCCAAGCTTTGGGTTTCGCCAATTGCGTTTTCTTATGTGGGGTGCTATGGATCTAGAGGTTGGTAAGAAAATCAAACTACAGCCACTTTATAATGCACCATCGGCACAAAGCACCTTAGCGGCAGGCATTGTTACGGATCAGGTGGACTTTACCATGCCAGATAAAACGAAGAAAAGGCCCTTCATTGTCGAAAACACAAACAACCCTACCTCAGCCATAATGCATCAATTCCACATTATTAATGAGGCTCCTTATGTACTGGCGCAAGGCCTTTACAATGCGGATCAAAAGAAAGTAACAAGTTGGTGGTTGAAGTTGCAGCACTTTGAATATCTAGATGAGAAATAAGACTTAACAGCTATTCTTAATAGATCAAAGCGTTGCTGGGCAGTAATTCATTCATTTGGATTACTGCCTTTTTTATTACTGTTCAACATTGATCAATGCTCAAGTTCATTCAATCGACATTGTATTAACTGAATTCAAGGATTACCTTCACAGCTCTGACTCATTTGTAGATCCATGAAAAAACTTGCGTACAGTGTCATAGCCATTGCTGGAATCTTGGCCCTTCTCATCTATGCCGAAAGTATCCTGATCCCACTCGTATTTGGTGTTATCCTTTGGTATTTGGGAACATCACTCAAGTCCTTAACTACGAAAATTCCGGTCATTGGAAAGAAACTAAACACCACCATGGTGAATGTTCTGGTCTTCATCATTCTGGTCATTGGTTTTGGTGGACTTTCCAGGTTAATCACGTCAAGTATTGACTCATTGATGCTCTCATATGAAATCTATAAAGTAAACATTAACAGCCTGTTAGATCAGGTAAACGAGAGTTTTAATATAAATATTCAAGAGCAGTTCAATACCGCCCAAGATGGTTTCGATTATGGCGATATTCTGGGAAGTATAGCAGGCTCTATATCAGGTGTCTTGGGAGACGCCATCATCATCCTGGTGTATGCAGCGTTTATGTTTTCTGAAGAGACCAGCTTTAAGAACAAGCTCACAAAGATGTTTAAGTCTTCGGATGAAGAATCTAGAGTAACAAAAATGCTGAACAAGATTGGAAACTCATTTGGAGACTATATCAGACTGAAAACGTATGTGAGTTTGCTGACTGGTATTGTGGGATATATCTTCTTGGCCATAATGGGAGTTGACTCTCCATTTTTCTGGGCCCTGTTAATGTTTTTGCTCAACTATATCCCAACCATTGGATCTTTAGTAGCCACCGTTTTTCCAGCCGTATTTAGTTTAATGCAATTCGGAGAGTTCGGACCTTTCTTTATCATCCTGATCGGCCTGGGAGTGATTGAATGGGTGATTGGAAATGTGGTAGAGCCAAAAATCATGGGCAATTCTTTGAATCTCAGTCCACTTGTCACCATCCTTGCTCTGATTGTTTGGGGTCAGATTTGGGGGATTACAGGAATGCTTTTGAGCACACCCATCACCGTGATAATGGTAATTGTATTTTCACAATTCGAGAATACTAGAAGGGTGGCCATCTTGCTGTCTCAAAATGGGGATATTCAGCAAGATTAGTCGCGACAACCACAAAAAACCGATCAATCTTGAAAAGCGAGTCAAACTTATTGGCTGGTATACCCGACATATCTCTAGGGTTTCATTAACTTGCAATACAATTATGCTTAAACAAAACCTGAGGCCTAAAATATAACTAACTGCTGCTGGCCTTAAATATCATTTTTTTTGTTCAGCTCATCTAAGCCTCTCTAAAAACAAATCGACCTTTCTAAGGTCAAAAACAAATTATGCGAAACGATAACCTCCAGATTAGTGCTTTCTATCCTTTGTGGAAAAAATACAAGCCTGTAGTTCTGAAATTGATGGTTGATGCCGAAAATGGACCTCAGTCTTACCCCCTTTCAAAGCATGAGTTTACTGATCTAGCTCCTAAGAAGAACATTGTATACTCCTTTAAAATCGACATTTTCCAAAGCAAGCCTTTGGTTGCCATCAAGACTTCGTTAGTAGCGCAAGACTTTATGGAAATGATCAAACAGTCGGGCAAGGCCATTGAGCTTATGGATGTTGCTACTTATCACATCGAATTAGACAAGCAGTTTATGCTCAATATCAGCTGCACTCCTGTAGCCAATGAAACCGAAGAGGCCCCTGAAGAAGAGGCAGAAAAAGAAACGGAAGAATAATATTCTTCCGTTTTTTATTTTTTAGATGTAGAGGTAATTCAGAATATCAGCGAATAACTTTCACGCTGACAGCATTCATACCTTTCATTCCCTTCTCTAAGAGAAAGCTCACTTTATCTCCTTCTTGAATTGGCTCCATCAAGCCATTTACGTGGACAAAGAATCGTTCTTGGGTTCCATCTTGATTGATAAAACCATAGCCTTTTGAATCGTTGAAAAAGGACACTTTGCCACGTCTCTCGGCAGTCATATCTTCCTTCTCCTGTTTTGGAACTCCAATCTCAATACTAGAAGCCTTAACTTCTTTCTTCTTTACTGTCGGATCAGGTGGCGTATCGGTGATGTTACCAAACTCATCTACATAAGCCATCATTTCATCAAGACCACCACCAGAAGCATTAGCTCTTCGCTCCTCCTTCTTCATTTCCTTTTCTTTACGCTTCTGTAAGCGCTTCTTCTCTCTTTCTTTTTTCTGGAACGTGTTCTGTGATCTTGCCATTCAGTCTATAAATCTTTGATAATTAGGTTCGATGCAATTTAGCCAATTTGTGTGGGTTTATGAGCCCCATCAGTTCAAAAGATTTCTAAAAGAGGAATAAAAGGATTCATTCACTTCGGTGAAAGACCTTAACGCACTCAAACAACTGTACGCTATTAATTCAATTATTGTACAAGATCGAACAAGTAAGTCCCGAGTTACATAGCACTACCCCTGCCTATTGCCTCTAATACTAATATTTCGTTTTTGGTAAAGTATTTGTTATACCGAAATAGATGTTATACAAAATGAACTTATGAGAAGGAGCGATTTAGGTGAGTTTGAGGAACTTGTACTGTTAACAGTTGCAGTATTGTTTCCTTCGGCATATAGCGTAGCCGTAGCCGAAGAATTGGAAAGACAGACAGGTAAAGTGGTGACGACTGGTGCTGTTCATTCTGCTCTTCAGAGACTTGAAAAGAAAGGTTATCTGGAGTCCGCTATGGGCGAGGCCACGAAAGAACGCGGAGGAAGAAGAAAACGACTCTTTACAGTGACCACCCTCGGAAGCCAAATGCTTCATACCGTCAAATCTGTCCGGGATAACCTATGGGGAAACATTGCTCCTGGATCACTCCCCTCACTAAACTTAAATAGTCAATGAGCCAATACAAGTCCACTCCCAAGTGGCTGGACAAGCTCGTAGAATGGCTTTGTCCCTATGAATTGCATGAAGAAGTCTTTGGTGATCTACATGAGCGATTTCAGCACATGGTTGATAAAAAGGGACTCAGGCATGCCAAACTAAGATACCCTCTTGAAGTCCTAGTTTATTTAAAATCCACAGTCTCATTCAAAAGGAAATCAAACAGATCTAAAACCCAATTTACCGCTATGTTTAAGCACTACTTCACTACGGCAACAAGAAACATTATCCGCAATAAATCCTTTTCATTCATTAATGTAATGGGCCTTGTTTTGGGCATATCTTCTTTCTTACTGATCAATTTGTGGGTAAATGACGAAAGATCAATCGACAACTTCCATGAAAATCAGGGCGACTTATACGCACTTTATTTGACTTCAGAGATTAATGGTGAGGTCTCCGGAGATTATGATATTAAAGAATGGGAGCTCTTTAGTAATAGAAATGTATGGCTAGCTGAAGAGTTACCCAAAGTAATCCCTGAAATAAAGCACATAGCTACCTATATCACAAGTTATGAGCTTCCATGGGGATACCCTAACACCTTCCAAGTCGGAGATGTAAAACATCGACTTGAAGGAGCCATTACTGGAAACGACTTCTTTAAGATGTTCTCTTATCCAATACTATATGGAGACAAAGAGAACCCTCTCACCAGAGCCAAAACACTTGTTATTTCAGAATACATGGCATCCATTTTCTTTGAGAACCCTCAAGACGCTGTGGGCAAAACGATCCGCTATGAGAACACGCTGGATATGAAAATCACAGGTGTTTTTAAGAACATACAAGCCAATAGTTCCCTTCAGTTCGATTACCTAATCAGTTGGGAAGATGCCGAAAGCCTGCCTATTGTCATGTCCGATAACAAAGCCCCTACATTCATACAATTGCATGCCAATGCTGATCCTGAATTAGTCGCACAAAAACTTAAGGCATTCGATGACTCTAGTAATAACCCTGCTTACGAAAGGTTAGAATTAGGCTTACAACCTTATGGCGATCAATATCTCATCTCGAAATTCGAAAATGGCAAACCCGTCTCAGGACGCATTGAATACATCAACATTTTCAGTGGTGTGGCCATTTTCGTGTTGATTATAGCCTGTATCAACTTTATGAACCTAGCGACAAGCCGTTCGCTCAAAAGAGCCAAAGAAGTTGGTGTCAGGAAGGTAATAGGTTCTTCAAAAGGTTACTTGATTGGTCAGTTCCTTGGCGAATCAATACTTCTCACTTCGATTGCCATGATTGTATCTGTTATCACTGTCAGTGCAATTGTTCCTTACTTCAATAACTTCACGGGTAAGGAAATGGCGCTACCGCTGTCCGAGCCTTTTTATTGGTTGTTTCTCATAATTATCGTCTTAGTCACCGGAGTCCTTTCTGGGGCCTATCCGGCTGTATTCTTATCTTCCTTGCAGCCTGCAAAGGTGTTGAAGGGAATGGCAAGGTTTACTAACACTGCCAAATTCTTTAGAAAAGGCCTTGCCACGTTTCAGTTTAGCCTATCCATCCTTTTGCTGATCGCTACCCTGGTCGTTTCTCGACAGACTGACTACATTCAAAACACTAACCTCGGATATGACAAAGAGAACGTCATCTACGTAAGAATCGAAGGGGATCTTGTCAGCAAGTATCACTTATTCAAAGAAAGTTTATTGACCAAATCTGGAATTGCTATGGTTGATAGAAGCAGCGAAGCACCTCATGACATGGCTTTCGAAATAGCAGGCCCTTTTGCCTGGGAAGGCATGGAAGAGAATCGACAGATGAGTTTCAAACCCACATCCGTAGGCTTTGACTTCCTGGAAATGATGGGCTTAGAGATTGTTGAAGGCCGGGGCTTTGACAAAACAATACCTACTGACACCGCTGCCTTTATGATCAACGAAACTGCATTGAAGCAAATGAACCTCGATCAACCTTTGGGCAAGCGTATTTCTGCATGGACAAAACAAGGAAGAATCATAGGTGTGCTGAAGGATTATCACACGCACTCGCTGCACGAGCCAATTAAGCCTTTAATCGTTGATGTTAAGGAGGATCTGAACTTTGGAATTATCATGGTAAAAACACTCCCTGGTCAAACACAAAAGGCGATTGAGAGCCTAGAAGAAGTTTCCGCCAATATTAACCCCAACTATCCACTTGAATATCAATTCATGGACTTGGAATATGCTGAACTTTACAAAAACGAAAAAGTAGTAAGCAGCCTCTCTAATATATTCGCCATACTTGCCATTATGATTTCTTGTCTTGGCTTGCTCGGCCTGGCCATGTTCTCAGCAGAACAACGCATTAAGGAGATTGGGGTCCGAAAGGTTCTAGGTGCTTCGGTAGCCAGTATTATCAAGCTCTTCTCAAAGGACTTTTTGCAGCTCGTTGTCTGGTCATTCGTGATTGCCACACCCATAGCAGCATACTTAATGAAGAACTGGCTTGAAGGCTTCGCCTATCAAATCAATCTATCTTGGTGGATATTCGCCCTAACAGGCCTTCTGGCCTTGATCATTGCTTTCTTGACCGTTGCCTATCAGACTTTTTCAGCCGCTAAGGCCAACCCAATCAAGAACTTAAGGACAGAATAGCGCCTATTCGAAGCCGTTGTCTCGGAATACTTGAGCGAACCATTTGGCAGAGGCCTTAGGGGTTCGTTCAAGTGTTTCGTAATCAACATAGTTGATCCCAAAACGAGAACCATAGCCATGAGCCCATTCAAAGTTGTCAAACATACTCCATGCAAAGTATCCCTTAAGATCAACCCCACTTTCGATTGCCTCGTGACAACCCATCAAATAGCCCTTGTAGTAAGCCAATCGTGTGGATGAATCGTCAACTTCACCATTGATCATTTCATCATCACAGGCAAAACCATTTTCGGTAATGTAAATGGATGGGCTATTATAACGAGCGCTTATCCACTGAAGCAAGTTTCTGCATCCCCATGGTACCACAGCCCAATCCATAGCCGTAAGTGTCCATTCTGGATCAAGTGTGAGACTAACCCCCTGATCCTCTGAAATTCCACCGTTACCTTTGATATTGTTCTGTGCAGCCGACTCTTCATTTGCAGCGTACATGGTAGTATAATGATTCAGACCGAAAAAGTCTGATGATCCTTTCAACATTTTCGACTCTTCCGAAGTGAATTCAGGCAGCCTGTCTCCCAGCCTGTCCTTCATGACTTGCGGATAGTCACCGAAATAAACCGGATCGGCAAACCAACCCAGAAAGAATTGTAAAGCACGTTCTGCAGCTTCTTTATCTTCTGGTTTGTCTGTCAGTGGTTCACGCCAGTCACAATTGTTAGTGATGCCTATAGAACCGTTTTGAGATGCATACTTACTGCGATATAAGTCAACAGCCTTTGAATGAGAAAGCAAGATATGATGAGCTGCTAGATAAGGTTCACTATTTGACTTTCTACCTGGTGCAAAACTACCATGCCCATAACCAAGCACAGAAATCACCCAAGGTTCGTTGAATGTAATCCAATTCTTCACACGATCTCCAAACCTTTCGAAACATAGATCAGCATAGTCCTTGAAATAGTCCGTTACTACTGGATTGAGCCACCCATCTTCTTCTGTTTGCAGTGCCAGGGGCAAATCCCAATGGTAGAGTGTTACCCAAGGTTGAATTCCATTGGCAAGCAATTCATCGATCAGATCAGAGTAGAACTGTATACCCTTCTCATTAACAGCTCTTTTGCCTTCAGGCATGACTCGAGCCCATGCAATGGAAAAACGATAAGCCTTAAACCCTTGGGACTTCATCAAGGCAACATCTTCCTTGAATCTATGATAATGGTCAATACCAATATTGCCATTGTCCATGTTCTTGATTCTATTGGGAATTGTACAGAAGGCATCCCAGATAGATGGCCCTTTGCCATCCTTATCGTGTGCACCTTCAATTTGATAAGATGAGGTAGCCGAACCCCAGGTAAAATTTTCAGGAAAGTTTTTCATAATCGCGTCTCTCTTACAAACATAAAATACTCTTTAATACCATCAATCTATTGATAGCAGAAAGTATGCTCTGTTGTAATATTGATGTAGTAATACTGGAGGGGTGGAAAGTCAGATGAGCTATTTAAGTCGCCTATCAAAGTACTCCTCAATCACCTCAACCTGCCTTACATACTTATCAAAATCAGGGAAATCTGGAAATAGAAGGAAATTTCGCTCCCGAACAGATTGAACCGAAGGTACTATAGCCGCTACATAAGCTTTAGATTCAATCACCTTTCTGATACTGTTCGCCAATTGATCAGAATAAGGAACATCCGACCAGTTATCTGGCAGGTCTTCAATAGAGATATTGACAATCGGTGCGTCTTCTTTGAGTTCTATTACTCTCAAGACTCTATTCTTGGGGATGAACTGGCCTGTATTCGCCAATGTCTCAAGCTTGGCTAAGGCGATGTTTTCTGAAGTATAAACCACCCACATATCGCGCTTACTCCAGCGACCTGAACTGTAAAATGATCCTCTTGGGGGAAAGTAATCGCTATACTTTAGCTTGTCAATTTTGTAGACGAGCATTAACCGTAGACGTTTTGCTCTATGCGATCTATAGCATTCAATACAGACAATCTGCCGGTTTCAGTTTTAAGCAATTCTGCCGGCTTTACATCTCCTAAGGATGCGATTCGTGTATCTAGCCAGTCATAAAAATCATTTTTATCACCTTCAAATGCTTCAAGGCCCTTCCTATAAATCTTCATGAGACTTGAGATTTTGTCTACCGTATCCATCTCCAGTTTATCCTCTTCCTTAGCCCGATAGAAAGAAGATTTACTCATATCGAGCATTTTGGCAATATCGGTAACAGGTAAGTTTGTAATGCCGGGAATGGCTGATAAAAAGGCACCGGGAATATCTACAGGCTCCATACCGTCATAGTTGACCAAAGCATGAAATGCCACCGTCATTCGCTTGCCTTTAATATTGAACTGTCTTCCAAAGTCAGTACTATCATCACTGATTTGGAACACGCCACTGAAGCGCTGTACGTTCTGAAGATCATTTATAGACTGTCTCATATGAAACTTATTCATTCCCAATTGGGACTCAAATATATAAACGAGCTTTGAGAATAAAAAGTTTACCTCAGTTCAAGATTTTCAGAAAGGCCTAATTAGACTATTTCTTAGCCTTCTTTTTCTTGGCTACTGGCGCCTCTACTTTCTTAACATTTTTCTTTCGAGGTCTTCGAACACCAAAAGTGCCCATAGAAATCTTACCCTTTTTGGTTTTGACATCTCCCTTTCCCATAATTTTGAATCATTGGTGTATTGAAAGATACTAATTGAAGCAGAACATGCCAAATCACTGATTATCAACAATTAATCAGTCTCAACAAATTCAACACTGTGAATCATAGGTAGATTATTACTCAATGTTTCCCAACGTTCACCCCCATTATCAGATAAATAGAGGTTACCAGTCGTAGTACCAAAGGCCAAAGTTTCTCCAAGCAAGCTGAGTGCGTGGCGATAGGTAATGTCAAATGCAGAGCCTTGTGGAAGCCCATCTCTAAAATGCTGCCATGTTTTACCACCATCGTCCGTTCTACTCACACAAAGCGATTGATCAATGGCTACACGCATCACATCGCTTACCCCAGGAACAACCCAAGCCACATCTGGATTTGTGTCATGTGCTGCTACCGCAAAGCCAAAATTGGCAATACCATCCTTCTCCGTAATGTCAGACCAGTTGTTTCCTCCATCAACTGTTCTAAAAATACCACAGTGGTTCTGCTGCCACATGACCTTTGGGTTTGCCTTACACCAATCCACTAGATGTGGATCCTGGCCATACTCAGATGAAGGGTCTGGTAAGTAGTCTGCCCTTAGGCCCTTATTCATCACATGCCAACTATCACCACCATCATTAGATTCGAAAACACCAGCACAACTGATGCCTATATAGATATGATCTGAGTCGTTCGGGTCAACCAGTATAGAATGTAGCCCGGGATGGTCTCTCCCACCACCGAACCATTGATCTTTCCTACTTGGATGATCCCATAGCCCTCTAACCAATTCAAAAGAATCACCATTATCCGTGCTCTTGAACAAACCACCTGGCTCAGTGCCGATATAGATTGTTCCGGGACGATCGGCACCTCCATTGGAGAATGCCCAGAGCAGTTTGGTTGAAGCAGGAACACCATCCTTGATTTCTTCTCCATCGGGATACTTTGGAGCTTCTAGTTCTTCCCAGTCTTTGCCATTACTCGATCGATGTAATTTACAACCCCAATGACCATGATCTAATAAGGCCCACCAAGTGCCAGTGACCTGATCAATTGTGGCTATGGTAACTGGAATGCCAACGAATGAAGTATGGTCATACTCCCATTTTCCTGAACCTGATTTCTTATAAGTGACCAGCCCCTTTCGGGTACCGATCAAAAGATGATTTTGAGCCATGATATGGTATGATTAAGATTAAAAAATCTATTGTCTAAAAAGTATACTCAATCCATGACGATCGCCACCTTGTTAAAGGGACATTATCCGCCTGACAGGGCCTGCATCACATAAACCTCATCCTTTTCTACCAACTCATCCATCAGCCGCTCTCTGTCTTTCACCATCTCATTTCCAATGAAGATATTAACGTGCTTACGCAAAGTTCCATTCTCATCAACGATGTAATCCTTGAGGCCAGAATATCTATTCTCAATCTCATTTAATACTTCAGAGACCGTCTTGCCACTTACTTCCAGGGGTGCTAAATCCGGATAAAACCGTTTGAGGTTGCTGGTAAACTTTACTACTGCCATAATTATAATCTCACAAATCGATTGAATTTATAAAATCAAAGTTGATGTATCAAACGATCGAGACCTCTTGAGGTTATTGAACTTAAATTCGTCCTTCAACTCTAATCAAATCCACTTTTGATCGTTGTGGGTTCTTTCATGTACAACCTCACCAGTATGCTGGGTAGACATTGGTTCGAAAAGCAACACCCATACTTCTTCATCGGCACGGGTAAAAGGATTGTGCTCTACTCCCTTCGGAACAATGATCATATCTCCTTCTTCTAAAACCTCCGTTCTATCACGAAACTCCATGAATAACTTCCCCTTAAACACTTGAAAATATTCATCTTCATGTTCGTGACTATGCCAAACAAATGCTCCCTGAAGTTTGGCCAGTTTCACTTGCTGACCATTGAGTTCACCAATAATATGGGGCTTCCATTGGTCTTGGAATAATTCGAATTTCTCCAGTATATTTTTCTTAGAAAGGTCCATGGATCGAAATTAGTGAAACCTTATAATTCCTTTGACCCAGAAAACATCAAAGGTCATTTAAATGGTCTTATTGGTAAAAATAAGGCCTATGATGAGAGCTATTCTCAATGAGAAGGCAATTCCCACACTCAGGTGGTGCTTCATCAAGTCGAGCTGCGGGGCAGGGTTCTCTTAGAAAGAAATCAAAGCGATCACTGTTCAACCATGTTCTTGTAGTATCCACCCTTGCGACTTCGAAGTAACCGAAAATTGGGTCTTTTGGTCTATCTGGATAATAAAGATTACCTACAATATTTGCTGGTGTCTTATCAAAAATAGAACCTGATAAGTTGGCTATTTCCTCTACTTTGGTCCAGTAGGCATGGGCCCCTTCATCTATCGTAGATTGGACCACCTGATAGAAATAGGTGAAAGCAAACCGACCATCCACGGTGGTATTAGCAAGATTTTGACGTGGGATTAAGTCCGGTTTTAGTTTTGCTCCATTAAAAAGCCTTAGTGCCTGCCCTGTGATATCATTGGTTACATAACATGGTGGTGGTGGTGGGCCACAACAGACTTGCGTTTGCACCGCAGTGTAGGTTTCGATTACATTCCACCTTAAATAAAAATCGGTCTCTTTTTCCAGTATTTCGGTGTCGACCAGAAGTTGTGAAAGCCTTCTCAATTCACGAATACCTCCTTGATCAACGACAACATCGACCAAGTCTACCTCTACATAAATGGAGTCTTTGGCTTTGAGCCCAGGCATAATGGAGGGCTCAGACAAAACCTGTTCTCCGGAAGGCAGTGTGATAGCTATCTGATAGCTCCTTCCCTCTCTTGCTGAATCGTTCGGCATAACCAACCTGTAATTGCCAGGATTATTAAGTTCTTCTTCATACTGAGCAATTACACTCCCATCCTCTAAAAGATCGATAGTCGCCCCACTTAAAGCTTGCTGCGCACCATCGCTCCTGGTTGAAGATTCAAAGATGGTAATTTCGTTCCCAGCTGTTCCGTCAGTAATTCTTCCATAAACAATTAGAGAAGGCGCTGTGGGTTTACTACCCAGCTCGATTACCTCGGCACAACCAGCCATCATCAACCAGGTGATGGCAATTGCTAAGACAGCTGATATCATGCGCTTCGAGATGACCTTTTTATTCATTACTGTTGAAGTAGTTGAATTTAATTAAGCGTACGGTTTATCACTAATAATTTAGTCAAAAGAGATTGTCCATTTTAAACCTTCCGTTTTTCGTGAATAAAAACTATTTTGATAAGCTTGGAAATGAGTAACTGACTTATGACAAGGGCTTTGCCAAATCAAGTTTGATTTCTGTGATAAATGCCCTTATACTTGCCAATTATTCCAAAGCGCTAATTGACCTTAATGGAGAAATTCGTAGATGTCCGAAAGCTGATTCACGATAAGAATCCAACCCTACTAAAGTGGTTACCTGGATTCATCATTCGATACATCGAACGCATCATTCATCAAGATGATATCAACGCATTTATGGCCGCCCATACCGAGGCAGATTCTTATGAGTTTAGCAAGGCGGTAATGGAGAAATTCAATGTGACTCTTGACATTCACGGTCTTGATAACGTGCCTCGTCCTCCGGAAGGGATCATTTTTGCTGCCAATCACCCCCTTGGTGGCTTCGATGCACTTGCCATCATCACATCACTAAAAGAGATTAGGCCTGATATCAAGTTCATAGTCAACGACTTCTTACTAAGTCTCAACAACCTGAAAGACAGTTTTATTGGTGTTAATAAGGTAGGAAAAAATAAGGCAGACTCCTTGCAAAGAGTTGACGAACAGTTCGGTTCTGACTATGCTACATTTATTTTTCCTGCCGGGCTGGTCAGTCGCAGAACCAAAGGAGTGGTTAAAGACCTGGATTGGAAAAAAACCTTTGTGGTCAAATCCATAAAGTATAATAAACCCATAGTTCCAGTGTATATTGAGGGAAGACTCACCGATAGATTTTATCGATTAGCCAACATTAGAAAGGCATTGGGAATCAAGCTAAACATCGAAATGTTCTATTTGGCAGACGAGTTTTATAAACAACACAATACTAAAATGAAGATTACTATTGGTCAACCCATACCAGCTTCTACTTTCGATGCATCAAAGAACGAGAAAGAATGGGCGCAATGGGTAAAAGAAGAAGTATACAAGCTTGCATAAGCTTAAATGGAATAAATGAAGCAAAGCAAAGAACTTAAGCCGATCATCCCAGCAGTTGAAAGAGAACTGATTGAAGACGAATTGAAAAACAATCGTTTTGTCAGAACAACAAACAAAGGAGGCAATGAGATTTACATTGTAAATCATCATAACTCCCCTCATACAATGCGGGAGATTGGTAGGCTAAGGGAGGTTTCTTTTAGAGGTGCTGGAGGTGGAACCGGTCACGAGATCGATATCGATGAATATGACACTACCGACCGATGCTATGAACAACTGATTGTATGGAGTCCTGAGGACAAGGAAATTATCGGAGGCTATCGATTCATTACAGGAGACAGAGCCTACAATCCCGAAACAGGAGATTTTGACCTTTCTACTGCACATTACTTCGATTTCTCAGAGCAGATGAAAAAAGACTATCTGCCCTACTCTATTGAGTTAGGCAGGTCATGGGTACAGCCTAACTATCAGCCTTCGGTTAATCCACGGAAGGGACTTTTCGCCCTTGCTAATATTTGGGATGGTCTTGGAGCATTGATAGTCAATTACGAAGGCCAAATGAATTACTTCTTTGGCAAGGTGACCATGTATACCAGTTACAACAAAGAAGCCAGGGATATACTGCTCGCTTTTATGGCCAATTATTTCCCTGACAAAGACAATCTATCAACACCAAAGAAGGAACTCTTTTCTGGCTACTCTGATGAATTGTTTAAAGCCAATTTTGATGATAACGTCTCATTTGAGGACGGTTTCAAGGTATTGCAAAAGCTCTTGAAAGAAAGAGGTGAATGGATCCCTCCTTTGATCAACATTTACATGAATCTTTCTTCTACCATGATGTCTTTTGGCACTGCCTTTAACCCTGATTTTGGTGGTGTTGAAGAAACGGGTCTCATGGTGACCATAGGCGACATACACGAATCAGTGATTGAAAGGCATTGCTCCGGCTATACAAAGCCTTAATCAGGCTTAAAAGGATCGTTCCCTTCATTTGATTAATCACATTCCTTTTTATCTTAGGTCTATTGTTTTGATTAATTGAATCCAATGGACTTTACCTTAGGTATAGAAGAAGAGTACATGGTCATAGATCCTGAAACCAGAGCACTGGTTTCTCACGACCAAAAAATAGTAACAGAAGCGCAAAAAGTGATTGCCGGTCAGGCCACTCCTGAAATGCATGAAGCTATGGTGGAAGTAGGCACCAAAGTCTGCACTGACATTAAAGATGCACGTAGACAAATAAGCTTTCTTAGAAAGAGTATTTCAGATATAGCTAATGGTCTAGGCTACAAAATTGGTGCTGCAGGCTCTCACCCCTTCTCCCATTGGAAAGATCAACCCATCACACCCAAAGAGCGATATCAGATGCTCATCCGAGAGCTTCAAGACACGGCAAGAGCTAACCTAATCTTCGGCTTACATGTGCATGTGGGTATTGAAGACGAGACCATGAGGCTTCACGTAGCCAATTCAATTCGTTATTTCTTGCCGCATATTTATGCTTTGTCAACCAATTCACCCTTTTGGGAAGGAAGAAATACGGGCTTCAAGTCTTTCAGGCCCAAAGTATTTGACAAATTCCCAAGGACTGGTATTCCTGATTACTTCGAGAGTGTCTCAGAATATAACGACTATGTCAACCTACTGATTAAGACAGGTTGTATCGATGAAGCAACCAAAATCTGGTGGGACTGTCGAATTCATCCAAAATTTCCAACCATTGAGATTCGTATTTGTGATATCCCATTGACCATCGATGAGACTGTTACCATTGCAGCTCTGATTCAAGCCTTGGTTGCCAAACTTGTGAAATTGCGACATGGCAATATGAATTACATGAGTTACAAGAGATCCTTGATTACTGAGAATAAGTGGCGCGCCTCGCGCTACGGAATTGATGGAAAACTCATTGATTTTGGACGTGAAGCGGAGGTTCCAGTACACGAATTGATCGCTGAATTTGTCGATTTTGTAGATGATGTTGTGGATGATCTTGATTCTAGAGAAGAAGTCGAAAATGTATTTAAGATCCTGAAGAATGGTACGGGTGCCGATCGTCAACTTAAAGTGTTTGAAGAAACTTCGAAAGTAGAGTCAGTCGTTGATTACATCGCGGAGCAGACTGTTTTAGGTCTTTAATGACACTTAAAGTACTGTGGCACCATCGGCACTAGTGCGGTTTCGATTCCCCGCATTATTAACTACATTGAGTTTGGTCAAATACACTTACAAACCAAACATCAATCATGAAGAGATTATCCTCGAATCTGACCGTTCTGGTCGCACTTTGTCTTTTTTCAACAAGTATTTTTGCTCAGGGAACGCGTTTGTTACGACAACCTACCATGAGCGATTCAAACATTGCCTTCACTTATGGTGGCGATATCTGGATCACCGACCTGAATGGTCAAAATCTAAAAAGAATTACCAGTACACCAGCCATCGAGAGTGAGCCTCAGTTTTCTCCTGATGGTAATTGGATAGCGTTTTCATCCAACCGTTCGGGTAACACAGCGGTATATATCGTCTCTAAAGAAGGCGGTACGCCTAAACGACTTACATGGCAACCTTCAGCAGCCATCGTTAGAGGCTGGACCCCTGATGGAAAGCGCATTCTCTATGCATCGTCAAGAGAAACAGCCCCTTCAGGCTACAACCGACTTTGGACTGTTCCTGTAGAAGGCGGTCCTTCTACCATGCTCAGTCACCAATGGGGCTTTGATGGATCCTTTTCATCAAACGCCCGACAAATTGCTGTTGATAAAATGAGCCGATGGGATGTGGAATGGAGAGCCTATAGAGGCGGACAAAACACACCTTTAATCATACTCAACCTAAGGGATCAGAGTGAAACACTTATTCCTAATGAAGAACGCACTACTGACATTCACCCCCTATGGATGGGTAATAAAGTCTATTTCCTATCTGATCGTGACTGGAATATGAATGTTTGGTCTTATGATGTAAGATCTAAAGCACTCAGTCAAGTAACACAGTTCACTGGCACAGATGTAAAGTCACTCAATAAGGGTGCTAATGGCCAGTTGATCATAGAACAAAACGGTTACCTACATACCGTAGACCCTTCGAATGGTAATACCACGCAATTGAACATCAACGTTATCGGTGACTTCCCTTGGGCTGAGACCAAGTGGGAAACAGTAACAAATAGAGCTTCTGCAGTATCACTATCTGCCACAGGTAAGCGTGTAGTGATGGAAGCACGCGGAGAAATCTTCACGGTTCCCACCGAATTCGGGGATGCTAGAAACATCACACAAAGCTCTGGTGCTGCAGATAGACGTCCCATTTGGTCACCAAAAGGTGATAAAATCGCCTGGTTCTCCGATATGGATGGCCAAGGCTACAGGCTCTACCTAGCTGATCAAGATGGCCTTTCAGAGCCCACTAGCTTTAGTATTGGCGAGTCAAAGTTAGGATGGGAACCTAAGTGGTCTCCTGATGGCAAGCACATTGCCTTTGTGGATGATGATGTTCGCATTCGTGTAATGAACATGGAAAATGGCAACTTACAGACCATTGGTGTCGGTGGCACTAACTTGGAAAGGGGTCGCTCCGGTTTGGCTTGGGCTCCTGACTCTAAAAAGTTAGCCTATACCAAGGCAGGTGAAAACATGTTCCGAAAGGTGATGGTATGGGACAGTCAAACCAATACTACCAGCCAATTAACAAATGACTTTGCGGACGCCTTTGCCCCATCTTGGGACAATGACAAAAAGCACTTCTACTTCTTAGCCAGTACTAATGTGGCGCTAGGTTCAGGATGGGCCAATACCAGTTCAATTACGGCTTCTCCTAGCTACTCTCCTTATGTGATTGTTTTACAAGAAGGGGTTGACTCACCATTTATCCCACGTAGTGATGAAGAAGAGGTTAAGGAGGAAAAACCTAAAAAAGAAGATAAGCCTGAAGCGAAAGGCAAGGAAGATAAAAAAGAGGAAGCCAAGGAAGATGCTGGTATCAAAATCGATTTCGAGGGTATTGATAGAAGAACAATTGCTCTTCCATTACCTTCTGGAAACTATACCACGACTGCTCCAGGGCCTGCGGGTTCCGTGTTCATAGCAGAGAGAAAGCCGGGATCATTCAGTCAAACCCTTCACAAATTCACCTTGAAAGACCGGAAGGCCAAAGACTATTTAACTGGGGTTGGAACATTCACATTGTCGGCAGATGGCAAGAAAATGCTAGCAAGAGTGAACGGTCGTTGGGCTGTTTCAGGTACTGCCGGACCTAGTGGAAAAGGTGGAAAGCCCGTTAGAGTGAGTCTCAAAATGAAACTAAATCGTGCCGAAGAATGGAAGCAGATGTTTGAAGAAGCATGGAGGTACGAAAGAGATTACTTCTATGACCCAAATATGCATGGCAGGGATTGGAATGCAGTTTACGATCGCTATGCCCCTCTAATTCCATTTGTCAAACATAGAGCGGACCTTAACTACATCTTTGACATGATGAATGGTGAGCTCTCCGTAGGGCATAGCTTCGTTGGTGGAGGCGACTACCCTTCGATTGATCGCTCGACCATGGGTATGCTTGGTGCTGACTTATCTATTAATAAAAACAGATGGAGAATTGATCGCATTTATACAACTGAAAGCTGGAACCCAGGTTTAACGAGTCCGCTGGATAGACCCGGGATCAAAGTAGCCGAGGGTAATTATCTCGTTGGCGTAAATGGCCAAGAACTCACTGCTGGGCAAGATCCATTCGAATTATTGGATGGCACTGTTGGTGAACAAACGGTTTTGCATATCAATGACAAACCAGAATTTGAGGGCGCATGGAGAGAGGTAGTTGAGCCAATTCGTAGTGAGAATGCTTTACGTCAAAGGGCTTGGGTTGAGGACAATCGAAGAAGAGTTGATGAGCTATCAAATGGTAGACTGGGCTATATCTGGGTGCCAAATACTGGCGGACCAGGCTTTGTTAATTTCAACAGATATTTCTTTGCGCAGCAGAATAAAGAAGGTGCCGTGATAGACGAACGCTTCAATGGCGGTGGTCTGCTTGATGATTACATGGTTGACTTGATGACCAGAACCGTAAGAGCTGGACTGACCAACGAGGTACCAAATGGACAAGCCATGAGGCTACCTGCCGGTATTTTGGGACCTAAAGTCCTCTTGATTAACGAACTGGCGGGATCAGGTGGAGACTTCTTCCCGTGGGTGTTCCGTCAGCAAAAGGCTGGAGCCTTGATTGGTGCCAGAACCTGGGGTGGATTAGTGAAGTCATCAACACACTACCGATTCATAGATGGCGGTTCAATGACCGCGCCTGATAATGCTGTCTTTGACCCTATCAACAATGTATTTGTGGCTGAGAACGAAGGTGTACCTGCTGATATTGAGGTAAGACAGGATGCTAAGTCTTTATCCAATGGTGGAGACCCTCAACTGGAAAGGGCGGTTCAGGAAGTTTTGAGACTTTTAGGCAATACACCTAAGGCCAAGATTACGCCACCACCTTACAATACGCCTGCTAAGAAGGGGAATTAGCAGTCAAGAATAAATAAAATAAGTCATTCCGAGGTACGAGGAATCTTTACCATTAATACAAGTACATGTATGGCGGTAAAGATCCCTCGATAAACTCGGGATAAGAAGGCTTCAGGATAAGTTTACGTTCCTCTTTTCATTCTGAGCCTGCCTCTCGGCAAACAGGTGCAGCGAAGAACCTTAACCATTAACACTGAACAGGACTTTCTTTGAGAATAGGATCCCTCATTCTTCGGGATGACTACGTTATAATGTTACAATAAAATCAATTCAGAACGTCATTCTGAGAGCAACGAAGAATCTTGACCACCCATACCGATAACCCATTTTAGAAATTCAACCAGTAGGTGAGTTTGAAAACGAGTGCCCTTGACCTGGAGTCTCCAATATTGATAAAGCCATCATCATTGGTGGCCAAGTAATTATCCGTATAGACCAAGAAGAAATCTGATACAGGAGCAAAACGCCATTGAAGCCTTGAATTGATATTCAAGTTTTCAATCTGGGTATTGTACTGCACAAAAGTGGTCCAAAAGAGTTTCTTGGTAAAGGTGAAGTCAAACCTAGGTCCTATCAGGAACAGGTTGGCATCACTATAAGGATCAGGCAGCCTGATTCTGTTATAAGCAAAGTTAATGCTGGTAAAACCGAGCGGTTGATAGCGAATGTTCAGACTACCTTCTAGGTTGATTCGCGTTCCATTAAAGTAATCACCAGACCGGGTACTTACGCTAAAATTCACAAGCTTGCGCTGATCAGAATTATAGCTCGCGATAATCAAATTATTGTGGTATCCCGTTCCGCTAGGCAAGGCCAACCCTCCCGATCCACTTGGATCAAAACCATTGAAAAGAAAAGTGTATTGCCTTCTTAAACGAGCACTAAAGCGGGCCGAACTTCTCCAGTTGATATCATAGAGAATATTCATATCCCAGTCTAGGAAGCCAAACTCATCGTTCCAAACCATATCGAAATCAAACCCTGGTCCATGGCGTTGTATCCCACCTTTTTCTGGGAAGAAAGAATAGCGCACTGTATTGGCCAACTGCTGAATGTCTCGTCTTCTTACAAAACCTACTTCGGGATTATAGTTAGCCCCAACCCTTTGCGTGAATAGTCTCCAGGACCATTTGGGCACACCATAGTTCAGTTCTAAACCAGTAGCATAAGCATCATCAGGTTGCACCTGATCTATGGATTGATGATAGAATACCTTTCCATTCCATACATTATCGGCAGAAGCATGGTTATAGTCCACACCAATCGTTCGGTTCCATTCGGAATATAAATTCGTATCAAACGAGCCAAGGTCATCAAATGTCTGCTTATTCACGACTAGAAAGGACACATTTGACCTGGCAAAGACTTTTTGCTGCAGTGACAACACAGAATAGTTGTAAGATGGAAGCGCAGCATCTCCTTCCCTGCCAGCTTGCATAGAAAGAAAACCCAGCCGCAAGTTATCATTGACTTTACCACTGAGCCTGGCGCCTGCCGGTATAGGGTTTTGAATGTTCTGACCTGTGGTTTCGTCTCGAGCCACACCAATTCTTCTTGAGAAAAATGGTCGTGTTCCCTGATTTCCATAGTTGGCGAATAAATCAGCATTCTCCAGAAAGAACTGTCTTCGCTCTGGGAAGAAGATCTCGAAGCGATCCAGATTCGTCACTTGCCGATCTACTTCCACCTGTGAGAAGTCAGGGTTAACCGTTACATCGAGGTTTAAGCCTGGAGTTACGGCATACTTTAGGTCAAAACCAGCATCGAAATTCGTTTCTGACGGATCGCCTGACTGGAAGTTCTTACTGATACCAGAGGCCACATAGGGTATGAAAGAGATATTTGAACCAGGCTTTTTCGTGGGTTCATCCCAATTCATTTTCCTCATTGTCGCAAGGTTAATGATTGAGAAATTCCTTGAAATTGGAGACCAGGTGGATCGTTCGGCATATTCGCTATCCACGCGATAGAAGTTCACATTCCATTTGGTTTGGCCTTCGGCATAACGAATCGTCTTGAGAGGAATCGCCATTTCAGCGACCCAATACCCATCTTCCTGACGTGCTTCGCCCTTCCACTTATTGTCCCAGTCAAGACTGAACCCTCCTCGCCCACTTCCACCATTGGAAATCAGCCCTTCTCTCCTTACACCAAAAGGGTTTATACCGAAAATGAAGGCGTTAGTATTGTCTTGGAATGCATCAATCAAGAAGGAAAAGGAATCGTTGGCATCGCCAAAAAAATCACGCCTGAGTGATGGTGTTATATAACCTCGGTCACCTTCAGGGTTGTACATAATTCCCAGCACATAAATGAACTGATCATCGTACAATACCTTGGCCACAGATTGAGCATAGGCCAACGAGGTATCCATTGGAAAGAACTGCTGGAAATCATAGGCAGAATCAGCATATGACCAAATCTCATCGATCTGCCCATCAATTACGATCCGCTCGTTAATCCTCTTAATCTCTATATCCTGACCATAGCTAAAGGCACCCACAAGGAAGATGAGTGCCCCGAACAATCGCTTTCGCATCCTGCAAAACTAAATCTTCTTTTCGTTCGGGACTTAAGATTTACACCAGTGGATATGATTCTTTCCTTTAGTGACCTCCTTGAGACAAATTGACACTAAATTATCGGGGCGATTAACTAACTTTCCATCAAATTCTCAAACCATGAATCGATTTTTTATTGCGGCAGCAATGATTCTAGTCTTGGTCTCTTGTAAATCAGATGATGACGGAGGCGGGATGCAGCAAGATTTATCTGGAAAGATAGTTATCCCCAATGCGACAAGAGATACGGTGCTCTTTGTAAACGCCATAGACAATGTGTCGCTCCCTATTTTCATTTCAATCCCTACATCTTCCGTCAATTTACCAGGCATGGTGGTAATGCATGGCTCAGGAGGTAATTGGAATGACTCCGACACAGACAATGATGGTATTGATGACACGATAGTCGAATGGGAATTATCAAGCCAAAACAATCAATGGAAGGCGTTATTCGACAATGAGAATGTTGTCTCAGCTTTTCCAGGCAGTTATTACCGAAGAGGAACTGTAGAAAATGCAGGAGACTGGAAGAATCCACCCCGGCAATTTCAAATCAGTGCATCCTTCGTTCGTAACTACGATGCTTATAGTACACTTGAACTACTAAGAAAACTAGTGAGAGAAGATGGTACACCAGTACTTCAGTCAGATAATGTGGCCATTCTAGGCTTTTCACATGGCGGCACGGCTGTTCAAAGCACCTTGTTCGATACAAGCGTAATACCGACTGATTGGGAGTGGTCACAATCCTATAGCGGGACAGTTTATACTAATGAGATACAAAGTCCTGCCCCGTCACCACAAGCTGGAGGCTTTGTTGCAGGCGTTATGTATTATCCTGGATCATTTCATAATAGCTATTATGGCAATCCATGCAATGGAACAAGCATCTTTCAGACCACAGTGGATTTCATGATCCATTTGGCCTCAGAAGATCCGTTGACAAGTAATTCCAATTGTATGCTGGAGACAGTATCAAACAATGGAGGTGGCATAGCGACAATACATAACTATCAGGGCGCTGACCATAGTTTCGACTCAAAGACCACTGGGATTAATGGAGATGCAAGCACATTGGCCAGACAACGTACGATGACATATTTGAAGGCCAAGCTGGGAATCAACTAGTTCTCTGCTTTAAAAAATTTGATGTAGTCAATCTCCAGTTTGAAGCTACCAGCCTCCTTAGAATCAGTGATGATACCCAACCTTATCGTATTCTTTGCATTATAAGGAGACATTCTTCTGCCGGTTTCTCTGCCCATTTGATATTGACTTAGTTCATAAAGATTAGCTTCTAATGTCATCCAAATATTATCCGTACTGGGCAATGGCATCTTATGATTAGGTCGCCAAAAACGCCTGTTCTGATCAAAAGACAACGCACAATTCAAGCCGTCAAGTCTATACTTGATTTCTACCTTGTCATATTCAGATAGGTCATAAAGTCCGTAAGGTGATCTAAATGAGGTAAAGCCTCCATTATTTTCTAATGAAACATCTCCTGAGAATGTAATGGTTGTTTCATTAAACTCTACTTTTCCACGGGAAAGCCCTCCCATGACGCCATCATTCACGATCATCCACTCTTCCCCAGTCTTACCTTCTCCAAAATCAAACACCCATGAATTTGTATTGAAGAAAAGGTTGGTAAACAATATCAAACAATAGATCATTTTTAAGAATTTGGGATGTTAACAGACTGTTCTCTCGATTGTTACGGAATTGTATGAGAATTGCATATTCCATTCTTTTTGAGGAACTTAAGTCTTCCAAATCAATCTTTACTGACATGAAGAAGCCTGTAATCCTTTTAATCTCTGGATTTTCAGTTATCATTCTTTTAAGCCTTACACTTCGTCCGGTTCCTTCCTTACCTGAAAATCAGTTGTCAATTGCCAATGGCACTGTTTCTCACATTTTTGAAGGTGGAGAAAAAGACATTGTTTTCAGATTAAAAGAGACCGATGAGATGTTCTATATCAATAGAGGGCTTGAACAGGGCCTCGAAATTGAAGCACTAAAAAAACAACTTATAGGGAATCAAATCACGTTGAAATACCCCGAATATTGGTCCCTACTTAATAATGGATCAACACATCACGTCTCCAAAGTTGAATACAACGGGGAAACGATCTTCTCGGAGCTTAGATAATCATCATCACTACCGTCCTTCTAATAAGGGTTTTTCTCGATTGAACGGTTTACCACTTGAAAGATGAGAAGAACACTTTTTTATGCCCTTTTACTTTTAGGCTCCATAAATTGGGCTTATGCTCAGAAGATACTGTACGTAGGAAATAGCCTCACCTATTCTAATGACTTACCTGAGATAGTTGAAAGGCTTGGCAAAAGCCTCAATAAGAAAATTGAAACACAGTGCATCTGCTTTCCAAATTATGGACTAGAGGATCACTGGAATGATGGGTTAATCCAGGCTAGCGTCAGCAAGGGTGAATTCGATTATGTGATCTTTCAACAAGGTCCGTCTTCACAAGCCTATGGCAGGACTTCATTGATAGATTTTGGCGGCAGAATTTCCAAATTGTCAATTAAGCATGAAGCAAAACCCGCGTATTTCATGGTTTGGCCATCCGTTCAGTATTATCAAACATTCGATGGTGTAATAAAGAATCACACGGATGCTGCCCAATTGAATAAGGCCCTTTTAATAAAGGGAGGAGAAATTTGGCGTTCTTTCCGAGAGTCCTACGATACGATCGAATTATACCAAAGAGACCAATTCCATCCCTCTATGACCGGAAGCTTTTTGATGGCACTGACACATATCAAATACCTCTTCCCCACTTCAGATTTGAGTTTATTAAAACATCGAAAATTCAGAGAATGGATTCCCGATAAGGAGTCATTTGATTTAATGATACAAACTGTAACCGCGTACTAGGACAGTTACGCAGTCTACTTATTAGAAACTATCTGAAGCTCTATAAGCTTTGATCAAAGCCTTCTCCCCTTCAATTCCCTTAATGGAGTTGCCGTGCTC
Source organism: Roseivirga sp. 4D4 (assembly GCF_001747095.1). Taxonomy (NCBI): domain Bacteria; kingdom Pseudomonadati; phylum Bacteroidota; class Cytophagia; order Cytophagales; family Roseivirgaceae; genus Roseivirga; species Roseivirga sp. 4D4. The sequence continues at coordinate 1,125,296 of NZ_MDGP01000001.1, forward strand.
CATTCCTAAAACATCGCGATAACCCTTATCATAAATGTATTTAAAAACATTTCGATAGTTTATCTCACCAGTAGTCGGTTCTTTTCTACCCGGATTATCCCCTATTTGAAAATAAGCGATCTCATCCCAAGAAGCCTCAATGTTTGGAAGAAGGTTTCCCTCTGTAATTTGCTGGTGATAGATATCGTATAGAATCTTGCATGATGGACTATCGACCGCCTTACAAATTTCATACGCTTGTGATGCCTTAGTTAGAAATAACCCTGGATGATCTCTGGGATTGAGGGGTTCTAATACCATAACCAACCCATGAGGCTCTAGAATATCACATGCCTGTTTCAAAGTTTCTACCACATTAGCAGTTTGATACCCCATATCTTTTCTAAGGTCAAGATGGCCCGGCACAACTGTCATCCACTTTGCGTTTACCCGTTTAGCTACTTCCACAGACTCTCTGATCTCCTTAAGAAACTCCGCCCTCCATTGACTCCTGCCACTTGCAAGATTAGGTTCATTCCAATAAATAGTATGCGCTACAAAGACACCCATGGTCAGGCCGTGCTTCTCCATCCTATTGGCAATTGCCATCTGGTCTTCCAAAGAGCGCTTTTTCATGTCATTGTCTTCAAGAGATCTGAATCCCTGCTCGGCAATGAAGTCTAACTCATTCAAGAAACCATTCGGTGCTGAATTCCTAAACATGCCAAAATGGGGAGCATAGTTCAATTGGAATTCCTCTCTACCAGAAAACTTCATTAAGCTTTCAATACCCAACAAGAAACCACTTGACGCTAAGGCACTGGATTGGATAAAATCTCTTCTTCTCATAAATGCAATTTGGAAGTAATCAATATACAAAATATCGTGAGCTGATTATATTTAGAAACAGAAACCCTGCTGTATGTACACTAAAAAGAAATATTCTAAGCGAGATATGATGCGTTGGACAAAACGAGAAACTCGTTTCTTCCTCATATTCGCCTTAATCATTACTTCCTTATATGAATTATTGGGCTTACAATGGATGCAACTACCCTGGACACCCATAGCCCTCGTTGGTACAGCTGTAGCATTCTTAATAGGTTTTCAGAACAACGCAGCCTATGGCCGAATCTGGGAGGCCAGAATGATCTGGGGTGGTATAGTTAACAATAGCAGGACGTGGACCATGATGGTTAGAGATATGATTAACAATGACCATGCGGTTGAACCGCGGTCAAAAGAATCTCTGAATGAAGAGCGTACCAAATTGGTTCATAGGCAAATCGCCTGGATGAGTGCCCTTAGATATGCACTTAGACAAGGTAAGCCTTGGGAAACGGTATCTAAATCAAAGTCTCACAAGGAATGGACAGAAATGTTGAACCTTCCTGAAACGAATGTACCTCTGGAAGAAGAGTTATCGAGGTTACTCTCAAAGGAAGATTTGGAGTATGTAATGTCCAAGAAGAATAAAGCCAATGCCGTATTGACGTTACAGTCAAAACACATTCGCGAATTAAAAGAAAGTGGCCATATATGGGAATTCTCGTTCTTAGAATTAGAGGGCGTACTGAAGGAGTTCTTCACTTTACAAGGTAAATCTGAGAGAATCAAAAACTTTCCTTATCCACGGCAGTATGCCACGCTTACCTATGACTTTGTCAACCTGTTCATCTTTCTATTACCGCTAGGTGTGGTACCGGAGTTTTCAGAAATAGGCACCAAGTTAGTAGCCAATGGCCATGAAATCGGCACCTATTTTGTCTGGTTATCTGTCCCGTTCTCAGCACTTGTTTCATGGATTTTTAACACGATGCAACGGATAGGTACTGCTGGTGAAAACCCATTTGAAGGAACATCGAATGATGTACCTATTACCACCATGTCAAGAGGGATTGAAATTGACATGAGGGAAATGATGGATGAGGACAAAGAGGATATTCCTGAACCTTACCAGCCTATTTATGACATACAGATGTAACATTTTATCATGACCTTATTTAGAAAGTCAAAAATGAGCACACTAAAAAGTAATCGATTTGGAAGATATCTCACTTATGTTATCGGGGAAATAACTTTGGTAGTTGTAGGTATTCTAATCGCGCTCTCAATCAACAATTTTAGCGAAAGAAGAAAACAAGAAGGTAGGCTAAGAAACATTTTCTTAACCTTTCAGAAGGACATCGAAAATGACATAGCAGATATCGACAGGGTTGTTAAATACTACAGCGGCAATCAGGAGGCCTTTGAGCAAATCATGAATGGCTCCATGAACAAGGCACAATTCAAAGAGTGCCGAGACTGCACCTTTTTAATCACGGGACACAACTCTTTCAACATTGAAATTCGTGGCTATGAAGCATTAAAAAGCTTCAATTCTGCATATGACGAAGATTCTCTGGTCAATCAAATCGTTCAGTCTATGACAGCTTCTATAGAGAACATTAACGACATCGATGAACTCATTCGAGAAAGCATTACAAAGGACCTTGAATCCTGGAGAGATCAGCATGATTGGTTTTCTGATTTTGCACAAGAGATTGTGTCAGACGACTACATGGAATTTGCCACTACCGACCAGACCTATAGAAATCAGGCGAGTTGGAGGTATATATTGATCTATGGAAACTATATGAGACAAGTCGATACTTTTAGAGAACAACTTGTCGGTTTTCGAGAAGCCATTAATGAAAGGCTCGAGAACTAAGGAGTTATCTCATTTGCAAAGGCTGGATCGAATAGCTCATTGAGATAACCTTCACGAGTAGTCTCACTGTAACCATCATTGCACTGCCCCAGACCACTTCTCATTATCGATAAACACCGACCAGTGACATCCATTGCTTCTCTATGATCGCGATACAAAACGCAATGACCAAGTTCATGCATCACAATCAACTCACGCTGTATAAAGCTCAAGGTATTCCAAAACGTAGCGTCCAATATGATCTGATTAGGCGCTGAGCCATGAAAGTTACACCCACCTGCCACATTTACACCATCGATATTACCGATACGCCCTGTCAATCCGCTCGCTCTTAGATCTACAGACACACCTCTAGCCTCAGCTTCTTGCTGAAATACATCAAAGAAGTACCACAATCGCCTATCAACCCCTTCATATCCCTCAGGGTCAACAGCCTCATCGCTAGAGCTGCAGGCAACAAAGGCCAACACTGAAAGAATTGAGAAACATTTCAGAAGCTTATGCATAGTTATGGAGCAATTTTTAAATCAACTTATCTATATAACTCAAAAACTGGTATTTAGTATCAGATAACTCCGTGCAAATTCCAAACAATGATCCCGTAGACGACAAATCGAATGATTCTGAAAGAGGCAAACATCAGGTACTTCTTCTGTGGATAGGCTAATGTGCCTGTTAACATGCTTACGAGAGCAAAAGGTAATGGCGTCAATGCGGAAACGATAATGAGTCCGCTGCCATACTGTTCGTAACGTTGTTGATACTTTTTGAACCTAAGTCTCTTTTTGACAAAATTCATAAAGAACTCCTTTTCTCCCAGTTTTAAACCAATGCGGTAATTCAACCACCCCGCAAATAAGGATACCATAGTCATTGTGGTCACAGCTGTGGCATAATAGTGCCAAGGGTCATCGCTAGACCAAATCATAAAAAGTTCAGGGGGAAGTATGCCTACAAAAAACTCAGAAATAAGAAAAATGAAGAACATTAGATAATAGCTATCCGAAACGGCATGCTCTATCATATCATACTGACTCTTAAAAGTACTCTTGAAAACTATGATCAAGCCAATAAGCACCAAGAGGTAGATGAAACCCTTGATTAGATTTTGGGAAAAATAGTTGTAGAAGTCCTTATTCTTGTGAGCCATTTAGAACGGTTGATCTGATTAAAGTAATTGAAAAAACTTTAATCGCATCAATATTTCAGGCCAGATTTTGAGACTCTTTGAATTTATCAATGATCTCTTTAAAGAAGGTCGGGTTTGTAAATTTGTCGATGATCTCAATTTGGGGAAACTCCTCAAATTGTTTGCGTAGCTCATTGCTCATCTGACCGCTATATACATAGATCCAAGTACCATCGTTGGTCAGCTTTTCAAAGTACTTAGTAATCAAATCAGAGCCCTTCATATCAGGCATCATCTGATCCGTTATCATAATATCAAACTGCTCAGCATCCAGTTTGGCACTTGCTGTTTTACCATCAACGGCCTCAGATACCTTGACATCATCATACATAAACTCAATGAAATCCTTGAGCGTATCTCTTACAGCAAAGTCGTCTTCAACAATTAATAAACTAATCATACCCTTTTAATCTGAACAAACACGCTAGTACCCTCGCCACCTCTCGAAGTAATCGAAAGCTCATGCCCCAGGCGTTGTGCTAATTCTTTTGCAAGATAAAAACCCATCCCAGTTATTTCCTGATTCTCATCAATTTTAGCTTGCTCGGTGCCCATTTTCGCCAGTTGTTCCTCTGACATGCCTATACCAAAATCTCTTACTTCAATGGTTACTGCTTCACGAGTTCCTTCCAGGTGAATTTCTACTGGCTTATCAACACTTTTCGTATACTTTTCGGCATTGCCTACCACTGTATTTAAGATGTATTTGAGCGTCAGCTTATCAGTGGGATATTGCTTCAAGTCTAGATCAACAGAGGCATTGGCATATAACTGCAAGCTCCAATTGTCCGAGATAAAGCACTTAATGTCATCAAACGACAATTGATCATTCGACTTTTGATCCAAGGACATGAAATAGATAAAGTCATGCAGCATGCGTTTTATGGTCTCAACTGCATTCAGTGATAAGCCAACTATCTTGTCTTTGACCTTCTCAAATTTCTCAGGCCTCTCACTAGACATCTTGAGCATCTCCATATTCATTTGGAGAGAGGCAATAGGCATTTTGATTTCATGGGAAATAAGAGAAAGCATCGTTTGCCGATTCTTTTGATACCCCATCTCAGCCTGTGTTAATTCAGCATTATTAACCTGATATACTAGAGATGCTAAGATGGCTAGATTACTTAGAATCAGAATGATGACCATAGAGGACACTCGCAAGGTAAAATCCACATCCACCCAATCTAGATGTTCAAAAATCTCCATGAATGACCATAGATATATCAATGCGAAAGCTCCTACAATATGTGGTGGCGCAAAACCGTCTCTTACCTTTGCAACAACAATGAGATAAAAGAACAAGAGATTAAACGCAATGAGAACAATGTGCGAGTAGAAATATACTTCGCTAACGTAAATCGGAGGTAAGACTAAAGAGGATAATAAGAAAGCTCCTATAGTTCCAAATACAAACCACTTCATCCATGGCTTAGTCTGGCGATCATAAAAATTAAACACAAACAAACCGCCCGCCAAAGCAGCCAAATAGGCGGTTAGACTCTCTACTCTTAATGCTAAATAGAAATCATAATTGGGGAAAATGATGTGTAATGGATAAGTATCTGAGCCCAGAATATGATAGAGAATGGCTAATGAGAACATTCCAAAGAACGATACCTGATTCAATAACTGACGAAATACTATGGAAAAGAAAATCACTATTAATCCGCAGATAAAAAGCCCTCCCGCCACAAATACACTAAAGCTGAGTCTTCTGTTAAACTTTCTTTCAAGCATCGAAAGATCCCCAATTTCAATATTATAGAAAAAGCCAGATTTATGATGATCGAAATTGGCCACTTGGATGACTATCTCTAGGTAATTGCTGTCTACTGATGCAAGAGAGACAATCTTAGGAACCCGCTGAGGAGAGTAGTCCTCTCTAGTCTTGGCTACCTGCCCTGAAGAGTGGAGCAGATCTCCATTGACATAAAGGTTATATGCCGAAAAGAAATGTGGTATTTCCAAGCCCCAGTCAGAACTACTGGAAGGTAGTCGTACTTTTTTTATATACGTACCAAAACCTGTTCTTGGTAAGGTTGCCCCATTTAATTCAAGATCGGGCCATTGGTGAGGCACATTTGCGATAATCGGAATTGATTCTGCAGATGACGGATCTTCAATTAATTCAGACCAGTAAAAGTCCCATGCTCCATCAATCGCTATCGGCTTTTCGAAAGATGCTGAGCGCAAGTCAAGGACATTAGATTCCTGACCAAGCGCTGGAAAAGCACCCAGAAAGCATATGGTGGCAAAGACGATTAAAGTTAATCTGAGCAACTCAGTAGATTTATCGGAAACATACAGTAGTTGTGCATTGAGAATGCTATTGATTGACAATAAATATCTCTTCCTGTCTACCATCTATATACCAAACTCCTGAGCGGTCAAAATAGGCCTCTTCCTCAAGCATAATTCTAATTTCCTTATCCCACTCCTTGATATAAGTCGCAGCATTCAATTCAATTGAATAGGCAGTATTCAGGTGCAAGGGGTAGTCTCCCGTAACTGGCACCCCTCCTTGAGAATCCCACATGCCCAAAGTAGTTCCAGCAGCATGACCATGATAACCTATAGGGTGGGTATAAATTGATGGTTTGATTCCCTCTGATATGGCTTGTTCACGGCTGAGTTTTAATACTTCGTTTCCTGTTCTACCCTCTTTAAAGTTATTGGTGAAAATGTCCTGTAACCTATTTCCCACTTTTAGTGCATCTTTCAAAAACTGTGGTACATCTTTCTCTTCCGGTTTTAGCACATACGCCAGTTCTTGCATATCGGTATTCAATCTCAAATACGTTATTCCAAAGTCACAATGCAGTAAGTCCCCCGGGAGAATCACATTCTTATCGGGTCTTTTGCTAAATGTCCTTAGGTGTTCAAAACTCTCTGGGTCTGCTCTTTGAACATCTACTGTTGGATGAAACCAGGTCACTAATTTCAATTCCCTGACTTTTTCTCTCATCCACCAAACCACATCTTCCGTGGTTGTGACTCCAGGTGTAATTACTTTATCAGAAAAAGCCTCCTTGATTATATCATGAGAAATTCGAGCAATATGTGGATAGATTGCCATTTCGGCTTTGGTTCGAGTTTCAAGCCAACCGATGGCTACTTTTTCGGCCGAAACGATCTTATTTTGATTGGATTTACTAAGTGCTCCTTGAAACTCCTCGAAATCAGTAGCAACGATGCCGTCTGCCAAACCAAAATACGCTGATTTATTAATGCCGATCTTCTTCGGTTTCCGTTCTTCAATGATTTCAGATAGTCTGGCCCATTGATCAGGTTGTTCTTCTTTATTCCAAGCACTTTTAAAAACAGAACCCACATCATATCGTGCCACGGCTAAAGTCTCAATCGGTTCGTTTCCTCCTTTATCAAAAAAGACCAGAATGGTTCGCCTTCTTGCAGCCAGCCATTCTGCTGGCAAAAGCGTCTTAATTACAGGATCTTCGTTATACTCTCTGGAAATAACGACCCACATATCAATGCCTTCTCGCCTCATTATCGCAGGGAGGTAGTTTTGCACTTTGTCTTCCAGTAACTCATTGATTACGCTAGCCCTCTCCTTCATTGAGAGTATTTCTGGACCTGAGTTTTGAGCAAAAGAAATGGTGTAGATAGTCAGCAGGCAGAACGCCAGTAATAGTCTTTTCATGTCGAAGGTTTGATCCTTCAAAATAGGTAAAACACCCTTAACATCAAATGCTCAATACTAAAGCTTTGAACAAAAATTGAATTGCAAACGAATGCCTGAGCCATCGACTTCAGTGCCATTAGTGAGAAGTAGAAAATCATTTCTTATTTTAAGCCAATGAAGAAACCTCACACCCCTCTTCTACTTAGGCTAACATCCGGCAAAGTACCACCATTAATCGTTGCACTGCTGGTGCCGATTCCTAGTATTATTACCTTGACGATCGTCTTTAAAGCAGACAATATTGCTTTGTCTTGGAACAACTACGAGAACATTTCCTCCTTTTACGTCTTATCTTTCGGATACCTGGTGTACATCTCTCACCTGATAAACAACAGCCACAAAAAGCAGTTTAATCAGCTTTTGGGATATGCAGAGCTCAATGAAGAAGAAAGAACGAGGTGGTCTTCAGGCTTCAATCATCACAGAAGTCTCTGGGTCGAAACCTTAATTGCCGCCATGGTAGGTTTAGGACACGCATATTTTGGCCTTATAAGAACTATTTTGGAAGGTGAGGCAAGGTTCGAATACCTCAACTGGTGGAGGGTAGTTCACCTCGTTATGCTTTGGATTGTGATCACCCAGTCGATTTCCATTTACACCAGGAACATGACCATCATGAATCAACTTTCTCAAAAGATCAAAGTTGATTTGCTCAACCTACAACGGTTTATGCCTCTGACCAGTGCAGGTATTATTAGCATGCTCGCATTTACAGGTGTTTATGCCATCTTGTTCATTTTTGCTTTCAGTATTAATGACCTTACCACCAACCCCGCCATGCTTGTATTGGTGCCGACTATAATTATTATGATTCAGCGACCCTTAAAGGGCATAAGAAAGCGCATTGTCGAAGCCAAAGAGAAAGAAATTCGTCTGATAGAAGCCGCAATTGAGGGCGACAATGAGGCTCTTAAAAGATCTCGGATTGGAAATAACCTTAAGAACATCAACGTAATTGACCTGATTAGCTATAAGAAGACTATTGAAAATACCTTGGAAATACCTGTCAACATTCCAACAGCCTCTCGTTTTGTATTTTTTCTGATCATTCCACTACTGACCTGGATCGCAGCCTCGGTGGTTGACAAAGTCATTGACTTTCTAATCAAGTAATAACAAACGTTTGCAGCTCTCTTAAGCCCAATCAGACGTTGTTTAGCTTCTGGTATTCTCAAGAATTCCTTAGTTTCAAATTCATTCAGACGCGCAAAATGAAAAACTCAAGTAAGATTCTCATCATCCTAATGCTCTTATCACAGGTAGCCTTCGGTCAGAAGTTGCCAGAATTAAAGGTAGAGCCACCTTTTTGGTATGCCAACATGCCTACCGAAAAGCTGCAAATCTCCCTTTATGGTGAAGATATTTCTTCATGGCGTGCAAGTGTAGATGTACCGGGTATCACCTTAGTCAATCAAGTAACGGGCGATAGTCCCAACTACCTCTTCCTAAACCTTGAATTAGGGCCGGATGTAACCGCTGGTAAATTTGATCTGACCCTTAAAAAGAAGAAGAAGGAACGGCCTGTTCAGTTTGAGTTAAAAGAAAGACCATCACCTGATGGCCGAAACCAGGGCTTTACCAGTGAGGATGTGATTTACTTGCTCATGCCTGATCGCTTTGCGAATGGCAACCCTGATAATGACACCATCGAAGGCATGCTGGAACCCGCCAGAAGAGATGACCCAAGCGGTCGTCACGGTGGAGATATTCAGGGAGTCTTAGAACAGTTAGACTACATTAAGGAACTTGGAATGACTGCCGTATGGTTGACCCCTGTTTTTGAAAATGATCAGACACCTGAATACAAAGCTTATCATGGTTATGCAGCTACTGATATGTATAAAATTGATAGGCGATTTGGTAGTAATGAAGAATTTGTAGCATTTGTTGATGCTTGCCATGCTAAAGGACTGAAAGTCATCATGGATATGATTCACAATCATATCGGTGATCAGCACTGGTGGATGAAGGATTTGCCGTTTAAAAACTGGGTACATGACCAAAGTGTGTATGGCAACACAAGTTACCGCAGTCCCGTAGCATCCGATCCCTATGCCTCAAAACATGACAAAGACCGACTGATCAAAGGCTGGTTCGTAGATGAAATGCCGGACCTTGACCAAAGGAATGAAACATTGGCCGATTACATGATCCAGAATACATTGTGGTGGATCGAATATAGCGGCATTGACGGTATTAGAATGGATACTTATGTCTATCCTTATAAGGAATATATGGCCCGTTGGGCGAAAGAAGTGATCGAGGCCTACCCCGATTTCAATATTGTAGGTGAGTCTTGGGTCGAGACGGTAGCCCATGAATCATACTGGCAAGAAGATAGAGAAGGTGAAAATGATGGATACAACTCCTTTCTTCCAAGCGTAACTGACTTTCAGATCCATTTTGCCGTAAGAGATGGTTTCAACTCCAATTTTGGCTGGGAAAGTGGTCTCATGAAACTCTACTACGCGCTTTCACAGGATAGACTCTACTCTGACCCTATGAAGAACGTGATCTTCTTAGATAATCATGACATTGGAAGAATCTATTCCACGCTTGGGGAGAAACCTGAGCATTTAAAGATGGCATACACCTTTCTTTTGACCACAAGAGGTATACCTCAGGTCTATTACGGTACTGAATTGGCTTTTAAACAAGGTAATCAAGGCGGAGATGCAGGTAAAAGAGCAGAAATGCCAGGCGGTTGGGAAGGTGATGAAAGGTCTGTTTTTACTGCATCAGGAAGAACATCAGAGGAAAACGACATGTTCAACTATGTCAAGAAAATCACGAATTGGAGAAAGAACAGCGAAGCGATCCACCATGGAAAGCTGTTACATTTTGTGCCAGAGAACAACAGCTATGTTTTTTTCAGGTACACCGATAATGAGCGAGTAATGGTGATCATGAATATGAATGATACTCCCATTACCATATCTCGTCAAAAGCACATTGAGATGTTGAGAGGTTATTCGGAAGGACATAATGCGATAACTGACGAAAAAGTCGATATTAGCAAGGACTTCACAGTGGCTGGCAAGACTACCACTGTATTAACCTTAAAGTAAAACAGGAACTTGGACACTTCAGGTTTAAAGAATAGCTGTGATAATTCATTTTATGAATCGCTGTTTCGAACCTTAGCTCCTACCATTCGCAATTTTCTAATTTACAAATACAAAGATGCTGAAAGAGCTGCTGATATGGTTCAGGAAGCTTTCTTAACGCTTTGGAAAAACTGCGAAAAGGTTATGCCAGACATGGCCAAGGCATATCTCTATCGAGTAGCACAAAATCAAATGCTAAAGCTTGTAGACAAAGATAAGGTCAAGCAAAAGCATATTCAATTTATTTCTAAAACCACACACAAAGAAGATCCTCAATTTCAAATGGAGTTTTCTGAGTTTGACCTTCAAATTCAGGAAGCCATTAACCAATTGTCTGAGGGGCAGCGAGAGGTCTTCTTATTAAACCGTATAGAAAAGAAAACATATAATGAAATAGCAGAGATGCTAGATGTTAGCGTAAAAGCCGTGGAGAAGCGTATGCACAAGGCTTTAGTAAAAATTAGACAGGTTCATAAAAATATTTAAACCAGAGGTAGGGTAAAACAAGACCCAACGTATTTAGAAGCAGAGTTGGTATAAATGGCCGATAAAATAAACGATAGCGAAGACTTTCTAGCCAGATGGCTGAGCGGTGACCTTACACCTCAGGAGAAAGAAGAATTTGAGAATTCTGCTGATGGAGCTGAGTTTAAAGAGATCATTGGCTCCGTAGACAAAATAGCCCTGCCAGAATACGATGTTGAAAGCGAACTGGCCAAGCTTAAGGCAAGAAGAAGCACCTCTGCTCCTACGGAAACTAAAGTAGTTCAGTTCGGTAGCCTATTCAAATATGCTGCTGCCGCAGTGGTGGTCATCGGCATATCTTTAGTTTATTTCTTAACAAGACCTAATTATACGGTTTACGAGACCCTTGCAGGACAAATTGAAAACATTACACTGCCAGATCAATCGGTGGTTACGCTTAACAGTAATTCTCGTTTGCGATTCGATCCTGACAAGTTTGACGAGAATAGACGATTGCTCCTAGATGGTGAAGCTTTCTTTGAAGTAACGAAAGGGATCAATTTTGAAGTAGAGACAGATCAGGGTACAGTGAGGGTATTGGGGACATCATTCAATATCTGGAACAGAAATGAACTGTTGGATGTGGTTTGCTACACCGGCAAGGTCAACGTAAGTAAAAGAGAATTTTCTAAAGACCTAACCCCTGGAGATGGTGTTAGAATTGATCAAGGATCTTTTAAAAGGGCTTGGAAGAAAGAAGTCGGAGAAAGCAAACCAAGCTGGATCATGAGTGGGGTAACCGAGCTAGAAAACGTAACTTTAAAGGAAGCACTTGATGAACTGAGGAATGTATTTGGGATAGACATTAAATCAACATCAGTGCTGGATGAAACCCCATATACTGGTAATTTCCCGAATGACGATGTCAATGCGGCTATCAAACTCGTTCTAAGAGCAGACAATATTGAATATCAATACGACTCAACAAATAAGCGATTGGTACTCTTGGGTATCAAAGGTCAGTAGATCAACGATCCTACTTGTCTGTTTAATAATGTTCTCGCTTAACACCCAGGCGCAAGACAACAAGCCTTACAGTGCTAATAACCGATCTTTGAAGCAGGTACTCAACGATCTGGAAAAGCAGTTTACCATCTATTTTTCCTATAATCCTGATGAAATAAAGAATGAACGGATCACGCTTTCCCAAGGGTATAATGACTTATCGGAACTTCTCGGGCAAATTATTGATCAGACCAGCCTCGAATTAGAAAAAATCAAGGATCAGTTCTATGTTGTTAAAAGACCAGCTTCTAAATTCTTGGACATAAAAATCTCAGATGATGAAACAGGTAATCCACTACCCTATGCTACGCTACGGCTCCAGGGCACAGCTTTAGGACAAGTTGCTGGATTGGATGGTACGATAAAACTGGTCCTTCAGAATCCAAAATCGGCCATTTTAGAAATTTCCTACCTGGGCTTTCAGGACTTTACTATTGATGTCACTGAAATTGATAGCAAGCAACAGTTTGAGGTAAAGTTGAAGCCTACCCCCATTGAGTTGACAGACTTCGAAATCAAGGAATATATTAATGTGGGAATTGGCTCTGACCCGAAAGCTAATAGCTTTAGGATACTTCCTCAGCAAATGGAGATCTTGCCGGGCCTCTCAGAGCGTGATGTCTTGCTTTCAGCTCAAATTATATCAGGGCTTACCTCAAATGATGAATCAGCCTCAGGTATTAACGTCCGTGGTAGCGCTCCTGATAATACGCTGTTATACTGGAACGATATCCCGGTTTATCACACGGCTCATTACTTCGGCAACGTGTCTAGTTTTATTCCCTCGGCAATAGGCTCCTTAGATGTTTACAAGAACTATGTACCAGTGAGGTATGGTGGAGCCACAGCCGGTTTAATCTCCATTTCATCCAGAAACCAGATCAATGGAGAAACCAAGGCAGAAGCTAGCGTCAATATGACCCACGCTGACGTTTATGCCAAGCTTCCATTCAAACAAGATATGGGCTCTCTAATGATCGCATTACGCAGGTCTTACAATGATGCCATCCCTACTTGGACTTATAATTCCTATTCAACAAAGCTTTTTGGAAGTGAAACTCGAGATGCTCAAGGTTTGTATCAGGTTACAGAAGATGAAAACGACTTCGATAACAACTTGAGCTTCTATGATGTCAACCTGAAATGGGATTACCAGCCGAACAGCAGATCACTGCTTACGGCTAGTATTGTCAATAGTTCCAGTGACTTCAACTATCGCGAACAAGACGAAATTGAGGAAATCAATATAGAGCAAAGACATAAAATCCAAAGTTTTGGTTTCAACCTAGGGTACGGCCATAGAATTAACGATAACAACTCTCTAAAGGCAAGTCTAAGCTATTCTAACTATGACATGGAGTATGCCTTTACCAATTTGAGAGATGATTTACTTGAAGAGGACAATGACGAAATTGCAAGAAGCAATTCCATTAGAAACATTGAATTACGATTAGCCAATAGCTGGAGAGTCAATAACAATAATATGTTGGAGTACGGCTACCAGTTGAATCAATTCACAGTCGACAATGTAATCTCAGAAACAGAGTTCTTCGAGGAAGATGCCGTTACTGACATTGGATCAGAAGGTTTGGTTAATAGCCTCTTCTTTGACTTTAACCATCGGCCGAATGACAAATTAGAAGCTGTTCTTAGTGGAAGACTGACTCATGTTGGAACATTAGGAGAGGCTTATTTCAGCCCTCAGGCCAAATTCAACTATAACTTAAAGTCTAACTTGATATTTAAATCTTCGGTTGGCATCTATCATCAATATTTGAGCACTATACAGGAGTCTGAGTTTACGCTGTCTAATGCAGTCGAACGACACTGGCTACTCTCAGACTTAAATGACGATGAAGATGAAATAACCACCGTACCAATTATTATTAACAGACAAGCGACTCTAGGCTTAGTGTATAATAACAGCTCTTGGTTGGTGGACCTTGATTTATACGTGAAGGACATTGACGGGATCTTGGCAGTAAATCAAGGTTTTGGATTCGAAAATGATCAGGCATTTGAACCTGGTTTTGAATTAATTCAAGGGTTTGACCTGACGATTAGAAAACGATGGAAATACTTCAGGTCCTGGTTGAGTTATAACTTTCAAGACTCGCAGGTAGAATTAAATTCTATTTTTGACAACCCTTTTCCTTCAACATTCAATATTAGACACCAGCTGCGCTTGTCTACCACCTACAACTGGAAGAACTGGGAGTTTTCTTTAGGTTATATATTCAAAACAGGTCTACCTACCACGGCAACTCCCACCCTTACGGTTAGTACTGAATCTGACGATGACGATGATGATGACGATGATCCAGACCCTTCTGATGACGATTTGATCTATGACCTTGAATTTGCGACTCCAAATGCGCTCAGGCTCCCTAATTATCACCGCCTGGACCTATCCGTTTGGCACAAGTTCGGCAATGATAACACCAAATTTCGTGGCGAAGTAGGACTCAGTATTATCAATTTACTGAACCGTAGGAACACCTTCAACACAGCTTATTCAGTAGACTTCGATCGGGATGATCAGATTAGCGTACTTGAAAGAACTAAGTTCTTTTTAGGCTTCACTCCTAACCTTAGCTTTCGCGTCTGGTTCTAGTATTTGACTTAAACAATTTTAAATCTCTAAACTTAAAAAAGCCCCGACCCCCGAAGTTTCGGGGCGGGGCCTTTTTATAAGCTAATATCGGTGACTAATCATCGTCATCATCATCGTCATCCTCATCATCATCATCATCTTCCGTATATTCCTCTACAAAAGAACCATCCTCATTGAAGACTAACACAACTTCATTTGCCAATTCGATATAGTATATCTTTTCTTCAGCATCATACCATGCTTCTTCTATCTCAATACCTGAGTAGTTAGCAGAAATATAGTCGGTGATGGTTGTTGGAAGATCGGCAATATCAACTTCTTCACAATCGTCTTCATAGTCTTCATCATCTTGTTCTTCTTCGATGAAATTACCATCCTTATCAAAAATCACAATTACCCCATTCTCCAGGAAGATCAGATACTCTTCTTCTTCTGTATCAAAGGCTGCAAAATCTATGGCAATACCAGTATAATTTGTAGCTAAATAGTCCTTAATAGCTTGAGAAAGCGAAGTTGTGTCTACTTCTTCATATTCATCGTAATCGTCATCATAGTCGTCTTCCGTGAATTCATCAAGAAGATTACCGTCCATATCAAAGATCAACACAACACCTGATTCAAGTAATACCACATATTCACCATCTTCGGCATTTATTCCAGCTATATCTATTTCAACACCTGCATGGTTTGCCACTAGATAGTCCAGAATCGCTTGCGGTAATGCCGCAGAATCCACCTCTTCAAAGTCATCCTCAAATTCATCGGCATAGGCCTCTAAGTTGAACGAGATTATAAATTGCTCCGAAGCATTGAAAACTAATACAGTATCATCACTCAAAAGAATGATGTACTCACCTGTATTGGTAATCCATGCCTCTTCAATAGTCTCATTAGCGTGATTGTCGGTTACATACTGCTGTATCGCACCTGGTACGTCAGTGACCTCTTGCCAACTGTCCATTCCGGAAGTATCATAGTCTTTTGAATTAACAAATCGAAGTCGTGATTTACTCGCTGCCGTGCCCTGTTCTTCTATGGGTA
Source organism: Roseivirga sp. 4D4 (assembly GCF_001747095.1). NCBI lineage: Bacteria > Pseudomonadati > Bacteroidota > Cytophagia > Cytophagales > Roseivirgaceae > Roseivirga > Roseivirga sp. 4D4. The sequence goes on from NZ_MDGP01000001.1 coordinate 1,141,172, forward strand.
CAGTATCGGTGTTCTGATTATCACAAGATGTCATAATCGTTAAGAGTGCCAGGGCTGTCATGCCCAAATAGGTCTTTACATTTTTAATCATTTTCATTGTTTCTAGTTTTGAATACTTTAAAATCATTTCTATCACTTGCAGGCTTTCAAAGCCCTCTTCAACACGCTCTCGCGGTATTCTTAGGTGAGGTATTTCTCATTAATCGTCATCATCATCTTCTTCATCGTCATCATCATCATTTTCATTGCCTCCCATTTGATCTCCCTGAGTGACCTGAACATCTGTGCCACTAGCAGATGCATTAGCAGGCGGATTCATCTGTTCACAGCCTGAAAAGCCGATTAATACGATAAGCGTAATGAGCATTGTTAGCTTCTTCATCATTCATTCTTTAAGCGAAAACTCTAAGCATATTTCCATCTAACTGAGTATTATAAATGGTTAGTCCATTACGACCATTGCCATTTAATCCCGCGCCATCTAGTCTGAAGCGCGCACCGTGTGCAGTGCAGTACCACTCACCATTTCTCAGAATGACCTCTTTTCTGGGGTCGTGAGAACAAGTTCTTGTAGCTGCCACATATTCACCTCCAGTGGTTCTTGCAACCACCACCTGATTGTTCACAATGACATATCCACCGTTATTCGATAAATTTGAATTGCCTGCTGCATTGAGGTCTAGTGTAAAATCAATTGCAGCATTGTTACCAGGCTGGTCTGGGTTGATATTCTCAACAGCGCAACCTCCCAAGCAGGTGGCCGTGAGTGCGAATGCAGCTCCCCCACCCAGTTTCTTTAAAAAGTCTTTCCGATTCATATTTAATATTTATCATTTTAACATATATACATTTTTACATGTATTAATATTTTAATTTATTAATGTTTCTAAAAACTAAGGTTCATTCCTATACTGAAAATATTAGCGCTTAAGCTCGGGGTTCGTGTGTAATGCCCATACTTGAGATTGATCTCCTTCAGTGTAAGAAGTCTATTATTCCTACCTGGCAACCTTAATCTTCCTATTCCGTCTGCGGGAGAATACCTTAGGCCGATGCCATACTGATGACTCGATAGATTACTCAAGTCATAATCAGAAGTGTAATACTGGAATTCACCCGTATGCTCACCAAATGGCGCAAAGTAATTGGCCTCCGACTGTGTATGATATCGATAGAACGGATAGACCGAGAAGAAACGGTTCAGCTTCACTGATGCTTCTAATGCGATTGTATGGCCTGTTATCCCCCAGTCATCCCAGTAAAAACGATAATAACTTCTTAAGAGCAACAGGTCATTCACATAGTAATTCAATCTTAGTCCTACAGGGATTTTTAGTCTATTGAATGGCAAACGTTCTACCCTAGCCTCAGTCTGATTTGTGAAGTATACTCTGTGAAATGGCGTACTCAAGAGTCCCGACTGCGCTACCACATCGGCCGATATACTTGCTTGCACTCTCCTGTTGATGACTGTAGAGAAACTAGCTGAGACACTATAAGACCTTCTTTGATCCGTAGTCACCCATTGCCGGTCTCTCAACTCTCTTGGATAAATAATCTCCCATCTATCAATGAAAGCCTGCCCAGCCAAGCCAAATGTTCGATTACCATCTCTTGAGGTCTTGGAGACGTAACCAGAGAACTGAAAAGAGTTATAATCATACTCCGTTGATCCACCAAGTTTAAGTCCCCATGTCAAATCATTTTTGGCCTTTCGGCTATACCCAAAATTCGCATGTACACGGGTGTCTTTGCTTGACGCAGACGACACAAAGTCATCAATATTGTCTGTTGAAGCAGACGAATACATGTCAAAACCGCCATCGAAAGACACGGTGTTTTTCTCATCCAGCACCAAGTTGACAATGACCTTGGATGTCAGATCAGTCAGTTGCTCTGTACCCAGACCACCTGTAACAGGTGAATTATTTCCGTCCTGAGTGTAGTAGCTGAACAGAAGGCTGATATCTGATTCAGCCAGCTTCTTTATTTCGAAACCAGTAGTATCGGTTTCTGATTTTTCACGCTGAGCAGCAACTTTGGCCGTAACGAGTGACAGCAAAGCCAAGAAAAATACTCCTCTTAATTGCAACCGCATCCCCCGCCAACTTTACCACCGTTGGCACCTGAAGCACCTTCACGATACGATTGAAAATTGATACAGAAATAGTCTATTGAGCGAGCGCTCAGCGACATTTCCTGATCATTCAAGTACATTTTTTGATAACCCTTTACACTCGTACACGATTGTGTAAGTGTAAAGCCTAAGGCGGTTATCAGTCCTATAAAAAGTCGTTTCTTGTTCATGATTTATTGTTGATTTCCAAGTGCTTAGAGGTTACTATTTCATCATTATCTGTAATCACCAGGCATTCCACTCCTTGCAATTGATTGATCAGATAAAGTCCTTTTTCTATACCGAGTACAAAGACACTGGTAGACAGTGCATCTGCCAACTCAGGGTTTGCAGAGACAATAGTGACACTTTTGATTCCAGTGGTTGGATAACCCGTTCTGGGGTCGATAATGTGTGCATATCGAACATTGTCAAACAGGACATAGCGTTCGTAATCTCCTGAAGTAACGACCGAGGTATTATTTACCTTCAACCATGACAAAACATGATTTTTCTTTCTCGGGTCTGCAATACCTACTTTGAAACTTTCGCCATCAATGTCTTTGCCCCAGGCAATCAAATCTCCCGCTGCATTCACTACTCCACTTTTGATCCCCAAGGCCGACATTTTCTCTTTAGCTTTTTGAGCAGCATAGCCCTTTCCAATGGCTCCAAACCCGATTTTCATTCCCTTCACTTTTAGATATACCTCAAGCTTGGCCGGATTTAATTGGATATTTCTGAACCCAATTTTGGATCTAGCCTCTTTTACAATTTCTGCATCAGGCATTTCTTTCATTGATCCGTCAAACTTCCAGATGCGGTCCATTGACGCATAGGATATATCGAAAGCCCCATCTGTAATTCTTGATATTTGGACAGCACGCTGAATGAGTTGGAATAGCTCATTATCTACCTTGATTGGCTTGATTCCAGCATTTCGGTTAATAAGGGAAGTCTGTGAATTCGGGTCCCAAGAAGAGATCAATCGCTCGATTCTAGATATCTCAGTAATAGCGGCATTAATGCCATCCCAGGCCTTTTGAGCATCTGCATCGAATGCGCTGATCTCAAAACGCGAGCCCATTAACTCCAGCACCTTGTGGTACTTCTGAGGCTGTTGTGCCAAGGCGGCACAACAGCATATCAGAAGACTTATCACGGTCAAAAACAGTCTCATCTCAAATATTGGTTGAATTCCTTGATGTAATCTTCAGGACGCTTGGTCTTATCGAATCCAAAACTTCCCAGGGCTTTTCCACTGGCACCTGTGAAAACCGCTAGAGGAAACTCACCATTGGGGTTGTATTGACTCGCGAGTTTTTCGTTATGCTTGGTCTGTTCTTTTGAGAGTCTGTTTTTCTTCCTGTAAGGAAAATCAGCCTTTACTAAGACCAGATTATCTTTTGCATAAGCTTTAAACTCGTCAGACTCGAAAAGCTCTTTGTGTAATTGTATACAGGGCTTGCACCAGTCAGATCCTGAAAAGACTACCAAGACGGTCTTTTTGGATGTTGCTGCACTGGCTTTTGCCGCTTCGAAGTCGAAAGTCCAATCAACGGAATCACTGAATGGTAGCAGGATTAAGGAGAGGACGGTGAGTAAATTTTTCATCTAGTGTTTTTGCTTGATCACTAGAGAATACTGGAGTTATGAGTTTACCCCACCCCCCTTCTAAAAAAATTATCTGACTGAAGAACGGAACTCCTTACTTCAATGAAAATGTACTCAATGCCACTTTCAGGGACTTGCCTCTCAATTCAATTTCCCCGATACTCTTCTTCTTGAATGGAATTCCTTTGGGAAACAGCTCAAATAGCTTCTCAGAGGCTAATAGATAGACATTATGCTCGTTGCACTTAGATTGAATTCGGGCAGCGGTGTTCAATACATCTCCAGAATACGTGATGTCCCTTTTGATTATGCCTATCTCTCCTGCAATGACTTTACCGGTATGTAATCCGGCCTTGAATTCTGGTAGAAAACCATATTTCTGAATATATTTTTCTTTCCTCTCCTCAATAGATTCCTTGATATCGAAGTAGCATTTAAGGCAATTATAATTTGATATGCCCTCTTGCTTGGTCCACGTAATCACCACCTCATCTCCTACATATTGATATATCTTTCCCCTATTGAATATGATGGCATTCGTCATATCCGAGAAATAATCTCTCAGGAATTCATGATACAGTTTATTACCAAGCTTTTCTGCTGTTGCGGTAGAAGACTTCAAATCAAGAAACATGAATATCCTATCTTCTTCCCTTGCTTTATGATATTTCCCCAGAATGAGTTTACCTAAAAGACCATGTCCGAACTTGTCATTTATCTGTAAGAGCAATTGTGTCGAACCCACAACGATTGACCAAAGCATAATATTTCTTAAGTGGATCGAGTCTAAGAGGTAATCCTGATACGCATCTCTAAAACCCTCTTCCCCAATAGAAATACTGGAATTAATCGGAACGAGTATTAACCCGAAGACCAAAGTGATAAATGTCACTACAGTGATATAAACAATAACAATCGTAAGTATTCCCTGCCAGTAAGGCCGATCGATTAGGCGATCATGAAGGTAGAATACTAAGAATGACGCGCCTATAGTAATAGCTATCACCGTTGAAAGAATGTGAAAAGTCAGGTTGCTACTAAATGAATACAACTCAGAGGTACCTATTGAAAAAGAGGAATTGATCGTCCAGTGGTCCACAAGAGCAAACACTATCGCCACTGATATCCACGCGATCGTAATCACGCGCATTTTCGACCATTTTATTCTGAGCTTCTCATTCATTGTATACAAATTAGTCATTCTAGCCGAGTGCATGCTAAGGACGATGCACAAGATTCATATTACGAATACTAATTTATATAGTTTACTAAAATATTTAGTAATTTAGATTAATGAATAGATCAGGTCATGCAGATTTACCCTTGCACTATGGAACAGTTCCGCCATGGCTGGCCAGTCGCATGGCACAGCTGGGCAGGGCTATAACCGAGTCTATCCTTATCGAGTATGGAATCCAAACCTTCATACAGCGAATGAGTGATCCTCTGTGGTTTCAGTCACTCGGTGCTGTCATGGGAATGGACTGGCATTCTTCAGGCATCACTACCTCGGTGGTCGGTGCGTTGAAAAGAGCCATCAACCCAATTTCCGATGAACTAGGACTATATGTTTGTGGTGGTAGAGGCAAATACTCTCGGCAAACACCTAATGAGCTTGTAAAGGTAGCCATGAAAACGGGTTTGAATGGAGACGAATTGGTCAGGTCTAGTAAACTGAGTGCTAAAGTAGATAATACAGCTGTCCAGGATGGGTTTTCCATTTACCTTCACTCCTTCTTTCTAGCGAAGGATGGTGAATGGGCAGTCGTTCAACAGGGAATGAATGAAGCTACTGGTTACGCCAGGCGTTATCATTGGTACTCAAAGGCATTTCAAGACTTTCTAAAGGAGCCTCACACCTCAGTTATTGGTCACAATCAGGGAGACATACTGAACCTGACGGCCAATGAAGCAGATCAAACCAAAGAGGGTATTCTGGAGATGACAAAAGAGAAGCCCGATATCATTTCAAGAGAAGCTCAGCGGTATGTATTGATGCCCACTCATCATGATGTTAGAGCCGAGGACATTGATCTCAAACGACTGGGTAGCACCTTGGCGCTGGCCCATGATACCGATATTAGCAATTTTGAAGACTTACTGCTACTGAAAGGTGTAGGACCGCGCACGCTCCAATCATTGACTCTCGTCAGCGAAGTAATTCACGGTACTCCATCTCGGTTTACCGACCCTGCTCGGTTTTCTTTTGCCCATGGCGGTAAAGACGGTCATCCCTTTCCTGTTCCGCTAAAGACTTATGATGAGACGCTAAACATACTAAGAACTGGTCTTGAAAAGGCTAAAATTGGCCATAGTGATAAACTTAAAGCTGTTAAGAGCTTGAGCCAAATTGCTCAAAAACTTGAGAATTCATTCAGTCCAAATGCCAACTTTGAAGAAGTAATCGCTAAAGAAAGAGCTGAAAGCTATAAATACGGAGGCATGACAGTGAAAGGACCTGCAAGAAAACTTCGAAAAAATGTAAAGCGGCAGCTTGAACTGTTCTAGCGGCCTGATTTGCACACTTTCTTATGTCCTTTTCTATATTTGAAATATGACGCTCAATCTCTGGTCTGTCTTGTTAATTGCCTCGGCTTCACAATGTCTATTCTTGATTGCCTTTTTTCTACTTAGGCCTTCAACCAACAAGACGGCTACTAGGTTGATGATACTGCTGCTTGTCATACTCCTGTTTATGAACGTGAGCAACCTTTGGTATTCAGCAAGACTGTATCTGGAAGTCCCTTATTTAACAGGCATTGGTCGAGGAACTACTTTGCTCATTGGCCCAGCAATTTACCTCTATGTGCTTTCAGTAGTAAAACCTAGCTTCAAACTAAAATGGAAACATACCCTCCACTTAAGCGGCTATATTTTGGGTCTGGTACTTCTTATGGCCCAACCTTCAGGCGGAAACGTAGCTGATTCCATGCAACAAGTTGAGGCCTTTCTCATGGATGGCATTCGAACTACGCCACTTGTCCTTACCCGATTTGCCCTCTATGCACTCCATCTTACCACTTATCTTTTCCTGTCTAGACGAATTATCCTTTCTGCTGAACACACCTTCAGTGAGGATTATCTGATATCTAAGGAATCTCGCATTAAATGGCTAAGAAGGTTAAACTGGGTAATGATAGCCATTGGAGTAGCCGTTATTTGGTTTTTTATAGATGCCCTGATCACCCATTACTATAATGCTGATGCCAACTATATCAATACCCTCATCTACTCAGTATTTGTATATCTTATCGCTTATCAGGCACTTTCGGACGAAAGAAACATAGTTCCAGACTTCAAGATTAAATACAAGTCTGGCGGCAAAATCTCCAGAGATAAAAGTTTGCTTACTCAAAGACTCAACACCTTGTTCAAGGAGCAAAAAGTTTTTACAAACCCTGACCTTAACCAATCATCTGTTGCTTCTATGTTGGAGATTCCCCCTCACCAATTCTCAGCATTACTGAATAGAGAACTGAATAAAACATTTTTCGAGTTGGTCAATGAATATAGAATTGAAGCATTCATTGAGGTTTCAAAAGACAGCCATTACAACCATCTCTCTATCATGGGAAAAGCCCAAGAAGTTGGCTTTAGAAGTAAGTCTTCTTTCAACACGGCCTTCAAAAAGATCAAGGGCAAGACACCGTCTGACTACCTAAAAACTGCCTTGAATTGACTTTTAGGTTCGATTTTTAGAAAGTCGAACCCTATTTACTGCACAAGTCCCAATTGCTTCCAGAACTAAGTTTATGTTTGGCTTCAGAAACTTAAAGCCTATGGAGTCAATACTTGAAAGAACAACCCGGTCCCTAGCAATCAAAACCGACTGGAGATGTCATTTGTATCAGTTACACTTCACAACACCCTCCAGCCACTATGACTTCCTAACGAGTGATTATCTCCCCGCCCAACTTCAAAAGTTCTGGCAAGCCGAAGGCTTAATAGACTTAAAGATCATGGCCAACGATAACAATCGTGAAATACTCATCACCTGGACTTGGCGCAGCAAAGAGGAATTTGAATTTGCTTATCATTCCTCAGTTTGGAGACACTTTCAGGAAAATATAATTACCTGGTCTGATCAAGGCTCAATCAAAAACCTAAGCCAGCTGCAAAACACATTTACCATTATTGAATAATCCGATATGAACTTACTTTTTAAAATAGAACGTGAAATTGCCATTGCTGCATTTATAGTAATGATACTTACCAGTTGCCAGGGCATGGCCTTTCAAGATGGCAATCAAACCTGGAAAGGCATTTTTGATCTAGCCTCCAGAGGTGAGCAACAAGCCAGCGCTCAATTTGATTTTGACAAGAATGAAGGAGTGCTTATGCTGCCAAACCTGATTCCAGTCCCTTTGAACCTTAAAGCTGTATTGATAAAGGGCGATTCCTTGTTTTTCTCTATCGGTTTCCGTTCAGGACCCGCATACTGCAAGGCCAAAATGACAAATGAGAGAATTGAAGGCGTCATGGACAAAGAAGGCATGTCTCAATCTAGTTTTTGGCTAGAAGTATCAAATAAGAGAATCATAGAGACTGTCGTTAAACCCAATAAGGACGAACCCATTATCATTAAGTCCAAAGGCAACCTTGCCGAGGAGATAGCCATAAAAGAGAGATTAGAAAAACTCCTGATAAAGTATGACCTCGAACCCTACATTTTCACTAAGAGTATCAATATTGAGAAAGGAGTTATTCCTCATAGTCATCCAGTATTGACACTGAGTACGGATTTTGAAACAGACACTCAGCTTATTGCCACTTTTCTTCATGAACAAATGCATTGGTATTCACTGACTGATAATGAGGGCTTTCAGAAAGTCGGAGAAGCATTTCTGAAAAAGTACCCAAACCTTCCTTCAGAAGCACCTGAGGGTGCTGGAAGTGAACAAAGCACCTTCTTGCATTTAGGTGTTTGTTATCTCGAGTTCCACACTTTATCACAGGTTATTGGAAGGGATAAGGCAATAGAACACTTTCAGTTTATGACTACGCAATACTATAGATGGGTATATAGAACGATACTGAAGGATTTAGATTACTTCGAATCACTATTCGAACAAAATGGACTTCACCTGAAATAGGAGGTTTATTGAAAACCTAAGCCCTTTTTAATGCATCAGAGGAGATTCTTGACTATGTTCTTGACCGAGATTCTGAAGCTTCCTAGTATGCTGTACCAGTGCACTGGCAAAAGTCTTATGACTATAATAAGGCACGCCAAACTCGGCTGCCGTTTCTCTCACTATCTCCGACAACTTCCGGTAATGAACATGGCATATGTTGGGAAATAGATGATGTTCTACCTGATAGTTAAGCCCACCGATCAACCATGAAAATACGCGACTTCCTGGTGCATAGTTAGCCGTTGTCTCCAACTGATGTTCTGCCCAGTCCTTCTCAATAGCACCGTCTTCGTCCATCTTAGGGAATTCAACATCAGGCATAATATGGGCAGTTTGAAACACCGCACTAATGCACGTGCCAGTGACCATATGCATGCTCAAGAACGCCAAAAAGATCACCCCAGGACTAAAGGGCAAAAAGATCATGGGAAGAATTAAAGCATATGTATAATAGAGTGCCTTCCAGATGGCCACCTGCATCATTTGTTTTCTATAAGTCCCTTTACAGCCTACTAAGCCCATTTTCCAATAGCGATGTACTCGGATAAAGTCTTTTGTCGTGATCCATGAAATGGTAGAGATGGCATAGAAGAACCAGATGTAAATGTGTTGGTATTGATGCGCTTTCATCCACTTTCTATTGGGAGAAAAACGCAGGAAAGGCGGTGTATTAATATCATCGTCAGCCTCATCAATGTTGGTATAGGTATGATGCAATACGTTGTGTTGAATTTTCCATACACCAGCATTTGCCCCGATCATGTTCATAGAATAGCCAAGCAATCGATTGACGGTTTTATTCTTAGAATAAGATCCGTGGATTGCGTCATGCATTACCCCCATACCAATACCTGCCATGCCGAAGCCACTGGTGAGGTACAATGCAAAGAGCAAAGCTACGTGCTCAACCACTCCAATATTGATAAGTACTATCGGTACAATAAATAGAGACAACATGAGTATGGTTTTGAGGACCATACCTGTGTTGGCTTGCTTACAAATACCTCTCTCTGAAAAGTAGTTGTTTACACGGCTTTTTACTTCGCGCGAAAAGTCAGAGCCTTGGCCCTTCTTAAATTTAGGATGCTTGATAATGTTAGTCTTTAAAGCAACTACTAGGCCTCAGCATTGAGCGAATACTCATTGATTGGTCTGAAAGGAAACAACTAATAGTCAATAGTTTTGTCTGATTTACCTTCTTCGGCCTCTGTTTCTTCGGCCTGCAGGATTGGCGGAGTGCTTGGACCTATTCTTGCCTCCCCGGTCATTCCTATTGTTGCTTTTTCTATGATTTTGCCTGCCTGAAGGCCTTCCCTCTTCGTCTCTATTAACACGAATAGGTCTTCCTTCGACCTCAATATACTCAAAGTGTTTGCTCAAACCATCATCATGCTTAGAATCTAGGTTAAAAAAGCTACAATTCTTTTGTATTGATATATCCGAAAAGAGTCTTCTACCTATCCCGGTTACATCGGATATGAAGTGAATTAAATCGGCTTCAGTAACGCCATCCATTCTACCTACATTGATAAAATAACGATTAGCACCATCCTTGGCCCTTGATTTTCTTTCTCTATTGTCTTTTTGATCATTGCCTTGACCCTCATTTAGGTCGTCTTCACCTCCACTTTCAACCATTAAATGGTCTAATTGACTTGTAATAAGTCTTTTAAGAAGGTCTTCTTTGGTTAGATCAGCAAACTGGCCGTGGAGACTATTAAGAATATCTTCTGCCTTTTCGTCCACCTTGGTATTGAGAATAAGACTCGCCCAATTGTTCAAGCGACTTACCTTCAATTCATCAATCGTTGGAATAGCGACCTTTTCAAATTTCACATTCACTTTTCTTTCGATATCAGTTATTTTCCTGCCTTCACGTGGATTGATAAAGGCCATAGAAATACCCTTCTTGCCTGCCCTGCCCGTTCTACCACTTCTGTGCGTATAGCTCTCCAACTGATCTGGCAACTTATGATGGAAGACATGGGTCAAATCATTAACATCAATACCCCTAGCAGCAACATCAGTAGCAATGAGCAACTGCATTGAGCGGGTTTTGAAGCGTTTCATCACTGTATCACGCTGTCTTTGAGAGAGATCACCATGCAGGGCCTCCACAGCATAACCCAGCTTAGAAAGTTCATCGGCAATTTCCTGCGTATCCATTTTGGTACGACAGAACATAATACCCTTCATATCTGGTTGGATATCCAGAAAGCGCTTTAATGCCGAGAGCTTATTGTTGGTCTTTGTGACCACATACTGGTGAGAAATGTCTTTATTACTCTTTTGGGCTGCATCAACGGAAACCTCAAGCGGATCCTTCATATAGGTATTCACCAACCTTCTGATCTCTTTGGGCATGGTGGCTGAGAAAAGCCATGTCACTCGATTCTCTAGAGTATGTGATAGAATTTCATCGATATCATCTTTGAATCCCATATTGAGCATCTCATCTGCCTCATCTAAGACAACAAACTCGACATTCTGAAGGTTGATCGCTCTTCTTTTTATCAAATCAAGAAGACGTCCTGGAGTAGCCACCACAATTTGAGTAGGTTTCTTTAAGGCTTTGATTTGTTTACTAATATCGGCCCCGCCATAAACCACTTCCACATTAACACCTCGCTTACTCTTAGAGAAATTAACCAACTGCTGAGCAGTTTGCTGACCGAGCTCTCGTGTCGGAGCCATAATCAAGGCTTGTGTAGCCGAATTCTTGGAATCTATAAGATCGATCAAAGGAAGTCCAAATGCTGCTGTTTTTCCTGTACCGGTTTGTGCTAAGCCAATAAAGTCCGTTGGATTATTTTCCAACAACATAGGTATGGCTTTTTCTTGAATTGGGGTGGGCTGTTCAAAGCCCATATTTTCTAAAACATCACAGATCGGCTGTGACAGTCCTAATTTGCTAAAATGACTCAATGGGAATTGTTAAATGAGCCACAAAGGTAACCATATGCTTTGGTAAAACTGTGCATCTCTGCTATTTATCTCAAGTAGCCCTCGTTCGACCATCAAAGTATCGTCTTTGATATGCATCACTTCATCGAAGGATTACAACGACTCATCTAAATCCTAATTTGGTCTTAGGAGCTCACCATAATTTCGAAGCAACAAAAAATAAAATTCACCGATATGAAAAAGCTCCTAATCATTGAAGATCATCCTATGATGCGCATGTTTCTTCAAAACTACTTAAGCAAAAGTTACGAGGTAACTACTGTTTCTACTCCTGAAGAGGCACTTGATTATAGCACGAAAAACACGTTTCCGGATTTGATTTTGAGCGATTACAAAGACAAACAATCGAAGGACTTTCAAATGCTTCAATGTCTTTGCATGCAAATCGAATGGAGAAATATCCCACTGTTTGTATTAACGGATCAGGACAAAAGCCAGGAAAGAATCAACGCGCTAGAGCTAGGGGCTAAAGACACCCTGAGCAAACCCTTTAACCCTAAAGAACTCGTCATGCGGATTGATGCTATGCTCCATGTCTCATCATTAAATACAATCAGAACAGTAGCCTAATTAAGAAATTATGAAAAAGATATACACTTACTTCATCGTGAGTCTACTATTGGTAGGCTGTATTGAAAAGCCTGAAATCCAAGTGGATACAGAACCCGAACAAGGTAGTTCATTTGATTTCAAAAGTACACAAACCGTAAACTTGGACCTGTCGTTTACAGATAACTTAGGACTCCCTTTCACCGGGCTTAAGGTTCAACTATGGAAGGTTGCTAATGGTGTTAAAACAGAAGTCGCATTCAAAGCATTTACTGACGGTAATGGTCAACTGAAAAGCGCAGTAGAACTACCTACATATGTCGATCGCCTAGTATTAGAAACGTCTTTTATCGGTATACCTAACAACATTCACGTGCCCATTGAGGGAAACCAATTTCATTTTGAATACAATAACGGTCAGGTTATTTCCAAAACGATTGATACCTACCAGCGTTCGAATGAACATAACGGAAACGGTGTGGCCTCAGCGGCATTTCAGACTTCCAACAGTTTTACAATCAGCTATATGGGTGATTACAATGGAAGAGGTGTTCCAGATTATTTAGAGTCAGAACGTGATGCTATTTCCAGTACTTTACTAGATTACATCAACGCATCTCTTCCCGAGAGTCAACCCGTTCCACAATATCATCCTACTTATTTGGCCAATGGAAAGAAAACAACCTTAGACATTGAGGACTATTGCGATGTCTGGATCACCTTTGTTCATGAGGGTGCCGGATGGAGAAATGCCATTGCCTTTTATACATATCCAACAGCTACGCCTCCACAGTCTTTGGAAGACATTGATAACATCAATGTGATCTTCCCTAATCTCTCCTTCTCTGGATCAGGAGGTGGAATGACATCTGGGGACAAGGTGAACATCGGGCAATTTGAAGCTGGTACTTCTATTGGCTTAGTACTGCTCGCTAACGGATGGGATGGCAGTAATTCTGAAGATTATGAACATATCGTTTTTGCCGATAAGAACTTAAACCCTGAACCAGATGAAGATTTAAGGCAGCATAACGTACTGCTCTGGGATAATGAAAACAAACTCTTTCTCTTGGGCTTTGAAGATGTTCGTAGAGATAACATTCCTTTCCAATGCGATCAGGATTTCAATGATGCCATCCTCTTTGTTACCTCTAATCCCATTGAAGCGATTAGTACAGATAATGTAAGTCCTGTGGACCGACCTGGCGTTTTAGATACTGATGGAGATGGTATTAACGATATACTGGACGAATATCCAAATGATGGAAACAAAGCTTACGACAGCTTCTACCCTTCCTCAACATCCTATGGCACATTTGCCTTTGAAGACAACTGGCCTGACTACGGGGATTACGATTTCAATGATCTGGTAATAGATTACCAATTCAAGCACACTTTAAATGCAGATAATCAAGTGGTAAGCATGTCGCCTAAATTCAAGATTAGAGCGATCGGTGCAGGTTACAGAAATGGTTTTGGTTTTGCTACTGACTTACTACCATCAGACGTCACCACAGTGTCTGGACATTCCATTAATGGAGCAGGCGTAACATTAAATGGCAACGGAACAGAAAGTGGACAAAGCAATGCAGTATTCATCGTTACAACTAATGCGCACGACCATTTCACAACAGGTGGATTCGTAAATACGGAGGAAACTTCAGCTTATCATGAACCACAAGAAGTGACATTGGAGATTGACTTAGCCAGTCCTAAAACCTATGCGGAAATTGGGACCGTTCCCTATAATCCCTTCGTCATCATCTCCCAAAACAGAGGAAGAGAAGTCCACCTACCCGGCTATGCTCCAACAGATCTCGTGGACTTATCTCTCTTAGGTACTCAAGATGATGATACAGACTTATCAATAGGTCAATACTATAGATCTAAAACAGACCTCCCCTGGGGTATTCATCTGCCGGAAAGCTTCGCCTACCCAAGAGAAAAAGTTGACATTCGAAATAGTCACTTGCGATTTGACGACTGGGCCAGGAGTTTTGGCTATAGCTACCTTGACTGGTATAGAAACCAGACAGGCTACAGAAACATAAACGGTATTTACTCCCGATAAGGGTGATTAAATGGTTGAGGTTAAAAGTAGGCGCTTCCACACGGGAGGCGCCTCTTTTTGTATAAGGCCTACTGTCAAATATTCACCTTCAAAACCCTTGATTTTAGTTGTCCTAGCCTAGCCTTCATCCACCCTACAAAACAGTTCAATCATCTAATAAAACGGGTTACTGGAATCAATAAAAATAGCTTTGTAATGTACTTAAAAGCAGAAATAATGAAGGTAAAGCGTCATATCCCCATCTTAAAAAGAAGCCTTGACATTGTAGTATCAGCACTGCTCATCTTGGCCCTTACCCCTGTTTGGATTCTCGTTGCAATCGCCATAAGAATGGAGTCTAAAGGTCCCATATTCTATTACGCACATCGGGTGGGCCAAAACTATCACACATTCAAATTCTACAAGTTTAGATCTATGCGCGTGAATGCCGATCAATTGGTAGAGAAAATGAAGCACCTCAACCAATATAAATCTGAAGCACAGGAAACACGTACCTTAAAGCTTACTAGGAATCTAATCGCCAACGCTGAGTATAAAAGCATCGTGGTTGGAGATGGCATTTATGCCCAGTTAGATGAGTTCGAATGGCAGAAGAGAAACAATACAGGAAATGCCTTTGTAAAGTTCGTGAATGACCCTCGAATTACGCGAGTGGGCAAATTTATTCGCAATACAAGTATAGATGAACTTCCCCAACTGTTCAACATTCTTAGAGGAGACATGTCCTTGGTTGGTAACAGACCTCTCCCATTATACGAAGCAGAAAAATTAACCACAGACCAAACAGTAGGCAGGTTTCTGGGACCAGCAGGACTCACAGGACTTTGGCAAGTTACCGAACGCGGAAAAGACAATGCCGACCCTGTAAAGCGAGTTGCGCTGGACATTGAATATGCCGAGCATCATAATTTTTGGATGGATTTGAAAATCCTTTTCAAAACACCTCTGGCAGCACTTCAACATGAAAACGTTTAAATCATGTTCGCAAGATTCTTTAAATCCCTCAAGAGAGATACTTCCGGTAAGCAATACCTAGCCTTTGTAGATGGAATAAGGTTTATAGCCATCATACCAGTCGTCATTTTACATGCAAATGAAAGGCTTCAGCGATATGTCATTAACCCGGATACTTTAAGTTCCGCAGAGCAACAGCTGTCCTATCTTATCAGTCGTGGTGCAATCGGTGTTATGATCTTTTTTGCCCTCAGTGGTTTTATTCTTAGCCTTCCTTTTGCAAAAAGAACCAAATCATTCCATTACAAGGATTATTTGAAAAGACGATTAACCCGTCTTGAACCTCCTTACATATTTTGGATGACCCTATTTGGTTTAATCCTCTTTTTCCAGTCGGGAATACCTCTGGAAACGATCGGTCAACACTACTTGGCGAGTATCTTTTATGTACACAATCAGCTGTTCGGTGAATTTTCAATTATTAACCCTGTAGCATGGTCATTGGAAGTTGAGGTTCAGTATTATCTCATAGCGCCTTTTATTGCCATCTTCTATTTCAAGCTCGAAGACATAAGATCCAGGCACGCATTGCTCCTTTCGATGATAGCACTTTTCATTATCTATCAGCATGCTTTTAGCTGGCAAATCTTACCGCTCCGTGCATCTATTCTTGGCCAACTACAGCACTTCCTGATCGGAATGTTTATGGCTGATGTATATGCTAATAATAAGAACTGGCACAACCAAAAGTCTTATGGATTCGACCTCATTGGCATTGGATCCATAGTACTTATGATGTTCACCTGGACCGAAGAACTTGGAAAGTCGCTCATCTTCTCGATCGGCATGATAGGTTTTTTCGCAGCATGCCTAAAGGGCAGGTTGACTTATAAATTCTTAACCCATTCCTGGGTCAGCATCATTGGCGGCATGTGTTATACCATTTATTTAACACATCTACCCCTCTTAGAACTGGTGTATTCACTCATCGGACGGTTCGGTTACTCATCCCCCTATTGGCTACAGTTATCGATAAGTCTAATCCTCATCCTACCTATGGTCTTACTTAGCAGCATGATCTTTTACAAGTGTATTGAACAACCCTTTATGAAAAAAGAAGCCTTCACAATTTTGGTGAAAGTCATTCAAGCTAAAGAGAATCACTTAAAAGACCAGCACACCATAAACGCTGAAGAACAATGAAAAAGCTAAAGTTTATTTCCATCCTAATAGTAATAGTGACTCTACAATTAAAAGGTCAAGACCTATCACAAAAAGAGCTTGCGATGGATCGAATCAAGCCACTGGAACAATTGCTTAATCTAGCCATTGGAAATATGGCTGCACTAAATACACTCACAACGAGTCAGGAAATCTATAGGGAAGAGACAAAAATCACCCAAAAAAAATGGCTTCAGCACCTGGCCTTAACAGCTGGCGTGAACTACGGAAATGGCATTGTTTCTGACCAACTAACAGATGGTTCTACAGATAATAGACTCACCTATCTATCACGACAGAACGTCACCTATAACGTTGGTCTAAACCTTCGACTCCCTTTCACCGAGGTTTCGTCCAGAAAGCATGAAATAAAGATTAAGAAGCTCGAAATCGAACGTCTAGAAGGACTTAAGAATGAGAGAAAGGAATTCATTCGCAGAGAGGTGATTAGAATCTATAAAGACCTACGATCATGCCTGAAGTCAATGGAATTACAAACCGAAGTAGTTGAAGCGAATGAGATCGCCTTAAAGGTTGCTGAAAACTTCTTCAAAGCTGGAAAGCTGGCCATGGAGCAGTATCGAATGGCAGTTGACTCACATTACACCTCACAGCTTGAATTAGAAAAATCGAAAAACGAAGCCTGGTACTGCATGCGCAGTTTGAAAGAATTGGTTGGTCAATCTATAATGAAATAATATGAATGCTTTAGAAATCATAAGATTACTAGTTAGGCACTTCCATTACATAGCGCTATCGGCTATTAGCCTGACGCTCTTGGTATTCTTTACCACCAAGAACGATAAGCGGGAATACGAAACCCATACCCTGCTCAATACAGGGCTGATCTCAGGATATAGCATTGAAAGTAGTAGCGCAGGCCGCATTGATTATGCGAAGACCAACAATGAACTGGAAAACCTTATCAATCTGGCCACTTCCTATGAAACGAATAAGGAGCTATCGGCCAAGTTACTGGCTCGCTTTCTAGTGCTAGACCATCAGCAAAAGTTGCCTATTCTAAAGGAAAATTATCCTGACTTTTTAGAAAGTATTAAAGGACTTCCTATCGAAATAAGAGACAAGGATACCGACCTGACCGTACTGTACAAAATCATTCGTCAACGGGATGCAGACAGGTCTAACCCATTTTACGAGCTGACTAATTCCGAAAACCCTTTTTTCGGCAACAAGCAGCTAGAAACTATACTAGTGAGTCGCGAAGGCAAAAGCGATATGATTAGGGTTGAATATAAGTCGATAGACCCTTACCTCAGTCAAGTCACCCTGGAGCTACTTACAGACATCTTCATCAATCAACAAAAGAATATCAAAGAGGGCCAAACAGACTCTGTTATTGGATTCTTTAAGGCTGCAGTTGATAAATCTGATGCGAAGCTTAAGGGTGCCGAAGATGAGTTATTGAATTTTCGCGTTAGCAATCGAATCATCAATTACTACGAGCAAACGCGTTTTATCTCGGGTAATAAAGAGGAATTAGAAAGACAGTATCAGGAAGAGCTGAAAGTAGCCGCTGGTGCACGATCGGCTTTATCCAAAATTCAGGTCGAAATTGAAGACAAATCGATTATTCCGGAGCTCCAGTCTCGTATTGCTAGCAATCGATCAAAAATATCTAAGCAAACCACTTTACTGACGCAGCTAGAATTGGTAATGGACACTATCCCTGACAATGCCCGGACTATCAAAAAATCCAACCTCAATGGAGAAATCACCCTATTGAAGCAAGAAATGTCAGACATAGCAGATCGATTGATTATGGTAAATCAAACGCCAGATGGTATCGAAACAAAAGAGCTATTGACCCAATGGTTAAACCAGACCATCTCGAAAGAGGAGTCAGAAGCCAAGCTGGCCGTCATGGACAACCGCAAGAGAGAATATGAGCTGATTTACGACCAATTCGCGCCATTGGGATCTACGCTAAAGAGACTGGAAAGAGAAATTGATGTGGCCGAAAGAGAGTATTTAGAAAACCTGCATAGCTATAATCAAGCAAGACTTCATAAGTATAGCAGTATGATGTCAAGCAATTTGAAGGTGATAGATGCGCCCTATTACCCATTGGAGCCCTTGAAGTCTAAAAGAATGATGATTGTTATTCTATCCTTTGTGGTAGGATTGGTCTTACCTATCGGACTTTTGATTGGCCTTGAACTACTGGACAGCAGTCTCAAAAAACCCGAAAGAGCAATTGAGGAAACAGGACTAAAAGTTGGCGGCCTTATGATCAAGCAGCCAGCAAGTACAAAAAAACAGTCAATTGATTTTCAACAAGTTAATAAGCAATCATTGAACTTATTAATACAACAAATTAGGGCAAATACCAAAGGTGTTTCAACCCCTAAAACTGTGAACGTTTTCAGCATGCAATATGGAGAAGGTAAAAGCTTTCTAATAGAACAGTTAAGCACCTACTTCAAAACATATCTTACTGAAAAAGACCGAGCAGAAAACTTAGAATTCCGATTTAAAGAAATTGGGGCAATACAGCACGAGCCATACCAGGAGAATGATTTGGTAGCAGCCGACTTGCATCTTCTGGTCGCTCGTGCTAATCGTAAATGGACCACTGCTGACCAACATTCACTAGAAGTATATCATGAACTAGCCGGAAAAGAGCCTCTGCTCTTCTTAAACGGAGTTTCACCGGATGTTATGGAGGAAGTAATTGGTTCCATCCCTAAAAGAAGAGGTCGTTTACGCTCCTTGGTACATCACTGGATGACACAAGGCTTTAAAAGTGCTACTGTATGAATATGAGGCACAACAATAGAGAAAAGGAAGTGATTGTTTGCCACTCCTTCCCTGCCTGGGATACGCCTTATATTAAATCCACCTTGGAGTTGATGACCAGGCTTAGTGCCACGCATCGTGCCATCTTTATTGACTACCATTACACTTGGAAGGACCTATTTAAACATCCCAATGCGCCTAAAAAGAGGCTCATGGGTATCAAGAATAGAATCCGTAAGGAGAAAACACCTTATGGCACGATAGAGGTAGTCAGCCTTCCTCCTATACTCCCGGTCAACTGGATCAACAACCGCTCTATATTTAAGGTTTTTGCAAAGCTCAATGCTTGGTGGTTAGGGCATTTCATCAGAAGAATCAAGCGCCAGTTAGGCATCAATAACTTTACGCTTTTCAACGCCCTCAATCCTATTTATGGTCTGAATACCAGAAAGGCCTGGAAAGCCAAAAAGACCATCTACTATTGCTATGACGAGATTTCAGGCACGCAATGGGCGGGAAAACATGGACCTGATTTTGAAGAAGCCTTTGCCAAACAGGTTGATATGATTATTACAACCAGCAGGCAGTTACAAAAGGAAAAGTCAAAGTACAATGTCAACTGTCACCTCGTACCCAATGGAGTCAATCTGGACATATTTCAAAACCCAAAGATTAGCACCGAAAAGACGAAAACACTGGGCTACATCGGTGCGGTAGATGACAGGATAGATTTCGATCTACTGCATCATATCAGTCAAGCCATGCCCGATTATCAAATCGATATCTATGGACCCATGAAAGTGGTTTTACCAAAACTTCTGGTGGATAGAGTAAAATTCCATGGAGCAATTCCACAGGAAGCGCTCCCCACTAAAATCAGTCAAATGGATGCTTGCTTAATCCCTTTTGTGAAAAACGATCTAACAGCCGCCATTTATCCTCTGAAAGTCAATGAGTATCTAGCCATGGGCAAACCTGTGATCAGTACTGATTTTGCTGATCTTTCCGACTTTGGACAGAAAATAAGTGTCTCAAAGAATAACGATGACTTTGTAAGCCTGGTAAAAAGGGAAATCAGATACAACAATCGTCTCAAAGCACAATCTAGAATTGATTTTGCCAAAGGCAATTCGTGGGATGAAAGGGCTCAAACCATAAGAAGTCTTTTGAGCAATTAACGCTAGCACTCTTCCATTTAACTTCAAATCAGTACAGCTCGACCAATCCTAGGAAATAGCAGACCTGAAAAATTAATCTTTACACTGTGAAACCCCAAGGATCAAATCTTAGCTATATTCAGCCGCAAGGAGCTAGCCAGATTAATACTGGTTATGGCATTCTATTACTTCTTGCTATCCTTGGCGCTGCGTTCCTCTTGATCAAAATACTCGGGCTCGCTGGTGGAATGATTTTATTAGCGCTTCCCGTAGGCCTTTTGGTCATCTCTATCTTATGGAATCAGCCGAAATATGGCGTTTGGGCTACGCTATTGATGGGTTTTCTCTCTTCGGGATTGACCCGCTATGTTCCCGGACCTTGGGGATTGTCAATTGATATCTTGCTCGCGCTGTGTTGGTTGGTTGTGTTGATGAATAAACAAATCCGAGTCAATTGGAAAAATGCCAAAAACGATCTAGTATGGATCTCCTGCATCTGGATGCTATACCTATGTCTGGAAATGGTCAACCCAAGTGGCAATGGCCCCATCGCCTGGTTCTATGCTATGCGTGGTATTGGTTTCTATCAATTTCTGACCATTCCCTTGGTCTTCCTTCTATTTCGAGAAGATCGTGATGTACAAAAGTTCCTTAACATCATTATTGGACTATCCCTACTGGGCACTATTTGGGGCTTCAAGCAACAAATCTTCGGTGTTGATGCGGCTGAGTATTATTGGCTCTATGACCTGGACCATCACGAAGAACATGTATTGCATGGAGTGCTTAGGGTCTTTTCCTTTTATTCAGACGCAGGAGCCTTTGGTGCTTCTCAGGCCATGATGGCTCTGCTGTGTGGGATTCTCTTTATGGGACCCTCTCCTATGATGAAAAGGATTAAATACTTAATACTTGGACTAATCTTCTTTTTGGGCTTTGCGATATCAGGAACACGAGGTGCTCTAATGGTGCCATTAGCCGGTGGCATTGCCTACCTCATTCTGATGAAAAATTTCAAAGTATTGGCCAGTGGCTTTGCTGGAATTGTTATTGTCTTTTGTATACTCAAATACACCTTTCTTTTTCAAGGCGTTGAACAAGTCAGGCGTATGCGCACGGCCTTAGACCCTAATAATAAGTCGATGAGCGTAAGGCTAGACAACCAAAAGATTTTTGGCCAATACCTAGCCAACAAGCCTTTTGGTGGCGGTATTGGTACCGCAGGGTTTTGGGGTGCCAGATTCAATCCGGACTCCCTAATGGCCAATACCGCTACAGATAGTTGGTATGTCAAGATCTGGGCCGAGACGGGTTTTGTAGGTCTACTGCTTCACCTAATGATTATCGGATACATACTCGGCAAGTCTGGCCATGCCATTATGGTCATGCCCTCATCACAACGCAAGTCAATTGCCATGGGCTTTTATGCTTCATTTGTCGGCATAGTCTTCGCCAGTTATGGCAACCAAGTCCTTGGTCAAATGCCAACAGGCCCGATTATGAATATGATGATCCCTTTCCTCTTTATCCTCACTAGAAAAACCCAATCCTAATACCCACTACTCATTACGTAATACGCACTACGAATTACTCACTACGCTCTACACATTACCCATCGTCAAAACATCTCCATTCATCCTCATTTCACTGTCAGTCAACGGTTATTCTGAATAGTCAAAACCGCCTCAATTAGCTTTAAACAAATAAAAACAAAGAACCATGACCGGACTTATCTACATACTCGCTTACATCCTAATAGGCTTTCTGATGCTAGCAGGTTTATATCAATTGACACTTGCTATAGCTTCCAGATTTAAAGCAAAATGCATCTGTGAATTTGATGGTGAAGCCAGAAGGCTTTTGGTTTTAGTACCCTCATATCGAGAAGATGCAGTGATCATCAATAGTACCAAAATCAACATGAGTTTAAAATATCAATACCCTTCGGCCCGGTTCGACTACGTAGTAATCAGTGATGGCCTCCAACCAGATACAAACAAAGGGCTGACTCAGCTGGGTGCCGAGGTCTTAGAAGTGAACTTTGAAAAGAGTACAAAAGTGAAGGCACTGCAAGCGGCCATGCGAAAGTATGATGGTAATTATGATGGCGTGGTAATTTTAGATGCAGATAATACGGTTGACACCAACTTTCTATATAAAGCCAGTCACTACTTGAGCTGTGGCCACAAAGCCATTCAAGGGCTTAGGAAAGCCGCTAATACACAAACCAACATTGCACTGATGGATGGTCTATCTGAAGCAGCAAATACAGCTATGCTTTGTGCAGGTGCCAACCGTCTGGGGCTTTCCTCCAAGTTATCGGGCTCGGTCATGGTATTTGACTATCAACTATTCAAATCATTGGTCTTCTGTCTAGAAGCGGTTGGAGGTTTCGATAAGGAACTAGAGCTGGCCATTACCGAAAGAAACATCTTCATCAAGTATGCCCATGATTTGGTTGCCTATGATGAAAAGGTATCTGACAACCGATCATTTGCCAGACAAAGAGGTAGATGGCTACAAGCACAGTATAGCTTTCTATTTCAATCCATTTACCCAGGAGTGAAATCATTGATGGCTGGGAACAGAGATCATTTCCATAAAGCGATCCAGCTAGCACTACCACCGAGGGTTTTGAGCCCCTTTATTTTGGCCATTGGCCTAATGAGCTCAATAATCGCTGGTTCTACGGAACTCACAATCCTTAGTTCAATTGGTCTTCTAGCAACCGCAGGTGCTTATCTAATGGTTTTGCCATTACCATCCCTAGTGAAAAGTGTATGGACCATTATACGGACAATGCCATCCCTAGTGATCTCAACATGTAAGGCTTTGACATTGATGAAAGCCTCTAAAAGAACTTTTCTACATACACCTCATGGTTTAACGAAGGCTCATGTTTGAAGGAATGCCCTGGCCGATAGCAATCCCAATAGCCCTAATGGCTATGGCCTATGGCATCATGATGTCCAAACGGGAAATGAAAGAAGAAAAAAAGGCAAAGCAAGGTAACCATGAAAAATAAGCTGAACATACTTTTAATCTGCAAGACCATGCCATGGCAGTTCAAAGGCGGTATTCAAACACATACCTGGGAACTGGCCAAAGCACTCAAGAAAGCTGATCATAACGTCTCGATTGTCGTGGGTGGACCCTTTAGAAGTAATGAAGTCAAAACCCTGCGAAAAGGTGTTGAAATCATTAGCCTTCCCTACTTTCCAGGGAGATACATTAAGCCGATAAGTTTTGCTGCAGAGGAAATTGCTTTCAACCTAACAGTGAGAAAGTGGGTCAAAAACCATCATCACAACTTTGATATTATTCATGCACAAGGAAGAAGTGGCTACCTTCTTTTTGGACTTAGGGGCATCCGTCAAAAGCTAGTCAGTACAGTTCATGGACTTGTGGAACTAGAAAACAATCATATCAAATGGTATGACCTGAACAGGCATATTCACAGGTATTTAGCAAAGAGCTTCGAGTCTAAACTCCTAGAACAATCCAAGATTAGTATTTCAGTCAGCGAAACCCTTAAAGGGCAAATGAAGGTATCTCGATCCACGGACAATGAGGTCCATGTAATCCCAAATGGTGTCAATACGGATCATTCCACAAATACGGCTAAACGATCCGCATTTCAACGCTTTCTTTTTGTAGGCAGGCTCCATCCCGTCAAGGGCATCAGTGCAATCGTTGAACATATGAGGTTCGCGAACCAGAATATCTGTCTGGATATTATTGGTGATGGCAGTGAAAAACAGAAGATTCAAGCCTCTATTAAGCAATATGCATTAGAAGGCAGGGTTCGGCTACTTGGAGAGCACAGTAATGCCAAAGTACATGAAGTGCTGCCTTACTATCAGGCCCTTATACTGCCGAGTCAATATGAGACACAAGGCATTGTCCTACTTGAAGCCAATGCTCATGCAATTCCTGTGATTGCCTCAGATATCCCGGCCATTCGAGAAACTATTGAAAACGAGCACAATGGACTTTTATGTGACCCTAGTAAGCCCTTAGAATTCATTGAGGCCATGGAATATCTCTCCAGCAAACCCACAATTGCTCATCAAATGGGTGTTAAGGGCATGCTGAAAGTACAACATTCGTATAAGTGGTCTACCATCGCTGAGCGCACCATTGACACCTACTATAAAATTGCTCAGTAATGATCAGTAAACTCTTCAAAAGCAAATTTGCGACAAATACGGCCTGGGCCTTTGGAGGTCAAATCGCCTTCTTAATGGCTAACTTTATTCTATTCCTCTTATTGGTCAACAGGTTCTCAACAGCTGAATTTGGTAGCTGGGCCTTATATATCACAGCCATCTCAATTGCAGACTCCGTCAGACAAGGTTTAGTACAAAACGGTTTGACTAGACATATCATTCATCAGCCTGATAATGCTAAAGCAATCAGTACAGCGGGTTTTATGATTAACTACGCATTCATAGGTCTGGCAGGAACTCTTCTTTTCATACTTCCACAATACTTAACTGCTGACTTAAAACTGACCGAACTACTTCGGCACGCCCTGAAGACACTGACTGTTTTAGGAACCATCCAACTCATTGCGACCTATTGTCAAGCCAAAGGTGATTTTAAAACCTACTTCAAGGTAAATACGATCTACCTGATTTGCTTTACCGGCCTACTTCTGATTACACGATCACAAATAGAAACGCTGTCATTAGTCCAAGTAATCAATTGTCAATTGTACGCTTTGATATGCCCAGTCCTCTATTACCTCATTAAGGTTCGGCCTCAATGGCAAATGCCTAAGAAAACCAATGTACTGAGCCTTTTGAGCTTTGGAAAATATGTAAGCGCGACAAACCTTATGTCCATGGTATTCCATAAATCAGATGTACTGATGATTGCCTTTTTTATGGATCCGACTGCTGTTGCCATCTTCCATTTTGCCACCAAGATCATGAACTATGCCGAGCTGCCACTTCATGCCTTATCCCAAGTCATTTACCCTAGAATATCTGCAAGTTATCAGAGCCCAAGGACAGGTGATCTAAATACTGAATATGGAAGCTCAGTATTAAGATTATTAGTCTTTGTAATACCTATATGCCTCATACTCATAATGTTTAATAGAGAAATCATATCAATCTTATCTTCAGTGGATTACAGCAACTCATCGCAACTGATAATTATACTGAGTGTGGGCATGATCTTTAAGCCTATTGGCAGAGTATTGGGACTAACACTAGATGCCATTGGTAAGCCAGAAATCAACTTTCGAATGCTATTGATCAGTGTTGCACTGAACTTAGTGATGAACGCTCTCCTGATACCTATATATGGTCTACCTGGTGCGGCAATTGCGACTAGTTCAAGCATTCTCATTACCATTCTGATTGGCCAAGTCGGACTGATGAAGCATAGTGTTATTAGGCCTATCCGAGACATTAGGAATTCGTCTAAACCAATTTTTAAAACGCTAAAGACATTATCATGGAATTAACCTTCGGTACAGCCCAAATACACACCAGTGAAAGACTGAAAAGTAGGCCTGGTATAGCAAAGCTTTTCCATAAGATATTCGGATACACCAATGTGGGCAACTATGCTAGGTTTACCGTTTTCAAGAAGCTCCTACGGCATACTCATTCAATTGAGAATGGCAAAATACTCGACCTGGGAACCGGTTATGGTGAATATGCCATCAGTTTGGCCAGTGCATACCCAAATGCTTGCGTACATGCCTTGGATATAGATACTGAACGCATTGCTGCAGTAAAAAGAGCCACTCAAAAACTGGAGTTAGACAATATGCATACACATTGCAAACCCATAGATGGTTTGAGGGATAAGGCTTTTGACCTTATATTTTCCATAGATGTGTTCGAACATATTGCCCCTGAAAAAATGCCCTTCCAGGTGGCATATGACAAACTAAAACCTGGAGGTCACTTCATTGTAAAAATCCCTAATGCCATCCAAAGAACGCTATTCCCTGAAAAGTGGTTTGACGAACATCATGACTGGCTGGAAGAAGAGCACATTGGTCAGATCTATGATCTGGAAGGCCTGAAAAGTCGTTTTCGAAGGGAAGGATTCATTATCACTCACGCCTCCTATTCAGATGGGTGGCTCTCAAGGTTCGCTTGGGAATTGGCCTATTTAGGGAAAAAGACAGGGTTGCTTGGGCAACTCGTCACCCTCCCCATTGCTAAACTATTCATTCATGCCGATCGCTTGGTACACTCCAACAATTGGGGAAATGCCATTCAGGTTATCGGACAAAAGCCATTATCATGAAACATCCAAAAGTAAGTATCATCACCGTCAACTATAAGCAACGTGCAGTCACCTGCGAATTACTCGATTCTATTGCAGCACTCTCATATCCAAATTTAGAAACGATTATCGTGGACAATGCCCAAGAATCTGACGACAGCGAAATCTATAAGATGCATTTACCGAAAGTAAAAGTCATCAATGTACGGGAGAATATTGGATTTGCTAGTGGCAATAATGTAGGCATTAAAGCATCGGACGGAGACTTTATTTTCTTGTTAAATAACGACACAGAAGTAACAGAAGGGATTATTAAAAAGATGCTCGAAAGCTTCAGTAAAAGCGAGAGAATTGGTGCCGTTAGCCCCATTCTAAAATATTATGATACACCTGATCAGATTCAATTTGCTGGCTTCACGGAAGTCAATCCGCTTACAGGAAGAAATGAATTGATCCAAGAACAACCCGAGAAATTGCTGGCAGATACCTCCTACTTTCATGGGGCAGCAGTGATGATTCCCAGACATGTCATTACAAAGTGTGGTCTTATGCCAGAGGAATACTTCCTCTATTATGAAGAGCTTGACTGGTCAAGAATCATTAGAAATAAGAACTATGAGATTAAGGTAAGAACTGATATTGAAGTCTTACACAAAGAGTCCATAACCACAGGTAAAAACAGTCCACTTAAAGTTTACTATCAAAATAGAAACAGAATTCACTTTATGAGAAAATCCAATCGAAAACAATGGATCTTCTTTCTGGCTTTCTTTGTGCTCATATCAACCCCAAAAAACCTTCTGAAACATTTAATTAAAAGAGATTTAGTGCACCTCAGAGCTTTTTCTAAAGCCATAATCCATGGCTTAATAGTTCCAAGAGTAGGAATACAAGCTTTTTGATGGTCAACACTTTTCAACTGCCATTGAACGAAGTAATGTGACATGTTATCGATAGAATCAAAATCAGGTGTTGGTCTGAACTAATTTGATCTAAAATTTAAAGACATGGAAATCATACTTTGGACGTCAGTTGGAATTATTTTTTATCACTTCATTGGATATGGAGTAACCTTGACTTTGCTCAATAGACTAAAAAGCGGGAAACCTTCTCCAGCACCTCTCTCCGACACTGATTTGCCAGAGGTTACAATGCTGATAGCGGCTTATAATGAAGAAGACATTATTGAAGAAAAGATCCTCAACTCCATATCTCTTGACTATCCAAAAGACAAACTAAAAATAGTCGTAGTATCTGATGGCTCAGATGATCATACCAATAACATTGTCAGAAAGCATCCAGAGGTCGAGCTCTATTTTAAACCATTAAGACAAGGAAAGATTGCCGCTGTCAATCGAGTTATGCCATTGATAAGCACTCCCTATACCGTCTTCACAGATGCTAATGTCATGATCAACAAAGATGGTTTAAGGCAAATGACGGATCATTTTCAAAGGAACAGGGTTGCTGCAGTATCAGGTGAAAAAACCGTAATGAGCGCAGCCTCGGATAGTGCTAGCGCATCGGGAGAAGGCTTTTATTGGAAGTATGAGTCTTATCTAAAGCGCATGGACGCGCAGTGGAACACCTTAGTGGGATCTGCTGGTGAACTCTTTGCCATTCGCACCCATTTGTTTGAGACGATTGAAGAAAATACACTAATCGAAGATTTTATAATGACCATGAACTTGGCAGCCAAGGGCTATACAGTGGCCTACGAACCTAAGGCCTTGGCGATAGAGACAGCCTCAGCAACAATGGCCGAGGAACAAAAGCGAAAAGTCAGAATCAGTGCCGGGGGAATACAAGCCGTCATTAAGCTCTTACCGCTACTGAATTTCTTTAAGTATGGTAAACTTACATTTCAGTACGTTTCACACCGCGCCTTGAGATGGACATTAAATCCCATTGCCTTATTGCTCATACTGATATGCTCGTTTCAGCTGGCGAGTGAATTCTGGCTCTACGAAGGGTTGCTAAGGACACAATTGATCTTTTACCTGTTGGCATTTGTCGGATATGTGATCAGAGATGGCCAAACCAATGTCAAATGGCTACATATCCCCTATTACTTCATCTTTATGCACCTCTGCATAGTATTAGGCTGGCTCAAATACTTCAGTGGAAAACAGCAGGTGACTTGGGAGAAATCCAAGAGAGTAGCTTCAACAATAAGTCTTAGTCAGACCCAACTATTGAAATAGAGGTTGTTCAAGGAGCCAAAAAAATTAATGAGATATTTAGAGCAAAATCACTTATTGTAAGAGACTTTGCCAGCACTGTATTTACCAACTAATTACAAAAACCTTAAGTCTTTCACCTCGAACCTTGCAACTACAATAAGTTCAGCCTTTTAATAAGTGCTTCTTTATTGGCTCTGGAAATTGGGATCACTTTGTCTTCAATCAATAGATTAGACTCTTCGATGTCGATAATCTTGGATAGGTTAACCACATAAGACCTGTGCACCTTAGCGAAGTTGTACTCATTCAAGCGATCAATAACACGCTTCATGGTAGAGTGTACGATATAGCCCTTCTCCTTGGTCTTGAAAAGTGCGTAATCACCTTTTGCTTCAATGTACAATAAGTCTGAGATATTGATCTTAATCAGTTTAGAATCGACCTTTAAGAACATGCTGTTGTCTATAATCTTAGACATGCCTGGCTTATCTTCAGCCTTCTTCAGTCGCTGAAAAGCAGACATTGCTACCTCAATAGCCGCATTAATCTCTTTCACTCCATAAGGCTTGACTAAGTATCCAAAGGGACCTCTTTCCTTCGCACGAGATACGGTTGTGTTATCCGCGAAGGCAGTTGTGAAGATGAAAGGAATATCAAATTGATCATTAATCAACTCTGCTAAATCAACTCCGTCAATATCACCACCAATCTGAATGTCCAGGAGTGCAATCTGCGGTTCATGTTCATTACATAAACTAATGGCTGTTTCAGCATCTGGTGCGATTCCAACAACCTGATGGTCTAATAATTCAAGGATGTCTTTAACACTATCTGCTATCATAGGGTCGT
Source organism: Roseivirga sp. 4D4 (assembly GCF_001747095.1). Classification (NCBI taxonomy): domain Bacteria; kingdom Pseudomonadati; phylum Bacteroidota; class Cytophagia; order Cytophagales; family Roseivirgaceae; genus Roseivirga; species Roseivirga sp. 4D4. The sequence goes on from NZ_MDGP01000001.1 coordinate 1,170,994, forward strand.
CTTCAACGACCAGCACTTTCAATTGACTCATACTGTGGTTTTATTTCCCATCAATATAGGAATTAGGAGTTAATTCACACGTTAATAAGAATTACTTATAAGGAAGTTCGACAATAAACTCAGCACCCTCGCCTACCTCGCTGATTACAGAAACATGACCACCATGCATTTCTGTAAACTCTTTGACAATAGATAAGCCTAATCCTGAACCTTGGATATTCTTAACGTTAGTAGCGCGATAAAAAGATTGAAAGAGTCCTTTCTGATCCTTCTTAGGAATTCCAATGCCGAAATCCTTGACATGTATGTTCACGGTTTTCAACTTGTTAAATGCAAGTGTGACCTCAGGAGTTGATTTATTTTCCGAGTACTTGATCGCATTGGAAACCAAATTGCTAATCACATGATCAAGTAGTTGACGATCATAGGCCACTGGTTTCGGAACACCAACCACCTTGAAATCAATCGTCTTAGGATCAGCGTCATCATATCTGTGCTTAAGGACCAAGTGCTCACAGAAGGCCACTAAATCATCTTCTCTTTTCTTAATCTCTATTTTCCCAGCCTCTATTCTACCTAACATTAGAATGTCATTCATAAGACCGGTTACCCTACCAATTTCCGAAGATATCCGATCGAAATACTTATCAAAAGATGATGCTCCGTCAGGTAAAAGGCTTCCCAGCTTGAAGTTAATGAGGTCAGTGTTCTGTTTTATGGTAGTAAGAGGTGTCCTAAACTCGTGAGAGGTCATAGCCACAAACCTTGATTTCAGTTCATTCAGTTCTCTTTCTTTATTCAGCGCCTTTTCAGTCTCTTCCTGCACCTTTTTCTGAACGGTGATATCGCTAACAAATGCGGTAAAAGTCTCAATACGCTTTGTCTTGACAGGAATAATGGCCAACTCTATTGGGAATTCCTCTCCATTCTTGCGGATGGCAGATATCTCTATCTTTTGATTGAGCACTGGTCCTTCACCTGTCTTTAGGTAATGCTTCATTCCACGATCATGCGCCTCACGGAAATTAGGAGGAATAATCGTATCGGTCAGAGGTTTACCGATAGCTTCATCTGCAGTGTAGCCAAAGATCACCTCCGCTTGACGATTCCACTCTGTCACAATACCCTTTGTATCAATAGTGATCACCCCGTCAATAGCAGAATCAAGGATCTTACGAAGCTTATTCTCATTATCCCTAAGTTCCTCCTCGGCCTCCTTTTGCTTCTGATGTGCCAAAGCCCTATTCAAGCGATTCGAGGCTAATACAGCGATCGTATTGAGGGTCTCCAGATGCTGCTGTGTAAAGAAATTTCTTTGAGGATGCTCCGAATCAATCACACCGATCACTCTGCCATTAGCAACAATTGGCACCGATATTTCCGAAAGGCGCATGGAATCATCTACTATGTAGCGATCATCCTTAGAAGTATCATTAATTATCTCAGCCTTACCGGTAAGTGCTACACTACCCACAATCCCTTCGCCTAATGGAATATGGATGGGGTTTTTAATAATGCGATTCTTCTCTGTTTTGGCACCATAGGCAGCAAGCTGCTCGAGCATCTCTGACTCCTCATTCAGCACATAGATCACACAATCCTCAAAGTCAAATTGATCAATGACATTTTCTGCAATTTCCCAGGCAATGTCAGTCAATGAGTCATCATCCAATAATTTTGTCACAAAACCATTGATAGCACTTAGAAATTTCTCGTTATTCTTCAGTTCGATGTTTTGAGCTTCAAGCTGGTTTCGTGCTGCGATAAGTGCTTCTTCATCCTTCTGCTTGTCTGTAATGTCCATATGAATACCAATGGAACCCGTTCGGTTACCGTCAATATCATAAATGGGCGCTCCTGAAATGAGAGAATAGATCGGGGAACCGTCTTTATGCCTAAGCTTGATCTTATACACAGAAGCTACACCATCTCCGCGTTTCTCATGCTCTCTTTCTATTATGTCTTTCGTATCATCATCGACCAGTATGTCCGAAGCGATTTGTCCCACAAGCTCATCTTGTGTGTATCCCGATATGATACACATGGCCTCGTTCGCATATACGATTCGCTCATCAAGATCGACTTCCATCAATCCATACTGAAGGTTTTGAATGATACCGCGGTACTTCTCTTCAGATTGAGCCAAGACCCTTTCGTTGTCATGTCTTTCAGAAATATCTCTGGCAATTGCCATTAAACCTGTAATCTCAGTGCCATTCTCAATCAACTGCACATTTTGGCCTAACCAGGCTTTATTACCATTCTTATCAACTATAGGAAACTCCATATAGGTTGATGGAATAGACTCATTGACTTGGTTTCTGTAGTGCTTTTGAAGTTTTCCTCTCCAGTCTTCTCTTACTAATTCCAGATAGGTCATATCCAGGCACTCTTCTCTGGAATAACCAGTAACCTCGCTTGCCTTTGGGTTTACATAGGTAAACTGGCCCTGTAGATTTATCTCATAAATAATATCATTGGCAGCCTCTACTAGGAGCTTGTACTTGTCTGTTTTGAATTTGTTCGTCAATACCCTATCCTGTTTTTCAGAAAAAGTAATATGGTATAAATCGCTGGAAGGTTCAACTTTTACATCAACAATGATGTCGTCTAAAGTAAGTTGTGGGGTATCCTTAGATTCGGACGTGGAAGACTCAAGAATAAGCTTTAGCAGGCGCTCATCAGGTTTTTGTCCCACACATAATTGATATCTACTAATCAAATGATTAGAGATACTGCTTCTTTCTTTCAAGAAGCCATCATGGCCTATCTTTATGTATGGTTTGATCCTGGGTTGAGTTACTTTAACTCAAAAGAACTAAACCATCATGCTACAATTCTAATAATTCGTTGACTGACCATCATCCTTCGATAACTGACGGTATGTTTCGATAACTGACCAAATAATTCGATGAATGAAATCTAAAAAAGCTCTCCCTGTACGCCTTGAGAAACTTTGATATGAGGCATAGGTGCTCTCGATTTCATTGAAGCCAGCGCCAGTCTGGATGTTTTTGCAGGTCTTTTCAAGGTCATTTGACCAGACTTACCCAATGCCTGAGCGATTAACTCATGCTCTAAATGTATAAGGCATTTGAGCCTATCCAAAGTAGGCTCTTCATCCGATAGATATGCTAATTTTTCATCAATCCGCTCAACTGAGGTTAAAGCAGATTGTAAGCCTTCCTGATAAGCGTTTGTAGTATCCTCCTTACTGCTTGCAGCAATACTTGAAGGAATACCAATAGCCAACAGGCTGATTTCATTAATCAAACCAGCCATATTAGTTTGTGTGTATTTACTGGCCAACTGGTGGGTGGTCGACACGATCTCCATGCCTTGTTCCAATATTTTTAAACTTCCAAAAGTCTTCATCTCAAGTTCTTTAAACTTAACGCCCCTTGCAATCTCCGCCACCTGGTATGGCGGAGACTGGTCAGTTAAACTGACATGGGACTAACCTAAACATTAATTAAGCCCTAGCAACTCTCCTTCTGATTTAGCAAAGGGCAGTGTCGTCAAACTTTCCCAGGTATTAAAAGGTGCTTTTCTCTTTAGTATATGTAATCGTGTAATTCTAAAATTATTAGTATAAGCCACATGCTCGTAGTCCTTAACCGCCTCCATAAACTGAAAGGCATTCAAATCACGCGCAATGCTCATAGCAGGCTGATAGTGCTTATTCAGAAAGGCCAGTGAGATTAGCTCTTTAAAAAGCCTAAGCCTTAGTTGATTATAAACATCTAAAAGCGACTGCTTATTCAATACATCCAGATACACATGCTTCTCTATTCCATTAAACCCAAATCCGTTCAAAAACACTTCAAAACCATTGATTTCGTCAAGCACTTCTTGCGTGGCATTTAATATCCTCTGTTCTCTTTCCTCCGGTTGAAAAAAGGAAACCAAACGAATATGAGCACATGAATTCTGACCAGCATAAGCCCCATACTTAAGGAAAAACTCTTTCTTGAATTGCTTTACCTCCTCGTTTATTTCGGCATAAGGAAGCGCAATGACCATATACTCACTAAGCGTGGTATAGGTAAACATTTTGCTGGTGTTTTCTGTAATCATGACTCAAATATACTAAATATATTAGTATTACAAACTACTATTTTTAGTATTTCTGAAATACATCCCAATTGAAAGGAATCGCACATTTTTAACCAATCGGTAGGGTATCTCTGTCCTTAACGTATTCAACCCAAAGACCAAAATCATGAAACAAACAATAGTGATACTAATCAGCTTAGTGCTAATTGCATTAGCAGCCTGCAGCAACTCCCCTTCACCGGACTCAGATTCAAAAGAGAATCAAACTAACACCTTGAGCAATGAAAGAATGCTCTTGGTATTGTCAGCACCATCAGTCAATGAGCAATACTACGCTCCTGCATTCGATCTGATCGTTGACTTTCAGATTAACTACGCAAAGCAAATCATGGGAAATGACAATGTGGTGATTATCGTTGATTGTCAAACTAAGTCTTTCTATGAGGGCAAAGTACCTGAGGACATATTGATCACTGCAGATGTATATGATATCTGGGTGAGAGACTTTACAACAGTCAATCCACTATCGCCTGTACAATTTACCTATACCTGGGCCTCCATGTTGCGACAGCAAAGCAGAGAAGTTCAGGGAAGCTTTAGCCAATTGGCTGACCAACTCAACATTGTACGAACCAAAACCGACCTTTTAATCGATGGAGGGAATATTGTAGACAATTACAAGGGAAGAGTAATCACCACTACCCGATTCCTGGAAGACAATAACCTCTCATATGCCGAAGGTGTCTCTCGGCTCAAGGACTTACTTGGTGCAAGTGAAGTAGCCATCATCACACCAGATGAAGAAGTACTGGCTCATTCAGATGGTATGGTAAGCTGGGTGGATAATGATACACTATTGATCAATGACTATAGCACTAACCCAGCTTTAAGAACGGAAGTAATGAATGAGTTGAACAAGGCCTTTCCCGGTATATCAATCATAGAGGTGCCTGTTGAGTACGCGACTAACCCTCCCGGACAATGGGATGGCTTTGAATCGGCTTGTGGTATCAATCTCAATGCGACAGTTACCTTTAATAATATCTATGTGCCAACTTTTGGAATGAGTCACGAAGCTGCTGCTTTGAGAACAATAAGAGAGAATACGACTAAGAATGTGATAGAAGTAAATGCCGAAGGCATATGCGCTATGGGTGGTAGTGTAAGATGTCTCACCTGGCAATTAGCTGGTGAGAATGCTGAGCGACTCATCCTAGCTGCCAGAGCACAATAGTGCTTGCATCCCCCATCGGATTTTAGGAACTTCCCATGGTCATAATTAATCGACCATGGAGAAGAAGAATATTGAGGAATACTTTTCAGCAGACGCACCACATCCAGAAGCAATGAATCTATTAAGGAGCATTGTTATGTCCTTCCCTTTTGATGAAACAGTGAAGTGGGCCTTCCCTGTCTACATGATCAATGGGAAAAATGTGATCGGTCTGGGAGGATTCAAAGCTTATACCGGAGTCTGGTTTTTTCAGGGTGTATTTCTTAAAGATGCTTCGCAAAAGTTGATCAATGCCCAGGAAGGCAAGACACATGGCATGCGTCAATGGCGTTTTAATACAATAGAGGAAATCCAGGAAAATGAAGATTTGATTCGAACCTATATTCAGGAAGCCATTGACAATCAACTGGCAGGAAAGGAATTCAAACCTCAAAAGAAGGCTGCCAAACCCCTTATCATTCCAGAAGAACTCAAGGCAGTTTTGGATGCCGATCCCAAACTCAATGAAAGCTTTGAAGCACATTCCCTTACCAATAAGAGAGACTTTGCCGAACATATCGCTACTGCAAAACGGGATGAAACCAAACAGAAGCGTCTGGAAAAAATTATCCCTATGATTCAGAATGGCATTGGACTTAATGACAAGTATAAAAAGTAGATTTCACCTCAATGGCATTGTACTTGTAGTGCCAGTGTTAAAAGTGATTATGAAAAGAACATATGCAATCCTCTTGGTAGTACTACTACCTTTTAGCCTCTTCGCACAAGATCAGGAGGCCAACACCTTAAAAGTTCAAGGTTCGGCACAGATCGAAATGATGCCAGACCTGTTTCAATTTGATCTCAGGTTTAATGTGACTACCGAAGCCCAGCGTCAATCGATCGACAGTCTCAATGACATGACAGACTATATGATCAAATGCCTCACTAAGAAAGGAAAGATCAGCAAAGACAGCTTAAAGACGATTGGCTTCTATACAAACATCAATGACAATCAATACAGACCTGAAGTCAAAACCACCTATACTGCCAGCCAAACACTACAGTTGAAGATTGGTGCGGATAAGGAGCAAATCATAAAATTGCTGAATGTAATTGCAGACACCAACTTGCCTGTGAATGTAAACACCAGCAGTTACTTCAGTGATAAAGCTAAAGCCAAGTCCGAAGAAGCCTTGATAAAGGCGGCTTTTGAAAATGCCAGCAGACAAGCCCAAATGCTCGCCAGTGCCGGTAATTTTGAAGTTGGAGCGGTAAGAAGTGTAGATTACACTCAAGGCGAACCTTTTCAAGTCAATGCCTTAGCTCGGATGGAATCCATGGCCATGAAATCATCAGACGATAGAAGCTTTGCTAATTTCAACCTAGCACCTCAGGAATTTCAGAAAAGCATCCGAATCTCATACTTCATTCATCAAAAGAAGAATTAATGAAAGCCCTCCTCTGCCATCAATTTGGATTACCTGAAACACTGACGATGTCAGATATTGAAACACCCAGCCCCGGCCCTGCTCAGGTATTGATCAAGGTAAAAGCTTGCGGTGTCAATTTTCCGGATACCTTAATTATTCAAGACAAGTATCAGTTTAAGCCGGAATTGCCCTTTGCTCCTGGCGGTGAAGTATCCGGAGTTGTAGAAGCAGTGGGCTCAGAAGTAAAGCATGTACAACCCGGAGATAAAGTATTTGCGCTTACCATTTGGGGTGGTTTTGCAGAATATGTATTAGCGGATGGACACAAGTGCCTTCCAATGCCTGAAGGGATGGACTTTGTCACTGGAGCCATTACCATGTACACTTGCGGTACTTCGCTTCACGCCTTAAAACAAAGGGCAAACATTCAAGCCGGTGAAACATTAGTTGTGCTTGGTGCAGCCGGAGGCGTAGGCCTAGCCGCGGTGCAAATCGGAAAACTTATGGGCGCTCATGTGATAGCTGCTGCCAGTTCTGATGAGAAACTAAAACTCTGCAAAGCCTCTGGAGCCGATGAAACCATCAATTACACAAAAGAAGATCTAAAGACGCGTATTAAAGACCTCACTGATGGAAAAGGGGCTGATGTCATTTACGACCCGGTAGGTGATCAATATTCAGAACCAGCAGTAAGGGCCTTGGCCTGGGAAGGCCGCTATTTGGTTGTTGGTTTTGCTGCGGGTGTACCAGCCTCAATCCGACTCAACTTACCCTTATTAAAAGGAGCTTCAGTTGTAGGTGTTTTCTGGGGAGCCTTTGCTCAGAAACAACCTAAAGAGAGTTTTGAGAACTTTCAACAAATCCTTGAGTGGATCAAATCGGGACAGCTAAAGCAGAATATCTATAAGCAATACCCATTAGAACAAGGTGCTCAGGCCATCCGCGATTTAATGGATCGTAAAGTGATCGGCAAAAATGTGGTGGTAATTTAATAGACTCAATACGCATTACTCAATACTCGCTACGCTCGTCACTTCTCACAAAAAACACCTTTAGGAAAATAGAGCTGCCTCAAGTAAAAGTCCATAATACCGTCTTTTACCAACTTTTGCTTCCTAAAGTAAGACGCGTATTCTTTCATGCTTGATTCAGCACCCTTGAAAATCACTACCTGTCCTTTGTTCCCATCGAAGGCCATATCACTCAAGATTTCAATGTCCTTGAATTCTCTTTTGGCCTTTTTCAGGTGACCCAAAGTAAAACGGTTGGTCTTGGCAGCATAAGCACCATCACTGTCAAACTTATTTGTATAGCGTATGATAAAGTAAGTCGTCATTTCGATGGTTTCCTCCGGCACATCCCACAAAGGGCAGATCTTCCCTATCTCCATATTAAAGGGTAAAACTTCCAGTTTAAACCTTCCTGCCGCGATAGCTGGGTCAGTGTCCAATACCGCTTGCGTCTCTTGAAGGTTTGTATCGAATAGAAAGATCCCGCCTCCACCATAAAACGGCCCTGCAGCAATCATCTTCCTAGCCTTGACCAAATTGTTAATATTTGCCATATGCCCAGCCTGGAGGCTATCGACCTGTTCTTTGGGCAGTTCTGCTCTATCCTCATTAGTATTTAGAAAAACAAAAGTATAACGGCCCTGCATTGGGTCCTGAGCAGATAGTGAAGTGACTATGACTAGCGCAAAAAATGTAACAAGTAGTCTCATGATTGAAAAGCTATCATCGAATTTAATGAAAATATGGGTTTAAGCTTTGAGTTATGAGCTTCAAGCCTTAAGTCTCTTGCAATTCACTTATTAGCTTATTCACTTTCTTACTTCCAGCTTCTGACTTCAGCCTTCCGACTCCTATCCATTCACATCACAATTTGACTGTCCTTCAAAACATTAGCCTTGTCAATGTATCAGATTGATTAAATTAAAGCAGAACTATCATTACAACTATGCTTCAAAAGAGAATCACCATCCTCCTATCTCTATTTCTCACCGTTTTCACGCTATCGGCACAAGAAACCTTAGATGATAATCTAAATGGTCATCGCTTTCGATTTATTGGGCCAGAAGGTAATCGTACCATCGCAGTAATCGCAGAACCAGATAATCCTCAAGTAGCCTACATTGGCGCTGCATCTGGTGGTCTTTGGAAAACTGAAGATATGGGCATTAACTGGCGACCTATATTCGACAAACAAGACATCTCTTCCGTTGCCGCGGTAGAGTTAGCACCTTCTGATCCCAAGCAGGTCTGGGTGGGCACAGGGGAAACCTTTGTAATTCGCCCAGCGCATGCCATGGGTAATGGCATTTATTTCTCGCCTGATGCTGGAAAGACCTGGGAACATAAGGGTTTGGAAAAGACAGGAAGAATCGGAAGGGTAATTGTTCACCCGACCAACCCAAAAGTGGTATATGCTGGAGCATTAGGACATACTTATGGACCTCAGAAAGAACGGGGGGTTTATCGCACCAAAGATGGCGGGGACACCTGGGAGCAAGTACTTTTCATTGATGAAGGTACAGGAGTATCAGATATGGCGATCGATCCCGAGAACCCTGAAATCATTTATGCTGCCATGTGGTCGGTTAATATCAATACCTGGGGCTTGAATTCTGGAGGTGCCGGTAGTGGCATTTATAAGTCCGTAGACGGTGGCGACAACTGGGAACCTCTTAATAAGTACGGTCTGAGTTTTGGAGCTGAAAGACCTGTAGGAAAAACCTCAGTGGCCGTGGCGCATAGCGATCCAAACATCATTTACGCCCTTTTTGAGGCCGAAAGCCCTGAAGTATGGCGTTCTAAAGACACAGGTTTAAGCTGGGAACTGATGAGCCAGGAGCATGCCTGGAACGAAAGAGCACCTTACTATACCCGTTTGAGGGTCAATACTGGCGATCCGAACGAAATCTATTCAATGACGGTTCGCTTTACGCATTCTTTAGATGGAGGGAAAACACGAAACCGAAGACCACCAAGAGGCGGTGGCGATAATCACGACATTTGGATCAATCCAAAGAACCCTGATCACTATATGGTAGCCCACGATGGTGGTGCCTCAATCACCTATAATCACGGTAAATCTTTTCAACGTGTAGTCTTGCCGATAGCTCAGATGTACCACGTTTCCGTTGATGATCAAATTCCCTATAACGTATTCGGCAACAGGCAAGATGGATGGTCTTATATGGGACCAAGCAATTCTTTGCAAGGATATATTCCACTAGGGCTTTGGAAAGGTGTAGGTGGCTGCGAAAGTGGCTTTGCCAAACCAGATCCAAATGACAATAACATTGTCTGGTCAGGTTGTTATGATGGTGGACTTGACAGACATGACCTCCGAACAGGTCATACAAGAGATGTGCGGGTATGGCCCGAAGCCGGATACGGCTGGGCACCGGCAGATATGAAATATCGCTGGCATTGGAACTTCCCATTGAGCTTCTCTACACACACTAAACATCGGGTTTATGCAGGAAGTCAATTCGTGCATCAATCGGATGATGGTGGACAGAGCTGGCAAATCATCAGTCCAGACCTTACCCTAAATGATAAGAGTCACCAACAGAGTTCTGGTGGTGTGGCCATCGACAACCTAATGACATTCGATGGGTCCACCCTATTTGCCATAGAGGAATCACCTTTACAGGCAGGTATGATTTGGGTGGGTACCAATGACGGTCAGGTTCAATTGACCAAAGATGGTGGTAAGGAATGGGTGAATCTCACAGCGAATATTCCTGACCTACCGAAATGGGGAACCATTGCCAATATTCACCCTTCAGCAAATGATGCTGGTACCGCCTATATCTCTGTAGACCTACACCAAATGGGAGACTTTGATCCTTATATCTACAAAACAACGGATTTCGGCCAATCCTGGACCAAGATCTCTGACGGCATCCCTAGGTCAGAATCAAGCTTCGTGCATGTGATCAAGGAAGACCCAAAAAGAAAAGGCCTACTATATGCAGGAATTGACAAGGGCATTTATGTAAGTCATAATGATGGTCAAACCTGGGCGCGCCTCAGACTGAACCTACCTCCTGCTCCCGTCTACTGGCTTGAAATACAAGAGCGCTTTGACGACTTAGTAGTCGGCACATATGGACGTGGCTACTACATCCTTGATGACATGAATGCTATTAGAAATGCAGATCAACTCAGCGGAAAAGCTCAAATCGTAGATATAAGAGATACTTACAGGTTCAATAATCGAGAGAGTATCAAAACCGATGGACCAAGTTATAACTCTGGACAAAATCCTCCGAATGGCGCTATCATCAACTTCTATTTACCTGAGAAGGTAGAGGGAAGCGTCAGTATTGAAATCAAGGATAAGGATGGCGACCTAATTCGCACCGTCAACACCAGAGCCAATGAAGGCATAAATCGAGCGATCTGGAACTTGCGATATGAATCTACCTACAGACCTAAGCTTAGGGTTCAACCTCCAGGCCGACCATGGGTACAATTGAATGGCGAAGGCTGGAGACCATTGGTACAATGGGACCTTGACCTTAATGCAGGTCAGTTAGGCCCTAGAGTAGCACCAGGTACTTATGAGGCTCACTTGGTGATCAAAGACAAGGAAGGGAATGTAATTGAATCAACTAGCAAGCCCCTTAATGTATTGAAAGATCCTAAGGCAGAAGGAACGCAAGCCGATATTGAGGCACAGGTGGCCTTCTCTCTGGAGTTGAGAAACGCTATGAACCTTGCCGTGGTGAATATTAATGCTGTTGAGGTGCTTCGCAAAGAGTTAGAAGACATCATTGCCGAAGTAAGCGATAGAAGAACGCAACGTGAAGCCGTTCGCTTAAAAGCTGCAGCAGAGGAAGTGGCTAGCATGCTTTATGATATTCACTTGACAGGTGCGCGAGAAGATGCCTTCCGCTCCCCTATTAAGCTATATGGTCGTTTGAGTGCTCTCGCCAGCGATATCAATAGCAGCGGAATTGACTTCAAACCTACCGATCAGCAAGGTGAAGTAAAAGAAGTACTAAGTGATCGATTGGAGAATGCCATTGCCAAATTCGACAAACTGATCAAAGAGGACATCCAAAAGTTCAATAAAGCCCTCGAGCGTAAGAACAGAACCATTGAAATTGAGAAAACTGGCGGGGATAAGTAGTTAGTTATCAGAAAGCAGAATTCAGGTCCAAGGCCGAGAACTGTCCATCCGACCGCTCTAAGCGGTCGGATGGATTAGTTTTATACCCAAGCACAATTGGAACGTCATTTCGATCCCGATGAATCGGGAGAGAAATCTTAACCATTCTGAAAATATCAGCAACTTTAAAAGAAGAACCCCTCTGCATCTCCCCTTGCCAAGGGGAGAATTTCAACCTTACGGCAAGCATTATATCTATGCCGGCTGATTAAAAATAGTCCATCAATCAATACTTGGCCCAAAACAATTGTCTTCATTCCTGATTTACTGATTTCTAGTTTCTATTTTGGCAACTATATGCTGATCACCTTATCCATTATTGTTGCCCTTGCCCTAATCGGCTGGGCCTTCCTCAATTTCCACCCTCAGTTTGGCGCCAAAGTCAATAAAGAACTCATCGAGAGGTACTCAAAGTCACCACAATGGAATGGGAAGATTTTTGAGAATCAGTCAGAAACGCTGATGGATATTAACCTCAAAACATTACCAGGTCTACTCAGACAACAGTTCACAGGCAGAAAACTTAGAAGCCCAGAACAACCTATCCCTATCATTCCTTTTGATCAAGAAGCCTTTCAAACAGATACCACCAAGCCTAAATTTATATGGTATGGTCATTCTGTCTTGCTACTTCAATTAAATGGTAAGAATCTGTTAATCGATCCAATGCTTGGTCCGAATGCTGCACCGATCGCTCCCTTTGCTGTAAAACGCTTTAGTGAAAGCACATTGGACATCATTGACCAACTGCCTCCAATCGATATGGTTTTAATGACGCACGATCACTACGATCATCTGGATTATGCCAGTATCAAAAAGCTTAAAGCCAAAGTGAGTACATGGTATGTGGCACTCGGTGTCTCCAGACACTTAGAAGCTTGGGGTATTCCAGCAGAAACGATATCTGAATTTGATTGGTGGGACCAACAGACCCTCGAGGGCATTGATATCACCTTTACGCCAAGCAGGCATTTCTCCGGACGAGGTCTGGGCGATCGTGCCAAATGCTTATGGGGTGGTTGGGTCTTCAAAACTGCTGATCACAACATTTATTGGAGTGGTGATAGTGGCTATGATGAGCACTTCAAGGAAGTAGGTGAACGTTTAGGACCCTTTGACTGGGGTTTTATGGAATGTGGTCAGTACAATAAACTATGGCATCCCATTCACATGTTTCCCGAAGAGACTGTACAGTCTTCCATAGATGCTCACGTATCCATTGCCATCCCTGTTCACTGGGGAGGCTTTCCTTTGGCTTTACACACCTGGAAAGACCCGATTGAGCGATTCACTACTGCTGCAGAAGTCAAAGGCCAGAAAATCTCTACCCCTGAAATTGGTCAGGTTGTGACTTTCGGTGATGAACCGACAATGGACTGGTGGTCTGAATTGAAATAGACACCTCTAGCCAACCCCTCTGTATCTCCCCTTGTCAAGAGGAGAATTTCCTCATATAAACAATCCTTCTTCACGTCATTCCGAGGGAGCATCGACCGAAGGAATCTCCTGATCCATTCTTTAGACTTTCTGAGCAACGAACGATTGCTTATTTTCGAACTGAAAGCAGTACCGAGCCTTGAAAACAAAAACACTCTTACTTTTTCTACTCCTCGCCACAGGTCAATTCGCCATGTCGCAGGACAGTCTATCAATCTCACAAGATAGATTCGTCATCAGTATACTCACATGCTCTCCTGGCACTGAAGTATATTCCGTCTTTGGGCACTCCTCTATGCGCGTGATAGACAGGCAAAACGATACCGATCAGGTGTATAACTTCGGCATATTCGATTTTGATACTCCCAATTTTGCATACAAGTTCTTAAAAGGAAAACTACAATATCAATTGGGCATCGTCCCAACCCCCTACTTTGTACAAACTTACACCTCAGAAAATCGACTTGTTTCAGAGCAGGTCTTGGAGCTTACTGACGAAGAAGAAATTGCCATTGTTAGAAGACTTAACTACTTATACTTACCCGAAAACAGGTTTTATTATTACTCATTTCTAAATAGAAACTGCTCTACGGAATTAAGAGACCTGCTTTCAGGCATAGATGCGGTCTTCTCAAAAGACACCCTTGAGGCTTCTAATCGAGACCTAATCAATCCTTACCTCGAAAGAACCCCTTGGCTAAGGCTCGGAGTGAATATGCTACTCGGTAAGATGATGGACAGCAATTCCAATCGCTTTCAAAGTGCTTTTTTACCGATCTCATTTGAGGAAGAAGTCGATAAGGCTTTACTCCATAACAAAGGAATGGTCATTGGCGAAAACAACCTCAATCCTTTACCCGAAGACTTGGGAACGAGTTATCAGAAAATCTTCTCCCCTTTGAAAGTGTTCTCTGTGCTCTTAGTCATTTTGTTATTCTGGAGCCCTAAGCCCGTTAAGGTTATGCTTTGCCTGATTATAGGTGCAGTGGGCGTTTTGCTTGGTCTGCTTTGGATCTTCTCTGGCCATCCTGAAATAAGGAACAATCTAGATATCCTATGGTGTAATCCTCTGTATTTGCTTTACATTCCTTTATTGATCAGAAACAAGGTGAGTAAGCTGCTTACTTATACCCTCTCAGGAAGCCTTATCTTGACCATTATCGTCTGGCTAAGCGGCATACAACAATTTGACATTGCTGTCATTCCCCTAATGCTGATTTTGGGTTTGGTTAATTTTAAATCCCTTACGCGTCACCCTGCTCCGAACCTTCGGAGTGTTTCAGGGTCTACTTAATCGAGATGCTGAAACCTGCCTGAGGCGCACAGGCAAGTTCAGCATGACTTACTCTATGACCGTCCATTCTACAATTTTAACACTATAACGAAAGAGTGTAAACTCATATACTTTGATAAGTATTAGCACTAGAACTGACTCAAGTCAATGTTTTTGAACTCTGAGTGGTTCAATTTGCAGATAAATTGATTAGAAGATATGGTAGAAGTAAAACCGCTAAATGATCTGGTCATATATCTCAGAAAGCTTATTGAAGGAAAGCTATGGCTAAAAGTGATTATCGCCATAATTCTAGGCTTGATCGTTGGGATGATCATGAACCCGGCTTCAGGTGTTTTCTCGGAAGCTCTAAGTCAAACAATAGGTAATTGGCTTTCCCTTCCCGGCAGGCTCTTTCTTAAGTTGGTACAAATGATTATGATCCCTTTGATTTTCGCTTCGATCATTTCAGGGATAGTTAGCAACAGCAACGATCAACTTAAAAAAATGGGATTTCGGCTCCTCACATATTTTTTGCTCACTACTACAGCCTCAATTGCCATTGGGTCGGCATTGACAATATTAATTCAGCCAGGTAGGTACATCCATGAGAAGAATGGTTTCAGTCTTGATCAGACTACCTCAATACAAAACGACACAGAAGCTCTCCCACTCACAAATATCCCCGAAGCAATTTCTGATCTGATACCTGAAAATCCATTAGCAGCCATGGTAACCGGTGAAATGCTTAGCATTGTTGTCTTTACCATAATCATTGGCATTGCAATCATCCAATTACCTAAAAAGACCATTCAACCAGTTTTAGGTTTTCTGGAAGCTATCGAAGAGATCAGCATGACCATTGTATCATGGGCCATGTTACTAGTGCCTTATGCGGCTTTCGGACTTATTGCTGAAATGACTGCCAGTGTGGGGATTGAGGGACTAGCTGGGATCGGCTATTACATTGGCGTGGTTTTGCTAGGCCTATTTCTCCTGCTTATACTTTACATGATCGTGGTTTTTGTATTAGGAGGTATGAACCCGTTTACATTTTTAAGTAAAATCCGTGAGGTACAGTTGCTGGCATTTTCTACTACGAGTTCGGCTGCGGTTATGCCTTTATCTATGAAAACTGCAGATGAAAAGCTAGGCGTGGCTTCTAAAATCAGCGACTTTGTGATCCCCGTAGGGGCCACAATCAATATGGATGGAACAGCTATATTTCAATGCATATCTGCGCTATTCATTGCGCAAGCATATGGTATAGAAATGGGAGTAATGAATACGTTATTAATCACCGTAACGATTGTGGCAGCCTCCATTGGCACCCCCGCCATCCCTGGTGGTGGTGTAGTAATACTTGCTTCGGTATTACAAAGTGCCGGTATTCCCACGGAAGGCTTGGTCATTATTGTCGGAGTGGACAGGATATTAGGAATGTTCCGTACTGCTGTGAATGTCACCGGAGACCTGACCGCTTGTGTCGTGTTTGATCGATGGCAAAAAAAGAATGAAACTCCCTAATCACATTTCGTCCTATAACAAAGACCAGCTGACTCATTATTTATGGCTGACATTACCAAAAGATACTTGGACAGCTAACCAAATAAATTCATTGTCTGAAAGTTTAAACTACCTCTTCTATGTCGAGATAACTATGTAGTGCACGAATCTACTGCCTAGTTCGCACTTGCAGTGCGGACTCATCTTATTCAAGATATGTACTCACAGCATGTGAGCACCATTTGTCTGTTCTTCTAATTGCCTTGATCTGTTTCTAATTCCTCGGTTTTCTCTTCGTCTTTTTTGGGAAAGAAGTGTTTGTCGTAGAAGTCAAACATACGCTGCCACTGGTCGTAGTAATCACTTTCTACACTGGCCCAGCCAGCACCATGGCCACCACGCATATAGTTGACCCATTGAACATCTTTTCCCAGGCGTCTTAGGGCATAGTACATCTCTCGGGAGTTTGTACCAGGCACATTCCAGTCGCCTTCACCACTGAGCAGTAAGTGAGGTGTCTTGACTCTGTCGGCAAAGAAGACTGCTGAGGTATTGAAGTACTTGATTGGAGCATCCCAGAATGAAGCACCTATCCTATCCTGTCCTACTTCTGCGGCTGCATAATTTCTTGTACCAATCTTAGGGCTATCACCCAAGAAGCTGATAATGTTTACTTTCCCAGATATATTGATGGCCGCTGCAAAACGATCGGTTTGGGTAATGATCAACGAGGTAGCATAACCTCCATAGCTGGTACCATGGATACCCACTTTATTATTATCGACCATCCCTTTGTCCACCAACATATTGATGGCCGAGGTGACTCCTTTTAACCAACCTTCACCTGGATAACCCTGCACCAAATCAACCGAAGGTCTAAGACCAAAGTAACCCTGGTTGGCCACAAGGTTCATAGAAGAACGATATCCGTTATTGAAGAAGGTCTCATAAACTTCAAGCACTAGTGGATATTGCTTACCTGGTTCGTAATCCACTGGATAGTATAAAATACCTTTGAGTTCCTTGCCATCGGCATCACGATAGCTGATTAACTCAGTGTTGGTCCATTTCTTATTGGCCACCCATGGGTTCAGATCTGTAAGCCGATTCTCTGAATTAAATACCAAAGTATTAGCGAATACTTCATTCGGCTTGTCCCCATCTGATTTACTATACACCACTCTGTCTCCAGTGCTTGCAAACCTCCAACCTGAATAAAGATTGTCATTGGTCATGAGGTCTTCAAACTTTCCTGAATTGATATTATATCGCTGAACACCTCTTTTCCATTGTTCTTTCTCCGAATATGAAACATACAGGTACTGACCATCTTCAGACCATTTTACCACATTTCTGTTAGGTAATTCCTTCTTTTCTTCCTCGTCTTCAGGAAGTTCATAGATCTGTTTTAGATCAGAACCATCAACGTTAATAGTCCACCAGCCGCCTTTCGAAGTCAGAAGCATTTTATCTCCATTGGCATGCCATCTACCTATCGAAAACTTAACCGCCTTCTCTTCGTCATCATCCTCAAAAGCCTTGCCTTTTGTTAGGTTTAAAGGCTCTTCGTCACCGAAGGTACTGACGCTACTCACATATACATTACCTGAGTCAACCCATGCAAAATGTGCATTGGTTCTATCCCAACTGAAGTTTCTGCGTCTCTTATTTCTCGGGTAAATATGCTTTGGCTCGTCAAGCTTATCCATGTTAACTATTGAAGCCTGATATTCGACTCCATCATTTCGTTTGTAAGAGGTCTTCATTCTGAAAGTCTCATTATAACGGAGGTATTGACCATCATCTGAAAGACTAACACCTGAATAGCTCGACTCAGGCAACAGGTCTTGTACCTTGCCGGACTTCAGGTCTACTTTCACTACTTCCGCAAGGCTACCTGTCAGGCCTATTTTATCCCACTTCAAGAAGTTATCATTGCCATCATAGACAACGATCGGCCCTTCGGTAGCTTCCTTATATTCGGCCATAGCTTTTTCCATCCAACCCTTCTTTCGCATGGCGAGTACCGCGGAACTACCATCGGCACTTACATCTATTCCAACATTTGTACTGATGATTCTATCATCCTTGACCTTTACATACCGGACTTTCTCCGATTTCATATCGTAGTAGGCCAAGACAAGTTTATCATCCTTTTGCTCAAAGAAGATCAGTTTCTCGCCATTATCATCCCACCTTAAGCTTGTCACGCGTGTGTCTTGATCAAATACGTTAGTCTCAGCACCTGTTTCGGTATTAATAATGACCAGCCTGCCCGGTCTTAAATTGAGGTAGCTCGGGTCTCTAAAACGGAAATGATCTGTACCAAACCGTGCACGGCCATCTGCAATGATACCGGCAAGGTACTGCCCATCATTACTAAGGGTTTGGCTGCCTAGTGATTTGACATTGATGGCATCTTCGACCGTAAAAGCCGTTTTCTGGGCTAAGACAGAAGTTACAAGAGCGAATAGAATAGTAAGGGATAGGATATATCTTTTCATGGTTGATGGTTTGTGATCCAAAATAGTCAATCGACACCGGATTGCTAATAATCTTTATACAACTGGTCTTTGATACCGTCACCCTGCTCCGAACCTTCGGAGTGTTTCAGGGTCTTTCCGATTTAGATGCTGAAACGAGTTCAGCATGACGTATACTTTAAAATGGTCCAGAGTGACGTAATCAAGGAAGTTCACCAATATTTAAACCAATGGTAATTTAGGATAGCCGACTTTTTCGTAAGCTTGCAGTCAAAGACCTCTACAATGAAAAGTTTACTGCTTCCGATCGTTTTGCTCACTGCAATTTCATTTACCGCTTCTGCTCCGGTTTATTGGGGACAAATAGGTCATAGGACCATTGGACATATTGCTGATGGCATGCTTTCGAGGAAAGCCACCAAGCATGTGAAACGTGTATTGGGCACTGAAACACTAGCAGAAGTGAGTACCTGGATGGATGAAATTCGATCCGATAATAGCTACCGATACGCCAACACATGGCACTATTGCACTATCCCTGATGGAATGACCTACGAAACAGCGCCTACGCAAGAAGGCGGTGATGTAATTTGGGCCATTGAGAAGATTATCAAAGAGTTAAAAGCCGGAGGCCTAAGTGCCGAAGATGAGGCCAAAAATCTGAAGTTCTTAGTACACTTGGTGGGTGACATTCACCAGCCATTGCATGTGGGCAACGGAGAAGATCGTGGTGGAAATGATGTGAAAGTTCAGTGGTTCGGCACCAATACCAACCTACACAGTGTATGGGACAGTCGTATGATTGACGGAAAGCAGTTCAGCTACACTGAGTTTGCCAATTGGGTAAATCATGCCTCAAAATCACAAATCAAAGCATGGCAATCTGCAACAGTTAGAGATTGGGCTATGGAATCCATGTCCTTCCGAGACCAAGTCTATGCTGTTCCTGAAAATGGAAGACTGAGCTACCGCTACTCTTACGACAATTTTGATCTTGTAAAGCAAAGAGTGCTTCAAGCTGGAGTTCGCCTGGCTGGTGTGATCAACGATATCTATAAGTAAAAGATGAGATCAGTTGCCTGGTAAGTATTTCGCTGGCAGTTTATACTCTGGAGTCTCTCCCATCCAAAATACGCTGACGATCCACCAGCGATCACCACCATTTAGCAGTTGAATACTGTTAATACCTCTGGCAAAAGGCTTTTCGTCTGCGAGGGTTTTACGCGATTCATAAGTGCTAAAGACATGCGATATAGTACCATAAGCTTCACTTTTACGGCTGATCTCCACTTCAAAGAAACCCATTTTCTCCAAGTTGGCACCCGCCTGATCAATGTACTCTTGTACTGTCCAAGTTCTATATCCTACACCATTGGGTCCTTTTCCTGTAGGCATTAATCGACCTTCCGGAATAAACAGACTCTTCATTCTATCCCAATCTCGCTTCTCACCTGCCGGGCCTGAAATCACATCGTACAAAGCAGCGATGATGGCATCCGCAGACTTAACATCTTCGGGTTTTGCGTCTTGTGCATTCAGAGATGTGGATATTAAAAAACAGAGAGCTAGGCTAAAAAGTCTTTTCATGGTCTTAGTTTTTTGGAAATTAGAGATAACCAGATTTCGGTCATTGGTTTTTCTTGCTGAAACCATGGAATATCTGTCCGAAGAAGGTCTTTGGGAATTTAGAAACTCCTGGAAAGCCCAGCTTGATCGACTTTCCACTCGAAGGAATATACGCAGTACCGAATAGGTAATCCCATAGACTCAGGGTCAAACCAAAATTCACCCCCCTTTGCCGATCTTCAGGCAAATCATGGGCATGATGCCACATATGCATATTGGGATTATTCAAGATATACTTCAGCGGACCAAGCTTCACTTTGATATTGGCATGATTCCAATGCCCTACAGCCAAAGTAAACATGTGCACAAAAAAGAAGTCGTCTATGCCAAAACCAATCATGGCGAGCGGTAGATATTCAATGGTCCGGTAAACAATGGTTTCCATCCAATGGTACCTCAGGTGTGCTGCAAAGCCCATTTGTTCTACAGAATGATGCACCTTGTGATACTCCCATAGCGCTGGAACTGCATGAAGTAACCTATGCGTCCACCATTGGATAAAGTCTCTTATGATGAATAAGGTGAACAACTGAAGAAAAACCGGCCAGGAACCAATTTCAATAGCGGCAAGGTTGGTAATGCCCATGTCTGACAGCAGTCCATTGAAGGCATCTACAACTACGTTTGATAAGGCATTGAAGATGATCAGCGAGAAGAGAAAGAAATTGAAGAACATGTAGAAGGCGTCTAACCAAAAGTCCTTTCTGAATTTTGGTTGATCTTTCCGCCATGGCCTAAGCCACTCCCAGGCCAGAAATATCAGAGAAATACCGATCAGTGCCCAGAAGTAATTTTGCCACCAAGGCTTGTAATCATATTGAAAGGTAATTTCCTGCCACAGATAATTGGCATAGCCTCGATATGCATCTCCTACAAACTGCCAGTCAATCATGCTAAATATTAGTGGTTATCATTGTTCTTTGACCACTAACATAATCAATTACCCACTTTGAGAATAACTTTTCATGCTTTCACTGAATAATGCTTCTTTACATTCAAATGAAAATTAACCCTATGAAAAGGACAAAGACTGTATTCAAAGTGATTTGCCTTGGCTTGCTCACTGTGAGCCTAATAACACCAAGTCATGATGCTTTAGCACAACGCAGAAAGAAAAAGAATCAAACTACTGCCGATACTCCTACGGAGAAAGCGCAAACCCCTCCAAAGAAAAAAGAGAAGACATACGAATCCTTGGTTAAAGGGATGAACGCTGATGAGGGCCTCTTTAAGGTTTACCAAAAGGATGGCAAGATCATGTACGAGATCCCTAAGGCTGAACTTGGAAAAGATATGCTATGGGTAACCAGGCTAGTTTCTGCTCCTGAGAATTTCGGTGGAGGCTTCGTTGGCTCAGGCTCTAAGATGATTGAGCAGGTAGTAAGATGGGAACACAGAGAAGGCAAAATCCTTCTGAAAAAAATCTCTTTCAATAATGTGGCCGATAGTACCGATGCTATCTACAAATCGGTAATGAACAACAACTTTGCTCCCATCATTGGATCATTTAAAGTGACTGGCCAACCCGAAGACTCAAGCGCCTACCTGGTAGACGTAACCAAGTTCTTCACTGGCGATACTAAGGCCATTAGTGCGATGAACTCTCGTTTCAGAAGCTCCTTTCAGGTAAGGAGGCTCGATGCTGAGAAAAGCTATACCGAATCCGTAAAGAGTTTTCCGCAAAATATTGAAGTACGTCAGGTAATGACTTATGATGCTGGTAGGCCTCCTTCTAATGGCAATACTGGCTTAATCACTATGCAGGTGGCGCAGTCCATGATCAAGTTGCCAGAAAACCCTATGATGCCTAGACTTGCCGATCAACGCGTGGGTTGGTTTACAATGGGTAATATCAATTTCAGCTCTGATAAGCTCAAAGGAGATCAGGTACGCTTCTTGAAGCGATGGAGATTAGAGCCTAAGGACCCGGCAGCTTATGCCAGAGGCGAATTAGTTGAGCCTGTAAAACCGATCGTTTATTATCTAGATCCCGCAACTCCTGAGAAATTCAGAAAGTGGTTCAAATTGGGCATTGAAGATTGGCAAGTGGCTTTTGAGGCAGCTGGTTTTAAGAATGCAATCATAGCCAAAGACCCTCCTTCTAAAGAAGAAGATCCAGATTGGAGTCCAGAAGACACACGTTACTCCACCGTGCGCTACATCGCCAATATGACGAGAAATGCGACTGGCCCAAGTACTGCTGATCCAAGAACTGGTGAGATCATTGAGAGTGACATCATTTGGTATCACAATCACCTTAGATCCTATAGAAACTGGTACTTGATTCAAACTGGTGCGGCTAACCCTAGAGCAAGAACACTGAACACTCCGGCTGAGGACATCGGGGAAATGATGAGAGCCGTCATCGCTCACGAAATTGGTCACGCGCTGGGATTACCGCATAACATGAAAGCGAGTTCTTCTTATCCTGTGGAGTCTTTAAGAAATCCAGAGTTTGCTGAAGAATATGGAGTAGCACCAACCATTATGGACTATGCTCGTGTGAACTACATTGCTCAACCGGGTGATGGGGTGACTAGGTTTATCCGCAAAATCGGTCCATACGATAAGTATGTAATCAATTGGGGCTACCGAGTGATTCCTAATGCTTCTAACCCTGAAGCAGAAAAAGCCACTTTAGACCAGTGGATTCTGGACAAAGCTGATGATCGCATGTTCCGTTTCGGTAGTAGCAATGGTTCTAACCCAGAAGCCCAGACAGAAGACCTTGGCGATAACAGCGTCCTGGCGAGTACCTATGGCATGGAAAACATCATGAAGGTGGTGCCTAATCTTTTAGATTGGACGACTACTGACGGTGAAAACTATGACGATACGCGAGAAATTTATAATGAGGTGATCGGACAATGGAGAAGATTTGTGGGTCACGTGATTACCAATGTGGGTGGTATTACTGAAGACTTTAAGTCTACCGATCAGGAAGGCACTGTTTATAATGTAGTTCCTGAAGCACAGCAAGTATCTGCCATGAACTGGATGCACAAATATGCCTTTGCTAAACCAGATTGGCTTCTTGACGAGGATTTACTAAGGAAAATGGAAAGCTATGGTGCTGTTAACCGTATCAGAGCGACACAAGTGTCTTTCTTAAACAGACTACTCGATCCAACCAGGGCACAGCGCCTTATCGAAGCTGAAGCTTTCAAAGGAAGAAATACCTATACCATATATCAGATGTTTGCTGATACTAGAAAAGGTCTCTTTTCCGAGTTAGCCAGTGGTACGGCCATTAATACCTATAGAAGGAATCTTCAGAGAGCCTTTGTTGAGCGCTTAGAATTCATGATGACCAATGAAGTGAGTCAGTTTCAGGCGAGACAGGTGGATATGAGTCAATCTGATATAAGACCAGTTGTGAAATCTGAGTTGAAGACACTGCAAAGAGAAGTTAATAGTGCTATAGGCAGGTACTCTGACAGAGCAAGCCGAGTTCACTTGGAAGACTTGAAGGATAGGATTGCAGATATTCTAGATCCTAAATAGAGCAGTCTATTTTCAGTATAAATAAGGAAGGGCCCCGTGTGGGCCCTTTTTTCATTCTCAACTCAACTAAGATTTGACATAAATAAATGCATGGGATCACGTGCTGACCCCATGCCTGACACAACCAAAACTTTTGGGCAGAATTGCTTAGAAGCGCCCAGAGAATTGACTTGACTGATTGTCTTCACTTCGTAAAATCACCCACACGAAGTATGAATCGAAACCCCAACATCAAGCACTTAACTAAGCCTTATCTCAGTAAATTCAGCATAGCCTTTGTGCTTTCAGTACTAATATGAAATGAAATAAACGTCTGTAGAACTAGTAATTGGTAATCAGCTAGGCAACTTGTATACATGATGGCTTCTTTCTTATAAGTGTATGTTATTCCACTTTTTGAGTACCTGCATCAAATTGTCCTTTTTCCGCACGGAAACAGGTAATGTGGCCCCATTTGTCATAATTAAAGACCCACCTTCACTTCGCTCAAATCGCTTGACATGGTTAATATTTACCAGATAGGAATGGTGGATTCGGACAAAATTTGATTCGTTCATAAACTCCTCATATGACTTGAGGTTTTTCGACACCAAGATCTCTTCATCATTCAAGAGAACAAATCGCGTATAACTACCCTCAGCTGCACACCACAGGATGTCATTCATTTCTACGACATGCATGCATTCAGAATCGCTTAGGACAATCTTAGCTCCATGGTTGTTCCTATTCAAATGATTTTCTAAAATCTCAATTCTGGCCTGTAGATTAAGACCAATTTTGCTTGCCTTCGCTTTCTCTACAGAATTTATAAGATCCTCTGAATCAATAGGTTTTAGCAAAAAGTCTAAAGCACTACATTTGAAAGCGTCAATCGCATACTTGTCATGAGCTGTAATGAAGATCACCTGACTTGCCAGATGGGGATTTGACTTGATTAGATCAACACCTGTACCATCATCCATTTCAATATCAAGAAAGATTAGATCTGGTGCTTTCTCATCGATGAGTTGTTGACCAGATGCACAACTCTGTGCCTCTCCGATTACATTTATCTCCGAACAGTATATCTCGAGCAGTTTAATTAGACCTGCCCTGATATGAGGTTCATTGTCTATGACGACAGCATTCATCAATCGAATTGAATAGGAAGTTCAAAAATCACCTCGGTACCAATGACTTCATGATTTTCACCGAGTTTATCCTTAGCAATAAAAGAAATATTCCGCTTAAGCTGTTTCTTCAAGAGCTCGATTCTGTCTTTTGTAATCTTAGTAGCGAGGGGTTCATGATCACTGCCCTTATCCCTTTTAGCCTTTTTCAGCGCTGTAGCCTTAGAAAGCCCTACTCCATTGTCCTCAACTTTGAACATTAAAAGGTCTCCCTCTTGCTTAAAGCTGACCTGTATTAAGCCATCCATGATTTCTGCAATGCCATGTTCTAGTGAGTTCTCAATAAAGGGTTGGGCAAACATGGGTGGGATCATAATTTCATTAATGTCGTCTATCGTATCAATATCTATTCGATAGTCGAAACGGTTATCGAAACGAATCTTTTGAAGATCGAGATAATGCCTAAGCGTTGATACCTCGGCATCTAGCGACACCAAATCTCTCCGACTGTTTTCCAAAATCCTTCTCATCAACTTCGCAAACTTGGAGAGGTAGTTTAAGGCATTGGAACCTTGTCCTTTGTCAATTAGAAAAAGCTGGATGGAAGAAAGCGCATTGAAAAGGAAATGTGGATTCAACTGAGACCTTAAAAGATCATTCTTGGCCTTTTGTTTAGCCAGCTGTTCCATTTCTAACTTGGATTTAAAGACCTTATAGAAGTATAAGAATGTAACAATGAGAAGTAGCACGAGAGCACCGAAAAGTAATAATTGTGTCCTTTGGCGTGCCTCGCTTTCCTTTTGAAGTAAGTTCAATGAGGCGATTTTATCCTCCTTCTCCTGAGTTTCATACTTGGCAGAAAGCCTCTCTATTCTTTGATTGGCCTTTACCTGATTCAAACTGTCCTGGAGACGGCCTCTCTCTTGTTCATAACCAAGGGCATTCTTGTAATCTCGCCTGTCGCTAGCCAACTCAACCAGCCAGTTTAAAGCATTAATCTCATTTCGTGTTACTTCATAGGCCCTTGCTAGCTCCAAACTCTCTTCCGCATAGTTATAAGCCTCAGACAGCTGATTCTGAGCAGCGAGTGTCTTGCTTCGATACAGATGAGAAGTAATGAGGAAGCCATACTCCTCTATCGGGGTCACTTCATCCCTCAATTGATTAGCATACTTAATAGCACCTCGATAATCACCATTGAGGTAGGACCCAATGGTCAACGAATTCAGGGCATGCCATTTGATAGCAATTTCATTAGTCACCAGCGCCAGGTCATAGGCCCTTTTGGCATAATAAAATGAGGAGTCTCCTACCTCCATTCTGCTATATGCTGTCGCCAGATTTCCAACAGCTGTGGCAATCTGAGACGAATCCTTTAAGGCTTCGGCAAGGACAAGTGATTTGTAATAGTATTTTACCGCCAGGTCATCCCTATCAAGACCGGCATAAGTCACTGCTATGGCATTAATCGAAGCCGCCTCTACTTGCCTTTTACCAATTGATCTGGATATGTCTAATGCCTTTTCGAAATAAACCAAGGCAGAGTCATCCTGATCTTCTCTGGCAAACAGATTACCGATGAAGTAGGTGAATTGCGCATAGTACAATGAATCTCCATTGCTCAAGGCGTGATCGATCGTTTCGTCAAGTAAAGCCCTTGATTTGACCACCTCATCCTGATATTTGAGGTGAATGAAACGTATGTTAATCGCCTTGTAGTAAACAGATTTGTAATCTTTTTCGGCACTAATGCTCAATACAGAATCGAGCGAATTATCGAACTGGGAAAAACCGGGTTCATAGGTGGATTCATCGGCATAATTAAAAGTGAATATTACACGATAAAGAGAGTCTAAAACACCCGTCAACGCTTTCTCTTCAGCGTTTTGAGCCCAGGACATAGTACTTATGCAAATCAGGGCGCCAATTACGAGGCCAGCCCTCATCCTAATTGGAATCATCGTCAAGTTTAGTTTTAGTTGTCAATCTAATTTAAGCTATTGTAATAACTCATTCCCCAAAGCTTGAGGTCAATTGATAAGTGTAGCCCCTCAGTTGATAAATGTGAGTGAAAACAGGTATCAGCTTACCCCCAAAATCATTATTGAACCACTCTCATATTTGACTTTGAAATGATAGGACCTTTGAAGTATATTATCCCCTTGAACAAATCATAACTAAAATTCTCAATATGAAATCGCTTCGAATGTTACGCCTACACTTAGTGTTGCTGCTTTCATTCACTGTATTGCAAACAAGTTTGTTAGCTCAGAGTGACCCTACGGGTAAGTCTGCTGTGACCAGTACTTATGCAATTACCAATGCTACGGTGATAACGATGCCGGGTAGTGAAATGAAGGATGCCACTGTGGTAGTCAAAAATGGATTAATAATAGGTGTGGGAAAAAATGTTTCCATACCGAATGACGCAGAGGTAATCGATGCAACTGGGCTATACGTATACCCAGCTTTTATCGATGGTATGTCTAATACCGGTGCCAAAAGACCTGAAAGTCTACCAAGACCTCAAAACCTCTTTACACCAGATCCACCGAACGATTATGCGGGTATTACTCCCGAAAACAGCGTAATCAGTCAAATAGATATTAAGAGTAGCAGCATCACCAACATGAGGAAAGTTGGTTTTGCCATCTCTCATAGTGTGCCTTACGGAAGAATGCTTCCGGGTTCAGGTTCACTTTTACTGCTCAACGAAGCCACTCATATGGATGAGATCATTCTGGCCAAGGATGTAGCGCTTTATGCACAATGGGTAGGTGCTCCAGGAGCATACCCTGGCAATATCTTAGGTATGATGGCCAAGTGGAGAAACCTTTACCGTAATGCGGAAAACCACAAGAACCATACAGAGCTATATGCTCAGAACCCTGCTGGTCTACCAAGACCTGTTAATGATAGAGTAAGCTTAGCTTTCCACCCTGTGATCGGGAAAAGTAAGCCAGTAATGTTCGATGTAAGCAGTATGCTGGATGTAAGACGCGCTATGCGCCTTCAAAATGACCTTGGTTTCGACCTGATCGTTTCAGGTGTTAAGCAAGCTTGGGATTTGGTAGACGAATTAAAGGCTACTGGCACACCGATATTCTTATCGCTTGATCTTCCAGACAAGCCAAAAGATGCCAAGGGTGATGATGTTTCAGACGAAGTCAGAGCGCTCGAGGCCAGACGTATGGAATTCTATAACAAATATGTAAGTCAAGCTGCAGCCTTGCAATCAGCAGGTGTTAAGTTCGGTTTCTCAGCCAGAGGTACTAGTGCCAGCAAGATCAAAAAGAGTGTTATGACCTTGATTGAAAATGGTCTCAGTGAAAGTGATGCATTAGCCGCTTTGACTACCAATCCTGCTTCAATGCTTGGTATTGATCAAGTAGCAGGATCCATCGAGAACGGTAAAATGGCTAACCTCATGGTTTCAACCGCTCCTTACTTCACTAAGGATTCTCAGATTAAAATGATGTTTGTAGATGGTACCAAGCATGTTTATGAAGTAAAAGAGAAAAAGGCTAAGAAAGACACCGACACTGCAGACGCTGAAGAGGCCCCTGCAGCAGGAGGAGATGCGCTTGTAGGTACTTGGTCTTATGAGCTGGTAACACCAGGAGAACCTCAAGGTGGTAAAATGATCATCAAGAGAGAAGACGGTAAATACTCTGGAGTATTGACAAGCAATGATGGAACACCTGACAACGACATGAATAACATCAATTTTAGAGATGGTCAATTAACATTCGATTTTGACATTGATGCTGGTGGCCAATCTGTAACTGTTGTAGTTGAGGGTAGCATCTCCGGTACCGAATTTGATGCTGAAGCTTCGGTTTCCGTAGGCGGTCAAAGCTTTGAATTAGGATTTACTGCTTCAAAAGACGGTAAGTAATCGACTCAAAAAGATACAAATCATGAAAATGAAAAATATACTAACCCTTCTCCTCGCCTTCTTTAGCACAGTGGCACTGGCACAAGTCCAAAAAGGAGATATACTTATAAAGAATGGAACAGTTTTAACTGTTACCAATGGTACGCTTGAAAATACCGATGTATTAGTGAGAAATGGTAAAATCTCTAGAATCGGTAAAGGGCTTCGAGCTCCTAGAGGCGTGGAAACTGTAGATGCCACAGGAAAATTCGTAATGCCTGGTATCATTGATGCACATTCCCATATTGCGGGTAGCGCTATTAATGAAGGAACAAGTCAAGTGACAGCTGAGGTAAGCATGGAAGATGTTGTGAACCCGCTTGATGTCTCCATCTATCGTGCTTTAGCCGGTGGTGTGACAAGCATTCACCTGATGCACGGTTCGGCTAACGTAATTGGTGGTCAGAACGAAACGATGAAGCTAAGGTATGGCACGACTAATCCGGATGATCTAAGGTTTGAAGGAGCTCCGAGAACCATCAAGTTCGCCTTAGGTGAAAACCCAACTCGTGGTGGCCGATCTAGAGGCATCCAACCTCAAAGTCGTATGGGCGTTGAAAACATGCTCAGAAACTCTTTCACAGAAGCGATCGCTTATCGCAAAAAATGGGATGCTTACAATGCCGATAAATCTGCCAGAAAAGTTGCTCCTGAGTATGATCTCAGAATGCAGACCTTGGTAGACATAATGAATGGAGATGTACTTGTTCACTGTCACTCATATAGAGCAGATGAGATTTATATGTTAATGAAGGTGTTTAGCGATTTCGGTATTCCGAAATTGACATTCCAACATGCTAATGAAGCTTACAAAGTGGCACCTGAACTGGCTGCTTTTGGGGCAAGCGCTTCAGTATTTGCCGATTGGTGGGCATATAAACTGGAAGTATATTACTCTACTGCATACAACGCGGCCATCTTAACTGAAAATGGTGTGCTTACTTCAATTAATTCGGATTCAGGAGAATTAATCAGACACCTTTTCCATGAAGCCGCAAAAACGCAGAAATATGGTAACCTATCGGATGATCAGGCACTAGCCCTTATCACACTCAACCCTGCAAAGCAATTAGGCATTGACAACAGAGTTGGATCGATCGAAGAAGGCAAAGATGCTGACATTGCAATTTTCGAAGGTCACCCACTATCTGTTTACGCTATTCCATTGATGACTTTTGTGGATGGTATCAAATACTTTGACAAATCTGAAGATAAAGGCGATGTTAGAATTTTCATCAATCCGGAGTCTTCTATTGAAGAAGTAATGATTTATGACAGACATGATGATCACAGATGCCTTGAAGGGGCTAATGTATTGTCACTCGAAGAATTATTCTCTAACAAAAAATGATAAGAGAGATGAAAAATATAAGAACATTATTCGCAGCGTTACTCATGCTTGCCATCACTCCTCTTATGTCGTTTGCGCAAGAGGATGATCAGGTAATGAAAGCGCGTTCTGGCAAGTTTGCCTTAACAAATGCCAAGATTTATACCGTTACGAATGGTATTATCGAAAACGGTACGATCATTATTAACAATGGTATTATTGAAGCTGTTGGCGCGAACGTGAGCATTCCAGCTGATGCTGAAGTCTTTGACTATCAGGGGAAAGAAATTTACCCAGGTATGATCGATGGAGGTACTACACTAGGTTTGGCTGAGATTGGAAGTATCTCAGAAGCCAATGACTTCAGAGAATTTGGTACACTAACTCCTCAAATGCAGGCACTGACTGCAGTAAACCCTAACTCAACTGCCATTCCGGTGACAAGAGTCAGCGGTGTCACTACGGTTTGGACTATGCCTAGAGGTGGTGTTCTTTCTGGTACTGCCGCGACAATCAACCTGTTCGGTTACACGCCAGATCAGATGTTCGCAGGTTCTAAAGGAGTTGTAATGAACTTCCCTTCTACTGGTGGTGGAAGAAGGTTCAGAAGACTTTCTCCTGAGGAAGCTAAAAAGAGACAGGAAAGAGCACTCAAAACAGTTAACGATGCTTGGGACAAGGCTGAACTTTATGCTAAGCTTGAGAATTCTGATGAAGTAAGGTCTTACCCTGAAATTGAAGCTTTAGTACCTGTAGTTAAGGGTGAAATGATGCTTTTCATTGAGGCAAATGCTGCTAAGGATATTGTTGCGACCATCGAGTGGGTAAAAGAGAGAGGTTACAAGCAAGTAATCCTAACGGGTGTAGCCGAAGGCTGGAGAGTAGCGGATCAAATTGCAGAATCAGGACTACCAGTGATTACTGGACCGGTTCAAGCGATTCCTACCCGCCAATCTGACGCTTATGATGCCGCTTATGCAAATCCTGGTATTATGGCTAAAGCAGGTGTTAAAGTTGCCTTAAGAACAATGGATTCTGAGAATGTCAGAAACTTGCCTTACCATGCAGGTTTTGCTGCTGCTTACGGCATGGGACGTGAAGAAGCTTTGAAAGCAATTACGATCAATGCAGCCGAAATTCTCGGCATTGGCGATCAGGTTGGATCAATTGAAGTAGGTAAGAAGGCTAATATCTTCGTTGCTACTGGCGATCCTTTTGAGACAGCTACAAAAATTACAGACCTATTTATTGATGGATATAAAGTACCGATGACTTCACGTCAAATCAGACTTTATGACGAATTCTTAAATAGAACTCCTGGTGTTGACAAGGACAAGAAAGCCATCGACATCAAGAAAAGATAACCACTTCAACCTCAACCTTAGAAAGGCCCCGCCCCGAGATTTCGGTGGTCGGGGCTTTTTTTATTCACCCAGTCAGGCGTAAACCTGAGTTTGTTTTCATTTCACTTTAACCCAAAGCTCCACTCCCTTTGACTTAAATGGAGCAATCCATTCTCCATTTACCTTGACTTCAAAAACGCCCTCAAAAGAGCTCTCATCCACTTTTGTCCAGCGCTGGCGGTAATCCATCACTAAACCTCCTTTAGGTGCAGTTCTCTTAAGAAAGGGTGCATATTGACCTTCAGCATAATGGAGTTCGATGTCACGGGCAATTACACCATTTTTGTACTCAACAAATCCCCTACCGACTAAGAGACCACCAGGATCGTTATACACCGAACTAATCACAAACTTCTCTTCAACGCCATCCCATGCAATCAAAGCGCTATTTTCGATAGTTTCAACACCATCCCGAATGTTCCGGTTTCTTGAGAATATATACGTTCTATTAGGACCCCACTCAAAATCCATGAAGGCAGTGAACCCTTCCAGTGCCAACTTCCATGTGCCAACTAAATAGGCCAATTGCTCATTTGGGTTTTCGCTTGTGGTATTGCTTTGGCCACTTACATCTTTTAATAAAAAAGAGAGAAGACATAACGTAAAGATCAATCTTGTACTCATAATGATGATTTTGCATTATGAACGAAATTGAGAACTCTGCTTTTTATGTTTTATGCCAAACTGGCTTTAGTAAGTACAAACCTTGTGATTTGCTTATGCCAACATGGTGGCCATATCATCAAACTTCAAAATCGATAGCAAGGGTTATTCAGTCTGTAATACATCAATTGGATTGAACCTCGCAGCCTTCAGCACATGGAATACTGAAGAAACAAAAGCTAAGATAAGGCATATAATCAGCACTAAGACCGGTGTCCACCATAAGTAGGAAATCCTGAATGAGAACTGAGCCAGCCATTGATCAGTCAGATAATAAGCGATTGGCAATGCGATAAGGTTGCCAATGATGACAAGTTTTGCGAAATCAAACACCAGAAGTTTTACCATAGAAAGAATACTAGAACCAAGCACCTTCCTAATGCCAATTTCTTTCAACCTACTTTGGATAGTAAATGAAACAAGGCCAAGCAAGCCGAAAACAGAAATTAAAATCGATAGACCTACAAAAATATTGAAGGTTTTCAGAAATGAACTTTCATTTTGATGACGATTCTCAAGCTTGTCTTCGACCAGCCCCCATTGGAAAGGTACTCCCGGGAAAGTATTTGAAAACATCTCTTCTATTTTAGGTACTATTCGTGATATCTCCGAAGACTGGATTTTCACGGAAAGCATATCAATTTCACGACTGATCTTAATAAAGGCAGTAGGTTTAAAAGGCTCCTTAAGTGACTCTTGATGATAATTAGCCACCACTCCTAAGACGCTTAAAGTGTCGATACCAAGGAAAACAATCTTCCTATTCAAAGCTTTTTCAGCCTCTGAGAAGCCATACAAAGCCAAGGCGCTTTCGTTGATTATAACGGATAAGCTATCCGAATCCCTTTCATAGCCTCTACCTGCCAAAAATTCCATACCGTAAAGCGTAGTAAAGTCGTTACCAACAGTTGCCTTAAACACCAGTGCATTTTCGGGATCTTCAGAATTTTCTCCCAACAGCGAAGAGCTTCCTCTCCATCCTATTTGCATTCCCGGTACATCAGAAGATAATGCTACCCTTTCAACTCCAGATATTCCGGTGAGCTGAGTCTTTAGGCTTTGAATTTTATTTATATATACAGCATCGCTGCCTGTGAAATTAGGAGCGTTAATAGCAAGAATCTCATTTGTATTGATACCAATAGGTCGATTATTCATAGCCTCAATTTGATGATAGACCATAGTGGAGAAAGTCATAAGTGTGGCTGAAGCCAAAAATTGCCATGAAACAATTATCCTTCGTATTCTTCCTGAGTTCTTCTGAGATACCGATTTCAGCGCCTCCAGTATATCAAATTTGGAAATAAGCAATGCTGGATAAACACCTGAGAAAAAGGTACTAGCAACCCATATTGTAATCACTATAATCCAAAACTCAGTTGTTGTTAAAAAGGAGACCGGAAAATTAGTCTCTGTTAAGTTCCCAATACCTGGTGAGAAGAGAACAATCAGGACAATCGCGAGCAAAACAGCGCATAAGTTTATAAACAGGGCCTCAACAAAGAATTGCCATCTTAATTCGGTCTTTGAAGAACCTAAGGTCTTACGTATACCCACCTCCTTGCCTCTTTGCACAGCTTTGGCCGTGTAGAGGTTGATATAAT
The DNA here is from genome assembly GCF_001747095.1 of Roseivirga sp. 4D4. Classification (NCBI taxonomy): domain Bacteria; kingdom Pseudomonadati; phylum Bacteroidota; class Cytophagia; order Cytophagales; family Roseivirgaceae; genus Roseivirga; species Roseivirga sp. 4D4. The sequence goes on from NZ_MDGP01000001.1 coordinate 1,204,752, forward strand.
TGACCCAGGCAATTAACAGGACAACCCCGGAAATTAGTATCAGAATCAATACTGCCTGAAAATCTCCATTTTCACCTAACTCTTGATTGACATTTGAGTGTAAATGGATGTCAGTCAGCTTGACCAAATCAAAATCTACCACTTTGCTACCTCGTCCATCACCACGATATCTATCAATAAATTCAGGTATTTGTGCCTCTAGCAATTTCGGATCTGTACCTTCTGCCAGCTTAATGTATGTCACATAATCAAACCATCTCCAATTCGCCTCAAGATCATGGTTTAGTAACAACCTCTGAGATAGCCATGACAGGTATATTTCACCTTTTAAATGAGAATTAAGCGACTTCTTAAATACACCTGTGATTAGTACCGTACGGGTTCCAGCAGTATTTCTCCACTCAACTGTTTTTCCAACCGCCTCTTGATCACCGAAAAGTTTCAACTTGACCTTCTCCGAAATGACCGCTGTGTTTTTCTCAGATAACGCTGTTCTTGGGTTACCGACTCGTAAGTCTATACGAAACATATCAAAAAGAGAAGGTTCGGCATAAAAAATCTGTTCTTGTTTGAAATATTCATCTTCATATCTCAGTATTGCTCCACCGTAGGATTCCCCTAAGCGCGTTGCTTGTTCAACTTGTGGAAAGTCATTCACCATAGCTGGTCCAACACCACTAAAAATGGCCGCTCCTACATATGGCTCTTGTCCTTCCTCTGGCGTATAGACAAAATTGAGTCGATGAATTCTGGAAGCATCTGGATGATATTTATCAAAACTCAACTGAAAGCTTCCATATTGATAAATGATTAGAAAAACTGAAATGCCGATCGCCAGTCCGAATATGTTGAGTAAATAAAACTTTGGTGATTTATAAAGTTGCCTAAGTGTTGATATCAAATAATGTCTAATCATATTTAAAATCGTTTATCGAGTTTAAGTGAGTCAGGATTGAATATGACAGGATTTAAGAATACACTCTGACGAATTAATTAATCACTATACATATTTGGGAAAAGCTCGACCTTCGTCACCAGCCAGATGATTGAAGTCCTTATATTTCGAAAGAGCAGTTATGGAACAAAGGGATATATTATTGATAGTATGTAGTCTGGGGGCAGCTCAAAGTTTCTTTTGGTCCCTATACTTAATGTCGATCAAGGAGCGCAATAAGAGCACCTTTCTTTTGAGCATTTTACTACTACTCATAGGCCTTCGGGTGGCAAAATCAACACTTTACCTCTTTACAGATTCCATTGACATTGTAGTTATGAACATTGGTTTTAGTGCTCATTTCGCAACGGGACCATTACTTTGGCATTATTTAAGAAGGCAAGGAGGTCACAAGTTGACCCGAAGGAGCCTTGTGCATTATATACCTGCCTTATTAGTACTAGTTGCCGCTAATTGGCTAAGTCTGGAATCGTTTTGGTACAAAGGAGCATACAGCCTCTTGCTCATCCAATCACTGATCTATTTGACGCTTGCTATTTCTGACTTAAAAAAGCTCTTGCCAAAAATCTCTGGTGAGAAAAAAACTTGGATTCTACTTTTACTTTTAGGCATTGGGGCATTTCTATTGGGATACTTCACCAATTATGTGCTTAGATTTAATCCCTATTATCTAGCTCCGCTCACCTATTCTTTTGTCATCTATTCTCTAAGCTTTTACCTTATTCGTCACTTAGCAAAAATTGTACAAGAGGGTGACAAGAAATATCGCAACCTTCATCTGTCGAAAGATGAATTAATAGAATATGCGAATAGAATAAACTCTTACTTGAACGAAGGCACCCCTTATCTAGACAATGGGTTTACACTAGCAATACTTTCTGATCAAATCGCAGTACCGAAACATATCCTCTCCGCTACTTTTAGCGAATTCTATAAAGTCAATTTCAACGACCATATCAATCATTTGAGAGTTGAAAGAGCTAAGCAAGCACTAATCGATCAACCATATCTCACGGTTGCAAGCATTGCCTTTGATTGTGGTTTCAATTCGTTGTCTTCATTTAATCAGTCCTTTAAAAAGTTCACAAGGCAAACGCCTTCGGCATATAGGAAGAGTATTCAAATTTGAGCACCTAGAAATCTATCATTCTTTCAACTATTTTTGCAGAATCATTGTTAAGCTTCGTAATCGGAGAAAATCATGGGAAAAAGAGTAGTTGTTGGGCTTTCAGGCGGGGTTGATTCAAGTGTTACTGCACACTTGCTGATTGAGCAAGGATATGAGGTAATTGCGATGTTTATGCGCAATTGGGTGGACGACTCTGTCATTATTTCTGAAGAATGTCCGTGGGTGGAAGATAGTAACGATGCTTTAGCCGTGGCTGAAAAGCTAGGCATCCCCTTTCATGTGATCGACCTGAGTGAGCAGTACAAAGAACGTATTGTTGACTATATGTTCGATGAGTATGAAAAAGGCAGAACACCTAACCCAGACATCCTCTGTAACAGAGAGGTGAAATTCGACATCTTCTTAAAGGCGGCTATGAAGCTTAAAGCGGATTTTGTAGCTACAGGACATTACGTTCAGAAGGAAACGATTATCAAAGACGGTCAGGAAGTTCACAGGCTATTAGCCGGTGCTGATCAAAATAAGGATCAAAGTTATTTCCTTTGTCAACTTAATCAGGAGCAACTTTCAAAGGCCCTCTTCCCTATCGGACATTTGCAAAAGTCTGAGGTTAGGGAGATTGCTAAGTCTCTTGATCTGGTGACTGCTGAAAAGAAGGATTCACAGGGGCTTTGCTTTATAGGTAAAGTGAGGCTTCCGGACTTTTTGCAGCAGCAACTGGCACCGAAAACCGGTGAGATAAGAGAGCTCGCATCTAGTGCTGATAACTTCGGTACATATAACCCCGAGGTAAGCATTGACACTGAAGAAAAGCATGAGTCTCTTGTGGCATTGACCACTCCCTATACTTATAGTCCAGATGATGGAAAGTTAGTGGGTGAACACAATGGTGCGCATTATTTCACTATAGGACAAAGAAAAGGGCTAGCCGTTGGCGGTACACCAGAACCTTTGTTTGTGATTGAAAAGGATACCAAGAACAACGTGATCTATACGGGGCAAGGTGAAAATCACCCCGGACTATTGAGAAAGGGACTCTTTGTCTCCAATGAAAACATTCATTGGGTCAGAGAAGACCTCAAACTCACGATTGGCGAATCTAAAAAGTACCAAGCCAGAATCCGGTACCGCCAGCCTCTTGAGAGTGCCGAGCTATTTCTGGAACCAGATGGCCTCTATGTCATTTTTGATGAGCATCAGAAGGGAATTGCTCCTGGACAATTTGTTGCTTGGTATGACGGCAATGAATTAGTGGGTTCTGGGGAAATTTCCTAAACCGACAAGACCTATATTTTCTGATCTATTAAACTTTCTCGGCACTTAATTGTCTTAGACTTAACAAACCTAAGATCATGAGAAAGACATTTTTATTAATGAGTATGCTTTTGTTTATAGGCATGGCAGCTCAGGCCCAGAGAGGCGGAGGTCAAAGAGGACAAAGAATGAGTCCTGAAGAAGCAGCTAAGGCCCAAGCTGAGAATTTCCAGGAACAATTTGGATTGTCAGATGACCAATACAAGAAAACTTATGATGTGCTGCTAGCAACAGGAAAAGCACGCACTGAAAAGCTCCAGGAAATGAGGGCAAGTGGCGATAGAACTGGAATGCGTGATGTAATAACCAAGTTTCAGGAAGAAAGCGATAAGAAATTAAAAGCCATTTTCAATGAGAAGCAATGGGCTTCTTATGAAAAGTGGAAAGAAGAAAGGGCTGCTCAACGAGGAGCCAGACGCGGTGGTGGAAACTAACCGTTTTGCTTAGTATGTTTTTGGTTGTAAAAAAGCCCCGCCCCGAAACTTCGGGGGTCGGGGCTTTTTGTTTGTCTCTGTTGAGTACTACTCGTATCGCAAGGACTTCACTGGGTTTTCATTGGCAGCCTTTATGGCCTGAGTTGCCACTGTGATCAATGCCACAGCTAAGAGTAAGACAGCCGGTACAATGAACAGTAATGCTGAAAGATCAATTCTATAAGCATAACCCGATAGCCACTCATTCATTCCGAAATAAGCGATCGGCAAAGCGAGCACAATTGCAATCATGATGAGTTTCAAGAAGCTAGAAGAAAGCAGTTGAATAATCGTCATCACACTCGCGCCCAGCACTTTTCTAATTCCAATCTCTTTAATACGCTGCTGTACTTCGTACAAGACTAGACCGAATAAGCCGAGAACTGCAACAAAAATCGTTATCCCAGCAAATGTTGTGAAAACAGATCCAAACTGTCTGTCCGCCTGATATTGTTTTTCAAAGCTTTCATCAAGGAAGAAGTAATCAAAGTCACTTGAAGGATATACACCTCGGTAAGCCCCCTCAACGTCTTTCAAGAGTGTTTTGTAACTCTCTCCAGGATTTTCTCCCCCGTTAACCTTAATCGATACATAGCTGGTTGAATAAGCATTCTTGTCAAACCAAAGCATTGTAGGATCCACCTTCGTCTTTAGAGAATGGTGATTGTAGTCGGCAATTACACCAACAATAGTCGATACGATTCCAAAGCGATTGATTTTGGACCCAACTGCCTCTTCATTTGACTCAAAGCCAAAGGCTTTTCTGCCCGTTTCATTAATGATAACTCCTTCATAAAGACTGTTTCTTTCTGGTACCAGTTGCTCTAGGTTGCTATCAAAAGCCCTTCCTGCAAGAATATCGAATTCAAACGTTGGTATGAAATCTTCATCCACTCGATAAAATGACCAATTAATCCCATCACCAATGTTGCCTTCTATGGTAGTCATTCCTGTAGTGGTATTCATATCAATAGTACCTTGACCAAATACCGTCTCGGAATATGTAACAGCTGAGACTTGGGCTATTTTCTTAAGCTCAGACTTAAAAGTATTTCGCTTAGAGACTTGTGCTTCATCATCTTCGGACAGAATTGGGGCCTTTATCACTATAGTTTGATCTATGTTCACACCCAAAGACTGTGAACGCATGTGATTTACCTGGTTGTAAATGGTAACGGTACCAACCAACAAAAGCATAGTGATCATGAACTGGAAGACAACCAATCCTTTACGAAGGATCAAACCACCTTTCGAATCCTTCAGGCGACCTGTTAACACCGCCAGCGGACGATAGTTTGATAGCACCAAAGCCGGATAAATACCCGAAGCGATTGAACCAAAAAAGAAGATACCTACGACCTGCATCAATAGATCAGGCTCACTAAAAACATTGAATGATAGAGATACTCCGGCAAGATCATTGAAAAACGGTAGGACACCTTGAATACAAGTGATCGTCAATACTAAGGCTAGAAAGTTTAGCATAAACGACTCCAACAAGAATTGCACAATCAACGATTGCTTATTGGAGCCCAAGACTTTTCGAACACCTACCTCCTTGCCTCGCTCCATGGCTCTAGCTGTAGAAAGGTTGATGTAGTTTACCCATGCAATCAACAAGACAAAACCAGCAACTACTAACAAGATATTTACTATAGACTGACTTCCATTGACATCAGCCTCATATGTTTTATCGGAGTTGAGGTGAATTTCTGTCAAAGGCTGAATCTCCAGACTATCTCCTCTGTCTTCAAAACTTCCTGTTTTGGAGTAGTATGAGGTATTGAAGCGCCTTTTGAAATCCTGATCCAAGGGCTTATTTGCCAGTACATACAAGAACTCATTATTGCCTCCAAACTCCTCGTACTTACTGCCCATGTACTTAACCGCAGACTCATAGGAACCCAGTACATCGAACTTCAAATGCGCATTCTCTGGTACATCTTTAACCACTCCCTTGACCATCATAGGAACCTCTGCTCCTCCTGGTACTACCGTCAACATCTTACCAACCGGATCTTCATCTCCGAAGTATTTCTTGGCGGCACTTTCCGTCAATACCAAGGCGTCAGGGTCGTTAAGTGCAGTCTCAACATCTCCACTGATCATTTGCCAATCAAAAATTTTCAACCAAGCTGGGTTTGCCCAGTAGAGCCTATCCTCGTTATAAGCTCTATCACCATTTTTCAAAAGCATTCGACCAAAATGTCTTGCCATGGCGTAGTCTTCGATTTCAGAAAATTCCTCCTTAGCCAGTAAACCGGCACCAGGATAACATTGTGCATCAGCAATCTGGAAGTCTGTCCCATTATACAAATCGACAGTGATTCGATAGATATCATCTGCATTGCTATGGAACTTATCATAGCTCATTTCATAACGAGCATATGTCAAGATGAGCAGGCAGACTGTCATGCCTACTGTTAGGCCTAAAATATTGATGAATGTGAAGGACTTTCTCTTTTGAAAGTTTCTTAAGGCTACAAAAAGGTGATTCTTAATCATGATATTTTGAGTTTTATCTGCCAAGTAATTTACAATACGTGTACCAAAACATTATACTACTGATTATCAATAACATAGGTATTTTTCAACCAAAAAAAGCGTATCATGATGACACACTTTTGTTTCATCATGATACGCCTATTACTACTCGTACCTAAGCGAATCAGCAGGATTGGCAAAGGCTGCTTTAATCACCTGATATAAAATGGTCAACAGTGTCAAAGCAGAAACAATCACGACCGGAAGAATAAAAAGGACCATGGTTAAGCTCATTCTGCTCGCAAAGCCGCTCAGCCATTGGTCTACAAAATAGTATCCAATCGGTAGTGCTATGACTGAAGCAAGTAGCATCAACAGCAAATACTCTCTTGTCAATAAGTAGAATATATTATTCACTGAGGCTCCAAGTACCTTTCTTATACTCACTTCCTTAGATCGCTGACCGATATTATACAGTGACAAGCCGAATAGACCTAATGAAGTAATCACGATGGCCAACAGGGAGAAGAAAGTGAATATTTGACCAAATAATCTATCTGCCTTGTACTGACGATCAAAATAAGAGTCTAGAAAGAAGTAGTCGAAATGACTCGTTGCGAAACTTGCATTAAAAGCCTCTTGAACTCGTCCAATGGTAGCTTGCAGATTGCTGTCATTGATCTTTATGGAATAGAACTTATCCCGATTGCGATAGGTATAAATATGAGGCTCCGTTTCCGCTTTTAGGGACTGCTGACTGATATCAGCAACAATGCCCACCAAACGGTAAGGGGCTGTTTCATAATAAATGGTTTGGTTAATCCATTCATCAAGATTCTCCGTCCCCAAAAGCTCCTGAGCCGCTGATAAGCTTAGTACCAAAGCATTGGCATCGGCAAATTCTTTGGAAAAATTACGCCCATGGAGCACCTCAATTTCATATAAATCAATAAATGACTCATCGATTGCTATCTCTTTAGCATACAGCGCCTTATCCTCTTCACCGGGCCCTAAGGCCACCCATCGCATATATGAGATCTCATAACCCGGAATTTCAGAAGAGGCGCTTATAGCGTTTACGTCACTCATTTGCCTTACACTGTTCATAAAAGCAGATTTGCTCAACGCTCGACCTTCTTCAGACATGAAGGGTTTTTTCACGACCAAGGTCCTGTCAATATTCATCCCTAGCGACTCACTCTGTATATATTCTAGCTGCGCTTTGACGACAACCGTCCCCAAAATAAGAACCACTGCTATCACATACTGAAATACAGTTAAGCCTCTTCTCAGTTGAAGTCCCGACTTGCTCACTCTGGACCTCCCTTTTAAAACACTGGATATCTTCTGGCGCGAAAAGAGTACTGCCGGATAAAGTCCAAAGAGTAAGGAACCTAGTGTGAAGAGTATGGCAAAGCCCAATGTCACCATAAGGTTATTGCCAGTGAAATAATTGACTTCAATACCAATCAGTGATTCGAAGAAGCTTCTGCTTAATTGAAGGACCGTGAGTGCTAAGGTCAGAGCAAAGAGGTTAACCAATAATGATTCTGACAAAAACTGCCCTATCAATTGTCTTCTGTACCCTCCCATAACCTTTCGGATACCTACCTCCTTCGCTCGGTCTACCAACTTTGAAGTGCTCAGGTTGATATAGTTAACCCAGGCGATCACCATAATGAAGACACCAATGATAGAAAGAAATGATACGGTGGATTTATTTCCGTTCGCTTCTAATTCAAAACTATGGTGCGAATTCAAGTGGATATCTGCAATGTTCTGAAACTTAAAGTAGATACCTTCCTCCTTATACCAGGCCTCTCCATGTTGACCTATTAAATCATTCATTTTTGGCTCCAGAGATGCCAAATCGGTGTTATCCATCAGCTTGGTATAGGTATAGAAATTACCCCATCCAAAGCTTGTATCAAGCTCCCATTCCTTTGGTAAAGAGCTAAATGAACATAATATATCGAACTTGAAATGACTGTTGTCAGGTACATCCTCGAATACTCCAGTGACCAGGTAATCCACCTCCATGTTCTTAAATCTCAAGACCTTTCCAACTGCCTCGGCATCACCGAAGAACCGATTTGCAAATGACTTTGAAATGACCAACTCGTTCGGGTTAGCCAAAGAGCGAGAGCCCTCTCCCTCTAGCCAACTTAAAGTGAAAATATCTAGTGCATCATGATCAGCAAAAAAAGCCTTTGGAATGTTGAAGGTCCTTGCCTGGCCTTCGCTTGAAAAGTGTGTGAAAGCAAAGGACTGGAAGATTTTATCGGACCCAATGACTCTGGTAACATACTTGAATTCGGGAATTTCCCGCTTCAAGAGCGGAGTAATTCCTGGGAAGATAGAAGCCACTCCATCGTCCGGGTCTTCACCATCAGCGATACGATAAATCCTAAATATATCTTCCGTTTGTTGATGGTATGTGTCATAGCTTTTTTCAAAACTGACATACTTAAAGATCAAGAGACAGGCAACCATTGAAAGTGCCAGGCCTACCACATTAACCGTGGTAAAGACCTTATTCTTATTCAACTGTCTAAATGCGAAACGTATGTTAGATATAATCATGATTCTCAATTTAGATTTAGTCTTGTCTAAGCGACTTCACCGGATTAGACTGTGCCGTTTTAAGACTCTGCCCCACAATGATGGTAGCAGCAACCAAGAGGACGATCAATACCGGTAATAAGAAAAATAGCGTTCCAATTTTCGTTTGATACTCATAACCAGCCAGCCAAGCTCTACCACCGAGGAAGATCAAAGGCAAGCCGATGAAGCTTGATAAGAGAATCAGTAGGAAGAACTCTCTGGAAAGCATATGCAAAATATTCCCAATTGATGCACCTAATACCTTTCTAATCCCAATCTCTTTGGTCTTTTGAATTGCTGTATACCCTGCCAGGCCAAACAGGCCTAAGCAAGCAATGGCAATGGCCAACAATGAGAAAAGGTTGAAAATTTTCCCAAACTGCTGATCCGCTTTGTATTGACTATCAAACCGAGCATCCATGAAGTTATACTCAAAGAGATCGTTAGGAAAGAACTCGTCAAATGTCTTCTCAATGTAGGAAATGGTTTCTGGCAAATTAGACCCGTCAACTCGAATATGATAGGTATCGTCACCTCCATTATAAAAAGGCGAAATCATTAATGGTTCTATAGACGATTTGAGCGACCTGTGATGGAAATCGGCAGTCACGCCTATGATTTCCCAATCTCTTCCAAAAAAGGTTATCTTCTTATTGACGGCATCTTCTGCATTTTCAAAACCCAATAGCTTTACCGCCTTCTCATTCAATATGGTTCCCTTGATCAAGTTAAAGTCTCTGTTATGATCGGTCGGTAGAAAGTTCCTACCAGCGAGTAGCTCTACTTCATATACATCGAGAAAGCCAAAATTGGCATTGAGTCTATTGAGCATGTGTCCCTCTCCTTCGGCACTGGTTCTCACATTGAAAGTTCTTGGCAATCGGCTTCCAAAAACAGACATTGATGTGCCTACTTTATTGATTCTGGCGTTTCTTTCTAAGGTGTTCGTGAATTGGTAAATACGTTCTACAAAGGTGGTATCCATTCTAGTCAGAGCAGGTGCTTCGAGTGTTATTACCCTGTCCATGTTAACACCTAAGTCTTGGCTTTTCATAAACTTGGTCTGCTGATAAACCAGTATGGTTCCGGCTATTAGAGCGATTGACAGTGAAAACTGAAATACCACTAATGTTTTTCTTAGCAACTGACCTTTAGAGCTCTTGGAGAATTGCCCCTTGAGGGATTCTGAAGGGTTGAAAGCAGCTAGTATAAACGCGGGATAAACCCCTGAAAGAAATGACCCCAGGAATAACACTCCCAATACCCATACAATCACAGATGTACCAAGGAGTTCAGAGGATAAAAACTCGATCAAATCCAGATTTCTTTCCACCAACATGTTGAAAAAAGATTGGAAAAACTGCACCAATGTGATTGCTAAGACAAACGCCAAAAAGTTAAGCACCAATGACTCTGTCAAAAACTGAATGATCAACTGTCTTTTTGTGGCTCCGACCACCTTCCTTACTCCCACTTCTTTTGCACGTTGCAATGACTTTGAAGTGGTTAGGTTGATATAGTTGATCCATGCCATGACAAGAATGAACACGGCAATCAGAATCAAAATCCAGACTGTGCTGCCTTCTGAGGTATTATGGTTCTCATATTCATAGTCGGAATACAGATAAACATCTTCTAAAGGCTGTAAATGGAATTTTTCAAAAGTTCCGGTGACCTCATCCCCTTTGAAATACTTACTGCTAAAATCTTCAAACTTTGCTACTAAAGCATCCGGATCAGCATTCTCATCTAATTGGATATAGTGGAAGTAATCCGAGCCTAACCAGCCAAACTCAGCCTGATCGAAAAAATCAAAAGTTGTAGCTCGTGATAAAATCACATCATATTGAAGGCTTGAGTTAGATGGTGCGTCTTCCAGAATCCCTACCAATTCATACTCTAAACGGCTTGAACCCATTCGGATAATCTGTCCAATGTATTGATCCCAATCACCTTCATCTGACTTGAACAACCGTTCAGCCACGCTCTCTGATAAGATCATTTTACGTTTCTGATCAAATACCTCTTTCGGATTCCCAGCCAACACCTTGAATGAGAACATGTCGAAAAAGCTTGGCTCGACTAAAATCGAGAAAGGAATTTTTACAGGGTTTTGATTATGTTCAATAACGTTTTGACCGAACGTGCTGAGGGTAAAGTAATCCACGATTTCCGGGTAATCTTCAAACATCTGCTTACCCACAGCAGAGTAAGTGATCTGTCCTCGCTGGATCATTCTTTCCCCTTCAAACCGCTCATTCATGACACGATAGATAGTCGAAGACTTCGAGTGAAAGCGATCGAAATTCAATTCGAAAAAGGCGTATTGAAGTATAAATACTGAGGCAGTAATGCCTACGGCCAGGCCAAAAATATTGATCAGAGAAAACAATCTGTTCTTTCTGAGTGACCTGAGTGTTGTTTTGAAATAGTTCTTTAACATTTCTGTTTGTTTAGATAATTATTATTGACCTTCTAATTCTCCGTTCTTAATACTTCGGAGGGGTTCTTAGAAACTGCTTTATAAATCTGTGTAAAACTTGCCAGTGCCGTGATGATTAGACAAATCACCAAGGCAAAACCGAAGAACCACCAATGGATTTCGGTCTTATACACGAAGTCATTTAACCACTGAGAGATGCCCCAATAACCTATTGGACTCGCAATAATCATTGCCAGAGCCAGTAAAACTGCATATTCTGATGATAGTAAGAGAGCCAACGACTTTGAACCAGCACCAAGCACTTTTCTTATGCCAAGTTCTTTCACTCGCCTTTGAATTGCGGCATTGACTAACGCGAACAACCCTATAAAGGCAATGAACACTGCTATTGAAGACATGGCTATAAATAGGCTACTTCTCTTAGCATCTTCCTCATAATACCTGGCAACCTTGTCGTCTAAAAAATTATAATCAAATGGGCTTGGGTCATATAGCTTCATTACCTCTTTCAGTTGAAGCATAGTTTCTGATGGGTTTGCAGATTGAAGTTTGACCGTAAAGTAATCTATATTTTGAAGGACATTTCTTTTGAAGCCCATGACCATTGGGGGTATTCTTTCCCTTAGGGATTGAAAATGGAAATCTTTAACTATTCCAGCTACCTCGTAAACAGGATTTCTGGCTAAACCGAGCTCCTGAGCGCCCATTTTAATTCCACTCAGTGTTAAATTTTGCCCTTCAACTTGACTAATTCCAAGCTGCTGTGCCAGTGTTTCATTGATCAAAACCTTTAATGAATCCCTGCTATCAGTTCTAAAGTTTCTGCCTGAAACTAAACCGATATTAAAAAGGTCAAGGAAGTTTTCATCCACAGTCATGAATGGAATTTTAGGAACAACAACTCCTGCTTCGTTAGTCAATTCAATTTCATAATATTGTTTCCATTCCGCTGGTACTCGACTGACTGCTGAAACTTGCATGACCTCAGGAATACTCTGAAATCCGTTTATTATTTGTTGTCGATTTCTTCTGGCCAGATTGCTGTTAATTTCGATTAGTGCAACACTTTCCTTCTCATAACCTAAGTTCTTATTATTAATATAGTTAAGCTGACTATAGACGACTATTGTCGACAACACCATGGTAATAGAAACTACAAACTGAATTAGTGTGACTCCTTTGAAAAAAGTTTGCCGATGCATTCCAATGGTTTGATTCTTTAAAGAAGCTATCATCTTACTTCTTAAAACAATAAGAGCTGGATAGTAACCTGCTAGCAGGCCTAATATCAGAACAACCCCTATGATGAGTGCGATTGCCGTTGGATGTAACAGATAGATAATAATATCTACCCCAAACATTGAGGTCAGAAATGGTCTTATTAATTGAATCAGCGTAAACCCGAGAACAAGTGAGAAAGTAGAGAAGAAGGCCGAGTCGGTCATAAATTGAAGAATCAATTGTCTTCTACTGGCACCGACTACTCTTCTTAAACCAATTTCTCTTATTCGGTCAGTCGCCTTAATGGTTGACAAATTGATATAGTTAACCAAGGCAATGGTAAGCAGTACAAGACCTACAATGGAAAATATATAAACATAGTCACTGCTACTCTCTCTATAATTGAGGTCTCCTTCAAGTAATTCTGATTTAAAATGAATATCAGTTAGGGGTTGCAATGAGTATGCAAACAGCCTGTCTTCACTTTTAGGTCTGTTGGCTGAGGTAAGTCGATTTAACTGATCTGTAACCACCGCCTGATTGGCAGAAGTTCCTAGTTTTAGATAAGTGGTGAAATTACTGTACCCCCAATTACTATTAAATGACGATAAGAAATCATTGAACATCTGATCAGGTATACTATGCGGGAACACTATATCGAAATGCAAATGTGAATTCTCCGGCATGTCTTTCATCAAACCAGAGACCACCAGCGTGAAATCACCATTGTTAGTTCGGGCCTCCAGAGATTTACCTATCGGATTCTCATCTCCAAAGTATTTTTTTGCGGCTGATTCCGAAAGAACCACGCCCATTAGCTCATTCATGACTGTCGAACGATCTCCTAGTATCAATTCATAGTCAAAAAATGAAAAGAAGTTAGGGTCAACGCTGTAGAAGGGTTCTCCAAACTCATTCTCACCATTTCTTATATTTAAAACGCCTAGTTCAAAAATTCTCAGGTATTCATCCACCCCAGCAATATTTTGTTTAGCCTCCGGCCCAACAGCTCCCGGGACTTGAGCGTTTAATCTTAGTCCTAATTCACCACCCTCAACTTGTTCTATGACGCGATAGGTCCTTTGTGAATCTGTATGAAAATTATCGAATGAAGTCTCACTTATGATAAATGCCGAAATAACTATGCAGGCAGCCAGACCAGTCGACAACCCAGCGAGGTTGACCAAGGAGAATACTTTCTTCCTTATTACTGACCTTAATGTTGTTTTGAAATAGTTCTTTAACATAACCTACAACTTTGAGTTTCTTGGGCCTTTTCCTACTTGTTTATTCATATCTAAGATGATCAATAGGGTTCGATTTGGCCGCTTGGTAAATCTTTAACCCTATGGTACAAAAGCATATTAAGGCGATGGTGACTAACGAAAGTCCTATCATCCACCAACCGATATCAACCTTAAAGGCGAAGTCTGCCAACCACTCCGTCATAAAGAAATAGACCAGTGGAGCACTGAATACAAAAGCGAGCAGCATTAAACTGACATACTCTTTGGATAGCAAATTGACCAGCCTCCATAGCTCAGCACCAAGCACCTTTCTTATACTTAATTCCCTTTTCCTATACTCTGTTATTAACTGAATAAGACCGTATACACCAAGTGCTCCAATAAACAAGCCCAAGAATGTGAAAAGAAGAAACAGGTTACCGAACCTGCGATCAGAGCTGTACTGCTGATCAAACTCCTCCTTGACTAAACTGTAGTCAAACGGCCATTGTGGAAAGACTTGGTTCCATGAATCCCTCAGTGCTGCCAAACTCCCTGAGAAATCGGAAGTATTGAGTTTAATTGCAACCTTTTGATAGAAATTTGGTGCTATAACCATGGCCACGGGTCTTATAGACTGCTTCAAAGAATTAAAATGAAAATCTTCGACAACGCCTATCACAAACCCTGGAGTTCCTCCATCTCCTCCCATATCATAGGTCTTACCAATTGCCTCGTTGACAGACCAACCGAGTTCTTCACAAAGCCTTTGATTAATGATGACTCTTTCTTGGGTATCTGTGGCAATCTCTCGAGAGAAACCTCTGCCCGAAATAAGCGATATGTCATAGGTTTTGAGGTAATCATAGTCCACACCAATTGTAGCGAAAGACTTAGACTCCCCCATTCCTTCAAACTTTGAGATAATACCAAAAATGCTTTCTCCTGGAGATAGCTCTGCCAGAGTCGATGATGCTACCTCCGGTATTTCAGTTAATCTTTGTCTGAAGACCTCATAAGAGGCATGAATCTCATCGTTGCCATAGGTAGGCAAGAGAAGTATTTGCTCTGTATCAATGCCCAGATCCTGGCTTTTCATAAACTGAACCTGAGAAAAGACAATAATCGTACTGGATATAAGAGCGATTGAAATTGAGAACTGAAGGAAAATGATAACCTTCCTCAATAGGAACCTTTGTTTGCCTGACGATCGTTCCCGAAACAGGTTATTGGGTTCTGAAGATGAAAGTCGAATTGCCGGATAAATGCCTGAAAGCAACCCGATGAGTAAGACAAGTCCAGTGGTTTCTAACAAATACTTTGAATAGAATTGAGAAAGACTCTCACTCGGTAACCCTAAAGCTTGAATTAAGGGTTCCTGGAGAATTTGTAAAAGTGTAATCGCAAAAAAGAAAGCAATAAGACTCAGTAATACAGAGTGACTCAAGAATTGAATGACCAACTGTTGCCCTGAAGCACCCAGAGTTTTTCTCAAAGCCATCTCCTTAGCCCTTTTCATTGACTGGGCAGTCGACAAATTGATATAATTGACAATGGCTAAGAGTAAAATGATAAATCCAGCACTCGCCAAAATATATAGATTGTCCATGTCACCAGCCACTCCAATTTCCCCAAACATTGGATTCAAATGGATATCTGTCAAAGGTTGTAAATACAAGCCCATGTTGGTCCCATAAAGCTCATAGTATTCAGGATTTGAGTGTTCCTTTGAAGCAGAGACGATCAGACCCTGAAGATGCTCGACATCCGCATTCTCCTCTAATAACAAGTAAGTATGCACATAATGTGCATACCATTCATTGAATTGGTAGGTCCTAAGTGGTACGTTATAATGGTTAGCCACTGAAGCGATCGAAGCCAGATACGAAAAGCTGAAGTGAGAATTTTTCTCAGGGTCTTTGGCAATTCCATCAACCCTATAAGTCATTCGATTATCTACTTCGATAAATTCTCCAATTAAATTATCTGTTCTTCCAAAGAGCTTCATGGCCGAGGAAGCAGTTAGGACAATGGTATTTGGTCCTTGTAAAACTTCATCTTTCTTTCCCTCCAGAAGCTCAAATGAGAAGACCTCAAAAAAGGAAGAATCAGTGAAATAAAAGTTCTCTTCATGGACTCTCGTTTCATCATGTTCAACCAATGAAGGGAATTGTCTGAGCCTGACGAAAGACTTGATGCCAGCATAGTTATCCTTTAGTATAGGTCCCATCACGCCTGCACTTGTCGCACTAGAAGGGACACCGGTATCAAGCCTTCCAAGGTTCAATCGATATATCTCACTTTTGTTCTCATGAAACTTATCGAAACTATATTCATAAGTTACGTACTGGAAAATCACAAGCACAGCCGCCATTCCGACAGCCAAACCAATAATATTGATAAAGGAAAAGAGCTTATTCTTTGCCAGTGATCGGATCGTAGTTTTGAAATAGTTCTTTAGCATAGCTCTCTATTTATTCATTGCGCAGTACTTCCGCAGGATTAGTCCTTACTGATTTTATAGAATGAAATAGCACTGTGACCAAAGCAATACCTAGTAATACCAATACTGAAATGATAAAAATATCTGCTGATACAGCTGTACTATAGGCAAATGAGTCTAACCACTTAGTCGTCAACTGGTAAGCGATCGGTATCGAAATGATAGCGGATATGAAGATTAGCACTAGTGTCTGTCTGTTCAACAGGTAGGCTATTTGATTAAAATCTGCACCCAGTACCTTTCTAATGCTGATCTCCTTGATCCTATTTCCCAAGTTGATTCCAGTAAGTCCAAACAGTCCGATACTGGCTATGAGAATTCCCAGCGTGGTAGATGCATTAATGATCCGTTGCCACCGCTGACTATCTTTGTAGCGCGTTGCCAAGAAAGTATCCATAAAACGCACCTCATTCAGTGGGTCTCCAGTAACCTTCTCAAAAGCAGCCTTTACATCTTGAACTCCCTGTTCTATCATTCCAGCTTCCAACTTTACAAAGAGCGTTGAAAGCACTTCGGGTTTTGCTAACTCAAAGATTATAGGATAAATAGCTGTTTGAAGAGATTCAAAATGGAAGTCTTTGACGACACCTCCAATTTTATCTTTGTGATAACTAAACATAGTTGAGTCCCCCGCAATCAAATCGAAGTAGGTCTCACTGACATAGTTTTTTCCCTCCTTAAGTTCGAACTGTTCAGGTGATGGGTAACCCTCACGATCAACAAAGGAGATATCTAATGTTCTGAGGAACTCCTTACCTACTCTGACACGTCTAATTCTGTGCTGAACGCCATCAATAATCATTGAACCAAAACCACTTCCTCCAATGAATATCCCATTACTTGTTCCTGCATCTCTGACGGATGAAGACTTAATGAGCTCTTGCTTGACTAATTCGGCTTGGCCCCAAAGTCCACCCACCATTACTATCTGGTCCTTATCAAAACCCAAGTCCTTTTGACTGATGTAACTGAATTGCTTTTGCATCACTATGCTAATAGAAATGAAGACAAGGCATAGCGTAAACTGGAAGACCATCATTCCTTTAATCAAGCCTGGACTCACTCGACTGGTCATTTGGCCTTTTAGGCCTGATAAAACTTTGAATCTGGATAGAATTTGAGCTGGATAACCACCTGCAACAAAAGAAATAAAAAGGCCAAATAGTAACCCGTAGCCCAATAACACCATGTTCTCACTGGTACTTGGAAGTAAGGCCTTACCAGACATTTCGTTAAATGTTGGCAATAAGGTTTGCATCAATGTGAAACCACCGAGAACGGCTAACAACGTCAAGGTTAATGCCTCTAGATAGAATTGAACTCTCAACTGAGGAATATTTGCCCCTACTACCTTTCTTACGGCTATTTCTTTTCTTCTAACTGCCGAAGAAGCAATACTAATCGACAGATAATTTATGCTTGCGATAAGGAGTATGACCAGAGCAATGGCAATAAGTATATAGGAATATAGCGGAGAAGAACTCTTATTATATTGGAGGGTCGGATCTAAATATACTTCCGAGACACTTTTTAAACCGAACTGGACAACTGGATTGTTTTCAGACAACTTCAGATTTTCACGAGCTCTGGATAGATAAGTCTCCTCCTTATTATCAAGGAAAACATCTCGAATCTTGGAATTGACTGCGTCTACCGCAACATTTTCCTTTAGTTTGAAGAATACTGATATAGCATAATAGTTCCAGTCATCTTGATGCTCTTTGAAGTAATAGGAGTTCTCAACAGGGGCGATAATATTGAGGTTGAGCATTGTGTTATGTGGCAAATCAATAACCCCTTTAACATTATAAATCGTATTGGTCGAGCCTAGAACGACTAAATCCTCACCCACCGCATTGACAGTCCCAAAATGTTTGATGGCGAATGCCTTGGTGATAACTACATCGTTGATTGTCTCGAAGGCAACTTCTGAACTTCCATCAAGGAAGGTGTAGGAGAAATTGGTAAAGAAGTTTCGATCCACATAATGTACGATCTCTCTAGATTCCTCTCCATCTTTAATTGTAGTCAATCGTTGATATTCAATACGCGTTACATTCTCTATTTCTGGTAAACTTGTCTCGAT
Organism: Roseivirga sp. 4D4; assembly: GCF_001747095.1. Lineage (NCBI taxonomy): Bacteria > Pseudomonadati > Bacteroidota > Cytophagia > Cytophagales > Roseivirgaceae > Roseivirga > Roseivirga sp. 4D4. The sequence goes on from NZ_MDGP01000001.1 coordinate 1,223,190, forward strand.
AAGTTTCAGAAAGGGTAAGTTCATAGTAGCCTCCTTACGAACACCCTTTAAAGGCTCTGTATCCCAGAATCCAGCTTCCAACTGAGGATTATCAGTTTTATAGTTTATGGCGTGGAAAAGGAATAACCTATCACCATCCTGATGAAAGTTGTCATAGCTGAATTCGTCCTGGACAAACAGGTAAACCAGAAAGCAGAGCATTAAAGCAATCGACAGCCCTATGAAGTTGATAAATGAGTAAAGCTTATTCTTTACATGAATTCTGAAAGCAGTCTTGAAGTAATTTCTAAACATCTTCTTTTAGTCTTCTTTAAGGTGATCAATTGGATTTTGAATCAGTGATTTATAGGAAACAAGCCATAGCACTGCTCCCAATACAGCGACTGTTGCGATGACCGGAATCAATAGTTTATAGGCAGACAGGTCTATTCGGTTGGCAAATTTTTCCAGCCACTTATCTAGAAAAATAAAGCTCAATGGAAATGCGATTAGGGCCGCTACCACGAACATCATAATATTCCCTTTTGCCACTTGTAGATATAAGGACTTGAGATTAGCCCCAAGCACTTTTCTGATACTCAAAGCCTTCATCTGCTTAATCAGATCAAGTACCGTCAAAGCACATATTCCGATCAGGCTGAGCAATATGGCAATGACCGAAAAGCCCCCAAGAAGCAGAGTGGTGTGTCTTTCTTGTTCAAATTGTCGATTGTAGAAATCATCTAAAAAGAAAGAGTGAAAGATGTTTCCGGGAAACACTTCTTCGAAGCGACTTTTTACCAATGTCATCATATTAGTCATTTGCTGCCCTTCAAATGCAATTGAATAATAGCCACGACTTTCACTGTCAAAAACGAAGTTGATAGGTATTTGAGGCTCTGCTGGAGAAAGTTGATAATAGTCTTCTACTACACCAATTACTGTTCTGATGTACTCATTCTCAGGACTGGTAATTCGTCTGCCCAAAGCTTCTTCTGGATCAATATTACCGAATAGGGCCATCATTGCAGAAATATTAAGAATAGCCCCCTGATCATCTGAACTAAACTGACTAGAGAAATTCCTTCCCGCCAAAAACCTGTTTCCATAGAGGGATAAAAAAGACTGATCTACCTGGTGTTCATGGATTGGCACATTGTCAGATATTGGAGCATTCAGCTCTCTTATTTCATAAGCAGATGGCCTACTACCTGGAATGGCATATGAAGAAGCAACCGACTTAACGCCAGGAATAGTCAGCCATTTCTCCTTAATTAGGTCTGGATTGCTGGCAAATTCATCATAGTCGAAATCCCTTGGCTGCTGCACTATGTAAATACCCGAAGTCTTGACTCCCCGATCAATCCCGTGCAAATAGTTTGATTGTGACCATATGGTAGTTACGGCAAGGATCAAACAGATGGACGCGGCCCATTGGAAGATAATTAATCCCTTTCTCATCAGTTTTGTACCCAAATGGCCACCAGCCGTAGCACCTTTTAACGCATCAGCTATTTTCGTTCTCCTTAAAATACTCAGAGGTGCCAAAACACTAATTATTGCACCTGTGAACACCACAGAAAGGATTATTAAGTAAAAGCTCATTTCAGGCTGATAGGAAGAAGGAATTCCGGCAATTTGATTGATAAGAGGCTGGGCTAATTGCCAAATACTCAGTGCTAACACAAGTCCAATACCATTCACAAGGAAAGCATTGAACAACTGTCTATAGAGCAAATAATTCGAACTAGCTCCAAAGGTCCTTTGAACTCCGGAACTCCTAATACTTTCCAAGGCTCCTGCAACCGAGAAATTGACGAAATTGATCCAGGCAAGTAGCAATATGATGATCCCGATTGCCAAAAGACCATAAACCTGGCTAGTGGCTCTGTTGAGTAGCTGATCTTCGTCAAAATCAGACTTTAGGTGAATGTCACTTACCCTTTGTAGAAAAAGTTCCTCTCTTAAATCAAGACCACTTTGTTGAGGTTTATAATCGGCTATGATGTCTTTTATTTGATCATTTACAAGATTTCTGTCAACACCTTCTTCAAGGAGCACATAGGTTTTCATTCTGCCCCAGCTCCATGAATCATGATGATCTGTTGACTGATGCCGGGCACCAATACTTTCAAAAGACCTGATCAGGTCGAAGTCCAAGTGAGAGTTGTCCTCCCATTTTTTGTAAACACCAAGAATTAGATATTCATGCCCATCATCTTCTGTCCATGTCTTACCGACTGGGCTCTCAGTACCAAATATGGTGCTGGCCATTTCATTAGAGATTAAACCTGTAAAGGGTTCATCCAACCTAGCAAAGTCACCTGCTAGCAAGTCTAGATCGAATAGACTAAAAAAACCGGCTGAAGTACTGAGTACCTTAAGGTCGTCTCTGAGTAAATCATTGTGGTTATTGAACTTTATTAAGGTACCACCTCTGGAACTGTAAAGAAGAGGCTCCACAGCTTCAATGCCAGTAACGTCATTTTCCAACACTGCGGTTAATGCTGGGTAGTTATCAGGCCTTGTGCTGGCTAATTCGCCATTTACATAACGAGACATTATTACCCTATGTAGGCGATCGTTCTTAGAATGGAAAGTATCAAAACTACTTTCATACTTCACGTAATAAAGTATGCTCACAAAGGCCACCAAACCTATGCTTAGACCCAATAGGTTGACAATGGATAAGCTTCTATGCTTGAAAGCCATTCTGATACTGAAAGTAGCCAAGTGTTTGAACATGTTGACACAGTATAGCCCAATACTATACCAATTATTCTATAAGACTATATATCAACCACTTACCAATAAAAAGCCGGCTCTTATAAAGAATTTCGTATCAAATTGACACGAGTACTTGTATCAGTTTGACACAATAAATACCTTAAGGGGACAATTAGGTAATAGCCCTACGCAAAATGGACAAAGCTGACGCCAAAATTCTCGTTCTCGATGATGATCAGGGAGTATTATACACTGCCAAGATGATCTTGAAACAGCATTTTGAAACTGTTATCACAGAGAAGGATCCATTGAAACTGGACTTTCTATTGAATCAACATAAGTACGATGTCATTGTCCTTGATATGAACTTCTCTTATGGCCTCACAAGTGGTCAAGAAGGGATTAAGCTGCTCAAGAAAATCCTGAAAAAGGATCTTGATGCGCATGTTCTAATGAACACGGCCTATGGCGAAGTAGACATTGCTGTAGAAGCCATGAAGGAAGGTGCTGTTGATTTCTTGGTTAAGCCCTGGCAAAAAGAAAAGCTTCTGGCTACGGTGCAGTCTATCTACACACTAAGTAAGACCAAGAAACAGGTTAAGGAGCTAAAAACTAGTCAGAAGATTGTTGTCAGAGATCAGCAACGAGAATTCGATGACATCATCAGCGTAAGTCCTACAATGAAGCCTGTCTTTGATGCCATTGATAAAGTGGCGGTAACAGATGCTAATGTGCTTATTCTAGGTGAAAACGGCACGGGTAAGGAACTCATTGCCAGAGCCATTCATAATAGGTCTCCAAGGGCTGACGAGAACTTTATTAAGGTAGATCTCGGGGCAGTTTCTGAGTCTCTTTTTGAATCTGAGTTGTTTGGTCATGCCAAAGGTGCTTTTACCGATGCCAAAGAGGATCGGCCGGGAAGATTCGAAATGGCGAATGATGGCACTCTATTTTTGGATGAAATTGGCAATCTATCGCTTGCGATGCAAGCAAAACTACTAACTGCCATTCAATTCAAGCAGATATCGAGAGTTGGGTCGAATAAAGTGACACCATTAGACACTCGCTTAATTTGTGCTACCAATATGCCGCTCTACGATATGATTGTAGAAAACGAGTTCAGACAAGATCTTCTTTATCGAATCAATACGGTAGAGATTAAGCTTCCTCCCCTTAGGGAACGAATTGAAGACATTGAACCGATCGCGCTGCACTTTTTGAAAATGTACGGAAAGAAGTACCGCAAAGAAAAGATGCGTCTCAATGAGACTACACTCAACAAATTGAAGCGATATTCCTGGCCAGGCAATGTACGTGAATTACAGCATGCAATTGAAAGAGCCGTTATCATGGCCAACTCACACCTGCTTGCCCCGGAAGATTTCTTACTGATTGAAAGGCCGACTCAAAATGTGATTGCCAGCGACAATTACAATATTGAGGAAATGGAAAAACAGGCCATTCAGAATGCTGTAAGAAACGCTGAAGGTAACCTTACCAAAGCCGCTCAGGCTCTGGGGCTTGGTCGCAGCACCCTATATCGAAAGATGTCGAAATACGGATTGTAGTCTAAGATTTTAGGAAAGTATTTACTAGATTAGTCTTGACTAACTCAATCTCTCAACCTGGATGAAAAGCCTCACTGCCTTCCTTGTCCTCATGCTGTGGATTCAGCCCGTCTTGGGTCAGGAGTCTATAGATGATGCAGCCAATCTAATTCGCGAAAGCCAAATGAAAGATGAGACCACTGACTGGGTTCACTTTGGCACTTTCGACTATACACTAAAAGGGGTTAATAATAAGACGACCAGCTATCTACGAGTAGAGGGCAATACTACAGTAAGAATGTACTTGCTGGCAAAAACTGACTGCTATATGTTCTTCGATGTCCGGGATCAAAAGGAAGCTTACATTTTTGGGTCAAATGACGACATTAGCTTGGAAACCGAATTGATGGGATATAAAGCCGCTACTTCCATATATACCACTCCGGACGAATTCATGATGAATATTAATTACGGTTTACGCTGGGGTTGTCAAAAAATGATCGATACAGAATTTCGCCTATTAGTCTTCTATGTGAATAAAACCGTTGATGATTAATGGAGTATAAATACTTCCGATGGAATGTCATCATCAGGATCTCTCTCATTATTCTTTTCGGTTACGGGTCCGTTTATGTGATCACTCAGACTCACTTTTGGCTCGTTTCCTTCTGGCTGATTCTTGCACTAATTGTCACTTTGATCAACCTGGTCCGGTACGTTGAACGATCGAGACGCGAGCTGGCTAACTTCTTACTGGCTATCAAGCAACAAGACTTTAGCAATACATACCACTACAAAAAGGAGGATGACTTGAATTACGCCTTTCATGAGATCAATCAAGTCCTCAAGACACTACGTAATGAGAAGGCCTCTAACCTTATCTACCTTCAGACCATTGTAGAGCACGTACGTGTGGCACTGGTTTGTTTTGATGATCAAATGAGAGTTCAATTGGTTAATCACGCAGCAAAAGAACTATTCGATAAAAACCTGATCACATCAATTCGATCTTTAAAGCATCTTTCGGAGGAGCTTAGAGATACAATAACCAATATAAAGAATGGCGAACGTGAATTGGTGAAGTTGACTTTGGGAGGAAAGTTGATGAACCTTTCTATCCTTGCAACTGAGTTTAAACTTCAAGATGAAGCTTTTAAGTTGGTCTCCTTTCAAGACATTAAAAGCGAACTTGAGGCCAACGAAATTGAGTCTTGGCAGAAACTTATTAGAGTATTGACCCATGAAATCAAGAACTCCGTAATTCCCATTTCAACGCTGTCAGACGTAATTCTACAAATGATCAAAGATGATTCGGGACAGCCAGATTTATCCAAATTGGATGATGAAGGTATTGAAGATTTGGTGGGTGGACTTGAGACGATAGAATCACGGAGTAAAGGCTTGGCCAATTTTGTAAAGACTTACGATCAGCTTACCAAAGTTCCCAAACCTGATATTCAAACGGTCAAGGTCGAAGAGCTTATTAGTAGGCTCGTTAATCTATTTAAAGCCGATATTGACCAAAACCTCATTCAACTAGCGTTGAACCTCGAGGAGGAACTAACAATTGAAATTGACCCTGACCTGATAGATCAGGTGTTGATCAACTTGTTCAAAAATGCTATTGAGGCCTTGCAAGGCCAAAAAAAACCAACCATATCTTTGCACGCACATCGAGATGAAGAAGGAACTTCCATTACGGTTTCTGACAATGGGCCTGGAATTCCTGATGAAATCGTGGAGAATATTTTTGTTCCATTCTATACTACAAAGACTTCAGGATCAGGTATTGGACTTTCACTTTCACGACAAATAATGCGATTGCACAAAGGCAGCCTTGAGGTGCGCTCTACTAAGGATCGAGGCACCTCTTTCCTACTGAAATTTTAGCCCTTAGTTGGGATCAATATTAGGTCCGTAGATAACCCCATTGGGGTTATTCAATATATCGAACTGCATAACTCTTCTGGAAGCGCCCGAAGTTAAGTCGTATTCATTGACTGAGTTATTCTGCCAATCACACAGGTACAGTGCATTGTCTCTTCCGAATAGAAAGCCTTCAACCCTTTGCATTCCTGTGACAAGGTTGGCCTTAAAACTGCCGGTTGTTAAATCGAACTCTTTAACCTGCCCTACTGACCAGTCCACTACAAAAAGTCCGTTTCTGCTCTCGTCTACCCAGACATTTACAGGACCTTGAAGCAGACCCTCACCAATCTTTGCCACCTCATTTCCTTGACTGTCATACTTAACAACCGAAGGTGTTCCGAACAAAGCCAAATAATAATTGCCATCACTATCCCAGGCATGTCCCATGGCGCGATCTACCCCGGTGATATATTCATCCACAAAGGCGCCTGTTTCATAGTTGAATCGTGCGACATTGTTAATGTTATTCGTCCATTGACTCACGTAAAGCAAGTTATCGGGTCCAATTGAGGTTTTTGTGGGTGCTCCCAGTACATAGCCAGAGGTAAAATCTCGAATAAATGCTCCAGTTGTTCCATCATACAGTTTCACTGCAGTATTATCAACCCCAGTTACCAGAAAATTACCCGCCTCATTGATGATTAATTCCTGAGTATTTCCAAGCCCACCAATTCCAGGTGAAATGAAGTTACCAATCAGCTCTCCTGTTACCTCGTCAATTACGACCACGGAGTTACCCCTACTGTTACTGATATACAGGTCTTTCAGTTCTGTTGGCGTCAAAGTCACAGACTGGTTGCTAATCAAAAACTTGCTGTCCTCCTCGCTCGTCTTGTGAATAGAGGCCACAGCCACAGCGTAGGCAGTGCCATCGCTGATATTGTTCCCATCCAAATCCTTCAGTGAGGCATTCAATGTCAGCTTAATCTCCCCTTGTTGTGCAGGAACAATTTGCACCTGACTACTAGCCGATAAGAATGAAGAAATACTTACTTCTGGCTGTTTGCCTTCAGGAACTAATATTATCCGGAACTCTCTAACATGCTGTATAGATTGTGAGAACTCAAAGAACAGGCGAATGTCCGAGGCATTCCCTCGGTTATTAATATCAAAATGTTCAATGCCACTGGGTGAAAATATGACCGGAGCTAACTCGTCACCATCTGACGAATCACAAGAGATCAGTACAAGGATAATTAACAAAGAAAGGAAATTCAGTTTCATATGTATTCGGTTCTTTTCCTTAAGAACGATGGTTGGCCATTAGGAAACCACTTACATAATATCCACCTGCTTTGATTTGATTCTAGGGGTGATTCATTGAAAAAATTCACATGTTTATGTGACATAGATATCGGCATTAATCATGCTAACCACCCTAAGTCACATAAAGTGATTAGCAAAAGACACCACCTCTTTTTCATCGGTCCAATATGTCGTCACTACTTATTATGTTATGTTTGGCCCCAGAATTGACAAGGTATTAACCAAAAGGCATCAAATGCCGTCAAAAAACAACGTTTAAAGAGAATCCTATGAGTAAATCAAAATTGCTCGTGCTGTTTATAGGCTTGTTCCTATCAACTTCACTCTGGGCAGCAAATCCATATAAGTATACTGTTGACTTGACTAAAGTAGTAGATGATAAAGTCTACGTAGAATTGTCGACTCCCAAAATCAAACAGAAAGAGATTACTTTCTACATGCCCAAAATCATTCCGGGTACTTATGCCATTGCCGACTATGGCCGAATGGTTTCAGAACTTAAAGCCTTTGATAAGAAAGGTCGTGAAATCAAAGTGGAGCGTTTAGATGACAACTCCTGGACAATCAAAAATGCCAAGAAGTTACGAAAGATCACCTACTGGGTAGAAGACACATATGACACTCAGAAAGAAGGGCCTACCATTTTCCAACCAGCAGGGACCAATATTGAAGCAGATAAGAACATTATCATCAACCCAAGTGGCTTCTTTGGCTATTTCGAAGGCATGAAAAAGGAGCCATTCGTAGTAAACTTTCTTAGAGATCAAGAATTCTATGGTGCTACTGGACTGAAACCGGCCATGATGGGTTCAATATCTACAATGTCATTAAAGAATGAAGAGATTCGTCAGGGTAATGAGGATAAGTTTGTTGATCGATTTATAGTTGAAGACTACGATAGACTCGTTGATTCGCCTCTAATGTATAGCCAAGCGGACACGGCCATCATTAAAGTGGCAAATACCGAGGTTTTGGTGGCTAGCTATTCTCCCAACAATAAGGTGACAGCCAAGGAAATTGCTGAGAGCATTGGTGAGGTTTTAGATGCACAGAGCAAGTTTTTGGGTGGAGAGCTACCTGTTGACAAATATGCGTTCATCTTCTATTTCACAGATGAACCTGTACAGTCATTTGGTGCATTAGAGCATTCTTACAGCTCATTTTATTTCATGCCTGAAAGCACCATTGGGCCAATGAATCAGCAATTGAGAGATTTTGCAGCGCATGAATTCTTTCACATTGTGACTCCTCTGAATATTCATTCAGAAGAGATTGGCAGCTTCGACTTCAATGACCCGAAAATGTCTCGTCACCTATGGATGTATGAGGGCATGACTGAATACTTTGCTGGAAGTGTACAAGTCAAATACGGACTTGTTTCACCACAAGAGTATTTAGGCATGTTAGGTCAAAAAATGGTGATCGCCCAGCAGTTCAAGGATACCTTGGCATTCACCGACTTGAGCCTTGGCGCTCTGGATCAGTATGCAGATCAATATTACAATGTTTATCAAAAAGGTGCGCTGATTGGTGCTGCACTAGATATCAAACTAAGAAAGCTTTCTGATGGCGCTTATGGTGTACAGAGCATGATGGCTGATCTTTCCAAGAAATATGGAAAAGATGTATCCTTTAAAGATGAAGAACTATTTGACGAAATCGTTGCCCTAACCTATCCTGAGATCAGAGATTTTCTAAATACCTACGTTGCTGGCAATACGCCAATTGATTACAAAGAAGTGTTCGATCAAGTAGGTGTTGATGTTGTACTCAATGGTACTACCAAACAGTACAGCATAGTTTTGAACCAGTCTAACATTCAGGTAATTCAGCATGAAGGAAAGCCTTACCTATCAATTGGTAATGATCAGGCCATGGACGATATGGGTAGAGCACTAAAGCTTCAAAATGGTGACATCCTGATTAAAATGAACGGAGAGCAGTTTCCTCCGTTAGGACCTGAAATTAACACTTTTATTACTGACCAGTTTTCAAAAATCCCTCAACTCGAGACATTCACATTTACTGTCTTAAGGGATATTGATGGAAAGAAAAAAGAAATTATATTGAGTGCCCCTAACCAACAAGTTGATGTACCAACACCTCTTGCGCTTGAGTTTAACTTGGGTGCCACCCCTGAGCAGCTTAAGCTTAGAAGATATTGGTTGGAAGTAGCTTCGAACTAGTTTCAAGCAAAGGATAGAGAAAAGGGGTTGGATATTATTCAGCCCCTTTTTTGTTCTTTATCACTCAATTTGTCTTTCGCAAACTTGGCATATCCTTTTTTAAGAAAAGTCTGTTTAATAGAGGATGGTTAAGGGCTTTTGCATCATGGTGTTACTTGGAGTCGCGCTCTTCCCTATTCAATCTCAGGCTCAATCGGCTGAAAGCCTCGACAGACTGCTGAATGACTACAACGAGTTCCTTCATATACACCCTCCCGTAACGCTGCGCATTGACTTCAAAACGTATATCAATGCACTACTGGGTGAAGTAGATGTGAACGAACAACTTACATTTTTCGAATCGATCCAGGAACGACTGTTGTCTATCGAGATAAAAGAACTAAGTAATGAAGAACAGTTTGATCATCAGTTCTTATCATTTGAATCAGCACTGCAAATAGAAAAGTGTAGGCTCATCGCCTCAGCAGGTAAAAAGAAGCTTAGCACTGAACCCAAAATATTTGACTTTCCGCAAGGAAGTATCTGGTATCAATATCTGGTTAAAAAGTGGACGGGAAGTGACCTGTCCATGAACCAAATTTACAATCTCGGTTTGGCCGAAATCGAGCGAGTGAAAAATCACATTCAGCAACTGGACATAAAAGAAGAAATACCAAGCTCTAATTTTACCAATAACCGATCGATTATTGAAAAATCAATCCATGCAAAGCTGAGTAAAGTTGAGACACAATTCGGTAAACTTCTTCCAAAATTCTCTAGAATGCCTTCACTGAACGTAGCTAGAGGAAGAAATGTAGCCCTGGCACAAACACCAGCTTACTATTCGAACAATACATTCTATTACAACCTGTTCGATAAACCCTTCAATCTCTCAGATGTTGACTTCTTACTGATTCATGAGGGCATTCCCGGACATCACTATCAAAGAAACTATCATTCGCAGTTATACATTCCAGAGCATATAGCTTTGTCCCCTTCTATGGGCTTCATAGAAGGCTGGGCAGCATATACAGAGAACCTAGGTTGGGAACTTGGACTATATCAGACTCCTTTTGAAGAGCTTAGTAAGTGGAATTGGGATCTCATACGTTCGGCTAGGGTTGTAATGGATATAGGTCTCAACTATCATGGATGGTCTGATGATGAGGCCCTTTCTTTTTGGAAAGAGCACATCAGAGGACAAGATGATATTGCCTTAAGAGAGATCAATCGAATGAAAAGGTGGCCAGCTCAAGTGCTCACCTATAAGCTGGGAGATATTGCCATAAGACAAGCCTTAGCCATTGCCAAAACCTCTGGTGACTTCGATTACCTAACATTTCATAGAAAATTGCTTTCAAAAGGCCCAATCCCGGTTCATTTAATGGCTACCTTAATGCAGGACATCATATGAAGAAAAAGTACCTCACCCTCCTATTTCTAGTTTCAATTAGTCAACTGGTAGCTCAGGAGGTCAAAGTAATAAGAGATCTAGCTTATTCGGAAAAAGCTCCGAATAACGAAAAGCAAATGCTTGATCTCTATCTATCGGATGAAAAGGACTCCCCCATTTTATTATGGATTCATGGTGGTGCCTGGGCCTTTGGCGACAAGAAGGATGAGGCCGCCTTAGCAAAGTTTTTGGCTAATCAAGGGGTTTCAGTCGCTGTGATAAACTACCGCCTGAGTCCAGCCATATGGGCCGATCCGAAATTCAATACTGGGATCAGACATCCTGATCACATTAAGGATGTTGCCAGTGCCTTCAAGTGGATTTATACCAATGCTGAGGAATATGGCTTTGACAGAAACAGAATTTTTGTTTCAGGCTATTCATCTGGTGGTCACCTGTCAGCATTGCTCGCTACCGATCCTAAGTACCTCGAAACTGAAGGACTTACCCTAAATCTTATCGCAGGAGTAATCCCTATTGCTGGTGCCTACGATATACCTGCTTATTATGATACGCACCTGAAATACAACGGTCCTGACCTGGCAGAAAACCATGTGAAAGGTGTCTTTGGAGATACTAGAGAAGAACTTCATGAGGCCTCACCCACTACACATCTCAGAAGCTTATCTGCACCGATGCTTCTCATTTCTGAAAGTCAGAGTTATCGCTACACGCTTATTCTAGAAAGGGCCTTGAAGGAGATGCCTAATATTGACTTTGAAGTAATGCATGCTCATGAGTTTGATCACAAAGATTTCTATCAGCACTTATCCGGTGATTCTTCAAACAAATACCAGCTAGCCATTATCGAGTTCATTAAAGGAAAATCACTCTCAAAACTCCGATAATCACATGGTCGTTATCGGGTGAATCGTTAAATTAAAGCTCAACCTTATTAAGTATGAGCTCTACATCTAACAACTCCTCCAGAAGAAAATTCCTCAAAAACCTCGGCTTTGCTGGCGCTGCATTCTCTATAGTACCACGACATGTCTTGGGTAAGGGCTTCACTGCTCCTTCAGACACGCTCTACATTGCGGGAATTGGTGCAGGTGGAAAAGGGTATTCAGACTTGGCCGAGTGCGCCAAAAGTGCGAGTGTAAAAGTAGTTTCTCTATGCGATGTGGATGACCGACAGTCCGCCAGAGCCAGAAGGGATCACAAAGGAGCTTCCTATTACAAGGACTATAGGGAAATGATGGATAAAGAAACGGGGATTGATGCTGTTACCATCTCAACTCCCGATCATATGCACGCCATACAGGCGATGAATGCCATGGAGCGTGGCAAGCATGTTTATGTACAAAAGCCACTTACGCATGATATAGCCGAGGCGAGACAATTGACCGAAGCTGCCCAAAAATATAAGGTGGTTACGCAAATGGGTAATCAAGGAGCTTCAGGGAATGGAGTTCGTAAGATGAAAGAGTATTATGATGCTGGCCTGATTGGCGAAGTTCATAGCGTACAGTGCTGGACAAATCGGGCCATCTGGCCCATGGCGTTGGAAACCCCTACCGTTAAAGATCCGGTTCCGAATGGATTAGATTGGGACTTGTGGTTGGGAACGGCCGAAAAAAGAGACTATAACGATGCCTACTTACCTTTCGATTGGCGAGGTTGGTCAGATTTTGGTACCGGAGCATTAGGCGATATGGCCTGTCACATTATGGACCCTGTCTATAGAATTCTGCCAATCCTATATCCCGATCGTGTAGAGTGCAGCGTGGCCGATGCCTTCAAGGCCAATTTTGAGACAAAAAGTTATCCTAAGAGTTTCCCTACGGCAAGCAAGATTCACCTAAGATATCCTAGAACAGATGGCAAAGGAACTATAAAAGTGTCCTGGATGGATGGCGGTCTAATGCCCGAAAGACCTGAAGAATTAGGCGATGATGAAGCCTTTGGCAACTGGGATGGCGGAGTTCTTTTCATCGGAACAAAAGGAAAACTATTGGCAGACTGCTATGGAGCTAACCCAAGGTTACTGCCGTTGTCGTTAAATGAGCAAGTATCTGTCAAAGAAACCGTCCCGAGAGTTCCTGAAGGACACTATATACAATGGGTCAATGCCTGTATTGCGGGCTTTGGTAATGCCTATACCAGTTCTTCCTTTGACTATGCAGGGCCATTTACAGAAAGCTTGCTTATTGGTAATCTGGCGCTCAAGGCTTATTTCGAAGTTGATCCAAAAGCAAAAAACCAAGGTTTCTGGGGTGGTACAAAATACCATGGCAGAAAGAGATTGCTGTGGGATGCTGAAAATATGAAAGTCACCAACTTTGATGAGGCCAATCAGTACGTCAAGCGTGAATACAGAACTGGTTGGTAAAGCTTCTAACTAAGAATTAAAGACACCCAATAAACCCATGGACTTAATATTTGGTATAGCATGCATAACGCTTCTCTTAGGAACTATAGTAGTCCTTAAGAAAGGATTTAATGAAGTCATTAAAGGCATGGAGTCTATTGATGAAAGACTCAAAAAACTTGAAAACAAGTCTGAGGACTGAATTATCTCTTAAGAACTTCAGTCATCCGAATAATCATCACCATAGTACTTGCTGGTGATGCGTGTATGGAAAGTTTCAGCATTGATAGGCTCATACTTAGGTTTTCCACAACATGGAAGTACTTGAAGCATCTCTTCTTCCCAAACATATACGGCCATGGGAACACTGATTCTAGGCTTTTGATACAGGCCTTTTGAGGTTGGTTTGGATACTCTATGCGTTGTAGATGGCAATCGATCGTTGGTAATTCGCTGCATATAATCACCCGTATTTAGAATGATACTTCCCTTCGGGGGATTTAGGCGAATCCATTTCATATTCTTACGGTTCAATACCTGAAGTCCTTCGACCGCTGAAGAAGGCAGTATGGTGAACAAATCAACATCCTCATGCCCTAACATACGGCCGGCTCCAGAAGCATCATCTTCATGGGTGACTGGTGGATAATAGTTGAGTCGAAAGCCGAAATTTGTGTTCGTCAGTTTTTGATCGTAGGCATGCGGATCGCAGCCCAAATACCTCAAAATGCTTTGCATGATGGGCAATATCAATTTCTCATGCTCTAGGCATAGTGACCTAAAAAATGGCTCATAGCCCGGTTTTGGCCAGAAGTCAGATGCCTTATAGTCAGGATTTCTATTTCCTGGCATATCAAAGGCCCTTCTACAAAACACCCATCCTTCGACCAGATCGGGATGGATAATTGTGGTCTCTTTGATGGGGAAATAACCTTGATTCACCGATCCATGCCTTTGTGCTTCAAATGGCAATCGATCTTCAAGACTAATGTCTTCGAATATCTCCCTTGTCTTTTCTTCAGCTTCATCATATAAGCTTGTATCAATACCATGACCTGTCAATACCACGAATCCGATCCCTTCCATGGCCTTACCCAGCTTTTCTGCAAAAGCCTCTTTTCCTTCATCACCCCCATGAAAAAACTCCGTCAAGTCACAAGTCTCGATGACATATTCATTGTCGAATTGGTCCTCAGACTCGTTTTCAGCCAGATTATAAGTCTGATCCTTATCTACCTGTTCGTATTTTTTGAACTCTTGATTTACAGCTTCAATGCCGTGTTCTTTAGAGGGTTTAATCATGAGAATATGGATGAATAGATATAGCTAATTAGTATTAATAACAATATGGCAGGAATTACCCATTTGATCAACAAGAAGTATATAGAGGGTATTTTTCCCTTGGATTGTTCTCCGAAAACTTGTAGAAGCGCTCTTCTTCTTTTCACAAACCAAGCCAAACCTATAATGGATATAACACTTCCGAAAGTCTGCATACCCGAACCAAAGATCAAGTCCAAATGGCCTATTAGTTCAGGATAAAGGGCACTAGGAATGATCAGTACTGCCTCGATTCCTCCCAACAGCCAAATGATCTGATTCTTTGAAATTTTGACTTTGTTCTGTTCCCTCAAGGCGTTAGCAAATACTTCGAGCGCAGCAATATTCGAGAGAAAGGCTATTCCCGTTAGGGCTAAAAGAAAGAGGCTTCCTGAAAATCTTCCCATTGGCATTTGACTGAACAACTCGGGCAGTGTATTGAATAACAAGCTGGGCCCAGAAGTCATATCGAGATTAAACACAAGAATAGCCGGAATAATAAACAGCGAAGCCAATACAGCTGCAGCCATGTCACCAAGGCCCGTAGAAATGGCCACTCCCACTATCTCCTGATCCTTTTTCATATAGCTTCCATATAAGAGCAGAAAGGTTCCTCCCAAGCCCAATGAGAAGAAGGCCTGTCCTAAACCGGCAAAAATTACATCTATGGTAATGGCTGAGATATCGGGTCTAATGAAAGTGCTTAGCTGCTCACCTACGCCCTCCAAATTGAGGGTTTGAACAGTCAGATAGATAATCACAATTAGGAAAAAGGGCACCAGAACTTTGCTCACTCTTTCAATACCGCGCTTTAATCCTAGACGAATAATAAGGAGACTCAATAACAGTATCACAAAAGTGATGAGAAGTTGAAGTCCCCCATTGTTTAGTCCCTGCTGATAAGCCTCATTGGTGTCCGATGAAAATCCTTCGGCTAAAGAGAAATACGCACTGAATGCTACGTTACCGATAACCACTAAGTAATAGGAGTCTGCCACCAAGACGGTGAGCAGCAACAAGTAACCCACCCACTTGCCAATTCGTACTCCGAAAATGGAAGTGAATGCGCCTAAAGGACCTTTGCGTGTCTCTCTGCCCAGTGCGAGTTCACTCACCAGTGCGGGGACAGCAAACAAGAGTGTGAAGATGAGGTAAATGAATAAGAATGCACTCCCCCCATTCTGGCCCATCATATAGGGAAAGCGCCATACATTACCCAAACCAACAGACACTCCTATCATGGTCAGGATGGCTGCAAGTTTTGAAGTAAAGCGTGGAGTATTATTCAAAGAAAAGGCGTTGAGCTTGACTGATCATCTATGATCTAAATTAGTCAAAACCCAACGCCTAAAACAGTCTAATCTGAAATCGTATTATATATTAATATTTTAACATATTTAAATATGTATAAGTAAATGTATATTAATATATTAATAGTGTACTATAAGCATTTAAAATACTCGCGAGATATTAAACCCAAAGTGGATATCACCACCGAAGAAATCTCCCGTTGTCTCCGTAATAAATGCTCTTTCGGCCATAGACCGCGCATTTGTGAAGTTAAGATGGAAAACGTGCCCCCCTGTTTCAATCTCTATACCCACTCCTATCGCGTCCTTAAAATCACTATTCAATTCTTCGGTAAGTCGATAGAAATATTCTGCATTTAGCGCTATTCGTGAAGACAACTTCATTCTTCCTCCCACTCCAAGAGCCATTATATCGTTTTCTTGGTTCTCCAGTACTTTATTTCTGTGTACATATGTTGGCGACAATTGAACAGAAAACTTATCATTCAACTTTCGAGCAATAAGAAGTTGATGTGTATAGGATACTTTTGATGCGAAATCATCGTCAGCAAAGTCAAAATTGTCTGCTGTACGTATGGCAATACTGCTCAATCCGGTAATCGTCACTGGGTTATTTACCTTTCCTGTTGACTGTCTCATCAAGTTGTATTTGACAAACCCATCATAGACTTTCTCGAGTGAGTTTCTGCCTATTCCTGCGGTGATATTATCACTGAGACCATATTCCAGAGAGAAACGAACGTTAGCAGCATCCAATCCAAAAAACTCATCAATACCGCTATTGATTCTACCAAACCTGTGCGAAATAAGGAACTCGAGTTCAGCCTTCTTTCTGGTAACAACCGTATGACCATTGATCAAGCGTTGGCCTTTGAATGTCGCAGAAGTAAAGTTGATTTCTTCGGTTTGCTCTTCATTTAACAAATCCAAAAGGTCGTCCTGAGCACTTAGACTCATAGTGATCAAACAAAACAATGATAAAAATGTACTTATCCTTTTCATATGGGCTTACTTATAAGGTTCAAAATCGAATGTAGCGGTGACTTCTACTTCATCAGCGATATTTCTCACTACAACTTTTGGAATCTTGATGTCATGGTCTTTTACCTTCACTTTAAAAACAAGACCTCCAGAGAGCTTACCTCCTGCAACTGCCAAAGTAGCCTTAGTACTCAAAGGTTTCGTTACACCGTGAACTGTAAGATCTCCCGTCACATCGACCTCATAAGAACCTTCAGTCATTGATTTGAGCCCATCGGGGACTTCAAAAGTCCCCTTAAAAGTTGATTTAGGGTGCTTATCAGACTCCATATAGTTCTCATTGAAGTGTTCTTGCATCAACTTCTTTTCGAACTCAAATGCTTTGATCAGCATATCAACGGCCACCTGACCTTTGGCCAAATCCACAATACTGAGCACCTTGTTGTTATGCGCTTCTATATCTTCCAGCGGTGCATGTGAGAAAAACTTGATATGACCTGTTCTGGTCAAATACCTGTCTTGACCTTGGACTGCCATGGCAGTTAATAATAAGGTTAGTGTAAAAAGTGTTTTTATAGTTTTCATTGTCTTAGGTTTCAATTACTAGTTCGATTCAATAATTATAGAGCGATTCAGTAGCACATCCAGTAACATACCTATGCACTCCGCTTTGATAGTTATTTCAGCATTTCCCTCAATTCTAGAGAGCTCTTCCTGATCTAAATCAGACTCCATGGTACACTTGATGACTCCAAAACCTTCTGTCTTAAGGCTTATTATAGGCTTACTACCTTCTGTTACTTCAATGTCCGCCACTTCTCCAGTCACTTGGACTATCTTATTGAGATACTTCGTATTCGCAGTGGCTTCATTGCTATCAAACTCATTATAAAAGGGTATCGCTTGTACCTCGTATTCAGCATCCAGCTTCCTCATAGAAGGTGCCGTCTTCAAAAAATTCGCCCAAACAAAGTATGCTGCTATAGCACCTATGATTGCGACTGCGATTAAAAGTCTTTTCTTTTTCATAATTTCTTAATTTCCTGATGCGCCATCATTAACCCAGCACACTATGTTAGCAATTTCTTCATTCGATAGAGATCTACCGCTTGTAGCCGGAGGCATTGTTCTCGAGCTGGTTCTAGCTTGAATTCTTGATGCCCTTCCAAGAATGTTGGCATCATTTCTAAAATCAGGGGAAATATTACCATTATGACAGCCTGAGACTGCACAATTAGTCTGTACAATGTTTCTAATCTCCGCAAACACTACAGTAGAGCCGACCTGAGCTTGCAACTCCACTTCGCATCCGTTCGCATCCCTTACAGTTATTGCATACGCACCTGGCGCTAGATCACTAAAGTTTGATGATGCCTGGAAGGCACCGTCATCTACCTTATATTCATAAGGTTGTACGCCATCCGCAGCAGTCACTTGTATGGTGCCTCCTGGCACATTACAGTCACTTTCCGTAGTCGCTAAGGTAGCATTGACACCATCCTGATTTCTGACCTGCAGCTCAATTTCTGCGGTGCAGCCTAGGTCAGTATCAGTGGCTATAACCGTATACACACCTGCTTCAAGGTTTTCAAATACCGGTGAGGACTGACTGGCACTGGACGCAATTTGGTAAGTATAGTTTCCAGAACCTCCGGTTACGGCTACCGTAAATCCCCCATCACTCTGACCACAATTCGAGTCAACCTGACTGGTGGCTGCAATGCTAAGTACATTAGTACAATCTGTTGTGTCTGGCAGTGGTTCTTTATCATTGGTACAGGCCCATGTGAGCAGTGTCGCCATGGATAGTATCAAGAAGAGTTTAATCTGTTTCATTGAGTTAGTGTTATGGTTTGTAGTTATTACAGTCAGAGGTTTAAAAAGGCTGCGTACTTTCATTTTTAATTTCAACTGAAGTCGTTTTTGTGTTTTATCAACACAAAATTATCTCATCCGAACAGGGCCGACTAGCACAAATCCGGTGAATGCATTAACATTTCCGACAAATATTCAGAGGGTTTCGATAGTCTAAGACAATTCCGACAAAGACAGGCAAGTCTCTATCTGATCAATTCGGAAGGACTAGAACCAAATTCCTTTTTAAAGACTTTGGAGAAATAAGATGGGTTGGAAAAACCTGCCTGAAAAGCTATCTCAGACACATTTAATGTATTATTAAACAACAACTCCTTGGCACGATGTAACCGCACGGAGGAAATCAGCTGATTGGGAGATTTATTCGTTATCGCTTTTAACTTCCGTTGCACCTGACGCTCACTAACACCGATCTCTTTGCACAGCTTCTCTACCCCAAAAAATTCATCACTCAAATTTTTCTCTATCACTTGCAACACGTTCTCTAAGAAGGAGTCATTTTGAGGCAAGGCCCTTCGCTCGTTATCTAAAGGAGAGACTTCGACCTCCAAATGATCAGTTGCAAGGAACAATGGAAGAGATTCTCCTGTAATCGGTTCAATGATAGTCTTATGCTCTTTTAAATTAAGTCCGGCTCCAGAAAGCAAAAACTTAACAGGTTGTGTAATTAAAATTTGGTTAGGTCCAGCTGGTTTTAGGATAGATTCGATTAGCAGCTTGGTTTGGTCATTTATAAAGTGAGTCTCATTCGTCAAACTCTCTTTGATATGAACCCCCACAGAAAGCTGAATATTCAGTCGAGACATTGTACTGATTAGATCAATACCACAATGAACGGCTTTACTTGGGCCTTCGAAAATAGCTGTAAAAGTCTTTTGGTTATACTGAACAATCTGCCCTCTATATTGAATAACAAGATTTCTAATTATCTCCTGTGGATTTGGGCCGGTCTTGCTTGACTGCACCACATTCGCAGCCAACAGGGTGTAAAGTCTTTCTCCATAAATCTTTGCTGGCTGAACATTGGTAATAAACGCTTTCATCTCGTTTAATACTCTAGAAGTATCACCCACCCAAAATAAGTGATCATTGCCCTCAAGCTCAACGAACTTTGACCCTCTAATCCGTTCAGCAATAAACCTTCCCTCTTCTATATGCACATCAACGTCATGCTTGCGCTGCATAATTAAAGTAGGCACCCTGATTGAGCCCAAAATATTAATGATATCAACTTCAGTATTCATTTTGGTCAGTACCATGGCAGCACTAGGACTAGCACCAGAACGAAAATAGTTGGCCAGCCAGCTCATGAATACATCATCATTAGCTTTCGAGGGAGCAAGAGACTCTAGGTTCATTCTCCCACTGCCCCATCCATTCTCTATCATGTCGTAAACTGCCTGGCGCTCTTCATCTGTGGGAGCCCAGGGATATTCAGGGGCATACCTACGTTTAGCAAATATTCCAAAAGTGATTAAGGAGATTACCCTATTCGGATAAGTAGCAGCGAATAGTGCCGATACACATCCACCTTCAGAATGTCCAAACAAAACAGCTTTCTCTGAGCCGATCGCATCCATTACAGCTCGAATATCGTCCATTCGCTCTTCCAAGGTAGACAGTTCAACTACCCTATCAGATAAACCTGTCCCTCGCTTATCAAAAAGAACAACTCTACATATTTTGCCAAGTTCCTGGAGAAAATTCACCAGCTCCGGACATGACCACATCCAATCAATATTGGACACCCACCCTGGGATGTATACTAAGTCAACTGATCCCGTACCAAAAACTTGGTAGGCAATGTTGATTCGGCCACTTTTTGTATATCGGGTGACAGGCTTTTGAGACATTCTTAACGCTTATTAATTCTATATCTAAGCTGTAGAAACACAGCTTAACAAAAGATACAAATTGATGTCTAAAATAGTAAGGCGGGAGTCTGAGAATCTCAAATTGATTGCAAGGAATGTCTAGAAGATATTAGTGAAGAAAATCCAGGCCATCCAACCGGAGGCGATTAATTTAATCAGCACTCCAACCGCAAAGCCAACGAAAGCACCAAATGCAGCTCTTAGGGCTTGTTTATTAGTGGCCTTCCCCGTACTCATCTCACCCAAAAAAGCACCAATAAAGGGTCCGAGAATTATTCCTAGTGGGCCAAAGAACAAACCTACAATCAAGCCAATTGTGCTACCCCATACACCTCGCTTGGTACCTCCGAACTTTTTGGTGCCGTAAACAGGAACCACATAGTCTAATGCCGTAACCCCTGCAGCTACTAGCCCCCATAACCACAAAGTATCTGAATCAAAGGGAGACTTTTCAGTCCATTCAAGCAGTAATATGCCAATGAAGCTAACAGGAGGGCCGGGAATAATTGGAAGAAAACACCCAAGAATACCCACAATCATACAGATTGACCCTAAAATGACGAGAATAATATCCATTCAATTTTGCTTTTGACCGAAATTAAAGATGCCTAAATTTCACTGATATAAAAATATGGACCTGAGAAAACAACTCTTAAAAGAACACTCAAAAGAGAATACCGCATTAATCGTATCATACATTGAAGCTCATCCCGGAAAGGTTGACGATTTAATGGATATATTCTTAAATGAATCCTACCGGCTTATTCAAAGGTCTGCCTGGGTAGTCGGTGATTTAGGACGGTCAAGGCCTGACTGGATTAAACCCTACACTCCTCAAATGATTCAGAACCTAAAAAACCCAGACGTCCATGTAGCTGCCAAGCGCAATACTATGCGCTACCTACAAGAAATCGAACTCGAGGAAGATGTTTGGGGTGATTTATTGGATATCGCCATGAAGTTCCTGTCCAAAAATGACGAGACAGTCGCAGTGAAAGTATTCTCGATGACGGTGGCCTACAACATCATCAAAAACATTCCTGAGCTCAAGGATGAATTACGCATTGTGATAGAAGACCAGCTCCCTTATGGTACAGCGGGATTTAAAAACAGAGGGCAGAAAATCATTTCTGCCCTAAACAAACTTTGAATTATTTCTCTGTCTTATACTTCGCCTTGATCTTGTCAGGAAAGTACTTTTTCAACTTCTTGACTTTGGGGATGGCCACTTGAATGATGTAAGGGTTACCAGGGTTCAATTCGTAATAATCCTGGTGATAGTCTTCAGCCATCCAGAATTTATCATATGCCTCAACAGTCGTGGCAATTTTCTCCTTATACTTTCCCGAGTCAGTCAATTTCTGAATGATCGACTCGGCAGCTTTCTTTTGAGCTTCATCATGGTAGAATACAACGGCTCTATATTGTGCACCTCGATCTGGCCCTTGGCCATTCACCTGTGTTGGGTAATGACTAATAAAAAAGATATCAAGCAACTCTTGATAGCTTATGACCTCTGGATCATAAATAATCTGAATGGCCTCTGCATGAGTCGATTTACCATAACTCACCTGACGGTAAGTTGGGTTTTCTTCCTTGCCACCAGTGTAGCCAGAATAAACATCTTTCACACCAATTACCCTTTCAAAGACGGCCTCGGTACACCAGAAGCACCCTCCTGCAAAAGTGGCAATGGCGTCTCCGTCCTGAGCTTCTAAGGCAACAAGTTTAGTCTGTCCATCTTGAGCACAAGAGCTCATTGATAAATTGAAGACAACTGATATTAATATTGAATAGATTCCCTGCATTTCTTTCCTATAATCGTTTCAGGTTCCCTAACGATCTGCACAGGTCAAAAGTTTTCAGAGATGGTCAGCTAAAATGCTTTTTAAATCAGCAGGTGAGTAATTAACTGACTTGAGCGTCTTGTTGTCTCCTTTTCGATACACCAAAAAGTGCCCGTCAGACTCCTCAATGTAACTTTCCGTACCATCCTTTTGCTGGTAATGGGCTCTGGTGGCTTCTGCCTCTTCCATAGTCTTGCAAGTCTTACTCATGTTTGATCTTTGTACCTCATCAAACAGTGTCTTAAACTTGTCACCTAAACCAAATTCCAGAATAGCCCCAGAAAGTACATACTGTATATCGGCCAATGCATCTGCTACTTCTACTAAGTCGTTATCGGCAATTGCCTCTTCCAACTCTTTCAGTTCTTCAGCAATCAAAGAAACTCTAAGCTTGCACCTGTCTGCAGAAGGAATTTGTGGTGATGGTAAAATCGGGTGTTTAAAAGTTTTGTGAAATTCAGCTACGCTGTTGAGTGCTTTCGGTTCTTCCATAAGTCAAATAAAAAAGGCCTGATAAATCAGGCCAATGTTAATCAAATATTTTGTTCTCCTGAATTAGTTCTCAGGTTTTTTAAATTTTGGAGGCTCTTCGCCTTCTGGTACAAAAATGAGAGCTGCCGAATTCAAGCAATAGCGCTTCCCTGTGGGTTCAGGACCATCATCAAATACGTGTCCCAAATGCGAACCACTTTTGCTATCCACCACTTCCCATCTTACCATTCCGAAAGTGGTATCCTTCACCAATTTGATGGCATCATCATCTATAGGTTTCCAAAAACTTGGCCACCCTGAGTAGGAGTTATACTTCGTCTCAGAACTAAAAACGGGTTGAAGCGAAGCAGCAGAATAATAAGTTCCTTTCTCATAGAACTTATTCAGTTTTCCTGTGAATGCACGTTCGGTACCCTGTTCTCTAAGGATATGATATTGTTCTGGTGTCAACCTCTTCTTCCATTCCTCTTCTGACAATTGGATCTCGTATTTCTCTGACTGATCCTTTTGTTTATCCTGAGACACGCTTTCTTGTCCTTTCAAAGCAAAAAAGCTAGTTGCCAGTATAACCACAAGTCCTGACAACAAGATTACTTTAGACTTCATATGAATAATTTTAAACTGCTAACCTTATATACGAACAAAAGGTTTGTCTCGGATTGAGTTATTAGGAAAATTGTCTACCAAGAGAAGTCTTGCTGACAATTTCATCGGACTGTGATTCGATTGGAGCTGGTTTTACTCCTTGAAAATCAATTTTTGCTAGTTTGGACCTTTTCCAAGGCATCACAACACTCCTGGCTGTCTTAGATAATTTGTCTACTCCTGAAAGCAGCTTAGCATGCAAAGGTTTATCATTCTCAAAGAGCACCGTTGAGAGAGCTCCAGGCTTCAAGACTCTTTTGAAGTCATCATAGATGAATTTCTGATCGGCTTTAGCATACTTATTAATGGGGTCGAAAGAAAACATTGCATCTATTGCCCCATCTTCGAATGGCAACTTGCCATTATCTGCCAGAATTAAAACCGTGTTTTCTTTCAGTTCAGCCTCGATAGACTTTAGTTTTCTTAGGTCGAACTCCACATGAATATATCGCTTATACCTTGTTTCAAAAACCAGATTATAAATAGCATCAATATCATTGGCACATATCGAAACGAAGTTTTCTCCAGTTTTAGGATAGTTGGCCCTCAGGGAAGTAACCCGATCAGGGCTGAGCATTTCGAGTTTCTTAGACGAACTCGTGACCACTTGTTCATTCACTGTGTTCAACTCATACCTTGACTCAAAGTCATCAATCACATTTTGACTCACTCTTTTGAGATAGTTTTCCGTACGATTTTTTGCAACTATCGCGGTCTCTCTCTTGAGGTAAAAGATATTATCAAATACTGGATAGATATAACTCTGATGCTCTGTAACAAGTGCGCGAGTGAGTTTTGTAGAGACTAATATTCCGGGGTGGAAATACAGTTCGCGTCTACCAATTCGTTCATTTACATTTTCCAATTCCTGTTCGGAAAGGAAACGCAACTTTCGACCGGTAAACGGACAGCTTAGATAGGAATAGTAGTCAGTGTCTTGTAGCATAAATGCTTTAATTGATAATAGTACGGTTAAGTAGTCAATAACCCTACCAATCGATCAAAGCTTAAAATTAACTGTTCACATGCACAAAAACGAATTTCGAATTCTCTTTTTGGGAAATTCGTCTTAATTCGAAACAGCCTTGATGAAAGACCTACTCAGAGATCTTCATTTTCTTGTGGATGGCCATTAGAGAACTAGAAAGCATTAACTCCTTGCTCACGTCACTAACGTTATCCACGTACTTCCTGATACGCTTGCTTGTTTTCAGAGATCGCTGTTGGATGCTTTCTTCAGCATACTTCAACAATTTTCCTCCGATTTCTTTAGTCTTTTTCATAGGTGTTTTATCTAACGTAATAATAACATCTTCCAGCACTTAGATGTTTACTAAAAGATACGCTCTATCCAATATTTATTCCAACGGAAAATTATATCTACGGTTGGTATGTTGTTCAATAAATTAAACAACCAAGTCAGCACTCACCCTACTTTTGGGTGCCACTAAAATGTCAAGATTTGTCGCTTCTCTTTGAATTGATTGATAATCCGGTGTACCTCGGGATTGTCAGGATAAACTTGAACAATGTCTCTCAATTCGTCCAGTGAATCTCCCTTGAAGTCATTATCAAAAAAACCAAACCCCTTATAAGCACCTTCTTCTACCAGAACCACGCTCTTCTCTCCTATGGTTCTACCCTCACCCAACAAGCAATAGGTCTGCTTGGCATCATCTAATGAGGCTATCGCGATTTTAAATCGTTCCTTCAGTTCTTCTTTTTCAGAGTCTTTGAAAGAATAGCCGAAATACTTCATCATTGAAGCTGGAAGGCTACACAGTTCAGGATCGAGGTTATGTTCTTTTACAAATTGGATCAGGAAGGTTCTTGCCTTATCAAAAGACGTAAATGCCTTGACTGGAACGTGCCCCTTTTGCACTTTCCCTATAGACAATCGATGAAAGCCTCTTACATCTTCATAATGATACAATCCGTATTTGGCCGAAGGATATTTTTGCGCCTTATTGAACGGAGGAAACAGTCTTTTTATTTCGAAGGACTCCAGAAGAAAGGCGATCAGTTCATCGCCACACAGCTCGTAAGAGATATCGTAAATCTGATCCTTCAAGCCTTGTTTATAAACTACATCAGTGGCAGAAAAATGATTTCTGATACGGGCCTTGATCTTATTTGCCTTACCGACATAAAGCACCTTTCCATGTTCATCGCGGAAATAATAAACCCCTGTAAGCTCTGGAAGGTCCTCAAAAGTCTTTTTAGGAAGGTTTGGCGGTAAATCTGCCTCTTTCGAGTTTCGCTTTAAAAATTGATCGATCTGCCCCGTATCGTTTTGGATCAAAAGGTCCATTAATTCAACCGTGGCTCTAGCATCGCCCATAGCCCTATGTCGTGCCCCATTTTCAATTCCAAAGTGCTCGCTAAGCCTTCCCAGGCTGTAGGATTTTAAGCCTGGAAATATCTTACGACTCAATCTCACAGTACAGAGTTTATTGAGGTTGAGGTTTCCGCCAAGCTCTTGAAATTCTTTCTTGATGAAAGAGTAATCGAAATTGACATTGTGGGCTACAAATATATTGCCTTCCAGGAGCTGATGAACCTCTTTCGCTATCTCATAAAACTTGGGAGCGTCATACACCATTTCGTTAGAAATACCCGTAAGCGAAGTGATCCCTATAGGAATACCACATTCAGGGTTCACCAATGACTGGAATTCATCGACCACTCGTTTGCCATCATGAATGAGTATGGCAATCTCAGTGATCTTGCCATAGGCCGCTGAGCTACCTGTAGTTTCTATGTCGACAATCGCGTACATTGAATGAAATTTAGGGAAGATTTTTTGCTTTCACTATTTTGTAAAAGCATGAAAAGCACATTGATAAAAAAGTCTTCTGGAGAACTGGTTCCCTTCTCCACCGAGAAGCTGGAACACTCGCTTTTTCGTTCTGGGGCAAGCCCCGAACTCATTCAAAAAATCACCAATTCGGTGCTAGCTTTACCCACCCAAAACCTGAGTACAAAAGAGGTATATAAACATGCCTTTCAGTTGCTCAGAAAATCGTCTTTCCAGCTTGCCGCACGATACAAGTTGCAAAAGGCAATATTGGAATTGGGTCCATCTGGCTACCCCTTCGAGGAGTATGTCTCTCATCTCTTTGCATTTCAGGGTTTGGATTCAGATGTGGGGGTTATTATGAAAGGCAAACGCATTACACATGAGGTGGATGTCTGGGCAAAAAACCACGAGGTGCAATACATAGTGGAATGCAAACATCACAGTAACCAGAATTACAAATCAGATATTAAAGTTGTCCTATATGTACATTCTCGATTCAATGATGTGGTGTCACAATTGAAGAAACAGCAGTCACCCAAACTACAGTACAAGTGTTGGATTGTCACCAATACTCGTTTTACTGCTGATGCAGTTGCTTATGCTTCAGGAGAAAACATTGAGCTAATGGCCTGGAACTTCCCGAGCAAAGGAAGCCTTAGAGACAGGATTGACATCTCGGGTTTATATCCGATTACATGCCTCTGCTCATTGACTAAGTCAGAAAAACAGTTCTTACTCGATCAAAAAGTCGTGCTCTGCAAGGAGATATTAGATCGTCCAGCCCTGCTAAACTTTATTCGTTCTAAAAAGACCGATAAAGTCATTGAGGAGTGTAAGTCACTCGTCAAAGGCGATTAATTATCTATCCCTCACTACCTTGATAATAAAGCTGAAAACAATCACCAGAATACACCCAAATGCATTGTACCATAGAAAGCCCATTTTGAATATTCCTGCCTGGCCGATCGTATTCAGGTAGTGTATAACTATAATAGCTATCTGACTGAGTACCGCTCCAATGAACACTGCATTTGATTTGATGCTCTTAAAGAAGAAAGCCACTACAAAGATTCCCAATACGGTTGGGTAGAACAAAGAACCGATCAGGTTGACTGCCTGAATTAGATTCTCAAATAGTGAGAGTGTGGAAGCCACAATGATGGCCAATATGCCCCATGCAAGCGTGAACATCTTTGAAGATTTCAGATAATGAAGGTCATCCCCGTCTTGTTTGACACGTCTTTTATAAAAATCTATGGTTGTCGTACTACCCAGTGCATTTAACTCCGAAGAGGTTGATGACATGGCAGCTGAAAAGATAACCGCAAAGAGCAAACCTACGATACCAATGGGTAGAACACTCATGACATAGTTCATGAAAATGTAATCCTTGTCATTGACTTCTGCGCCTGGCACGGCCTCACCTATCATTGCCCTTGCCTCATCTCTGATGGCGTCAGATTGGGTTTGCATCTGGTTAACACGTGCTTTTGCCACTGCCACTTGAGTTTCATCTCCAGAGTCAACGGCTGCAGTAAGGTCATTTACAGCCTCAAGCTTACGCTCAAATACGTCTTCATAGTCTGATTCTAAGCCACGGAATTCATCGGCATAGGGCGTTTCGTAAACCTGTTCTTTCACTGTTTCATTGAAGAAGACTGGTGGTTGATTGTATTGATAAAATACAAAGACCATCGCGCCAATCAGCAGGATGATAAATTGCATCGGTACCTTCAGCAGGCCATTCATCATAAGCCCCAATCGGCTTTCTGAAAGCGATTTGCCGGATAAATAGCGCTGCACCTGAGATTGATCTGTGCCAAAATATGACATAAACAGGAATACAGCCCCTGTAATACCCGACCAGAAATTATAACGATCGCTCAGGTCAAATTCGAAGTTAACCACGTTCAATTTGCCCATTTTTCCAGCTACCTGAAGCGCATCTCCGAAGCCAACCCCCGAGGGCAAGGAAACAATCACGAGGTATCCCGCCAAGACCATACCACCCATCATAATGGCCATTTGCGCCTTCTGTGTTTGAGTGACTGCTTTGGTACCACCTGAAACTGTGTAGATAATCACCATAACACCAATAATGATGTTGGTCAGTTTGAGATCCCAACCCAATAAAGAAGATAAAATTATAGATGGAGCATAGATTGTAATACCAGCACCTAAACCTCTCTGTATTAAAAAGATAAAAGCAGCTAACATTCGAGTTTTCATATCGAATCGTGTCTCCAGATACTCGTAGGCAGTATAAACTTTTAGCTTATAGTAAATCGGTAAGAAAAAGACCGCTATCAAGATCATTGCGATCGGCAAACCAAAGTAGAATTGGATGAAACGCATGCCATCCGTATAGGCCTGACCCGGAGTGGAAAGGAAGGTAATGGCACTGGCTTGAGTCGCCATAATGGACAAACCAATGGCCCACCATTTCACATCGCTCCCACCTCTTAAATAGCTGTCCATGTCTTTGGTACCACGCGTTTTCCAAACACCATAGGCCACAATGGAAAGAAGCGTACCAAAGAGTACAATCCAGTCAATAGTACTCATGAATAATATTGGGTAAAGAGATGAAACAAGAGGATTAAAATGCCTAAAACTGTCATTACAAGCCAGTACATTTTAGACCAGGAATTAAAAAATGGAGGCTTATCTTGATTCGCCTCTTCTATCTTTTCGGTCATTTCTTATTGTTTTCCACTGAGTTCAAGGTAGTGTTTTTTGGCTTTTCCTGACCTAGTGAAATCATATTAGTGAATATTCTGAATGCACCCGACACCCCTGCCGGCAACTCACGAAACCATGAATAACCTGTATAGACGAAGTATCCTTCACCGTATTCAGCTACCAAAAGCCCTCCGTTCTTCGGTGTTTCACCAGGGTCGTTACTCGAGAGAATTGGTGTATATTTTGCATCCCATTGATTTGGAAAATAAAGCCCTCTCTCCTGTACCCAACCTTCAAAATCCTTCTCTGTGATCTTATTTGGACCATTAATAATTGGATGATCTGGTGCCAGAATCGTTACGTTAGCTTCTTCAACGGTCACGCGATCTCGTGAAATGCGAAATGGATATGGGCCTATTTCTCGTTGATTTCTCATTGAAGTATTGTACTGAGTAATTACTGTACCTCCGCCTTTGACATACTCCATTAAACGAGGTTGGACCACGCTCATTCGCTCTATTGTATTGTATGCTCTTACACCTACAATAACTGTTTCAAAGGCCTCTAGGCTTTCGGCAGTAATGTTGTTAGGGTCAAGAATGGTGACGGTATAACCGACCTGTTCCAAACTTTCTGGAATTGCATCTCCAGAGCCCATGATATATCCGATATACTGACTAGTTCTATTAATATCTACCCTAGCCACTTTCGTATTGCTCTTAGGAAAAATGGTCTGAACCGGGATATGATCGTATTCGATCGTTTTCAAACCTCTGTCATAGGTCTTTCCATTATATGAAGCACTTACACCAATATATGCCTCCTCTGGGTTTGTTGGAGGTAAAACACTGAAAGCCACAGATAGCTCTTCATTCTTTTGCTTTAGGTCATAGTCGACCGATGCCGGGTTGGACTTCCAACCTGAAGGTAAGTCAAGGCTTACAACACCGTTGACGTTAGATCTACCAGCCTTCACTACCACATTGATGGTCTTTGGCTCATTATCAGGGAAGATCAATACACTTTCCTTAATCTCCGCCATTACAGGGGGAGTGATTGCAAATGGTCTATACACCTCTCCCTTAACACGATCGCTTCTCTTATGAATAATATCGGTGGTGTACTCATAAGGCTTTCCGTCAATTTCTAATTCGAAGGTGGCGGTAATAGCCCCTGGGTTCTCTGCGAGTCCGATCATTTCTTGATCATCTACTCGGTACATTCCTAAAGAAGCCTCTTGCGCCAACCAGTAAGGTTGAGAGTAAGCCATATCATCAAGAATCTTGATAGAATCATTCTGGATCAATCTCACATTATTCTTTAGCGTTTTGCCAACAGCTATGCGCTTACTTACAGACGGCAACCTGATTGACTTGAGTCTTGTAGATAGATTAGAACGGTTAATGGCTTCGAAATAAATGGGTACTAATTCTCCGGGTACAGCACTGTAAGTTCTAGCCGCGACTTCAAGATAAAGCCCCATGGCCGACTTGATAACTACATCTAGCTCTTTCAATTTTACGTTCTTCCAATACTCATCTTCGAGGCTAAGCAGGGCCTCTCTAGCTTGTAATAACGTTGGAACAATAGCCGAAGGATTTTCCAGGTCATAGTCTTTGTTGGCCTTTGAGATCAACGCAGACACCTTTTCTCCTCCTTTGACTCTATTCCAAGTTTGATCGATATCGGCAAAGACATCCCCCTTCGGTAGAGCGCCTTTCCAGCTCATCAAAAATTCCTTGTTCTGACCTCGAGAACCCATCCTCCCAAAGCCTTGAGACTTATGCTCACTGCTACTCAGTGCGGCAATCTCACCATAAGACTTGCCTAATAATGCATTATACTCTCCCAAGTCAACGGTATAATAACCGTCTTGACCTTCGTGATTGGCACCACCTCTACCGAAGTTATAGGTGTTCCAGTAAAGTCCTTTGGGTTGCCAAGGCTTTACATATTTCAGTTGTTCTGGGTACTTGGTTGGATCATTTGCTATTTCGAAGGCCTCCATAGCAAGCAATGCAGACGCGGTATGATGACCATGCATTCCAGGTCTTCCTCTCGTTGTATCAAATCTTGCGATCATCACATCAGGCCTGAACTTTCTGACATTCCAAACTACATCCGCAAGGGCATCATCCCGATCCCAGGTATTAAAAGTTTCGTCAGGATCTTTCGAAAATCCGAAATCATTGGTCCTTGTAAAAAATTGCTCGCTGCCGTCCTTTCTACGAGCCGCTAGAAGCTCTTGGGTTCTTATAATACCCAAGTATTCTCTTATTTCTGTACCAATCAAATTCTGTCCACCATCTCCTCTTGTCATAGCCAAATAGCCCGTGCGGAGTTTTCTTTCCAGTGACATATAGCCAATCAGTCGGGTATTCTCATCGTCTGGATGTGCTGCCACATAGAGTACAGATCCTAACACCTCTAGTTTATTTAAAGCTTGTTTTATTTCTGCCGCATTAAGCTTTTTGGGTGCTTGTGCTGATGCGAAATTGCCGAACGTGAATAGTGAGATTAAGAGAAGAATCTTGAATTGTAGTTTCATAAGGCTCGTTGAACTAATGGATTTGTCTACGGATGCGAATATAGGAAGTTGTGAGTACCTACATATAGACACTTTTGTAAACGGTATATAATGAAAGAGGCCGCTACTCCTAGCGACCTCCGGATCAAAACTCAAAACAACAATTTTTTATCTTCTGACAAGCACAGCATTACAAAAATCTGTTGGCTTATTAGGTGAGAATGTATCGTCCACAGAGTAGGTTAAATACAAATCTCCGAATTCATTTCTTCCAGTGCCTTCTACTACATACCCACCGATTATTTGTCTAGGAATCGTGAGTCTATCTCCCCTTACCTCGGCAAATACTTCGATATCCACAGCGTAGAAGTTTCTGATATAGATGACATTACTGAAGTCATCCGAATCTCTTACGATGCGCGTATTGTAATAAGTCAGCTGATCGTAAGTTTCACTGTATTCTTCTGTTTCAAAACGACCGAGATAGTTATCTCTGTCATCATATGGCACCTCAACGAGCGTGATATCACAACTCGACAATAGTGCTAGTACAGATACTATGAGTAAACCTTTTTTCATTTTGACCTCCTTTTGGTTGATGTTGCTATGTACATTTCCAAAATGATGCCAAAAATGTGTGAGCATGAAAAAAGCCCCTTTCTGAACCTATCAAAAAGGGGCTTAAAAACTTGAAATTAGCGTTTTAGGCTATATTAGAATAGACTGCTTGTACGTCATCGTCATCTTCGAGTTTATCAAGAAGTTTTTCGATTTCTTCTAATTGCTCGTCTGAAAACTCGACCGGAGTAGTTGGGAATCTTTTGAGGTTGGCACTCTTTACATCAATAGACAAGCCTTCTAATGCAGATTGCAGTGAGCCAAAATTGGTATAATCTCCATAGACATAAACAGAAGTAACTTCCTCTCCATCCTGATTCTCTTCTATCTGCTCTTCTATCTCCTCGAGGCCAGCATCTATCAACTCGAATTCAAGTTCTTCGAGATCCATTTCGTCCTTTTTCTCAAATTCAAAGACTGCCTTGCGATTAAACATGTATTCCAATGAACCAGTTGGCACCAGTGCCCCATCTACTTTATTGAAATAGGATCTTACGTTGGCAACTGTCCTGTTTTGGTTATCTGTAGCACACTCAACAAAAACCAAAACACCGTGAGGTCCTTTGCCCTCGTAGTTCATTTCTACGTATGCCTCAACATCCTTGCTGGTAGCTCTTTTAATGGCTCCATCGATGTTGTCCTTTGGCATGTTCTGCGCCTTGGCATTTTGAATAGCCGTACGCAATGCTGCATTCATATCGGGATCAGGACCACCTTCTTTCGCAGCCATAGTAATGGCCTTACCAAGTTTTGGAAAAACGCGAGACATCATACCCCAACGTTTCATCTTTCTACCTTTACGAAATTCAAATGCTCTTCCCATTATAATCTTTGGTTCTTATTGAGGTATCAAAATTAAAAAGTCTTGAAAATTCAGAGCCCTCATTTATCGTCTTTTTTTGATCGAGGGTCAATAAAGGTCTGATCTACCATTGGCCCTGTTTTCATTCCTCCTAGCAAGTGCAAGTGAATATGAAAAACAGATTGTCCTGCATCTTCATTGGTATTCATTGAAAGTCTATAACCCGTGTCTGCAATACCATACTTCTTGGCTAGGTCTCTAGCCACCTTGTACATCTTTCCGATTAAGTGCAAATCCTCGTCCTTAAGATCGCTAATGGTGGGAATTCGCTTTTTGGGAACAATGAGGTAATGAACAGGAGTTTGTCTTCTCAAGGGCACAAAGGCAATGATTTCATTGTCCTTATAGACTATTTCGGCCGGTAGCTCACCATCCCAAATCTTTTCAAAAGGAGATTTAACAGAGAGCTTTTTCTCTTTTTGGGTTGTATACTCCTTGGATTGTGCATTGGCATAAAAGCCTATTACAAGGAATGCGAAGACAAAAATCTTTTTCATAGTGGTTGTCAAAACGGTAAATCACTAGGAAAGTTAAAAGAAAAAGCCCCGACTAATCGGGGCTTTAAAATCAACAAACCTGAATTTCAAGTACTAGATGATCGTACTCAATCCTAATTTTATATTATCCTGAGCACAGGACTCCTCGCCTTCGGCAATGCAATTGGCAATAAAGTCTCCGACTCGATCGGTACCGTAACCCTCACTTTTTGCGAGGTCTTCTGTGACCATTCCGTTTCTCAAAGAAGCATTCACTGCCTGTCTAATCTCGATAGCCTCATTGACCAAACCTAAATGATCCAACATCATTGCCGCTGATAGAATCGTGGCTAAAGGGTTTGCAATGTTCTTTCCAGCGGCCTGAGGGTATGATCCATGAATAGGTTCGAACATGGCTGTCTTTTCGCCCACCGAAGCCGAGGGCAATAAGCCTAAAGACCCACCAATAACACTTGCTTCGTCAGAAATGATATCACCAAACATGTTCTCCGTAAGTATAACGTCAAAATGCTTGGGGTTTTGAATCATCTGCATGGCTGCATTATCCACAAACATGCAGTCCAGTTCTATAGCAGGGTATTCTTTAGCTATTTCGGTAACACGCTCACGCCAAAGTCTCGAGGTCTCCAGGACGTTGGCTTTATCTACCAAAGTGACCCGCTTCGATCGATGTTCAGCTGCCTGAAACGCCAAGTGGGCTATCCTGTCAATTTCATAGTTGGAATAGGTACAGTGATCAAAAGCGCCATCCTCGGTTCTCCCCTTTTCTCCAAAGTAGATACCCCCAGTCAACTCACGATAGACCACCATGTCTACGCCTAAGATCTTCTCAGTCTTGAGTGGAGACATATGGATAAGGCTATCATATGCCGTCACCGGTCGAATGTTGGCAAAAAGCCCCAAACTCTTTCTTAGCTTCAGTAAACCTTGTTCAGGACGCACTTTTGCCGAAGGATCATTGTCATATTTTGGGTCGCCAATGGCTCCGAAGAGAAAAGCATCCGACTGCTCGCATGTTCTCAGTGTTTCATCCGGTAAGGGCTCGCCTGCCTTATCAATGGCTATAGCACCAACATCTCCATATTCATACACAAAAGTATGTCCGTGTCGCTCAGCTATTGCGTCCAGCACTTTCCTAGCTTCCATTACTACCTCAGGGCCAATGCCATCTCCGGGTAGCATTCCAATGTTCTTCCTAACTCCCATTATATTACGCTTGAAGAAGCTTCATAGGCTTCAATTTCTGATTTTAAGTTGATGAGATAATCTATGTCATCATATCCATTAATGAGGCACTCCTTTTTATACGCATTTACCTCAAAAGACTCCTTCTGATCATCATAGCTTATCACTTGACTTACCAAGTCGACCTCAATTTCGGTTGAAGGATCGGTAGTAATTGCATCCAACAGGCCTTGTAAAAAGGAATCACTTACCTGCACAGGAAGGAGTCCATTGTTTAGGGCATTGCCCTTAAAAATATCTGCGAAGAAGCTTGATACGACCACTTTGAAGCCATAGTCGTGTATAGACCAAGCCGCGTGCTCGCGCGAAGATCCACAACCAAAATTCTTTCCAGCAACTAATACTTTTCCACCGTAAGTCCGATCGTTTAGCACGAAATCGGCTTTTGGACTTCCGTCTTGCTCATAGCGCCAATCACGAAATAAGTTATCACCAAAACCCTCTCTGGAAGTTGCCTTTAGAAATCTCGCTGGAATAATCTGGTCCGTATCAATGTCTTCAATTGACAATGGAACACCAGTAGATATCACTTTCTGAAATTTGTCCATGCTAGTTAAGGTGTTTAGTTATGTCTACAATTTTGCCTTCAATGGCCGTAACGGCTGCCACAAGGGGACTTGCCAGTAATGTTCTAGCCCCTGGTCCTTGTCTTCCCTCAAAGTTTCTATTTGAGGTTGAAACACAGTACTCTCCGGCCGGCACCTTGTCTTCATTCATACCCAGACAAGCAGAGCAACCCGGTTCTCGTAATTCAAAGCCCGCTGACGACAATACTTCATGAAGTCCTTCAGCAATGGCTTGTTGTTCCACTTGCTTCGATCCAGGTACGATCATAGCCGTCACATTATCAGCTTTCTTTTTACCTTTTACATAGTCAGCGACAACCCTCAAGTCTTCGATCCTTGAATTGGTACAACTTCCTATAAATACATGATTAATCGGCTTACCGAGTAAAGACTCACCGGGTTTGAAGCCCATGTAATCCAATGACTTATTAAAGCTATCCTGGCTTCCATCACCGATTGCCATAGGAACCTGGTTTGTGATTTTGATCCCCATGCCCGGATTGGTACCGTAAGTGATCATAGGTTCAATATCAGTAGCATAGAATGCATATTCCTTATCAAAGCTGGCATCCGAATCGCTTTTCAACGTTTTCCAGTAGGCAACCGCTTTCTCATAGTCATCTCCTTGGGGAGCGAACTCTCTCCCTTTGATATAATCGAAAGTTGCTTGATCTGGGGCTATCATTCCACCTCTGGCACCCATCTCAATGCTCATATTGCAAATGGTCATCCGGGCTTCCATGGAAAGTGCCTCAATGGTGGAGCCTGCGTATTCTATGAAGTATCCTGTTCCTCCGGCCGCTGTAAGCTTTGAGATGATGTACAAGATGATATCCTTGGCCAGAACACCCTTTTTCAATTCACCGTTCACGGTGATTCGCATGGTCTTAGGCCTACTTTGCAACAAGCACTGGCTGGCCATCACCTGAGCCACCTGACTAGTACCTATACCGAAGGCAATAGCTCCAAAAGCACCATGGGTGGATGTATGGCTATCACCACAAACCATTGTTCTACCTGGCAATGTTATGCCCAACTCAGGCCCAATTACATGGACAATACCCTGAAAAGGATGTCCTAACCCATACAGCTCAACCTCATGCTTTGCACAATTGGCCAGAAGCGTATCTACTTGATGCTTCGAAAGGGCCTCTTTGATTGGCAGGTGCTGATCTTTGGTTGGAATATTGTGGTCTGGTGTTGCCACCATTTTTTCCTTTCTGAAGAGCGACAGCCCTCGCTTTTCCAGCTCTGAGAAGGCTTGCGGGCTCGTTACTTCATGAATTAGATGACGATCGATATAGAGTACATCTATGTCTCCTTCAAGGCTTTTCACCACATGGGCATCCCACACCTTATCGAATAATGTCTTTCCCATTTTAAACGGCCACTTTATGTCTTAGTGAGGCAACCTCATGCAAATCTTCATCCATCACTTCCTTTTTAGCGTCAGCTACCTCTAAGAAGCTTTTGTAAACCACATCAAGTTCGTCCCGCGTCAGCTCGTAACCGATATTCTTCATACGATAAGCCAAAGCAGCTCTACCACTTCTCGCTGTCAGGACTATGGATGAATGATCAACTCCTACTTCCTTAGGGTCGATAATTTCATAAGTCTCTCTTTTCTTGATCACTCCATCTTGATGAATCCCTGATGAATGAGCGAAAGCGTTGGCTCCAACAATCGCCTTGTTGGGTTGTACTGGCACACGCATGGTTTCAGATACATACCTCGATAACTCATTGAGCTGTTTGGTATCAACTCCCGTGGTCATATTCAAATAAGGATGCTGTTTCAGCACCATAACCACCTCTTCTAAGGCGGTATTTCCTGCACGCTCACCGATGCCATTAATCGTGCATTCTATCTGCGTAGCGCCATTCATTACACCCGAAATGGAGTTGGCCGTAGCCATTCCCAAATCATTGTGGCAGTGTGTGGAGAGTGTGACATTATGCACGCCTTTCACGTTTTCTTTCAAAAACTTAATCTTATCTCCGTACTCGCCTGGTAGGCAGTATCCGGTTGTATCTGGAATATTCAATACCGTGGCCCCTGCTTTAATCGCTTCTTCACAAATATGTGCTAGAAACTCATTTTCAGTTCTACCAGCATCTTCCGCATAGAACTCCACGTCCTCCACATGTTTTTTGGCCAATGAAACAGCCGCTACTGCTCGCTCGACAATCTTTTGGGGAGTTGAATTGAGTTTAAACCTAATGTGAGATTCAGAAGTACCAATACCTGTATGAATTCTTGGGCGAACCGCATTCTTGAGGGACTCTGCTGCAGTGATGATATCTTTTTCGACAGCTCGGCTCAGGCCACACACAGTCGCATGCTTTACAACTCTGGCAATGGCATCTACCGATTCAAAATCACCCGGGCTTGAAATGGGAAACCCCGCTTCAATGACATCCACACCAAGGGTCTCCAGGCGCTTGGCCACTTCAACCTTTTCGTGGGTATTGAGTTTGCAACCCGGCACTTGCTCTCCATCCCGGAGAGTTGTGTCGAAGATTTGTATTTTTTGATTTGACATCGTTTATTTGATCAGTCTTCAGTCTTTCTATAAATCGCTTTTTACAGAATAATTGAATTTAGACCTGTGACATTTTGATGCCATAGTAGAAGTCTATTTATCTACTATTTCAAATTGATCTCTTTCTAATTTTAATTACCTAAAAATCAGATACTTAATAAGTTTCTATTTACAATGGCAAATACTAAAAGCGATGCTCTTTTTGACCTTATAAAATCCCTCACTCAGACGGAAAAAAGACACTTTCGCCTCTTCGTAAATCGTAGTGGCAATACGGAGGATGTCAAGTTCATCAAACTCTTCGATGCCATGGAAGGGAGTAAAACCTACGATGACAAAAAGATTTTAGCCAAAGTCCCGAGTATCAAAAAGAGTCAGTTTTCCAACCAAAAAGCTCATCTCTACAAGCAGATTTTAGCCAGTTTACGCCACTACCATATCGGTCAAAACATAGATATTCAGCTGAGAGAAAACATGGATCATGCGAAAGTGCTCTACAACAAAGGATTCTATAAACAAGCGCTAAAAATGCTTGGCAAGACTAAGACGCTAGCCCAGGATACGAAACATTTTACGATCGCTTTGGAAGTGCTCGAGTTTGAAAAGCTGATCGAGTCCGAGTACATCACCAGGAGTATTGAAAACAGGGCTGAACAACTGGCACATGAGGTAGACAGTACCACCGCAAAAATTAAAAGCGCACACCGCCTTTCTAATCTTTCACTTAACCTATACGGCCTATTTCTCAAAAACGGCTATGCTAGAACCGAAACAGAGTTTGAGCAGGTCCGATCATATTTTGAGTTAAATCTTCCAAAAGTAGAAATGGAGGAACTGAGTTTCTATGAGAAGCTCTACTACCATCAGTCTCATGTATGGTTTAATAAGATCGTTCAGAACTTTCCTAACGCTTATAAGCATGCCAAAGCCTGGGTCGAATTATTTAAAGTAGACAGCGCCATGGCAAGGAAACAACCTGTCCTATTTATTAAGGGTTATAGGAACTTGTTGGCGGCACTTTTTCAATTACAATACTACTCTGAATTCTGCAGAGTTCTTGACGAAGTGGAGTTACTGAGCAAAGACCAACAAATTGTTAAAGATTTGAACTCTGAAATACTGATATTCAAGTTTTTATATATATCAAAAATTAATAAGCATTTTATGGAAGGTCAGTTCGAAAAGGGCATTGACCTGATTCCCGAGATACTTGAAAAACTCAAATTGTATGAAGGGAAAATTGACCCAGAACGGGTGCTCATGTTCTACTATAAATTTGCCTCTCTATACTTCGGAAATGCTAACTATCGCAAGGCTATTTTCTACCTCAATCAAATCATCTATTTCAAAGATGTTAAGCTGCGAGAAGACATCCACTGCTTTGCCAGAATACTCAACCTAATTGCGCACTTTGAAGACGGCCAGGATTTTCATTTAGAGTATCAGATCAAGTCTACCTTCCAGTTTATTGGTAAAATGAACGATCAGCAAGAAGTGCAGAAAGAGATCATTCAATTCTTAAGAAAAACTGGCAAAATTAAGCCTGACGAGTTGAAAGGAGAATTCATAAAGCTTTATGACAGGCTTGAATTGCTCAATGAAAACCTCTATGAGCGGAGACCTTTCCTATACCTTGACATACTCTCCTACCTTAAAAGCAGGATTGAAAACAGGCCTGTCCAGGAAGTAGTTCGAGAGAAATTCAAAAGTCTTAAATGATCTGACTTAAGCCCTAATCATATCTCAAGCTTTGAGTTGGACTGGTAATGGCAGTCTTTAGCGTACTACCTGCAATGGTAATCAAGGCCAAGATCAGTAAGGTGGCCGGGGCTAAACCATAATAAACCCAGGGAATATCTATTCGATAAGGAAACTGCTTTAGCCAGCTGTTCATCCAGAGATATACCAATGGCCATGCAATAAGAAAACTTAAGCACATGGTCGCGAAAAAACGCCTAGAAAAGAGCTGTATAATGCTGAGTATACTTGCTCCTAATACCTTTCTCAACCCTACTTCCCTCCTTCGAGTAGCTACTAATTGCAATACGAGACTAAGCAAACCCATTAAGGCAAGTACAATTGAAATCAGCACCGCAACTGTAATCAAGGTCGAAAAAGTACTTTCCGCCTGGTAAAGGCTTGCCTGATGTTCATCGAGCCAAAAGTAGTCAGGCCTGGTATTTGGCATCAGTTTATCGAGCGCAGTCGATACAGAAGCAGCTGCTTGCTGATAATCCTTACCAGTGATACGACAAGCATAAAAGTGATAACGTGCAGGCTGAATGTCCATGACAAATCCTTCAATGTCATGGTGCAGCGTTTGGAAGTGAAAATCTTCCACTACACCAATGATTCGACCATTTCTGGGATAACGACCATTGACGCCCTGGGTAAGGTACTCAATACGATAACCTAGAGCATCCTCATTGGTCTTAAGCCCTAGTTTACGTACGGTAGTTTCATTTACCAGAAAAGAAGCCGTGTCTGTTACCAATTGAGGATTAAAATCCCTCCCTGCCAATAATTCCACCTTGTAAGTCTCCAGGAAGTCCTGATCGATGTGCAGCCGACCTAACAACAGTGTATCTACCAACGTGTTGGGTGCATTGAAAGCGTAGCTCGCATAGTAAGGTTGATCCCCCACAAGCTTATGTGAAGTAAAGGATACCTGATCTACCGCAGGAATTTCTTTTAAAGTTTGCTTCACCAAATCTACCTGCTCTTGGTTGATATCGTTGGTTGAAACCATCAACAATTGGCTCTGGTCATAACCCAAGTCCTTTTCGGTGATATAATGCTGCTGAAGCCTAATCGTACCGATCGCGATAAGCAATGCGGTACAGATAGTAAACTGGAAAAGAAGTAGCCCATTGTTAATGGACAATGAACCTTTCAGACCTAAAAAACTCCCTTTTAATGCATTGACCGTCTGCAAACGCGAGCTCAAAAGACCAGGGATAAAACCCGCCAAAAAGCTAATCATCGCAAGGACTGAGACTATATAACCAACCAAAGTCAGATCGGTCATAGTGATAGGATCCAGATTTAAACCCAGCAGTTGGTTAAAAGATGGCAGCACGGTCAATACCAACAAGGCGGAAAGTAATGTGGCCAAGAAGACCAGTGTAAAACTTTCAGAAATAAACTGAACTACAATGTGCCACCTCAGGCTACCCATGACCTTTCTGACCCCTACCTCGCGAGTTCTTTTTACCGAACGTGCCATATTCAGATTAATAAAATTGGCACAAGCGAGTAGTAAGATCACTCCGGCAATGGCTGCAAGTAAGTAAAGCCTATTGATGTCCGAATTAGCCTTGAGTTCATTTTCAAGATCTGACTTTAAATGGATATCTGTAACTTTTTGAAGACCTACCGATCGGTTATCGGTCCATTCCTTGCCCATGTATCGTGCAAAGAAGTCATTGGCAGCCTCAGATACTACCGAAGGGTCGGCTTGCTCCTCTAATTCAAAGTAGGTATAGTAGTATAAGATCCCCCAGTTGTCTACAATATCCCAGAAAGCATCACCCATGGTATTAAAAGAACCGATTAGATCAGCTTTGAAATGCACGTTCTCAGGCATGTCTTTCATGATCCCGGTTACCTGAAGGTCAAACTCATCATTGTAGGTAATTGCCTTGCCGATCGCATCACGAGTTCCAAAAAACTTAATGGCGGTACTCTCACTAAGCACCACACTCCTAGGATTACGCAAGGCTGTTTCCTGGTTACCCATTATCAGAGGTAGATCAAAGAGATGGAGTGCAGATTGATCGGCCCAAATGAGATTTGGTTCTGAGAAGTACTCATCTGTGGCTGGATCGCTGATGCGCACCGGCAGACGGTATTTCATAAACCTTATGGTAGATTTCAAAGCCGGAATTTCATCTACCAAGGCTGGTCCCCAGGGTGCGCCACTAAAAGCGGTTCGTGTACTTACACCATTGCCCTCATGCCTGATAGTATAGAGCCTCCAAAGGTCTTTTTCAGGGTGTGCCTGGTCATAGCTCTTCTCATAACGGATAAATAGAAATATGAGCATGCAAGCGGTTAGTCCCACTGTCAGTCCTAATAAATTAGTACTGGTATACCAACGATTTCGCCAAAGATTACGCAGAGAGATGAGTAAGTAATGCCTGATCAAAGTAGTGAAGTTTAAAGTTCTTATAGTTCGTTCTTCAATGGTATGCAAGCCCTGCGGTTCTATTCCGACAATGGCCTTTTCATAGGCTTCCCCGAAGCTCAATCCCTCTGCCATGCCATACTCTACCTCGGTACACACGTGATCTAGAAGGTCATCAAATAAAGGACCATAGGAAACACCTCGCTTTTTAAGTTCTTCCCTAATCCAATCTACCTGAGCATCTTTCATAAAGCTGGCTTTGAATAGAGTACTCCTTTGACAATGGACACGAATCGTTCGAACTCATTAAGTTTGATCTGCACTTGATCGGTGCCTGATTCAGTGAGCGAATAGTAGCGCCTAACCCGATTGCCAATGTTGACTTTTTCGGCCTTTACCCAGCCTTGCTCTTCGAGTTTATGAAGAATGGGATAAAGTGAGCCCTCCGTGACTACGATCTCTTCATCAGAGAGCACTTTCACTTTCTGTGTGATTTCATAGCCATACATGCGCCCCTGTTTAGCAAGTACAGAGAGAATAATGGTCTGAAAAGTTCCTTTAAGTAATTGTGAAGACTGCATGGCATTTCAATGCATTGTTAAACAATGTATTAATACGCCCGAAAGGATTGTTGGTTTCATTCCTGCTATAATTAATTGGAAGTAATGGTAGTGGTCACTACAACAGAAGCCATAATCGTAATCATTATAGCTGCCTGAATTTCACGAATGCTTTTGTTGATCGCACCACTGATCTTTACATCTTGGGTGACTTCTTTGATCTTCTTCTTGACCTTTTTATAGTCCTCCTTATCCCTGAAAGCCTCTTTCGTAAGGTCGGAAACATCGATAAGACTCAACAACATAATATCTCGAGGTTCCGACTTAGCACCGTAGAGCATAACGGCTTTGATCCGTTCTCGCACTTTGTTTTCCGGTGTCATATCACTTGCCGGATATTTGTTATTGGGGATAAGCCACAGGATTTTATGCTCCTCTTTTTTAAGAATGCCTTTATTGATTAGCCTTTGTAAAACATCCTGTTTAAGGTCGTTAGCTTGTTTAGCCAAGCCATTGATGACATCTTTGACCTTGCTTGACTTCGCCTTTTCTCCAATGTATTCCAATGCTTTGTTCAAAGCCACCTCGGTCACTGCAGAACTGTCGTTCACTCTCACATACTCTCCTGAAATACTGACTTTCTCTCGCAAAGCCAGTTCTAACAGAACAGCACCGGCAAAGCCATAATGAAGGTGGGTTGAATCAATTACAAATTGACCTTTACTATCGTCTAAGGCTATTAATAAGTATTCTTCTAGCAGATCGAGATTCATTTTACGGGCTTTCTAATGAGCATTTTTTCGGTAGCCAACCACGCCATAAAAGTCGGACTTTTTTTGATCAGGTTCAATGAGAATGACAATTATCCAATTTTCTTAATTTAGATGTGACAGTGACTTTAATTTTTCACATAAGACCTTCCTAAGTGTTCTTTTGATTTAACAGCATGCAGCTATCTTTTTTTCTATGATTGCGAACATTCTAATAGGTTTCGGTGCGCTTCAAGCTTTATTCATCTCCTCAATATTCTTGTTTCAGGTAAATGGTGCCAGAGTAAAGCGAATATTGGCGATTTTACTCAGTATTGAGGGGATTACACTCTTTGAGAGGCTTTTGGCCGAAACAGGGTTAATTGAAGCGCTTCCCCATTTCATTGGAATTAGTTATCCCCTTAGCTTCCTTAAGGCTCCTGCTATTTTCTTCGCAGGAATGCTCATTACTAATGGTGATTTTAAGTTCAAAAGAACTCATCTTTTTCACCTTCTGCCATTTGTCCTCATGCTAGGCTTGAATATCCCAATGTATTTTCAGAGTGGAACTTACAAGCTTCAAATGGTCAAAGAATTCATTGCCTCAGTCCCAGGTTATGACGACTTTAACTTTTACCTATTCCTGCTCTTTTATGGTCATATCGGGTCTTATGTTGTAGTATCACTGTTAAGAATTAACAATTATACCCGGCATGTTAAAAATAATAAACCAGCGAACTGGTATAAAAAGGTTCTTTGGCTTTATAGCCTTTTCCTTTCCATAAGTCTGGTATATTTTGTCTTACTACCATCTGGACAGTTAGAGATTCCCATGTTCAACATTGTAACAATGTTGATTATGAGTTTTGTCATTCAATCCATGGCATATAGTTTTTTTCTGGGTGCAGATATTTTCACACAATCTACCCCTCCCATGTTGGCAAATCTAAATCAGCGTTTAGAGGATGAGAAATTAATTATTAATAAGCTTGAAACTGACAAAGATTTCCTCAATAGCAACCTCACCTTAGACGATTTTTCTATA
The DNA here is from genome assembly GCF_001747095.1 of Roseivirga sp. 4D4. Lineage (NCBI taxonomy): Bacteria > Pseudomonadati > Bacteroidota > Cytophagia > Cytophagales > Roseivirgaceae > Roseivirga > Roseivirga sp. 4D4. The sequence goes on from NZ_MDGP01000001.1 coordinate 1,267,731, forward strand.
GCGATTGGCCTGCCAAAGAAATATGTTTCTGAGTTGATCAACCAGAAATTCAATTCATCTTTCAAAGACTTTATAAACTCCTATCGGGTAAAAGAGGCAAAAACATTGATGCAACAATCTATAAAGAACAAAACCCACTTAATTGATATCGCCTTAGAATCCGGTTTCAATAACAAGGTAAGTTTTTACCGGTCCTTTAAAAAGCACACAAACAAGTCTCCCTCTGACTTCTATGCTGATTTAAGGAAAGAACCATAAACATTAGCATCTGACCAATTAACACTAAAAACGGTTAAACGCTGGTAATGTAACCTCCTAAACCAGATACTTTTTCATCATAGTAGCTCAAAACAAATAATTGAGTATGCAACTTATACCTTACTTGACTTTTCCTGGTACTTGCGAACAGGCCATGGAATTCTACGCCACTTGTCTGGGTGGAACGATAGTTACGAAAACTACTTACAATGATTCTCCCATAGATGTACCTAATGAAGTGAGTGGAAGAATTTTCAATTCTGAATTACAATCTGGTAATCTCAGAATTAAAGCTTCGGATGATTTACCCAATCACCCAATGACCCCTGGTTCAGGTATATCACTATACATTCTAATCGATGACATAGACAAATGTCATTCCCTTTTCAAAGACCTAAGCCAAAATGGAAAGACCCTCTTCCCAATGAAAGATGGCTTTGGTATGCTCAAAGATCAATTTGGTACGCAATGGATGATTGTATTAAATAAACATTGATTGATAATAGCCTTTACAAAAATGAAGCACAATGGAAATATTATTATCGAAAAACCCGCACATGTAGTGGCAGAGTTATTCATGGACCCTAGATATTTGGCAAAATACCAAGAGGGCTTTGAAAGAAAAGAACTGATCAGTGGACAGGCAGGGAAAAACGGAGCAGTATCAAAACTCTATTATAAACATGGTAAGCGACAAATGGAACTCACTGAAACCATCATTTCCAATAACATGCCGGAATCTCTTAAAGCCTTCTACCATCACAAGCATATGGACAATACAATGATATGTAAATTCATTCCGCTGACCGATCACTCAACACGCTATGAAACGGAAGTTGAGTACACAAGAATAGATTGGTTCTTGCCCAGGTTCTTTGCTATCCTGTTTCCAAATATGTATAAAAAGCCTGCTGAAAAATGGATGCATAACTTTAAGGACTTCGTTGAGAACTATGATCTGGAAAGTGATGAAAACAAATAATCATCAAATTTAAATCTGCTTTATATGTAAGCCACTTCTGCTGTTCAAAACTAACGGATAGACCCATTGTCAATCAGGCCCCTTACCTTCTAGTAGGACGATTGACATGACCTTAGTTGCCCTTTAAATGAATAGGGTGCTGATTTTCTTGGATTATTTTGCAAATTAGGTCGACCTAATCTTTTCAAGGCCCATGAAAAACCTCGACAGACGCAAATTCCTCAAGAAGACATCACTGACGGCTGCAGCCATCGCTACGGCTACTGCCTTTGACAGCTGTGCTCAAGATGCTCCCGAAAGGGCCTCGAATGCACAATACATGGGTGGGTTCGGTGCTCCGAAACTAGAAACTGTGCGAATAGCACTTATAGGTGTTGGAGCGCGAGGAAGCGGACATGCTCGAAATTTAGCCATGCTGGAAGGCACAGAGATAGTGGCGATTAGTGATCTCTACGAGGACTGGGCAAATCGATCAAAAACTGCCTGTCAAGAGATTGGCGCTGGACAAAGACATCAAAACATTGCATTATATACTCAAGATGAAAACCAGTGGAAGGTGATGCTCGATGAGGTGAAGCCTGATGCTGTATTTATCAGCACGAATTGGAGTAATCATGCCCCAATGGCCATAGAGGCTATGAAAAAGGGAGCGCACGCCTTTGTAGAGGTCCCTATCGCACTGACGATTGAGGAAATGTGGGCAATTGTAGATACTTCTGAAACAACAAAGAAGCACTGCATGATGATGGAGAATGTCAACTATGGAAGAGATGAGTTGATGTATCTGAACATGTGTCGTCAAGGAATCGTGGGTGATTTGTTACATGCAGAGGCATCCTATATCCATGAACTTAGATTTCAAATGGAAGAGCAGGAACGTGGCACCGGCTCTTGGAGAACACACCACTACGCGAAAAGAAATGGAAACCTCTACCCTACACATGGACTAGGTCCGGTGGCTCAATACATGAACATTGCCCGAACGGATGATACTTTCAAAAAACTAGTGTCTTTCTCTACACCTGCCTTGGGTAGACAAGACTACGCCAAGAAGAACTACGCTGCTGATCATAAATGGAATCAGTTAGACTATCAAGGTGGAGATCTCAATACCTCGATCATTAAAACAAACCTTGGTCGTACCATCATGGTACAATGGGACGAGACCAGCCCAAGACCTTATTCTAGATTAAACCTCGTACAAGGCACTAAGGGCACATTAGCAGGCTTTCCGACCCGCGTAGCTTTAGAAGGTGGTGTTGAGGGAGTTACTGACAGTCATCACCAATGGGCTCAGGGAAAAGACTTACAAGCCTTATATGATAAGTATGATCACCCATTGTACAAAAGACTGTCTGAGTCAGCCAAAGGTAGTGGACATGGTGGTATGGATGGTATAATGCGCTATCGTATTGTAGAGTGCCTTCGAAATGGCTGGCCAATGGATCAAAACGTGTATGAAGGCTGCTTCTGGAGTGCAGTGTCACCATTGAGTGAGGCCTCTGTGTTGCAAGATGGAATGCCTCAGGAGTTTCCTGACTTCACCCGAGGTGGATGGGGTGAAACGGCTCCACTTGGAATCATCAGCTGATTTGAAATAAAAATCCGTGACTTAGACATATAATAAGCCACGGATTTCATTTAATAAGAGGATTGATTAGACCAACTCTTCTTCCTTGATAGCAGGAGCATTTTCTGGTCTTAAGGCCCTTACAGCCTTCCCTGCTCTCCACATTTCGGAGTTGTGAAGCTCATCAAGTTCTTCTTGCAATTTCTCTCTGTAATCAGCTTGAGAGTTAGAGTCAATTGATCGCTGAGCTTCAGTACCAGCAACAACAGAAGCATACAATTCTTCAAAAACAGGTTTTGTGGCGGCATGAAACTTATCCTTCCAATCCAGTGCTCCTCTTTGGGCTGTGGTAGAACAGTTGGCATACATCCAGTCCATTCCATTTTCTGCAACTAATGGATACAGAGACTGAGTAGCTTCCTCAACCGTTTCATTAAAGGCCTCAGATGGTGAATGACCGTTGGCTCTCAATACCTCATATTGAGCCATAAAGAGACCTTGGATAGCTCCCATTAGTGTACCTCTCTCCCCAGTCAGGTCAGAAGTAACTTCTTTAATAAAAGTAGTCTCAAACAAATACCCTGAGCCAACACCTATACCAAGTGCCACAATTCTGTCTTTGGCTTTTCCTGTAGCATCCTGATGAATAGCGAAAGAACTATTAAGCCCCTTTCCTTCTAGGAAAAGGCGTCTCAAGCTCGTACCAGATCCCTTTGGAGCTACCAAAGCAACATCTACATCGGCAGGAGGCACGATCCCCGTCTTTTCAGCGTATGCTACACCAAAGCCATGAGAGAAATAAAGCATCTTTCCGGCCGTCAAGTGTTTCTTAACCGTAGGCCAAAGCTGAATTTGTGCAGCATCAGATAACAAGTAGCAAACGATGGAAGCTCTTTCTAGTGCCTCCTCTATTGGAAAAAGACTTACACCCGGTTCCCAACCATCCGCAATCGCCTTGTCCCAAGTCTTAGACTCCTGCCGCTGGCCTACAATCACTTTGATACCATTGTCTTGAAGGTTTAGCGATTGCCCAGGCCCTTGAACACCATAGCCGATAATCGCTACGGTTTCATTTGCCAATACATCTTGTGCTTTTGAAAGTGGAAATTCATCTCTCGTGATGACATTTTCTTCTACTCCACCAAAATTGATTAAAGCCATTTTATTCAGATTAAAGTTTATAGTTCTCTTTGTAATTCATTTTTAGGTCGAATGACAGATACTCTGCCAGACCTGACAAACTCGATTAAGCCATAAGGCTTTAAAAACTCGAGTAATTCCTGTGTTTCTTCTTTATGACCTGTCTTTTCTATGATCATAAATTCCTGTTCCATCGATAGTATTCTCGCGTGGTTATCACGGATAAGTCGCTCTACCAGGTTGTTTTCGGAAGCCTTCTCTGTTGATACTTTATACAAAGCGATCTCCTGAAAAACAGTCTCACCATCCAGGTGATAAACTGCTTGTAAGACCTCTATTTGCTTCTCTATTTGTTTTACAATTTTCTGAACAAGTTCTTCCTCTGCGTTGACCACGATCGTGAAACGAAAAACATTCTCAGCCTCTGATTCTGAGGTATTTAAGCTTTCAATGCTCAGATGTCGCTTTGTGAAAATCGAAGTGATCCTGTGCAGTAAACCAATACTGTTCTCTGTGAAAATTGATATGGTAAATGATTTAACCATCTTATGACAATCTTATGTCTGAAACCGATGCACCCGATGGTACCATTGGAAAGACATTGTCTTCTTTACCCACTTTTACTTCTAATAGGAAGCTTCCATCATATGCGATCATCTCTTCGATTGACTTGCTTAGATCATCACGATCGCTCAAAGACTTTCCTTTGATGCCATAGCCTTCAGCAATTTTTATAAAATCCGGATTGACTAACTCAGTACTTGAGTATCTCTTGTCGAAGAATAGTTGTTGCCACTGGCGTACCATTCCCAAAAAGTTATTGTTTAGGATCACAATCTTGACAGCAGCTTCTGTCTGAAATATTGTTCCTAGCTCCTGAATGGTCATTTGAAACCCTCCATCACCGATTACCGCAATAACTTCACGCTCAGGTGCTCCCAGTTTTGCACCTAAGGCTGCTGGCAAGCAAAACCCCATGGTTCCAAGACCTCCCGATGTGATATTGCTCCTGCTCTGATTGAATTTAGTATATCGGCAGGCCATCATTTGGTGCTGGCCAACATCCGTAACCAAAATAGCCTCTCCTTTGGTTAGTTCGTTGATCTCATTGATCACCTCTCCCATTTTCAGAGCGCCTTCTTCAGGCTTCAATTCATTTTCTATGACTTTGTCATATTCTATTTTATCCAGTGCTCTGAATTCTTCTAGCCAAGTACGATGACTCTTAAGTCGTACTTGTTGTGTTAAAGCACTTAAAGTCTTTTTACAATCACCCAATACGGGAATATCAACCCTGACATTCTTGTTGACCTCCGCTGGGTCGATATCCAAGTGAATGACTTTGGCTTGCTTTGCATAATGTTCTAGGTTACCCGTCACGCGATCATCAAAGCGCATGCCGATCGCGATCAGCACATCACATTCATTGGTCAGCTTATTCGGTCCATAATTCCCATGCATTCCAAGCATCCCCACATTCAAAGGGTGATCGGTCGGCAATGCAGAAAGCCCTAAAAGGGTCCAAGCCGAAGGTATTCCTGTCTTTTCAACAAACTGTTTGAACTCCTCCTCCGCCTTACCGAGAATGACTCCCTGACCAAAAAGGATCATTGGCTTTTGAGCTTCATTGATCAATTCAGCCGCTTTCTTAATTTGAATTGGGTCTAATGATGGGGCAGGTTTGTAACTTCTTATTTCAACACACTTTCGATACTCAAAATCGAAAGGCTTGAACTGAGCGTCTTTGGTTATATCGACTAACACTGGACCTGGGCGTCCTGATTTCGCTATATAGAATGCCTTTGCCAATGCGGCTGGTATGTCTTCAGCCTTGGTCACCTGGCAATTCCATTTGGTTACAGGCATAGAGATACTGACAATATCAGTCTCTTGGAAAGCATCAGAGCCCAACAGACCAGAACCTACCTGACCCGTTATACAAACCAAGGGAGTCGAGTCTATCATCGCGTCTGCAATGCCGGTTATAAGATTAGTAGCGCCTGGCCCAGAAGTGGCCAATACCACACCGACTTCACCCGTTGCTCTGGCAAAACCCTGAGCGGCATGAATCGCACCCTGTTCATGACGAGTGAGCACATGTTGAAGCTCATCTTCAAAGTCATAGAGGGCGTCATATACTGGCATAATCGCACCTCCGGGATAGCCAAATAACATCTTGACCTGCTCCGCTAACAATGACCTTATAAGTGCTTCGGCTCCGGATATATGGAGTTTTGTCTCGGTTGTCGGTTTTAGTGTTGCTTCCATACTGAATCAATTATCGGTAACACAGCCTTCTGAGGCTGAAGCGACCGTTTTGGCGTATTTTTTAAGTACTCCTGCATTTACTTTGAGTGAAGGGGATTTCCAGTTGGCTCTCCTCTTCGTCATTTCCTCATCACTGATATTAAGTGTGATCGTGTTCTGTTGAGCATCAATAATAATCTCATCTCCATTTTCGACCAGAGCAATCGCTCCTCCTACTTGTGCCTCAGGCGTAACATGCCCAACCACAAAGCCATGGCTTCCACCGGAGAATCTTCCATCAGTAATTAAGGCCACGGACTTACCCAGGCCGGCACCCATAATGGCGGACGTAGGTTTCAGCATTTCGGGCATTCCAGGTGCGCCTTTCGGCCCCTCATAGCGAATGACAATGACATGGCCTGCCTTTACCGATCCATTTCTTATCCCTTCAATCGCGGAAAACTCATCCTCAAAGACAATGGCCTTCCCTTCAAAACGCTCTCCTTCCTTCCCAGTAATCTTTGCTACTGAGCCTTCTTCGGCCAAATTGCCAAAGAGCATTTGTAGATGACCTGTTTCTTTGATAGGATTGCTCAATGGCTTCAAGAGATTAGTCTCAGGCTTAATAGCCTCAATTTCCGATAGATTTTCAGCAATGGTATGGCCGGTAACTGTCATACAATCCCCATGAAGCATGTCGTTATCAAGCATAAACCGCATCACAGCAGGAACTCCGCCTGCCTCATGTAAATCTTCCATCAGATATTGTCCACTAGGCTTAAGGTCTGCGAGAAATGGGGTTTGATCGGAAAGTCTTTGAAAGTCTTTGAGCGTCAAGTCAATATCAACGCTTTTGGCAATAGCGATCAGATGCATTACGGCATTGGTAGAACCACCTAAGACAGTGATAAGCCGAATGGCATTTTCGAATGATTTCTTTGAGAGGATGTCTCTAGGTTTAAGATCTAGTTCCAGGAGTCTTCGAACAGCTCTCCCCACCCTGGCACACTCTTCGGTTTTATCTAAACTGATCGCTGGGTTTGATGAGCTATAAGGCAGTGACATGCCTAGTGCTTCTATAGCCGATGACATGGTATTTGCAGTGTACATGCCTCCACATGCACCCGCTCCAGGACAAGAGTTCTTGATAATACCTTTGTAATCTTCATCAGAGATATTGCCCGCGAATTTCTCTCCTAGAGCTTCAAATGAAGATACGATATTGAGTTTCTTGCCTTTGTAGCACCCTGAAGCTATCGTACCCCCATAAACCATTAAGGATGGTCTATTCAATCGGCCCATGGCCATTAGTGCTCCTGGCATATTCTTATCACAGCCCACCACTGTGATCAAACCATCGTAGTAATGGGCTCCCGCAACCGCTTCGATGGAATCGGCAATGATTTCTCTGGAAACTAGTGAATATCTCATTCCCTCCGTTCCATTGGAAATGCCATCGCTAACTCCTATAGTATGGTAAATTAAACCTACCAGATCAGCCTCCAAGACTCCTGCCTTTACCTGAACTGCAAGGTCATTCAAATGCATATTGCACGTATTGCCCTCGTAGCCAGTGCTTACAATTCCCACCTGAGCTTTGCTCATGTCTTCTTCCGTCAGACCAATGCCGTAAAGCATGGCCTGAGAGGCTGGCTGTGTAGGGTCTTGGGTGAGTCTTTTGCTGTATTTGTTCAGTTCCATCACATCATTTCTGATGAATGAACTTAGAAATCATGCCATTCTTCCTTTCACTAATCTTTTGGATGAATACAATCTCTCGCGGAGGAAAAAAAACCACTAACCACTGACTAATAGATAGTTATATGTATTTCAACTACGCCTTTAAAGCTGTTTTTGCAATCGATTTACGATCATCGTTTTAGCCGGCTTTCGTGTATTATCCAATAAAAACCCCACTGTGGAGTGGGTCTTTTTTTGTCATTTAACTATCGGAAGCCTTTTCTCTCTCCAGGCCTCTATTCCTCCGGCCAGATCGTAGGCCTCTTTAAAGCCAATTTTCCTAAGAATTTTTAGGGCACTATTACTTCGAACCCCGACAGCACAGTAAACTGCAACAGGCTTTTCCTTATCGAGTTTTTGAAGTTGACTTTTGAAATCAGACTTATAGTAATCAATCAACTTGGCATCAGAGAGATGCCCAGCATTGTATTCTCTTATTGTTCTAACATCTATCAGTTGTAAATCAGCTTTCTCTTTAATCAGCTGCTGCAATTCATCAACTGAAATTACTTTAGAGATGATATTTCCCTGTTCAGTCGAATTCGAACAGGAAAACAACGTCAAAACCGATAGTATTAGGACCTTTATCACGTCAACAAGTTGCCATCATCATCCCATTGGGCAATATCCATGCGCTTACTTTGGTCTACACATTTAGCCAACCACTCTTCGTCATAGGATAAACCTTGCTCATCCAATACATCCTGAGGTACCCCATCCCAGACACCAGGTCGATTTCCCTGATAGCCCAGATCCTTAATGCCTAATTCAGAAGTGTAGTAACCCGTCAAGGTCAAATTGCGCATTCTGGTAAAGAACTTCTCTCCCGCCATTAGCTCTGGAGCTGTTTTACCTGGAAATGCAATCGTATCACAAATGGCCAACTGCTGCTCGTTGTTTAGCTTCTTAAACTCAAGGTTGTGCAACTTATTGGAATGATTATCAAGCCATGCAAGTCCTCCACGAATAGGCAGTTGTTGTCTTGGCATATCTTTGACAATGAACTCGATAAATGCCGGAACTTCAGCATCTATTGCTCCACCTATCTCTGCTTTTGCGGGCAGAATTATATCACACAATACCGCTATAGTTTCCAATTCATGTTCGTTCAAAAATACTTCAGCGAGTACTTCTTTGTCATGTTCTTGTTCCCTTACCGTTCTACCGTAGCCAGGTAAACCAGCTTCTTCAGTCGTTTCTTCCACAACATCTGGAGCACATCCAGTAACTAACAAGCCACCTGCTACGGAGCCTACTAACAAACCTTTTAATGAATCTCTTCTATCCATAACTCTTAGATATTACGTTTTTTGACTTGGTCTACTAAATAATCAGATGCTCTCCATGCAAGGGCTAAAATCGTCCAAGTAGGATTTTTATCTGCTTGCGAAACGAATGGTCCTGCATCCATTACAAAGACATTTTCACAATCATGCAATTGGTTATACTTGTTGGTCACAGATGTTCTTGGGTCATTGCCCATTCGTGTAGTTCCCACCTCGTGGATAATTTCTCCAGGCTTAGTCAATCCATATTCGCGATCAGCACCCGGTTTATCTCCTAGGAGAATTCCACCTGTAGCACTTAATACCTCCTCGAAGGTATCTTGCATGTGCTTGGCTTGCTTGACTTCATTGTCCGTCCATTGATAATTGAATTTCAAGACTGGAATACCCCATTCATCGACTACTTCATTGTCGATTTCACAGTAGTTGTCCTTTTGAGGAACGCTTTCTCCCCTGCCTGAAATTCCAACGACAGCACCATAGTAACGCTTGATGTCTTCTCTCAGTGAATCACCATAGCCACCAACTTCACCCATACCCGTGATCTTATTGAGGTCGTTCGGGTTAAAACCAAAGCCATAACTCGGCATTCCCATGCCTCCCCAGACTTCAATATGATATCCTCTAGGGAAGTCCAATTTCGCGTCATTTAACCACCAAGGTGTATAAACGTGCATTCCTCCAACACCGTCTTCGTTATAAATCTTGCGATCCATCAGTTTAGGAATGAATACTGCTCTGCTGGCTCCTGTAGAATCATGCAAATATTTACCCACTACTCCACTACTATTGCCTAAGCCATCTTGATGCACTGAACTCTTTGAATTCAGAAGTATCCTTGCGGTAGAACATGCAGAGGCTGCCATTACCACTGTTCTTGCTTTCAAATGATAGGTCTTTCTATCCAGCTTATTAACATAAGTAACACCTGTGGCCTTACCCTCTTTATCCGTAGTGACTTCACTTACCATAGCTTCCGTGAAGAGCTCAACCTTTCCGCCATTCTTCTGGGCAGGAAAAATTAAACATGTTCCTGATGAGAAATCGGCATAAGCCGAACATGCTCGATTACACTGCCCACAATAGAAGCAGCTTCCACGCTGGTTATTGATACGCTTGGTCAATATAGATAGCCGTGAAGGAATTACTGGAATTCCTGTTTTTCTAGCGGCATTGATATAGTGTAACTCATGTAATCTGGGCTTTGGAGGAGGCAAGAAGAAACCATCAGGTTCGTTTTTGATATTCTCCTTACTCCCGAATACTCCGATCAGCTTATCTACTTTATCATAGTAAGGCTTGACATCATCATAACCAATGGGCCAGTTATCGCCTAAACCATCAATACTTTTTCGTTTAAAATCGAGAGGTCCGAACCTCAGCGATATTCTTCCCCAGTGATTGGTTCTACCCCCAAGCATTCTGGACCTAAACCAGCGAAAGTCGGTTCCGCTTTCATTCGTAAAAGGTTCTCCTTCCAAATTCCATCCGCCATAAGCGGCATCAAAGTCTCCAAAAGATCTTCTATCTGAGCTGGCTCCTCTTCGGGGAGATTCCCAAGGCCATCGCAATTGATTTCTGTATTCATCTTGCGCTGGGTCAAAGAATGGACCTGCTTCTAAAACCGCAACATCGAAACCTGCTTCGGAGAGGATTTTAGTGGCCATTCCGCCACCTGCACCTGATCCTACTATGGCTACATCATACGTTTTGGCTGATTCAATTATCTGCATAAGGTTGATTATTATTCAATAATGGAAATGGTCTGTCGCATAGCATCAATGGTCTTTTGCAATGCCGCTTCATTATCTAAACTATTAAGTTCCTGATTAAAGGGTTCTGCCCTGACTGGCCCATCATAGCCAATCTCCAATAGAGCAATTAAAAACTTTTCAATATCTATTACTCCAGTCGCTGAAGGCAATTCTCTTTCCCAATCGAGTTGTTCTGCTGCTGTTCTTCCAGCTTTCGCATCATTCAAATCCACTGTGACAATGCTTTTGGGATCTAGGCCTAGAATATCTTGATCGGACTCCCCGGCACAATACCAATGGAAGGCATCAAGCTGAAAACCCACATTCGGTTCATTAATCGCATCGATTAACTCCTGCAATTCGGTCATCGTTCTGATGAAACTGAATTTATCCCTCGACATAAGCGTCTTTGGTCCAACATATTCAAGTCCCAACATAATGTCATGATTTGCCAGTAACTGCGCTACTTCTTTAAGTCTGCGCGTATGCCGATCGAAATTTTGACGATAAGTCAACTTGTCGTGCGTAGGCATAATCCATGTAGACATTCTCTTGGCGCCCGAGAGTTCTAAGGCATAAGCTGCTTCGTTGAGTCTCGAAAAGTCAGATCGAAAATCTGGCGCAGACTCTCTAAACTGTACTGGAAGATTAGCAGTACCCCAGGTGATATTGTTCTCCTTCATCTTTTCCAGAAAAGTGTCAAGACCTCGATCTCGCATAGTGGCGAGCTGATCAGTAAGTGGCACTATGGCTTCAAAACCGTAAGCTATGGCACTATCCAGCAAAGCCTGTTGTGATAGCTGAACACCAATACTTCCGGGGTTTAGGCAAATTCTGAATTGACGTTTGATTCTTTGATTAGGGAGCCACATGGATGTTGGCAAAATGGCAGATAGAGAAAGTGCCGAGGCTTTGGTCAAAAATTCTCTTCGTCCAGAATCAATCATCCCCTTAAGATAAATAATTCACTCAAGATTCAAGACCTATTTTACTCGAGCCTCAATATACTTTTGCCATAGGATTAGAACGACTTGGAAAAAGACTGAGTATAAGTGAGAAAATTGAGCAAATCACGAGCTAGGAAACCAAACAGAAATGGGTACCCACTTCTTTCAAAGTAAATACCCATTTAATTCTACTAACTCCGTAGAGACAACAAAACCTCAAGCTACAGTTATTATGACTTCATCCTACTAATTCAATCTTTTGCAAGAATGGTTTTCAAAATCTGATTCAACTAACCTTTCACTTTTCCCAATTGGTCACCGAAGTGATCAAAATTTCTGAGTTATCTGATAATTGAACCTAGCGACTTAACGCTTGTCTTTTATCTCTTACTTGATGATATAAAGATAGAGCAGACTACCTCCTCTACCGATGACCTTCGTCATCGCTTGCGATGACTTTTATTATCCCTTGATACACTTGTAATGTCACCTTCTTTCGTAAGTGTCAATAGCATATGCTCATTCTCTTCGGTTCCTGAAGTGATCGCCACTACGTAGAAGCTTCCCTCTGGCTTTTCTGATAGCTTCATCCAATCATAACTACTCTTGGGATATGTCTCGTCAACTGTCAACCTTACCAATCCCGGCAGTTCTCTTTTATTGTTTATGATTGTGATGGTTTCGACCCATTTTGCCTCAGTGGAGAATATGGCATGTCGATGTTTTTTCTGATCTATAAAACCGACCTGATAACCATTGCTATTCTCCAGAATAGACCAACTTACCTGAGTGGCTTCTGGGTACTTAGCATCGAAAACTGATTTGGTTTTGTTAGGAATAATTTGTGCCGCAAGTACTTGTGTCAAGCACATCAACCATAGGGCTAAAATGAGTCTTAATGTCTTCATAGGTATTTCTTTAGATCGCTTGACTAAAGCTAGTTCTTAACCACAGCTTAACCGATGACTTGTATTCTGAGTAGAGAAGACTTAGATCAACATTGATTTACGGCAGTATGATTTTGTATAAACAAAACATACCAAAAAGCACAATCAGGGCGATTGCTTCTTTTCGTTGCAGTCCCTTCTTCTTCCAGAAAAAGAATATTACTAGAGCAGATACGAAGAGAAGAAAGGGCACATCTACGTGAATGATTCTCTTTTCGAAGTTCAATGGGAAAATAACCGAGCTTATCCCTATAGGAACCAGTATATCATAAATATTGCTACCAATGATATTTCCAATTGAAAGCCCTGGAGCTTTTTTCAAAGCAGCTGAGATAGATACTGCTAGTTCAGGCAAGCTGGTACTTAGACCGATAATCACTATCCCAATAAACGTTTGAGAAACGCCCCAGCTTTCTGCAAGTAAAAGAGCGTTTCTGACGGCCAGTTCCGATCCGGTAATTAAAATAAATGCTCCGCCTAAAATGTAGCCAATAATGATATGCAGTTTCTTTATCCTCTTTTTCTTGAGTTTCAATGCCATCTTTTCTCTTCGAATCATTGTCCAGTAATAGAGAAAATAGATGATCAGCATAGAACTCCCTTCTTGCATTGTGATTTGACCGTCCAGGGCGATGAAAAAGAGCAATGCCACGGAACCAACAAAGAAGGCACCGTCATTGAAAATTTGAGATTTGGTAAGGGTGAAATAGCCGTATAATCCGCTTATACCCAGAACGGCAGTGATTTGAGCTATACTGCTGCCAATAGAGTTTCCGATGATGAGCCCTGAGGCTTCAATGCCTTGAAGTTGTTTTAGAGAACTGGTAACGGCTATAGCGGTCTCGGGTAAATCAGTAATAATGGAAAGAATGACAATGCCTGTAAAGACATGAGAAAGCTCATAATGATCGGCAACTCTCATTACACCCTTCAGCAGCAATTCAGTTCCGGCCCATAAAGCCAATAAACCAAGAATGAGCAAAGGCAATGTCATAGAATAGAATATTGACTCATTCTTTTTCGAACCTTCCTGATCTATCAGTAATCTTGATTCTATAGGTAACCAAATTTGTACTGGAGCCAATCATATGAGGGAGTTTTTCCATGCCGAACCTCGGTAAACTACTCTCTCCTACTTTGAAAGGCATCATTCTATTTGTCAGGAGTCTTATGGCATTTTCAGATGCCTTTCCGTTATCATCCAACTCTTGAAATTCTCCATTTAAAAGAACACTTCGCCAATTGGCAAGATCATCAACCTGATCTATTTCGAAGCAAACTTGAGGGTTCTCTCTAAGCATTTGAATCTTCTTGCCTTCACGCGTATGGCTATAAATATAATCTCCATCGTAAGCATAGACCACCGGTACTACATATGGTCTTCCATCGGCACTACAGGCCAATCGCCCAACCAGTTCCGATCTCAGCAGGCTATCAATCTGACTATCATTGAGGATACCTTGCATATCTTAAGCGTAAATATTGTGGATGTGATTAAGCCCTTGAAGGTTCAATACTTCAATATTTCTACCCTCTATCTGAATGAGCTTCTCTGCCTTGAACTCAGACAAGAGTCGGATAACAGTCTCTTTGGCTGTACCGACAAAGTTAGCGAGTTCTTCGCGTGTCAAATCAATGCCTCTGCTTTGATCTTTATAGGTCTTATTAAGAGAAAGCAAGCTTTCGGCAAGTCTGCCTCTTACTGGCTTGTAGGCCATTGAGACCATTCTTTCCTCAGCTTCCGCCAGATCTCGGCAAAGTAGACCAGTAAAATAGTCTGAGGCTTCATCGGACTTAAAAATCTCAAAGAAATCACTCTTGGGTATAAAAATCAATGTTGCATCTTCAACTACAGTTGCCCCGGAGGTATACCTTCGATCTGCCAGCAAGTCTTTATACCCTAAGAACCTTCCTGCCCCTGCGATTGTGAGGATTTGCTCCTTACCATCGCTGCCATATTTAAATACTTTGACCTTGCCAGACTTCACATAGTATAAACCATGAGGCAAACTGTCGATCCTAAAAACTACCTGTCCTTTGGCATAGAAATCTTCCTCAAAATCTCCAGTGGGTGAGTTGTCAGAGGCAATCTTAAAAAATGAGGGGAGTTCGGTTATTTGTGGGGTGTCGAGTACTTGTTCTTTCTGTGCGATCATGTCTATATCTTTTGGTGAGTGTTGATTAAAGGTCACACAGAATAGACATTAATGGTAGACGTGAAAAGCGTATTTTGAGGCTAATGAAAACGCGTATTTATCTAAGAAAAATTCGTAGAAAGATGAAGTCAGCACGACTTCCTTTCACTAGTTTTCAATGTCAAATCTCCGCAATGTTGTTTCGAATAGCATAGCGTACAAGACCTGCCGTATTCTTGGCATGCAGCTTCTGAATAAGGTTTCTACGATGTGTATCGACAGTCCGAGGGCTGATAAAGAGCATATCCGCTATTTCGTGGTTGGTATACTCCTCAGATATGAGTTTTAGAATCTCTACTTCCCTTTTCGTCAGCGAAGCAGCCTTGAGTGCCTTGGTTCTGCCGGTACCCTTTACAAAACGATTCATCATTTTTAAGGCTACTTCTTTGGTGAAATAAGTCTCTCCGCCAGATACTACTTCAATAGCTTCTACCAGTTCTGCCATACTCGTACTCTTCAAAAGATAACCTGTCGCTCCGGATTGTAAAAGTTCACTGATCAGCGCCTCCTCATTGTGCATGGTAAGCACTATGATGTTGATGTCGGGATATAGCCTCTTAATGCTTTTGGTGGTTTCCGTGCCATTCATGATCGGCATATTCACATCCATGATCACTACATCCGGTGTTGACTTCTTTAAGATATCCAGGGCTTCTAGACCATTCTTCGCCTCGCCAACAATTTGAATATGCTCTTGCGTCACCAAAGAGTTCTTGATGCCCTCCCGAACCAATGTATGATCATCTACAAGGAGAACAGAGATCTTCTTCATATCGGAATGTTTATAGACACCGTTGTTCCACTCTGCTCATTTGAATCAAAATGAACTTCTCCTTTCAATAAATGAGCCCGTGACTCAATATTGTTCATTCCCAAGCCTTTGGGTGTGTTTTCAACGTCAAAACCGCAACCATCATCTTCTACAAGCACTAAAAGCTCATGATCGGTTCTGGTCAAGTGCACATTTACCACTTTAGGTGCTCCATGGCGTAATGCGTTGTTCACGGCTTCCTGAATCATTCTATAAAGCCCAATACCAATACCATCTTTAAAATCTAGGGCCTCACCGTTGAAGTGCAGGTGCAGTTCAACATCCGTGGAATCGTCTATAGTGGCGCAAAGGTGTTCCAAGGCATGTTGCAAACCATAATCTTCCAATATGCGCGGTGTGAGATTATGGGAAATAGTCCTTACCTCCTGCATGGTATTTTCAATTTCTCCCTTGAGAACTCCATAGATTTCCTGAAAGCGATGATTGAACTTTTCCAGTTCAGGTTCTAGTGCATTAAGATTTAGGCTAATGGATGAAATGGCCTGACCAATTCCGTCATGCAGTTCCTGCGCAATTCTTCTTCTTTCATTTTCTTCGCCTTCGACAAGTGCCAGACTCTTAGCCTTTTCAAGCTTTCTTTTATCTGTTACATCCACAATGAAAGCCAAGACGAATAGCTCTTTTTCATGCTTGATATAAGTCAAACTTATTTCAAGTGGCACTTGGGTTGCATCTTTCCTTAGGCCGTACAAATCCGTTGCAGCTGCCATGCGTCTGACCTGAGGTGCCTTGGCATAATTTTCACGGTGCTTAACATGCCTTTCATGAAACTTCTCTGGAATAAGGACTTCGATTTTCTTACCGATCAGTTCCTCCTCGGTATAGCCAAATATCCTTGTACAACTTGGGTTAATCCTGACGATTTCAGCTTTCGAATTCGTAACTAGGATACCTTCAACTGAGCAGTTGAATATCAAAGGAAAAACTATACTATCCTTTATATAATCCTGAGGCATCCGTTTTGGTTAAAGCAGGTAAATAAGTTATCCACTTTGACTATAAAAAGGAAATAACTAATGCTCGAAGGAGTGTATTTGTTAGAAACGGCAAAAAATTGAGTGCCAACAACTTAGATATCCTCAAGCAAATCTAACTGACCAATCAACTGAAGCGTCACCTGATGCTTAAGTTTTGGCCATCTGGTCATGACTTCAGGCAGCCGAACCAGCGGAATCACTAAAAGCTTTGCCGCCCTAATGACCTTTGCCGTATGGTCGAGTATATGATTTCCTTGAAAGGCTTCTACACCAAGAAACCCTCCTTGGCCTATCGTCAAAATCTTCACTTCCTGTCCATAACCGTTCCTTTTGAATAGTGAGACTTTACCATCGATCAAAAAGAACAGTTTATTGAGTCGTTCTCCCTCTCGGTAAAGCCCACCTGAGAACTTCTTGACAATCCTGATTTCTTTGTCCTTCACCTTGTCGGATACTTCTCCTCTAGGTGATTCTGGCTCTGGTTTATAAGTCAGTATCATGCTATTATTTGACGGTCAAATACTTTGATAATATCTTTTCAACGGCCTTTTTGATTCTTTCCTCCGGGTTCTCTGGGGGAACATCCGATAAGGTTTTGGTACCTACCCCCTGCCACACCAATTGCTCTTTTTTGGTATCTACAAAATGGATGACCAAAGCGCCCTTCTTATAACTATAGGAAGCCATGTCATAGTCAGGCCAGTAGTTGAAACCAAATGGGTAGTAGTCATGGACCATATAGTCCATCTTCTGATCGATGGTGATGTGAAAGTCAACCAAAATATCGGGTGCCAGATCGAATCTCTTGAAACCAATGGAAGCCATTTCTGCTTCAATAGCATCTCTGATCCGCTTTCTATTCAGCTCATTATCATACATAGGGTGACTCTTACCAACAGGTTCTTGCTCCCTGGCCCAGGCAAAAGTCTTATAAGTGCTAAAGTCAGCTGCTTTATCATAATCTGATGAAACATACAGCTTCTGAGAACAGCTCAACTGAAGGAAAACTATTATTAGTACTACGAATTTTCTCATTGACATAGGTTTTGTGTTTTGAACACTTCTACAAACCTAATGTGCAGAGCAAGCCTAAGTTATGATAGCCATCAACAGCGGTAATGACTTTGATCAGTGGAAAGAAAGTGGACAATTCCGAATATAAATCAACATACTAGATGACCTGTATCATTCTGTTTTTAAGGGATTGTGCCCTACTTGAATAAAAAATAAGCGGAATGAAAGGCTCTTTATTTTTAGGTCAATTTGCCCAAATCAAAGTTTATGTTCACTGGACATTCTTCATCCTGTTTGCCTTTATTATCTATTCGGGAGTTTCCGCTGGCCAATCGGTTGATGCCATTGCCTGGCACCTACTCTTCCTAATCACAATTTTTGGTTGCGTTATACTACATGAGTTTGGTCACGCCCTGACAGGGAGAAGATATGGTTTTAAGACCAAGGATATCATTCTCTTACCCATCGGGGGACTCGCAAGATTTGAAAAGCTTCCAGAAAACCCTATTCAAGAGTTTGTTGTGGCCATCGCTGGGCCCATGGTCAATTTTGCCATCGCATTTGTGCTGTACTTTATTACCCAACCCAGTGCACACATGATCCTGAACCTTGATTTGAGTTCAATCAATCAGGAGAATTTTGTGACACTCATTTGGATAGTCAATCTTTCTTTGGGTCTCTTTAACTTAATACCGGCTTTTCCAATGGATGGTGGCAGAATTTTTAGAGCCATCTTATCTATGTTTCAACCCAGAGAAAAGGCCACAAAGAATGCTGCCCGGCTGGGGTTATTATTGGCGTTAGGGTTTATCGTTTTGGGTCTCTATTACAATCCGTTCCTCATTTTCATTGGAGGATTTATTATCCTATCAGCCTCTTCGGAATCTTCCATAGTCAGCGCTCAGGCCTTATTGGAGGGTCATAAAGCAGGAGACATTGTAATGCACAACTTCTCATCCCTTAATCACGACCTATCCATCGCACAAGCCTCTGAGGCTGTGCTTGATAGACAGTCAACACATTTTGTAATTTATTCAGATAGCAAAGAGGTCGTGGGTACCGTCAATAGAGACCAAATTATTAAGTCATTGAAAGTGATGGATCACAAGACCACGCTTTCATCTATCATGAATCCCGTATTAGAACACATTCCTGCTGAAACCTCCCTTAAGGAGCTCTATACGAGTCAAATACTTCGTAATAATGTAATGGTACCTGTTACTGAAAATGGTGAAGTGGTTGGAGTGATCAACCTGGAAAACATTCTGGAGTTTTTGGCTATAAAACAGGCTACTCCTCAATGGAAGTCCATTTTACAACGTCACAAGCCTACCTAAAACTTGGAAGGTTCTCAAATTCGCTGGCTTGTTCCGGGTCTAATAGATAATCTTTTAGTGAAAGTATAATCGCTCGATTAGAGGAAAATAACTGTCTATTTACATTAAGCACTGTCGCAATTTCTTCTTCGCGTAAATGTCTTCGGTTAGGCCGATCGTAAACCATATTTAAGAGATCATCATATTCCTTTTGAATATCAACCATAAGTTTTCCCAGCTCTTCGAAATAAACCTCATCGTCATCAGAATCAAGCATACCGATAAATCGTTGAATCATATCACTGCTATAGTCATTTAGGAAACTATAAATCCTCTCTAAACTACTGCGGCTTGACTTACGAAAACTGACAAGGTCTTTTTCAATATCCTTTATATCCTTAGCCGCATAAAGCGCATTACTCGTAGTGGCTATTATCATAGATAGTTTGGATGATTCTTCTTCGGTCAACGACTGCTTCTGTAGGTCACCATAGAAATTGATCATCTCACCTTGTAGCCTCTTTATCTTATGGTATTGATCCTTAAACCTGTTACCCGACCTCAGAAGCCCACCATTCTTCGCGGCATTGTCTCCAACTGACGTTTCCTGAAGAAAAGCCATGCCATAGAGCCTCAATACCAATGAAATGAGGTGCCTAGTCTCAAGGTGTAGCGCTTCAAGCGCTGCTTCTGGTACCTCAACAGTGGCTTCATGAACTAGAATACCGACCTTATCATCCTTACTTGAATATTTGCTGATTAGAAACTTGGCGAAACGATCTAGGAATGGAAAGAAGATTATGATTCCAAGAATGTTGAATGAGCTATGAAAAACCACCAACCCAAAAAGCTCATCCTTGACATTCAGTACATCAGTAACAAAAGTGATCAGCACGCCTAAAAGAAGAAAGGCCACTAAATCTGTGATGAGATTAAACAGAAAATGACCTAATGCCACTCGCTTCTTTGATGATGTACCTTGTATACCTCCTATCATCACAGTTATGGTTGTCCCCAAATCCGCACCAATTACCATGGCGGCTCCGGCCTCAAAACTTATAATTCCAGCATTCAGGGCACTCAAGGTAATTACCATGGAGGCTGAACTTGACTGAATAATGGCAGTAAATACGAACCCTACTAATAGAAAAACAATGGGACCATACTCCGCGAAAATGCTGACGTCAAAATTCTCCGCCAGGTAAACAATGCTATCCTTCATAAAGGAAAGTCCTAGAAAAAGGAGTGCAAGGCCGATTGTCAAAAGCCCGGTATTGTAGAAGTTCTCTCGCTTCGGAAATAATACCACCATAAGTCCTCCTATTGCGATAAAAGGCATGATGAAATTTTCAATATCTACCTTGAAGCCAAGCGTTGCCACAAGCCAACCGGTGAATGTGGTGCCCAAATTGGACCCTAGAATAACACCCAGGGCGTTTTGCATACTAATTACACCAGCACCCACAAATGCGAGAAGCATTAGGGTGACCACAGAACTGCTTTGTAAAACAGCTGTAATCAATGTTCCGCTGAAAATTGCTTTGAGTTTGTTAGTCGTATGCTTCTTGATATAGACTTTGAATCGTCTCCCTGACAATTCCTTGACGCCCTTCTCCAATTGGGCCATACCGAACAAGAACAAGCCTAAGCCAGCGGCAAACTTCCATATGTCGATATGTTCTAACACCTATTTTAAATCAGTTTGGTCAACCATTCGGGGAAAAACTTCTAAACGCCTCAAATAGACTATTGACAACAAAAAACCAGCGAGACCAATCAATGACCATAATAAAATTAGCAAAGTACTCGGATGTAGACCCTTAAAATACAAGCTGGCAGACATCGCCATTAGGGCAAAGCCTATTAATGCAGTCATGACCAGCATTACACCCGTCATAATAAGTCCTAAGCTATGGTTTTGAAATAATAAAAGTGCAGCAATCACCATCATTGGAATAATGATACCAAGGTCGAGCGAATAGATTACTAGCGGAGGTTGACCATCCGGAGTTTCTGAGAAGTAATCGGGCACAATCAGGTGATTTACCAGATCACGCATCCAAAGAGATCCTAACATCACAGCAATCATCAAAAGAAAGACAATGATCAGGTAAAGACTAAACCGATTTCTATAAGCATAGTCATTTCTGGCATTCAGCATATGGTGAAAAACGACAAAGAGGCAGAGTAGGCTTATCGAAAATATTGGCAGGTGAAGAAAGTAGAGTAGTGTGAATGTGGCATCAAAAACATAGAAAGTGTACACATAGACCAAATAGAAAAGTGTACCCCCCAAGACCAATTCCCATTTCAGCGAACGCTTTCTTATGGCCATCCAGGAAGAATAAACCAGTGTGGGAATGGCCGCAACTAGTGTCATGAAATCCTGACCAAGCCATTGTGCATTGACCCATTCCCCATCCATGTACAGATCATTGTTGACCAAACCAAGGACGGTTGCGAAAAAACACAGCGTAGCTAAGATCGTGGTCAGCATACCCAAAGCACTAAAATCAGTTGTATGAATAGCGATATTTCTCATTGA
Source organism: Roseivirga sp. 4D4 (assembly GCF_001747095.1). Taxonomy (NCBI): domain Bacteria; kingdom Pseudomonadati; phylum Bacteroidota; class Cytophagia; order Cytophagales; family Roseivirgaceae; genus Roseivirga; species Roseivirga sp. 4D4. The sequence continues at coordinate 1,289,481 of NZ_MDGP01000001.1, forward strand.
CTTAACTATTAGCTCCATAAATCAACGAAGATGCCAGAGCATATCTCATGACCATTGTCATTGTCTTCAGTGATCACCATCATTAACAAAATACAGTGTTCAATTTAGTTTTATGTAGGTAACTCAACTCATTGAGAATGAAGACATCAATTGTGGTTTCATACGGCTCACAGACCTTCAGTGGTCCGGCATCTTTCTTGGATGCCGTTGACTATGCTCACCTTGTATATTATGCGTCAGAATCACTTATCGGTTCGGTCTACAATGATCTTGCTGCTTTCGAAGAAGCTCTTGAACGAACCTACAGAATTCTGGAGGCCGCTCAAGTGCCTGTGCACTATCATATTCGTACTGCTTTCCGTGGTACTAATCACAAAATCTATCGGGATTGGAAGCTATCCAAGCTTGCCAATTACCTGCTCAGTATCAATGGGCATCCAGATAATGGCAACGTTGCGCTACAACAGTTGAAAGCCTTTTCAATTCTCAACCAAAAACGCAAGACATGAAAAAACCCAGAGCCTTTTTTATTGGTCTCGCCATTGTAATTGTTGCTTTTACGATTTTCGCAATTGTTTATAGAGCCATTTATTCGATGGATATTGCCCGGTCTTATCAGGTCAATTCACCTCATTTTGAGACCAGCCTGTTCATTGCTACACAAAGCAGCCCTTTCAAGGATCGATTGGTCAATCAACTTGTTGATTCCCTAGAAAAACACCCCCTATTCATTCAAGTCAAGGACATTTCTCGCCTAGAATCCATTTCACCCGAAGAGTGGAATGCCATATTAGTCATTCACACCTGGGAATACTACAAAGCACCAAACGCGGTCAGACAATTCGCATCTGACTGGAAGGAACTTGATCATATCGTCTACTTCTCTACTTCCGGTGATGGTGGATATGCATTAGAAGATGTGGATGCAATCAGCGGAGCATCTAAGGAAGATCAAATCGAAAATTACACAGTTCAAATTCTCGATAAACTCAGGCCTCATATACTCTCAAAACCCATTGATCAAAATCATATTGTCCACTGATTCGAGTCATTAAAATGATGGGTGGATTAAAGGAACTTTAGGTATAAATCAATGTATCATTTAAATAAAGGAGGATATCACAATGACACAGTTAGTAAAAGGTTCCCGTCTTTTTCCTGAAACGCCTTCCTTGCTTTCAGGCTTTTTTGATGATGACAGTTTTTTCAATCTTGACTTTCCAAGAATGGGCAATGGCTGGCCTAGTCGTATTCCGGCAGCGAATGTCAAAGAAAACGAAAATGAATACATCATTGATTTGGCAGCTCCTGGAATGGCAAAAGGTGACTTTAAAATCGATATTGAAAATGGTGCTCTTACCATTAGTTCTGAGAAGGAAGAAGAATCAGAAGACAAGTCGGATGATTACACGCGTAAAGAATTCAGCTACAGCTCTTTTACGAGATCATTTAGACTACCCGAGTCGATCAACGAGGATAAAATCAAGGCTAAATACGAGAACGGGGTGTTGGTAGTCTCTCTACCAAAAAAAGAAGAGGCTAAAAAATTATCAACCAAAAAAGAAATCAAGGTTGGATAGCACTTGATGTGGTTGATTTATTCCAGGCTGGTTCAATTTCAAAATTGTCTGACATAGCATTCTGTAAGAGAGATTGAGCCAGCCTAATAACATTTATACTTTATGACAAAACAGAAAATACTAGTTCCGATAGATTTTTCAGGGTGCTCAATCAAAGCACTAGAAGTAGCCATTAATCTGGCCAAAGGCATTGATGCCACTATTACCATTATGAATGCCTGTCAAAAGCCAGCGGCCTATACGGATGCAAGCGTTACAGCCTACTCGCGAGACCTTATGAGAGAGGCTGAAGTCAATGCAAAAGACGCCTTCAAAAGTGTAGAAGCTTCATTAGGTGCACTCCGAGATGTGGAGCATCAATTTCAGGTGAAGCATGCATTTCCAAAAGACGCCATTATCTCCCATGCTCAAGCAGGAAATACAGATCTCATTGTGATGGGTACAACAGGAGCCAGTGGCCTTAAGGGAATACTCTATGGAAGCAATACGCACTCGGTTATCAAAAATGTACAATGTCCTGTACTGGCGGTTCCTGAAGCATCATCGGTCACAAGTTTTGAAAACATTGTAATGGCTGGAGACTATCAGGAAACACCTGGTAAAGACACTTTTGATATGCTATCAAAAATCGCGAAAGCTTCGGGTTCCGAAATTCATGTGCTACATGTAAGCGAAGAACCTGTAATTCAATCAGGTGAAACAGATGAAGCTCAAAAACTCGATCGGTACTTCAAAAACATCAAACATAGCTTTCACTTTAAGTTAGACCAGCATGTAGATGATGGTATCAATGATTACATCGATGAGCATAATATTGATCTACTCGTCATTGTACCGAAAAAGCATAAACTACTAGAAAGAATATTCAAAGCCAGTGTGACAAAGAAAATGGCATATCATTCTAAGATTCCACTATTGGTTCTTCATGAAAACTAAGAGATAATGAAACTAAAAAACATACTTGTTCCTGTTGACTTCTCAGAATGTTCTAACAATGCACTGGAGTATGCCATTGAGCTGGCTGCGCTATCAGAGGCGAAACTAACGCTGCTACACTGTTATGTGGTGCATATTCCAGCAGCTGAAATAACCACCGATTTACAACCTGAACTGGCCCATGAATATCGGCAGACTGCCGAGCGAAATTTCAAGCTCTTGAAAGAACGGCTCCAATCACTGTCAAAAGTAGATTTCCAAGAGGAGATCAAAATAAGCTTCATCAATGATGGAATTGCCAATACCGCAAAAGAAATAGAAGCTGATCTGATCGTAATGGGTACTCGAGGGGCCGATAATAGAATAGATAACTTTTTCGGTAGCAATACTTACCGAACCATTAAAAAGTCTAAACTGCCTGTCCTGGCCATTCCTGAAGAGGCTACTTTCAAACCTCTCAAAAAAATTCTATTTGCTGCAGATTTTAAGTTTGTCGCAGACCTGAAAAACCTGGAAATTATCAAGACACTTTCTACCCTATTCAATGCCAAAATTGAAATTTTACACGTAGGCCATGGTTGGTCTGAATTGAACATGCATCAGACAGAAGAGGCCTCGGCCATAGTAGAGTTCTTTGGACATACCGATCATGCTTATCACTTTATCAAGGACAATGCTCCCATAGAATCCACCATTGATAATCATATAAGTGAACACCAAAATGAGCTTCTGGTATTGATTGCCAGGAAACACCATTTTCCAGGTTCTCTCTTTAAAAAGAAAATCACGAGAAGGACAGTCATGCATACTGAACTCCCATTACTGACTATTCCAGATATCAAATAAAATGGCAATAGATAGAATCATTATACCAACAGATTTTTCTACTTGTGCCGATCGAGCACTTGAGCTCGCACTCAGCATGGCCACTAAGGACCTATCCGAACTGATCATTTGCCATATCAACCCTGTAGCTGCAGGTGGTGATGCTATGTTTTTTATTAACGCGGAAATTCTGGATAGAACAGAAAAAGAAGTTGACCAGTCATTCCGTGAGCTTTTGGATAAGTTCCCAAAGTTGAAACAGGTCTCACATAAATTTGTGCAAACGACTGGGTTTTCGGTAGACAAAATTCGGGATGTTGCTGAGGAAGAAATGGCCGACCTCATGATTATGGGTACAAAAGGTCGTAACAATCGCATCGGGGAGTTCTTCGGCAGCGTAGCCTCAGGAATTATGAAGCGATCGGACATTCCAATACTGATTGTTCCAGAAAACGCTCAAGTAGAGTCTATCAAAAGCATACTCCTTGCATTAGATTTTGAAGATGAACATCAGCAGGAGGGCACAAAGGTATTGAATGCTATTGCGACTACGCTACAATCGGAATTGCATATAGTAAATGTAATCAAGGATCTAGCGCCTAGTGAAGTGTCTTTGAATCAAGCGCAAATGAGTCACTATGATGCTGAATTGCCCCATATTGATCATCATTATCACTTTGTAAATGATGATGACATAGAGCATGGTATCACCCAATATGCACTGGAAAATGAAATCCAGATGATCGCATTAATAGGTAGATCTTATCGCTTCATTGACAGACTTTTTCATAAAAGCCTATCTAAAAAGCTGAGTTATCATACCACGCTTCCACTTTTGGTCCTTCCAAAATGAAGCCGGAGAAGCTTGACCTCCCCTTCTATGAAAACTTGGCAAGACTCTTCTACGCCATGGCAACGGTAGACAACCACGTAAGAACTGTCGAGAAGCGGAAAATCAAGGAGATTATCGAAACTGAATGGGACGACACCTCATCTTCGTTGGATAGTAATCAGGTAATGTATTCCCAATTGAAAGTATTGTTTGAAGAAGCCTTTGACAAGGAAGAAGCCTTCCAACTGTTTAAAGCCTATTTTTTAGCACACCGTGAAACCTTTACGAAAGATTTAAAGCGAAAAATCATGCACGGAGTGAATCAGATTGCGAATGCTTTTGGAGGAACCAGTAAATCCGAAAGTGTGCTGGTCAGCAGATTATATTTTCTCATGTGGGGCACCCCAAAAACTTAACCGAATGGATGAGCATGTCAATGCCTATATAGAAAAGCAACAGTCTCCTCAGAGGGAAATCTGTTATGAGCTAAGGCGCATAATTCTGGAAGCACTTCCTGGTGTTCAGGAAGAGATGAAATGGGGAGTTCCTTCATATGATCACGGCAATTATTATATCGTAGCACTCAAAACCCATGTTAATATCGGTTTTGCACTCAAAGGTTTGTCCAAGGCGGAAAGGCTTCTACTCAAAGGAAAGGGGAAAACGATGAGACATCTTGAGGTTTTCAGTTTAGAGAAAATAGAAGAAAAGAGAGTCGTGAAGCTTATCCTTTTAGTACATGAGCGCACTCAAGTCAGTTCGACTCAAAACAAACAATAAAACTCATCTACTTTCTTAGGTTTAGTGATACTTCATTGTTGTCAAGAGGCAAGGCAATTTGACTTTGGCACCATGTGATAACCAAGGTCAATTTCACAAATGACCTCAGTCATAGCATACTGATATTAAGACACTTAACTTAATGCCTTCATTAACGCAAACTGATTTATTGATCGAATCAAACGCATTATCAAAAACAAAAGACATGAAAAAAACAATCCAGTACTCAGCAATAATCTTGGCTTTGGGCTTACTAAGTTCTTGTGGAACAAGTGCGGCCTACATTAATAGCCAAACTTCGACTCAGGTACACCTTTCAAATAATAATTATGAAGTGATTAGCAGAGTTAGTGGAAGCTCAGAGGTTGCCTATGTCCTGATATTTGGAGGTATGAACAAAAAGCGTCTATATGAGAATGCCTACGCTGAGATGGTCAAAAAAGCAGAGTTAACCGGTTCCAGGGCTCTTGTGAACATTGTCACTGAAGAGCACATTGGTGGAGTTCCCCCATTTTATTATGAGCGGACCATAACAGTTAGTGCACATGTGGTCGAATTTACAAAATAGCCAATCCAACCAAGCCGATTATTCGTACTCTATTTACCCTCTGGGATGCCCAGAACAGGTATTTCTGTAAACTTGATTACATCCTCAATAGTACTGCCGATCGCTTCCCAAGAGTGGCGCTTGCCGTAAATTGGCATGGATACCATGTCGATTGCGTTATCATCACAGTACCTAAGCAGGCCTGTTTCAAACTTATAGGCATTGACGATATCGACTTGCTCCACTAAACCTTCAGGAATAGATTTGACATATTCATTCATCCTATTCTGGATTTCGTGAGACTCTCTGAAGGTGGCCGGTGTATTGACAAAAAACAATCGCAATCGCATATTGAATTTTTGAATGTGCTTTATCGCCTCTGCTAATTCACCTTTATGTTCTGAATCGAAATCAGAGACGAATACCGCCTTGTTCAAATCAGTCGGCATGTCTGTCTTCTTGGTCACAAAAACAGGCACATTTGTATGGTGAAGTACCCTCAAGGTAAACGAGCCAATCAGGAGCCCTTTGATTCCAGATCGTCCATGAGCCCCCATTATAATTAAATCGGACTCATAGTTTTCTGAGTGTCCCAAAATAGCTCTATACCCCTTGTTATATACCATAAAGCTTTCAGCATGCACTCCTTTATCATGTAGCAAAGTAGTTCTATCGGCCAATTCTTTTCTAGTGATGCCCAATTGATCTTTCACCATAGCATACATGGTTCCCTCCGATTTCTCAACCATTGAAACCCAATCCGGTGGAATATCCGCAATATGCAAGACATGTACTTGAGCACCTGAACGTTTTGCCAGATCAGCACCAATGGCCAAGGCATGATCAGCCGTTTCAGAATAGTCTGTTGGTATTAGAATTTGATATTTTTCCTCCATCTTTCTTCAATTTTAATTACACCTTAAACAACTAATAATGACAAGATTATAACATGATGAGGATCATCTCATTTACTGATTTTAGTAGCGCTTTAATTGAACCTTGACTGCTTACTTATGACTAGTAAAACAAAGCGACTAAATTCTAATAATGAAAAAGCAAGTATATCGGCTGATGTGTATTGGTGTTCCGCTCTTTGCACTTTCCTATTGCCAAAGAGCAGAGCAATCCTTGAGCCCAGAAGTGACTACACTGACTGAATCGGTATATGCTTCGATTACCGTCCAACCGGAGGACCTTTACAATGTCCACTCGTCCGTAGGAGGTATTATCAAGGATGTCTTAGTTGAAGAGGGTGATTCAGTCGCATACGAAACACCACTGATACAGATTAAGAGCACCAACCCTGAAATGAACTTAAGAAATGCACAACTGGCATTGGATTTAGCCAAGCGCAATTATGAAGGCAGGGCAAATGTCTTGAATGAAATCAGGGATGAGATTTCTATTGCCCAATTGAAACTCGAGAACGATTCAATCAACTTTGTCAAGCAGCGAAATCTCTGGAATAAAAATATCGGTACACAAAATACCTATGAAACCCGGGAACTTGCCTACCTCACGGCCAAGGCCAATCTTAATTTATTGAATAACCGACTCTTGAGAACAGAACAAGACCTGCTAACGAAATGGGAAGAAGCCCAAAACAACTATCGCAATGCAAAAAGCACTCAAGGTGATTACACAATAAAAAGTAGAATCGAAGGACGTGTCTATGAGGTAATGAAAGAGCCTGGCGAAATTGTAAATGTTCAAGAACCATTGGCTGTCCTGGGAAATGCCAAGCAATTCATTATTGAAATGGAGATTGATGAAGTGGATATTACCAAGATAGTCCTTGGTCAGCGCACAATCATATCACTGGATGCTTATCCCGATGAAGTATTCAACGCTTTCATTAGCCAAATCTATCCCCGTAAAAACATGGCCACCCAGACCTTTAAAGTAGAAGCCAAGTTTTTAAACCCTCCTACTAAACTGTTTTCCGGACTTTCAGGAGAAGCTAACATCATAACAAGAGTGAAAGAAGAAGCTCTGGTAATCCCAAGAACATACTTAACAGATAAGAATGAGGTTAAGACCGAGGATGGTTTGGTACCTGTCCAAACCGGACTTCAGAGCCTGGATCAGGTAGAAATTTTATCAGGTATTGATGCAACGACAAAAATTTATCTCCCTAAGCAATGAATTGGTCAACGATACTTGGTATTTCTAAAACACACTTAAAGTCAAGAGTCAAGCAGTCCTCCATTGCCGCCTTAGGGGTCACATTCGGTATTGGCACCTTTATTACACTCGGCAGCTTTATGACGGGGCTCAACGGCTTGCTTGATGGTCTGATACTGAATCGTACCCCGCATATTCATATTTATAACGAAATAGCCCCTTCAGAAGAACAGCCGATAACGCTTGCAGATGAGTTTGTGGATGGAATCAACATCATTCATTCGATCAAGCCGAAAAAAAGTCAACTCCGTATTCACAACGCCCTACCCTTGATTAATCACCTTAAAAACCAAGAAGGTGTCAGAGGGGTAATTCCACAGGTACAAGCTCAGGTATTCTATCTAGCTGGTTCAATTGAGCTGAATGGCGTGGTCTTTGGGGTGGATGTAATGGAAGAAGATCGGCTATTCAACATAGGCGACTATATTATTGAAGGCAGTGTTCAAGACCTGGCCAGAAATAATAATGGAATTATTCTTGGGGCCGGACTGGCCAAAAAATTGTCCCTCAAAGTTGGTGATCGTGTACAGCTGAGTTCTGTCAATGGAGGCTTATTCCCACTCAAAATTGTAGGCTTCTATCAAAGCGGTCTTGCCGATATTGATAATGTTCAGAGCTATGTGAACCTGCCCACAGCACAACGCATTTTGGGAGAAGGCAAAAACTATATATCCGATATTAATGTGAAGCTCTTCGATATGGAAGAAGCCCCATTAATGGCATCACAAATCAGCAGCCAGTATAATCTTACTGCTATTGATATAAAAACCGCCAATGCTCAATTTGAGACAGGCACTCAAATCAGGAATATCATTACCTATGCTGTATCAGTCACCTTACTCATAGTAGCTGGCTTTGGGATATACAATATCCTGAATATGATGATCTATGAGAAAATGAATGACATTGCGATTCTCAAGGCAACAGGTTTTTCTGGTAAGGACGTAAAGATGATTTTCATAAGTCAAGCTCTGATTATAGGGTGCATTGGAGGTGTACTCGGCCTGATGATTGGTTTCGGGTTATCAGTGGGCATATCGTACATTCCTTTTGAGACTGAGGCGCTTCCAACCATCACTACCTTTCCAGTAAACAATGATCCGAGTTTCTACATCATCGGCATAACTTTCGCCTTATTGGCTACCTTCTTTGCTGGCTACCTGCCCGCCTCAAAGGCTGAGAAAATTGATCCTGTGGATATAATTCGAGGACAATGAACACTGATACACCATATGTACTCGAAGCTCGAAATATCAACAAGTATTTCAGAGAGCCAGTACTTTTTCATGTATTGAAGGATATCAGCTTTGGCATTAAGCCTGGTGAATTTGTATCAATCATGGGCAAGTCAGGCTGTGGTAAGTCTACTCTGTTGTACATTTTATCTACAATGGATACAGACTATGATGGCAGCCTGCTACTCAATGGTGAAGAACTTTATGGAAAGTCAAATAAGGAACTCTCCGTGGTCAGAAATGAGCATATAGGCTTTGTATTTCAATTTCATTACTTGCTTCCTGAGTTCACCGTTCTAGAAAATGTTATGCTTCCTGCGAAGAAATTGGCAAAGAAGTCTTTAGCAGAAATAAGAGAAGATGCCATGCAAAAGCTAGACCTCTTAGATATTGGAGATTTAGCGGATAAACTAGCCTACAGAATTTCCGGTGGAGAAAAACAACGTGTGGCTATAGCACGAGCTTTAATCAATGAACCAACTATCATTATGGGCGATGAACCTACCGGAAACCTGGATAGCAAGAATTCTGATAATGTATTTGACATTCTCAAACAACTCAGCGATCAAAAAGGGATGTCACTACTGGTGGTCACACACGACCTGGACTTTGCACAGAAAACTGACCGAATCATTGAGATGGCTGATGGCCAGATCAATGGGAACGCCTATCGAGCATAAGGCGTCCCATAAACCTTCTTTATATCCTCTGCTTACTTTTCTTATTAGGTGTAGGCGGATTTTTCATCACAAATTTATGATCGTCAAGCAGTGCCAATAAGTCGAATGAACTAATAATGCCAACAATCTCCTTCTCGTGTGTCACTATCAGGTGGTGAAAGTGGTGTTTACGCATCACTTTGGCAGCCACTGAAACGTCATTGTATGCAGGAACCGTATACACATGACCGGACAGGAGTTGACTCACTTGAGAACTATCACCCGGGTTGATCTTAAAATCATTTGTGGTTACGATACCCACCGGTTCGTTATCAGAATTCACCACAGGAACACAGCTGATTCTATTTTTGGTCATCATTTCCTTGACATGACCGATTGACTTATGTGGTTCTGTAGTTACTACATTTTTGACCATTAAGTCGGCTATCTTAATATTCATAGGCTTTTTAATTTGACTAAAGCTACATGATCAAATAGCCTGCAGCACCTGAGATCGCTTAGCTGAATAGGTGATTTATATCAGTTCCGTAAACACAGTCATAGACTTAGCTGATGCTTGTCAACCTCTTCCCTAACATCTGTCATTGCCTAGCGATAACTTTCAAAATATCTTGTATCAAAAGCTAATAAAATGGAAAGAGTAACAGGGATATGGCTGGATTTTGATCAGGCATTTATTTATCACCTCCAAAAGGGTAAGAATGATTTTGTGATTGTCGATTCTGAGGTTGAGCATTTCCATTTGGTTGGAGGCTCTGGAAGTTCGACACCCTATGGACCTCAAGAGGCTGTTTCAGAAAAGAAACATCTGGAACGCAGAAAGCACCAAACCAAGAACTACTACGATAGGATCCAAGCGCACTTAAAAGGAAGCCTGGAAGTAATGATAACAGGACCTGCTGAAGCCAAGGTAGGGTTGCTTAATCATTTGGATAAAGCGAATGACCGCACGTTTAACATACACCCCATTGGTAGGGCCGATAAGATGACAACCAATCAGATAAAGGCTGCCATCAGGGATTTCTATAAACAGCGAAGTTAAAATTAAGTCACCTTAACTTTAACCCTAGGCTTCTTCTTTACCTCACCATTATACGGCAGGTAAATCTTAAGTAATCCATCTTTGAACTTTGAACTAATGCGGTCTCTGTCAATATCAGGCTCTAGCTGGAAGCTTCTTCCCAGTATGTCATAATCTAAGTTTTCAGAATCATTGACTTCTCCTTTCATGTCCTTCTCCGCTAAAACTTTTAATAAATCTCCTTCTACGAGAATCGTGATTTCTTTTTTGACAAAGCCTGGTAAGGCCATTTCGATTTCATAGGTTTTAGACGTTTTCTTAATGTTAGCAGGTATCTTGGGCGCGATCCAACTATCATCAAAAGCGTTGCGTCCCAGGAAGTGCTCTCCATCAAAGAAACTTCCATAAGCATCCCCTATCCTGTGAAACGGACTACTCTTTATTCTTCTCCATCTTGGGTTTCTATCTCGTTGCATATTTCTGTGTTTAAGTCTTTTCTTCCCTCCGAAATTAGACACTGAGTACCCAGAAGCCTATGATGCGAGTCAACCTCCTGGGTGATTGTAGTCACTTTCGAAAGTATTGGCTGACATGAAATAGGACCCCGAGAAGGATTAGAGGTGTGGCGACCATTGCAAGTGATGAAGCAGAGAACTCGTCCATAAAGAAAGCATAAAAGAAACCTCCCATGATAAAGAGCGTTCCACCAATGCGGGCCTTTCGCCATGAAATGGCTGTAATGATTAAGAGGACAAAAACTGGGAATAGGTAGACGATGAAGGGTGAATTCGATATGCCATCAGTCGCTGCTTCCTGATATGCCTCGATGGCAAAGACTGATAACACGACCAATAAAACCATCGATAATAATCGAGGAGTGTAAAACAGAAAAGGTCTATCTATGCGATTGCTCATAATTATTTTAAGTATGAGGTACTAGGTACATTTACTCTATACCGAATGTCACCTTTGCATTCACTCGATACTGAACAATTTGATTATCAATTACTTTTCCACTCATTTCCTTGATATATACCGACTCAATGTTTCTGACATTTTTTGAGACTTGTTTTACTGCTTCTTGTGCCGCGTCTTCCCAACTCTTGGTAGAAAAGGCAAGCACTTCTACTACTTTATGAACTCCCATGATCATTTGTTTAAATGGGTCCTAATTAAGTGAGGAATTGTGTCGACAGCAATGACACTGGTTTTTGAGCTGGATGACATTGATCATCAAGGACAGCCATTGTTCAGTAATCTACTGGCAAAACAACCCTATAGTGATTGGAATCACGGCTGGTGATGACCGGGCTCATCTGATCAGCCAACGTCAATGGGTAACTTCGTAGACTAAATAATTAAAGTGTATTGGGTGATCTATATCCCTTTATTGGTTGTCGTGATCGTGGTCATATGGGTACTTGTAAAGCCTATCGTCATTATTTGTGATTCGCATTCAAATACCTACCAGGTTTTTCAAAAAGGCACATTTTCTTTCTCAGTTCTCACGGGTGAGTTGATCACAACAGAATTAAGAATTCTTGGAAGAAGAGTTCGAACTGATTCAAACGAGAAAAAGAAAAGAAAGAAGTCGAAGAAGAAGGACGGCAAACGCAAGGTTCGGCACCCGATAAAGCTATTTAAAAGGTGTATGAGGGCATTCAAGGTTAAAAAGCTATTGATAGACGTGGATACGGGAGATGTTGTTTTGAATGCAAAACTGGTGCCCATAGGGTACTTCTTGACAAATGCTGAAAGGCATCGATCGGTTCATTTCAATTTTGAAGGTATCACCACCTTGAAGTTAGAAGCCCATATCAGATTGCATGTCATTCTGATCGCACTTATTCAACAACTATTTAAAAGATAATATTATGGAAATGAATTTTGAGACAATGCTTCAGAAATTAACAGACTTTATAGAAACTGAGGCCAAAACAGAAACAGTAGTAGGTGACGAATTCAAACTAGGAGATTTCGTTTGTGTACCCGTAATACGCCTAGGAGTTGGTTTTGGTAGCGGTGGAGGAACTGGTTCTTCCCCAAAAACCGGAACAGGAGAAGGTGGTGGAGCTGGTGCTGGAATGGGTATAGACCCTATTGGTTTCCTGGTATCGAAAGGCGACCAAATCTCGTTCGTTAGTACGCATCAGAACAAGGGGCTATCCGCGGTTTTCGAGAAAGTACCTCAACTGATTGAAAAAATGATGGCGAGTAAAAAGGACACTGTGAAAGTTTGAAGGAAGGGGTAAAACAAAAAAGACAGTCACTTTCGTAACTGTCTTTTATGAGCCTCCTATCGGGATCGAACCAATGACCTACTGATTACAAGTCAGTTGCTCTACCATCTGAGCTAAGGAGGCTTTTTTGCTTTTCGTTCAAAGCGAGTGCAAAGATAGAAGTGTCTTCTAAAATTGCAAAGCTGCTAATGTCAAATTTTCAAAGATTTTTCAACCCTTTGGTTGTCAAATACTTCTTAAGATTCTTAGTTGCTTTTTAAGGCTTTGGACTTCTTCTTCAGCCTTAGCAATCTTTTCATCAAACTCTTCTTTCAGCTTATCAGCCGTCTTAGAATTAGCAAAGAATGCGAGGTTATTGTTCCAAAGTGAAATATTATCCTCCAGTTCGGAAATCTTCCTTCTTAACGTAGACTCCTTCTTCTGGAATTTCTTGTCTGCTCCCCCTCCTTTATTTCCACTAGAGAGTTCTGCTTTTAGCATCAATGACTCAGCCTCTGAAGCTTCAAGTCCAAGGCTATCTACATATACCTTGACAGACTCCTGAAATTTTGCTTCAATAGATTTAATGGCACCACGAGGTACAAAACCAATTTCGTTATAAGATGCAATCAATCCCATCAACTCTTCTTGAGAACCTGCTTTGCCTTTAGCCTTCTCAGCCATTTCAGCCAGTACTGCCTCTTTCTTCTCCTGATTCTCCACGTAAGCCGACTCGGTTTGATTGAGTTGTTGACGCTTGTTATTAAAGAATACATCACAGGCCTCCTTGAATTTGGCGTAAACTGCATTACGTTGCTTTTCAGGAACTGGCCCTATTTCTTTCCACCTACGCTGCAGCTGTTTTAACTGCTCTGCGGTTTTATCCCATTCCTCACTGCTTTGAAGAGCAACGGCCTCTTCTACTAAAGCTTCCTTCTTAGCAAGATTCTCTTTTCTTAAAGACTCGAGCTTCTTGAAAAACTCATTTTTGTTAGCGAAGAACCCCTTGAAAGTAGACCAGAACGATCGGTTAATCTCTTTCGCATTTTCACGAGGCACACCACCAATGGCTTCCCAACGCTTTTGCAAATCGAGGATTTCTTTGGTCTTAGCGTTCCAATCATTTATTCGGTCTGAATTGAATGACGAGAAAGTGGCCAACTCATCGATGAGTTCTTGCTTCTTGACCAAATTCTCCTTGAGGTCACCTTTCAAATGCTCTAAGAAGCCTTTACGCTTTTGATAGATAACATCTGAAGCCGCTTTGAACCTTTTCCAAAGTTCTTCTTGCACTTCTCTTGGTACAGCCCCAATGCGCTTATATTCTTCGTGTAATTCATTCAATTGAATCACAGCGTCTTTGACATTCTCAAGGTCATTCAAGGCCTCTGCCTTCTCACATAACTCGGTTTTTGCTACCTGATTCTTCTTTCTGTCAAGATCTTTGAGCTCAAAAAGTATATGTCTGTTGTGGTAGAAACGGTCTAATAGGGCATTGTAATTGGCCCAAAGCGTCTTGTTGTACTGGCTCGGCACCGGACCGATCGCTTTCCAAACTTCCTGAACTTCTTTAATAGGTTTTAGGCTTGTGGTAGCTTCCTCACCATCGACTAGTGATCTTAGCTTCTCAAGCAGTTCCTGCTTCTTTTCAAGGTTACGGGTTTTATTGGCTTCACGCTCTTTGTAATAAGAGGCTTTTCTATCCCTTAATAGTCTAAGAGAAGCATCGAAACGATTATAGAGCTCATCATGCCTGAACTCAAAACCTTCTTCTTCCTCTCCTACCTCAGCCTTAAACTTTTCTTCTGCTTCTTTTCTGAGATTCGATTCAAACTCTGTGAAAAGGGGTTCAATTTCTTTTAGTACACGATCGGCACGTTTGAAGCTATCTTGCTGGGTGAGCTCCTCTATGGCCTCAACTAGCTGCTCGCGAGTATAAGTGGTGTAATCAGGAAGCTCTTCTTCCTCCTCTTCGCTTTCCGCACTAGACTCTTCTTCAGTTTTATCGGTGGTTTCTTCGTTGGAGACCTCGTCTGTGGTGCTAGATTCAGGTGTTTCAGAAGTACCTACTTCAGCAGGGGACTCGGCTTCTTGAACTTCAACCACAGCAGCCTCCTCAGCAGGTTTATCCTCCACCTCTTCAGTGGCAACCTCAGTAGCCGGTTCTTCAGCAGTCTTATCCTCAGTTTCTTCGGTAACAACCACTGGATTTGGTTCTTCAGCAGTCTCAGGAGCGTCTTCCTCAACTTTAGCTTCTACTTCTGGAGCATCTGTTGAGTCCTCTTTGTCAGAAGATGGTTCTTCTACAGCCTGAGGTGTTTCGATTGTGTCCTTTTCTTCTTGTGGGGTTACTTCTTGTTGCTCTTCAGCCGCAGATTCTGGCTGATCCTTTTCCTCCACCTTCTTATTCTTGTCTTCACTCATGTCTCTAATTGCTATCGGCTTTGCAGCCGCACCGTTACAGTATCAAATTTAGTAAAACTATTAATTCAAGCGAGGATCAACCGGGTAATTTGAAAACACCTTGTACTTACCTCCCATTTGCTTCAAAATAGACTTCCAGAGGATGTCTGATTCCATATCGAAAATCTCGTTAGCTGTGGCTTTTTTACGGACGAACCAGGACTGCTTGTCTAATTCAGATCTCAACTGACCAACACCCCAACCCGAGTAACCGAGATAAAACTGAATATCTTCTTCTCTAATGAGATTAGAATTCAGCAAAAACTTGATTTGCTCAAAATCCCCACTCCAATATAGACCATCGTTTAATTGAATTGAGCCTTCAACTTTATCCTCAAGTCGATGAATGAAATGTAGGGTATTCTGCTCTACAGGGCCACCTATATTCAAGTAAGTCGGAAAAGTAATCCTCTCCTCCAATACATCATCCAGCTTCAAATCCGAAAGCTTATTCAGCACAAGGCCGAAGGTTCCTTCATCATTGTGCTCACAAATAAGAATGACTGTTCTTTCAAAATTCGGATCATTTAAAAACGGTTCAGATAAGAGGAAATCTCCTGGTTCTGGATCGGGAATATTTTTGTCGTATTGAAACATATGCTCGCTTCAAAGAAAATTATAAATGCATTTTTACTTTGCCTAACGAATTAGAAAAACTTTCGTCTAAAGGTGTTGTTATATTTGCACTGAAATATTGGATACATGACAGACACCATTGCTGATTTAAGAAAGGAGTATACCAAAGCTTCTCTTGATATAGAATCTGCTGACTCTAATCCTTTCAAACAATTTGAAAGATGGTTTCAGGAAGCTCAAAAAGGCGAGCTGCTTGAACCAAACGCAATGGTATTGAGTACCACTGACAAATCAGGTCAACCTTTCCAAAGAACGGTACTCATGAAAGCCCTAGATACTGATGGCATTGTATTCTATACGAATTACAAGAGTCGCAAGGCTCAGCAGATTGAGGAAAATCATCAAGTGTCGATATTATTTCCTTGGTATGCTATGGAACGTCAGGTGTGCATTCAAGGTGTTGCCGAGAAGGTAAGTACTGCTACATCACTCAAATATTTCACGAGTAGGCCTCACGGAAGCCAATTGGGAGCATGGGTATCTCAGCAAAGCTCCGTAATAAGCTCTCGCAATGTCTTAGAAATGAAGCTTGCCGAAATGAAACGAAAATTTAAGGAAGGCAAAGTACCGTTGCCAGATTTTTGGGGTGGTTATAAGATCAAACCGACATCTTTTGAGTTTTGGCAAGGCAGGCAAAGTCGCCTACACGATCGCCTTCTTTACGAAAAGGAAAGTGAGAACTGGAAGGCCTCTCGACTTGCGCCTTAAATCAAATCAAATACTGAATTAGTACCTACCGTTCGCTCAACAGTGAAGCCCTCTCCATATTCGACACCAATCTCGTGACCATAATGGATTCCGCGAGAATCGATCATTTTCATAAATCTCGGAGAAGAGATATAGGTTTCTGGCTCATCGCTATTTGGATCGTGAAACTGCGTTTTAAAGGCTCTGATAGCCTTCATTTTAGTTTCCCAAGCAGAACTTACATCGACTATAAAATCTGGTGTATGTGGGATACTTTGAATATAATGATAAACTGCCTTAGGTCTCCAGGGCGTTTGTTCAACACCATCAACTTCTGTTTTGATCATGGCTAAACCGGCCAGAAAACAAGCTTCCTTAGATAAAAATGAGGCCCTTCCATGATCTGGATGGCGATCATCAATTGCATTGGCAAGAACAATTTCTGGTTGATATTTTCTGATCGCTTTAACGACCTCTAATTGATGCGCTTCATCATTTTTGAAAAAACCATCTCTGAACCCAAGGTTCTCACGTGCTGAAATCCCCATGATCTCCCCTGCCGCTTTTGCCTCTTGCATTCTGATTTCAGGAGTACCTCTTGTACCAAGTTCTCCTTTTGTAAAATCGACAATACCTGCCTTTTTTCCTTGTTGGACAGCCTTGATCAGGGTACCAGCACATGACAATTCCACATCGTCCGGATGGGCTGCTAAGGCGAGAATATCTAGTTTTATCATGTTCTTGAAATAAAAAAGCCACCCCGACATATCGGGGTGGCTTTTGGCTTTTGTCTACTCAGCTACTTCCGCTGTAGACATTTCAAATTCTTTTTCTGCAAGGAACCTCTCCGCGTCTAATGCTCCCATACAGCCAGTACCTGCAGCTGTGACCGCTTGGCGATATACCTTATCTGCGGCATCTCCCGTTGCAAATACACCTTCTATATTTGTATGAGATGTTCCCGGCTTTACTTTCAAGTAGCCTGTCTCATCCATATCTAACCAGCCTTTGAAGATATCGGTGTTTGGCTTATGACCAATGGCCACAAAGAAACCGCTTACTTCTAGCTCTCTCTTTTCTCCAGTCTTGTTATTCACAACTCTGGCTCCTGTTACGCCAACCTCATCATTACCGAGAATCTCTTCTGTTTCAGTATCCCAAAGGATTTCAATATTTGGAGTGGATTTAACACGTTCTTGCATGATTTTAGAAGCGCGCATTTCATCACGCCTTACAATCATGTAGACCTTCGGGCATAAGTTGGCAAGGTATGTAGCCTCTTCTGCTGCAGTATCGCCAGCACCAACAACAGCAACAGATTTTCCTTTATAAAAGAAACCATCGCACACTGCACAGGCAGAAACACCTTTATTAGCGAAAGTTTGCTCAGAAGGAAGCCCTAAATACTTAGCACTTGCCCCTGTGGAGATGATTACTGACTCAGCAGTTATCTCATGCTTATCATCAATCCAAACCTTGTGAGGATAACTAGAGAAATCAACTTTGGTGGCAAGACCAAACCTTAAATCGGTTCCAAAACGCTCTGCTTGTTTCTGAAAATCAACCATCATCTGAGGACCATTAATTCCGTCAGGATAGCCTGGATAGTTTTCTACGTCATTTGTCGTTGTCAATTGGCCACCTGGCTGGCCTCCGGTATAAAGCACTGGGCTTAAACCTGCTCTTGATGCATAAATGGCCGCTGTATATCCTGCCGGGCCAGAGCCGATGATTAATACTTTTACGTTTTCTGTCGTCATCTCCAAATTTCCTGTTTCATCAAAACTAATCGATTAACAACTTTTTATCAAAGGATTGTTCCCCGATCATGTCAAAATAAAAAAGGCCCTCTTTCGAAGGCCTTCCTTTTGCCAATTATCTTATAAATTAACCTAAATAAGGTTTCAAAGCTTTACTTCTAGAAGTATGTCTTAACCTCCTGATTGCCTTTTCCTTAATTTGTCTTACTCTCTCTCTTGTCAAGTTGAATTTCTCACCTATCTCTTCGAGCGTCATGGAGTGTTCTCCATTAAGACCGAAGTAAAGTGTAATGACATCTGCCTCGCGCTGCGTCAATGTAGACAAAGCTCTCTGAACCTCTCTTCTTAAGGAGTCATTCATAAGGCCGGTGTCAGGCTTCTCTTCCTGATCATTTTCGAGTACATCTAACAAGCTGTTTTCTTCACCTTGTACAAATGGTGCATCCATTGATACGTGTCGGCCAGAAATCTTCATAGTATCTACCACTTCTTTGGTAGTTACTTCTAATACTTCTGCCAATTCATCCGGAGATGGCTCACGCTCAAACCGCTGCTCTAACTCTGAAAATGTCTTTGAGATTTTATTTAAAGACCCTACTCTGTTCAATGGCAGACGTACAATACGAGATTGCTCAGCCAATGCTTGTAGAATCGACTGTCTAATCCACCAAACTGCGTACGATATAAATTTGAAACCACGCGTTTCGTCAAACCTCTGTGCTGCTTTAATCAGTCCCAGGTTTCCTTCATTAATCAAATCGCCTAATGAAAGCCCTTGGTTTTGATATTGTTTGGCAACAGAAACAACGAAACGAAGGTTAGCTTTAGTTAATTTTTCCAACGCAAGTTGATCGCCTTCTCTGATTCTCTTCGCTAAATCTACTTCTTCGTCAGGGGTCAAAAGATCCACCTTGCCTATTTCCTGAAGGTATTTATCAAGAGACTGCGACTCTCTGTTGGTAATCTGCTTACTAATCTTAAGCTGTCTCATTCAAACTTTGGGTTTATCCTTGTGTAATAGAAACATTTCGAACAATATGAAAAGTAGGAAAAGTTCCTACTTTATCAAACGCTCAATATTCTATTTCTGTTCAGTTTTATTCTCTGGTTTCGGAAGAAGCACTTTTCTAGAAAGTCTGAACTTACCAGTCTTCTTATCAATACCGATTAGTTTAACACTAATCTCTTCTCCTACTTCCAGTATTCCGTCCATTTTTTCTAGACGTTCCCACTTAATCTCCGAAATATGAAGTAAGCCATCTTTACCAGGCATAAACTCAATAAATGCACCAAAAGGCATAATTGACTTCACTTTACCTTCATATACTTCTCCAACGTCAGGAACCGCTACAATAGTCTTAATTCGACCGACAGCAGCCAACATAGCGTCTTTGTTTACAGCAAACACTGTAACGACACCTTTGTCATCCACTTCTTCGATATTGATTGTAGCACCAGTTTCTTTCTGAATTTCCTGAATTACTTTTCCACCAGGTCCAATAACCGCTCCAATTTGATCTTTGTCAATTTTGAAACGCTCAGTTCTAGGCACATGTGGTTTGTAGTCTTCTCTAGGTTCGGTAATCGCTTCAGCCATTTTACCAAGGATGTGAAGTCTACCTTCTTTCGCTTGGTTAAGGGCTTGCTCTAATACCTCGTAAGACAATCCGTCTACTTTGATATCCATCTGACAAGCAGTGATACCCTTTTCAGTACCTGTTACCTTGAAGTCCATATCACCCAAGTGATCTTCGTCTCCAAGAATATCAGATAGTACAGCATATTTTCCAGTTTCAGCATCTGAGATCATACCCATTGCAATACCAGAAACAGGAGCCGAAATCTTGATACCTGTATCCATAAGTGCCAATGAACCAGCACATACGGTTGCCATTGAAGACGATCCATTAGACTCAAGAATGTCAGAAACAATTCTCATTGTGTATGGATTAGAATCTTCTGGTGGAAGTACCTTTTTGATAGCTCTCATGGCAAGGTTACCGTGTCCAACCTCTCTTCTACCAGGACCTCTGTTTGGTCTTACTTCACCAGTTGAGAAACCAGGGAAGTTGTAGTGAAGAATGAACTTATTATAACCGTTCATGGTAGCACCATCGATCATCTGCTCATCAAGCTTCGTACCTAAAGTACATGAAGTCAAAGATTGCGTTTCACCTCTAGTAAATAGAGCTGAA
Organism: Roseivirga sp. 4D4; assembly: GCF_001747095.1. NCBI lineage: Bacteria > Pseudomonadati > Bacteroidota > Cytophagia > Cytophagales > Roseivirgaceae > Roseivirga > Roseivirga sp. 4D4. The sequence continues at coordinate 1,310,061 of NZ_MDGP01000001.1, forward strand.
CCGTGTGCTGATGGAAGGTAGTCTACTTCACATGAAATCGGTCTGATTTCATTGAACTCTCTACCGTCAAGCCTCTTAGAATCGTTAAGAACGAAGTCTCTAGCTGCTTTTTTATGAATCTTCTTAAAGAACTGTTTGATTAGGAAACCATCGTATTCATGATCTTCAGGAAGTGATTCCATCCATTCATCTTTGATAGCTCCAATATTAGAGCTTCTTACATATTTGTCTGCAATTGCCTGTGAAACAGAAGCGTAAAGCTTGTCATAGAGTTCGGCATGCATCTTTTCGTAAAGCGCATCATCCTTCTTCTCATGATCGTAAGTTCTTTTTTCAGTAGTACCTGCCTCTTCTGAAAGTTCGATTTGTGCTTGACACTGAATTTTAATGGCATCATGAGCGACTTTCATTGCTTCAAGCATATCTGCTTCAGAAACTTCACTCATTTCACCTTCAACCATCATGATGTTGTCCTTATCGGCAGCAACAATGATTTCAAGATCAGATTCTTCTGTAATCGCTTTGCTAGGGTTCACTTTGAACTCTCCTTCATGTCTTACCACACGTACCTCAGAAATTGGTCCGTTGAAAGGAATATCTGAAACTGCTAATGCTGAAGACGCAGCTAGAGCCGCTAATGAATCAGGCATTACATTTTCATCGTGTGAAATCATTGAGATCATTACCTGCGTATCAGCATGGTAATCATCAGGAAAGAGTGGTCTTAAAGCTCTGTCAACTAATCGACAGATCAATACTTCGTGATCTGATAGTCTTCCTTCTCTTTTAAGGAATCCTCCAGGTATTTTACCTGCTCCTGCAAACTTCTCTTGGTAGTCCACTGATAGTGGAAGGAAGTCTACATCTTCTTTGGCATCTTGAGAAGATACTACAGTGGCGAGTAACATTGTGTCACCCATTCTAACCACAACTGAGCCATCTGCTTGTTTTGCCAGTTTACCCGTTTCTATTGTAATTTCAGCGCCATCGGGCATTTTGATGGACTTAGTGATAACTTTTGTCATATATGTTTTATAAAATAAGAAAGCAGGGTGTCGTTACAACCTGCGTTTAGTTCGAAAGGAAAAAGAGGGAACTCTTACGAATTCCCTCATATATTATTTTCTCAATTTCAATTCTGCGATGATTGCTCTATATCTTTCGATATCCTTTGCATAAAGGTAATCTAGCAATCTTCTCCTTTTACCCACCAATTTCAAAAGACCTAATCTTGAAGAGTGATCTTTCTTATTGACTTTTAAATGTTCTGTAAGGTGGTTGATACGGAAGGTAAAAAGCGATATCTGAGACTCAGGAGAACCCGTATCTGTTTTTGCTTTTGACCGACCATGATTCTCAAACAACTCTTGTTTCTTTTCGCTTGATAAATACATGCTTAGCTAAAATAAAATGTAATAAATAATTAAACAGCCGCAAAGGTAGGCATATAACTGAGAACTAGCAAACTAGGTTGTTTTTAATTCTTTCTTCTTCTTGAAGAGTTTTTTGACCTTATCAAGGGCATTTACATAAAAGTCTGGTTCAAAGAGACGCGCATCATTTCTTGCCTGTCGTAAGAAGAAAAGACCGAAAGGCAACAATGCAGCATTAGAAATCCAGACAGCAATGGCAGGGTCCATTACCCCTTCCTTCCCCCACTTTTCGCCAGTCGTATTGAACACATAGTAGATTAAAAAGAATATAACGGAAACGATTACTGGCAACCCTAAACCACCCTTCTTAATAATCGCCCCTATAGGTGCTCCAATGAGAAACATCACCAAGCACGCCAATGACCTTGCAATTTGCTGATTCTTAGTCACTACAAACTTTCTTTGGTCTCTTTTGACCCCGTCTAAGGCGATCACTCTAGAATTCAGTACGTTTCTGGCCGATCGAGATTTATTCACTCCATAACTCAGCGCATTACTCATTCTTGTACCATCCCCTTTGTAGTAATCATTAAAACGCCTCATGTTTTGCTCAAAGGTGTTCTTATTTACTACAGGCTCATTAGATTGCTGAGCAATTGTTTTAGCGGTAATGCCTTTAGCCGCGACCTTCAAACCACCTGAAGGCTCCTTTCCTTCCTGAACATCAAGTACCTGCTTATTTTCAACAACGGCCAACTTCTTATCTTCGGGATTAGGCACTACATCAATCGAGTCTCTCAAAGTCTCTTTAACTTCTCGCCTGGCATCTCTCAAGGAATCATAGTATGCCTTTGGGATCGTGATTTGGTCCGGCACTGGAACATCTTTCACATAGTGATAGGTAAAGGTATTAGCCACGAAATTGAACATCTGTTCTTCCTTCTGATGGATGTCCCTTTGCATTGAGTCGATTCCGGTAATCAACTGTTCACGTGTTTGAACCAATCGACTACGCCTAAACAAACTCTCATCCGTATCACCCATGTCGAAAGATGACAGGTCGAAGTACATACGGCTGCTTGTGAATTTATCTCTCACAAACTGACCGCCAGCTACCTTTTCCTCATACTTTTCACTCACTCCTTCTTCATACCGCACACCACGATAAAGCTCCAAGGCCAGATATCTTTGATTCATGAATGAATACATACGACCAGAATCAGCCAAGATCACTTTGGTATTACCTTGAGCATTAGGATTTGTATGATCGTAGATGATAATATCCTTAAGTTGTTCGTCACCGATCTTTTCATTCACCTTAATACTATAGCCCGGGATTCCTGTATAAAACACACCCTCCTTAATATCCAAGGCTGGCTTCTTAGTTCTCATGTCCCAAAGCAGACTATAAGTCTTAAGATTGGTCTTTGGCACCAATTGCGTATTGGAATAATATGTAAAACCTGTCAAGAGCACGACAAAAAGGAAGATTGGCAGCAGGGCGCGCACCAACGAAATACCTGAACTCTTAACCGCAGTGAGTTCTGAGTGCTCTCCCAAATTACCGAAGGTCATGATGGAACTCAGCAGCACTGCCAAAGGAAAAGCATCGGGAGAGCTTGATATGGAGAAGTATGTAATAAGTTCACCAAACGTAGCTACACTTAAACCTTTGCCCATTATTTGGTCAAAGTACTTAAGGAGCGTAACCAAGAGTAATATGAAATCTACTACGACTAGTGTCAACAAAAAGGGCCCTATAAACGACCCAAATACTAACCTGTCTATCTTCTTCATTCAAATATCAATACGCGCGGTAACGTCTCAAAGATCATGCCTTTAAGCTATTTTTTCAAAAGAAATGAAGAAATAAAGATTAGCCCCCAATGATCTGCTTAAGCGAGTAGACTATGTTTTCCCATAGGTCTTGCTGCTCTTCTGGATCATCCAAGTCTGAGTAATCGGTAATTTGAATAAAAACGGACTGAGTCAGTTCGTTCACATTCAACTTGAGCTCTATATAGTTTGGATCATCCTTGTCCTCGTCCGTTTCCGGCAAGAATTCAAACTTAACACTCACATTAGCACGTTGAGCTGCTTTTATTGCTCTGTGATCTTCTCCGTCCCAAAGAAAGCTATAAACCTTGTCTTCATTAATGTTAACGTCATCTGCAAACCATTGAGCCAAACCACTGGCTGTGCTCAGGTATGGAAAAAGCATTTTTTGAGAAGCGTTAATCTCGAATTCGGTGATAAACTTGTTCTTTCCCATAGGCTAAAAAATCGCTTGATGAAATAATATATGACTTATTTATTACATAACAAACCGCATACCTAATGAGCAGTCTTTTGTCATGAATGATCGCATTCACAATTGATTTAATGCACTTACAATCATTTGATTGGTTATCAAAAAAGCCCGGCTCAAATAGAACCGGGCTTTAGTAGCGAAGACGGGAGTTGAACCCGTGACCTCAGGGTTATGAATCCTGCGCTCTAACCAACTGAGCTACCTCGCCATGTTGGTATAATCAATGACACTCCTTGGCATGACATTGATCCAAAATTGATTGTGTACCCTTGCTCAGTTCTGAGCATTGCCTGCCGCAGGCAGGTACCTCGCCATTTTTGGAGGTGCAAAGATATGTATTCATCGTTTGAAAACACAACATATATTGACACCTTTTTTCAAAAATTCTATGTCAATATGACGATACTTGTAAGGACAAAATAAATCGCTATGAAAAAGCTCATTTCAATACTCTTCACTACCCTTTTTCTCTTATCTGCCTGCATGTCCGTGGATAGACAAACATCTAGTTCACCTATCACTGATGACGAAGTGAACTCTGTTGCTTTGGATTTCTTTGTAGCGCTTGGGACTGGCGACACAACACTGATGAGCTCAATACTTACAGAAGACTTCGAAATGTTCGAACATGATGTGATTTGGAATACCGATAGCCTTCTATCTCTAATGCCAAACACTTTAGGCCGAAAGTGGTCCATCTTAGATCCAGTGATTCAGTCCGAAGGCTCTTTAGCTCACCTCTACTATTTTAATCAAGGCATCACTCCCAGCGACAGATCCTGGTATGAGAGCATGCTTCTGGAAAAGTCAGATGAGGGCTTAAAAATCAAATTCATGCATTCTACCAAACTGTATCTAAAATAAAAAACCCCGACTTTCTCAAGTCGGGGTTCTTAAAGCAGTAAGCTATCTTACTTATTTACTTTCTTGATTACAGCTTCAAAAGCCTCTGGGTGGTTCATTGCCAAATCAGCAAGTACCTTTCTATTCAACTCGATACCAGACTGGCCAAGTTTTCCCATAAACTGAGAGTATGACATTCCGTGAAGTCTCGCCCCAGCATTGATTCTCTGGATCCAAAGCTTTCTAAACTCTCTTTTCTTAGCTTTTCTGTCTCTGTAAGAATATACGAGACCTTTTTCAACGGCATTTTTTGCTACCGTCCAAACATTCTTTCTTCTTCCCCAATAGCCTTTGGCCTGCTTGAGGATTCTTTTTCTTTTAGCTCTTGAAGCTACTGTGTTAACTGATCTAGGCATTTTTCTAAGTTTTTGATTTTTGGCGTCCTACTTTCGAAGGTTCTTAAGACCAAAACTCCGGTTAAACATGAAACCTTTAATGGTTTTTTAAATGTTGAGCATGTGCTTAACGTTCTTCTCGTCAGATTTGTCTACCAAACCTGTACCAGTAAGATTACGCTTTTGCTTCGTCTCTTTCTTCGTCAGGATGTGGCTTTTGAAAGCATGCTTTCTTTTGATCTTGCCAGTACCTGTCAATTTGAAACGTTTCTTCGCTCCTGATTTAGTTTTTACTTTAGGCATTATATAATTATTTATTAATTATTTCTTAGTCGCCTTGGGGGCTAAAAAGAGAAACATTCTCTTACCCTCAAGTTTTGGTAATTGCTCCACCTTAGCATACTCTTCTAAAGCCTGAGCAAATTTTAAGAGTAAGATTTCTCCTCTCTCTTTGTATACAATGGTTCTTCCTTTAAAGTGAACATAGGCTTTTACCTTAGCTCCCTCTTTTAGGAAGTTGATTGCATGCTTTAATTTGAAGTCGAAATCATGATCATCTGTATTGGGTCCGAATCTGATTTCTTTCAGAACAGTCTTAGCAGCTTTGGCTTTAATCTCCTTTTGCTTCTTTTTCTGCTCGTATTTAAACTTCGAGTAATCAATTACTTTACAAACCGGTGGTACCGCTTTCGGTGAGATTTCTACAAGGTCTAAACTCTGCTCGCGTGCCATTTCTAAGGCCTTACTTAGCGGAAACACACCTTGTTCTACATTTTCTCCTACAACACGAACCTCGCGTGCAGTTATCTTACCGTTTACTTTATATGGCTCTTCTACCCTTCCTCTCGGGGGATAGCGCCTTCTCATTTTAGCGATTTTTACCTCCTTGTTTTATCAAAATGACTGCAAATATCGGCAATATTTTCTAATAACCAATACTCACGTTTTTTATTAAATTATTATTGCTGCCCCATTGAGGCAGCCTTTTCTTTAGCAAAATAGGAAATGAAATCATCGATTTTAAAACTTCCTACATCACCCTGTCCGTGGCGCCTAACAGAAACTGCATTTTCCTCAGCTTCTTTTTCACCAACAATAAGCATGATTGGAATCTTTTTTACCTCAGCATCTCTGATTTTTCTTCCGATTTTTTCATCACGGTGATCCACAAATCCTGTGATATCTTCTGACTCTAAAAGCTTGTAAAGACTTTGAGCATAATCAGCATACTTTTCTGAAATAGGAAGAATAGCAACCTGATCTGGTGTTAGCCAAAGCGGAAACTCACCTCCACAATGTTCAATCAGCACGGCCACAAATCGTTCCATCGAACCAAAAGGTGCTCTGTGAATCATTACCGGTCTATGCTTCTGGTTATCAGAACCTGTATATTCTAGTTCGAACCTTTCTGGCAATGTATAGTCAACTTGAATGGTTCCTAATTGCCACTTCCTACCCAATGCGTCCTTCACCATAAAGTCCAGCTTAGGTCCGTAGAAAGCAGCCTCACCTAGTTCAGTGACTGTATTTAAACCTTTCTCTTCAGAAGCTTCGATGATTGCTCGCTCTGCTAGCTCCCAGTTTTCATCCGTACCTATGTACTTCTCTTTGTTCTCTGGATCTCTCAAAGAAATCTGAGCGGTAAAGTCTTCAAAGCCAAGTGACTCGAAAACATAGAGTACTAAATCGATCACTTTGATAAACTCACCTTTTACCTGCTCTTGCATGCAGAAAATGTGGGCATCATCCTGAGTAAAACCCCTAACCCTTGTCAGACCATGAAGCTCTCCACTTTGCTCATATCGATAAACCGTCCCAAATTCAGCATAGCGAATCGGAAGGTCTTTATAAGATCTTGGTTGCGATTTATAAATCTCACAGTGATGAGGACAGTTCATTGGCTTCAACAAGAACTCTTCTCCTTCATGCGGTGTAGTGATCGGCTGGAAAGAATCAGCTCCATACTTTTCATAGTGACCAGAAGTCACATATAAGTTTTTATGACCGATGTGTGGTGTAACCACAGGATCGTATCCAGATCTAACCTGAGCCTTTCTCATAAAGGATTCGAGGCGTTCTCGCAGCTTAGCCCCTTTTGGTAACCACAATGGAAGCCCCATCCCCACTTTTTCTGAGAAAGTAAATAGCTCTAGTTCTTTACCGAGCTTTCTATGATCCCGCTTCTTTGCTTCTTCAAGCATGTGCAGATACTCTGTAAGTTCCTTCTGCTTAGGGAAAGTAATTCCATATATACGGGTCAGTTGCTTTCTGGTCTCATCACCTCTCCAATAGGCCCCTGCCACACTTAACAACTTAATTGCTTTGATAGAACCAGTATGAGGAATATGAGGGCCACGACAAAGATCCGTGAAGTTTCCTTGCTGATAGAAGGTAATGTTACCATCTTCAAGTCCCTCGAGGAGCTCTAGCTTGTACTCATCACCTTTCTCTTCAAAATAGCGCACGGCCTCCTCTTTAGAAATATCCTTTCTTTCGTAAACATTCTTCTGGCGAGCCAACTCTAACATCTTTTTCTCGATCACATCGAGATGTGCTGCATCAAATTCCTGATCACCAAAGTCGACATCATAGTAATAGCCATGCTCAATGGATGGACCAATACCAAGCTTCACTCCTGGATAGAGCGCTTCTAATGCCTCAGCCATTAAGTGTGCTGAAGAGTGCCAAAAGGTCGATTTACCATCTTGGTCGTTCCAGGTGAGTAGTTTTACCGTAGCGTCTTGATCTATGGTTCGATTGGCGTCCCAAACCTCTCCATTTACTTCAGCAGCCAGTACATTTCTGGCTAATCCTTCACTAATACTTAAAGCGACATCCATCGCTGATAATCCCTTGGCGTATTCTCTGATACTACCGTCAGGTAAGGTGATTTTTATTTGCTCTTGGCTCATTTTAATCGGTACCTGCTGCTACAAACCAACAGGATTTATTAAAATCAAATTTTGCGAATGCAAATATGCAATAATAATTACTGAAAAGGCTCTTTATTGATTGATTTAGAGCGATAAATTGAAACTGAGTTTGATACTTGTTCTATCCACTCCTGGGTTTTCCAAATAGGTCAGTCTACGGATGAAATCTACTCTGAAAACTTTGAATATGTTTTCAACACCCAAACCTACCTCGGCAAAAGGCCTTCCATTTTCAAGTACATTGAAAAAAGGCAGATCATTGCCACCTTCATCGGTTCTAATTTGAGCGTCTAAAGTGCTCTGACTTACACCACCAAAGAGTACATTACCAGTACCAACAAGCCTCCACTTCAGTTTTCTGAGCAACGGTATTCTATTGAAGACAAAGCCCTCAAAGCTATGCTGATATCGAAGGGAAGCAAAAGACTGACTGACGAACTCGTAGAAGTTCATAGTATTGAAGGCGATATCAGTGTATACGAATTGCTCATTGCCGATATGCGCAGTCAATAGCGGGTAAGGTACATCATCGAAAATATGTCCAGCGTTTACTTGATATCTTGAAACTCCCCAAAAGCCTAATTTGATTCTTTGTGAAACGCCAAAATTGATCTTGTTGTACTCAAAGTCTCCACCCAGCGTTTTGAAGCCTCTTGTATAGGAAAGTAAGAAGATAGGCCATCTGAGCGTACCCAAACTGAAACGGTTGTTATCATTGACCAAGAAAGTCTCGTCTCTGGCAAACTTGAGTCTGATGGTTGCTTCAGCTGTCTCAAAATCAGACGCCAGCGGTGCATCAACCCTGTTGAAATCTGTGCTATACCTGAAATTAAATTCAGGATTGTAGTTTTGTTTCTTCAACTGAATGGCTGCTGAAAAGGATCTTGAGAATTGCCTGAAACCTTCGATTTGATACCTTTCATATCTAAAAGGCCTTACAAGATTCCCCAATTGGGTCAAAGCCAAAAAGGCACTCCCATCCGATAGTGAGGTAACAGCATCAGGTTGAATTCCGAATTGATCCAGATCATTCCGATAACTTAAGTTGAGTGTTGTCCACTTCTCTCGGTTCAGAATTACATTCGCTCCAACACCGTATTTAAATCGCTCGTCATCAAATCCATAGGCACCATAGCCATTGAACTGCCACTTACGACTGAAGTTTTCATTCGTTCTACCGCCAAGTCGAAGTCTCACGCCTTCTACATCATTGATACCGAAAACAAAAGGCCATGGGCCCAAGTCTAACTTTCCAACTTCAAAATATCCCCTTGCAACGGTTTTGAGAATGTTGGTCCAGGTTTTCACAAACCTGATGTTGTTCAACGAATCTATCATCGCCATTACATTGACCTCTGTATCACTCAACTTGTCGTGACGGCTGTTCTTCCAGAAGTCTTCATCAGTATATCGGGCATCTTCGGCTAGTTCTACTGTTCTTTCAAAAAACCTAGTAGGCTTAGGTTCGGTAATCTTGATGTTCTTGTTGGACGTGTAGAATTTGGCAAGGAATCCAGCAGACTTCTTTGTGATTTCCGAAGCATCAATCAATACTCTGGATTTAATGGGTAACCAGGCACCAGCTTCGGTTCTCTCTAGTTCTTGCTGAATTTTGATTCTATCAATAAAATTCAAGTTGGCCGTTGGCTGCATTGTTGCATCAATCTGCTTGACCGCATAATCTTCTTTACTAATCCACAGTTTCCCAAAGAATGCTAACTCCTGATCATTCTTAGGTTTAAAGTCAAGTAGATAAACAAACTCATCTCCCAGATAAAGGCTATCCTGAAGTTCATAATCATAGATAATTCGCCATGCATCCCCAATAGGCGAAGCAAACTCCTTCTCTACAATGTTCATTCTGTTTTGATAGAAATTATACTCTTGAAAAGAAGAACCAATGATCTGAGAAATCAGCGACCCATCTTCAATGGCCACACCTTTTATTCGAGTTTTTTGAATCTCCTCCTTTTGTAACCTTGGATCATCACGATAATAAAACTTAGAGAGTGATTCTGATATAAACAATGGCAAGATGGGTTTCCCATCCTCACCGGCTATCACTTCAATGGAATCTAGTACTGCAGTAATCTTCTGCATGTACTTCTTTTGCCTCAACTGCTCAGAGATATTATCTACATCTATCTGAATCTTATTATAACTCTCGTATTCATAGGCATCTAGTGTTCTCTTATCGTTCTTGCTCTTGTTTTTGATCACCGAACGCATGATGGCAAAAGCAGGGTTCTCCTGCTTTCTTGCAAACACCACAAAGTCATCTAGGCTTTTTGCTTCTGGGGTCAATTGGAAATTGATCGTTTGAGTGATCCCTTTTTGATAAACCTTATACTTAGTTTCATAACCTATGAAGGAAACCAATAAGGTATCTGAGGCCGCATCTCCTTCAATTCGGTAGAAGCCGTCAAAATCTGTCGGAGAACCTACAGCAGTACCTTTGATTACAACACTGGCAAATGGAATAGGGTCACCACTTTCGGCATCTGTCACTTTACCCTCAATCACTGTTTGTGCTTGGAGCGTGTAAACTAAGGAGAGTAAAATGGTAAGAGATAAAAGTATTCTCAGTTTCAAAGTGGCGTGTTTTTAATTACAAACTCTTCTTTAACGCAATAAAGAGATAAAAAGTCAGGGTAAGGCTAATTTAATTCTGTTGTTAACTCTTAGAATTCTGAGAATGTTCCCTCATGAAATTATTTATATGAATATCTGATCGTTTCACTATTCTAGAATACCATTCAAGTTTCAATTCTTCTTTCTCATCTTCTGTCAATTGCCAGACGATATTGCTACTTTTTAGTCTTGAGACTAATTCTTGGAGCAACAACGCTGCACTCACCGAAATATTAAATGATTCGGTGAACCCGTACATCGGTATGTGAACCAATTCATCTACCTGCTCTTTTGCATACTCCGTCAAGCCCTCTAGTTCCGTACCAAAAACGATGGCAGTTTTCTGACTTATATCTAGTTCGTGGATAGATGCAACTTCCTTAGATGGGGTTGTCCCAACTATGCGATAATTTTTCTTTTTCAGGTCGAGAAAGCATTTAGCGGTACTTTCCTCCTCTCGCTCATACTTGTACTGGCTCACCCATTTGGATGCTCCTCTGACCACATTAGGATTCACCTCATAGTCATGCAAGCGCTGGGTAATGTATAAGTCCTGTATGCCGAAGCAATCGCAAGTTCGCATCACAGCACTCGCGTTCTGGGCATGATAGATGTCCTCCAATACGACCGTAAGATGACGTGTTCTTTGGGAAAGGACTTCATCTATGGTGGCTACCTTATGAGGAGTCACATACTCCTCCAACATATCAATTATTTGTTTCCTCAAGGTGTGGTCATTAAAAAAAGAAAGCCGTTGACAAAAAGGCCAACAGCTTCGGAAGATGAACAAACAATATTTTAACAACCTTAGAACGGCTGTTCAAGACCGTCTGAATTAAAGACAATCCATATTGTTGACACCCTTACCGAGCATTAACTCTTAAAACAATTCTATCGTGTCCCCTACATTATAATTACCTGCACCACCTTTGTCATCATCCTTCTTTTCTGGTGCTGGCTTTGGTTTTTCCGTTTTTGGTGTTTCAGGAGCCTTCTTTTCTTCTACTGGCTTTTCCTCCTTTGGTTCAGCCGGCTCCTTTTCGACTGGAGTCTTTTCCGCTTCAACCTTTGGCACTGAAGTTACCTCCTCTTCAGCTTCAGTTTCTGGTGCTGACTCTCCTTCCGCAGCGGACTTGTCATTTCCACCAAGAAGTACCACCTTTTTAACATTATGAGGTGATAGCTTATTACCGGTAGCCCTCCAGCCTTTGACATCAATGAGCATGTCCATATCAAAGACCGTGGTTTTTCTTTCTCTAGAGCCCTTCACTGTGTAATGCACCTCAATTTGTGCATCCTGAAGTGTCGTTGCCAGAAGTAGCTTCGAGCCTTTCTCCTCACTTATGAACATGAACTTCTTATCCTTAGTGGAAGTCTCTACTTGAAAACGTTTCACATAATGTGTTCCAGTAGCGGCATCATAGTGAATGGCAGAGATGACTCCTTCTGGATCGAATTTATGGATATAGTGAATCTTTGGTGGATCGTATCGATTACTTAAGTCGAATGAGGTCAATTCGTACTCTCCATTATTGTAAATCACCAATACCTTATCATCGGCCTGAAAGTTACCCAAATGGGTTCCTCGTTCATCACGATTCAATCGACCGACAGACTCATCATACCAGATATCTAATCCACCGAGAGTCGAACGGCCTTCCATCTTGAGCTGAATCTTTCTTACTGGGTACTTAGTGACGATGTTTCCACCAGAGCCTCTTCCTTTGATGTCGATATCGGCAAAGTTGAAATCGAATACTTTCACCCTGGCCTTAGCACCCGAAGTCAGATAAACCGTGACTAGCTCCGCTTCACCATTAGCGTTTGCGGTGAAATAGAGTGTCTTTGAGCCTCTTTCACCTTTGGTTAGATCATATTCACGATCTCTGGTAACACCCAAAACCTGGAAGCGCTTCACCATGGTTCGACCCGACTTACCATCGAGATACATCATGTTGTAGACCATACGCTCATCGTTCTTCTTAAACACACCAGCCCACAGGATGTCCTTACCAACAAAGATCTTGTCTGAGATTCGCACAACCTGAAACTTTCCGTCAGCTCTGAAAACGATGATATCATCAATGTCCGAGCATTCGCAGACGAACTCGTCCTTCCTTAGTCCATAACCAATAAAGCCATCCTTTCGGTTTACGTAAAGTTTGGCGTTGTTAGCCGCCACCACTGCAGCCTTGATATTCTCGAAAGACTTGATTTCTGTCTTACGCTCACGTCCCTTTCCATACTTCTCAAGAAGTCGTTGGAAATAAGAGATGGCATACTCTACCAGATTCTTTAGGTTATGTTCTACCTCTGCAAGCTCTTCTGTGAGCTTTCGCATGAGCTCATCCGCCTTAAAGGCATCAAATCTGGAGATTCGCTTGATCTTGATTTCGGTAAGTCGAACAATGTCTTCAGTGGTAATCTCTCGATAAAACTCTTTCTTAAAAGGATCTAGCCCCCTATCAATAGTTTCTAAAACCGACTCCCAAGTTTCACACTCCTCGATATCGCGATAGATGCGATTCTCGATAAAGATTTTTTCCAAAGAACTGAATAGAATCTTCTCTAAGAGTTCAGCCTTGCGGATTTCCAGTTCCTGCCTTAGCAGTTCTACGGTCTGCTCAGTACAGACCTGGAGCATTTCCGTCACCGTGACAAAATGAGGCTTGTCTTTAATGATCACGCATGCATTTGGTGAAATGCTTGTCTCACAATCTGTAAAGGCGTACAAGGCATCAATGGTAATGTTAGGTGATTGACCTGAGGCTAATTCTATAAGGATTTCAACGTCCTCTGCCGTATTATCAACAACCTTCTTGATCTTGATTTTGCCCTTATCATTGGCCTTAATGATAGAGTCAATCAATCCAGTGGTTGTGGTACCAAACGGTATATCTTTAATTGCGATTGTCTTCTTATCGACCTCCTCTATTTTTGCCCTAACTTTTACCTTTCCTCCACGCTTTCCTTCATTGTACTCAGAAAAGTCAGCCATTCCCCCTGTCGGGAAATCTGGATAGATTTTCGGTTTCTTACCTTGAAGCACCTTAATAGAAGCTTGAATAAGCTCAATAAAGTTGTGCGGAAGCACTTTGGTTGAAAGCCCAACTGCAATACCTTCTACCCCTTGTGCAAGTAGAAGTGGAAATTTAACGGGAAGTGTTACTGGCTCTTTCTTACGTCCATCGTAAGATAGCTGCCATTCGGTAGTCTGTGGATTAAAAACTACCTCAAGGGCAAACTTCGAAAGTCTGGCTTCAATATACCTGGCTGCTGCTGCTCTGTCTCCAGTTCTAATATCTCCCCAGTTACCCTGAGTTTCAATCAGCAAGTCTTTCTGACCGATGTTTACGATGGCATCGCCAATGGAAGCATCTCCGTGAGGATGATACTGCATAGTCTGACCAATCACATTGGCCACCTTGTTGAACCTACCGTCATCCATCTCCTTCATGGAGTGTAGAATCCTTCTTTGAACCGGTTTCAGTCCATCTTCAATGGCAGGTACTGCTCTTTCAAGAATTACATATGATGCGTACTCAAGGAACCAACCTTCGTACATACCCGATACGGGAATCGCTTCCCTGATCTTTCCGTCTTCCTCGTTGCTTAAATCGTCAATAGTCTCGTCACTCATGCTAGTCTAAGCGGCCTCCTCAGCCAAGTCTTTCTCTATTCTTAGATTGTCGATAATAAAGTTTTGTCTGTCTGGTGTGTTCTTTCCCATGTAGAATTTCAACAGCTCCTGGATGCTCGTGTCTTTCTTGAGAATGATTGGCTCCAGTCTCATATCTTCACCAATAAAATTCTTGAATTCATCCGGAGAAATCTCACCAAGCCCTTTGAAGCGGGTGATTTCAGGTTTATTACCTAGTTTCATTATGGCACGCTGCCTTTCTTCATCGCTGTAGCAGTAAATCGTCTCCTTCTTGTTTCTCACCCTGAAAAGTGGGGTTTCCAAGATGTAGACATGCCCCCTTCTCACCAGGTCTGGGAAGAATTGCAAGAAATAGGTCAACAACAATAATCGTATGTGCATGCCATCAACATCGGCATCGGTAGCAATTACGATTTTGTCATAGCGAAGTCCTTCAAGTCCATCCTCTATATTGAGTGCATGCTGCAGGAGATTGAACTCTTCGTTCTCATAAACCACTTTTTTGGTCTGTCCAAAACAGTTCAATGGCTTTCCACGCAAACTGAAAACCGCTTGGGTTTGTACATTCCTTGATTTGGTAATCGATCCACTAGCAGAATCTCCTTCTGTGATAAAAAGCGTAGTTGCATTTCGCAGCTCCTCATCCTTTTTAGTATCGTTAAGGTGCACTCTGCAATCCCTCAACTTCTTATTGTGAAGGTTTGCTTTTTTGGCCCTTTCATTGGCCAATTTCTTAATGCCCGCAATCTCTTTACGTTCGCGTTCTGACTGTAGAATACGTTTCAACAAGGCATCGGCCACTGCTTGATTCTTATGGAGATAATCATCAAGGGCTTTTTTCACAAAGTCGTTCACAAAAGTCCTCATGGTAGGTCCATCGGGAGCAACATTCTGAGAACCTAACTTAGTTTTGGTCTGCGATTCAAAGACTGGCTCTTGTACTCTCACCGCAATAGCACCAACTATCGAAGCTCTGATATCGGATGCATCAAAATTCTTATTGTAAAACTCTCTTAAGGTCTTAACAACTGCTTCGCGAAGGGCCGCCTGATGCGTACCTCCCTGTGTAGTATACTGACCATTTACAAATGAATAATAATCTTCTCCGTATTGATTGGTATGAGATAAGGCGAGTTCTATGTCATCACCCTTCAGATGAATAATTGGGTACCTTAGGTTGTCTTCATCAGTTTTTCTCGATAGCAGGTCAAATAGTCCCTTTTCGGAGTGATACTTTTCTCCATTGAAATTGATGGTGAGCCCTGCATTCAGGAAGCAATAGTTCCAAATGAGATCATCTAAGTATTGGGGAATGAAGTGGTAATTCTTGAAAACCGTGTCGTCTGGCTTAAATACGATTTGAGTACCATTTCTACCACTGCTTTTAATCTCCTTTGCATCATTAGTAATCTCACCTCGCTCAAATTCGGCAATTTTGGTCATGCCATCGCGGTAAGACTGTACTTTGAAATAAGTGGACAAGGCATTCACTGCTTTGGTACCTACCCCATTAAGACCCACAGACTTTTGAAAAGCTCCTGAGTCATACTTTCCACCGGTGTTGATCTTGGAAACGCAGTCGACTACTTTACCCAGAGGAATACCTCTTCCATAGTCTCTAACTTCGACTTTGTGTTCGGAAACTTTGACATCGATGGTTTTTCCGAAACCCATCATATGTTCATCGATACTATTATCGACAACTTCTTTTACCAATACGTAAATGCCATCATCTTGAGCCGATCCATCGCCAAGCTTCCCAATGTACATCCCGGGTCTTAGTCTAATGTGCTCTTTCCAATCGAGGGACCGAATGCTATCTTCGGTATAATTCGCTACTTGATTCGCCATTCAAAATTTCAAAACAAAAAGGTTCTAAATCAACCGTGCTCATTAGCACAAAATTGAAAGCGGAATTTAGAATTAAAAATCTAGAAATGCACGTCAATAAGCCAGCTTCCGAAGAAGCAATTGCTCATGCTCTGATAATGAGAAGATTACTAATTTCTTCGTTTGCCAAGTATGACTGCCAGGTAAAAGAACCAACCCAAAATCAATATAGGTCCTAAGTAAACATAAAAGCCTAGAGTCTTGATATTGTAGTCTGCCGACATGTTCATTAAACCAAGGAAAACAAGTATCAAACTGAAGAACAAATTGAGTACCCCTGCAAAACCTTTAATCCATGTTATAAGGTCTTTCTTCAGAGATCGATTTCTGATCCCCTTACCATCTTCTGTCGTATCGATTTTCTTGAGTACTCTTGTGAAATAATAGCAAACTACGTTAGCCAGAAGAAAGATGGCCATGGCTCCGAAAAAGTAGGTATTCTTGTTGGCTGTACCGAGCGCATCCCCAGCAGGATCAAACCTGTAATTTACCTGACTGGCCATAAAGGCATAAGACCAGATCAAAGCTCCAGTAAATAATAAAATCGTCACATTTCTGAAGAACCCTATAAACTTATCCATTGCTCACTATTAATCGAGCGCGAAGATAATTAATAGAACCGGTTTCATGGTATATCAATTTAATATTCGGTGATTGCGGCAACCTCTTAAGAGAGATTAGAGTCTTTAACCAAGACACTTTACATAATAGTTGGTCAATGAGCATTAACCCATCTGTAATTGCTATCCCTGTTTACTTTCTTCTGATAGGCATCGAATTCATCATTCACAGGGTTAATGCTACCAAATCTTACAACCTAAAGGATGCCATGACCAACATCAATTGTGGTGTTGTATCTCAGATTACTGGAGCCTTCCTCATGGTTATACTTTTTAATGCTTACACCTACATGGAAGCCAATTATGGACTTTTCCACATTCCTATGGTATGGTGGGCATTCCCTGTAGCCTTTATCACCTTTGACTTTATGTACTACTGGGCACATAGATTGAGTCATGAAATCAATCTTTTTTGGGGAGGTCACAGCGTGCACCATCAAAGTGAGGAGTACAATCTTTCAGTGGCGCTCAGACAAAGTTCAACCCAGATTCTTTGGACCTTTCTGTTCTATTTGCCCATCGCACTTTTGGGTGTTGATCCTATCGTGTTTATCGTTGCTCAGGGGATCAATTTGGTATACCAGTTCTGGATTCATACTGAGTCGATTTCTAAAATGCCCAAATGGTTCGAAGCTGTCTTTAATACGCCTTCTCATCACAGGGTACATCATGCCAGAAACCCAAAATACATTGATAAAAACCATGCAGGGACCTTAATCATTTGGGATAAGCTCTTTGGAAGTTTCGCGGCAGAAGAAGAAAGACCCCAATACGGCATCACAAAACCATTGAAAAGTTGGAATCCAGTCTGGGCAAACTTTGCACACTACACAGAGATTTATAAGAATCTCAAGAGAATTCCTAAACTGAAGGACAAGCTGAGGCTATTGGTGAACAAACCTGGCTGGCAACCTGAGTACCTGGGTGGCTATCAGCCTGCTCCTGAAATAGACCCTAACTATAAGAAGTTCCAAAACCGAACCTCTACCCGACTCAATCTCTATGTAATCATACAGTTTGTAGTGATTATGCTCACCACCCTCTCTTTCTTGTACTTTCTTACCGAGATGGATATTGCCCAAAAGGTAATATCAGCCATCTTGATCATCTTCTCTGTGGCCTCTTTTGGCCTTCTGTTTGAACATAGAAAATGGAGTCGAGGACTTGAAGTCATAAGAATTGTATTTATGTCCATCGGCTTTGTCTATATCTTCGGTGGTCTTAATCCGGGCTTCACATTGCTGATCATTGCCCTTGTATACCTCCTATCCTCATCTATTTGGTTTAAAACAACAAGGCAAAAAGCAGTTACCCTTTCGACCTGATTTACTCAGAATTCTTTTTTCATTAAGTTAGTGGAATGAGTCTGAACCCGACCGTCATTGCCATTCCTGTCTACTTCCTCCTCATCGGCATTGAATTGATCGTTCATCGCATCAAGGCAACTAAGTCATACCGACTGAACGATGCCATTGCGAATATCAATTGTGGCGTCACTTCTCAAGTCACCGGGGCCTTCCTCAAAGTGTTCTCCATTGGTTTCTATACTTACCTCTATGAGCATTTTCGATTTGAAACGATAGAAAACAGTGCCTTAACCTGGGTTATTGCCTTTATAGCCTACGACTTCTTTTACTACTGGGCACATCGGATGAGTCATCAAGTAAACTTGTTTTGGGGAGGGCATAGTGTGCACCATCAAAGCGAAGAATACAATCTCTCTGTAGCACTTAGGCAAAGCTCCACGCAGATCATTTGGACATCGCTTTTCTATACCCCCATGGCCTTTGCAGGCATCGATCCACTTGTACTCCTGTCGGTTTCTGGTTTCAACCTCCTTTATCAATTCTGGATTCATACCGAATCGATCGACAGACTTCCAAAATGGTTTGAAGCCGTGATGAATACACCTTCCCATCATCGAGTACATCATGCGAGAAACCCGAAATACATTGATAAGAATCATGCAGGAACATTTATCATATGGGATAAAATGTTCGGCACCTTCAAGGTGGAAGAAGAAAAACCTACTTACGGCATAACTAAGAACCTTAACAGTTGGAACCCCATTTGGGCTAATATAGCCCACTACTCAGACATGATTGCTGACATCAAACGTATCCCAAAATTCTCCGACAAACTGAAGTATGTTTTTCAAAAACCCGGATGGCTCCCTGAGAGTATGGGTGGGTATCGAGCTCCTTATGATGTCGATAGGAAAACCTATCAGAAGTATGATCTTCATGCGATCAAGGCTGTGAATGCCTATGTCTTTATGCACTATGTTATTCTTTTAGCTGGAACAGCATTCTTTCTCTTCAATATGGCTCGTTTTGATGAAAGCCTCCTAGAGAAATCAGCCGTGGCTGGCTTAATCATTATTTCTACCGTAAGTTTTGGTGGCTTATTTGAATCTAGAAGCTGGGCCTTGCCTCTGGAAATCCTTAGGCTATTTCTTGTTCCGGTAACACTCCTTTACTTTCTGACCAATTTTGACCTGTCTCCGATAACGATAACGGCAACATTGGTATTTATCTTTGGGTCATTGTTTTGGTTACTGAAGACCCGATCAGTAACTTCGCAGGCTGTGAAAAACAGCTAATATGAAGCGCATATCTCTACTTATTACCTTCTTCATCATCATACTCACTGTAGGTTGTTCAAGCCCCACTGACTTGGGTGATTTCGATACCAAAAGGTGGAAGGAAGATATCAATGGTTGCAAGGGAGATCGTGCTGAAATGATTGACGAATTGGTCAAAGTGAAGTCGAAGTTTCTTGGTCTCTATCAGAAAGCCATCATTAAGTCGCTCGGGCAACCAGAAGACCAGGAGCTGTACAAGCGAAGCCAAACCTATTATGTCTACTATATCGATCCAGCCCCTGGTTGTGAAAGTAGTCCTGAAGAACCTAGAATTCTAGAGATGCGATTTACATCCCTTGGAATCGCTAACGAGGTGAATATCAAATAACTAACCAACTAATTATTTAGTAGAAAATAAGGTCATTCCGGAAATTAGAAGGGGATTATTTTTTCGTCTCTATTTTTTCCAGAATAATATTTCTCAAATCGAAAAAATTACATAAATTAAGATTTAATCAGATGAATAAGCTGATTGATTTATTGGCTTTCGTGCAATCGTTTTACTCGTTAAAATGGTAAGTCAGTAAAGATTAAAATTAGCTCAAAGTTAGTTTTAGTTTTATAGGTAGTTTAGGTGAAGGTTAGCTACTCCTCAGGCTGACCTTCCACTTTTTTAAGCCTAATCTGAAAATCAAAAATCTCGATCTTACCTGCCTTGTATAGGCCTCCCAAAATCTTCTTGAAATTTTTCTTACTCATGCCGAAAGCTTCCTTGATTTCCTCCGGACTACTTTTATCCCCCATTTCGAAAGTTCCCCCTTCCGCAACAAGGCGTTCCAGGACTTCAGAACTCATGTCTTTGACCGCTTCATAACCTTGCTTTCGAAGGGAAAGATCAATCTTACCATCTTCTCTTATTGTCTTAACAAAAGCCCTCTTTTCATCACCTATGCTGAGGTGTTCAAAAACCTCATTACTGTAAATCAATCCCTGACACATCTCATTGATCACCACTTTAAAACCCAGGTCAGTTCTTTGCCAAATATGTACTTTGACTTCATCACCTACAGCCAATTGGCAGGCGTTACTCAAAAAAGCTGAGATCTTGCTCGTACCGATCATACGATTAGTCTTATGATCCAGTAAGAGTCTCACCAGGTAGGATCGTCCTTCGACCATCTCGATTGCCTGTTCCTTATTTGGGACGAACAGGTCTTTTTCAAGGCCAATATCCAGAAATGCACCAAAGTCAGTAACCTGCTTGACCCTTAAGCCAACCATATCCCCGATTTGGCCCTTCGGCATACGCGTAACCGCAATAGGGCGACTCATGTGATCGGTGTAAACAAATACCTCCAGCTCATCACCTATCTCATATGCCTCAGGCAAGTATTTGGTGGGAATTAGAATTTCATCTGCCAAGTCTTCCCCATCATTCAAGTAACAGCCAAAGTCTACTGCACGAGCGATCTTTAACTTCTGAATTTTTCCTATCTCTATCATTTAAAGTCTCTTCGTCTTTGTATTTTCACTAAATACACGCACAAAGGTATGATTAAAAAGGTCTTCGAATCTACATATCACAATATTCTGACCAGGTCAGTTTTAATACTCTACCTACTAGTAATCAATGTACTTCTATGCCAAGGGCAGAAACCAAAACCTTATTTAGCCTCAGAAAGCTTTAATGAGTCTATAAGAGGAAATGATCGCCTCAGGATCGTCTTTTATAATGTTGAAAACCTCTTTGACTACTTCGATGACTCTACCAAAATGGATGAGGAGTTTTTGCCTAACCGTGGAAGGTATTGGACAAAAGCTCGATACCAGACCAAACAAAATCGCCTGGCCCAGACTATCATGGCGCTCGGAGGTTGGGAACCACCTGGATTGATTGGACTTTGCGAAATAGAAAACCGCTACGTCCTGAATAGTCTGACTGCTTTTACTGCTTTAAAAAATGCGGGTTATGAGGTTATTCATCAAGACTCTCACGATAATCGCGGTATTGATGTGGCGGCCATATATAGACCTGACAAGTTTGAATTGATCAACTATGAATATTACACAGTAAAGTTCCCATTCGATACTGCTAACCGAACCAGAGATATTCTCCATGTCATTGGAAAACTACCCAACCAAGATACTTTACACTTTTTTGTTAATCATTGGCCCTCTAAATATGGAGGCGAATTTGAAACAGCACCTAAGCGTATGTATGCAGCTCAATTTCTTCGAGGCAAAGTAGATTCTTTGCTCTCAATAAACCCCGAAACCTTAATTGTGCTGACTGGTGACTTCAATGATGAGCCACAAGAGGATAGCATTATAAAAGGCCTGGCGGTAAATAATGACCTCAGTGAATTAAAGTCCACAGACCTTTACAACCTGATGTACCCAATTCGCTTCAAGACAGGGACGCACAGCTTTCAGAACAAATGGAGTATCATTGATCAGTTTATTGTTTCAGGCAACCTGTTGGATGTTTCTGCCAATACTTCCATCCTGGGACAAACCGCACAAGTCTTCGATATGCCCTTTTTACTTACCGAAGGTGCCACCGGAGCGACTAGACCCTTGCGAACATATCAAGGCCCGAAATACATTGGTGGCTACAGCGACCACCTCCCCATTCTATTGGACTTAGTATTAAAATAGTGCCGTTTTTAGTAGATTTCGACTATGAGACGAGATAAAAAGCCAATTGGTCGGTGGTTTGGAGAGGCATTGTTGATTTTTCTCAGCGTACTGGGTGCCTTCTATTTTGACAATATAAAGGACCAAAGAGATAAGAATAATGAGTACATAAGATATCTCAAAGACTTCAAGAGTGATCTAGAAGAAAATCAAGGGAAATTCAATTATGAACTTAATAGTGAATACAGGCGATCTAACGGTCAAGGTTATATCAATGGTACTATCCGACAACTTGAGGTCGTTGATTCTCTCATGGCAATCCCAACAAGGACGAGTGCCGATTCAATCATCAACCTGATTAATGACGGTGTTATCAATAGTCTGACCCCATGGATCTTTGTATCTCCTCAGTATGAAAAACTGGATAGCGAATATTACTCATACATTAAGAATGACGATCTCAAAGGCAAGCTTCAAATGCATTTTCGCAATAACCAGAGCAGGATAAATCGAAAGGAAGTGATCAACGATTATGTAAAGCAATTCTACGAGATTGAGGATCAGCTCAATCTGAATGCAGGCGGTACACCAGCAAACCGATCCATCCTTTTTAGTAATGTTGCCATTAATAAACTCAATCGACTAATAGAGGGCTATTACAGCCTTAGAAACTCAACAGTCAATAATAGAGGAAGTGATAGCCTCATCGTTGTAGCGGTGAATAGGGAACTTGAACTTTGGGGTGAAGAGATTAACTAGGTCAAGGCCTTCCTTAAGGACTTAATCATCTCCAAATCCGCATGCTTAGCACCATTCACCATAGCAGCGCTGTGATATGCTGTTGCTCCGATGCCTTTCAATAGCTCAATATTTTCCGGTCTAATACCTCCACCCGGCATGATGATGATTTCATCTTCGGCTTCATCGATCAATTCACCCAGCGTATCAATACCTGATAGCGCAGTCTCTGCTCCGCCTGAAGTTAAAACTCGTTGAACACCTAGCTCCTTTAAGGTATCTAGTGCTTCAAATTGATTCTGGACTTCATCAAAAGCTCTGTGAAATGTCACATCCATAAAGCCTGCCTCCTGCATCAAAAGCATGGTTTTGGCCTCATCGATTCTGCGATCTGTAGTTAGTGCTCCAAAGACCACACCCTCACAGCCAACTTCAGCACAATAGGCGATGTCTTCTTTCATGATTTCCAGCTCCATAATGGAGTAGCAAAAGTCTCCCGACCTGGGCCGAATCAGTACGTAAAGGGGAATATCCAGCAGTTCACGGGCCATTTGAATCATGCCCTTGCTCGGTGTTATACCACCTACTGAAAGCTCTGAGCATAATTCTACTCGATCCGCCTTGCCATTTTGAGCGTTCAAGGCAGACTCAATCGAATTAGCACATATTTCAAGCTTAGACATTACCGTTTGTTCAATAAATTCGAAGCTAAACAATTATTGCCGATGTTGCTTTTATATTTGCGATCAGGAAAACTAGAATAATATAATGGAGCAAATTTCAGTAATAGGTTCAGGAACAATGGGTAATGGAATCGCCCATGTTTTTGCACAGAGTGGTTTTAAAGTGAATTTGATCGACATCTCCCAGGATGCCCTCGATCGTGCCTTGAAAACTATAGAAAAGAACTTGGACCGAATGGTAGCCAAAGAAAAAATTGAAGAGGCTCAAAAAGCTTCGACATTGGCTAATATCACTACTCATACGGACCTAAAAACAGGTGTTTCTGATGCTGACCTTGTAGTAGAGGCCGCTACCGAAAACGTGGACATCAAGTTGAAAATATTTGAAGACCTAGAATCATTCACTAAGCCTTCATGTATTCTTGCTTCGAATACCTCTTCAATTCCGATTACGAAAATTGGTTCTGTCACGAAAAGACCTGATAAGGTGATTGGAATGCACTTTATGAACCCTGTACCGGTAATGAAATTGGTAGAAGTAATCCGTGGCTACGCTACTTCTGACGAGGTAACTAGCTTGATTATGGAGACTTCAAAGAAGCTGGGTAAAGTGCCAACCGAGGTAAATGACTACCCTGGCTTTATCGCCAACCGTATTTTGATGCCTATGATCAATGAAGCGATCATCTCTTTGCATGAAGGTGTTGCTGGCGTAGAGGAAATCGATACCGTAATGAAACTAGGTATGGCCCACCCTATGGGACCTTTACAACTCGCAGACTTTATTGGTCTGGACATTTGCCTATCGATAATGAATGTGTTGTATGAAGGCTTCGGTAACCCCAAATATGCACCTTGCCCACTCTTGGTGAATATGGTGACTGCAGGCTACCTGGGTGTAAAATCAGGCGAGGGCTTCTACTCTTGGGGGCATGGCACTAAGGATTTGATTGTATCGGATCAGTTTAAGAAATAGCTTTCGAGCTGTAAGGTGCAAGCCTCAAGGTTCAAGGTTCAAGAAGAGCCGAGCCACTGCGAGAAATCGTGGTGGCTTTTTGCTTTTTAACAACCTTGCCGTACTGAAGTGTGTCTTTCGTTTAGGTAATTCGTTAATTTATCAGCCATGAAGAAGTCTTATTTCGTTCTCTCAGTATTGATAGTACTCATTGGTGTGACTTCTTGTGAAGAAGAAACCACCTCTGCCCTGGTTGGAAGTAGATTTACGCATGAGGTTCCCAACTGTGACAATACTGGTAACCCTGAAATGAATTGTGTCGAATGGGTCGAATTTACAAGCGGAACAGAAGTCTCTATACTCGCTGGTGGTGGTGACATTGTCATGAATGGAAATTACTCTGTCAATGGTAGTCAAATCATCATTGACCTGGGTACTACAAGCTCATTCAATATCAGCTTTGAGATTATCGATGCTGGTTCTATTAGAAGAATAGAGGATAGTTCTGTTTGGACAAAGGACTAGAAACTGCCTGACCTAAGTGCTCTTAATTTACCCGCTTGCAGTGGACTGTATATTTAAATACATTCATAGCGGATATGAAGTATTTACCCCAAGATGGATTTCCTTACTACTTAGACCTTATTGGTGTTGACCGAGCAGTCTCGTTATTTCGTTCAAATGACACTTTTGAATTTCTTGATTCAATCAGCGAGGAAAGTTCGACACATAGATATGCAGCTGGTAAATGGAGCATTAAGCAAGTAGTAGGACACATTACTGATCATGAAAGAATAAAAATCAATAGAGCCTTCTTTTTAAGCAGAGGACAGGGTTTGGAACTTTGGGGCTATGATCAGGAGGCATTAGTCAAAGGCAGTCGTTTTGATGAACTAAGTTTTGATCAGCTGCTTACCGACTTTAAGAAAGTCAGAGAATCCTCAATTAGTTTGATTGAAGGGTTTTCAGAAGCTCAGCTTACGCTCACAGGCAAAGCACGCCAATACACAGTAACACTGGAAGAGTTCCTTAAATCAATCATAGGACATGAGAAACATCATATAAACATCATTAAGAAACGATATCTCGATCCAACATAATTTTTTAGTATGCATCATAATGAATCAAACCGTTGACAACTATTTAATCGAAGGCTGTGGCCGATGTCCTCTCGGAGCAACACCTGACTGCAAAGTTCATAATTGGACATCTGAACTAAAACTCTTGAGAAGTACAGTTCAAGCATGTGGTCTTGTGGAAGAATGTAAATGGGGCGCTCCCTGCTATACATTTAATGGTAAAAACGTATTGATGATAAGCGCATTCAAGAATTACTGTGCCATCAGTTTCTTCAAGGGTGTTTTACTGAATGATAGCTTAGGAAACTTAGTAAAACCAGGAGAAAATTCGCAATCTGCGCGGCTATTAAAATTCACATCGCTCAAGGAAATCCAAGAGATAATACCAGATATAAAAGCTTATATTTTCGAAGCCATAGAGGTTGAAAAAGCAGGTTTGGAAGTTACTTTCAAAAAGAATCCAGAGCCTGTACCAGAAGAACTCCAAACCAAGTTTGATGAAGACCCATCTCTTCAAAACGCTTTTGAATCCCTCACGCCTGGACGCCAAAGGGGATATATCATTCATTTCTCACAACCCAAGCAATCAAAGACCCGAGTCTCTCGGATAGAAAAGTGCATTCCAAAAATCCTGAAAGGTGAAGGTTTCCACGATCACTATAAATCTATGAGGGTCAAGTCAAAATCATGAAGCCAGCTACACGTACCGATCGTTTGACATCGAATACAGCAGTATTTGGCATCGCTTCATTTACACTGTTTCTTTCCTCAATCATCATCTTCGGGCTGCTAAATCCGACATTCAATTTCTTGGATGACGTGATTAGCAAACTAGGAGCATATGGTCAACCCAATGCACTTTGGTGGAACATCATTGGCTTTGTGATGGTAGGAATACTCCTGATTGGATTCGGCATCAGCTTTGGAAAAGTACTCAACGATCGGCTTACAGGACTTCTTCTGGCCTTGTTCGGTTTAGGTTTTACCCTCACTTCAGTTCCAATTGATTTAGGAGAAACAGACACGACTTTTTCCAAGGCTCATGTAGTAGCCATTTGTCTTGCCTTGGCTTTCTGGTTGTTTGGGCTTGCCAGAATAAGCGGAAAGGCATCAATAAGCAAAAACACCAAGTTAAGAGCCAATGTAGCTGCCATAATACTCGTTTTGTCTATGATAGGCGGTGCTATCAATCTCTTTTCTATGCCCATCACCCATCGACTTGTATTTGGTGTTGTCTTTGGGTGGACATTTGTAACATCTCTTCACTTGCTCAAGGGACAGCCTAAGCAGGAAGATTCCAACGACTAGTTCATAATGCCAGTAGGACTATGACTAGCTCCTGATAATCACTTACAGAATTGTCTTGAAAACATATTAGTCGAATTATTTGCGCAAGCTAATTCTTGCGCATATATTAGCAAGCAATTACTTGCGTAAACTGAGATTTATGAGAAGAGATGTATTCAATGCCATTGCCGATCCTACTAGACGCGACATACTTATTGCATTGACTGAGAAACGATCTAATGTGAATGCATTGGCCGAGAAGTTTGATATGACCAGACAAGCCGTCTCGCTTCATGTTAAGTATTTGGATGAATGTGGGGTCATTAGTATTGAAAAGGAAGGACGTGAAAGATTTTGCAAGTTAGAAACCAAAAAGTTGGCTCAGGTAGCTGATTGGTTGTTGCCTTTCAAAGAACTATGGAAGGCACGCTTTAATGAATTAGACCACTTATTAGAAAATATCAAAGGACCTGGAAAATTTAAGTAACATGAAAACACAATTCGAAGCAGACAAAAATGTACTCACCGTCAAAAGAACATTCAATGCAGACCTCAATGCTGTTTGGCGAGCTTGGACAGAAGCAGAGTTACTGGATCAATGGTGGGCGCCCTCTCCTTGGCAGTCTAAAACAAAATCAATGGACTTCAAGGAATCTGGACAGCGCCTATACGCAATGGTAGGTCCAGAAGGAGAAGAGCACTGGGGACTTACTACATACAAATCCATTCAGGCACAGGTTGAATTTTCAGGGGAAGATGCGTTTTGCGATAGTGAGGGTAATGTTAATGACGCTTTTCCTGTAGCTGAATTCCACAATCATTTCGTTGCACAGAGTACCGGTACAAGCGTGACAATTATCACAAAATACGCTTCCGAGGAACACCTAAAGCAAGTCATTGAAATGGGAATGAAAGAAGGCTTGAATATGGCTTTCGATAGTTTAGAAATCGTACTTACATCAATATCAACTGACTAATCTAGGATAAGTGTCTGCTGGTAAATGGTGTCAGCAGACGCACTTTTTTATCCACCCAACTTCAATTGATTGACATCAATTACGCAAAAGGTTCAAGGCAACGCTAAATACCCACTGCCTCTGTTTAGGTACAAACTCTCGGCCTATGAGGTTACTCAGGCTCTCCCCTGTTTTGCTGAGACCTGACTCGTATTTGATATCAATGAAAATCCGCTGAAAGTCTCCTCCAATTCCCCAATGCCACATAAAGTTGGTTCGATTATACTCTGAAGTTACCTTCTGGACTTCGTTGAGAAATGAACGTTCTCCAGATATGAGTATACTAAAGGAAGGCCCCATCATTAATCTCAGGTTACCAATGCGATATCCAATATTGATGGGTACTTCTAACGTATTGAATTCGAATTGCGCCAATGGATTAAAGCCAGAAACTCCATTGTAATCATTGAAAACCAGTTGCGTCTTAATCTTAGAAAATAGTAGTTCAGGTTGAACATAAATTCGGTCAATATTAACCCGATAGAATCCTCCAAACTGATAACCCACTTCTGATTCTGTACTCGAAGTACTCACCAATTCACTATTGATATTCATCCTTGCACTAACAATTTTGAGAATGGCTCCTGCCTGATGATCAGTGCTATAAACCTGAGCCGAAACCACTGATGACATACACATCATGATCAAAACCAATAAAAGAGTCTTCAGCTTAGTAGGCATTCGTTGGAAAATCGTATGATTTATCAATAAATTCGGCATAAAATTAACAGGAATAACTCACATGGCACTGGAAACTGACTTCGAAAATGCAGTAAAAGCATCTTCAAGCATAGCTGAACGACCTTCAAACTAAGATCTATTGAAAATTTATTCACTCTATAAGCAAGCCACGGAAGGGGATTGTACAGGCGATGCGCCAGGGGGCTTCGATTTTAAGGCAGCGGCAAAATATAATGCCTGGAAAAGTCTTGAAGGGACAAGCAGCGAATCAGCCATGACCCAGTACATCGACCTTATAGGCAGGTTAAAATCCGTTTAGGTTAAGTTTCTGAACCCTGAAATCGTTTACACTCGTATAACAAAAGGTTATTTAAAAATTGGGATATTATTCGCATATTGCGCCCGGTTTTAAAACTCAAAATAGAATTAACAACAATGGGATTATTCAGCTTCGGTAAGAAGAAAAAGAAACCTGCACGAGCGTGCGAATTAGAAGGTTCATTATTAGAATACGGAGAAGGTTATTTGCTTACCTCCGCACAGATCATTAAATCAAAAAGATTTTGGGATAATAAGATGATTGAGCCAGAGACTTTGGCTTACTCTAAAGCGCATTTCGAAAAGAATGACGAAATGGGTACCAAAATGAGAACGATGATCTTTCAGAAATACAGCTCCAAGGACAAGCCTTGGTTAGTAGGTGACGGTCAGGTCACTCAGTTTGAAATTGACAGAGACAAAGCCAGAGAATACGCCAGAGAGTGGTGGGAATCAGGCTTTACCTTTACTCCTCCTGAAGTAGGAGCTGCTGATCAAATCCTTGATGAGCAAGAGTTTTCAGAATGGAAGGAATATGCCGTAATGAAAGCTGGTGAAGAACAACTAAGAAAAATAGGCTAATTCAAGGCCAATAAAATCAAAGCCGTCTCGATGGATCGAGGCGGCTTTTTTATTGCTCTTCGATCACTTGTAAGACCACCTTGCCCTCGTACACTGTTTCTAATCTCCAGCCCTTAGACGCAATACTGTTTCTCAATAGAGACAAGTAACCGGGTTCTTCATAGCGATCATTAAGTGTAGACTCATTTACCAGTAGATAATCTCCGGGTTTTACCTCATTAAAGTCCAACTCCACCCACCACTGATAAGTGTCATTAGAGGCTTCAAACCTATAGAAATAAGGTGAGCCGTATGAAACGAGACCATCCGTGATGATCGTTTGTGCCGCTGGATTTTCAACAAACTCTGATGTTATTATGGATTGAAGTTCAGCATAATTCTTATCTCCTGCCCTGTAGATTTTATAGGCAGGAATCGCAAGCATTACTGCCAGAGGCAGCCATTTGAGCTTTGCCCCCATCACCTTGGCAAACACCACCTTATCCGACCAATAATAAGCTCCAGCCATAATGAGTACTGGAATCACAAAGGTAATGTGCCTGGTATCCACCGGCATGGGGCTATAGTATTTCCAATTTGTACTGATAAACCACCATGAGCCAATCATGAAAACACTAGCCACCGGCCAGAGCATTTCTGGCTTATTGAGTCGCCAGTCATTTCTTCTTAATGTAAGCAAGGCTGGCAAGGCAAAACCAAGGGGTATAAAGAAGCCTCCCCGTAAGAAGCCCAGGAATGGCAAATAGGTTAGCCTTTTCAATATCTCAACAGAATCCTTATCGAAAAAGGTCTTCACAGAAGCTTCGTGATTGTCTGAGATGTTATTAAAACGATAGAAGAAATCCCCAAAAGTTTCCTTGTACCAAAAGCCATGAAGTAAGAAAAAGAAAACCAGTAGGCTCACTGAGATATACCAAAAGCCTCTGTTGTTATCTCTTCTAAAATCATTGAATATGAGGTAAACAAAGAGTGGAAATATGATCAAAATACTTGTCTTGATCAGGAAGGCGCCAAAAAGTGCCAGAGCCATCAGTAGCGCCAATAAACGATAATCCCCTTCCCTTCTATTGACAAAATCATAGCACAGCAAGGCTATGAAAATGCCTAAGGCAATAGGAATCTCAGGGAAAAGATGGGTAACAAAAGTAATCGTATGGTAGTCAGCGATCAGCAGTACACCAGAAATAATCCCAATCCAATGTCCATGCCGATGGCCTATCCAAA
Organism: Roseivirga sp. 4D4; assembly: GCF_001747095.1. Classification (NCBI taxonomy): domain Bacteria; kingdom Pseudomonadati; phylum Bacteroidota; class Cytophagia; order Cytophagales; family Roseivirgaceae; genus Roseivirga; species Roseivirga sp. 4D4. The sequence continues at coordinate 1,340,502 of NZ_MDGP01000001.1, forward strand.
AAAGTAGGTTGAGGATTATCAGTGCACATAAAAGTGGAAATATAGTGATCGTATACTGATTGACTCCGAAAATATCGATCAACCAAGAAACTGGATAGAGTAAGCCCACCCTACTGGTAAAGTGGTTGGTAGTAATTTCAAAGCTACCCTGACTGATTTGGTTAGCGAAATTGACATAAGTGAAATCATCCCAAAAGGCCAAGCCGTCATTTGCCAGATACCAGACCACTAAAAAAAATACATTAGACAATACCTGAATGCTGCGGTATTGACGGGAATCGATAAACTCCTTGGGCATCATTGAAACGAATATAGTTGATTAGCCACTTACTCTTTATATTTTCGTGAGACAAAGCCATGCAACTCTTTTATCAACCGGAACTGGTCAATGGAATTCGTCATCTGGATGCAGATGAATCAAGACATGCCATTAAAGTGCTACGCTTAAAAATCGGCCATGAGATCAACCTCATTGACGGTCATGGGACATTCTATAAAGCACACATCACTAATGACAGCCATAAGAAGTGTGAGTTCGAGATCGTTGATAAAACGGAAGAATCAAAGCGAAAGGGTTTCAGACACATCGCAATAGCCCCTACCAAAAACCTTGACAGGACCGAGTGGTTTGTCGAAAAGGCTGTGGAAATCGGTGTAGATCGGATCTCCTTTGTCCTCACCAAAAACTCTGAAAGAAAGGTCCTTAAGACCGATCGTTTGGTCAAAAAAGCGATCAGTGCGATGAAACAGTCAATCAAAGCTCAGCTTCCGGCCATTGATGAAATGGTCACATTCAAGGAGTTTCTAAACTCAGCCGAAGGTGAGAATAAATTCATAGCCTACGTAGATTTTGATAACCCCATTGAACTCAAATCTGTGGTTACTGAACAGAATATTGTCTTGATTGGGCCAGAAGGTGACTTCACACCTGAAGAAGTTGGCCTAGCCATTGACAATGGTTTTCAAAAGGTCTCCTTAGGTCAAAGTCGACTGAGAACTGAGACAGCTGCTATTGCCGCAGTACATATTTTGAATTTATTTCCTTAAGATTGTCCCATGGCCTTGAACTACATCTGGATAGGATTCTTCTTAATTGCCTTTATCGTAGCACTTATCAGGCTCATTTTCTTCGGAGATACTGAGGTCTTTCCAGAGATGATGGAAAGCACCTTCAGCATGGCTAAAACCGGCTTTGAAATCTCACTAGGCCTTACTGGAGCATTAACCCTCTGGATGGGTATTATGAGAATTGGAGAAAAAGGTGGCGTTGTGGCGGTAATTGCCCGTGGTATTAGCCCCTTGTTCACCAGAATCTTTCCCGAAATACCGAAGAACCACCCGGTTTTTGGTCCAATGCTTATGAATTTCTCGATGAACTTTTTAGGGCTTGATAATGCAGCAACACCGCTTGGCCTTAAGACCATGGAGGGTTTACAGGAATTGAATCCCGAAAAAGAGAAAGCCTCCAATTCACAGATAATGTTCTTGGTACTGAATACTTCAGGGCTGACCCTTATTCCTGTTTCTATCATGGCGTATCGCGCCACCGAAGGTGCAGCAAACCCCGCAGATATCTTCATACCAATACTCCTTGCCACTTACTTTTCAACACTAGCCGGTTTGATTACCGTATCAATTTTCCAAAAGATCAACCTATTCAATAAAGTGATACTCGCCTATGTAGGCAGCCTCACTCTATTAATTGTTGCTTCGCTATTATATTTCCAGTCAATTCCTCAGGAACAAGTGACCACGATCTCCAACACCGTGGCTGCCTTGATATTACTTGGCATCGTTTCAGCCTTCATTATTATGGCAATGAAAAATAAGGTGAATGTTTATGAGTCCCTTATTGAAGGCGGAAAAGATGGCTTTAATGTGGCAATAAAGATCATACCTTATCTAGTAGGCATTTTGGTTGCCATAGGTGTTTTCAGAGCATCAGGAACGCTAGACTTCATCAATGATGGATTTAGGGTCTTCTTTGAGTTTTTAGGAGTAAATACTGACTTTGTAGATGCTTTACCAGTTGCCTGGATGAAACCTTTAAGCGGATCTGGAGCTCGTGCCGCAATGCTAGAAACCTATACGAACTTTGGTGTTGACTCCTTTCCTGGCCGTGTAGCCAGCGTACTTCAGGGTTCCACAGAGACCACTTTTTATGTATTAGCCGTGTACTTTGGAGCCGTAAAAATTAAAAACTCACGCTATGCGGCTACTGCCGGTCTTATAGCTGACTTTGTAGGTGTAATAGCAGCTATAATCATCTCCTATATCTTCTTCTATTAATTAGCTTCGAACCTTTGTTGAATTTCAACAGTTTATTAGAAGTCTTAAATTTTAAAACATACTATGAAACGATCATTTTTATTATTCACGCTTGCCTTTGCTTTAATTTCTTTTGGTGCAGTTGCGCAGGAATTTGAAGACCTGGATGCAAGTCCACTCGATGTAGCTTTTTTTCCTACGAATGTTCCAAAATCTGACTTTAGAGAAGACTATGTGCCTGCAAAAATGAAAATATACTATAGCCGCCCTCAGTTAAAAGGTGTGGACAAGCTTACTAAGCACATGAACGGCTCCATTTGGAGAATGGGTGCGAATGAAGCAAACGAGATCACATTCTACCAAGATGTAACCATTGGAGATGCTAAAATTAATGCTGGTACTTATTCTTTGTTTGCCGAAGTGACTGAAAATACTTGGACCTTCATCTTGCACAGCAAGTTAAACACATGGGGTAGATATACATTAGACAAAGGAAGCTCCGAAATAACCCGTATAAATGGAGTTGTTAGTAAGTCCGATGAAAAAATCGAAGCCCTTTCAATGATGTTTAAAGAAGTTGATGGTGGAGCTCACTTAGTAGTTGGATGGCAAAACACTATTGCGGAAATGCCAATCAAGTTCTAAAAAGAGACTAATTTAAAAACTAAGGCCTCACTCCTATATCATGGAAGTTGGGGCCTTTTTTATTTCCGCTTATCCCCAGAAAAGGGTCTGTCGCATAAACGGTTTGCAATAATAGTTTTCAAGCCATAACATTAGGTTTCAAATCAACCATATCATGAGAAAGATCATACTACTTCTCGTCTTAGGAATCTTTGCAAGTCCTGCATTTTCGCAGCATAAAGCAGACTTCAAGGCGGCCGAGAAATTCAAATCGACCAATATTAGAAAGATGTTGAAGTCGACTAGAGTAAACCCAAGGTGGTTTAAAGACAGTGACAAGTTTTGGTACACTTATACCACTACAGAAGGAAAAAACTTCTATCTGGTAGATCCAGCTAAAAAGAACAAATCCTTACTTTTTAACAATCTGGACTTTGCTGCGCAGCTTAGTGAACTCACCAGTAAGCCGTGGGATCATAGGAACCTAAGTCTAAAAGCATGGAAACTAGAAGATGACAATAAGACGTTCACCTTTATGGTGGATAGTGTCGACTATCATTTCGACATCAACAGCAAATTGATCACTAAGGGTGACTCAACAGAAAAAGCTAATAAAAGAAATAATTGGGCTACCTACTCTCCTGACAGTACTTACATTACTTATGCTAAGAATTACGATCTCTACATGATGAAGGCTGATGATCCTGATTCGACAGAAATCTTACTTGCTGATGATGGAGAACGTTGGTTTAGCTATGGTTTTGATCGTGGAGACACCACAAAAGATAAGAAGTACAGAGCAGCAGCTCGATGGTTCAAGGATGAATCAAAAATCTATGTTAGCCGATCAGATTCCAGAAAGGTGAAAGAACTTTTCGTAATCGATGATCTGAGCAATCCAAGACCGGAAGTAGAGATATATAAATATGCTATGCCTGGTGAGCAAGACGTTCCACAGAGCTACTTGAGCATATTTGAAATACCAGATGGTAATCGTATCGATGTGGATATTGATAAATACATTGATCAGACGATAAGACCATACCTACCTGGTGAAACTTCTGACAGAATGTTCATGACCAGAATGAACCGAACCAGTGACTCTTTGGATGTTGTGTCCATCAATACGAATACTGGCGAAGTAAAAGAGTTATTTACCGATGCTAATTATCCTTACTTCTACTCTCCTAATGTTCAGCTTTCTATTCTGAATGAAGGTGAAGAGTTAATCTGGTGGTCGGAAAGAAATGGTTGGGGCCAACTTTACCTCTATGACGGTAACACTGGAGCACTTAAAAACAAAATCACCAACAGTGGATATTTCGTGACAGGAAGAATCCAGCAGGTTGATACTGTAGGCCGCAAGGTTTATTTCGAAGGACGTGGACGCGAGCAAGGAGTTGACCCATATTATGCATTAATGTATAAGGCGAATCTCGATGGATCAGGTTTTAGACCAATCAGTACTGAGCCTGCTAATCACTTTATGAACATGTCGGAGTCATCGAAGTATTATGTAGACAATTATTCGGCTGTTGATATGGTACCAAAGTCGGTATTGAAAGACAGCAATGGCAATGTAATCATGGATTTAGAGACTGCAGACCTTTCTCTGCTTCACCAAGCAGGTTGGAAAATGCCTGAACGCTTTATGGTTAAGGCTGATGACGGTATTACCGATCTCTATGGGGTGATGTACAAACCATTCGATTTTGATTCAACAAGAAAGTACCCAGTGATCTCGTACGTATACCCTGGGCCACAGACTGAGTCGTTCGTAAATGACTTTACCATAACGGGACGCTACAATACAGCATTAGCGCAACTTGGTTTTATTGTGGTTAGTATGGGCCACAGAGGCGGTAGTCCATTGAGAGACAAGTACTACCATACTTATGGCTATGAAAACCTAAGGGACTATGCCCTGGCAGATGACAAGCGATCGTTAGAGCAACTTGCAGAAAGACACGCTTTCATTGACTTGGACAACGTTGGAATCTTTGGCCACTCTGGCGGAGGCTTTATGTCCACCGCAGCCATGTTGATGTACCCTGACTTCTACGATGCAGCCGCCTCTTCGGCCGGTAACCATGACAACAACGTTTATAACAAATGGTGGAGTGAAACGCACAATGGCGTTACTCGAGTTGATAAGAAGAAAAAGGACGATGATGGCAACGAGTACACTGAAACTACCTGGAAGGCTAAAGTGAAAACTAACCCTTCTATTGCTAAGAACTTAAAAGGGCACCTTCTGATCACGCATGGCACAAGAGATAATAACGTGAACCCTGCGAATAGTTTGCGCCTGGCGAATGAGTTAATCAAAGCAGGTAAGCGATTTGATTACATGCCTATTCCAGGCGCACGCCACGGATATGGCAGTAAGAGAGATTATTACGAGCAAATGATGTGGTATTTCTTCGCTGAGCACCTACTGGGTGATTATCGAAACAATGTGGAGATAGATCTGCCTGATGGCAATTAATGAACATCTCCAAAAATCAAATGCCAATCCGGACCATCGGGTTGGCATTTTTTTTGATTCACAATGCAACTGTAAATCATTTTTTGCCATCTTCAATCAAAAGCTCAAATCATGAAACGGTCATTTCTCATTATTCTGCTCTGCTCACTCGCTATCAATGGCTTTGCTCAAAACCTTCAAAAAGGAATTCAGCTCTACAAAGAAGGGAAGCTAAAAGAAGCCAAAGCTAACCTTGAGGACTATGGCTCAAGAAGTGAAGAGTATGAAAAAGCTCAATACTATCTAGGTAGAATTGCCTTTAATCAGGACGAGTATAGTGATGCGATTGACTACTTTAAAGAAGCCATAAAAAAGAACGACCAAAGTGCCGATTACTATGCATGGCTGGGAAATGCCTATGGTGTTTATACCCAAAACATTAGTAAAATTCGTCAGGGAATGGTCGCGCCAAAAATCAAGAAGAATTACGAAAAAGCCGTTGCGCTTGACCCAGAAAACCTAGATGCTCAGTGGGGCCTAATCGAGTATTATACTCAGGCACCCCGCATGATGGGTGGTAGTATGGAAAAAGCGACAGCCACTGCTAATGTAATCATGAGCTTCAACGAAAAAGAGGGTTATAGGGCCCTAGCTACAGTCTATCAGCGAGATGAAAAGTATCCAGAAGCGGAAAAAGCCTTCATTGAATTAGTCGCTCTTGACAGCAACTATGCTACGTCATTAGGTACCTTCTACCAATCTCGCCAGATGTATGATAAAGCCTTTGCTCATTTCGAAAAAATGAGCGTCTCTCAGCCAGAGAATACTAATGCAGTATACCAGATCGGTCGAACCAGTGCATTATCTGGTCTTCAACCTGAAAAAGGAATTAAAGCGCTGGAGACTTATATGACGTTGGAGCTGCAAGAGGGTTCTCCCTCCTATGCTGCCGCAAAAATGCGACTTGCTATGGTCTATGAGAAGATGGGTAATAAAGCAAAAGCGAAGACGCTTTATGAGGCTTCTCTTAAAGAAGATCCAAACATGCAGCTAGCCAAAGATGGACTCAAAAGATTGAAGTAAGTCTCACCGTTGTAATAATTGGCTTTCTATTATCTTGCTGATGGATAATGAAAGAGTATTACTACACAAGGATTAATAAGGCTTTAGACTTTATAGACAATAACCTCTCAGAAGATATTAAAATAGACCAGGTTGCTGAAGCTGCTAGTTTTTCGACTTTCCATTTTCAAAGGTTATACAAAGCTCTAAAAGAAGAATCTCCCTACGACACCATTCTAAGAAGAAGACTTGAAAAGTCAGTTTTCTACCTTAAGCACCACCCTGAACTCAAAATGCTTGAGATTGCTGAGAAGGTAGGCTTTGGCTCCGCTGAAAACTTCACCCGTCAATTCAAATCTCGGTTTGAGATAAGTCCCAGTGAACTGAGAAATAATAAAGAATTACTGAATAGCAGGATTTATCAAGACAGTTCAGAAAACAGCTTCCATCTTGCTTATGATAAAAGTCGAGAACTTCCTGCTATGGAATTTGAAGTTGAGCTAGGGCAAGAAAGTGAGAGACCCATAGCGCTGATCAAGGCAATTTTCGGTGCTGATGGTTCTGAATTAGTAGCAGCTTATGAAAAACTCATGACTTGGTATGAAAGAGACGGCAAAAGTAGATCTAAGTCGAGAAGACATGGTATGTCGATTGATGATCCAGATACTACTCCTGCCAACCACTACCGATATGATTTTGCGGTTGAAATGGAAGAAGAGTTCTCTTCAGAAGGTCAAATTGAAAAGGCTGTAATACCAGAAGGGTTATACGCCATCGTACATTGCCAGGGAGACATCCTTAAAGTAGCTCAAGCTTGGGACTTTCTTTACAAGGATTGGTTACCCAATAGTAGTTATGTACCTAGGCATTCTCCAGCGATCGAATCCTTTTTGAAAGGCCCAGAAGAAATTGGCTGGGAGACTTTCGACTTGCTTTGTTGTGTACCAATTGAAAAAATAAAAGAATAGATATGAAGCGATACTTAGTACCCACTGTGATCACCTTGCTTTCAGCAACATTAATCTTTGCCAACAATTCTAAAGAAAGCACGTCAGAGATAGAAGCATTTTCCATCTCCCTAAATGTAAAGGATGTTGCCGCCTCAAAGGCCTTTTATGAGAAGCTCGGTTTTTCAGCACTCGATGGGCAGGGTGGCGTGGAGCAGAAATGGCTAATCATGCAGAACGGAAAAGCCAAAGTAGGTCTATTCCAAGGTTTTTTTCCTCAAAACACAATCACCATAAACCCAAAAGATGCAAGGAGTATGTTTAAAGGTGCCACAGATAGTGGACTGAAAGCAACCTTTTCCACTGGTATGGATAAATCAGAAGGGCCAGCTTCATTTACACTATTAGATCCAGATGGTAACTCCATCCTGATCGATCAGCATAAGTAACTACATTTCAGCAATACATTCTATTTCGACCAGTGCATCGAGTGGTAGTCCTGCGACTGCCACAGTTGTTCTGGCTGGTGTATGCCCCTCAAGCATTTCCCCATAAACCTGATTCATCTTTTCGAAATTGGTCATATCGCTGAGGTAAACATTGCACTTCACAATGTTTTGAATCGTTAAACCTTGTGAGGCAAGTACTGCCTTTAAATTGGTCATGACTTGTTTGGTCTGGCCCTCAACGGTGCTACTTTCCACCTTTCCGGTATCAGGATTTATACCCGTCTGTCCTGAACAGAAAACCAGGTTACCAGATTTGATAGCTGAAACATAAGGCCCTAAGGCCTTGGGAGCTCCTTTGGCAGTAATCTTTTCCAATTACTTGACAATAACGGTAATAGTCTTGCTCCATTCTGGTCCATAAGACTGATGAACACCATTAGCAAATTGAAGCGTTAAGGTGTGTTCTCCCGGAGTCAATTCCAATGTTGTTTCAGTTTGGCCTTTTCCAAAGTGAATATGTGTTTTATCGGCTGGAACCATCTCTCCAGTCTTTAGCGAAGAGCCGTCAATGATGATATGATGATGTCCTGTACCTTTAATAATCTCGCCAGCAGGCTTAATTTCCATTCCACTCACTCCCATTTTTACTAAAACAGAAGTGCCTACCTCTTGTCCGTCTTCAAGGTTTTCAAAATAAACACCATCTGCTGTCCCACAAGACAGTACAGCCATAGAAATGAGAAGGGTAAGTGAAAGGCTTTTTACTAATTTCATTTTTGGTTTTGTTTAAGGCCGCTAAAATATGAAGCGATCATGAACAATAACACAAGCATGTGTCTAAGGTTTTGAATATTTTAAGATATCTGAAAGACACATTACAATTTTAATCTGAACTTGTTGTTTAGCTTTACTGTATAGAGTAGTGTATGAAGAAACAAAAGAAGGCCAGCGTTACTAAAAGAGACATTATTGAACTCATTGTTATTGTTGGCATATTTGCGACTATCTACTTAACAGGTGCCCAAGCCGAAGTCTTCGGTAAGGTTCAACAAGTATTTCTTCATACGGGAGTCATGAATGCATCTGAGCTAGATGAAGAGGCTTACGAACAGGCCAATCTCGACTTTAAGCTTACCGATCGTGATGGAAATATTTTAGATGTAAAAGACTTGAGCGGTCAAACGATTTTTATCAACGTATGGGCTACATGGTGTGCTCCATGTGTAGCTGAAATGCCTGGAATCAACAAGTTGAGAGAAAAATTCAAAGATGATCCCAATGTTCATTTCCTCATGATATCTGAAGACCGCGACCTACAAACCGCTATAAAGTGGGTAGATAAGAAAGGGTTCGATCTGCCCATCTACAAAACTGTTACTCCATTACCTGATATGTATGAAACAGGTTATGTTCCTTCTACCTTCGTGATATCTCCTGAAGGAGAAGTTGTCGTAAAGCATACAGGATTAGCCAACTATAACACTCGAAAGTTTAGAAAACTGCTTAGCAAGCTTTCAGAAACAAGTTCCGTTTCTAACTAAACTCGCCCCGCTTCAATTTGGCGAAATACTCTTTAGAAGCTTTAATCACCTTTGGTGCTAAGATTACTGCAGAAACCATAGTCGGAATGGCCATAAGCGCAAAACTGCTATCGATCAAGGTAAATACGAAATCTAAAGAAGCCACTGAACCAACTACTATGGTACCGATATAGATATAGTTATAGATATTTCCCCTTTTAGCGCCCAGCATAAAAGACATACACTTTACGCCATAATAAGAGTATGATAACAGTGTAGAAACCGCAAAAATCAAGATAGCGAGTCCCAGCAGATATCCACCGGCTCCTCCCGGAATAGCTGCATTGAAGGCCTCCAATGTCAACGGAATCCCCTCAATACTGTCTCCTAAATAAGGTTCATAAACTCCTGTACTCAATATCACTAATGCAGTTAACGTGCATACAACCAAAGTATCAATCGCGGGGCCTAACATGGCTACAAGCCCTTCTCTCACTGGCTCATCTGTTTTTGTATCACCATGAACCATTGGCGCTGTACCAATGCCAGCTTCATTAGAGAATGCAGCTCTTCTTACCCCTTGAATAATGATAGCACCCAAACCACCACCTAAAATGGCGTTACCCGTGAAAGCTTCATCTATAATAGAACCGAAAATACCCGGAATTGCTGTTGCATTCTGGAGTAGAATGTAAATCACCAAAACAAAATACATCACCACCATAGATGGCACCAACTTAGAGGCCACCTTACTAATCTTCTTAATACCACCGAAAATCACGGTGGAAACCAACACGGTTAACACTAAACCAGTAATCAAGGAAGAATAGGCAATATTGGCTCCTAGGAAGTTAAAGGAAGAAGTTGTGTTATATCCCACAGCAGGACCCAAAATCGTATTTAGAGCAGCTGTAAGCTGATTGGCCTGAAAAATTGGAAGGGCACCTACCAAACCAACAATACAGAAGAATACAGCTAAAGGTCTCCACTTTTGACCTAAACCTTCGGTAATTACATACATGGGGCCACCTCTTACCTCTCCTTCTGAGTCTTTACCACGGTACATCACCGCAAGTGTACAAGTGAAGAATTTAGTTGCAATACCAAAGAATGCAGAGACCCACATCCAAAAGATTGCTCCAGGCCCACCTGCCGTAATAGCAACCGCTACACCACTGATATTCCCCATCCCTACGGTAGATGCTATCGCTGTAGATAGCGCCTCATAGTGGCTAATCTGCCCTTCTTTGTCCTTTTCATCATACTTACCACGCAATACATTGATGGCATGCCGGAAGTAAAGGAAGGGAGTAAACCGAGCATAAACCATAAAGTATAAGCCTCCTCCCATTACCAAAATAAGAAGTGGAATGCCCCAAATCCAATTACTAAAATCTCGTACTGCGCTTTCTATGAATTCCAAAATTTCTTGCGTTAAGTAAACCCCTATAATAGCCCAATTGACCAGAAGCGACAAGCACTATGGTGATTTTATAGGGAAACCATAGTAACAGCGGCAAAATTGGATGAACCATACCATGAGCTAGAGTACCAGTCCGGTTAAGACTGTTCCGTTCTCAAGCCGGCTAAGATTTCGAAGAATTTATTAAATTGACTACACCAATTTCTCCATTGAAATGATAAAAAGACTTGGATTCTTATTGATACTAGTAGCACCCTTGAGTTGCAAGAATGACGATAGCCCTGAAGAAGCAGGAACATTCATTGGGGATATTCAATTACAAACCCAAGCCCAAATCGAGGACTTCGGAAACAATGGATACTCAACAGTAGAAGGTTCTATCCGAATAGGTGGATCGCTAAATGACCCGAGAGATATCGTAAGCCTCACTCCTCTTAACTCAATTGACTCTATAAAAGGTGATTTGAATATAGTCGGTACGACAACACTTACGAATTTAGGAGGGCTCCAAAACCTTGAATATGTAGGAGGTAGTGTATCTATAATCTATAATGCTGATTTGACGAGTATCAATGGAATCGAGAACCTAACAGCAGTTGGCGGAGGTTTTAATATAGGCACCAATAACCTTCTACAAAACCTCAATTTGAACTTGTCACTCACAACGGTTGGAGGAGATTTCTCAATAGGGGGACTGTCTATCCCGAACCTGAATGCTTTTGGTAGTCTTCGATCAGTAGGCAGTTTACTCTTATCTGAATTACCCAACATCACTGACTTGGACGGTCTGAGCAATTTGCAAACAGTGTCTTTCAGTATTAGGCTTATAGAAAATTTTCAGCTCGAAAACATCACAGGACTTTCTAACCTAAACGCTATTTCTGACATAACCATACAAGATAACCCCAGCCTCACCAGTTTATCAGGACTAGAAGGCATTACGGGCTCTACTGGTTTATACCTTAGAGGAAACTCTGCGCTTACTGACTTAACAGGGTTGAACAATATCACGAATTTCAGAGGCAATCTGATTATTGCAGAAAATGCAAACTTGGAGTCATTAAACGGTCTTCAAACCAATATTAGCTTTGTGCAAGAAAGAAGTACACTCTCCTTCTGGAGTCTGCCAAAACTTCAAAGTTTCGAAGCCTACACCTTCAGTGGAAAACTTTCTGACCTAGTTTTTGCTGATCTACCCTTAGTCGAAAAACTGCCGACTATTACCCAACAGGATAGTGTGGTCACACTGGTGATTGCTGAGAATGACAAGCTTAATAATATTGATGAGCTTAATGAAATTGTATTTGGTGCAGATATACAAATACTTAAAAATCCAGTACTGGAAAATGTAAATGGTTTATCAGGTATAAAATCAACATATCGTCTATTAGTAAGTGAAAACCCCATCATTACAAATGTTGATGGCTTTGCAGCACTTGAAGAGGTAATCCAGTCTATTACTATAGAAATTAATCAGTCATTAAGTGATTTCTGCGGTCTTACAAATGCTGCTAGTGCCGGTGGACTAAGTGGAGAGTATAAGGTCTCTGAGAATGGGTTCAACCCTTCCCTTCAAGATATCCTAGACGGAAATTGTAGTAATTAGACCACCTCCCCTTTTGAATATTGAGTAGTGATTTTTATTAACTAACTAATTAGTTATATTAATATCATGAAAAAGGAAAAACTCAAAAACACCATTACCTTATCATTGGGAATAATTCTGATCCCCTTAATATTTATTGCTCAAACCTCACAACCTATTACTGAGGTACTCGAAAAAGAATATCGCAAAGAGGGAGTTGAGATTAACGTTTCTTCGTTACTCACAAACTTCAGAGATCAGCTTTTAGAAAAGAAATATTTAGCTCCAGAAGATTTAAACAATCCATCACAGCTCTATACCAAACTTGATGCTATGGCCGAAAAAGCTCAACCAAAAGATTTCGGTATAGTCAAGCTCCTTGATAAAGCCCCAATTACGGGCCTTAGAAATGGTGTCGATATCTTGGCACTAAACGATAACGACCAAGTATCCATAGCACTGCTTACCTACTACCAACTCATCTCCGAAAAATACGCCCAATTTGAATTGTACTTGGAAGACAAAAGGCTTGTGCAGTTTAAAGGTAAAGACCTTCCAATCAACAGTTTCGAAGCGGTCATTTTTGAATCGGTTGATAAGCTTTCACAACGTAATGTAAGCATGGATAATGCTCAATTCATATTAAGAGCAGATCCTGCGACTCCTAGTGAATTCGTGAACTTTATTATGAGCAAACTAAGAGCTATGAACATTAGAAAGGTGACTTTTCTAAGGAAATAATGTTATGTCAGGTTACAGTAACGATCACAACATGTTCTGACTTACTCCAATCAAACTAGTCAATCTATATAAAGCCCTTGCCCCCACATTAGCATCCCATTCATCAATTCCGGGAGAAACTTCAGTCAGGTCTGCTCCTACTATCTTTCGACCACTTTTGACTACTTCCTTGATTAGGTAGTTGACTTGATCTAATTCCAAGCCTCCAGGAACTGGCGTACCTGTGTTAGGGCAAAGTTTTGGGTCTAAACCATCTATATCGAAAGAGATATAAACTTTATCTGGTAACTCCTTAATGATCTCAGTGCATTGCTCACTCCAGGTTTTTCCCTTGTACTGAGCTTCTTTAATGTCTTGATCAAAGAAAGTCACAACCCTTTTATCAGAAGCATCAATGTAATTCTTTTCCTCCTCGCAGTAGTCTCTCACTCCCACTTGTACCAACTTATTGATTTTGGAAGACTGAAGTGCATTAAACATAATACTGGCATGAGAGTAATCGAAACCTTCATAAGCCTTCCTAAGATCGGCATGGGCATCAATTTGTAGAATACCGAACTCTCCTTCTTTAGCACAAGCCAACATATGCCCCAAGGGCGTACTATGATCTCCGCCTAAGAGTATAGTCATTTTGCCTTGTTGTCGCCAATATTCAGTCTCTTGCTCAACGTAGCGCATCAGTTGAGTACACTCTGCGTTGATTTGGGCAAGACGCTCGTCCATTTCATCTTTCAGCGCCTCGTCACTTCCGGCTTCTAACCATTCGATATAGATTTCCGATTTGACTCTAAGTGATCTGCCCAAAGACTCCCACACTTCAGGAATTTCGGCCATTGCGACACCTAATTTCCAAGCATTTGGAATACCTGGAACTTCATAATCTATCTGGGTAGATGCTTCCAAAATAGCCTTCGGTCCTTGGGCTGCACCAGCATTGTAGGAAACTGTGACATCCCATGGTATTGGGATAACTACTATTTGTGCATTTTCGGTCGTGTAAGGCAAACCGAAAAGAGTGCCTTTGACACCTACGCTGTTAGGATCGAAGTCATTTATTTGGCTCACTTGTTAATCATTTTCTTAACGAAGTTAGGCAGTGCAAAAGCCGACTCATGAATGGATTCGTTGTAATAACTCAGACCATGTACTTCTGAGAACTTACGGCTTTTTCCTGAATCAAAACCCTTTAAAGGATGCGCATTCCCTTTTGCGCTATAGGAAAATGACCACATACCTGTAGGGTAAGTCGGTATATAAGCCAGATAACAGTGTACCTTTTCATTCCCGAAAATGGAGCCATAGACTTCGTAAATCTCCTTGAATACTTTGTTGTTAAAACGAGGAGATTCACTCTGGGTAATCATCACTCCGTCATCACTCAAAATACGATATACTTCTTTATAGAACTCAACAGAGAAGAGGCCTTCAGCCGGCCCAACTGGATCGGTAGAATCAACTACAACCACATCGAAACTTCCGGCTGCAGCTTCCTTCACATACTTGATTCCATCATCGACAATCAGCTTCAATTTAGGGTGATCTAAAGCCGAGGCGATGCTTGGCAAATGAAGCTTACAGGCTTCAATTACTTTGTCATCAATCTCTACCATCACGACTTCGTCTAGGCCTTCATGACGAAGCATCTCTCTGGCCGTACCGCCATCTCCTCCTCCTATAATGAGTGCTCTCTTTGGGTTTGGATGTGTTAGCAATGGAATGTGAGTTATCATTTCATGATAGACATACTCATCCTTTTCCGTGGTCATCACCATACCATCCAACGTAAGCATGTTGCCATATGCCTGAGTATTGTAGACCTCTACTCTTTGAAAATCTGATTGTTGATCGTAAAGCTTACCATCATGTTTCAAAGACAGAGCGATCTTATCATCTCTCTCAGTAAACCAAACATCTTTTGTTCTGATTGGACTTCCATCATCAGCACTCTTATCATCTCTAAGCTGCTTTACATCAAAGTCTTTCTTGGATAAAAGAGCCATCTCACCTCTCTTCAGTTCTACTGCCGATCCATGACCTGCTTCGAAGGCTTCTTTCAAATACTGATAAGATATCCATGGATCCACGGATTCTCCACAAGTGAATAGATCCACAGAAGCATAGCCAAATTCTGGCCACGTGTGAATGGCCAAATGACTTTCTTCAATCACCACTACTCCAGAAACCCCATAGGGTGAAAAATGATGAAACGTAGAATTGATAATTGTTGCTCCAGCCTTCTCGGCTGCTCCTTCCATACTCTCTTGAATGAGAGTAACATCGTTCAGAATCTCTGGAGTACAATCATAATACTCCACGATGATATGTCTACCTAATGACGCCATGTGCCAAAATTAAAACCAAAACTTATTGGTTGATACTACCCTTCTGAAAATTATTTATTGTGCAGACATTCCAGGGTAATAATACCCCTTCTCAGTACCCATATTACCAGAGACTGCCTTCCAATCGTCTGTAGCTAACTCAATCCAAGCGCAGGTCGCTGGCGAGTAATCTCTGACAGACAATGTTAAGTAAGCAAAGAGTTGTGCTATCGATGGATTGTGTGCCACAATAGCCACATTACTAAAGAGAGGGTCAACTCTATTCACAAAAGCCTTCATTAGGTTCTGAGTGGCTTCGTAGAGTTCCTCGGCATCCATCAACCTAGGACTATAATCCATTTGTTCTACAATGGCCTTGGCTGTCATTAATGTTCTAAAGGCTGGACTTATATAGATGGCGTCAAGCTTAATAGGTAGACCATGAATATATTCTCCCAAGATTGTTGCTTGGTTACTGCCATTTTCTGTTAGCTTTCTTTCAAAATCACGCTTGTCACTATCCGGATACTCAGCTTCTGCATGACGAATTAGCAATAAGTTTTTAACCATTGTGTTGTTGTTTCAGTTATGTGCAAAACAACGACAATTTTGCTTTTTTGATATATGTCTATCGACTGCAGAATGGTTTTAGTTTGTTTTTTTGAAAGTTTTATGCGCATCTTTGAGCGCTCTGAATAAAAACACAAAGTAAGGAATGTCGAAAAATCTTGTCATCGTAGAGTCCCCCGCCAAGGCGAAAACAATTGAAGGTTATCTCGGTAAAGACTTCAAAGTAGTATCAAGTTACGGACATGTAAGAGACTTGCCTAAGGGTGATAAAGCTATAGACATTGAGAATAGTTTTAAACCTACTTATGAAGTCACCTCTGACAAGAGGGAGGTGATAAAAGAGCTGAAAAAGCTTTCCAAAGCAGCGAATACCATCTATCTAGCGAGTGATGATGACCGTGAAGGAGAAGCCATCAGTTGGCATTTAAAAGAGGCTTTAAAACTAGACCCCGCCCATACCAAGCGGATTGTATTCAGAGAAATTACCAAGTCTGCGATTCAAGCAGCCATGTCTAGCCCGAGAGATATTGATGTCGACTTAGTAAATGCACAGCAAGCAAGAAGAATCTTAGATAGACTGGTAGGTTACGAGCTATCCCCAGTGCTCTGGAAAAAGATAAAACGTGGTCTTTCGGCTGGAAGGGTTCAGTCCGTGGCGGTGAGAATGGTCGTAGAAAGAGAAAGAGAGGTCGATGCCTTTGAAGCAAAGTCTTTCTTTAAAATAAGTGCGCTCTTTAATGTGGAAGGACGCGAGATGAAAGCCGAACTTCCTAAGAAATTCGAATCCAAGGAAGAAGCCCAGAGTTTTCTGGAACGTTGTGTCGGTGCTGATTACACAATTGAGAATCTTGAGAAAAAGCCTGCTAAGCGATCTCCAGCTGCTCCATTCACTACTTCTACCCTGCAACAAGAAGCCAGTAGAAAACTAGGGTTCTCTGTTTCACAAACCATGACAGTGGCTCAAAAGCTATATGAAGCTGGTAAGATCTCTTATATGAGAACTGACTCGCTTAACCTATCGAATGAGGCTATAGCTGGTGCTGTGAACCAAATCAAATCTTCATTTGGTGAAGAGTTTGTAAAGACTAGAAAGTTTAAGACTAAATCGCAGTCTGCTCAAGAAGCTCACGAAGCTATAAGACCCACGGATTTTTCTAATCGTAGTGCTGGTAAAGATTACAATGAGCAGCGACTTTACGATTTGATCTGGAAACGGGCTGTCGCTTCACAAATGGCTGAAGCACAATTAGAAAGAACTACTGTAACCATTGGGATTTCTTCGACTAGCGAAAAGCTTATTGCCCATGGTGAAGTCATCAAATTCGAAGGGTTCCTAAAAGTATACATTGAATCATCTGATGATGAGGAGCCTAATGAAGAGGCCAAGGGAATGCTTCCACCACTCAGCATTGGTCAGGGGCTTATATTAGACCATATTCTTGGCAGAGAAAGCTTCACCAGGCCTCCTGCACGCTATACTGAAGCAAGTTTAGTAAAGAGACTTGAGGAAATGGGTATCGGTAGACCTTCTACTTACGCGCCAACCATATCTACTGTTCAAAAGCGCGAGTATGTGGTTAAGGAGAATCGCGAGGGTGTTGAAAGACACTATACAGAACTAACGCTGAAAGATGATCAAGTATCATCTGCCAGCAAAACAGAAATTACGGGTGCCGAAAAAGCCAAGCTCTTCCCTACCAATATCGCGATGGTAGTAAATGATTTTCTTGTGGAGCATTTTCCTAATGTGATTGACTACAGTTTCACTGCCAAAGTCGAAGAGGAATTCGATCATATTGCTGGTGGTGGTCAGGAATGGGAGAAAATGATCAAGAACTTCTATGGAGGTTTCCATGAGAAGGTTGAAGCTACAGAACAGATTAGCCGTAGTGATGTAGGTTCGAGCCGAGAAGTGGGTATTGATCCCGAAAGTGGTAAGCCAGTAATTGCCCGGCTTGGTAAGTTTGGACCTCTGGTCCAGATTGGTGAGACCGATCCTGATGATCCGGAAAACAAGCCACAGTTTGCCAGCTTAAAGGCTGGTCAGTTTATCGAAAATATTACTTTGGACGAGGCCCTTGAGCTCTTTAAGCTTCCGCGTGAGGTTGGCCAGTACAAAGACAAAGAAATCATTGCTGCTATAGGTCGTTTTGGCCCATATATCAAGTTTGATGACAAGTTTGTTTCACTTCCAAAAGATGCTGATCCACTAAGTATTACCGAAGATGAGGCCATTGTATTGATTAAGGAAAAAGAAGCTGCTGATGCTCCCATTTATGTCCATGATGGCCTGCCTGTTCAAAAAGGAAAAGGGAGATTTGGTCCCTTTATCAAATGGAACAATATGTTCATCAACGTGAACAAGAAGTATGATTGGGATAATCTGTCAGATGCGGATATTGTGGAGCTCATTGAAGACAAAATCCAAAAGGAGAAGGACAAAGTCATTCACAATTGGGAAGAAGAAGGCATCAGAGTTGAAAAAGCCCGCTGGGGTCGTCATAATGTTTTAAAAGGCAAGATTAAAGTGGAATTGGGGAAAAACGTTGATGTATCCAAAATGACACTTGATGAAGCCAAGACCTTAATAGAGAAGAATACGCCAGCCAAAAAGCCTCGGGCAAAACGTAAAAAGTAGCCATTCAAACATCATTTTTTTCATGCTTTCGGCTGATTTCACTATTTTTCAGTAACGATCCGCTATGAAAAAGTTTGCCTTCAGTTACCTCATATTTGCCCTTACATTATCTGTAAGCAATGCACAATCTTATCAGGAAGAAGAGGTTATACTCCCTGTTGAAAATGGCAACCTGGGTGGCATAATCATTTTGCCAGAGGGGAAGAAAAGACAGAAATTTCCTGTTGTTATGATTATTCAGGGCTCAGGCCCCACCGATAAAGATGGAAACTCGATCGGAGCACCAGGAAAAAACAATGCTTTGAAAATGCTTGCCGAGGCACTTGCTGAACAAGGCATTGCAAGCCTGAGGTTTGATAAGCGCGGTATGGGGCTGAGCCAATCAGCTGGCAAGCAAGAGCAAAATTTAGTCTTTGATGACTTTGTTTCTGATGCAAGCCTTTGGTTTGACTATTTATCAAGCCAAAAGCGTTTTACCAAGGTCGGAATCGCTGGTCACAGCCAGGGTTCATTGATCGGTATGCTAGTCGCTCAAGAGAAATCGGCATCTGTGTTCGTTTCTATTGCAGGTCCTTCGCTGGGTATTGGTGAGACGATCATGGGCCAGCTCAAAAGCAACCCAGCCAACCCTCCTGCGATCATAGATGAGGCTAAAAACATTATGGATGAACTAAAAAAAGGCAACAAAGTCAGTGATATCCCCTCCTATTTCGCTAGTCTGTTTCGTCCAAGTATTCAACCCTTCATAAGCTCATGGCTCAAATACGATCCACAAGAGGAGTTCAAAAAATTGAGTATTCCGAGTATGGTAGTGAATGGCACTACTGATATTCAAGTCACTATGGATGATGCAAATCGCTTGAAAGCGGCAAATCCTGACGCAAGGATGATCATTATAGATGGCATGAATCATGTCTTAAAGAATGCCCCAAAAGAACGAAATGCCAATATTGCTACCTATAGCAATCCTGATTTACCACTGAATCCAGATTTCAAATTGGTGGTTACCTCCTTTTTCAAAGAACATCTCGCTACAACCAAATGACAAGAGAAGAAGCAAGAGAAATCCTAGCGTCAATGACGAAGGGTGAAAGTTTATTGCGCCATGCACGTACGGTAGAGTTAGTTATGGAAGCCTATGGCAAGCATTACAATGAAGATCCCGAAGAATGGGCCATTACAGGAATGCTTCATGATGCCGATTATGAGGCCTACCCAGAGGAACACCCAAACCGAATTGTAGCCATGATGCGAGAGAAAGGCGAGGAAAAAATAGCACATGCAATCTCCGCTCATTATACCAAGTGGAATGTCCCATATGACACGCTCTTGAGCAAAGCTTTATTGGCTTCTGATGAATTGACTGGCTTTATCGTGGCTTGTTGTCAAGTGAGGCCAGACGGTATAGTAGGTTTGACACCGAAATCGGTAAAAAAGAAGCTGAAACAGAAGAGCTTTGCAGCTAAGGTAGAACGAGACGAGATTCAGGCAGGAGTTGACTTATTAAAACTTGACATCACTGAACATATTCAATTCATTATCAATGTTTTATTAGAAAACAAGGAAGAGTTGAAAATTGGCTAATAGACTACTTTAATTCTTCCGTTTACATTTTCTACAAACTCATTTCCATTGAAGTCAGCCGTGTAGCGAACACGATAGGTATAGACTCCCTGAGGAACAAGTTCACCGCCAAAAGTGCCATCCCATTGTCCAGTAATTTCGTTGGTACTAAAGACCACTTCTCCCCATTTACTGTAGATCACCATTTCAAAGTCAAGCACACAATTAAACACTGCACCGAAGGTGTCATTTGTCTGATCATTGTTCGGTGAAAAAGCTGTGGGGAAGTTAACTAATGGCTTCAGGTTAGTGACAGTGCCTGTCACTGACAATGAACAACCCGCAGCATCCATTACAGTGACATTATAGTCCCCTGCACCAAGACTGTTTAATTCATTACCAGTGGTGGAAGTGTTTTGAGCCCAAAGGAATGTATATGGTGCTGTCCCTCCACTTACCTCTAACGTAAGCCCCCCATCTGCAACATCTGGACACGCTTGTTTCTCAACAAAATCAACTTCTATTGCTGCGGGCTCGGCAATACTGAAATCTAGGTTAACCTCACAATTGTTGGCATCAACGACTTGTACACTGTAATCGCCTTTGGAAAGACCATTTATATCACATGTTGATGTAGTCACTCCATTGCTCCAATTGAAGGAATAAGGCATTGTGCCACCTGTTACAGATACCATGGCTCCTCCTCTAGCACCATTGCAAACCGCATCTATTGGTGTTACCGTGGCACCAAGTTCATTTGGCTGGCCAATAACTATTTCCTGAGTCAATGTACAACCCAAAGCATCGGTGATGTTGACACAATAAGTCCCAGCCGATCGATCAGTAAGGCTATTTCCGGTGACACCGACATCCCAAGTAGCAGTATATGGCCCCAAACCGCCATTTATGGATACTTCTATGCTTCCATCTGCTTCTCCAAAGCATGAGACCGGCATTACGGTTTCCGTGATCGTCAGCGGTTCATAGACAATAACTGTCAAGTCTTGAGAAACACCATCGCATTGGTTGCTTATGATTGTGGTTTCAAAAAACCTAAGCGTATGCTGACCAGGACCATCCCAGTCGACAAGGACCTCATTAGTGCCCTGCCCTGAAATTATAGATCCTCCAATAGCTTCCCAAGTATAGGTAGAGCCGGTAGCAAATGGTGTTGTATATAAAATGCCTTCGAAATCATCCGAACACAGGTCAATTGGCCCAGTCGGTGCTAAAGGTTCAAGGGCTTCGCTAAGCAGCACATTGTAGCTTATTGTATCGCTAAGACAGCCCGAGGGCGACTTAGCCAAAACCCTCATTCTCGGATTTGGATTGCTGATATCCCAGTCCACGGTCACAAAATTGCCTATACTAGAACCGTCTATAGTTCCCCCATCTACAAACCACTCATAGGTGTAATCTGGCAACGTTCCTAAGGCAAAGTACTGTATATCTTGAGCGTCAGGGCAAACCGAAGCGGGTCCCACAATACCATCTACGCCATCGGCAATCACGTTAATTGTTCTTCGAACCACCAAGTTGCTGCACTGACTAGTCCCTTTGGAAGCGATCATGTCGATGACATATTCACCATCTTCTGTGAATTCATGTGTCACCACGTCACCAAAAAGTATGGTACCATCGCTAATTTCCCATCTGAATGAAGTGTATGCATCTTTTAAAATCTGGATGTCTGAAGTGACCGTTAAGGTCAACTCAGAAGCCTCGCATATCTCATCTTGGATAACCCCAAGTTGTTCATCTCTGATTTCAACATCGAACTCTCCCAAATCACCTCCTACTGCATAACCGAAGGATTCAGAATCACCGAAACCATAAACATGAGCGACCACTCCATTGGGGCTAATTAGCCTTCTGGGTCCTTGATTTGTTTCTATGGTTAAATAAGACAAATCAGCATTCCCAGGAACGGGGAGAAACTGACTGCTAATATCTGTACCATCATAATTAACACTCAAATTCTGAGTGGGCGTCACCATGCTTATAAAGTATTTCTGGGTTCTTGGACTCGTCATCACCTGAAAAACCACGTCTTGAATAATCTGATTAGACGGACTCAAAATAATCATGAAAGGGTCCGCGAGATTATCTCCTCTAATATCAGCATCGCAAGCCTTTCCGGTGGTCAGTTGCATCACGGAAATAGGCCTATTGGATTCGATATATAATGGGTTCTCTACACGCAAGGTTGTTCGATCCCCACGGTCAAGCGTAATCGGCACTGGGCTTGTAGTGGTGGTAATACTGGTATTATCTTCAGCAGCAAGGATTTGAACAATATCACCCCGTGATCTGGTTTCGAACGGTACCACAACATATTCCTTTCCCCAGTCTGCTGTGGGATACATTTGGTTGTATAAGTGATCGGCAGAGTTACAATTGTCAACTAGTGTGCTGATATGACCAGAGAATACAGCAATTGGCTTACAGAACACCTCGGGATCATTATTAATGACATTCACTGTAGTTCCCGATAAATTGAGGGTGGCATAATACGCGATCTGCTCTCCCAACAGCAGTGTATCTTGAAACGTTACATTCGCAGGGTGTGACACTGTGCCATCCGTATCCAACATGTCAACCACAGGTCTAACCTCGTATATGGTAGTGTCAGCTGTGCCTACCAACAAAAGCTGATTTTGGGTCGCTCCTACCTGGAAGTTGTCATTGTTATAAGTATGTACTAGGTAACTCTCTCCCAATGAATTAATGGGCAAAACCATAGTAGCATCTGCCGAGGCGATGTCTTCGTTCAAAGCATGAACGGTCACTTCATCAACCGTAGTGATCCTCACAGCAATACGTTCTCTAATTTCAGGTCCTGTCGGTTTAAACTCAGACGGTATTGCCAATTCTGTTCTTCCTCCTGCAACTACATCGAAAGGAACCCGATAATTAGTCCCGGCTATTTGAGCAATACCAGAAGTATTCGTTTTACTGCTTACAAAAATGCTGATGTTGTTGTCGTTGTTACCCGATCCATTTACCAAAAACCCTACGTAAAATTCTCTCCCTTCTGTACTTCCTGTTTGCCCCAATACAGGTTGAGAAATTGACCATAGCAAGACAGTCGCCACGAAAAGAATAAAATTATTTACGATTTTAGGAGTCAAAGCGTGTTTTGCCTTTCAGTTGTTGGGTCAAAATACAGCCTAAACCTCATTGGTTGAAGCTTTACTTCTAATAAACGTGTAATGCGTCAATTAAAGACATAAAAAATGATGCAAAAACTGGTAGTGCTTACGGGAGCAGGAATTAGTGCAGAGAGCGGGCTGAAGACATTTAGGGATTCGAATGGGCTTTGGGAGGGGCATGATGTTATGCAAGTAGCCTCTCCCCAGGGATGGTCTTCCAATCCAGAACTAGTCTTAGAGTTTTACAATCAAAGAAGAAAGCAAGCCCAAACGGCTCAGCCGAATGAGGCGCATACCATTCTAGCGGAGCTTGAGAGTCATTATGATGTTCAAATCATTACGCAGAATGTCGACAATCTTCATGAAAAAGCGGGAAGCTCCAATGTATTACATCTTCATGGCGAGCTTTTTCAATCACGAAGTACTTTCGATGAAAATCTTGTGTACAAGATGGATCATTGGGAACTGAAGCTTGGCGATCTCTGTGAGAAGGGAAGTCAGCTGAGACCCAATATTGTTTGGTTCGGAGAAGCTGTACCGATGATGGAACCAGCTGTGAGATTCAGTCAGGAAGCCGATATATTTCTTATCGTGGGCACATCACTACAAGTGTATCCAGCAGCTAGCCTCATCGACTTTGTAAAGGCCCAGAGTAGGAAATATCTGGTTGACCCCAACCCTCCCAGCTATAGCTCAGACATTATTTTTATCCCAGAAAATGCGACATCGGGCATGAAAAAGCTAAAAAACATCCTCTCAGACCAATTAGGATTTTGAAATTCTAAATAATTAAACTTCATTTGCGTCATCATGAAGTTATGAGAAAATCCACGTTCATATCAACAGCCATCCCAGAGCTGTCATTGAACGTGAGTTGCTAAGCAACTTGCGAGCACCCCCGCTTTTACTTTTTTATACGACATAACTTTCAAAAATGACACAGTCAAAAAATACTATACATAGGTATTGGCTATACCTTAAAATGGCCATCGGTGGTAAACAAGAAGATTTCACTACGGGCAGCATACGCAAAGCCATCTTCATGCTCTCCATACCCATGATTCTGGAAATGCTGATGGAATCGACCTTTGCATTGGTGGATATCATATTTGTTTCGCAAGTATCAGTGAATGCGGTCGCCACTGTAGGATTAACAGAGTCGGTAATCACCCTGCTCTATGCTGTAGCCATTGGCTTAAGTATGGCGGCCACTGCTGTAGTGGCAAGGCGAATTGGTGAAAAAGATAAGGCTGGAGCTGCAAAAGCGGCTGTACAAGCCATATTTCTAGGAGCAACCATCGCAGTGATAATCGGTGTACTAGGCATCATTTACCCGAAAGAAATCTTGGGATTAATGGGTGGTGAGGAAAGCTTAATTGCAGAAGGCTATGGTTACACGAGAATACTGATCGGAGGTAATATTACCATTATGTTGCTCTTCCTGATCAATGCTGTATTCAGAGGTGCTGGTGATGCTTCTGTGGCCATGTGGACACTAGTGTTGTCCAATGGACTCAACATTATTCTCGACCCGATATTCATCTTTGGTCTGGGTCCTATCCCGGCCTTTGGCGTGGAAGGTGCGGCCATTGCCACAACCATTGGGCGTGGTGTGGCCGTTGTCGGTCAGTTTATGATTCTCTTCTTTGGTTGGGGAAGGATCAAGATTGGTATCCGAGATTTCGTAATTAACCTTGCCGTGATGTGGAACCTGATCAAAGTTTCATTGGGTGGAATTGGTCAGTTCTTAATCGGTACCTCAAGTTGGGTTTTTCTCATGCGGATCATGTCGGAATTCGGTAGTGATGTACTGGCTGGATATACGATTTCCATCCGAGTGATGATGTTTACATTGATGCCTGCATGGGGTATGAGTAATGCCGCAGCAACACTAGTGGGCCAGAACTTAGGAGCCAAACAACCCGATCGTGCTGAAATATCAGTTTGGAAAACAGGAAAGTACAATGCCATTTTCATGGCAGTGATTTCTGTGATCTATCTCATATTCGCGAAGTACATCATCGGTTTGTTTAGCAATGTTGATGATGTGGTCAATTATGGCGCACTAAGTCTGCAGGTAATCGCTGCTGGTTATATCTTTTATGCCTATGGAATGGTAATTACCCAGTCCTTCAATGGTGCAGGAGATACAAAAACACCGACCATAATCAACTTTTTCTGCTTCTGGGTATTTCAGCTACCATTTGCCTATTTGGCAGCAATCACTTTCGATTGGGGGCCTATGGGCGTATTCTCAGCGATTACACTGGCGGAAATTCTAATTGCCATGGTTTCCATCTGGTTATTCAGAAAAGGTAAATGGAAAACAGTTCAGGTATAAACTGTTAAATCAGATGTTAGGGACGTTTGGTGAACTTGTAACTCTTTAGCACATCATTATTCGATGTTGCTATGAGATACTCATCATTGTTGATGGTTACAGTCTCCAGGTCTCTGACATCTGTATTTAAGATCAATCCGGATTCCTTGAGTGAAAGGGTTTGAAACTCATTATTGCCTTTGTTAATTACAATAGAACCAAAATTGGAATCATAACGCACGGTTTCTACTTCCGATCCATAGAAATTGCCCGCACAAATCAAGTCGGTTAGGCCATCATTATTGACGTCTTTCAAAATAATATCTCGAACCGCTCCAAATTGAGACAAGGTTGGTAATTCCTTGAATTCAAAATTCATGTCACCATTGTTGATCAGTATGCCTGAGGCAAAATTATTGACTTCTAGTTTGAGGGATGCATCAAGCCTCTCCTCCGAGTAAATCGCGGTCAAATCTGCGTTGGCAAACTTTTCATAATTATCGAACTTCTCAAGGATAAAAGGCATTTGCTGAGAACTACACTCGCGGCCTCGGACAGGAAGTAACTCCTCTCCATTGCTCTTAGATAGTACAATATCACCAATACCATTCTCGTCAAAGTCGTTGTAGAACAGATACAAAGGTGACTCAGGTTTTGGGTGAAACTTGTTGTTCAATCCAATATTACCCACCACAAAGTCTATATCTCCATCATTATCGATATCTATGGGCTTAACACTATGCCACCAGCCTTTTAGGTTTTCAAAATCATTATCGGCTTCCTCGAATTCGCCTCCATCATTTAGGTATATTTTTGGGCTCATCCACTCTCCGACTACCACCAAATCTTCGAATCCATTCTGGTCCAAATCGACCATAATACCATCTGTTAGCATTTGGGGAGAATCATAGAGGTCCGAAGAAACATTCTTTGTCGCATTAACAAAACGACCGCTTTCATTCACATAAATAAAACTTCTAGGACCCTGTGGATACTCCCCTGGAACGTTTCTATTGAGTACAATCAAATCCTGATCTCCATCTTTATCAATATCTGAAGTGAGTGCTTTGCTCCCTCCCATCTGATCATTTGGAAGAGCATCTGAAGCACGGGTAAAATTGCCTTGTCCATCATTCAGATATAGTCTATCTCTTAAAAGGTTAGCGTTGCCCTGATAGAATTCTCCACTTCCACTAACCACATATAGGTCTAAATCATTGTCACCATCGGCATCAAAAAAGGTTGAGTACATATCCTCATGATCTGCATCGTTAGAAAAAGCTACCTGAGTTGACTTGCTGTACCTTCCATCAGTTCCTTGGGTATACAAGCTTCCTGCCTGCCCTTTGGCACCTCCCACATAAACATCTTCCAATCCATTGCCATCTACATCAGCTTTGGCGATGAATGGGCCATGTTCCGACTGTCTATGGGGCAACAGAATCTCCTTTATGAAATCATCGAATTGATTCTCCTCATGTTTGAAATCAATCACAGGAGTTTCTACCTCGGTGAAGTAACTTTTGACTTCTTCTGTCTCAATATTTGTGAAAGCCGCATCTGCAAAGTCTATGATGCCATCGGCAATTTGAGATAGCTCGCTAATAACCGATTGTTGACCAGTAGGCCAGTAAACCTCAATTTCTTTGATTTGAATGTATTCAGAAAGGTATATAGCTCGATCTGAGCTAGACAGGTAACCTCTGCTGCCTCTCACCTTTTCAAGTATTACCTTGTTATCAGTAGTTCTGATCTTGAGTGTTGTTCCAAAACCTTCCCGATTGCCCTCTGGACCTATCACTTCAAACTTTCGAAGTCTCTTACCTTTCTTTTCAACCGTTAGGTTTTGATTGAGAGTACACATCAAATCCATGTTATTGGTTATGATCTCCAAGTCACCATCATTATCAAGGTCCGAATAAACTGCTCCATTGGAATTATAGGCTCTTTTTAGTCCCCAATTCAGATTACTCCTTTTGAATCTCAGTCCATCTACATTCTTATAAATGGGGTTCTGTAGTTTTTCGCTAGGCAGTAGCTTAAGCACCTGTCCCAGTGCAACGCGCTGACCCAAGGCATAAAGACTATCGGTAGCCGTTACTGCATCATTATCCGTGATGTCCTTTCGAATACCGTTGGTTACAAACAAGTCTTTAAGCCCATCCGCATTATAATCTCCAAAGAGTGCTGTCCAGCTCCAATCGGTCTTATCAATACCAGATACTTGAGAAACCTCGCTGAAATTCCCGTCACCGTGGTTGTACTGTAGCGTATTGATCATGTACTGGTGCTGTAGACCTTCATCCACCATAGTTCTGAAAAACTCATTGCTCATGCTTGCCATAAGGCGCTTTGACCTTACATGATCTTCTGGGGCCATATCAAGCGTCACTAAATCAAAATGACCATTATTGTCAATATCAGCCCAGTCACTTCCCATGCTAAAGAATGACATATGCTGAAAATAATCCTGAATGGATTCTGTAAAAGTCCCGTCTTGGTTGTTGATATAAAGGAAATCAGGTGAGAGATAATCATTAGCTACATAGATATCATCCCAACCATCCTCATTGAAATCACCCATAACAGCACTTAGGCCCCAGGCGCTATTCACTATGCCAGACTTATCTGAAACATCCACAAAACGACCTCCTCTATTCTCGTAGAGCCTGTCTCTTGAATATGGATCATAGTCCTTTGGTTTCTCATTACGCAGGAACATGATCGTATTCTTATTATTGAAATCAATACGATGGTTCATTTGGTAGAGATCTAAATCTCCATCCCGATCATAATCAAAGAAATAAGCCTGAATACCGTAACCCTTGTCTGCCAGACCATATGCTGCTGCACTTTCGGTAAAGGTCATATCACCATTGTTAATATAGAGGTAATTAGCCCTTTCATTGGCATCCTCATACCTGCCGGATTTTGATAGATAGATGTCATCGAAACCGTCCTGATTGATATCGACCACAGTCACACCATTTTTCCACCCTCCCTGTGCATGTACACCAGCTGAATCGGTAATATTCTGAAATTTTAATTCCCCTTTATTAAGGAATAGTCTATTCCTCGCCTGGTTCGAAACGAAGTAAATGTCGTTAAGATCATCATTATTGAAATCGCCAATCGCCAGACCAGAGCCATTGTAGATGTAGTTATAATTAAAGAAGTTGTGGGTTTCATCTTCCCGAATGGTATTAAGAAAGTTGATGCCAGATTGTGTGAAGGAAATCTCCTTGAAAATTGGGTCTTCTATAGGTGTTTTAGCCTCAGAGTCTAGGTTGCTCTTCTCATTGTTCGAGCTACAAGCCGATAGAATGGCTAGCGCCAAAATCACAGAAAAAGTAAAAAAAAGCGGTTTGCAATTCGTATTGCATTCTCGTAACATTACACCTTTCATCACCATATATGCCCAGTAAAGATTCGAATATAGACTATTCACCCCTAAAATCCGCTTTGGGCGGTAAAAAAACGGTTTTTAAGGTTTTTATCAATTTATTGACATCTCTTGGAATTATTCTATTATCCGTAAGTTGTAACACTTCAAGGAAAGAAAACCAAAAACTTAACCGTCTACAATCAGAAAGCAGTCAATACCTCCTTCAACATGCCTCCAACCCAGTAGATTGGTACCCTTGGGGGGACGAAGCTTTTGAAAAGGCGAAAGCGGAAGAAAAACTATTGATCATTAGCATTGGCTATTATGCCTGTCATTGGTGTCAGGTAATGGAAAAAGAAACGTTTATGGACACCACGGTGGCTCGCCTCATGAACGATAATTTTGTTTCCATCAAGGTGGATCGTGAGGAACGACCCGATATTGATCAGGTATATGCCGAAGCTTCCAAAAAAATGACTGGCACTTCAGGCTGGCCGATGAATATCATTGCCACTGCTGACGGTACGCCTCTTTTTGCAGGCACCTATTTCGAGAATAGCGATTGGCAGGCCATCGTTCAACGCGCAAGCTATCTGTACCAAGACAACCCTGAAGAAATTCTGGCGCAGGCTGAAGCCCTGGCTAATACCTTAAGCCAGAAGCGAGCAATTGAAGATCAGGCATTCGATCTTGAACTCTCTGAAATTGAACAAGTATGGTTAAGCCAGAGTGACACAGCCAATGGGGGAATCAATGGTGCTCAGAAATTCCCGAACTCTCCTTATCTATCAGCACTGCTTGATTTTACCTATTATCGACCAAGTCAAAATCTTGATGAATTCTTGAAGAAGACACTCGATAATATGGCACTCGGTGGCATGTTCGACCATCTAGGTGGTGGATTTACACGCTATTCGACAGACAGTGAATGGAAAATACCTCACTTCGAGAAAATGCTTTACGATAATGCTCAACTCATGGGCATTTATGCCAAAGCCTACCGGAAGTTCAATGACCCCTTCTATTTGTATATCGCAGAACAAACGGCTCAATGTCTGATCAATGAATTCAAGAGTACTGAAGGTGGATTCTTCTCCTCTATCAATGCAGTAAGCGATGAGGTTGAAGGAGGTTATTATACCTGGACCTTAGCCGAAATTGAGGCAATAGACCAATCCGGCCAAGTGATGAACCTCTTCAACATAAGTCAGACAGGAAATTGGGAAAATGGTCAGAATGTGCTTTTTGCCCTTGGCACGTCAAAAGAAAATTATCTAGAGGCTATAGATGGTCCATTCAAGGAAAGTTTACTCAGCAAAAGGTCAAGGCGACAAGCTCCACCTAAAGATGAGAAGATCATCACTGGATGGAACGCACTAGCACTCGAAGGCTTCGTTGAGCTATATCGTGCTTCCTTTGATCAGACTTACCTGGACTATGCTAAAGAATTAGGTAGCTACTTAATAGACAATCATACCCTTAAGGAACAATCCCAGGTTTCAAGAACAGAAGACATAAGCCAGGCCGGCTTTCTTGAAGATTATTCACTAATGGCTGGTGCGTTGATCCAACTCTACCAAGTAAGCTTTGAAGAGCCTTGGCTGAAGACTGCGGAAACTCTTTCTGAAGGTATGCTACAAGCTTTTGAAGTGGAAGGACAGTCCTTGCTAACCCAGAGTGCTGAAAGTACCAGACTATTCATGCAAAGCGTTCCCGTCTTAGATACCGATCTACCCTCAGGAAATGCCCAAGCTGCTAACAACTTGTTAATGCTCTCAGAATTCTATTATGATAGCCGGAGCAATTGGAAAGATAAAGCCAAGAATATGCTAGCAGAAGGGCAAAATGAGATAAATGGTGCTTTGGCTTTTGCTGGCTCCTGGATTCAGGCTCGCCTCAGAGATTCAAACCCGCCATTCGAAGTCGCCATCTTAGGCGAAGAAGCTCTATCCATGCGCAATCAACTTGACATAGGCTTCCGGCCCGATGTCATCTTCTTGGGAGGTAATTCCGAAGGTAGTATTCCCCTACTCGCTTACAAGTTGCAGGATGGTAGAACTGTGATCTACGTGTGCCAAAATAAAACATGCAAGTTCCCAACAGACGATACGGAAAAGGCTTACGAAATGATGATTCCGGAAAAATACAGTAATAAACTATCAATTTCAGACTAAAGTATGAGTGTCATTTTTCCTTGTTTCCAGACATTCGACCAACAAATTAAAAACTATGTCTAGCAAACACTGGAAAAAAGGAAGAGGCAAGCTCGGGATATTCGAGCCTCTAATGGGCAACTGGGTCGCCAACGAAAATAGCCCTGACAGGATGAACTGTCGATGCGATCGCAGCTTTTCAAAAACCCTTGATGGCAAATACATTCAACTCAAAGCAGACTGGGACCTTGGTAACAAAGTATATGAAGACCTCACGCTTTTTGGCGTAAACTCAGATAAGAAAGTCTGTTTTTGGTCATTCCAATCGGATGGCAAACAAGCCCAGGGCGAATTAACTGAGGCAACAGATGTTCATCCTGAAGCTGTTGCCTTTGTGGCTAACATGCCAGCTGGAATTGCCCGCCAAGTATATTGGCCTGACGAAGAAGGAGGCTACTACTGGGTAGTCCAATCAAAGACTAAGAAAGGCTGGAATCAAATCGTTCATCATCATTATAAGAAAGTATAACCATGGAATTCAAGACAGATATTCAAATCAATGCAAGTAAAGAAAAGGTATGGTCCGTGATCAGTGATATTGAGAATGCCAAGGACAATATTGAGGCCATCCAATCCATAGAAGTATTGGAGCAACCCACTGATGGAATGGTTGGTCTTAAATGGAAGGAAACCCGAACCATGTTTGGCAAACAGGCCACTGAGATCATGTGGATTACGGAGGCTACCGAAAACGAATATTATCAAACACGAGCCGAAAGCCATGGTGCCATTTATATTTCCAAACTCTGGATAGAGGAAAATGAGAAGGGTTCAACACTGAACATGAGTTTTAACGGGACACCAGTAACCTTCGGGGCTAAGTTCATGTCGGCAGTGATGGGTTGGATGTTCAAAAATGCAACCGTCAAGGCATTGAAGAAGGATTTGGAGGACATTAAGGCTGTCGCAGAGACTTAGTAGGCTTTATGAGAATATCTCATAAAGCTTAATGTTCCTGTCCTCACTGGACATGCTCACAATATCATCACCAAATGATTTATAAATCCGAGTACCAGCTCTAATTCCGTTGCCTCTTAGTTTTACAGTTAATCGTGTGATTGCGCCTAACAACCCTGTGACCGAACCCTCAGTCGCTAGGTCCTCTCCGAGCTCTTTTGTGGTTGACATTAGAAATTTAGCTAGGTCTTGACCTTCAGACAAGAAGACCCAATTACCGGAGTCCGTCAGCACCTTACTTTTTCCATTGGCACTGCGTAATGCCACCTCCAGGTTTTTCTGAGTTTCTTCCATGTTCTGAATTTTTGTTCTGGATATTAATTCCTTAGCAGCCTCATATTGCTTACGAAACTCAGACCGGCTAAAGTCAAGCACTGCTTCCAAAAAACCGACCCTATTGTCTTCATTCAAGGGGAGGTTTAAAATAGATGGCACCTCAATATCTTCGCTCTTAAGAACAAAATTATTCTTCGATAACCAAACCTTATGCATCGCCTCATCTAATACCTTCGCATAATTGACGCGTCCCTCGTTCTGCATAGGAATGCTCTTCAGAAGCGCACCTCGGAAATAGTCGGGCTCATAGAAATATTCTCCATCTTCATCTTTTTGCCAAAGATTTATACACTTAGTTTCCGCCAGTTTTGTCCTAAACAAGGTAAAAAGGAGGTTAAAGTCATCCGCAGCTACTGCATTATTCCTGATCCAATTTTTCAAGCTGTCAAGTAATCCCTCACTTTCAAATATCGACACATAAAAACGCCTACCTGTTATTTGGCGTTGTTCGAAAATATTGTCTAGCAACTGCTTAGAGGAGTAACCTCCTCGAATCGGTGCAAGTAAATATTGATCAATTCCTTCAAGACCTGAACCAAATTGGAAATCATTAAACCGCTTTAATAATCCATGAGAATGACCATCTTGAAAGTATCGGATAGCATCTTTTATAGCTTGACGGGCAAAGGCCTTCTCTTCTTCCTTCTCAAAAGACTTCGGGAGAATCCGCCCTTGAAGACCTTCGATAAGATCTGTATTCGACTTTTTTTTGATTTCATCGAAAGCCGCATCTATCCTCTCCTGATTTTCACTGCGTACCTTTCCATCATAATAAACGGAGTCCCTAGTCATTAAGTGATAACTTAGCCTCAATGCAGAATACATGTTAGTCCCATCTTTGAGACTCCATCGAGAACGCGGGAATGCAAGTGCCTCAAGGCCCTTGATCAATTCCGAAGTATCTAGCGTAACTGTACTTAATCCAGGTTTAGACATTTTAATGTTCATTGTGCGTGACAACTAAAAATACAAATTCCTTCATAACTTAAAACACCTCCAGAATCTAAATCGGATAGATTAAACCTTTCAAACTTGCCCATGTCCAAATTCAAAATTCTACATGCCTAAACACTTTTTAAGCTGCCTACTTCTTTTGGTTATTCTTTTTAGCTGCTCCACATCAGATGATAATACAGATGGCCCAGCCCCAGATGATCAGAAAAATATTCTTTTGATCATTGCCGATGATTTAGGCCTGGATGCACTCAACGGTTATAGCGAAGGATCAGTCAAGGCCAATACACCGAATATTGATGCGCTGGCGAGTAGTGGTTTGATTTTTAATAATCTGTGGACCAATTCAGTATGCTCTCCTACTCGTTCCACCATTCTTACCGGGAAATACGGCATACGTACAGGGGTGCGCTCGCAAGGTGATGAGATTTCAGTCAACGAGACCTCCCTGCAAACCTATATTAACCAGTCGAACGACTATGCTACTGCCATTATCGGTAAGTGGCACTTGTCGGGTAATATGTTTTCCCTCAATCCTGAGGATATGGGCATAGATCATTATGCCGGACTCTATTCAGGAGCAGTGAGTGACTATTATAACTGGAACCTTACAGAAGATGGTAATGTCACTGTGCAAACAGAGTATATCACTACTCAGTTTACTACAATGGCCATCGATTGGCTTAGTCAGCAAACCAAACCTTGGTTTTTATGGCTAGCGTACAATGCTCCACATACGCCCTTTCATGCTCCTCCATCAGGAATGCATTCCCAAGGTACTTTGGCCATGGATCAGGCATCAATTGATGCTAATCCAATGCCCTATTATATAGCAAGTATCGAAGCGATGGATTTTCAAATTGGTAGACTCCTATCCAGCATGGATCAAACTGAGCGGGAAAACACCGTGATTATCTTTATTGGTGATAATGGCACTCCTGGTCTGGTATCTCAAGCTCCTTATGGCAGAAGAAAAGCCAAGGGCACGATGTATCAGGGCGGTATCAATACCCCCATGATTGTCAGTGGAAAAGGTGTAATGAGGACGGGCACAGACAGTAATCTTATCAATTCGACTGACCTATTCGCTACAATTGCGTCCCTCACAGGAGTTAACGTGAGTGAGATCAATGACGGCAAAGACATCTCTCCTCTTTTAAGTAATCCTCAAAACGATTTTAGGGAGTTTACCTATGCAGAATACAATGATGGCACCGAAGACGAATGGTGCATAAGGAATGCCAACTACAAACTCATTGTAAATACAGATAGAAGCCAGGAATTGTATTTCCTTGATGATGATCCCTATGAAAATGACAACCTTTTAAATAATACACTGTCTTTTGATGCGCAAACTGCACTGGACTGGTTGACAAATAAGCTATCAGAGATCAGGCAATAGATTGTAAGAACCTAAACTGTCAAAGTCCTATCTAAGTGGGCCGACTTTCCACAAACATTCGGTAAGCAGTTGTTTCTTGTCAAACCGAGAGGCCCTTCTCACTTCCATAAACAAGGTCCAATTCCAAAAGGAAATAGCATTGATGGCTATGCACGATACACAGTAACCTGTCTCTGAAAAACCCAGATAATCTATCAGCATAAATGCCAGTGACTTTTTAGTTTTTCATTTGAGGCTATTGTGATTAATCCCTCGATTTGCTAGCACATACTCGTCTTGTCAATAGATGCTTCCCATATCTATAGCAACAAATTTTAAATTAATTTGTTTATATTTTTAATTATTAAAAATATATTCAATATTACCAGCACAAATAATTAAAAATATATTTATAATATGATGAGAAAAACAAAAACACGCATTCTGAGCTTGGCCTTGTTAGTAGCGCTTATTTTCACCTACTCCTGCGAAGACGATATAGATACCCAAAGTCAGGTAATCTATTACAAGGGACTAAAAGTAAACCACACCTACTCTGTTCCTGCAGATGTAATTACGAATGCCAATTTCAGTACAATCATTAATGAGCAGACTCAGTCGATCATAAATGATGCACAAATACGAACATCTAATGGGCAATCCGTCACTTATTCTTTAGAAGACCTATCAGACATTGCTCAAGAAGAAGAAGTATTCGTACCTAATGACACATGGTCAGATACTCAAATAACAGCTAAGATTTATCAGGACTTCCCAACAATAAATACATTGCAACAAATTGAGGCAAACTGGGAAATCATTGGAGACTACTATAATGACGTTGTTCAGTACAATGTTACTCAAAGGCTGGATGAAGTTGGGACAATAAATGAAGGACCTGGAAGTCCAGGCATATATTCTAACCCCAATAAAAACTCAGAAAAAGAGATAACTGACTTGAAGTCATCTTCCAGCTATGACGGTTCCTTAACTAATGGTCTATCTATTTGTGAATTCGCTTATTTAGCCTCTAGATGGGCCTTAGCTAATGCTGCAAGACGTGCTAAATCTGAGGCAAAGTCGATATCAAAGCAACGGTGGCCTGGAACCGGTTCAGATGACAGAGAAGATGTCATGAGACACTTAGCTGGTTCTTGGCTGTTAGGTTATTATTATGCAAAGGGACTATTTCAAGGTAACATTCAAAATGTTTACGATAAGACTTGGGCTTTTCTATATTTCAGAGAAGAGCAAATCTGTAGTGATGCGGCTGATCACGTACGTGAAATGGACCATAGGAACAACCTTAACGGACTTGAGCACTGGAAAAATACTGCATATACTCAAACATACCTTTGGGGTGCGATAAGAAGGGTGAGGTCTGGAAATAAATCTACTGAAATGGATTTCTTAAGTGACGTGAAAACCTTCTGGTCTACCAAAGTAGCACCCAATAGTCAAGCTGTCTGGAATGTGGATACTTGGACTTGTGTTTATTTTGTTGATTAACAGCCGAGTCAAATAATATAAAAGCCCAACCAAATGTCGGGCTTTTATATTATATCTAAGCTTTGAACTATTTCTTCTTCAACCCTGGTAAACCTTGGGGTTTTTCAGAGTGCCAATAGAATGGTCCCGCCTTTTTCTTCCTTGGATATTCTTCATCCAAAGTATTAGCATTATAAAGGCGACCGTTTTTCATCACATGACTGATCTTATTCGTATTTCTGATGTTATCCAATGGATTGGCATCTAAAATCACAAGGTCGGCCAACTTTCCAGCTTCAATAGACCCGATATCGCCTTCAAGACCAATCGCTGTGGCTCCAAGAATAGTTGCCGTTTTAAGCGCATTAAGGTTAGACATTCCGCCAGAGGCTACTGACCATAATTCCCAATGGTAACCAAGGCCTTGTAACTGTCCGTGACTACCCACACCTGCAAGCCCACCTGCTTCTACGACAGCATTGACACCTTCAGCGTGCTTCTTAAAGACATGCTCTTCATCCATGAACCACCCTGGTCTTCTTCTCGACTTTTGCGCTAATTCAGCGTATGGCGTAAACCGTGATAGCTTCTCATCATGATATGGGTTCTCTCTAGAGTAATAGTAGTTCTCAGCCCAAGGACCGCCATAAGCCACCAAAAGTGTAGACGTATAAGCCATCTTGGATTCAGCCACAGAGTGGATCACATCCTTGTAAAGAGGTGCAATCGGCAATGAATGCTCATGTCCGGGATAGCCATCGATCATCTGAGTCATATTCAGTTTGAAATCGAGTCCACCTTCGGTAGTAGGCATTAACTTCTGCTCTTTAGCCGCCTGAATAATCCACTGCCTGTGCTTACGGTTTCCTACCAAATACATCTTGATCGTCTTGGTATTATAGTACTCACTGTATTGCTTGAGGATCTTCTTGGTCTGATCCAAGCTCTTCAGGTTAT
This sequence comes from Roseivirga sp. 4D4, assembly GCF_001747095.1. Classification (NCBI taxonomy): domain Bacteria; kingdom Pseudomonadati; phylum Bacteroidota; class Cytophagia; order Cytophagales; family Roseivirgaceae; genus Roseivirga; species Roseivirga sp. 4D4. The sequence goes on from NZ_MDGP01000001.1 coordinate 1,377,823, forward strand.
ATGACCAGAAACCTACACCAGGGCCTGTAGAGTATACTCTTGGGCCTAAAATATCACCCGTTTCAACCATGTCAGAATAAGTCAATACATCTGTTGTGGCAGTTTGAGGATCTCTAGTGGCGGTAACACCATAAGCAAGGTTTGCCGCATACACCCAAACTTGGTTTTTATGCAATCCCCATGCAGGCCACATATGTGCATGTGTGTCAACCATACCCGGGATAATCGTCTTACCAGAGACATCTATCACTTCGGTTCTTCTCGGTACTGTGAGCGATCCAGAAGGACCGACAGCCTTGATTCTCGCATTCTCGATCAGGATATCACCATTTTCAATGACCTCATCACCATTCATTGTAATGATTCTTGCTCCCTTCAATAGAGCTCTTCCTTCAGGAATGTCTTTAGTAGCTTTCATCACCACTTCAATCTCTTCGGCACGATAGCCTTCATTCTCTTTCTTGGCTTTGTCAGCTGCTTTTTCTTCGTCTGTTTTAGCTTTTTCAGCAGCCTCTTTATCAGCTTTTTGCTTTTCCTTCTCTTCCTTTGTCATCTCCTTTTCTGCCTTCTCCTTCGCCTTCTTAGCAGCAGAGACACTATCAGCATAAGCCTTCGACTCATCTAAATCATAGATAAAATGAGATTTACCAAGAGACCAGTGGACCTTCTTAGCATCACTTGACCATGCTGGAAACTCCCCACCAATCTCGGTCAATTGCCATGAAGGAAACTGAGCACTTGAAGGATTTGCCACAGAAATAGTAGGTGTTTGACCCAACTTGGGCACAGTCACTACATAAATGTGATTGTTGATCTGAGCCATAGCCCTGTCACCTTCTGGAGCCATAAAAATTGCCGCAGCTCTTGAAGGCGGATTGTTTTCTCTCCAGCCCTCTCCTTCCTGCAATGATGAGTTCTGTCCATCAGCCCATGGGTCGATAATATGATCATTGCCATGCCCATCGGCAGGATTAGAACCGTAAGTTCTGATTCCTGTGATTGCAATTACTCTTTTTTCGTCAGTACCATCCCAACGCACAGAACTCAAACCTTGAAATCCACTAAGGTAGATCCGATCATTACTATTCACAAAGTGAGGATTGCCCTTGCCCCGTGTCTTCATAATGAAATTGACATCTCCGCCATCAGCAGAAATCCAGCAAAGGTCTTCCGTGGAGCGTGGTGCCCCTGGACCGGCAGCATCTTTTAGATTCTGAGCACTACCTCGAGTAAATACTATTTTACCGTTCTTATTCCAGGCAGGAGTACCATAAATGGCTGATGTCTTTGTCAGCTTCACTGGTCGAGGCCTTCCATCTACGTTCACTTTGTACATAGAACCGCCCTCTGCATCTGACCAAGTGACAAAAGCTACTGAAGAGCCATCCGGAGACCAAGTAGGCTGTGCCTCAGTCATGTTCATGTCCGTTAGACGCCTTGGTTCACCATCAGGTAGGTTCATCACGTATAGCTTATTCAAAGAAGTGAATGCTAGTTTTGATCCATCAGGAGACGGCACACCATCTCTGATTTGAGTCACTATCATTTCCTTGTCATCAGATATTGGATATTCGAACTTCAAGCGTGGCCCCATTTCAAGTTCCACATCTACGTCCATCGGAATTTCGACTGCAGTACCACCAGAAACAGCAATTCTATATAGTTTACCTCCCCATGAGGCTACCACTTGCTTACTATCAGGTGTAAAAGACATGGCGGGTAAGACACCTAGAGGAGCTATCGATTCTTGCTCGTCTCTTTGTACTGGATAGGCTAACCATTTCTCATCACCTGTATTCAGATCTCTTAGAATAAGGCCCGTTTCATCTTCGTATCGCGAACCGTATACCATCCATTTTCCATCAGGAGAAAGGGTTGGTGTAAAAGCTGAACCATAACGAGAAGTCACCGTTGCATTTTGTCCATTCTCTCGATCATAAACTCCAATTTGATACTGTGGTAGCTGCGCATTGTAATTCCAGGCACCATTTCGCTGTGAGTAATAAATGAAACGCCCATCAGCACTAAAGGCTGGCTCTACAGTTTTGAGGTTAGAAGGATTCTTAATAAGCTGAAAGCCCCCGCCTCCATCTTTGTGATACATAAAGAGCTTAAAACTTCTTCTGCCCTTTGAAACCACCACATAGTCTCCGTCAGGGCTCCACTCCACAGACTGAACCCACTCGTTATTTCCTTTGGTGATTTGTGTCGTTTCTTTGGAATCTAGCTCCATGATCCAGGCATTCTCGCTCCCACTTCTGTCAGACGTAAAGGCAATGTGTTTTCCGTCAGGACTATATCTTGGGTGGGTATCATAAGCCATACCTTCTGTCAGGCGTGTAGCCTTACCACCGGCAAATGGCATGGTATAGATATCACCTAACATGTCAAAAATGATGGTACTGCCATCTGGACTAATGTCAACTGATACCCAGGTGCCCTCTGTTGTATTAAATTTAAGTGTTCTTTCTGCTTTAAGCGGCAAGTCCTTGAAGGTCTCTTGTCCTTTTTTTGTTGTGTCTTTGTCATCTTGCCATGGCATGGCCATAGCGGGTTGAATGGCGAAAAAAATACCCAGTGCTAAGTAAGCCATGAGTTTCCTTCTAACCTTTTGATTGAAGGTGGTTTGCATAGGAGGTTTGGTTTTGGATTAAAAATGACTCGTAATTTAACAAAATACTGGCTCCCAAAGAGGCTGAATATCCTTATCATTGTAAAAAAACCACATGGCCAAAAGGACATCATCTGGAAGTCGCAAAGCCTCTTCAAAAAGAGCTCCTACTCGCAAAAAATCAACAAAAGGAAAAGGCACGAGCCTCGGTAGGATCACCTTAGGTCTGCTAATACTGGTCGCTCTGGGCTATGCAGGACTTGCGATAAATGAAGGAAAGCTAGTTCCGGAGGTTATTGAGAACTTCGAGCTGCCGGCCATTCAGGATTCGGAACCAGAGGGTGAATCTGAACCCATTCAAGCCACTGAGGAACCTATTCCCACGGAAAATGACGCAAAAATCGAACTCGACTTCGAAGACTTTGATTTATACTTTACCAAGGCTTTTGACTTTATGTGGCCAGCCTACTCCTCTGGTCAAGCGATTATCGAAAGGCCTTACTATACGCTTCGCTATAGCGAAGAACATGAGCAAGCGATGTGGGTTGCTTATAAGCTTTCCGCAGATAGTTTAAAACAAGAAAAGTTTCCACGTAAAGATAATTTCAGAAAGGACCCCAGAGTCAGAACTGGTTCGGCCGAATTATCTGATTATAAAGGATCAGGCTATGACCGAGGGCACTTGGCTCCAGCAGCTGATTTCTCTTATGATGAATTTGCGCTTTCACAAACATTCTATATGAGCAACATGAGTCCTCAGGTAGCTTCTTTTAACAGAGGAGTTTGGAAAAAACTTGAAGAACAGGTTAGAAAATGGTCCATAGAAGAGTCTGAAGTATATGTAGTTACAGGACCTATATTAAATAAAGAGTTTATTACGATTGGAAGCAATGAGGTTTCAGTACCGGAGCAATATTATAAGATCATTTTGGATGTCCATAAACCGGAAATTAAGGCGATTGCTTTCTTACTCAAAAATGAAAAGAGCAGCGCTTCACTGGAAACCTTTGTTGTGACCATTGATCAAATTGAGGCACTATCAGGCTTGGATTTCTTCCCTTCTATGCCTGATGACCTTGAAGATGCACTGGAAGGCAATATTGAGAAGAGCTCTTGGTTTGACTAGCTACCTTACAGAGTAGAAAGCACAAAAAAAGGAGCCATTTAATGGCTCCTTTTTAATTCCAAAGATTGGATTCTAGTTCTTTTTTTGTCTTTCGGCAGTAATGGCAAGCTCATCTTCGCCAGTATAAACTGCACCTTCCATTTCATCTCCGTCAAATTTCAATTCCATTTCCATGGACTGACCTTCAACCGAAATGGTACCCTCCATTACATTCTTTTCAAACGTAATATCTTCAAGGGTCATATCTCCATAGATATCACTTTTGATAGTCACTGAGTATTCTCCATCTTCCATTGCCACAATCATTTCACCTGTAACATTTCCGTCAGGAGTTTCCACCTCATAATCCCACGTACCTGTTGGATCATATTTAGTTTGTGCCCACTCTTCTGCATTAAGAGATACAGCTACTAAGAACAACATAGCGACAGCAGAGGCTTTAAGAATAGTTGATAAATTTTTCATTTTGATTTGAGTTTTTTGTTTTACTAATATAAGATGCTAACCGCCTGCAAAAGGTTGCTTCCGTTTATACTTCATAAAAAAAATGAATTCTTCAGAGTAAACCTAGACAAGAAACATGATAAATTTCTATCTACAGTGCTTGGCCAAGGCAGCTTTAGCCTCTTCTGCACCCAGAGCAAGTGCTCTATTGAGATCATTACACGCTCCAGATTTCTGGTTGAAAACAATCTTTAAGGCACCTCTATACAAAAATGCTTCGGCATTTTTTCTATCAAACTCAATAGCAAGGTCATAGTTCTTCTTAGCATCATCAAAAAGTGATTTCTGATGCAAACAACGTCCTTTGATCAAATAGGCCGTAGATTCTCTCCCGTCTGTTGCTATCACTTTATCACAAAATGCAATAGCCTTATTGTAGTCTTTCTTGTTATACCAGTATTGCGCCATACTGAGATTGGCATTCAGGTTTTCATTATCCAAATCTAAAACCCTGATAAAATCTTTTCTTGCGCTCTCAATGTCTCCAAGCTCCTCGTAGGCCCTACCACGATTATAAATCGACTTAATATCTTTTGGTTTGGTCGACAAATATTCATTGTAAGCCTCCACTGCTTCACGATACTTTCCATCACGAAATAGTCCATCTGCTTCCTTAGTCAGGCCTGAATTACAAGCACTTAGAACTGCCACAAAGACCATTACAAGTAAGAAACTCAGTGTTTTTTTCATTTTTTTCATATCTCCTCAAATATGCGACCGCAAAGGTAGGGTTTTCTGTTAGTTGGAGAACTAACAACACCAAATTAAACCAAATGTTATGGATCGGAATTAAATCGACCTCACGGTTAACGAAATTTCGCTTTACGGGGTTTTCGTCTCGCTTCACTGAAAATTTAGAACATTCACCCCTACCTATGGTATGCTATCACTATGCATTATCATCTGACGGCCATTTTGCTGCTGCTTTCTTTTCCTTTCTGCAAAGCTCAGTCGAGTTTAGGCGAAAAAAGAATATCTGAAAGCACGAATGTTGAATACTTAGTCTCCCTGCCCAAGGGCTACCAGACGGATGGAAATGGATCGGCCATGATACTATTCCTACACGGTGGAGATGGCTCAAACACAAAACATCACCCAAAGAAATATGCAGCCGAGGCAGGTATAGAAATGGACTTCATGGTTGTTGCCCCTAAATGTGCCTCTGGCTGCAATTGGTCTTCCTTTAATTTCGATGCCCTTCTGACGGAAGTAACTGATCAGTTTAATGTGGACAAAGAGCGGATTTATGTCACCGGCTATAGCTATGGAGGTTATGGTACTTGGAGTGCCATATCCAGACACCCTCAATGGTTTGCCGCAGCAGTTCCAATTGCCGGAGGTGGCAACACAGATGTTGTGTGCAATGCAAAGAATGTTGCGGTCTGGGCCTTTCATGGAGATAAAGACAGTGTAACCTCATATACTCAATCGAAAAGGCTTATAGAAAAGCTCCAGACCTGCGAAGCCAAAGCCAAACTAGAAACCTTTGAGGGTGCCGACCATTGGATTTGGCCAGCGATCTACAAGGATCAAAGACTTTACGATTGGCTTTCAAAACAGACCAATACTCAATCTCACTAAACCTTCAACACTATGCGAATTCTTTCGACCCTACTCTGTCTATTCCTTTGGACGTCTATTGCAGCTCAAGAAAAATCTGAAACGAGGTTTGGCAGCGACTTTGCCAAAGCATGGAAACGCCACAAAATATACACCCTGAGACTCGTTGAGGCCATGCCTGAGAAGAGCTATGATTATAAACCTGAAGACAATGCCAGGTCATTTAAGGAAATGGCCATGCACTTAGTTGGTGCCAACTACATGTTCGCATCAATTGCAAGTAGTCAAGATTCTCCCGTTGACCGAACTATGCTTAATGCTGATGGAAAGACAAAAGAACAGATTGTCAAAATGTTGACAGAATCATTTGACTACTCACTGAATGCTGTACTCAATGTTAATGAAGAAACGCTCAAAAAAACGGCTCCTTGGGGAAACCCTATTGAACAAAGTACGACACGCACCTTTAAAGAAATATTTCATGTAATGCGCGAACATGCAGCCCATCATCGGGGAGCCATGACTGTCTACCTAAGATTAAATGGCATAACGCCTCCCGGATTCATCGATTAACCTATTATAAACCCGATTTGAAAATGAAGAAGTTCTCAATCATATTACTAGCGATAAGTCTTGTTGCACTGAATTCAAAATCCAATGCGCAGACCAATGACAGCAAGTTACTACCATCTGAAGCCTTGGTATTAATGTACAATGCCGTTGACCTCAACCCCGATAAAAAACGTATCGAAAATACCAAGCCCTACCAGTCACGAGTCATCACAGAAGGCTTGCAAGGAGATGAGATCTTTTACTTAGGCGAGACCTATTTTTGGAATTTTATGCCAAAAGAGGCTGCTGAAGCCTACAGTCAGTTTTTGGAAGAAGACTCGCCTCGAGGAAGAGCTTCCTGGCAACGGTACCTACAAATACAATTCAGGGCCTTTGACAAACACGATTTCGTTGAAGAAAAGTTATCGGAGTATCGAAAGAAGTTTAAACCCACTCCTGACGACAGATATGGTATTTATGGACAAGTCATCAACGTGGCAAACCTTTATCTAGAACGTGGCGAACACGAAAAAGTACTTGAGCTTATCAATGAAGAGCTAGCATACATTAATTATGGCGGAGCCTACAATTCTCTGCTTTTACCAGCATATTTCCATGCGTCCTACAGAAGCTTAGGTAAAGTTGACGAAGCTGTAACAGCACTGAAAAAGGCCAAGGCCGGATTAATGGAGACATTGGATAAAAGAAAACAGAAGAAGACTTCAAATGAAGAATTTCAATATGTAGCTCATTCCAGACCTGTGGCCAGTATGGAGACCATCATGACTTCAAAATTGAGCCATACTCAGATGAATGATAAATTTGAAGCACTTATTCAATCCATTTCGAGAGCTCTAGAATTATATGGTGGATAAAACCAGCTTAAAAAAATGGCGTATCATTGGTATTGCTATTGAATCTAGCTCAAGTGAATAAACGTACCCTGAGTAATATAGCGGCCGTCATCTTATGCTGGCTGCTTTTCGTTGTTATTGACCTGCTTAAAAAGGGCAATATCTTGTCTATGGAAAGCATTCAGGTATTGAGGTACATTGCAGGTACCAGCATTTGGATATTGCTTACATTCCCCCTATTCAGGATTTTTGAGAAAACCTCTGACCTGAAACTTACCAAAAGGGCACTGGCCCTTATTCTTTTGGGTATTGCAGTAGGAGTATTCAAGAATTTCGTGACTTGGTTCGTAGTCTTTATCGTGGGTGTTTCTTCAGGATCATATTCCGCCACTTGGTTCTCTCTCCAGAAATTCTACAGCTACATTACCCTATTCTATTATATGGAAGCGATCATCATTACATGGGTGCTGCTGATCATATTCTACATGTTGGAACTCTATAAGAATTATCAAGAAAAAAGCCTTGAAACAGCTCAGTTAGCGTCACAACTGGCAAACGCACAATTGGAATCTTTGCGAATGCAATTACAACCCCACTTTCTGTTTAATGCCCATAATACCGTTTCGATGCTCATTCGTACCAAAAAATACGATCAGGCTACTGAGATGATTTCTAAGATCAGCGATCTTTTGCGAAATTCTTTAAAACGGGAAGAGCGACAGTTAATCACGCTACACCAAGAGATAGAGTTGATTAAGAATTATCTGGAAATAGAAGAAGTTCGCTTTGAAGACCATTTGAAGGTTGACTTCCGAATAGATCCCAATACCCTTGACTACTTAGTCCCCAACTTGTTACTGCAGCCATTGATAGAAAATGCTTTCAAACATGGCATATCAAAGAATTTAGACGAGGCCAAACTCAGCATTGAAAGTACTTTAGACAGTGATAAACTGATAATGACAGTTCATAATACGGGGCCCAACTTACCTTTAGATTTTAAAATTGAAGAAGTCACTGGGATAGGCCTGAATAACGTAATTGAAAGACTGAACAAGCTGTACGGCCCTGACCATAGCTTTGAAATCAAGAATAGCGACTCAGGTGTTAAAGTTGAAATTCGTCTTCCATTAGATACATAAGATTTTGAAAAGGTTCAGGACAGTAATCGTTGATGATGAGAAAAAGGCCAGAGAAGGGTTACAAACTTTGCTAGCCCAAGACCCGGAAATTGAATTAATTAAGACATGCAAAAACGGGATTGAAGCCATCGAATTCTTAAAGGAAGAACCCTGCGATTTACTGCTTCTGGACATCCAAATGCCTGCTGTATCAGGATTTGACGTACTGAAATCCATCAGAAAGCCACCGTTTACAATATTCATTACTGCGTATGATGAATATGCACTCAAGGCTTTCGAGTTTCACGCCTTGGATTACCTATTAAAACCTTTTTCGAATCAAAGGTTCTTTGATGCCATAACCCGTGCAAAACAGTTGATTAGAAACGATAACACTGCCCTCTCCTCCCAGATGGACAAGCTACTAAAGCAATTAGAGTCCAACGGAGAACAGAGTGGTATAATTCACTCTAATAACATAGAAAGACTGGTCATTAAGGCCTCAGGAAAGATATTGTTGCTTGATACAAAAGACATTTTCTGGGTAGAAGCACATGACTATTGCATCAAAATCCACTTACAAGATACGCACCACCTTATTAATGGCAGCCTCAAGGGTGTTTTGGTAAAGCTGCCCTCCAATAGCTTTCTGAGAGTACACAAATCAGCGATAATTAATACCAAACAAATTGCCAGCCTTGAACACCTACAGAATGCAGAGTACATGGTTACACTGAACAACAACGCACAGGTGAAGGTCAGTAGAAGCTATAAGCTGCCGATGGATGACTTCCTAGGCAGCCTCTAAGTTAGTACTTGAAGAGACACTGTTTGACTAAACAGCCACATCGTTTTCCCTCAGAGCATCGTTTAAGGAGGTTTTAAGATCAGTACTCGCCTTCCTTTGACCAATGATCAAGGCAGCTGGTACATTGAACTCTCCTGCAGGGAATTTCTTGACATAGCTTCCAGGGATCACCACGGACCTCTCAGGTACGTAACCTTTATACTCGACAGGTTTATCACCCGTAACATCAATAATCTTAGAACTGCCTGTTAGGGTCACATTGGCACCAAGTACGGCTTCTTTTCCAATTCTTACACCCTCCACCACAATACATCTTGAGCCGATAAAGGCATTATCCTCAATGATCACAGGAGCAGCTTGTAATGGCTCTAAGACACCCCCAATTCCCACTCCTCCACTCAAATGTACATTTTTGCCAACCTGAGCGCAGCTTCCAACAGTCGCCCAAGTGTCTACCATGGTTCCTTCATCTACATAGGCACCAATATTCACATAAGAAGGCATCATGATCACTCCTTTGCTTACATAAGCGCCATAGCGTGCAATGGCGTGAGGCACAACTCTAACACCCTTTTTAGCATAACCGTTCTTAAGTTTCATCTTGTCATGAAACTCGAAAGGTCCAACCTCGATGGTTTGCATTTTCTGAATTGGGAAATAAAGAATCACGGCCTTTTTGATCCATTCGTTCACGACCCACCCCTCTGCTGTTGGCTCAGCCACTCTACGATCACCGCTATCTAAATCTTCGATAATCGTCTTGACAGCTAAAATCACTTCCTTATCCTTGAGCAAGCTGCGATCATTCCATGCCCGTTCGATGATATCCCTCAATTCCATAATTCCTTCAGAAAATTTTTAACTTCATGTACACTAATGAAAAAAACCAAAGTAGTCATTGCATCCCTGCTCAAGCCAATCGATGACACACGCATGCTTGAGAAATTTGGTTTTTCTTTGGCCGAAACAAACGAATATGATATTAATATCATAGGCTTTGATTCAAAAAATGTCAAGTCGACTCAAGACATTACCTTCCACCCCCTAAAACCCTTTGAAAGACTGAGCTTTGCACGCTTAAGTCGGCCTTGGAAAGTTTATAAAAATTATATTAAAGTAAAACCTCAAGTAATCATATTTAATACACATGAATTACTGATAGTTACGTGTATATACAAAATATTATTTGGGTGCAAAATAGTATATGATATTCGGGAAAACTATGCCAAAAATATATCCAGTACAGAAGTATTTCCACGGGCTGTAAGACCTCTTCTTTCAACCTGGGTTCGGCTTAAAGAATGGTGTTCAAAACCCTTCATAAGACACTACATAATGGCAGAAAGAATCTACGAGCAACAGCTCCCCTTTCTGTCAAGTCAAAGAACCGTTGTTGAAAACAAGTATGCTCCTCATGCCGAAGAACGAACTGCTTATCGAAACCCCGACCCAAGTTACATAGACCTTGCCTATACAGGTACCATAGGAGCTTCAAACGGTATTTTCGAAGCTATAGACATTACTAAAAAACTCCATGAGCTCGATCAGCGAATAAGACTCAGAATTGTGGGTTATTGTGCTCTGAAGAAGGATTTGATCCGTTTGAAGGAGGAAATTAAAGACTACGACTTTATAGAGTTAAATGGCGGTGACCACTTGGTTCCTCATGCCGAAATAATCGAAGCCATCCAAAAAGCAGATTTCGGTTTTGTCCTTAAGAAGCCTAATAAAGGTATGAATGAGGAAAAGTTGCTTACCAGGCTTTTCGAGTATACAGCAAACAAATTACCCATCCTGCTTTTAAACAACCCAACCTGGGTAGCATTTTGTGATCAGTTTAATGCCGCTATCGTAATTGATCCAGAAAACTTTATGCCAGACCACACCCTGGAAACCATGAGCAAGACCGAGTTTTATGATCGTGGCAACTCCGAATCGAGCCTATGGAAAAACGAAGAGCCCAAGCTCCTTAACCTAATCAGGGAGATCAATTAATACATTTTAGACATCTCTAAAAAAATAATTTTACCAAGCCAACACACTGAATATATGTCAATTGAGGCTTTTCTAATTGGGTTTAGATAGGGCTATTATTTTTTTTAGACAAATCTAAATACTATCTTTACAAAGAACTCAAATCAGTATCATGTTCAGCTTTGTTGAAGAGAATTATTTAAAAGCTATTTATCATTTATCAGACCATGGGCGAAAGAGCGTAAGCACTAATGCCTTGGCCGAAGAGATGCAGACCACAGCTGCATCTGTGAGCGACATGGTTGCAAAACTTTCTAAAAAGAAGGCTGTCGACTATCAGAAATACAAAGGCGTAAACGTATCGGGTAAAGGAAAGGAAGTTGCCCTTAGGGTTATCAGAAAGCATCGCCTTTGGGAAGTTTTCCTGGTAGACAAGCTAAAGTTTCATTGGGATGAGGTACATGAAATTGCCGAACAGCTTGAACATATTAAATCCCCCCTACTCATTAGTCGACTGGACGAATTTCTAGGCTTTCCGAAACACGATCCGCATGGCGACCCAATCCCTGACGAGAATGGTGTATTCTCAACTGTCAAGAAAGTTGCTCTCACAGAGCTGGAAATGAACGTTCCAGCGCAAGTGGTCGCTGTAAACGACTCTAGTGGGGCATTCCTAAAATATTTGGATAAAGTAGGGATCTCTATCGGCACCAAACTCAAAGTAGAGGACACCAATGAGTTCGATGGATCCTTAGACATTACGGTTAATCAGCAAAAAAGCTTGACCATTTCACAAACCGCTGCTCAAAACATCCTTGTTGCTAACCTATGAAAAGATTAATAGCAATTATCATTTTGGCGGCTGTCCTTTGGTCTTGTGACAGCAATACCACCTCTCAAGAGGGCAAACTGAGCATAGTGACCACCACTGGTATGATCGCAGACGTAGCGAAAAACGTGGGCAAGGATTCGGTTTCAGTAAGTGCACTTATGGGACCCGGAGTTGATCCGCACCTTTATAAGGCTACTCAGGGAGACCTCGGCAGACTTCAAGGCGCAGATATCATCTTTTACAATGGACTTCATCTAGAGGGCAAAATGGGTGAAGTCTTCGAAAAGCTGCAACGCATCAAAACGGTCATTCCAGTCGCTAGAGGAATAGATTCTACCTTCCTTTTGGACGATCCTATCTACCAAAATGCCTTCGATCCCCATATCTGGTTTGATATCAGCCTTTGGGCATCGACCATTGGTGAAGTTACCAGCACACTGATTGAAACAGACCCAGATAATGCCTCATACTACGAAAAGAATGCTTCGGCCTACACAGAGCAGCTGTTAAGCCTTCATGAATGGGTGAAAACTGAAATTGCAACGATTCCAGAAGACGAACGCATCATGATCACCGCCCACGATGCCTTCAATTATTTCGGCAGGGCCTATGACATTGAAGTTCGTGGGCTACAGGGCATTTCTACCCTATCAGAGTTTGGACTGAAGGACAGGGTCGATTTGGTCAATTTCATCGTTGAAAAAAAGATTAAGGCAGTTTTTGTGGAAACCTCGGTCTCAGAAAAGAACATCAATGCGATTGTAGAAGGCTGTCGCCAAAAGGGACATAACGTGATCATTGGAGGTAACCTGTTCTCCGATGCCATGGGTGCAGAGGGTACACCTGAAGGCAACTATATCGGCATGGTAAGAGCGAATGTGAGGACGATCGTAGAGGCTTTGAAGTGATGGATCTTGGGTGATTGGGCAATTAGGTTAATGGGAATTCAAAAATGAGAGATTTTAAAGAATTGGAAGTTTGGGAAAGAGGTCATCAAATGGCACTGGACATTTTCAAAATGACTGAACAATTCCCCAAACACGAACAATTTGGACTCATTAGTCAAATGAGGCGCAGCTCTGAGTCTATTCCCACGAATATTGCCGAAGGCTGTGGAAGAGAGAGTCAAAAAGAATTAATCAGGTTTTGTAGTATTGCGATGGGCTCAGCTTCAGAGCTAGAATATCAATCATTACTTACCAAAGATTTGAAAATAATAACTGACGATGTCTATGAAGGCGCTGTAAATGAATTATTGATCCTCAAGAGAAAACTGAATGCCTTTATTCAGTACCTAAAAACCCAATTGCCCAAAAACCTAAAGTCTCAGCAATGAAGATTGATGCTAAAAATCCAGTAGTAGAATTCCATGACCTGACGGTGTCTTATCACAAGAAACCAGTGCTTTGGAATATTGACATGACGCTACCCCAAGGAGCACTTATTGGTGTTATAGGTCCGAATGGAGCCGGAAAGTCTACGCTGATTAAAGCGGCTATGGGACTTTTGCCATTGGGATCGGGCTATGTGAGAATGTTTGACGAACCGCTGGACAAGGTGCGTCATAAGGTAAGTTACGTACCTCAACGTGAGACTGTGGACTGGGACTTCCCTACTTCGGTACTCGATGTGGTTATGATGGGCAGATACTCAAAGCTTGGGCTCCTCACCCGCCCTAGAAAGGCAGACAAAGAAATGGCCATGAATTGCTTGCGCAAGGTGGGAATGGAAGCTTATACTGATCGGCAAATCTCTCAGCTTTCGGGTGGCCAACAACAAAGGGTATTCCTGGCACGTGCCTTGGCACAAGAGGCTGACCTCTACTTTATGGACGAACCATTCGCAGGCGTTGATGCAGCCACTGAAGCAGCCATATTGGCCATTATGCAGGAAATGACGGCCAGCGGCAAGACTGTGATTGTCGTGCATCATGATTTGCAATCTGCAGCTGAGTTCTTCGACTGGATTGTCTTACTCAACATGAGACTAGTTGCTTCAGGACCTATTGACAAGGTGTTTAACAATGATATGCTCCAAGAAACCTATGGAGGTAAGCTAACCGTGTTAGCCGAAGTAGGTGAACTGGTTCGAAAACGTCAAATGCCCAGCAGAGAGAAATATTAGATGGAAACTTTTAAGGAGTTCTTTTCTTTCAGTGATCCAAGTATCGTTTCTGTGGTAGTGGGTGCAGTCCTATTGACAGCATCTTCTGCCGTAGTAGGTACATTCACTTTCCTAAAGAAGAAAGCCTTAGTGGGTGATGCCGTAGCACATTCTGTACTACCGGGCATTTGCCTAGCCTTCATTCTATCCGGCACTAAAAACCCTATTTGGATGATCCTTGGAGCCTTTTTGACTGGCTGGATATCATTAGTCATTATTGACAACATCACCACTAAATCTAAGATCAAGGAGGACACCGCAATCGCACTGATCCTCTCAGTCTTCTTCGGCATTGGCATTCTAATGCTGACCAACATTCAACATTCAGGCAATGCTGCCCAAACCGGGTTAGATTCCTTTTTGTTTGGAAAAGCTGCCGCCCTAGTGGGTCAGGACTTGATCGTTTTTGGTATTGTTGCAGTCATTCTGATCGTAACGGTGGGACTATTCTTCAAGGAGTTGAAACTCATTGCATTTGATAGCAATTATGCCAAAGCATTGGGACTACCCGTCAAGTGGATCGATCTGTTACTGACTTCCTTGACGGTCTTAGCTGTTGTTACAGGCATTCAGGCCGTTGGTGTAGTATTGATGGCGGCCATGCTGATCACGCCAGCTGCTGCGGCACGCTTTTGGACCAATGACGTTTTTAAAATGACATTGATTGCCGCGATCATGGGTGGTATTTCAGGGCTTTCAGGGGCTTATGTGAGTTATGTAGCTCCAGCCATGCCTACGGGGCCCTGGATTGTGATGATCATCTCAGCGATTGCCATCGTGTCTTTCTTCATTGCACCTAAACGAGGCATCTTCGCCAGAGGTATTCAGCAAAGAAGACTTCAACGCTTGATCATGGATGAAAACCTATTGAAGGAGCTCTACCATTTAGGAGAAAAGGATAAGGACCCTTACAAAGGCCGAACAGTGGACGAGATCATTGAAGAGCGATTCTTCCCAAAGAAGGCATTGAAAACAGCACTGAGACGCCTAAGACGACAGGGTTTCCTTACAAAAACGAATGGGTACTGGAGTTATACCGAAGCGGGTAAGGTGAAAGGACAACGTGTAGTGAAACTTCACAGGCTGTGGGAACTCTACCTGTCTAAATACATGAAAATTGCGCCTGATCATGTGCATGAAGATGCAGAGACTGTGGAGCACATCATTACACCAGAACTAGAGGCCCAATTGGAGAAGATGCTGGAGTATCCAGAGTTTGATCCGCACGAAGAGAAAATCCCTTATTAGGAATGTTAAGTGTAGAATGATGAATGTTCAATTAAATATGGCTATTAAAAACCCGCATCAACCAAACCAATGGAAGTCTAATTCCACATTCAAAATTCCTAATTCGTAATTCAAAAGATGGATGCCCTTTACATCATACTGACCTCTTCCCTATTTGCCATATCCTGTGGCTTACTGGGCTGTTTCTTAATCTTGAGAAAGATGGCTATGGTAGGTGATGCTATTTCCCATGCCGTCCTCCCAGGCATTGTGATTGCTTTTCTTATTACGGGAACCAGGGACTCCTTTGAAATGATTCTTGGGGCAGCTTTACTAGGTATATTATGTACATTCTTTATCGAGTTCTTCCACAAAAAGGCCAAACTTCAAACAGACGCAGCGATCGGTGTGACCTTTACCTCACTCTTTGCCTTAGGCGTTATCCTTATCTCTGTCTTTGCGGGTCAGGTCGACCTAGACCAGGAATGTGTACTCTATGGAGAAATTGCCTACGTACCGATCGACCTATGGATTTCTGATTCTGGTCAAAACATGGGACCTAAAGCCCTGTATGTTTCGGCCCTAACCCTGATCGTCAATATCCTATTCATTAGAGTGGGCTTCAAACAGCTCTACCTAACCACCTTTGATCCGGCTTTTGCAGCTACGACCGGCATCTCCGTAGCGCTGTGGAATTACTTATTAATGGGGTCCGTTTCCATGACTACTGTAGCGGCCTTTGACTCTGTCGGGGCTATTCTAGTTGTGGCCCTTTTAGTAGCGCCTCCAGCTACCGCTTACTTATTAACTGATAACTTTAAGAAGATGCTGCTAATCACCTGTCTTATAGCTATTATTATTAGCATATTGGGTTACCACTTAGCAGTAATGCTCGATGGGTCCATAGCAGGTGCTGTTGTAGCTGTAGCAGGTCTATTATTCGGATTGGCCTACCTCTTTTCTCCAAGTAATGGCATTCTATTAAAGAGAATCAAACAAAAGCAGGAAGCCGAAAAACTAGCCATGACCAAGGGGTAATTAAGCCTTCTCTTTTTAGTTCAAATCCCTAAGCATATCTTTGCAGGCCTATGCAGGCATTATCCCAAAACGAAGACACCATTATTGCACTGGCCACACCTCAAGGTGTTGGTGCCATAGGTGTGATTAGACTTAGTGGAAATGATGCGATTAAGCTTGTAAATAAGGTTTTCAAAGGGAAAGACCTTGAGCAACAAGAGAGTCATACGATTCATTTTGGCACAATAAGGGATGGAGACAAAATTCTTGACGAAGTACTGATATCCCTCTTTATTGCCCCAAAATCCTTTACCAAGGAGAACGTAGTTGAGATCTCCTGCCACGGATCAAACTTCATTATCCGTCAAATTATCCAGCTTTTTATTCGTAAGGGCGCTCGGCCTGCCAAACCAGGTGAGTTCACCAAACGAGCCTTTATGAATGGGCAATTTGACCTAGCCCAAGCCGAAGCTGTTGCCGACCTCATCAATGCCGACTCAGAAGCGGCACACCATGCGGCTCTGAATCAAATGCGTGGCGGTTTTTCAGGGGAAATCAAGCATCTCAGAGAAGAGTTAATCCATTTTGCTTCTATGATCGAATTAGAACTCGATTTTGGCGAAGAAGATGTGGAGTTTGCCAGTCGCGATGATCTAAAGAAGCTCGTTAATCGCCTGCAGGAAGTCATCAATGCCCTGATCCACTCCTTTGACTTAGGTAATGTTATTAAGAACGGTGTACCGACCGTTATTGCTGGTAAACCCAATGCAGGGAAATCTACCCTACTCAATGCCCTACTCAACGAAGACAAGGCCATTGTCTCAGATATTGCCGGAACCACAAGAGACTTTATTGAGGACGAAATCATCATTGGAGGCGTAGCTTTTCGCTTTATCGATACCGCAGGGCTACGGGAAACGACCGATACCATTGAAGCTATCGGGGTGGAACGCACTCAGGCTAAGATGAAGCAAGCCTCGTTGATCATCTACCTTTTCGACCTATCCGATCTCGATATCGTGGAAATGAACAAGGAGATCAATCGACTAGAGAATACAGGGGTGCCTTTCCTAAAGCTGGGGAACAAAATCGACAAGGTGGATCAATCAGTTATCGAAGACTTACAAAAGCAACACCCTGATATGCTATTCCTCTCCGCCAAAGAGCCAGAGCAAGTGGAGAAACTGAAAGAAAGAATCCTCGAACTTGTCAACTTAGACAAATTCAAGCGTGGCGACACAGTAGTCACCAATGTCCGTCACTACGACTCCCTACTGCAAACCCAAAACTCCCTACAAGATGTAATCAACGGGATTGATGGCTCTGTCACTAATGACTTTGTGGCTATGGACATCAGGCGCGCCCTCCACTACCTTGGTGAGATCACAGGTGAGATCACCTCTGATGATTTGCTAGCCAATATCTTTAGTAAGTTCTGTATTGGGAAATGATACTACTTATCACCCAATTGTCGAGCAATTTTGTTGTAATAGTCTAAAGTTAGTTTCTCAGTCCAAACGGTGGGTGAACTTCCATAAATAGCTATATAAGAGACCATACTATTTGCTGATGAAGTGTGCCAATGTTCTACATCCTTATCACATTTTATCACATCACCCTTTTTGATTTTAATAGCCTCTTTACCCTTCTCTTGATAGTAACCAGTACCTTCTGTAACAATCAACACTTGAGGTGTAGAGTGTTTATGCCAATCTAATGTCGCATTCGCAGCAAATTTGGCTTGAGTGATGTTATACGTAAAGTCTTCATCAGCTTGAGTCAAAAAGTTCAACCAGGCATCACCTATATGATGTGTATTTGGTGCTTTCATTCCCTCATTCAAATATGAATTGACTGAATAAGTTGAATCCTGTGCTGCTACATTAAGAGAGGTAGCTAATAAAATCGTCATTAAGAAGTTTCTCATACCGTTTAATTTGAACCACAATTTAATCAAACTGTAAGATTCAAAATCACCTACTCAACAACATCTTTTGCTGTTCTGTATTGGAAAGTAATCAAATGTAGATGCTAACTCAAGTGTTGGTCTTTTTATAGAGACGCTATTCCAACAAGGCCTCCTACCGTCATAACTCATAGATTATCATTACTTTAAAGTATTGAAAACCTGGAAAGCACGATATTCTTGCCTTGTATTGCTAGCTGTGGCGCTTACACTGACGACTTCCAGCTGTGACAATAATGAGTCTGTTGACGACACACCAGCCGAGGTGGTGATCACAGAGCGGTGGTTCGATCTTGGTGACTTTAGACTCAACGGCAGAGTCGGTGGAGAAAAAGGTTTTACCATTATCTATGAATCCGGTTTAGGACATGATGCTACTTCCTGGACGAATGTCATGCGAGCGGTTGGTAAAGAACACAAAGTTGTATCCTACAGCAGAGGTGGCTACGGGTTATCTGAATTGGGGCCAGAACCTCGAGACTTATTACGATTATCTGATGAATTAAGAGATCTGAAGCAAATAGTATCACCCAACGAAAAGGTAATTCTTGTGGGGCATTCATGGGGAGGTGCCATCATAAGGGCTTATGCCATCCGATTTCCGGAAGATGTTCACGGTCTTGTTTTTGTAGATCCCAGTCATGAAAATCAACTGATTTTGACTCAACCTGAGGAAGATGACATTGCGCAAGGTTATGCCAGACTCATTGGAGCTATGAAGGAGGCAGAACAATTAATAGAAGGTGTTGAATACATGACCACGCTTCCCAATCTACCAGATATTCCGGTTAATGTCCTTACCAATACTGACTTCGCTAATCCATCGGAATGGATTGAACATCACCAATCCCTAGGTACAGGACTTAGTCAAAATAACTTCAAACAAACCCTAGTAACCTCAGGGCACAACATTCATTGGAATCAACCCCAAGTGGTCATTTGGGCCATTACTGATTTGATTGCGCGTATAAAGTGAAACTAAGGATCGTTAACTATCTGGATGAGATTACGGAAGAAGTCATCTCGGATAATTTGCTAGCGAACATGTCTGCAAAGAAGCAGATATCTTCTCAAAGATCTGCATCGGCAAATGAAACTGCATAGCAGTGTAATTTGGTATTGGGAAATAACATGAGCAAAACCCTTAGCATTAGTTTTAGGTAAATACTAATTGAGTCCTCTTTTAAGAATCATATGTCTACAATTCTTCATGCCAATCGAATAATCCTTCGTCCACAAAGACTTACTGATCTTGACAGTTTGCATAAGATTCTCTCAAACCAAAGGGTAATGAAGTATTACCCAAAAACATACACAAGAGAAGACAGTGAGAATTGGATCCTAAGGAACATTGAAAGCTATGAAAAGCACTGCTATGGACTGTGGGCTGTAGAAAAAGACGGAGCCTTTATTGGTCAGTGTGGAATATCTAATCAAAAAATTAATGACAGGACAGTTCAAGAATTAGGTTTTCATATCGATGAACTGTATTGGAGAAAGGGCTTTGCCTTTGAGGCCTCACAGAGCTGTATAAAATATGGTTTTAACACTTTGGAATTACAGAACATTTATATCATAACCTCTATTGATAACGTACCCGCACAACAACTAGCAAGAAAACTAGGAATGATATCTGACGGAAAACTTATTAAAAGCTTTTGTAATAACTTGAAAGTTGAACACCTAATATTTAAGCTTTCAAAAGAAATGTTCAAAGAGTCATCAAGTCCAGCTAAGCCATAGATAAAAAAGCACTCCCTTATTAGGTTACATTTGTGAATATGAAACCTTCATGCCTTGAATTTATCATAAGCTAGAGCATGAAACATATAACTACATTTTTATTCCTACTCCCTACATTGTTATGTCAAGCACAGTCAGCAAAGGAAGACAATATTAGACTTTACTTCGATGCCTATCATTCAGGTGACATTAAGACGTTGGGTGATCTTCTATCTGAAAATGTCTTTTTTAAAGATTTGACCTCAACGATTGTCGGGCAGGAACTAATATTAGAAGGAAAAAAAGCTACTACAAATACACTTCGAAGCCTTTTCTCTGGAGTATCAAACCTTCAGTTTAAATCGGAGTTCAGTTTTATTTCTGCTCAATTTGGTGTATCAGCAGGTATTATATCCTACAATAGCTCTGATGACAATGGACAGCGTAAAGTCAGCTATAAAGTATTATCAATTATAGAATTGGATGAAAATAATAAGATCAAGAAACATATTGAATATGCCGATTATGAATCTGCGCTCAAACAGTTAAGAGAGTAAAATGTCTCAGAAGAACGATTCCACCGCGATTTAACACCTGGTCCATACTCCTCAAGTCAGAATTATCTCTAACTATCAACTCCCTAAAGAATTCTTTGAAACTACACCCTTTGACCAAGTCGATCTTCAAATCTCATAATGATGATGGTCACTGATAGGAAAAGGAATACAAGAGGTTCCGCCAACCCTGCGCTGTGATTAATGAGCAATGTATAAGTTGCTCCTAACAGAATACCGCTCAGAAGGACGCCTCCATAAAAGGCCGCCTTAGGAATAAAAAGTAAGAGCCCACCTAGCACTTCCAATACACCCAAAATCCTGAGAAATGTCTCGCTATAGCCCCAGTCAGCAAAGAAACTTACCATGCCCGGACTTGGTGAAACCTTTTGAATCCCTTTTAAAATAAGGTATACAGCAACTACTATACTGATACTCCAAACTGCTATTCCCTTTTCTTTCGTCTTCATGAGGTTGAGTTTTACTCTGGTTGGACGAACTCGACCTTCTTTGGTTCTAATTTTCTACTCACAAGGTTTCAGACTGCAATTTTTGATACAGATAGCAATGGATATCTCGCAAAAGAGAAGCCATGGATGATTTTTTTTTAAACCAGGCAACACTGATTTAAGTATACCTTGCTTATATATAGAAAAGGAAACCCTCCTCATCTTCACTGGTCTTTCTGGTATTTATTATGGATACTTGAAAAATCATTTTTTTTCGAAGTTTGAGATTAAGAACATTGTAATCGTAAACATATAGTTTGGACTGGTTAACACTCATAGTATTTTTTGGTGTATTGCAGGCAGCCTTCTTAGGTACCTTACTCTTATTTAAGTCTAATAAGAGGCACGCACCAATATTTCTAGCGCTGCTACTCTTCATAGAAGCAATTGGTTTGAATGAACAGTCGCTTTACTACAGTGGACTAATTTATAATTATCCCCAGATCCTAGGGGTTTCATATCCCCTGTCCGTATTGAGACCTCTTTTAATCTTTGGGTTTGCTCAAGCCTATTTTTCTGGACTGCCGTCCCTCAAGAAGTCTCACCTTCTTCATTTACTACCTTTTGCTATTTACCTGCTTTTGTTTGCGCCACTTATCTTTTCAAGCAATGCAGAGAAAATCACTTATTTAAATGACATCAAGGGTGGTGTCTGGTCTGATACAACACAAGGCATTCTTTTCTTCCTTTTTAATAATCTTATTTATCTCTGCTACTACATAAAGGCCTGGAAGCTTCTAAAGAAACTGACTCCCAATATCAAACTAGATAAGAGCTCACAGTCGAAATGGGTAGCCTACTTAATCAGTTTTTTCTTAGCGTTCTATCTTTTCAAACTGTTGCTCTACATACTGAATGGATTTCATCTACTCTCCTCAGTAAGCTTCGGAACCATTGTAATGCTTGTATCCAGTTTCACAGTCCAATTGATCGCATGGTTCCTACTTGCTAATGCCAAGTGGCCTTCGTTCAATCCGGTCGTCCCTGCAGATTCGGAGGAAATCGAGCGTCTCATTACAGCTTTGGAAACAGAAAAGGCTTTCTTGGACGATGAGATTACCATTAAGAAACTGGCCCTTTTGAGTAAAATCAAGCAAGACCGACTTACCGAACTAATACGCCTTCATTATAAAGACACCTTCAAGGAGACCATCAACAAATTGAGAATAAAAGAGGCAAAGTCTCTAATTCAAAATGAGTCGAAAGACAAATCCATTTACCTATTGGGTATAGCATTAGACTCTGGCTTCAACAACAAAGTGACTTTCTATCGTGCCTTTAAAAAGCATGAAGGTGTCTCTCCTTCAGAATATGTTAAAGGTTTAAAGGCCTCTAGCTAGATTTTCTTACCCTTAAAAAGGTTTCACCAACTCCTGTGAAACCTTTGTGAAGCAATTCCACAGTACCATTGAAGAAAAAAACAATGGTCAAAAAACTCTTTTTACTACTAATCCTCTTTTTTTCAATCAACGCTACGTATGCTCAAGAGGCTAAGCCAGTCAAGGAAAGACTCGAAAATCTCATCAGCTATTCATCCATTTCAATTTTGCCAGATACACTAAAAAATTGGATCGAATGGGTAGAAACTGGAGAATCAGGAGAGGAGGAAATTCCAAAACGCAACAAGGCATGGGAAAACTTTCTTACCAGCTATTATAGACACCTTGGTACTATGGACAGCCCTAGTATGAGCGAGGCAACCCTTCGAGGACTCTCTCAATACTTGACCTTTCCATTTCTCAAAGGTAGAATCCTTGATTTTAAAAGTATAGGGAAGTCCGATATCTCATCTACAGATGTATTATCCACCTTTGGTAATGGTTCCAAGCATTTGCTCCTCATTCCGGAACTCGGTTTCGATAAATCATTGTTTGATGATTTCAGACAGCTTTATAAGAGCGGTTTTACATTCCATGAAGTCTCATTCCCTAGCGGAAACAACACTTTGAAGTACCCAAGCAGGTCTGAATATTCAAAAGCCGTTTGGCTCTCTTCGATAGAATCTTTGATTCTCGATTACCTCAACAAGCTTGGAAATAAAGAACTCACAGTTGTAGCCATTGGTTCTGGTACGCAACTCGCCATAAAAGTCGCTAGCAAGAGCAACAAGGTTAAAGGCATAGTAAGCATCAATGGCAGATATCAATCCAGCCTTATTGACCCATTGACAGGAAAAGATGCGACTGCAGCTCGCAGGAAGGTTCTTTCCAAGACGGCCTTCCCTACTTCCATGGTCATCCAGGTAAGTCCATCCAACTTATCAAGTAGCTATGCCTTCTCTAAAGACTTGGTCAAAAATCAGCAATACTTAAATCAAATAACCCCAGACAATGTCAACACAATTTTTCGCTATAGTCGAGAGTTTGCTGCTCAAGACGTGATAGATGAAATCCGTCAAATTGACATCCCCATCCTGAACATTGTACCTGTTCACAACGATCAGTCTTCTAAGGCTAGTGACCTCGCAACCTTGCGTTCTTGGCAAGAGCTAAATTCCAACCATCCCGATTTACCCATTTCAATTGTTAGAGTTTGGGAGAGTCAGGACTTGGTGTTTACAGATCAACCCCAATTATTTGATTACTACTTTTCCCAATTTATAAACCAGCCTAGAAAGCCAATATCACAGATTCCCTCTGAGAACAAAGTCAATGTTGAACCTGCCAGTCCCTTTGCTTCCATAAGTCAGACCATTGAGACTACACTGATAAGAATCGACTACCATCAGCCAGCAGTCAATGGCCGAAAGGTATTTGGCGAGCTTGTTCCCTTTGGCCAAATATGGAGAGCAGGAGCCAATAATGCCACAACCATAGAGGTGACAAATGATGTAGTGCTCAACGAGAAATTCAAACTTGAAAAAGGTCGGTACAGCGTTTTCCTAATTCCTAAAAAAGGCACATGGGAAGTTGTATTCAATCATATTGCCGATCAATGGGGGGCATTTAATTACAAAAAGAGTTTTGACGCTCTTCGGTTCAAGGTAACACCTGAAACTACAAAAGATATGCAAGAATACCTCTCCTATCAGATCAACAGGACTGCAATAGACAAGGTTGAAGTATCAATGCATTGGGAGAACAGTCGTATCTCATTCACCATTAATGAAAACTTCGATTTGCCCAAGGCACCGGAGGGATTTGACCATTCCATGTGGACAAAGATTCTAGATGATGAACTGGGCGATGGAGTCAACGCCAGATTGACAGATGGCAAGTCACTGTCATACTTTCAAAAAACAGATACCCTATGGCTAAGGTATGATCTTCATGCCTATAACAATCGGAAAGCCTTTGCACTCAATTTATTGATTGATAGTGACAACGATCAAAGTACAGGAAATGCCTGGTTTGGTCAAAACACAGAGTTCACTTTCGACAAAGCCCTGACCTTATGGATGCAAAAGTCTAGCAATGGATTTCAAGGAATCAATGGAATTATGAATCCAGAAGACTTTACCACCGGTAACCAGAATCTCGCCTACATGAACAACCTCACTTACTACCTCTCAATGGAAGACAAATACTACATAGTCGGTGTGCCAATCAAGGACCTAGAGTTAAAAAGTAAGAAGATACGGGTGATTGGAGCAGTCGGTGAATTTCAAACATGGAACGATGACATTGGCGATAGTCAGTCTGCACTTATTAGCATCAAGCGGTAAACACAATTTCGAAGCCTAAGACATTTCATTATTAATTCTATCAGTCCTATTTGTATGAATAATATTCAAAAACGAATTTTTCAATTATCTCTAGTTATCATAGTTGCCTATTGGCTATATGATGTTTTTAAACTGACCCAACCACCTGTTGAAATACCTAGCGACACAACAGCGCTACTCACAAGAATAGCCTTTCTCAAAATTGCCGTCTTTTCAGTGATCACAATTTTGGTCTTCGGCCAAGGCCACAACTTGTCGTTTTTAGGTTGGAAAAGTCAAAAGTGCTCAAAACAACTGCTGATAGGTACTTTATTTGGAATAATCACATTTGCCCTAACGCGCATGCTTATCGACCCAATGCTTAATTCTATTTTCCCTCGTGACGACCAAGGCCCAGGGATTATGGCTCATTTCACCAACATGTCCAACCTTTGGATATGGCTGCTTTTTGGCATTATTGGAGGTGGCTTTGTGGAAGAATTACAGCGAGTTTTCATTTTCAGCACTTTCGAAAAGTGGAAAGGCAAAGGGATTATTGCCTGGGTTGTTCTTATCGATATTATCTCCTTTGGAATAGGACACTTGTACCAGGGACTCAGCGGTGCCATATCTGCAGCTATTTCAGGTCTGATCTTCGCTTTGATCTATTTGCGAAAACGTTCGTTCCTCGAAGCATTTACCGCACATGCCATCTATGATGTAATCGGTATTACACTTGGCCACATTATAATGCAACAGATGTCACAAGCACAAACTGGTCAATAAATGTATCACAAGAACCTTATGCTAAAACTATTGACGGCTAGCCAATGAAATTAGGTTTCAACTATGCTTTTGAAACCTATTAAAGGATCCAGTCTAGTTAGTTTACACCATGCGATTACATATTTGCCTAACAAGCCTTTTACTTACGGTTATCATTTCTTCATGCTCGAAGGATAACCGACAACCAACAATAACAATTGATATGGATAAAAAAGATAATACTTCAGAGGTAACCGGGATTGGTGGAGTTTTCTTCACTAGCTCCAACCCTAACAAACTCAAAGAATGGTACACCAAAAACCTTGGCCTGGACCTTGATGAACATGGGATCCAATTCAGGTTTAGAGAACATGATGATCCTGACAAAGAAGGTATCATTCAATGGAGTATTTTCTCTGAGAATTCAGACTATTTTGCCCCCTCCAATTCTGGCTTTATGATCAATTACAGAGTGCAAAACATTGAAACCTTGGTAGAATCATTAAGGGAAAAAGGAGTTCAGATAGTCGATTCCATTCAGAGTTACCCTTACGGAAAGTTCGTTCATGTCCTCGATAGTGACAATAACAAGATTGAACTTTGGGAACCCCCCACCTCCTTCTGAAAGGAAATAATTGTTTGGGCTGGGTTGACGCAAAAAGATATAATTAATTATGAAAAGTAGTCTCAACTTTTTTTGGCTGATCATGGCACTGGCCTGCTCATCTTCAAATGATTTACTACCAGCAAATAAAGAATCTAGAATAGCAGAAAAGTATTTTCAATCATTAGATAGTCAGCTCACTATTGATCAAAATCACTTTTGGGGGCAAACGCTTAAAGGACCAGTCATTTTAGTAAATCCTACGACCCGATTGTTCTATTCAAATGAAAATGATGCATTGAAGACTTTTAGCAAAATCGGAAGAATTTATGCAGATACATTACCTGATGACATTCCTATAGCCAACACTGCTTTGACTTGGAATAAAAAAAGGTGGACAATGGCAATGCTACCACTATCGGAAAATGTTAAGAATAGAAACAGATTACTGATACACGAATCATTTCATAGGATACAACCATCTCTTGGCTTTAACAGCACTAACCCTGAAAACGCCCATCTAGATCTTTTCGAGGGAAGAGTAAACATGAGGCTTGAAATTGCAGCCCTAAAACTGGCTCTTCTATCGTCAGATGACACTGAACTAAAAAAACACCTTCAGGCAGCAATACACTATAGAAGAGCAAGACACTTATACCCAAAGGCTCAAATTAACGAAAATAGGCATGAGTTAAATGAAGGGCTGGCCGAGTATACTGCTCTAATGTTAAATGGTTTTAACAGAAAAGAAGCAATTGAATTCCTCATCAATCAGGCAGAAAAATTTACTAAAAGCAATTCGTTTCAAAAATCCTTCGCCTATCTAACATTGCCTATGTATGGATTTCTTCTAAATGATCGAGATAATGACTGGCATAAAAAACTGACTGACGAGTCGATGCTCACCGATCTAATCATTGAGTCCTTCAATTTAAAAACATTAAGTGCTCTACTAATACCAAACTCTGAAGAGTACGACTATGCTACTATTGTTTCCGAAGAAAAACTATTCAGCCATGAAAACCGGCAACGAGTAGATAGGTATCAAGACTTGTTCATAAAGAGCCCTACTGTTAGGCTACCAACCTCTGGTTCCACAGGTTCATTCGACCCCAATAGGATTTATCAATTTAATCCATACGGTAAGGTATATGGAAAAGCGTCTGTAATTGCTCATTGGGGACTGTTGGAAATAAACAAGGAAGCCCTCTTTACTTCAAATGATACGGTAATGATAACTACTCCATACGAAGAACTAAATTCTATTATTTCAGGTGATGGGTGGACGCTAAAACTTAATAATGGGTGGTATTTGATAAGAGACAAAAAGAATTTTAAACCTTACCAAAAATAAATATTACTATGAAAAGAAAACAATTTATAAAAGCCAGTGCCTTAGGCATTGCCTCCTCAATTCTTGCTCCCGGAGCTCTCGCTCAACAAGAAAGACCACCAAAATTAAAAGATGAAATGGTAATGCAATTTGTCAGAAATGGCCATTTTGACTTACCTGCTGTAAAGCAAATGCTTGAAGAAACTCCATCATTGATAAACGCATGCTGGGATTGGGGAGGTGGAGATTTTGAAACTGCCTTAGGAGGAGCTTCCCATATGGGAGAGCAAAAAATTGCTAGGTATTTAATAGATAATGGTGCAAGGATGGATATTTTTTCAGCTGCGATGCTAGGTGAAATTGAAATTATCAAGTCAATAGTTTCCAATCATCCAAAGTCTATATATAGCAAAGGTCCACATGGAATAACCCTACTAATGCATGCTCAAAAAGGAGGCGAGGACTCTCTGGAGGTGGTTGAGTATTTAAAATCCAAGGGAATCGACAAGTAGGTATATGAAAATAGTAAGAATGTTCTTTCCACTTATCATCCTTACTGCGCTAATTGGATGTTCACAGAATATGTCCGATTTCGAAGGCATCAAAAAGATTAATGATACAAATCTCTATATCAAAACATTAGGAAGTGGTGAACCTCTGATAATTATTCATGGAGGCCCAGGATTAAGTCATGATTATTTCCTCCCTCACTTAGGAAAACTTTCCAAAGAATATCGGTTGATCTTTTACGACCAAAGGGGAGCTGGTAAATCATCCAAAAATCAATCTCCTGAAACTATAAATCTGAAAACATTTGCAGAGGATATTGAGGCTATTCGCAATGAATTTAGCTTAGGGAGAATTCATTTATTTTCACATTCGTGGGGAGCCAAAATAGCAAGTGAATATGCCATAAGATATCCTCAAAATGTATCAAGCCTCATTTATTGTAGTCCTGTACATCTGGCCAATGACTTTGAGAATGAAGTCAATAATATGCAAATGTCTGCAATGGACAGCTCATTTCTTTCCAAAAGAGAGAGGTTAATGAGTTCACTCGAATTTAAAAATGGAAATGTTGAGGCATATGAAAATCTGTTTATCCTTTCCTTTTCATTATTATTTAAGAAAAAGGAAAAAGTTGACTTATTATCTCTGAACCTCCCAACTGACTTTATCAAATCACAAGAATTACTTCAAGGGTTTTCTGTAGATAACCGTAGAAATTTACTTGCTGAGTTAGAAAATATACCAATAAATGCATTGATTTTGAGGGGTAAATATGATTTATCTGTTTATGAGGCTGACTCAGCATTGGCAGAAATAACTGGTGCTAATCTAATTGAATTAGAATCGGGACATTTTCCATTTATTGAATCCTATCGTTCATTCGAGAAAGCCATTATGAGTTTCATGGAAGAAATTCAAACCTCAAACTAGAGATAAAACATGTAGTTATTCTACTGAAGGCACTCCCTTTCTAACGAATTCGAACCTGTAAGCTTCAACAATAATAAAGCATGTAAACTCACAGCAAACAATGATCACAGCGTATGGTCTTACTATGCAGATAAGAATAATGCTCTTCTAAAGGGTTATGAGTTTTCACCGAAGGCGAATGGATTCAGCGAGTACTTCGTAATAGACGGCTTGGTTAATATTGAACGTTTATAGTTGTGGCAGGATACATCTATATCCATACACTTTGGTGAAGGAAGGTATTGAGAAGTGGCATTTACCAATCACCCCCCAGTTCGTTGAAACATTTTCGGGTCAATGCCAGTGGCATTCACCACTATTTCATTTACGGTGTAATTCATCGTGACGATTTTGTTATCGCTTTCGACATCCGAACAACCTTTACAATTGGGTAACTGTGTCACTCGTATGCTTGAAGGTAGCACCAGTCCATCATAGGTCTTAAAATTGCTATTACGGATCACATGAAAATTACCCTGTAAGTCCTGATATGACTCTTTAGTAATCAGGTTCGTGGCATTGTCCAAGACTATGGTAACCCTGCGGTCAAGCAAGTCGCGCATAGAAAGCTCTGTTTCCTGCTTAATGCGACTTACTAGCTTAATATCCTTTGCATGCCGCTCTCTGTCCATAAACCGGGTGAGGAAAGCGTTATGTATAAAGTCTAACTTCGCTTCCCCTTGCATCAATTTAGACCTTGTTTCTGTTCCAACCCAGGCGTCTACTCCATCAAAGCCCTGAAGGTTTACGATTCTTCCAAGCTGGTTTGACAAGCGAAACAGCATTTTACCATCCTTAGTCATGACTTGTGAGAAGATAAAGTCAGTCGACCTACCGCCCTGTTTTATTGTAACTGTCCCAAAAAAAGCGATGTTCTCAGTAGACTTTAATTTGGGCATACCCCCCATAGCCTCCAGGTTCTTCGCGATTAGCTCATCGGTCGATTGAGCAAAGACGGCAAGTGATACAAACAGTGAACAGAAACTGATAAATAAAAATCTCATAAATAATGGTTAAATGAATTGAAAGGCCTTTGTCATCAGTTTAACTTCAATGACCCGGTAAAGCGATCGACCTTTGTCTGGTCATATTGGGTAGTTTCCTCTTTGCGGTTTGCATCAGCTTTAACAAAAACTTCAATGACAGTGGATGCTATGATAATGGCTCTGTAATGAAAATCATGACGCCTTGATTTGAAGGTCATTTTCGCGCCTTTATTGGCGCCAAGCTCCCACTCCTCCCTAGTCAAGCCCTCTATATAGCCTTGACTCCTTCTGTGAAAATCGGCAGACAACTTCTTGGCCATACCTAGGCGTGAACCAAATTTCTCCAACTCCTTCTCGATTGACACATTCTCATTGGATTTAGAGATCATTAAAGCATACTCAACATCATCAGCTACAAATAGCGCCTCTTCCACGCTTCCACCCTCCACTTCCTTCACTCTAAACTCAGGTTTCCCCGGAAATTCAATAGTGAGCGATGCCAACTCGCTTTTGTAGACATAGCCTTCACTCTGGGTGTTAGATGAAATAACAGAAGTGACAACAGAGGTAATTAGGACAAGTAGCAGACGCATGTGAGAAAGATATCAAATAGCATTATGAAATTCTAATCTACCCGCTATTAGCCCATACAACATTTCATTTTCTTTTAAAAACTGAATCAATTCATAGTCCTTCTGAGCATTGAAGTGTATTTTCAAGGGCTTATGAAAAAAACACACAAGTTGAAGCGGTGGATCAAAACCCTGATGATCATTGGACTTGTTTTGGTTCTACTGATCACAACCGTTATCGGCATTGTCTACAATCAACAAGATAAGCTCATTCAAAAGGGACTCACCAGTCTAAATGAAGATTTTACTGGCCTCTTCAGTGTTGAAGGCTCACACATCTCTCCTTTCGCCAACTTCCCCTATGTATCAATTGACTTAGAAAATGTCGCCATATATGAAACTAAGTCAGACAGTGCTAAAGCCCTGGTTAGCATTCAAGATGTATACGTAGGCTTCGATCTCATTTCTATCATTAAAGGAGATTATCAGGTTAAAAAGCTAAAACTCAGTGATGGCTTTATTAAACTCATTCAACATACAGATGGGAATCTGAACGTATTAAATGCACTTTCAAGTGATCAGGTGGTTGAGGAAAAGCCCCCTTCATCCGAGAGCGCTCCTTTAAACCTTAGCCTTGAAGCCGTTGAACTGAAGAACATTGACCTACTAAAGATCAATGAAGCCAACAACCTATTGGCTGAGGTATTTGTAGAGGAGATAAATTCCAGTTTATCCATGTCGGAAGAACACATCAAAGCTAAGTTTGATAGCCGTATGCTTTTCAACCTAGTGCTAGATGGGGACACCTCTTTTCTACACGACAAACACCTTTCTTTGACTACTGGTATTGATTATGACCTCAATACCGGAATACTTGATCTGGACCCCTCTGAATTATTAATTGAAAAAGCTTCCTTTCTTATGGATGGGAAGATAGATGTAGCAGATAGTCTCAACCTAGACCTTCAATTCAGCGGACAGAAGCCTAATTTCGATCTGTTCTTAGCCTTTGTTCCTGAAGAGTACAACCCGCTAATTCAGAGATACGACAACGGGGGGACGGTTTATTTCGATGCAGATATCAAAGGACCTGCTGCTTTTGGAAAGAGCCCACACCTGGAAATAGACTTTGGCTGCGAAGAAGCCTTTGTTGAAAACCTCGAAGCCGATAAGGAGATAAATGACTTATTCTTTAAAGGACATTTTACCACCGGAGCACAGAATTCTCCGGAAACCATGTTACTCACCATACAAGACTTTACAGCCAAGCCAGAAACTGGGACATTCCGCGGAGATGTCAGGATAGAAAATTTCGATTCACCTGATATTGAAATGAAAGTTAACTCAGAGTTTAACCTTGATTTTTTAGCCGAGTTTTTCAATATCCAAGGGCTGGAAGATGTGAGCGGAAAAATAGCCCTAGATATGAACTTCCATGACATTGTTGACCTGGATGATCCTTCAAAGGCTATTGAACGACTAAACGAAAGTTATTATACAGAGCTCAAAGTAGAAGATCTAAACTTCAGGAGCCCTAATTTTCACTTGCCACTTCAAGACATTAACATCCATGCTTCCATGGATGGGCATCGGGCTGAAATAGATCAGTTTGAGTTAAAGGCAGGTAATTCAAACATTTCATTTACGGCAGACATATCAGATTTGCCGGCTATTATTCATCATACCAGTTTACCCGTGGATGTGAATATGGATATTCAATCCAAAATGATTGACCTATTGGAAATCACTCGGATGGATAGTCTAACAGACGGCTTCGATGAACAAATTCGTGACCTATCACTCGGCTTCAAATTTAAAAGCAGCGCAAAAGCCTTCACTGAGTCACCTTATTTACCATTAGGTGAGTTCTTCATTACTCAACTAAAAGCGGATTTAACTCACTATCCGCATCAGTTGCACGACTTCAATGCGGACATCATCATAGATTCAACAGATTTTAAGGTCATAGATTTT
This sequence comes from Roseivirga sp. 4D4, assembly GCF_001747095.1. NCBI lineage: Bacteria > Pseudomonadati > Bacteroidota > Cytophagia > Cytophagales > Roseivirgaceae > Roseivirga > Roseivirga sp. 4D4. Next base: position 1,410,279 of record NZ_MDGP01000001.1, read on the forward strand.
ACCGGAATGTTGGACCAAAGTGATTTTCATTTTGACGGTAAACTCACCCATTATGACTTATGGTTTCAAGATGACCCACATGGCGTTTCAGAGATTGATTTCGATTTAGATGCTGAACGCATTCAACTAGAGGACCTATTTTCATATGGTGGTGAAAACTACGTACCGGAAGATTATCGCCATGAAGAGTTTAGAAACCTGAGGTTTCATGGGCTCTCCAAGTTGGAGTTTGATAAAGAATTAACAGCAGTTGGCCTGGAGCTTGATCACTTGAGTGCTTCTATGAAAGTTCATGGAATGACGCTGGAAAACTTTGCCGGTAAAATATGGGCAGATAGTTCCAAGCTCTTGATTGAAGACCTTGGCGGGAAAGTGGGTAACTCAGAATTCGTTACTGACCTTACTTATTACCTAAAACAGGACAGCACTAGTGCCGCTCACTCCTTTTCATTCAAAAGTCCAAAGCTAGACTTCGACCAACTGTTCTCCTATGTGCCTGCTCAAACTGACACCGGAAGCAGTCAAGTAGACCACGAAGCAGGGTTTAACCTTTTTGATCTGCCATTTGCCAATATGGATTTCAGCTTTGACATAGCCGAAATGAACTACCACAAATACCTGCTGGATGACTTTATGCTGGAGGGAAGAATGCAAAGAGACCACTATATCTATATAGACACCATGTCGCTTAAAGCCGCTGGCGGAGAAATGAACCTAAATGGCTATTTCAATGGCTCTGATCCTGAACAAATTTACTTCAGTCCCAATATGAATTTGAAAGATGTCGATCTGGATAAGCTACTTTTCAAGTTTGACAATTTTGGTCAAGACCAATTAATCTCGGACAATCTCCATGGGCGATTGAGTGGGTCACTCAAAGGGAAAATACACATGCATCCTGATTTGGTTCCTGCAACTGATGTTTCGGAGTTAGAAATGGATATTCAAGTCTTAGATGGAAGCCTGGTAGACTTCACTCCTTTTGAGGCACTCTCGAGTTATTTTACGGATAAGAATCTGAAACTCGTAAGATTCGATACACTCCAAAATAAGCTTACACTAAGCAATGGAGACCTTGTAATTCCCAACATGAATATCAATACCAGCCTGGGCTATTTCGAAATCTCTGGTACTCAGAGTCTCGACCTAAATATGGACTATGTAATGAGAATACCATTGAAGGTGGTTACCCGTGCAGGTTTAAGGAAATTATTTGGTCGTAAGAATCGTGATAATTCGGATCAGGTAGATGAAATTCAATATAGAGACGAATCTCGCAGAACAACCTTTCTCAGTGTAAGAGTTAAAGGAACAGCAGAAGATTATGATGTCTCCCTGGGAAGAAAAAGGGAAAGGAACTAACAAAGCATCTGTTCAATTCCCTGTTAAGGATGTGGTGAATTATTAAAATGTGTAGCCCAACTTAAATATGAAGTTTTGCGGAGCATCGATGGAAATTCCGAAGAGGAAGCGATCTCTCTCCAGATAAAGACCTCCAGAATATCCTACATCAATAAATGTATCTGTAAAATCATCTCCGGTTTCGCTTCTGAGTGCTATGCCCCCCAAAAGACTGAAGAAAAGTCTGGTTAGATTTTCGGGCTTACTGAAGTAGTATCGTCCTCCGAAGAGCGAATTAAAGGTAAAATGATCACTGGACGAATTAGTCTCTGAAGTGAAATTCATCGACAACTGTGTATCCCAAGACCATGTCTGAGCATCTCGTTTATAAAAATTAGCACCAATATGAAAGCCATTACCTGCTTCTGAATTCAATGGATCATTTATTGACAGCTTTGTGGCAAAACCGGTTGTAACCGAAAGTTCCAGTTTCTTTTCCTGTGCCTGAGCAGTTACAGACAGCATGGAAAACATCAAAATCATAGTTGAGACAAGTCCGTAAACCTTCATAGCATTCATAAGATATGGAGCGGGAAGTAAGCAGTAAATATTCAAATACGCAACATTGTTGCAGGTAATATATTCACCGCTAAATAATTCGACTCAAAACAAATTACTGAGGCAAAGGGTCTTTCATTTGTGTTATTCAGATTATCCAAAGTCTTGTTGTTAGCATTCTCCATATCACTCGTTAGCTGTGATAATACAGAGGAACCTCAAAAAGAATTAAGCTATTTGGCATTGGGGGACTCTTATACGATTGGAGAAAGTGTTAATGAAGCAGATCGGTGGCCGGAACAACTAGTGGATACACTGATCACATCAGGTATTACCATAGAAAGGCCCAGAATTATTGCCAAAACTGGTTGGAGAACGGATCAATTGAAAGACTCCCTACAAATTGATCCAGGTAGGTTCCGAAAATATGATCTTGTAAGTCTCTTAATCGGAGTGAACAATCAAGTACAAGGAAGAACACTAGATCGTTTCGAGACTGAATTAATTGAATTAATCCAAATGGCGATCAATCTAGCCGATGGTGATATGACTCGTGTATTCGTTCTGTCTATCCCCAATTATGGTAAAACGCAGTTTGGCATCTATTTGGGTGGTGAGGCAATCAGTCAGGAAATCGCTCAATTCAATGCTGTGATCAGAGAGGTATGTGATAACCTCAATATCAGATACTTCAACATCACCCCAATTTCAGAAGAGGTAATCAATGACACCAGTCTCTTAGGGTCTGATAACTTCCACCCCTCTGGCAAGATGTACAAGCTGTGGGTTGACTTGATGTTCGAAGACATCTACCAAAGCCTTCTGCGCTAGTCTATTCAAGGATTATACTCTTTTTATTGGTTAGGGGGTTGGGTAAACCTACCTCAAACGCATTACTATAATAACAAAACAAAAAAGTTATGAAAACAGTAATCGTAGAAACCAAAAACACTTTAGCAGCCGTGACAATTCTTGCAGCAGGTATTGCCTTTTTCCAAGTACTTCATATCATAATTGGATGAAAATTGACCAGCTGTTTAGCTGATTATGAATAGCCATCTGCGTTTATTATCTTGATTATCCTCAACCAAGAAGACTAGAATGCAAAAGCTATTGAAGAACGCTATTTTCAGCGTTATCCTCTTTGTTATTATCATTACCATAAACTATTTCCAGGCTGGAAAAGAATCGACAATCGAGTTTATAGAATCCTTTTGGTGGTTCTTCGTTCTCCTTCCTATCGCAATAAGACTTTATGGATGGTTCCAGGGGTTGAAACGAAAGGCGTCTCAAGCCGGATCCGATGCCGTAGATAAGCTCTTTGACAAAAAGAAGAAAAAGAGCACAGAATAAATATCATGACCCCTTTCTTGATCACAACCATTGAAGTGGATGAAGATTTCATCTCAGTATTCTCTGAGGCATCTCACCCAAAACATAATCGAGGTGGCATGTTACTGACCGATCGGATTGATGCTCTAAATTTTAGACTCAGGGAGAGCGCTCAAGGGTACTCAACAAATTTCCATGTGGCTGGTGATCCTACTCTCATCATTGTTCAACAAGGAACACTTCGGGTTTCTCTGCAAAATGGTGACTCAAAAGATTTTGGAGCGGGCAGCATGTTTATTGCGAAAGATTATTTACCTCCTGAGATCCAATTTGACGAATCGATCCATGGTCACAAGGCTGAAGTCATTGGTGAACAGCCGCTAAAGGCTGTCCACATTAAATTATCTTCTATTAGCGGCTAGCTTTGGTCTTCCACATGGCCCACTTTCTAAGTGTAGCTATGGCCACATCCTTTCCTAGCGACCCATTGGTCAAGATAATCACACCGCTCTGGTCTTCATAGTCCAGCAAAAAGCCCGATTCCCATCCATCGTTGGATCCTGCATGCCCTTGTACGGTTACCGGACCCATTTTGAGTGTCATATACCCTAAACCATATTGCCCATTGGTAACTGGATCAGGCCTTCTCATAGAGGCTAAAGTCTCTTGTGCCAAAACAGTATTACCCTTTAAAGCCGCCCTGGTAAACTTGATCATATCCTCCAAAGTCGTGTGCAATCCAGCAGCAGCTTTTGCAGTGAACCGTTCTAAGTAAATCTTCTCTCCTGCCTCATTATAGGGCGTAGCGGTATGTTGCAGCACATGACGGTCAATTGTAAAGCTGGTGTGCTGAAGATCCAATGGTCTGAATACCGTCCGCTCCATATATTGAGCAAAGGATTTACCTGTCACCTCCTCAATCATCAATTGAAGTACCGTATATCCACCTCCTGAATATTGAAATTTGGTTCTGGGTTCTATAACAACCTCAACTGGTTCGTCAGCTCGGACATCACCATTATCCCCATTCAATGACGCCTCCAAACTTGGTAACTTCTGTCTCGGGCTAAACCCAGGATATCCATGAACTGAAAGCCCAGCAGTATGACTTAGTAAAGCCCTAACGGTTACTTTTTTGCTATCAAAGGATGAAGCGGGAATCTTCCATCGACTGATATACTCCTCCACAGGTGTTTCCAGATCGATCTTTCCATCCTGAACCAGACGCATCACACCCCATGCTGTATATAATTTTGAAATGGACCCAATATTGAAGCCTGTCTCCATAGTCACAGGCCTTTTTGAAGAAACATTGGCAAGCCCTAAACCTTTTTGATAGACCACTTCGCCTTTATCAAAAATAGCGATCGCCATCCCCGGAACATTCTTTTGCTCCATGAGTGGTGGCACCTCCTTTTCCAGCAGAGCCTTTAAGGCCTTATAATCATCTTGACTTTGTGCATGGCCCAGTACTGTAGTGATCAGTATTAGAGTTACAACATAAATTTTTCGAGTAATTGACATGATTTATTTCTTTGTAAATGATTCTCGAAACTGTGCACACCAGAATTAAGAAGTCATTTTAAATGACCATCTGCTGAGGCTAGATGACGAAAATGAATGAGGTATTGACAAATGCGTTTCAAAAGGAAAATGAAGGGTTCGTCATCGATTTGCTCCAGTTGGTCATTGATCTTTGTTAGATCGTATGTCAAGTTTTACTTTTAGCCCATGACGCAGTGGCTGAAAAGGTATGTAAGGACTGTTATCGTAATAATCATATTGATTGGTTCCAGTATAGCCATGGCTCAGTTCAAACAAGCCTACGAGTTAGACCGAGATTCCAATTACGAGAATGCTTTCAAGTTTGCGCAGCTTGTCTTTTTTCTCACCGTGGCTTATGTGGTATTCACTTTTCTATTTAACAAATGGAAGGAATACAGAAGCCTTAAGAATGCGCATAGCAAAGCACAACTGGAGCTGCTCAAGAGCAAAATGGATCCACACTTCTTCTTTAATACACTCAATAATCTCTATGGATTGGCGATAGAAAAATCGGATGATACTGCTCTGATTATCCTGAAACTTTCTGAAGTCATGCGCTATACCATCTACAATGGTGAAAAAGAGTTTGTCACGTTAAGGGAAGAAATCGACTATTTGAAACAGTATATCGAGATCCATAGAATTCGGCATAAGCACAATCTTGACATAGAATTCAAAGAAGAATTACCTAGTACAGAAATACGGATCGCTCCGATGATCCTCATTAACCTATTAGAGAATGCTTTCAAGCATGGCATTGAGGCCTTAACCAAAGGTGCATACATCAAAATTGACATCAAGGCTCATGGAAGAAAAGTGCTCCTCTCCATTGAAAACAATAGGCTTCCCGGTATCTCCAAAGAAAGTGGACGGGGACTAACCTATTTAAAAGAAAGGCTAAGCCTTGTTTACCCTAAAAAGCATAATTTGAAGATTGAGCGTACCGAAAATACTTTTAGCGTGAGGTTAGAACTAGATACTTTATGATAAGATACCTGATCATAGACGATGAACCCATCGCCCATCGAATCATTGAGGGGTATGCTAAAAACCTCAGCCAGTTGACCAAAGTCGGCAATTGCCATAGTGCCTTTGAAGCACTTGATCTACTTCAAAGCCAAACGGTAGACCTTATCTTTCTTGATATTAACATGCCTCAACTCAGTGGTTTTGATCTTTTAAAGACCTTATCCAATCCACCAAAAGTCATTGTCACTACAGCATACCAGGAGTTCGCACTGGAAGGTTATGAATTAAACGTGATTGACTACCTGCTCAAGCCCTTTTCATTCGAGCGCTTTCTAAAAGCCGTTAATAAAGTCAAGACATCTTCAAAGAAGGCCGTCAGAGAAAATGTAGATGAGCAAGCTGACGAGAGCATCTTTCTGAAACAGGATCGAAAACAAAGGAAAGTTTGGCTGAATCAAATACGCTATGTAGAAGCCTATGGAAACTATTGTAAGGTTCACCTGGAGGAAGAGGTGCTTATAACACCAGAAAGGATTTCTGCACTGGAATCTTTACTTCCACAGAAATCCTTTCTAAGGGTTCATAAATCTTTTATCGTGGCCAGCTCCTACATAGAAGCAATCGCTGGAACCAAAATTCAAATAGGCAATAGGTTTGTACCGATTGGACAGACTTATGCCAATGCTGTAAAGCGATTATTGAAAAGTGAGTAGGTAACGCTAGGTTTTCTTTCCTGCATTCTTACCGTCAACCCATCTTCCGGCTTTTACCTCGCCCAGATAAGTTACAGTCTTACTCTTTTCATACTGACGGACAGCAAATTCCATTTCGGCCTTCGTGTCCCTTCTTATTTTTACTCCAGTACTGGAGCCTTTACTTCTTACTTCTAAATAAAAACCTTCTTTTAAGGTAGGTGGTTTAGTTGCTGGTCTTCCCTTTTTCTCCATCTATATGTTTGATTCTCTTCAATGCGACTTCATTTTTGATGCAATGAAGTCCGATGGCTCAAAAGGTAATCAAAAATCAGTTTAGATCATTGTAGAACTTGATAATCTTAACGAAGCGAAGCTCAAACAATTCGTTGAGCTTATGGATTTAATAGACATGAAAACTATTGCTTTAACGCTCTCCTTACTCACTGCCTTAATCCTTCCTAAATCTCAGCACATGTCTCCAGAAGAAATAGTCCAAAAGCAACTAGACACCTATAATGCAAGAGATATTGATGGATTTATGAGTGTTATGGCCGATGATGTGAGTTTATATAACCTAGGGCAGTCTGAACCTATATCATCCGGATATAAAGCGGTAAGAGCAATCTACAAGAACCTATTCGAAAAATCTCCTAAACTAAACTCTGTCTTGGCCGATCGCATTGTAATGGGAAACAAGGTCATAGACCATGAGAAAATCACTGGAAGAATGGGAAACGATGACATCTTGGAACTCGTGGTCATCTACGAAGTAGAGGGTCAAAAAATCCATAAAATCACGGTGATTCGTGAATGATTACGGTATACGTGAACAACAACCTTTCCTACGAGTATTTCACCATTTATCAAGTCCTTGAGGTCACTTTTAAACCATCGAAGTCCATTCAACTCTATAATCAATGCTGTTCACATAAAAAATGATATTTCGCTGAACAATAAGTGAAGGAATTGCATTGTAAACTTCAGTTAACGTTAAACTATGACAAGAAAGATTTTAGGATTCGTCCTCGGACTTATTTTTTTGGCTGGAGCTGGCTATGTAGCCAAGTCCCTCATCGATAGTAATACAAGGCCTGTCAGAGAAGTTCCCAAAACAATCAAGACTGTATTTACAGAAACAGCACTAAACGGAGACATTCCGATAGTAGTCAAGGCAAGTGGCAATCTTGTAGCATCAAGAAAGATTGAACTCTATGCCGAAGTACAAGGCATCTTTAAGGAAGGGAGCAAACCCTTTAAATCAGGACAACCCTATCGCAAGGGTGAAGTTTTGCTAGACATTGACAGTCAGGAGTTTTATACCAGTCTTTTGGCCCAAAGGAGTACGTTATATGACTTGATCACGGGTATGATGCCTGATCTCAAGTTTGATTACCCTGAGTCATTTGATCATTGGGAAAAGTACCTGAAAACCTTTGACTTAAAGTCCGATCTGAAGGTATTACCAGAACCAATCAATGATAAGGAACGCTACTTCGTCAATGGGCGACAAATCGTCACTACATACTACAACATCAAAAACCTTGAGGAGCGATTTAAAAAGTATCAAATCACAGCCCCATTCAATGGAGTCATCACCGAATCATTGGTCAATCCTGGCACATTGATACGTTCGGGCCAGAAGCTGGGCGAATTCGTATCCATGAATGATTTTGAACTCGAAGTGGACGTCAACGAAGAATACATCGATATTCTTAGAGTGGGCGAATCAGTTTTATTGAATGACCTATCTGGAGAACGAAACTGGAAAGGCATAGTCAGAAGAGTTAATGGTAGGCTCGATCAAAGTACACAAACCGTCAAAGTATTTATTGGCTTACAAGGAAAAGACCTGATAGAGGGCATGTACCTGGAAGCGAACATAGAAGCCAGGTCAGAGAAGAACGCCATAGAAATACCAAGAAGCCTGCTCAATAACGAAACAGAGCTGTTTGTGGTGGAAGATGATAAACTAGCCATTAAGCAGGTTAACCCAGTCTACTTCACTGATCGTACAGCCATCGTCAAAGGACTTGATGATGGAGCACAGTATGTGAGTCGTCCATTGCCAGGAGCTTACAGCGGCATGTTGGTAAAAGTTGCACAGAGTTCAGGAAATATTGAAAGGTAAATCATGAGAAGAGTTATCTCCTACTTTATCAAGTATTCCGTGGCAGTGAATATTCTTATGCTTGCCATCATTGCCTTCGGGATTTTCGGAATGCTGAAGATGAAATCTTCATTCTTTCCATTGAATGAGTCTAAGATCATCAATGTCTCTATCACCTATCCAGGGGCTTCTCCTCTAGAGGTTGAAGAAGGGATTGTCCTAAAAATCGAAGATAACCTCAAGGGAGTTGTCGGCATTGATCGCGTGACTTCTGTGAGTAATGAAAACTCAGGTACCATCTCGGTAGAAATTGAAAAGGGTCAGGATATCGACCTGATGGTCCAAGAAGTGAAGAATGCCGTGGATCGTGTACCTTCCTACCCTACGGGAATGGAACCACTAGTCGTGAATAAAACGGTGAACATTCGGCCCACAGTTTCTTTTGCGTTGAGCGGTGATGACATCCCACTGATTACGCTCAAAGCGATCGCTCGCGAGATTGAAAATGACTTAAGAGGAATTGAAGGAATCTCTCAAGTATCCATCAGTGGTTATCCTGCCGAAGAAATTGAGATTGCCGTGCGTGAGAAGGACTTACTGGCTTACAACCTGACCTTCCAGGAAGTTGCACAAACAGTAGCACGTGAAAACATTCTGGTTTCGGGTGGAAATATCAAAACAGACATCGAAGAGTATTTAATTCGGGCAAATACAAGGTCCTATCTCGCTAACGAACTCGATTTCCTGATTGTAAGGGCTGACCCAACAGGAAATGTAATTCGACTTAGAGACGTAGCAGAAGTACGAGATCGTTTTGCCGAAAGTCCTAATGCCAGTTTCTTTAATGGAGAAGTTTCTGTCAATATCAGCATCAGTAATACGAATGATGAAGACCTGCTCTCCACAGCAGAAGCTGTACGCACTTACGCCAGCGAATTCAATCAGCGGTATACAAACGCCCGTCTCGACATTGTTAATGATACTTCAATCAGCCTATCTCAAAGAACATGGCTATTGATCGAAAATGCGGGTATGGGAGTTGCTTTGGTACTCATTTTCCTATCACTATTCCTAAACACGAGACTTGCCTTTTGGGTAGCCATCGGAATACCAGTGGCTTTCTTGGGGATGTTCATCTTTGCGCCAGGGCTTTCAGTGACGATTAATATCCTCTCGCTATTCGGGATGATCATTGTAATCGGTATTCTGGTAGATGATGGAATCGTGATTGCCGAAAACATCTATCAGCATTACGAAAAAGGAAAGAACCGTGTACAAGCAGCGATTGACGGTACTATGGAAGTTGTTCCTCCTATCGTTTCTGCTATTCTGACAACACTTTTGGCATTTAGTACTTTCCTTTTTCTTGATGGAAGAATCGGAGAGTTTTTCGGTGAGGTTTCAGTCGTGGTTATTCTAACCTTGTCTGTTTCATTAGTAGAAGCACTTATCATTCTTCCGGCTCACATTGCTCACTCAAAGGCGCTGACCAAGGAGAACCCTGAGGAGAAAAAAGGTGGACTGAGCAAAGTATTCAGCAAACTACGTGAGGTAAACAAAGTAGGTGATGCCATCATCACTTTCCTTCGCGATCGTACCTATGCTAAATTTCTGCGATTTGCCCTAAAAAACAGGTTCCTAACCCTTGCAATGGCCTTTTCTATACTGATACTGACTATCGGTGCCATTGGTGGTGGAATGGTCCGAACGACTTTCTTTCCACAGATTGCCAGTGATCAGGTAAGCATCACCCTGAAGATGCCTGAAGGCACGAGCGTAAGTATTACCGACTCTATTTTGACAGTCATTGAGGCCAAAGCATGGGAAGTCAATGAAGACTTTACGGCCAGGCAAACTGAAAACCGTCAGGTGATTCAGAACGTGATTAAACGTCTCGGTCCCGGTACTGGAAATGGAGCATTAACAATTAACCTACTACCGGGTGAGTTGAGGGACTTTCCATCAACAGACATCGGCAATGCGATTCGTAAATCCATGGGACCCGTTTATGGCGTTGAGGCCCTTACCTATGGAGGTGGTAGAAACTTTGGAGGAAGCCCGATTTCGATTTCCCTCCTTGGCAGTAACATTCCAGAACTAAAAGCTGCCAAGGCCCAATTAAAGCAGGCAATGGAGAACAACGCCTTGCTGAAGGACATTACAGATAATGACCCACTCGGTATTAAGGAGATCAATATCGTGTTAAAGGAAAAGGCTTATTTACTGGGTTTAAATACTCAGGATGTAATGAGCCAGGTGCGTAATGGCTTCTTTGGTTTTCAAGCCCAAAGGTTCCAGCGAGGACAGGATGAAATCAGAGTATGGGTGCGCTATGACGAAGAAAACAGGTCGAGCCTCACTAGGCTTGATGAAATGAAAATAGCTACTCCCGATGGCAACAGAGTACCTTTCGCAGAAATTGCCAATTACAGTATTGAAAGAGGGGAAATCTCCATAAACCACGTAAACGGAAGGCGCGAGGTGCAAATTCTTGCAGACTTGTCAGATCCATCAGAGAGTGCTCCTGAAATACTTGCTGACATTCGGGAAAATGTAATGCCAGCGATATTTTCTCAGTACCCCTCGGTTTCGGCTCAGTTTGATGGACAGAAACGAGAACAGAATAAACTACTCGCCTCTGTCAATACGGTCGTGCCGATCGTAGTCATTCTAATTTACATGACGATCGCTTTTACTTTCCGATCCTATGATCAACCACTACTGCTATTGTTACTCATCCCACTGAGTTTAATCGGTGTGGTGTGGGGGCACTACATTCATGGTTTCCCGATTAATATCCTCTCTTGGTTGGGGATCATCGCTCTGATTGGGATTATGGTCAATGATGGATTGGTCCTTATCGGCAAATTCAACAGTTACCTAAAAGACGGTATGTCCTTCGATGTAGCACTTTATGAGGCTTCAAAGTCCAGATTTAGAGCCATATTCTTAACATCACTAACCACCATAGCCGGACTTGCTCCACTAATATTTGAAACAAGCCGTCAGGCGCAATTCCTGATTCCAATGGCCATTTCTATTGCCTATGGTATAGGCGTTGCCACGGTATTGACACTGGTGATACTACCCATCTATTTGTCCTTAGCCAACAACTTAAAGGTGGGCGTCAAATGGTTATCAAGTGGGGAAAAAGTACCAAAAGAACAAGTTGAAAGAGCCATTATCGAATTAAAAACTGAAGTTCATGACTAAGCAGCGCACCATACTTTTTTGCCTGTTAATGGGCATAGGCGTGCATTTAATTGCACAGCAATCGCTCTCTAAAGCTGAAGCCATCCGTCAGTTGATGGAAAACAACTTCGATATTCGCCTGTCGAAGAATGATATCAAGGTGGCTGAAAACAATACGAACCTATTGAACTCGGGATACCTACCCACATTAAGTGGTACTGCAGGCATTACCTATAATAGCGACAACATTAATGCGGTATTCAGAGATGGAAATGACACTAATATCAATGGTGCCAAATCAGACAGTCGCACAGCCGGATTAAACCTTAACTATGTCCTTTTTGATGGCTTCAACAGAAAGTATAATATGGAGCGTAACAAGGAGAACCTGAACATTGCCCAGCTCAATGCAAAGGCTACTCTGGAGACCACGCTCTTCACACTTTTCAATGCATATTATGATGTAGCACGGAATCAGCTTCAAGTGGAAAGCCTAAAAGAGACTTTGGAGATTTCTAAGGATCGTCTTGTTCGGACTAATTATGGTTTTGATTATGGTAGAAACTCGAGGTTAGACGTTTCTAATGCTGAAGTTGATATTAACAATGACAGCATAAGCTATTTGAATGCCATTCAAACACTAGGCAATGCGAAACGTAATCTCAACTTAGTTTTAGCCAATGGCATCACTGATGACTTTGATGTAGACACTACCCTGTTGTTTCAAAGTAACCTTCAAAAGACAGAATTAACGGAAGCACTTTCAAAAGGAAATGTTCAATTAGCCCTGGCTCGCGCTGGTATTCTGATCACAGAATACGATGAACAAATCAACAAAGCCCGCTTCTTACCTACCCTGAGCATCAATGGAGCTTATAACTACCGCTTGGGGAATAATAACCCGGCATCATTTCTTACCTCTAGTACTACTAAAGGGCTCTCCTATGGCGCTAACCTCTCTTGGAACCTGTTCGATGGCGGTGCTGCACAAACAGCAGTTAAAAACACAAGAGTCAATCGAAGTTCTCAAGAGCTATTGTTGGAGCAAACTACAGAGCAAGTCAGCCTAAACTTTGAAAATGCATGGGCGGATTATGAAAATCGACTTTTCAATGTCCGGGCCCAAGAAAACAACCTGAAGACGAATCAATTGAATTTTGAACGTACTGAAGAGCAGTTCAGGTTAGGTAGAGTAACCTCCATTGATTTCAGAACTGCCCAAAGCAACCTGCTTAATGCCCGTATCAATCTGATACAGGCTAAGTATGACGCAAAACTGGCGGAACTAACGCTATTTCAACTTGCTGGTAAGATTCAGGACGCTCTTTTCTAAACTACTTTACTGCGAAATTAATATCAGTAATTAAGTCTTTTGGGGCCACCTCTTGAGGATTGTTGACATACATTTCGAAGGGGTGAATTCCTTTGACCATTTTAAACTCTTTGCCACGTTGCATATTGTAAAGCGTGCTCCAGGCATTACCCAAGTGCTCATAAGTACCAATATGCCTAACTGTATTCACTTTTGTAGCAGGTATTTCTCCGGCAACAAAATCTCCAGATAACCCATTCGGTTTACTCTTTACACCCAGACAAGCTGAATATTCAGCAACTCTTTTGACCATATCCCATTTGTGATAAATCGAAAAAGCCTGACCTGTAAGCTCTCCTTCATTGTCCTTTGCATATGCCTCCAGTTTTTTAAAGTCCTCCGTCATATGGTCGCCCATTTGATCCATATTGCATAAAGTCTTAATGCCTACATAATGTGTATGAGGGAAGTCTGAAGCGCCTTTGAACTCAAGTTTAGAGTCTATTTCACCTTTTTCAACGTATTCTTTGAGCATATTTAAACCACGCTCATAATCCATACCTACGAACGCCTCCATTTGCTTCTTCATCCAAAACAAAAAGAAAGGAAGACCGCTATCCATTGTCCATGTCACCTGAACGGCATCACCAACCGGTTTGAAGTAGAAACTCACCTTGGCTTGTGACTTCCATGGCTTTAAAAACATGAGATCGTAATCGATAGACTCATTCTCTTTTTCATTCAGAATGGTCATGTTGCCCTCGCCCGTTCGCTTTCCATTCCACTCATAATATTTCGCATCTTCGCGAACGGCCACCTTGGTATCAGGGTCCATTATTAACCATGGCGACCAGGCTTGCCAGTGGTTGAAGTCATTCAATGTTGAAAAAATCTTTTCTATCGGTGCGTTAATCATAACGGACCGATTAATACTCATCTTAGGCATGATCAAAAAATTTAGTGCATAGAAAATTAGTCAATTAGGCTTTAATAGTAAAGCCTAACGAGCCAACAATGCCTTCTATCTAGTTGTATGTAAGGTGTAATACCCTTATGAGGACTGGGCCCAAAAGTCTACCATCCTGTGTTTCGGCCCCAACATCATTGACATAAAGCTTCGAACCGTCTGGGCTGAAGGCCAAATCATTCGGGAAAGTGAAGGTAGCCTCAGAGGCACTTCCATCTAGATTGCCTTTCTTTCCTGAACCCGCCAGCAGTTCAACATTACCGGCTAAATCGATGGTATATATTTGATGTACACCCCGCGCAACTACATAAAAGAGCCCATTTCTAAATACAAGGTGGCCATTATTACTACCCGGCAAACTGGCCAAGACAGAAGCATTTCCTTCTGGATCGATTTTCACAATGTTACTGCTTGAAAAATTGGCCGTGTAAAGATTGCCTTGATCATCCATTTCCAATCCATTAGGACACTTCAATAGATCACTTTTCGCGAAAACCTTCGAGTTACCGTCTTTATCGACCTTCTGGATGGTACCGCTGCCACAATTGGCTACAAAAAGGGCATCTTTGGTTTTAACAAGTCCAACAGGAGAAAAGAAGCCTTCTGTGGCAAAATCGCTCACACTCCCGTCTTTTTGAACCACACTAATTTTTCTTCCGCTCACATTACTCTGATAAAAGAGCCCGTCAGGTCCAATATCACTACCTGAAGCTCCATTGATACCTTCAGCGAATAGACTTATTTCTCCTTCGGGCGTCATCTTAAAGATTTCCGCGCCACCAGCCCTGCCCAGTTGCAGTCCAAAATTGCTCACGTAGATATTACCAGCGGCATCCACTTCCATTCCGCCACTACCGGCCTGAATTGGATCACCCAAGGTGGTCACTTTGGTTACTTTGGGCTTTTGTGCCTGCAATGTGAGAGATAGGCTTGCTAAAATGGCGAGAGAGAGAAGTTTAAGTCGCATAATCAAAAAATGAGTTCAGAGTTAATACGTCAACAATAACAACTAAGGTTGTTGATTGCCTATGTCCATAGTCTTTCTTTGACTCAAAAAGTTCAAAAATCACATATCTATGTGAGGCTTTGATGCGCCTGATCGGTTAGTGGGTTATATTGACTAACCGCTCAAAAGGTTTTGACCCATAAGATTTATTTGGCAGTTTAGAATCGATGAATGCAGTGATGTACATCGGCATATTCTTAGCTGGCTTTCTGTCCCTGCTGATATTTGCCAAGAACAATCGAACCACCCATGACCACATTCTTGTGGCATGGCTGATAATCAGTGCATTACTACTTTTTTCTTTCTACTATGATTTCAATTATACCACAAGAAAGTATGAAGCGCTGCAGCTCGTAGGCATGGTGCTGCCTCCAGCTGCTGCACCCATTCTGTATTTCTATGTTTGCTCACTTGTCCGTTCGAGGCCTTTCAAATTAAGAAGGTATTGGTTTCACTTTATTCCATTCTTCTTTCTTGCCGGGTCCATGCTCTACTTCTATTACAATTTGGAGGATAGTCAACGTTTGGTCGTGGACGATGGCTTCATTCAGATGTATGGCATCAAAGCCTTCCAAATGAGGAATTATGGGATGATCATGGCCTTTTTCAGCTTCCTCTACCCGGTGCTAAGTCTCTACTCACTCTTCAGACATAAGAAGACCCTTACCGATAAGTTCTCTAATCTATCTGGAGTAAATATGGACTGGTTGAGAAACTGGATCATTCTTTCCTTTATCGGTTTTTGGCTAAGTTTTATCTTGATATGGTCAGGAGCATTTCGGTGGATTGAATTTGAAACTTCTTTCAAAGCAGTGGCAAGTCTGATTACACTTAATATTGCCATCATTGGGTTCTACGGACTCAAGCAGACTTCCATTTTTACCAACGAACGGATACAACAGGGTGCCCAAAAAGAAACCTCGGAAAACAAATATGAAAGGTCCAGGCTGACGAAAGATGAGTCAGCAGAAATCCTAAAGAAGGTACAGGCGGCTATGGAATCAGACAAGCCCTATCTGGATAGTCAATTGAGTTTAGAGTCTCTTGCTTTTAAACTCGGATTGAGTAAACATGACCTATCTCAAGTGATTAATGAGCAGCTCGGGATTAACTTCTTCACCTTTGTGAATGAGTATCGCATATCAGAGTTCAAACAGCTCATACAACAGCCCAAGAATGCCCACCTCACCATACTGGGTGTAGCCCTTGAGTCCGGATTCAACTCGAAGTCATCATTTAACGGAGTATTCAAAAAATTAGAAGGTATTACACCTGGTGCTTACAAAAACAGCCTTAAACAATCTAATTAACATGTCCATATTGATCGGATAAGACGTTTGGACCCTAAGCCAAGACCATATTTGGGCAAACTCAAATATTATGTGGTCAAATTATATCCTCACTTCCTTAAGAACCATCAAAAAGAACAAGCTTTTTGTGGGCATCAACTTAATCTCCATTGCACTGGCCTTTTCGCTATGCACCATTGCATACTTTAATGTTCAGTTCAATTCGGACTTCAATACGTTCTTTTCAAAAGCCCAAGACTTATACAAAGTCAACAGCAATCGACTTACGGCAGATGGCACGGTCATGCAAGGGACTACTCCGCTCCCACTCGCTCAATCGATAAATGATGATATAGCCAACGTTAAGGCCGTTCGATACCATCGGCAAAACAAAATGATCAAGTTGGAAGACCAATTCTTTCGGCAATCGATAGGTTTTGTAGACCCTGAATTCCTCGATTTCTTCGAAATACCAACTATTTCTGGATCAAATGCCCAGTTTTCAGGACAACAAGACATGTTCATAAATCCTGATGTGGCGATTAAATACTTTGGCAAGGAAGACCCCATCGGCAAAGAACTCAAATTGGTCATGTCCAATGGTAGAACACTTGGTTTTACTGTGAAAGGCGTGGTGGTAGACCTTCCCAAGAACACGAGCTTCATGTATGACATCATTATTCCATTCGAAACCTACACGGACATTAATGGATTCAAGGAAAATGATTGGTCACAATGGATTGATGGTACTTTCCTATATGGGAGCACCATAGATACTGATCAGGTTGTGAGTAGCCTTAAGCGCTACATTGAGGCGCAAAATGAGTCGAATCAAGGGCAGGAACTTGCGAGTTATTCCGTCTCTTCCATTCTCGAATGGCCAGCTTTTGAAAACAGCATGGAGAAGTCGAACTTCATGGGACACCTCCACCCTGCATCTGTCTTAGGTACGCTGTCTTCGGCCATCGCGGTACTTCTTTTGGCTTCCTTTAACTTTATCAATACCAGTATTGCTATTTCTCGCAAGCGTCTGAAAGAGATCGGTATGCGCAAAGTGCTTGGAGGAAGAAAACAAGACTTGAAAGTCCAGTTCTTGGTCGAAAGTCTGGTTCAAATGCTTATTGCAGTGCTGCTATCTGGACTCATTACCTATTTCCTGACTGACGCCTACAACTCCATGTTTGAATTTGAAATAGTCGAGTTCAGCCGAATTTCATTGGGGCCATTTCTAGCATTTATGCTAGGCGTCTGGTTGATCACTGGCTTGCTAGCCGGCATATATCCTGCTTTCTATATCAGTCGGTTTTCACCACTTCAGGTATTGAAAAACAAGGTGAGATTCTCGAAACGCAATCTATTCACCAAATCGCTGTTGACATTTCAGCTGATGGTATGTGTCTACAATGTGTTTTCGCTCATTCTCTTTATTCAAAACACCCAGTATCAGGAAGGTTTGGACAGAGGCTATTCCGTAAAAACATCGATCAACGTACCGATTAATGACTTCAATCAATTTCAGGTTTTAAAGTCCGAATTCGAAGGAATTAGTACTGTTAAAGATGTGACAGGCACCGTCCATCCCATTGGTTTTCAAAGTGAAAACATAAGGGTTGATTACCTTGGAGAGTCCCATGATGTGGCAAGTCTACAGGTAGGAAATGGTTACCTGGAGAACCTCGATATCAGACTTAGTCGAGGTGATTTCTTTGGTGAAAATGAGGAAGATAACTTTGTCATTGTCAATCAGATGTTTGCCGAAAAACTTGGCAATGATGTGCTTGGACAACAGATTACCAACGACAGGCAGCGATTCACCATAATTGGTGTTGTGGATGATTTTAACCTAAGGACCATCATGCTTGATAATAAAATCAGGCCTTCGGTTATATTCTTTAGTCCCGAATCCAACTATAAATATGCAAATGTGCTTCTCAGCACCAATGATCCTTTAGAGGCCAATCGGATCTTGGAGGATGGCTGGAATAAACTATTTCCTGAAGAACAGTATCTTGGTTTCCTTCAGGAAGATGTGTTGAAGCCGGTAAGACAGACCAATAACATCATGTTAAGCATCAATTCATTCGTTGCGGTAGTTACACTCATCATTTCAGCGCTTGGTCTCTACGCGATGGTTTTCTTGAACATTCAAAGTCGAATCAAGGAGTTTGGTGTCAGGAAAGTACTTGGGGCATCAGTCAAGCAAATTCTCTACTTGATCAATCGTGAGGTAATTGTAATGCTCAGTATTGCCAGTATTGGTGGCGTAACCTTGGGCTACTTTGTCATTAATATGATTCTAGACATTGTATACGCGTATCATACTGAAACATCACTTAACAATTTTGTGCTACCTATTCTAGTTGTCACAGCCATCGTTATTATGGCCATCGGTTATAGAACATGGCAGTCAGCTCGGGAAAATCCAGTAGAACATTTACGGTTTGAATAGCCATCCGAAGTTTACATCTTTGGGCTGAGATGGAAGCACAGGCAAATGGTAATATTCTCAAGGAACTCGTCATCATGAGAATGCCTTTTGGAAAATATAAAGGGAGAACGCTATGCGATCTCCCTATTTCTTACCTCGAATGGTTTGCCGGAAAGGGTTTTCCAAAGGGAAAACTAGGCATGTTGCTCTCTACCATCTATGAAATCAAGCTAAATGGCTTGGAGCAACTGTTAGAACCCATCAAAAGACAGATTCACCAGAGGCGATAAAACCTAATTGATGATTCTTACCGAATCTACCTTGAGGCGCTGTTTTAACCAGCGTGAAACCTTCTGATAATCTGATTTAGGGTGGTCGTTGGTAAAATTAACCATGGCAAAACAGATGGTATCTATTTTATCATTACTCAAGTTTCTCACGTAGCCATCCATTAAACTGAATTCGTTTAAATCATCGTATTGAATTCTTAACTCCTCAGAAATATCATTGACAGGATACTGTCGAGACTGCATCTGTCTGATTTGATTTTCAAGTAGTTCGATTTGTGCTGTCTTACTATTTAAGACCTCCTCGTTCTTTTTATACAAGTCCTCTATAAGGCCTGATTTCAGCGATAGACTCATCTTTTCCATCTCCTCACGACTGGCCAAGTTTTCTTCTTGATAAGCCTGCCTAACCGTCAATTGGCATTTTTCCAAACCATAGTCAGCCAAATCAACATTCAGCTTTTCGATTATATCATCACCCAATTTTTTACCAAAAAGCGTTACTTCCATTCTTCCACCATTCTTATCAAAGACACTTTCTGACTTGATCACCTGAGTTTCAGGGAAATCAAATTCCTGAATGATGAATGTCCTGGCTTTTTGCTCAAAGATCGACTTGCGTACAAGGTTATAAGCAAGATACACACTGGGGATAATCGTGATCACCACAAAAGCAGTAACCAACTGGCGAACTCTTTTCTCAATGACTGGGCTATCGAACTTTTTCTTTCTGTATTTAAGAGCTCTTACTACCAAAAATGTACTTACACTGATGAACACACAGTTGATGAAAAACAAGAACAAGGCACCGAAGAAAAAGGCCCAATTGGCATGTGCCAAGGCGTAGCCTGCGGTACATAAAGGAGGCATCAAAGCCGTAGCAATGGCAACACCTGGAATCGCATTTGACTTCTCCTTTCGTGAACCTGCAATAATTCCCGCCATACCGCCACAAAAGGCAATCAATACATCCCACAGAGATGGTTGTGTACGAGAAAGCAGTTCAGACTGAGCTTCAGCCAAAGGTGTAATCAAGAAGTAAACCGTTGAGGTCAAAATACTAATGACCATAGCGATCAGGAGGTTTCGTGCACCCTTTCTAATCAAAGGCATATCATAAACGCCCGCTCCCAGACCGATACCAATGATCGGTCCCATTAAAGGAGAGATAAGCATGGCACCGATAATGATTGCCGGTGAGTTTACATTAAGACCAATCGAAGCGATTAAGATGGCAAACATCAAAATCCAAAGGTTTGCCCCCTTAAACTCTGCCCCTTTTTCAATATCGGCTTTGGTGACGCTTTCTCGTTCCTGATCAAGTTTCAAATTGAAGCGATCCTTTAAGAAAGCTCTGACACTACCCAACACCCGAGTTGAGTGTATGTCATTTGTTGTTTTTTCCATTCTTATTAAAAAAAGTGCGCGAATGTATCACTAAATTCTATTCGCGCAATACTTGGCAGGCAAAAATATTTTTACCGCAACCTACTGATTTCTAGAGAATAAATAAAAAAGGCTCTTAAAGAGCCTCTTGAACTAATCTTACAAATTCTCCAATCTTATTCGGTTCTAACCAACGCGTGACAATCACCATATCATTGGTTTTATCTACCACAATGAAGTTCCCGCCAAAGCCGGCAGCATAATAGATTGATTCATCATCTACACCTCTCCATTTTCTAGGGCCGCGGTTGAGCCACCACATATAGCCATAACTTGCATTGGCTTCGGAGGAAACCTGCACAGCATTCACCCAGTCCCTTGATATAAGTTGCTTGCCATTCCAATTGCCTTCATTCAGAAAGAGAAGTCCAAATCTGGCATGATCAGCCGCACTAATAAAAATACCCGCCCCAGAGTGCCCACCTCCTGTCACAGATTTCATTTGTTGGCCATCAATTGTTACCCAAGCATCATTATAACCAAACCAACGCCAGGTAGTAGAGGCACCGATTGGATCCATGATATGTTCTTTCAATACTTGTGGCATGGGTTTTCTCCAAACATGTAATAGAGAGTAAGCCAATACGTTCACACGTACGTCATTATACTCCATTACAGTACCTGGCTCAACAGGTGCCTTGAATTTCCAATCATCAATATCTCCTTGTCTTGGAGGTCTATCGGCCCAGTCTTTTATGCCAAAAAGCTCCCCAGACCAAGCCGAAGATTGATTTAGCAAAGTATGCCAATCAATTTTTGAATTATGCCTCCCACCAAAGGTCCCATCCCACACATAGTCTCCTACTTTGTCCTTGACATCACCAATAAGGCCTCTGTCAACGGCCAAACCAGCAACGGTGGACAGATAACTCTTTGTGACACTAAATGTCATGTCTACTCGATCGACATCTCCCCATTGAGCCACGACATAGCCATTCTTGATAATCATACCTGCAGGGCCGCCTCTTTTCTTAGTTGGACCCAATATTTGATGGAAAGGCTCTGCGCGAAATCCCTGAGCGATCGCAATACGAAGGTCTTTTGAGCCGCTGTACTCATTCTCCTCCGCAAATTTGACAGCTTCATCAAGCTTGCTTTGAATCAAACCAACGGATCGAGCAGCTTTGGTTTCCCACTCTCCTCTTTTAGGAAAGTAGTCTTGAGCAAAAGTGGTCTGGACAATACAAGCTATGACCAGCAATGTGAGTTTGATTTTGGAGGATTTCATACAACAGATTTTGGAACGAGATAGGGAGTAATCTCAAATTATTCAAGCAAGGTTTGATGAGTGGACTAAAACATGAAAGGAGGCCATGACACCTCCTTTCAACCTAATCAAAAACATGATGTTAAATCATGTCTTAGAATGCTTTTATCCCTATTGGGTGGTACAAAGGTAACATACCATCGGTCTATGTAAAGCAAACCAAACAATATTTTAACTAACAAAGGGGAATCTCATGACTCCCCCTTGTGAATGAATACTTCATCAAAACCGTGTAAACTAGAAGATATAGCGCAGTCCAACTTGCATTTGCCATCTGGACAATAGACTGAAATCATCTACAAAAGAGGTCGGCTCTGTATTCGTGTATGTGTAGGTAGGTTCAAATGTTGCAGGGTTAACCGAAATAGAAAGTGGTTGAATGTTTCGAGGATTCTGTCTTACCCCCCAATCTGAGCTGATCAAATTGCCCACATTCAGGATATCCAGAGAGAACTGCACCTTATTTCCATTCGCCAATGTCAAGTCTTGGAGTATTCTCATATCCCATCTACCATACCAAGGGCTTAAAGCTGCGTTACGCTCAGCATATTGCCCTCTTCTGCCGTTTAGGTAAGGATCCTGATTGATTAAATCGTTGAACCTCGATCTTTGGATATCCTGGAGAACTGCAGACCCTACAAATGTGTAATTAGAAAGTTCTGCGGCAGTTGGTACATAAATCAAATCATTGATCGCTGACCCGTCTCCGTTAGCATCACCAGCGTAGGTGTAGCTAAAACGACCTCCTTCGGCATACTCGGCAAATAATGAAATTGTTGTTTTCCACTTACCTCCATACTCAAAGGCTTTATTCGCGGTAGCGATAAACCTATGTCTGTTACCATACAATGAAGGTTGAAGCACTGCTTCATTTACATTGTTTACAGCGGCATTTCTTTCGAAAGCATCACCTGATATCTCTGCTTCGATGGAACTAATGTCCTTTGCATCCAAATAGTTATAACCGAAGGTTGCATAGATTCCATTGGAAAACTGCTTCTTTACTTCAACGGTTACATTAATGCTGCGTCCCAGGTCTTCACTAGTAAATACATAAGCATTTTGACCTGGGTTACCAAAAGGGTCTATTGATCTATCTCCAGGCAAATAATAAGCTCTATTGTCCACTCCTGACAAGAAGCCTGTTGGCGTTCTCAACCCGAAGTTTCTCACCATCATGGCGTTGATGTCCTTAGTATAAATTACGTCTGTTGACACAAACCATCCATCACCGAAAGTCCTGTCATAGCCAATATTGGTTCTCCAAACCTGCGGGAACTGGAAGTCAGGATCTGTAATGGTATAGAAGAAGAAATCTGGGTTTGCTACCTGATTACCTAACCAAACAAATGGGAAACGCCCTGTGAATAAACCTGACCCTCCTCTTAGTTGGAAGGTTTGGTCGCCATTAACGTCCCAGTTGAAGCCGATTCTTGGAGACCAGAGAATGTCGTTCGTAGGAAGCACTGTATGATCAAACATCACCTCCTCATTATTCTCATCATAGTAGATAACACTCGGGGCATAGTTACCATCAAAAATACCGTTTGCCGGATCTAACAAGCCACCCTTACGCGCGATATTTTCAAGAATTTTATCCTCAGTATCGAAGAACAAGGGTTTGTCTGCTCTCAACCCATAAGTCAGCGTGAACCGATCGTTAACGGCCCATTTATCCTGAACATAAAAGGATAGCTGACCTACATTCGTTTCAGCCAATGCCCAACTGTTACTCGCATTATTATCTGCAAAGGTGGTACGCGCATGATCGACAACAGCATCCATGCTACCAGCATTCACAAAGTTCAAAAAGTCAGAAACACTGGCAAAGCCTTGTCCAAATGTTCCTCCAGGGTAATTCACCCCAAATGGTTCATACACTCCCAGGTTAAAGGAGTTATCGAATTGAAACTTCTCGAATGAAGTCCCTATAGTGATCGTGTGATCGCCTTTATAAATCTCGAAGTTATCGGTGACTTGAAATACGTTTTGGTCAAGCCTATTATTGATAGAAAAAGGCTCATGCCCTGCTATAATATAGCGCGAGCCTCCCTGAAGGATATTAAGCACTGGAAAAGGATCACTAAATGGATCTCTGCTATCTTCAAATGTAGTATAACCCACTTGCAGTTTATTAGAGAACTGACTGCTAAAAAGAGATCTCAGCTCCAAAATTCCCGAATGTATTTTGTTATTGATTCTATATCCTGAGTTGAAGAACTGCAGTGTATTGGCATCAGGCCCTCTTTGTCCCAAAGCCGAAGGGTGTGCGTTTTGCTCTCTAAAGGCATCCAAAAAGTTATAAGTAGCCGTCAAAGAATGTTTGTCGTTAATATTCCAATCAAGTTTTAGTATACCCTTTTGGTTGTCTGTGTTATGTGTATAACCTTCGTAAACACCCGTCTCATAACCAAATCGCGATCTTAATATATCACTCACTGCATCTAAATCTGAGGCCAAGACTCGAGAAACATTGTCACCTGTACCACCAGAACCCGTTGCTCTGAAGTTAGAACCTAAGTCCTCTCTTCTTTCTAATTCAAAATTGGCAAAGAAGAACAGCTTGTCTTTGATGATTGGTCCTCCTAGGCTGAAACCAGCCTGAAACTGATTAAGGTCTGGAACGAATATCTCTTCGCCTCTCACCTTGCTTCCTGTCATTCCTTGATTACGGAAAAATGAGAAAGCGGTACCCTTAAATTCATTGGTACCACTCTTGGTCACAGCATTCACAGCGGCTCCCGTAAAACCGGCCTGCGTTACATCGTATGGAGCAATTGATACTTGAATCTGATCAATCGCGTCAAGTGATATGGGCTGGGCATTGGATTGTCCACCGGGAGTAGCTGCATCTAAACCAAAGGGGTTATTAAAAATGGATCCGTCTAGCGAGAAATTGTTGAATTGGTCATTTCGTCCTCCAAAGGAATTACCGTCTGAAGCCGGGTTCAAGCGATAAATATCAGATGCCGATCGCGTAATGGTAGGTATTATCTTGAGCCTCTCATTATCGATAACCGTGGCTGCACCCGTTCTATCTGTGTTGATTTCGGTCGAGCCTGCCGTAACCACAACATCTTCGAGTGCCGTTGCACTCTCCTTCATTTCAAAGTTTATGGTTTGGTTCTTACCAAGTGTTAGAAAGAACCCCTGCTTAATTTGGGTTTCAAAGCCAATGAAAGAGGCCTCTACTCGGTACGGGCCTCCAATCCTTAGGTTGGCAATATTATAGCGTCCGTTAGATCGTGTAATAACACCATATCTAGTACCCGTTGGTTCGTGAATGGCTAATATAGTAGCTCCTTCGAGTAGTTCGCCATTGGCGTCAGAAACCGTTCCACTCATCGAGGATGTGGTAACCTGCGCGTTAGCAAACCCAAGACCAAGGGTGAGGAACAGAATAAGACTGAGGAAATATCGGAGAGGCTGTTTCATTTGATGTGAGTTTTGATTGATCTACTTTACAACACGAAAGTAGGTGTCACAACCTTACCTTAACAGGAATTTTATGCGAAAATGAGCAATCGGATGCCAAATGGCTTAATCGCAAGTTCACATAAGTCAAAATCTATTGGGCAATCCTTCTGAGCACTTATCTTTACCCAGCATGAAGGTTATCACCACTCTTGAAAAATTCGATCAAGGCATATGGGGTTACCACTTCCCGATAAGCCAAGAAGTGACCGAGCAAATGTCGAGTGAGAATCACAAGCGTGTTATCTGTCAAGTAAATGGAGTTGTCACTATGCATAGTGCCCTTGTACCGCTTAATGATGCTAGCTACATCATGGTTAACAAGTCAAACCGAAAAAAGCTGGGGATTAATCTAGGCGAAAGTGTTGAGCTAATATTGGAGAAAGACACCTCAGAGTATGGTCTGCCCATGCCCGAAAGTCTTATGGTCTTGCTCGATCAGGATGAAGTGGGAAGCAAGTACTTTCATGAATTGACACCCGGCAAACAACGGAGTCTTATCTATCTGGTGAGTAAAGTGAAAAGTATAGACAAGCAAATCAATAAAGGCTTGGCCATATTGGAACATTTACGGGATGTTCAGGGAAGATTAGACGGCAAGCTGCTCAATGAAAAGATTAAACATTACAATCAGAACAGAAATCACATTTAACTATTATTCTGCACTAATACTCATAAACCACCTTTTATTTTACAAACACTGATTTAATCAGAAAATTATTTTGTCAATAGCAAAATAATCCGTAATTTCTATACCCTTTCCCAGTAATTTTTCAGTAGATAAACAAAAGGCATCATGAATTTCACAGGCGTAAAAACACCCGAACCACCGAAGACAGTTAATCAGTACCGACCTGTCACAGATTACATGACTAAAGAAGTGATCACTTTCCATAAGGATCAGAGCATTGCCGAAGCAATGGACACCTTCCTTGATCTTAGAATTTCAGGAGCACCTGTTGTCGATGACAACGGGCGCCTTGCAGGAATTCTCTCAGAGGTTGACTGCCTAAAGATTATGGTAGACGAAGCTTATCACAATTTACCTCATGGCAGAATTAATGTGGAAAATTATATGAGCGAAGAAGTTGCAACAGTATCCATGGACGCTGATGTTCTAGATATTGCCTCAAAATTCCTTAGAACTCACTTTAGAAGGTTCCCAGTAGTAGACCATAATGGCAAACTCATTGGTCAGGTAAGTCGAAGAGATATCTTAAAGGCTACCAGAGACTTAAAAACCTCAACCTGGTAGTCCCCTTTCACGTAAGCATACTCAAATCAGCAGAAACTTTGTGATTTCTGCTTTTTTCGATTTATTTGTTATACAAATATTTATTAAATAAAAAGACAATGAATAAATCCATTGGTTCACTAGAAGAAATAATACTTCTAATTGTCATTGTGCTCAATGATAGTGCTTATGCGGTGTCCATCTCAGAGGAGTATTCCAAGCAATTCAACAAAACGATATCAATCCCTGCCATTCACACAGTATTAAGGAGGCTTGAAGAGAAAGGACTTATTAAGTCAAGGGTTGGTGGTTCCACTAACCTTCGAGGTGGGCGCAGCAAACGGATTTATTCAATTACCAATGTGGGCTATCAGCTCGCCAGAGATTTGAACAAGCAGAGAGAAACACTTTGGAGCATGGCACCAAAATTATCTTTTGAATAATGAAAAAGCGCAACTCCCCTCCAAAATGGGCGGACAAGTTTCTAGAATGGTATTGTGACAAATCTCTGGTCAACGAGATTCAGGGTGACCTGCATGAAATCTACCATTTAAGAGCTGAGAAAATTGGGCCGGTCAGGGCTCAATTGCTCTTTGTCTGGGAGGTTATCAGGTCCTTCAAATCGGCTAACATAAAGAAAACTAGTAGGTACAAAAACTTAAACTATTTCAACATGCTTAGGAACAACTATAGGGTTTCAATGCGAAACCTAGTCAAGAACAAGTTCTATTCTCTCATCAAGATCTCAGGACTGGCCATTGGCCTAGCCTCCGTTATTTTGATTAGCTCTTTCGTATTCAATGAGCTGACTTACGATCAGTTTCATGCGAATGCCGACAATATCTATCGCTTCTCCGAAATCTTCAGCAATGAGGAAGGCGTGGTCGAAGAAAAATCAGCGAGTATCCCCTTCCCTTTTGGTCCAACATTCTCAGTTGACTACCCCGACATTATCACCACACGTTTGTATCAGACCTTCCAGAAGGTACCTCTAATGACCTATCGTGAGGAAGAAAAATCTTTTTATGAAGACAAGCTCTTCTTCACCGACTCTACCTTCTTTGATATCTTTTCTTTTGAGCTTATACAAGGCGATCGTGAAACAGCTCTTGATAACCCAAGGTCTTTGATCATTACCGAAAGTATGGCCAAAAAGTACTTTGGCAATGAATCAGCCATGGGCAAGACTATTCATTTCGAGAACAAACTTCCATTGATCATTACTGGAATTGCCAAAGACGTTCCTGTTAATTCTCACTTTCATTTTGATTTTCTTTCAACCCTACTGAGCATCGATGAGGTATTTGAGGCAACCGGCAATCGGTTTGGAGACAAGGGATGGTATTGGAACCCTTGCCATACTTATGCCAAGGTACCTCCAGGATTCACACAAGCTCAACTTCAGACCTATATTGATGAATTTATACCCAAGCACTTTCCTCAAAGCATGGCTCCTTTTCTGGAATTCCCTATGCAGCGCCTCACAGATATCCATTTGAAGTCACAGCTCTATCAGGAAATTGAGGTGAATCGTGACTATAAGTCAATTTACATCGCCATTGCCATTGCTGTTTTTATCATCATTATCGCGGTCATCAATTTCATGAACCTGAGTGCTGCACGATCATCTCAACGCGCCAAAGAAGTAGCAGTCAGAAAAGTGATGGGGTCAAGCAAAAGACAGTTATTGGATCAGTTCCTGACTGAATCTCTGTTGACAAGCTTAATCTCTTTAATCATAGCCATAGGACTCGTAGCAATGCTGATTCAACCCTTCGAGCAAATCACAAACTCTCCTGTGAATCTGTCTATTCTGCTAAGCCCGCTTTTCATTACAGTGGTAATTGCATTCACTATGCTCATCGGCTTAATCGCAGGCGTCTACCCTGCATTTTTGGTCACTTCATTTAAACCTGTGGACGCCTTGAAAATTGGCAACGTAAAGCTCACTGGCAAAAAATCTCCATGGATATGGAAGAGCCTGGTGATCTTTCAGTTTGCCACTTCTATTATTCTGATCATTGGTGCCATAGTAGTAAACCAACAGCATCTCTTCCTACTCAACAAAGACATGGGTTTTACTAAGGAACAAGTTGTGATGGTTCCGATTAGAGGCACGAGCATTAAACGCCAATCGGAAGAATTCAAAGCAGAGCTATTCAAAAACAGTTCGGTTGTTAGCGCCTCTGCTATGTCTGATATATTGGGCAATGATGTACCACTCAGGCCTTTCCGATTTGAAGGTCAACAGAAATCACAAAACATCCCTGGCCTATTTGCTGATTTTGACTTTGTTAAAACCTTTGATTTGAAGATTAAGGAAGGGCGGGATTTCTCTATTGACCTGGAAACTGACAAAGAAGCCTTTTTGATCAATGAGTCTGCAGCTAACCAATGGGACAGCGCAGCCTGGGAGGGCAAGCATATAGGCTGGGCTCGAAAAGGAAGGCCGGTTATCGGAGTAGTCGAAGACTTTCACTTTGCAGACTTAAAGCAGGAAATCAGACCGCTTGTCATCACCTACAGTCCGGGCTGGTATGCCTATATGGCCATCAGGATACGTCCTGAGAACATCTTCCAATCCATAGAGGACCTTGAAGCCACATGGAATCAATTCGAACCAGATCGTCCTTTTACCCCTTTCTTTCTGGACGATCGCCTGAATCAGATATATGAAAGTGAGCGAAAAATCAGTCAAATGGTGGGCTACTTCTCCGTGATTTCGATTTTCCTTGCCGCCCTTGGTCTCCTGGGCTTGACAAACTATTCCACTCTGCTACGTGTGAAAGAGATTGGAGTGCGGAAAGTCCTTGGTGCCTCTGTTTTCAGCATATTGAAATTGCTATCTAAAGACTATGCCCTATTGGTGATTATCGCCAACCTGATTGCATGGCCGGCAGCCTGGTATTTTTCTCGAGAATGGCTTGCCAATTTCACCTTCAAAATCGATTTGAACCTATGGATCTTTGTATTAGCTGGAGTGGCCTCGCTATTCCTTTCCATAGTTACCATTTGTTTCCAAGGCCTTAAAACAGCCTTGGTTAATCCATCTACCTCTTTAAGAAGCGAATAATGAAAAAACTGATTATCATATTACTCCTTGCCCCCATTAGTTCCTTTGCCAATGACATCTCTGTCAGTCAGATCACCTGGAAGAAAGCAACTCATGAAGTGACATTCAATTTATCATGGAAAAACGGCTGGAAGAATAACAGAAACCATGATGCCGCCTGGGTATTCCTTAAGGTCAAATCCTCAGGTTCTGGATATCAACATGTAAAACTCTCTACCAACGGTCATACCGTTAGAAGTCAGAACAATAGCCCTCAATCCCGTGTGGTTGTTCCTTCAGATCGGGTCGGTAGTTTTATAGAACCAGCAAGCCAATATCGAGGTGATATGAACCTGAATGTCACTTTAAAAGTAGATGCTAGCTCACTGGAAGGCCTAAATGCCAATGCATCCATAGAAGTTTTTGCGTTGGAAATGGTTTATATTCCGGAAGGAGGCTTTACCCTTGGAGATCCCGATCCATTAGCACTGAGCTTCGCTTCCTTCTATAAATCGGATGACCAGGGAAACCCGAATGGCTTATATAAAATCCAATCTGAGGATCAGACCATTGAAATCGGTCCTTCAAATAATAAGCTCTATCATAAGTCTGGACGACAACCACAATATACGGGAGATAGAACAGGTACAGTCCCTTCCACCTTTCCAAAGGGAGTACAACCCTATTATATGATGAAGTATGAAACCTCTCAGGGCTTCTATACCAGCTTTTTAAACAGCCTACCATCAGACCTCGCTGAATCATTAAGTCCACATAAGACCGAGAAATATTATGAAGGCCGTGGTAGCATACAATTGGTATCAGGTACCTATAAGACGGAAAATCCAGACAGACCTTGTAACTACATCACTTGGGATGATGGTGCAGCTCTTGCCGACTGGGCTGGTTTAAGGCCCATGACCGAATTGGAGTTTACAAAGGCTGCCAGAGGTCCAGAAACGCCCTTGGCACATGAATTCCCTTGGGGAACAGACAACACCAATGACCTGGCAAGATTCGTGGATCTGGACGATAACCTAAAACTCAGAGATGGAAAAACCGAAGAAGGTTTGACCAATGACACTCGTCATGTATATGGTGCATCCTACTACTGGGTAATGGACCTGGCTGGAAGTTTATGGGAGAAATGCGTAACGATCGGTCATCCGATAGGTAGAAACTTCAAAGGAACGCACGGTGATGGTGTCATCAGCGAAAACGGAAGTGCTACAAACGAAGATTGGCCCAAAG
The DNA here is from genome assembly GCF_001747095.1 of Roseivirga sp. 4D4. Classification (NCBI taxonomy): domain Bacteria; kingdom Pseudomonadati; phylum Bacteroidota; class Cytophagia; order Cytophagales; family Roseivirgaceae; genus Roseivirga; species Roseivirga sp. 4D4. Next base: position 1,441,031 of record NZ_MDGP01000001.1, read on the forward strand.
GCATTGCCGAAGAGGGTGGTTATGGTTATCGAGGAGGCGGATACTATCAGCACGACATGAAGTTTGGTGATTTCAACCCACATAGTCCTATCGCCTATCGACCTTATGGCAGCTGGGCTGGTGGAAAAAGGTCAATCGCCTATAGCCAGCGCTATGTGAGAACTGCATCAGGAAATTAAGGTTTCATCACTACCAAACGTCCTTCCATTCAGGATGGCGCAGTAAAGTGGCTTTAGCAAACGGACAAAGCGGAAGCATTTTAATGCCTTTTTGTCTTACAAATTCAACTGCATATGCAACGAGTTGGACCCCTGCTCCTTTGCCACGTAATGCTTCGCTCACCTCTGTATGGTCAATGATAATTCTTTCAGGCCCTGCAATAGAGTAAGTCATTTCAGCCATGACTTCACCATTCTCTTCGATGTAAAAGCTCCCTTTGGTTTCGCTTGCTTTCTCCAGTATATTGTATTCCATATGAGAGCAAACATACAATTCTTCACAAAGTTTCCAAGACTGTCTGCTTTGTTATCAGTCGCTGTTATTGGTCTTTTGCTCAACACTACGGCTTATGGGCAAACGCTTATCTATGACGCCTATATTCGAGGCGATAATGTGGGTGAAATGAAAGTCATTAGGGAAGTGAATGATGAGGCCACGAAAATTACGGTGGACACCCACATAGAAGCCCATATGATCGTTAAGATCACGGTTGATTTTAAGAGTAGTTCGACCTATATGAATAACAAATTGCTTATCGGAGAAGCTGAGTCACGGACAAACGGACATTTAAAGTCTTCGGTACACACCACCTTTAAAGATCAACACTACGAGCTGAATAAAGACGGTAAGATCTCAAAGCTCAACCGAAACGACTTGGTTGGTGCTGACTATTATTACTTTGAAGTACCTGATAATGGTACTGAATCCTATGCCCTGGCCACTGGTGGTATGCTAGAAATGGTTCGCAAGGACCAAAACAGCTTCTATTTTGAACATGATAAAAAGAAAGAACTCCACACTTTTAAGAATGGTGTACTTCAGGAACTAGAGATTAGTCATCGACTTTATACCATTACTTTTAAGCTCAGAGATTAGCAGGCACTAGCTTTTCCAAACAATAGCATTATGGACTTCGTTTTCCATGCATGAAAACAATGAAGTTCTCAATATATCTAACTACTGCTGTTGTAGTTCTATATACACTGCTAACCCAAATGGGTGTTTCTTTCCCTATAGTATTTATGCTGTTTATCGTCAGTCAGATTGTGCTTGTCTATATGATCTACAGAATTTTGACGGACAAATATCAAACTCAACGAACTTTTGAAGATTGGTATGGAGGTAAAGATGTCAGAAGGAAAAATCAGAAGTAACTGAACCCCAGACCACTCTCTAAAAGTGGCACTCATCAAGCAATATTTTTTTGCTTGATGTTTGCAAATCAAAAGAAGCATACTACTTTTGCATCACCTTAAACGAAAGGCACACAAAAAGACATTTTGGAGCGGTAGTTCAGCCTGCCTGTCGGCAGACAGGCTGGTTTAAGAATAGCTGCCAAATATAAATATTGGAGCGGTAGTTCAGCTGGTTAGAATGCCTGCCTGTCACGCAGGAGGTCGCGGGTTCGAGTCCCGTCCGTTCCGCACTCATTATCAAGGGGTTACAAAGTAAAATTTGTAACTCCTTTTTCGTTTATAAACTATTTATAAACAACCACTTCTATCTTTAAATGCCATAACAAGCTTTTGCAGCAATGCTTTGAAAGCACATCTAAATTCACAAACTTAAGTGAATGAACGTCATTTGCTTAGATGAACCTGCTTTTTACGAGTTGATTGAACAAGTCGTAGAGCGTCTTAGTGAGAAGCAAAGCACCCCAAAGGACAAATGGATTGATGGTGAAGAAGCGATGCGCATGCTACGCATTACTTCTTCTTCTACCCTTCAGAAATATCGTGATGAAGGCAAGATAAGATTCTCACAACCCAATAAGAGATTCATTCTTTATGACCGAGAGTCTATTAACGAATTCTTAGACAAAAATGCCAAAGACACTTTTTAGAAATGGAGGAACTCAAAGTATCAGAAGAATATAAAAAAGCATACAACCATGCTGACATGATTTGCACACATATGCCCCATTTACTAAAAGGCATGACCCTACCAGAAAATGAGCCAAGCGAATACACTCGCGGGTTTCAAGATAGAGTTGCACAGTTTGAAAAAGAAAAGGATGCAATTAAGCTCTTCTCAGTAGATAGACTTAGGGACAGATATTCAAAAGGCCGTGATGTTCAAGAGAAAGATCAAAAAAGAGACATGGAAAAAGACTAGCCACGTAAAACCAAAAATATACATGTCACTATTCAAGCAATCATCTACCAAAGACAGTGATCACCACAACGACTTTGAATCCATCCTAGATCAAGAACTCTACACAGTTCCGGGTACTAAAACGAAAATCACTTGGGCTGATGCAATAGAAGCCACTTTAGTCCTAGGCAGTACGGGTAGTGGAAAAACTAGCGGCCCAGCTCAGTATGCTGGAAAAGCCATGCTATCAAAAGGCTGGGGTATGTGCATTCTGTGCGCCAAACCTGAAGAAAAAGACCGCTGGGTTCGCTATGCCGAACAGACAGGCCGAAGTAAAGACCTTGTGATCTTTAACAAGGACAGCGATTTAAATTTCAATTTCTTGCAATATGAGCTAGATCGCACAGGTGATGGTGCAGGTGAAATGATCAATATGGTTAATATATTGATGAACCTCAATGAGCAAAACCGTATTCATCAATCTGGTGGTGATGGTAAAGAAGAGAAATTTTGGGATAACTCCCTGCGCCGCCTTATCAGTCGGTCTATTATGCTTCTAATTCTCGCAGGAAAAGAAGTGAGCATTCACAACATGCGCAAACTTGTTTCCGGGTGCTTCAGGTCTGATGACTTTAAGGTCTATAACGAGATCATTAATCTAATAAGCAATGACGAAGTTGATCCAAAGCTTCGAAAGCAAGCTGTTCATGACCTGGAGACCTGGATACAGGCAAGTTTTTTTCTCGATGTCTATCATAAAGTCAATCTCAAAGATTTTGAATCCCCTACTAAGACGGAAGAAGCACGCTTCGTTCTTGACTATTGGAGCAAAGAATTTCCAAATATCTCTGAAAGGACTCAAAGTATAATTATTGAAAGCTATAATGGAGTTATCGAGCCTTGGTTTGGTTCTGGCATTCTTCAAGAGAAATTTTCAGGAGGGTTAAGTGATGAACTCTGGCCAGAAGACATTATCAAGAGGAACTCCATTGTGGTAATTGACTATCCCCTCAAAGAATATGGCCTTGCTGGTATTTATGCCGCTTCAATCTACAAAACTGCTTTTCAGGCAGCAATGGAGCGCAGAGACATCAAGAGAGAGACAAATCCAAAACCTGTAGGGTTGATTATAGACGAATATCAGAGCTTCGTTAGCCCCCTAACAGATAGTTTGTTTCAAGTCACTGCGAGGAGTTCTTGGGTGGCCTGTCTGTATATCACCCAAAACATCAACAACATTCATTTTGTCATGGGAAGCACCAACCCTTTGCCAAAAGCAAAAAGTTTATTGGGAAACCTAAACTTAAAATACTTTTGCTCTCAATCTGATTTTGACACCAACAAATGGGCTTCCGAAATGATCGGGCAGCACTTGTCAATTGTAGAGCGTGTCAGCATGGATCCAAAAAAACAGCTTTCAAAATCCAAAAACCAGCAGTTGATGGATCGCATTTCACCTGATGAATTTACCAAACTCAAAACAGGCAGAAAGGCAAACAAGTTTATTGTTGAAGCTGTTGTCTTTAAGGCAGGTAAAACTTGGGGGAAGAATGAAGAAAACTATTCGATTGTGAGGTTTGATCAGAGAATTTAGATGTGATACATGTTACGAGCCCTCTCAATGTGCATCCACGATGCGTGAACTTTGATTTCTGGTCGGTCGTTTCAGCCAATGATAATTCTGGCATCCTAGCCGCCTAAATTGGTGGTGTTAAAAAGGTGACTCCATCAAATGTACGTGATATGTCCCAAACATAACCTCGTCAAATCAATAACACGAATAAGTGTTGAAAATCAGTCCATGCCGTTCCCGCTTAAAGCAACCTAAAAGAGCCAATTCTGCGATTTAAACCAATAAAAGTTACCCCAATTGGGGTAACACAAATTTTATTTTTTGTGGTTTTAGATAACTTACCAATGCCAGACCTCAAAGAGTCGGATTTGTGCACTAAGCAAATAAGCTGAGGATTAGCATATTTCATATTAAAATGCAGGAGGAAGGAGGACATTATTGTTGAGTAGGGAAAAAAAATGTAACTCTATTGGCTAGAATGCAAAACGGGCAAATATTTAGTCCAATTAAGTTTGCGTTTGATGAAAGTCACTTTTAGCTTAAACATAAAGGGCGTAACTAAATGAGAAAATTGGTTCTGATGAACAATGTTTGAATAAATATGAGATTAGAAATTAGTTAAAAATAAATCTACTGCTATGAAAGATAATGAAGATAAATTACCTTTTGTTAACGAACCTGAGGACGAAATGGGTTTAGGTTTCATACAAGCCTCACAGCTGTTTGAAGCGTTTATCGAAGAGAAGAAAGATCAAAGGAAGGCTCTCTCTCCAAAATTGGCTGCGATATTCTTTCCAGAAATTATGGTACTACGGAGTTATGAAGGAAAAGTCTGTGGGTGCTGCACACTAACACCTCTAGGGAAGAAATATCATGGAGCTTTTATAGTAATCAATCAAGACTTTATTCGTTTGAATTAAAGTCTTATTCCAAGCCCATATCTCGCCTTCTATGAAGCAGTTTCATAACTGTAGAATGACTCCAAGTCTTATTATGAAATGAAGGAATCTGCAACTCGTTAAAACGATCAGCAATATCTCGCATAGTTGACTTACCATCCTTCCTAACAGCTTCTAGATGTTTACCCATATTGATCGCGAATTGATCAGCTTTAAGCCTATTAAACTCTGCCGGGTCATAACCTGTCTTAAGTTTTCCTCGCAGTTCATTTAAAACTGTGGCAACAGCCTGAAAATCTGATTTAATACCAGATTCTATTAGGTGCGCCCAAATTCCTTGCGTTTCCGGATGTTCCTTTTCAAGCAAATCAATAACGTTCTTAAGCTGCTTTTTGTCAGATTCATCTTCGACAAAATCCAAAAGCTTGTCTCCCTTTTTCTCAGCTAAGCTCGGTGCCAATGCAATAAATGGGTCGACTGGCTCAGATTTCAAAATTTCATTCAGTCCGACAACCCGATTTAACATATCAGAACCAGTATCGGATCGCAACTTTTTTTGATTTCCCTTCTTCTTAGCCATATTTCTTGAGTTTCAATTTGAAAAACCCGATAGAATTCCTATCTTGTAACTATACATGTATAAATACAAGGGTACTTATGAGTTAATGAAGTTGTAACATAACATTCATACTTACAACCATCATAGTCTTTTTTTTTATTCGATTTGTAACTATACATGTACAATTACATATTTAGAGTTAACCTTATTTCAAAGACAAAATCCCAACAATGATAGAAGTGAAATTCATAACTAAACCAAAGAATGATGAAAAAGAAGAAACGAGTAACCTTCCCATTTATGCGGTTCTTAATTGATAAGAACCCGTCTAAAATCGAGAATAATGAAAATGTAGTGCCATTTGAAGTTTCGGTCAAAAACCAAATTCAAGACACTGAAGATAATCATGAAATAAAAGTGAACGAATTGGCAGGCGATGCGAAAGCTTCACCCCTTCAAAGTGTCATCAAACAAATCAATCAAATCGATGACATAACAGAGATTAAGCTTAAACAGCTTTATAATCAGTTGATGGCACCAATTGCCCAGAAGATTAAGAGTTATCCGGGCCTTATCAACAAACCAGAAAGAGATAGGATTCAGGAAGCAAAAAACAACTCAAAACAAGAGTACGATGAGAAGATAGAGAGCATTGAAAAAGATGAGCAGAAAGCGAAGACTCTAGAGGCCAAGAGCGAAGCGACTGGCAAAAAAGCTCGTCAATACGAAAAAACGGCAGAGAATTTTAAGAAACAACAGAAAGGTGTTCCACAAAACAGCCGCCTGAACAATAATAAGGTCTATATCTTCCTCCAGTGCCTGTTAGGTGGAATAGAATGTGTGGTCAACTTTTATCTAGTCCAGGAATCAGGCACGGTAAGCAACGGCATGATCTATATATTGGTCGGTGGCATTTCATTGGTCATGGCATATTCAGCTCATGCCATCGCTAAAAGCATTATTGAACGAAGTCGCAAAGAACTCTGGATATCTTCCTTTATCGGAGGGTCTGCCTTATCTGTGCTGCTAATTCTTCGAATATTCTATTCTTCAGGAGGCACATTTCTAACCATTATTGCCTTCACGCTCTTTGCTGTAGGAATAAGCCTTGGCCTTCAAAGAAGATGGTACAATTATTTTATCTGGATGCAGCTATCCGATGACCTTTATCAGCAACGTGATGCCTATGATGCAGAAGTTTTAGAGATCAACAATCGGGCTAAAAGAGATAGGGAGCGAGCAAAAGACTCTTACGACACCCAAGCTGTAATTGATGCTAATACTGACAGAATGGAAGAAGATCTGGGAGAAGCTCAAAGTCTATATAAATCTCTCAAGTCTGAAAAAAGAAACTCTTTAAAGAAGGTCAAAACTGTTTCTAAGCTCGCGATCCAAAAAGCAACGGACAATGCACCAACCAACCATATCAATGAGGATATAAATCTAAAATTCAGAAGTAATGGGAAAGCAAAATCTGCCAATATTGGCGTTTCTATCTTGCTGCTTGCTGCTTCACTTTTAGCCGCTTGCTCGCCAGACCCCGACCCACAATTCACTTTCCAGATTACCCTTGAGGATATTACTCCTTCTCACGGGAAAGTTCTTATTGATGCCAAGATCATGGAAAAACTGACCCTGCCAAGCTCTGAGGAAGTAAGTCCGCATAAATACAAAGTGAAGTTTTCCCAGATCGATGACAAGCATTTGCAAACGTACTCCATTGACTCCATTGCCTTTGCAGGTTCGTATATGAGCCGAACAGAGCAAGATAGGATTACACAACAAACTGCGTTTATCGCAAGGCTTGAAGATAACATTTCTACTCTACCACAAGCTCTTGACAGTGGCCTTAGAGAAAGCTTTGTTTTCCAAGCGATTAAAACAAATGCGAACGAATTGGCAAGGTCATCAGCCGATGTCAAGAGTTTGAAAATTTGGAGCGACATGTGTGAGAATTCG